>NZ_CABPSB010000001.1 GCF_902459655.1 Pandoraea anhela
CGTAGCGGTCGTGCCAGCACGCCCTCAAGCGCCTTGGAACATGCGCTGATCGCACGTTTTGGCACCTTGGGGCGAGTTGCCGAGCCATTTCTGCTCAGAAGCGACAATGGCCTGGTCTTCACGAGCCGTCGTTACACGGCGCTGGTGCGTAGCTACGGATTGCGCCAGGAGTTCATCACCCCGCATTGCCCGCAGCAAAACGGCATGGTCGAGCGAGTTATTCGTACGTTGAAGGAGCAATGCGTGCACCGGCATCGCTTCGAAACGTTGCAACACGCCAGCCGTGCAATCTCGGACTGGATTCAGTTCTACAACCATCGACGGCCCCATCAGGCGCTAAAGATGAAGACCCCGGCCGAGGCATTCGCTTTAGCCGCTTAACCTGTGCAGGTTTTGCTAGGTCAATACACTGGCGCAGAAGGTATTCCCTTGTCCTTGCCCACAAAATAGTCGCTCCTGGACCTGCAACGCTGGATAATCTGGACCTTGTTCCGAATTCCCTATCGATGTCGGCGGCCTGCCGCCGTTTAGGGGGGCTACCTCATCCGTTACGGTGGTGACTGCGCTGCCGTTGTCGCGTCGTAGGCCTGGGAATTCTCGACACGACTGGACGCGGACCTGGTGGCGCAGGCGCTCGACATGGCGTACGAGCAGCGCGGTCGCCCTCAATGGCGCAATGGTGCCGAACACAGGTTATATGACGGCACCGCAAGCTCACCGGGACATCAGCCTTTACCTTTGCAACGATGCAACTCCCTGCATCGATGCAGCCTGGCGCCACGCAGTTCGACCGAATGCCGAACTGCCCTTCGTTCTTCGCGCTCGCCTGCCGGCCCAGCACCTCGATGGATCCATCAGCAGCCAGCGCAAATGCAATGGCCGCACCGAGGCCGCCGCTCCCCCCTGCTACAACAGCCACGCCTTCTGGATAAATCTCGCTCATGCTTTGCTCCATGGTCCTGAACATAAAATTTCTGCTGCACTCTCGGCGCAGCGATCAGTAAGGTCACGAGCATCCTATTGGTAATCCAATTCCATCCGTAGATGGTAGAGTGGGATTTATTATTCCGATGGTGGAAATTAACAATGGGCATCGATTTCAACGACATCGCCTTGTTCGTTCACGTTGTGAAGGCGGGCAGTTTTGTACGTGGCGGGCAGCAACTCGGCATTCCTCCAAGCACGGGAAGCAGACGAATACAGATGCTGGAAAAACAAGTGGGCGTACGTCTGCTGCAACGCTCGACGCGAAGGCTAGTGCTGACTGAAGCCGGGGAGGCGTTCTACGCGGAATGCGTCGGCCAGGTTGACTCGCTTTTCGAGTCCTATCGCCAAATCGCAGACCAGAGCGCAGAGCCTCGCGGACGAGTGCGCGTCGCAGCCCCTGCGGACTTCTTCAACTGGTTTCCTCTCGCTGAGGTGACGACATTTCTTGAGTCGTATCCGAAGATTCGTCTGGATTTTGTTTTGAACGATGCACGCGTGGATCTGTTGCGAGATGGAATTGACCTTGCGATCCGGGCCGGCCACGTCGCGGAGCCGACGGTTGTGGTTCGACGGATCGGCGCCACGCGGTCAATGCTCGTCGCCAGTCCGCGGTACTTGCAGACGATCGAACGCATTTCCACGCCAGAGGATCTCGCAAACGCAGATTGTATTTTGCCGACCGGCAGCGAATCCAGAGCCGCGATCTGGCGTCTCGACGGAAACTCGGCCGAGAGCGAGGTGGCCGTCGGAGGAAAGTTCTCCGCGAACTCGGCCCGTGTACAACTGGACGCCGCTATCGCTGGCCTCGGCATCGCACTGCTCCCCGAACTCATGACACGCGCGGGATTGGAGGGCGGCGCACTTGAGCGCGTCCTTCCCGATTACAGCCAGCGCGAGGTCGATGTCCATTTTGTCTATCCCAGCAACCGGCACATTCCCCGATCTGTCCGGGCCTTTGCCGATTTCGCGGAAAATGTCATGGTGCGCGAAGCCATTGTCCGCCCAGTGGGACAGGCGCAAAAGAAGGTGACGGGTAAAAGGCCCTCCAGACAGTAGCGTCGGCGGGTTCTGCCGTTGCGGCGCGCCAAGCTATCCCTTTATGCCATGCATGCACGGATGAAATCCGATTTCCCGTCTGGCGCTGTTATCGGGCGATTCGGATAATGGCCCTGCCTGCTCGGCCGCGTACATTCGAGAACGGGTTGGCATGGTCAATTGATGGAGAGCCCCATGAACATTCCCCCCCGAATTCGCCCACGCCGTCACGTCATCTTTCGTACGAGGGGCCGCGCACACGGTCCGATCGTTCGAATGGCCAGCCCCTCGGATGTTGGCCAGATGATTAAGCCCTTTGTGTTCCTGGATCTCATCGACTCACAGGCGGCGATCGGCCAGCCCGGTTACGACTGGCATCCACACTCCGGGATCGCCACATTGACGCTGCTGATGGAGGGGCGCCTCCACTACGCAGAATCCGGCAACCGAACGGGATATCTGGAACCCGGTGACATCGAGTGGATGTCGTCCGGCCGCGGCGCCTGGCACACGGGCCATGTGGAGCCACCGGTGAAAGGTTTTCAGTTGTGGGTCGCACTGCCCGAAGATCGGGAACTCGCCCCTCCGGTCAGTCACTATCTGTCGGCCGAGGAAATTCCCAGCGATGGTCCCGCGCGCGTGATACTCGGGCGACGCGCTCGCTCAGATCGAGAGACCGCGCCGTATCGTCAAAGTGCTCCGGTTCGACGCAATAGAGCGCGATCTTGCCGATACTTGCCCGCATGGCTGTGCCAACACCCGCGATCAACCCGCCGCCACCGCAAGGCACGAGAGCGACATCGATGGCAATGTCCTGCTGCGCCAGATCCTGTGCGATCTCCAGTCCAACAGTGCCTTGTCCCGCCATGATCAACGGATCATCGAACGGGGCAATCACGACTGCACCAGTGCGGGCCTGCAACGCCTGCATCAGCGATGCTTGATCCTCGCTGTAGCGATCGTAAAGCACGACGTCGGCCCCATAGTCCCGAGTTCGTCGGATCTTGATTTCCGGTGCATCCTCGGGCATCAGGATGGTCGCCTTCAAGCCGAAAATTTGCGCCGAGCTCGCCACTCCCTGTGCGTGATTACCGGACGACGCCGCCATCACGCCTCGACGGCACTCGTCCTCCGTCAGACTGGCGATCTTGTTATATGCGCCACGAAACTTGAATGATCCCGTGCGCTGAAGCATTTCCGGCTTGATCAGCACGCGCCCGTTGCACTGCTCGTTGAGTGCCTGAAACTTCAGGAGTGGCGTGCGCACCGCATGGGCACTCAACCGGCCGGCGGCCTCCTGGATGTCTTTCATGGCGAGTGGCAGCGCCGCGCTCACAGCAAAGCCCCGATGGTCTGCATCTGCGGTTCATCGCCCAAATAGGCGATTGCGTCGACTTCGATCTTCACGCCGTTCAAGGCGCATCCGATCGTTGTGCGTACGGGACGAAGATCTCCCATCTGACGGCAATACTCGACGTTGAATCTCGACCACTCGGAGATATCCGCCAGATAGACGTTGATCTTTACCACGTCGGACATATTGGCTGCCGAGTCTGCCAACGCCCGGCGAAGATTGTCGAAAACGGCAACGGTTTGCGCCTCAATCGAGTCGCCCATTACTTCGCGTGCCGCATTTCTGGGGACCTGTCCTGCCGTCAGCACGAACTTGCCGACACGCCGACTGGCAGCGTAGGGAGGTGGAGGGGCTACAACGGTTTCACGTATGTCTGTCATTACGTTTATCCAATCGTCTGATCGTTGGAGAGAACGACGCTCATGTTTCGCAACGCCTGCGGCAGAACGATGAATCGCAGATTCTGTGCATAGGACATACCGATGGCATGTGCCGCCGAGCTTTGCCCACGTGGGATCGACAGAATCCCCGCCCGCACGATTTCGCAAAAATACGCCGCCTCGAACGCGACGAAGGTCAGGATCGCCGAGATTTCCGATCGATGGTTTCGGCCGAACTCGCCGGCAATCGCCTCGTAAAGTCCGGCGGGCACCAGCAGGAAGAACCAGAGAATCACCATCACGAGCGGTATGCTTCGCATTGTGTTGACGTACGCCGTGGCGGGCACTTTCAGCACCCGGATTCCCGACAGCCGCGCGAGCGCCAGAAAGATGCCGAGTACCACACCGCCGGCCGTAGCGGCAACCGTTAGCATGATGCTGAACGCCAGACCGTTCAGCACCGACTGCGCGACAGACGACCAGTTGAAGGAGGAGAAATCAAGCAACACGTTCAATGCCCTCCCAATTGACGACTGGGCGCAAATCCCGGAAGACGAAGGCGTTGCTCGACCATCGTCATGAGTCTGTTGATCGAGAACGCAGACAACGCGTAGAGCGCCGTCACAGCGAGATAAACTTCGATGCCCCGGGAGGTTTCCTCCTGTACCTGCATGGCGTACATGGTCAGTTCCGGTATCGAAACCGCAAACGCGACCGATGAATTCTTGACGATGTTCATCGACTCGCTCGTCAATGGTGGAATGATCAGGCGCACAGCCATCGGCAGGATGACGTAACAGTAGGTCTGGAACGTTGTGAAGCCCAACGCCTTACCGGCATCTCGTTGTCCGCGTGGCAATGCCTGAATGCCGGCACGCAGTTGTTCGGCGATGCGCGCCGAAGTGAACAGGCCGAGCGCAACGATGACCGGCGCAGCGCTCGGAACCAGTTTCAGCGGGGGCACGAAGGCCGGGGCCACGTGATACCAAAGAAACACCTGCACCAGAAGTGGGATGTCGCGAAACATCTCGACATAGGCGTCACAAAGTCTCACGACAGTCGGCCGCCCCGGTATCGTCCGCAGCGTTCCGATCACGCCCCCTACGATCAATGCGACGACAAACGACAGCACGGATACCGTGAGGGTCCATCCCCAGGCGGATAGCAACCAGGCCCAATAGGTGGAGAACTGGCCGCCCGGGTCATCGGCAAAAAATGTCCAATCTAGCCGCATGACTTATCTCCGCGAATAGTCTTCGGCGGGGCGATCGTTCGGATGGTCCCAGGCGTTCTTTGTCGCGCTCGATACCGGCAGGCCGATCGTCACACCCGATGGGGGAATCGGGTGCATGAACCACTTGTCGTAGAGTCGGCCTAACTCGCCGGATTTGATCTGATTTCTGATGCTGTCATCGACAACGCTTTTGAACGCGGCATCGCCTTTGGGCAGCATGATGGCAATGGGTTCGACCGACAGTACCTCGCCGACGATCCTGAAGTCCTTTGGGCTCCTGGACTTCGCAATGCTGGCCGCCAGGATCGACCCATCCATGACAAACGCGTCCGCCCTGCCCGACTCGACCATAAGGAAACTGTCGGCGTGGTCCTTTCCGTAAACTTCCTTGATGCTAATGCTCTGCGCACGTTGATCTCGTCGCAGGGTCTGCACCGACGTCGATCCCGTGGTGGTCACCACAGTCTTGCCGTTCAGATCCTTGAGTTCGCGAATGCCCGAATTCGCCTTGACGGCCATCCGGACCTCTTCCACGAACGTGGTGATCGCAAAGTCCACGTCGCGAGCACGGGCGCGGTTGTTCGTTGTTGAGCCGCATTCCAGGTCGACCGTGCCGTTCTGCACCAGCGCCACGCGATTCTGCGACGTGACCGGCTGGTATCTCGTCTCCAGCGTTGCCAGGCCAAGGTGTTTTTTAACGTCGGCAATAATGTTTGCGCAGACATCGTAATGGAATCCCGTGTATTTCCCGTTGCCCAGTGTATAAGCCAGACCGGAAGACTCGCGGACTCCCTCGGTAATCGTTCCCGTGGCCTTGATCTTCGCCAGCGTGTCGGCGCCAGCGTGCACAGCCCAAACACTGCTGGCGAGCATTACGGGCATGACGGCCATCATCAATCGCTTTTTCATCCTCGTCTCCTCCGATTAGTTACCCACATGACGGGCGGTAGTATCGGGTCGACAATATCTTTAAAAAAGCGTGTTTTTGCGCACTCAATAAACGTAAAATACGTTTATGGAAAGCAAATTTCTCGAAACGTACCTGGCCATCGTCGCTGCGGGTTCTATCGCGGAAGCAGCAAGGCAGTTAGATCTGCCGTCGACCACTGTCGCCCAGCAAATCAAAGCTCTCGAGAAAGAGATCGGATGTCGGCTGCTGGCGCGCGCCGGGCAGACGGTCAAACCGACCGAGGCGGGATATCGGATACTGCAGGGGGCTCGCGCGGTTGTGCGCGAAACACGCGATATGCGCTCACAAGCCCTGGGCGACGAGTTGCCGGCGGGACCGTTAAGACTGGGCGCAGTCCACTCGGCACTCATGGGGCTCTTGCCGCCGGCGTTGCGCGAGTGGAATCGTCGTTACGCGGGCATAAAGATTTTCATCGAGCCGGGCAACTCCATGCCCTTGATTGATAAGGTGGCCGACGGCGAGCTGGACGCGGCACTGATAGTGCATCCATTGTTTGCATTGCCCAAATCTTGTGATTGGGTGCCTCTCAGGAAGGAGTCGCTGGTGCTGCTGACGCCGGCGACAATGGTCGTGAAGGACCCGCTGGAGACGATCGCTCGCGAGCCATTCATCCGTTTTGACCGAACGGTAGTCGCGGGCAAACTGGCAGACGATTTTCTAGTTCATCACAGTATCAGACCAAACGAACAATTCGAACTCGATGGCATCGAAGAGATATCGAAGTTCGTGTCGGAAGGACTCGGCGTATCGATTGTCCCCAACTGTCCACCGATCGGTTTTCACGACACGAGTGTGCGTCGATGGGCGCTCCCATTTCCTGCGCCCGCGCGCTCAGTGGGCATGCTCAAACTGCGATCATCTGTAAGATTACCGCTGGTAAAGGCGTTAACGCGGCTACTGCTTGAGCACGTGACACCGGTGTCATCCGAGGTACGCTGAGCATCGGCGACCTGACTTTTGCGCCGATCCCCTTCAGAACTTGGATATCTAGGTCACGGTCGGCTACCACCTTCTTCAGTCTGACGTTCTCTGCTCCAAGTGCTTGAGGCGCTTGACGTCATCGCTGACCATTTCACCAACGCGCTTGTGCCAAGCGTAGATCGACGCCGCGCTCACGCCGTGGCGTTTGCCATATAAGGGTTGGGGATTCGCATGCGGTACCTGTCGACGGATGGTGCGATCGCATCCGCCGCAAGTTTCAGGCGCTGGACAACCAGTTCCAATCGGCCGGCTTGAAATCTTTGCGCAAGGGCACCGACGCTAAGGGCCGCGACGGCTGATCCGAGGCGGTCGAGAATTGGGACGGAGACACCCGTCATTGCGTCTATGATTCCTCGGTCGCGTGTTACGTATCCAAGCTTTTGTGCAAGATGAATGCGAGCTCGCAACGTCTGTTCGTCATCGGCGATCTCGGAGTGTTCCTGTCTTATCGCCCAATTGGCGCGAATAATCTCCTCACGCTCTGCCTCAGGAAGAAACGCGAGGATAGCCAATCCGCCCTCGCCGGTTCCGAGTGGCATACGCCCACCAATCCTGCCGGTATATGAGCGCACTGGGACCGGGCCCTCGCACATGTCCATGCAGATCGCGTCGAAACCTCGCCTGACCAGAAAAAAAGTGGAATCCCCGAGGTCCGCGCAGAGCGATTCCAAAACATCTCCGATAAAGCCATCATGCGTGTACGGCTCGCGGGCCATAGTCCCGAGCGAAAAGAACTCAACGCTCAGCCGGTAACCTCTAGTTTTCCGGCACTGCTCTACAACCCCTTCCGCGATTAGCCCACCTAAAATTCGATGCGTAGTCGACTCTGGCAGGCCTACGCTCCGGGCGATGTCAATGACTCTCCGCGCATCGTCATTGCCTTGAGCAAGTGCCCGGATCACTGCAAATGACCGTGTCAGTTGTCCCGAACGATTTTCATCCAAGTTTGCTTTTCCCAAGGTGGTTTTCTTCACGCTGAGCCTCCGGACCTCTGCATGTCCCAATTATTGACGCGTCACCCATAAACACCAAGCGAATCGCTACACCCGGGAAACGACTAACCCCGTCTTCTTCCGCCCTTCGGGGAGTATCTTTGTGGCCTTTCTCGATTTGGAGGTACGGGCAACAGCCGTTGGTCTAGCCGAATTGCGGGGTTACTCGCGCGCGATTAGGCCGCTTCGGGGCACCTCGCTATCCGCTCACGTACTTCCGGCGATGCCAGGCATGTCGCGACAGCCTCGTACCCTGGCGCACCGGGGTACGGTACTACTCTGCTCGGAGGACTGTGATTTGCGGGGCAAAGCAGGATCGCCTCATCCGGTCCAACGGCCGCAAGGTCCAAGATTGCTGACGAGCGTGTCATCAAGAAAAGTGGCCTTCCTCCCATCTTCGCACGCTGACGAAGGTGGATCATCAGGGCTTCCTGAGACGACTGGTCGAGACCCTGTTCGACCATATCGATCACCAATACGGCGGGGCCTTCGGTTTCGAGCGCAACGAGCAGTGCCGTCAGCGCGTCGGATTCTGTTGCCCCCGCTTCAACGAGCCACGCCATGGTCTGGGTAGTGCGCGATCTGAGCGCAGGATCAGTTTCCAGCATGGTCTTTGCTGCGACGCATCCATTGTCGAGCCGATCTAGGCCAACGAAGGCTGCGTTTGGCAGCGTCTGCGCGAGACGATGGGCCAGCCGGGTCTTTCCGCTGCCTAGCGAGCCGATGATGTAGTTCAAAGGGCGAACCTCTCGAACTTCGAACCACTCCCTGCCCCAAGGCCATGGGAGCTCAAACGCCGTCGTGATTTCGGTCGATCGATTGAGCAAGGAGGTCAATTCTCCGTCGGCTGGCATCCTTCCGCGAGCCAGATCCGCCCGGATACTTCGAAGCTTGTCCAGTTTACGGAGAATCTCCTGGAACGCGTTGTCGAGTACTGTTTCGTGTGTCGACAACGCCGCGTTGAGACTTTCGGGGTCACCGTCCAGCACGCGCGCGACTTGAGCCAGACTGAGTCCTAGCGTGCGCAGCGCCACAACCTCGCCAGCTCGGACGATATCGCCAGGTCGATACGCCCGATACCCTGCCGGTGTTCGCCCAGGATTTATCAAGCCCTTCTGCTCGTACAGGCGCAAAGCCTTGCTCGATACGCCAAGCCGTTTGGCGGCTTCCGATGCGCTCAGCCACGAATGGGAAGAATTCATAAGTTCACCGTCCTTGTGTTGACCAGGAGCAGTCAGCATGAGGGCGGCCCTAAGGGCCGAGTCAACACATTATCGGCTTTTTCGCTATCGGATCTCGTGGCAGATTTCGGAATTAGCGCTCGGACATTGGCCCGTTGACCCATTAGCGCAATGGGCATGGAGGATTGCTCGACTGAACATCGAACAATCGTCCCCCGGCTGCCTCGCTACCGAAACCGAAACCGAAACCGAAACCGAAACCGAACGCGACTCGTCGGCGGTAACAGTAGCGAGGGGGCGTGGTGCCGGTTACTTTGCCTTCGAGGCGGTTTTCAGTTTTGCTACGAATGCATCGCCGAATGCTTCAGAGGAAAACGGCTGTTGTCCACTCACCAGTTCACGATCCTCCACGACGTTCGGCTGCCAGGCAGCGACGCGATCCACATGTGCGCCCGCCTCGGCTAACGCGTCGGCCGCGTAAAACTGAACCGATCCACCGAGTTGCGCGCCCGGCCCTTCGATAAACTTTTCCTCTCCTGACGAGAAGGTCGTGAGGCGATATCCGGCGTACGGCCACCCCTTCGCAATCTGGCTCGTCGCGTTGGTGTCGCCGGCAATGATCGCCTTACGGAAGGCAACCGGGTCGCTCAGCGTCGAAAGGAGCGCTGTCGGTCCATGGCAGATGACGCCAGTTGGTCGCCGGGTTTCATGAAACGTAAGCAGGATCTTTCCGAGATCCTTGTCCTGCGACAGATCCTGCATAGGGGCGTGACCGCCTGGAATGAAAACGCCGACGTAGTCGTTGATGCCCTCAGCAAGGATTGTCGAGAGCTTCTTCGGATGCACAGGCCCCTTGTCGCTCGTCACAAGTTCGACAGCCTTTTTGAGAGCCTGCTCGCTTCCACCAAAGAACATCTTATCGTACGACACCTTGTCATACGACGGCGCTTTGCCATCCGGACTCGCGAACACCGCGGTGTATCCAGCGTCGAGCATCTTGCGAAGCGGGATTTCAAGTTCGTCCAGGTAATAGCCTGTTTCATACGTCTTTCCATCGCGCAATTCGAGCTGGTGAGCACTGGACATGATCACCAACACTTTCCCTCTGTCTTCTGCCTGAACTTGTGCCGAAGCTGCGGCCATTACTACGGCCGCTACCATGGAAATGCCAACTCTGGAAAAAATTCCCCACTTAGCCTCGCAAACCGCTGGCTTGTCGGAATTAGGAAAACGGGTCATCCACTGACTCCTTGCTTGAAAGATCGTTTGCAAATCGGTAATCGGCAAATGCCAGCGGGGATTCCTTGCACGCCCTAACGGACCGTCAAGGCAAGATACCGCCGGTGCTGGTTTCATGAGATTGCCAATGTCACGAGGTCGTTACCGTGCTCGTGCGTTTGAGTCCGCAATGGCGATGCTCACGATGTCTTCAACAGACGTAACCGATTTTGAACAGGGGGTGGTTAGCGGCGGCAATGGCAAGTGCGAGGCGCACCTCGACAGTCTTGCTTTCTACCAGCTGGAGGGATTCTAGTGCGGACGTGGCGTGACGTAACCGACAACGCTGCCACTTTTTGAGACATTTTCAGGGCGTGACTGGACTGCCGCCGGGATCGTAAGCCCCCGCGGGGAAATGATCGGCATGATCATTACCGAACGGCATCGAGAATCGAGACGCGGTGCATTCCAGCGATAGCCTTTCCGACTGCGCTAGCGTCGAGGCTTGTGTCGAGGCATGTGATTGCTGTGTTCGTTCCGAGATCCCGCGCGTCACCACGTCCCGGCGAAAACGCTTATATTGATGCCTCGATTTTGTCGATGGTCTGGTGCGGTAGAGGAAAGCGCGCGCAGCACTACTCGGCCCCCTCCTCCTCCGCTGCGATTGCCAGAAGGTATTACTCCCTGTCGGAGAAATCATGCTCGGAATCGGATTGCACGTCCCGTAGCAACCGCCCTGCCGTGGCCGTGTCGATCTTGTGCCCTGCGCGCTCCATCCGCTCCCGGAAGACCTCTGCATCGGGGCCCGCGGCGCTGCGCTTGCTGCCGAGGACGTGTTTGGCCTTGATGTCCTTCGACGTACGTATCCACTCTACGTAAGCACCAGGCTCGTTGGTGGAGGCTTCGAAGCTCGACGCCCTGTTCTTATTTGTATGAGCACCGAGCGTACGCACGATAGCGGGGTCTTCCTGCTTGGCGTAGAGCATCGCGGTCATCTTTTGTGGTGCCAGATAGTGACGTTTGTCGGTGGCCCAGGCATTGGTGTTGTCCTTCTTGCTCATCTGAAAGCCATCACTGCGAATACTCGCCTTGCCTTTGCTATCGGTGCCGTGAAACTTGCGTTCCTCTTTGTAGACCTTCTTGGCGATACGTTTCAACCCTTCGAATTCCGGGCTGACGGGGTGTGACGTCGTTGACGCAGACGTGCTCGCCTGATGGGGCGTGTTGCTGTGTGTCTGGCCAGCGTCCAGATGTGTGCCGGTACTCTGACCTTGCGTCAATCTTGTGCTTTTCATGCGGTATCTTCCGGTTGTGGCTTGCCACAACATCGTAGATAGCAAATGCGGTAATGGGCTGTCATGTTGCGAACATCTGGCGCGGATTCCGACTGTTGGCGACACCATGGAACGGCGCACCCAACACCATTCTCCCCTGGTATTCATACAGGGGGCGTCGGCATATCGACGCGTCTACGCGTCTACGTTTCAGTGATGACGGTTCCCTTCTGCCCGTTCATCCCACGCAGCACGGCCGGGACTTCCTGCTTCTTGTCCAGTCCCATGTTGGCGATGGTCGCTTGCTGGCCTGCGTCGGCGATTTTTCCTTCCCAGGTTTTGGAGAAGGTGTTTCTGCTGCCGTCGGTCGCAGTCCCATAGATGATGTTAGTCAGGCCCCTGTCGTTCGCACGCACCTGACGCAGCGTGGTGTATCCGTAATTGTTGGCCTTGGTGGGCGCCTGTACGACATCGAAGCTGTCCAGAAACTGCCGCCCCGTCATGGCGGCATACTTAGGTGCCAGGTCGCCTTCGATCGATTCATCTTTAGACGCCTCGCCAAGCTTGGTGCCGAGATTGTTCTGGATGAATCGATAGTGCACACCATACACTGTCTGCACCTTGCCACCGTCGAGCGTGATCGGCGCCACGTCAGCACTTGGAAATTTCAGCGTGCGGGTCGCGCCACTGTGGGTCTTCAACACCTCCGGATCGATATCGATTTTCATCACGGCCCAGTCTGTTGATGGGTTGTAGATAACCGCCGACACCAGTGCCGCGTTTTCGTCGTCCTTCCAGTAGTACATGCCCGTGCTGCCGAGTTCACCTTCAGACGCCTTGGATGTGTGCGCTCCGGCAATTGCCGAGTTCACGAAGGCTTTGCCTCCACCGTGGTAGTACGCCAGTCTTTGTACCGGTGCATGACGACCGCTGCTGCCGCTCGAGGCGCGCTGGACAAGCGGCTCGTCCGAGCCTGAGTCTCCAAGCGTCAGCGCCCTGGCGCCCATGACATCGGCTTCGCGTTCGAGGTCGGTGTCGTCGTTGATGCCGACACCTTTGGCCTGAATGGTTGCACGCACCCTGCCTTGCCGTTGTTGGACGACGTGCCAGGCTTCGTGCGGCAGATGGCGCTCCTGTCCCGGACCGACATGGATGTCCGTCCCCTGCGCGTACGCAAACGCTTGCAACTGCGCGGGTTTGTCAGAGTTGTAATGGACTTTGACGTCGCTCATCGACATGCCGGACAGGCTTTCGATGCCGTGCTTGAGTGTGTCGGGCAAACCTGTGCCGTTGATCGATTGGCGCGCGGGTGATGACGCGTGCGCAACGGCTTGAAGCTGCGTGATTCGTTCGGACTCCGGGCGATTGTCGGCCATCGATTTGAAGGCGCTGAGCTGCCGGGCCTGCGGACTGCGGGACGCGATGTCCGAAAGTTTCCGCTGGGCCGTGGCGTGCACCCGATTGTCGAGCAGCTGCGCGGCGGCGTTCAGGAGATGTCGAGCGTCGGGAGCGCCATTCGTGCGAGACGTTTCGGTGTCATGTTTTGCCTGATCCGCGTAAGTTCCCATGCTCGTCTCTTTGGTCGCTGGTAGCTGTTCGCTGGTGGCCGTCTGCGGCACAACCGAATGGAGTTGGACGACAACGTTGAGTCGTTTACCGTTGGCGTGTCAACGAAGGTGAATCGATGGGGCGGCACTGCTAACGATAAGGCGCTCACGCTCGTCAGCCTCGCACGACAGCCGTAGACGAGCGATCGGCAAAGCAACGCTTACTTCTGTTTCAGCCATGGCGACTCTACACTCCAGAAGATAACGTCGGCGCCAAGATAGTCTTCTGCAAACTTGGTGAATTCGTCGCGCGTGAAAGGTTTGCGTGTCCGGGGATTCGTGTAGGTCAACGTCGGCTCCTGAACCGCCATTGCGACCAAGGCGAGCTTACCCTTGTACTCGTGGAAGAACGGATAGGCGTTTTTCATCTGCCCCTTCTTCCAGGGCACGATATCCGGCCCGCCGAGGCCGATATTGTTCTCGCTCGCGAACAAAAAAAGCCGGGACATATATCGATGATCGTTGTTCCATTCGCACGGCCAGAAATTAACATACTGCACCACATAAGATTTGCGGAATGCCTTCCGTGCAAACTCAAGATTCTTCAGCGTCGCATCGAAATACTTGTCACAAGTGAACCCGGTCTTGTCTCGTTTTATGTCGATATCGATGGCCGTCTCCGGCAGATTGATACCCAATACGCGTCCATCGAATTCTTTCGCCAACGCGGCCAGGAGTTGCTGATATCGCTCCTGTACCGCCGGGTTCCATTGTTGTGCAACCCAGCCGTGCCCGATTGGGCGGTTTTCCCCAGGGTTGTCGTACTGCGGCACGAGTCCACCATGATATATGGGATCTTGCAACAGGTACGCCGGTATGTTCCGGGCCGTCGGCTCAAAGAATCGATCCTGAATCTGAACAAATAGTTGCTTGTTCAAACGATTGAGGTGAGCCAGATCCCGTTCGATTTGTGAGAAGTCGTACTCCCCTTTCCCTTTTTCGAGCGCTTTCCAGGTGTACACGATCTGGACGCCCCGGATATCCGGCCGTCTGATCGCCGCGTCAATCTGTTCCAGATCACCAGAGCTGGTATAGATAAAGTTCTGTACGGCAACGGCGCGTCCGCTCACGGATAGGGCTGAAAAAACGAGCAAGACAACGACAATGAACCTCTTCGATGAGGTTGATCTGGATAGTGACATCGAAAGTCCTATTTGGGGGTGAGGACGACTATCCGATCCAATTACCTGGATTTGGTTCGATATCGCGAGCGCGCCGGGCCGGGATGGTTACGGCACGGCATCGAATGGCGATCGTTTTGTGGGGCGACGAGGTGAATCGAGCCGGGCAATTCGATCTGGCGGCTGGGGCATGGTCCAAGCCGTAAATGCCGTCTCCTTGGCGGGCGTCAGTCGCAATTGCTGATTACGTAATCCACCACGTCTTTTTCTCAGCGCGGGGCTCTCCGGCCGCCAACGCATTCGAGTCGAGCATTGAGGCCGCCTTTCTACTTGAAGTCGCCTTCGTCGTCGGATTGCACCTCGCGAAGTAATTCACCCGCCTTAGTCAGCTTGACTTTGAGGCCTGCATTGGCAAGTTTTTGCTGGAAGACCTCGGCGTCGGCACCCGGCGGGCTGTTCTTTTTGCCAAGAACGTACTGAGGCGGGATATTGGCCTTGGTTCTGAAGCTGGTCTTGTAGTTGTGGCCGCCTTGCTGGCCCGAATGCGGATCGTTCTCAAGCAGTTTCCTGCCCGGACTGTCGATGCTCAAGACGCGAGCGATCGAGGGTTCGGCGCCCTTGGGGACGTGCACATAATTACGTCCGCCCTCCTGGCGCGTAGTCTCATGGGCTTCTGAAGCGAGACCCGCATAGTATTTGGCCGCTCTCTTGTCCGATGTCAGGTAGTGGTGTGTCTTTGTGGCCTGCAGTTCATCTTCCGACCGAAATTCGAGCCCACCATGTCCCTGCATTGCGCCATCTGTTTTCTTGGACACGTCGAACCCGTCTCTTGCCAGCGCGTCTCTGTTCGATTGTGTTGTGCCGTGAAAAAGACGCTGTTCTTCGTAAACCGTCCTGGCTACCGTCCGCTTGGATTGAAAAAAACTCGAGAGTCCGGAGAGGGGGCCGGATGAGTTCGCACGCGATTGCTGCGCGTTCTGCGTTTCTGCCTGATGAGTACCGCTATTTTGGGAAGACGAAGTGTTTCCCGTCTCGGCAGAGCGAGTCGATGTTGCTGGAAATGAGGCTTTCATTGGATTTGTCCGTGGTTACTCTCCAGAAAACTTAAGTCTCAGCCAAAAAAATGGTTCACAATCGCCGAAGTCGAGGCCAGAAAAACGAACATTTATTGCGCTCATTTTCAGGCCGGAGCGATCGACGCCGGGCGCGACGGTGCGGCAGCGCCCGGCGTCCTGATCTCAGAACCGATGCGTGATGCCGACGGAAAGAAGCATCTGCTTGCTATTGCTCGAATCGTACCCCGCCCCGGGAATCTCGGCGATGGCCGCTCGCCCGATCACACCCCCGTTTGCGTCGAGCACCGGTGCGATGCCGTCGCCGCCGGCCTTCTGATACATCGCGACACCGTAGAAACTCGTTCGCTTCGACACGGCATAGGTGGCACCGAGGTTGACTTGCTGCCATTGCGGTTTGAGCCCCTGATAATCCGCCTTGCCCGCGTTGTAGATGTACGCCGCGCCGACCATCAGCGCCGGGGTCACGTTATACGTCAGAGCGACTTCGTAACTATCGAGATTGAAGTTGCTGCCGGCCCCTGCTCCCGCAAATCCATTCGTTACGAAATACTGGCTGTTCTTCAGTGCGGTGTGTGAGTAGACGAGCCGGATTTGCGCCGGACCGACGGCGTAGGATCCGCCGGCCGCGAAAACCTTCATGACGTCAGCATTCTGCAAGCCGACGTATTGGTTCAGCGCCCCGACATAGTTGCCATTGGACGCGTACACGCCACCGGTGCCGTCCGGCTTCGTTGCCGGATTGTTGATGCCAAGATACCCCACCGCCATGGAGAGCGGCCCGTTCGCGTAGAGCGCGCCAAGCGCCACCGTCCGATTCGTGGAGAAGTTGCCCGCCTGCCCGCCCAGACTCAACATGCCGTTGACTTGCAGTCCGCTCCAGACCGGGCTCACATACTTGATCGTGTTATTGATGCGAATCGATTGATTCAGGTTGTCGAGATCACCGAAATGCGAGCCGTAGCCCGTCGCGAAGTTGTTGCTCGATGGAAAATACCCAACCGTCTCTGACAGCGAATCGTATTGCCGCCCCAAGGTCAACGTGCCGTATCGCGCATTAGCGAGGCCGACGAAAGCCTGACGGCCGAACATCGTCCCGCCCTGACCGAGGCGACCGCTTTGAATGTTGAAGCCATTCTCCAGTGTGAAGATCGCAGACGTCCCGCCACCCAAATCCTCCGACCCCTTGAGTCCCCAGCGATTGCATCCGGGCGGGCCGCACACATCGGTCTGAATGACGCGCCCCTTGCCCGTGTTGTTCACCAGCGTGAGCCCTGCGTCTAGCATGCCGTAAAGCGTCACGCTGTTTTGAGCGAACGCGAATACCGGAAACAGCGCGAGAAGTGCGACGCAAATACAGCTTTTTTTCACTTTTTGACTCCATCAAAAGCCGCCGGAAGGCGACAACGAGCCGCAGCGGGACATGTCGTCCTTCGCCGCAGATATCAGACAGTTGAGCTAGCAGTGCTGCGCGCCGGATCAGGCGTTGAGTTTTCGGCCGGACGCAGCGGGCATGAGCGTCTCGCTGGCCTTGAGCAAGCCAAACGACACGGCGTTAGGTGAAGGCGCCGGTGTCACGAGACTGACCGCGATCACCGTGCACGCGTTGATCGCCATGGCGATGAGTCCCGGCTCCCACTGGGGCAGCACGGCAGCCCAGTAGTGCGCGGCAAACGGTGCGAGCAGTGCAGTGAAGCCAGTGATCAGCCCCGCGAGCACGCCGACAGCGGTCGTGCGTTTCCATAGAAAGCCGAAGAACACCGCCGGTGCGAGCATGCCGATCGCCGAATAGGCGGCGAACAAAATCGATACCAAAGACCCCTTCTGACTGATCGACAGGTAGACGGCGCAAGCCGTAAATGCGATCAGCGAGCCACGGGAGAGAATCAACGCGGTGCGTTCGGAGAGATTCGGTCGGAATGGCTGCACGATGTTTCGCGTGAACACGGAACCCGCGGTGAGCAGCAACAGCGCCCCAGGCGCGAGCGCCAGCAACGATCCGGTGCCAGCCACCAGCCCAACCATCCATGCCGGATATCGCTCCGAGACGAATTGCAGCAATGCGCCGTTCAGATTGCCGCCCGGCGGCTGCGTGTTCGCGAGCAGCGCGCCGATGCCCAAGAGAATGATGAAGAAATAAGCGAGCGAATAAAGCGGTTGCCAGATCGCATTGCGTCGAATTGCCGTCGCCGTATGCGCCGAGTACGAGATCTGGAACAGGTGCGGAAAGACCCAATTCCCCAGCGCGAGATTGATGGCGGACGTCATCAGCCAGATGGCCGTCGTGGGAGACGCCGGATCGATACCCGGAAACTTGCCGATGCCCGGGTGTCGCGCTTCGGCCATGCCGAACAGATCGAGTAGCGACGCCGCGCCGACTTTGCTTGCCACTGTCGCACTGAGCAGCACCACGACAACGACCATCAATACATCCTTCACCCCGGCGGCGAACGCTGCGGAACGCAGACCGGCAACGAACACGAAGGCGATCATCAACAGCCCCGCCACCACGATGGACGCCGCAGTCGAGATCACGCCACCCAGCGCCAGTTGCACGATCAGCCCCAGTCCGACCATCTGTATCTCGACGTAGACGATCAGCGACGCGATGCCGATCAGGCCGGTTAGCACGCCAAGCCAGCGAGCGTCATAGCGCGAAGCGAAATAATCGGCTTGCGTGACCAGTCTGCCGAGACGCCCTGCTCTCCAAATCTTCGGCATCAGCCAGTAGCCGACGGCATAACTCAACGACACGGAGCAGAACGCGAGATAGGCCGGCGCGCCCAATGCCCAGGCGTAACCGGAAATGCCGAGAACGGCAAACGTCGTGTACACCTCTCCGGCATTGATAAACCAAAAGATCAGGGTGCCCAGACTGCGGCCGCCGACGGCCCATTCCGCAAGTGCCGGCCCACGTCGCGTGCGACGGCCGTAACAAATCGCGCCGACCACCGTCGACAACAGAATGATGAGAACGATCGAGAGTTTCATTGACGTTCTCCCGCACATTGCGACGTGGCCAGCAAAAACGCCGCCTCCTCCGCTTCGACGCCCGCAAGCTTGTCGAGCCGGAACACGAGCCCGATCAGCAGGCTTGCCACCACGATGCCCGCCATTTGCCAGAACATCGGAAACGGAATGCCGAACGGTGTCCACGAAATATCGTTCACGACAGGTGCCAGGCAGGCCTGCCAGAGAAACGGAACGACAAGCAACCAGCGGTACCGGTGACTCCGGGGCGACCCGGGCTTCGAAGCAGTGTGCGGCATGACAACTCCTGTATAGTTTGGCTGCACAAAGAATGAGTGAAGTGTGTATCTAAGATGCACAAGAACTCAAGGGTGGAAAAAATAAAATGCCTCGCGGAGCCGTACATGGTTTCCCCTATATTCCTGTGGATAAAGGCGGTGTTCCCCATTAAAATACTCAAGTTGTTTCCCCATTGCGTTGCTTGACATGTGCAGTATCACTGTATAAATTGTGCTGCACAGATCAGGTTGGCAGCACACCAACGAGGTCTGAAAAAGTGATCGGAGAACGATTAAAGGAATTGCGCAGCGCGCGTGGTTTGTCGCTGCGAGAGCTGGCAGGTCAGGCAGGGGTCTCGGCGACATTGCTCAGTCAGATCGAGCGGTCGGTGACGGACCCCAGTCTCGAGACGATGCGACGTCTCGCGGCGGTGTTCGGCGAATCGGTGGTTTCGCTGTTCGCCGAGCCCGCCGACCTGTCCGTCTGCGTGACCCGCCCCGGCGAACGCGCGACGCTCACTGCACCGAAAGGTCAGGTGAGTTACGAGCGGTTGACCAACGGCATTGGTCAACTGGAAGTGCTTCGCGCGGTTCTCGAACCCGGTCAGGTATCGATCGAGGAGCCGCGAGGTCATGCGGCGGCGGAATGCGTCTACGTGATTCATGGAGAACTCGTCGCGCAGATCGCAGGCCTCGAGTACGTGATCGGCGCCGGCGACAGTCTCTCGTTCGACGCACGTTTGCCGCATCGGTACCTAAACGCCTCCCAGGTTCCGACCGAAATTATCTTGTCGGTGACGCCGCCAAACCTCTAAGGGGATGCGGCGCATCGCATCCCTACTTTTCACTGGAGGAATGCATGAGTCTCACCCCTGCCCAAGGCAGCGATCCGGATCTCGGGTTCTCGCTGCACGATCTGCGCGTGGAAGTGGTTGCCCCGGAAGGCGCCCGGCTGTACTGCGGCGCCAAAGTCGGCGACTACTTCGAGCTTCGCGGAGAAATGCTCCACTTGCCTGACGGACAAGGTTTCTCGATCTACTCCCTGTCGGCGGTGTTGCCGTTGCTCGCCGCCAAACAACGTGTCACTGATCCCAACGACTGGATGAGTACCGACTCGGACGTCGCTTGTCCCGATCCGAACTGTGCGTCGCGCTTTCGGATTACACGCACGAACACGCGGGCATTCAAGCATGCCGAGACCACGGCGGTGAAACATCCCTCCACGGAGAACTGATCGATGACGTTGTCGTACCAAACCAATCTCGCGCCACATTATTCGATCTCTCGACTGCTCAAAGGGGGATGGCAACTGGCCGGCGGTCATGGCGACGTGGATTACGCTGCGGCGATCGACGATATGACGGCGTACTACGATGCCGGCATTACGACGTTCGATTGCGCAGACATCTATACCGGCGTCGAAGCACTCATCGGTGAGTTTCGTCGTCATTACACGAACACGCGCGGCGCGGATAGTCTGTCGAAACTGCGCGTTCACACGAAGTTCGTTCCCGATCTTGGCAGTCTCGCCCAGGTCAACCGGCAACTCGTCGTGCAATCCATCGACCGGTCGCTGAAGCGGCTCGGTGTCGAGCGTCTCGATCTGGTCCAGCTTCACTGGTGGGACTACGATGTGCCGGGCTACCTTGACGCGATGTATTGGCTCAAGGAAATGCAGCACGCAGGCAAAATCGAGCATCTCGGTGGCACCAACTTCGATACGGTGCGCGCCCGCGAACTGATCGACGCCGGCACGCCTTTGCTCAGCATGCAGGTCCAGTATTCGCTACTCGATCAGCGCCCTAGCCTGTCGCTCGCCTCCCTTTGTGAACAGACGGGCATGAAGCTGTTGTGTTACGGGGCGGTCGCGGGAGGATTCCTGTCGGAGCGTTGGCTCGGTGTCGCCGAACCCATCGGGGAACTGGAGAACCGGTCGCTGGTGAAATACAAGCTGATCATCGAGGACTTCGGAGGATGGGATTTGTTTCAGCTTCTGCTCGCGACCCTCAAGCGAATTGCCGACCGTCATGCCCTGTCGATTCCCACGATCGCCATGCGCTGGGTGCTGGCACAACCCCAGGTCGCCGGCGTGATCGTGGGCGTCCGTCGCGGGGATCACCTTGCGGATCATCTGCGCGTGCTTGATGCGCCGCTCGACGCTGACGATCTTGCGGCACTCGAACGTGTGTTGTCGGAGCGATTGCCGATGTCCGGCGATGTGTACACCGCAGAGCGCGATCTGAATGGCAAACACGGCCGGATCATGAAATACGATCTGAACCGCACCCCCGCCTGAAGACGCGCAGACCCCGGACCTCCCGGGGTCTGCGGCATCTATCCGTCGGCATCGTTGCCAGGGGAAATTCGATCGCATTCCCATCAGCCACCGGCTCAGCGGCGAGCACCCGGGTTAGCAAGTTGGCTAGCATTGAGACGGTAAAGCCGGTGGCCCTTGCCGTGACGTCTCAACCGTGCCTGGATTTGCTTAACTCGACCATCCTTTGCGTCGCGAGGCCCCTCCGTGAGGTAGGCGACTGATAGGCGAACATTTGTGAAATGTTCGAGAAACTGCTGGATGACTTTCTCACATTCATCGCATGGCAGCCGCTCCGTGAACAAGAAAAATGTGCCCGAGGCAGTCTTTTTGTGAATCCGTGCCACCTTGTTCAAAATGACATACTCAGAGTGTCGAGTGCCCTTGCTTTTGAACTGTGCTTCGCGCTCATCCTTTGGCGCCGTCGCCCAATTTGATATGAGTTTGAGGGCTCTGGGACTTGCGCCGAAATACCGTCGCTTACGCGGGGCACCGTCGCCAATCCATAGACCAAAGGCGAAGTTGCCCGGGGTTTCAAGTCGATCGATATCAGACGGCACCTCCCCTGAGCCCATGGCGTCCCGCAGTGCCAATTCTGCGCTAAGCGATTTCAGGGTTTTCGTGAGCGCTCGGCCTCTCTTCCACGTCGTGAGCTGCCCGATGTGAAATCGATCTGTCTGTAGCGAATCAAAGATCGAGGGGATTTTTCGCTGCCCTACCTGCGCGCTCAATTCTGTTGCAATAGAAAGGAATTTGAGGTGCTGATGTCGCAAGCGTTGCCGCACCTCCATAACGCGAGAATCCGATCTTGGCGACAACGGCCCGCTTGCACGGCCCGATGCTTGAGCGCCTGATTTCGCCGACGTATCGTCGAGCGTTTGTTTGATGGAATCTGTCACAGGTCGTGGTCGATGTGCTGATGACTCGTTCTACGACCCGGGGAAAGCGCAGAAAGTCCCCTCCGCAATCGACGCGTACGGGCCCGAGTGGCTGGCGCAGATTCCGGCGATGCCGCAGACAATCCCGCTATCCTATCGCAGGCGTCACGCGCCTGCCAGCGCCAGATCCGGATTCAGATCGCAGCAATCCCAGCTCGCCGGCCGTTCCACACGAACTTTGGATATGTTGGGTAAGGCGACAGACAGCCGTTGGTAGATGAATGTGCACAGCCCTTCGAGGGTTGGAATACCCAGGCCGGGCACCTCGTCGAGAAAGCGGTGATCGAGCTGGTCGCGCACGCGCTCGATTTCTCTGCGAAATAGTCCGAGATCGATCATCATGCGCGTGTCCGGGTCGGGGCGGCCTCTCACGAAGATCTGGGCGTGATAGGTATGCCCATGGATGCGACGACTCCCCTCGGCATCGATCTCGCGATCTAACGTATGTGCCGCTTCAAAGTAAAATTTCTGACTGAGTTCGAAGTTCAACTGTTGCGCTTCCACCTATTTCTCCGTTGTCCAGATGCAGACGCCCATCGCGCGTCTCGTGCCTGATGCCCCTCTTGTACAGCGGCGGGTGTCAGGCCGAGGGTGAGGGTGCGAAGTCATGCGGCATTTAGTGAAGTGATCGAGGCAAGCGCCGTTGCCTCACGCCGACGCCGTCAGAAAACGGCTCTCCTTGAGCTTCTCCATCCCTAATCGATATCCCTCCTCCCGGCATTGGCGGACATTCTCGAACGTCCAATGCGGCTTCGCGTTCGATGTGGATTCGACCACGATCCATTGGACCTCCCTTCCCTTGCTTTTCAGATGCTGCTTCGCCAGTTGGATATCCGCTTCGCCAATACCTGAGATCATCTCCGTCACCTGAAGCGCATAGTTGTCGTGGTTGCCCTGTTCTGAACTTCGACGATTGGCCGCCGAATTGCTCATGATTTTCACGGCAATAATCAGTTCGAGGTTCGGAAGACTGTCCAATGCGGCCGGCACGATGGTCGCCGCATGACGCACTGCACTCTCCCGATGCCAGACGCCGTCGATCTCCGTCTCCGAGATCAGCCACGGCAAGTTGCTTGCCGACGCGAGACGCCTGCCATCGATGGGGGCAAATGACGGATGTCCGATGCAGTTGGTCGCTATCTGGCAATGCTCATTACCCACCGGCAAAATCGACATCATCATGACCGGCGAGCCTTGCCGATAAATGTTGCCCCAATTCACCTTCGGCTCAATCCACTCCGCCGTGTTTTCATGATCGTAGAGCTCCCCGAATGCGCCGATCGGAGAGAAGAAATAGGCGCCGAGCGTCAAGCGATAAAGCGGATGGGAAACGAGAAAGTTGCGGCACCAGATGCCGAAATTTCTTTTCGTCGGACGCGCGAGAAAATCCGACCACGACTGATAAACCGCCGGAAACAGTTCCGGCGCGAGCAGGTCTTTATAGTTTCCTGGATTGCCGAAGTAATTGAAATTCGCTTGCATCCACTCGGTGATCCGCATCGGGAAAAGAGGCGGGATGGGCGCTTTCAGGTAATCCTTCTCGGCCATCAATCCGCCGGCTGAGAACTGATCGATGTAGAACGCCGGATGCTTGTCCTCGGTGACGGCCATCATGTGGTAAATGGAAAGGAAGTTTCCGATGCACCCCGGCAGGTAAGCGTCCGGCACCACCCCCAGCTCGTGCATGGCATCGATGACACCCACCTGGTATCCGTAATACGGACCCCCTCCAAACGGCGCAAACGCCACTCGTGCAGATGATGCCCTCTCTTGCCAGTCGGCATGCGAGCGATGATTGATTTTCGATGCGTCAAAATCGGTTTTGAAGTTCATGTGGTTGATTCAGTGAAATGATCCACCAGGCGTCTGGATACCTTTGCCCTTCCCGTTTGCCCATCGGGAAATGCTTCCTACTGTCTCTTCCATGCTTTTAGGGCGTCTTATGGTTTTTTAATCACGACCATCTCGCGGCTCGATAGCGCTGTTCCCAGACAGATCCCCGCTGTTCGTGACTTCGTCGCAATCACATCACATGGATGAGGCGCAATTCACAATTGACCTGAAAAATCATCATGTAATCCGAAGTAATGCTCTTGTTGATCTGTTGGAATTTTTTGAAAGAAAAAATCAAGAAAATCACTGTCTGAATGTCGCAAAAGGTCATCCGTCAGGCGATTCGGGCGTTGTGCCAATCGAGCATGCGGACGGAAGATTGCGGCGGGCTGAATTCGCTCGACGGGCCTGCCTGCCGCTTGCGCTGCAATTCAATTGAAGTTGAGGTCCCGACGTTCATAAAATCGTCCCCAAATGCCATCCGGGAGACACAGATGAAACCTACGGGCGCGTACGGTCGGGGAACGGCACCCGACACCACGTGGACTGCCACGATCGCCGCTTCGCGAGGCAGGTATGGTGAGTGACGAACAGAACTCCGCCCTTCTGGGGCTGAAGGTTCTGGATCTGTCCCGTATTCTGGCCGGCCCCAGCGCCACCCAATTGTTGGGAGATCTCGGTGCGGATGTGGTGAAGGTGGAGCGTCCTGACGCAGGGGACGACACTCGAAAGTGGGGGCCACCGTATGTGCGCGACGCATCGGGAAGTGAGACGAACGAGAGTGCTTATTACCTTTGCGCGAATCGTAACAAGCGTTCCATTGCCATCGATTTGTCGTCAGCAGATGGGCGAGCGTTGATTTTTGACCTCCTGGCGAATGCCGATGTCCTCGTCGAGAACTACAAAGTGGGTGGGCTGGCACAGTACGGACTTTCGTACGAGCAGCTCAAGTCACGCTTTCCACGACTGATTTACTGCTCGATTACCGGGTTCGGTCAGACCGGACCGTACGCGTCGCGTCCGGGTTACGACTTCCTTATCCAGGGCATGGGCGGCATCATGAGCCTCACCGGAGCGCCTGACGGTCAACCGATGAAAGTCGGCGTCGGTATTGCCGACGTGATGACCGGGATGTACGCGGTCGTTGGCATTCTCGCCGCATTGCGGCATCGTGACCAATGCGGTGAAGGCCAGCATATCGACATCTCGTTGCTCGATACGCAAATCTCATGGCTGGTGAACGGCGCCGCGAACTACCTCACGGATGGCCAACTCCCCAAACGGCTTGGCAACGGTCATCCCAATATCGTTCCCTACCAGGTCTTCGAAACCTCGGACGATTCGATGATTCTGGCCGTTGGCAACGATCGCCAGTTTGCGAAGTTCTGCCAGATCGCGGGCCTCGATCACTTGATCGGCGATCCGATGTTCAGCACGAACCCGCAACGCGTCATCAATCGCGATGCGGTGTGCGAGCACATTTCGGTCGCCTTGAAGACGCGCTCGCGATCGGACTGGCTACGGGCGCTTGAGGCCGCCGACGTGCCCTGCGGCCCCGTCAACAATCTTCAGCAGGTGTTCGATGACCCGCATGTTCGCGCCCGCGGCGCGAGCGTCGAAGTGCCATGCGCGTGGGCACAGTCCGGCAACGTCACTTTGCTGGCGAACCCGCTCAAGCTTTCGGGGACGCCGGTGGCCTATCGGCGCCCTCCCCCGAGGCTCGACGAACATCGGGACGATGTATTGAACACTTGGACGAAGCGCTGAACCACTCACAGGAGAGAACATGTACTCACTGACGTCATCGCAGATCGAACTGCAATTGCGAGCGCGAGAACTCGCACAGCAACGGTTTGCACCGACTGCTGCCGATACCGACCAAACGGAAGCGTACCCCTGGGACAACGTCGAACTGCTATGCAAGCACGGATTGATGGGAATGACGATCCCACCCGAGTATGGCGGCCAGGGCCGTAGTTACCACGATGCCACGATCGTCATCGAGGAAATGGCGAAGGCCTGCGCCTCGATGGGACGCATTACCGTCGAAGCGAACATGGGCGCCATTGGCGCCATCATGGCGTACGTAACCGAGGCGCAGAAACGGTTGGCTGCCGACGTCGTGCTGAGCGGCGACAAGCCCGCCATTTGCATCTCGGAACCGGACGCAGGAAGTGCGGCAAGCGAGATGACGACACGCGCCGACCGAAAAGGCGAGCACTACGTTCTCAACGGTGAGAAGTATTGGATTACCGGAGGCGGCGTGTCGCGTCTGCACCTGATCTTCGCGCGCGTCTTCGACGACGGCGTCGACCAGGGGATTGGCGCGTTCATCTGCGTGCGCGAAGGGGCGTCGCCGCAGGGGCTGGTCATTGGACGCCGGCTTTATGCCATGGGCGTTCGGGGAATTCCTGAGACACATGTGGAATTTCACGATCTGGTGATCCACAAGTCCATGCTGGTCATTCCGCCCGGGGGGCTTCGCCGGGGCTTTGCATCCCTCATGAGCGCATACAACGCTCAGCGCGTGGGGGCCGGAACGGTGGCGCTGGGCATCGCGCAAGGCGCCTTTGACGAGGCGGTCACTTACGCGAAGCAGCGCAACCAGTTCGGCCGACCGATCGGCGAGTTCCAGGGTATCCAGTGGATGCTCAGCGACATGTCCATCCAACTGGAGGCCGCCAGACTACTTCTTCATGCGGCAGCGTGTAGCGGTGCGTCGTTCCCCGATATCGCGATGGCCGCAAGGGCGAAGATTTTTGCCGCGGAGAGCGCCAACAAGATTACCAATGATGCACTGCAGATCTACGGCTCGTCGGGGTATGGTCGTCACAACCCGATGGAGCGTCATGTTCGGGATGCACGGATGTTTACGATTGCGGGCGGCACTGCGCAGATTCTTCGTACTCAGGTCGCCAGCACGATTCTCGGCATGAAACTCCCGCAAACCCGTGACGGATACTTGTCCAAATAAAGCCGCCTGACGCGACGGTCGGCTCCCGAGCGGGACGGGACGCCGACTGATGGCCTACGATTTCGGTACCGCCATTTTCTTGGCGTATTGCCATAAGGCGTGAGCTGCCGGAGACAGTTTTCGCTCCTGCAAACATGCAAGTCCGATGCGTCGGGAGGCCTTGGGTGTCAAGCCGCGATACACCACCCCGGGAAAGTTTGCCGGAGCGGCGAGCGACGCAATGACGGACACGCCCTGCCCCCGTGCCACAAATTCCAGCAGCGACAGCAATTGCGAGAGCTCGTGCGTCACGCGCGGCTTGATGTCCGAGCGCGAAAACAGCTTGCTGACCAGCTCCTGTGACCCTGCATGGGTCAACACCAACGGATAGCCCGCGAGATCCCGCAGAGACACGTTTGGGCTCTTCGATAACGGATGGCCTGTCGGCAAGACGGCAACGAACTCGTCGATCGCCAGCGGATGCGTGTCGAACTGGAGTTTCGGCAACGTCACGACCCCAATTTCAATTCGACGTTCCTGCAAGTCCTGCTCGATTTCCGCATCGGGCTTTTCCGTAACGTGCACTTCGATGCCCGGATGCCGAGCCTTGAACTTCTCAAGTAAGGGCGGGAGCAAGTTAAGGGACGAACTGGGGCCAAACGACCCGACCCTGACCTTTCCGGTCTTCAAACCGGCGCTCGCTGCTGCCGTCGTTTGAATGAGGTGCAGCGACGAAAACACGTCCCTCACGTGCGGCAGTATCAACTCGCCTGCGTGCGTCAATGCCAGATGCGGGCTGCCCCGGTCCACGATGGGAGTCCCCAACACCGTCTCCAGGGCCCTGAGCGCATGGCTGGTCGCCGACGGCGTCATGCCGACACGCGCCCCCGCGACTGCAATTCCTTCCGACGTTGCCAGCGCCAAAAACAGCTCGAGTTGTCGAAGCGTCGGCATTGATTGGGTGATGTCTGTCATTGAGTTTATTCTCAATTGAATGTGATTTTATTGAATTATAGACTCCGCTCTATCCGGTCAGCCAATGAAATTTCGGCCCGGCAACGTTCCGATGGAGGCAGTAGAAATCATGTTTTCCAAAATGATGGAGTCGCTCAGACCCTCTCCGATTCAACAAATGGCCGAGCGCAGCCGCGTTGCCTCGGCGTCGGGACAGGACATCGTCGACATGACGTTAGGGGAGCCGGATTTCCCCACCCCTCATCACATTGGGGAAGCCGCCGTGCGGGCGATCGGGGACGGTCAGACGCGATATACACCGATTAACGGCTCGGTTCGTCTGCGCGAAGCCATCGTCGACAAGTTCTCGCGCGATAACGGCATCGAGACATCTCTCGCGGAAATCAGCGTCGGTTGCGGTGGAAAGCAGGTTATCTATCAGGCCATGCTGGCGACGCTGAATCCGGGGGACGAAGTCCTCATTCCCGCGCCCTACTGGTCGTCGTACGGCGACATCGTCAGCATGAATGGCGGTGTTCTCAAGCCGATCGCGACGCGCCCTGAAGCCGGCTACGCGCTACAGGTCGAGGACCTCGATCGCGCGATTACGAGCCGCACCAAGTGGCTGGTGCTGAACTCGCCGAGCAACCCCAGCGGCACGGCCTATTCCCAGGCGCAACTGGAAGCGTTTTGCGATGTCATCCGGCGCAGTCGTCATCAGCGCTTCTTTATTCTCGCCGACGATATTTACGAACACATCCTCTTCGACGAGCGGAAATTTCACTCCCTGGCGAGGGTTGCCCCCGATCTGAAAGATCGCATTCTCACGGTCAATGGGGTGTCGAAAGCCTATTCGATGACCGGCTGGCGAGTCGGGTATGCCTGCGGTCCCAAGGCCCTAATCGATGCCATGACGAAGATTCAGATGCAGGTCAACAGCCATACGTCGTCCGTTTCGCAGGCAGCGGCGGTTGCCGCATTGAGCGGACCGCAAGACGAGGTGGTTCGACGCTGCGGGATCTTTCAGCATCGACGCGACTTGTTGCTTGACGCCTTCGCCAAAATCGAGGGTCTTCACACGCCCCGCCCGGAAGGCGCGTTTTATGTATTTCCGGATGTGCGTCGATTCATCGGGAAGACGAAGGAAGACGGCAGTCTGATTTCCACCGATGTCGATTTGGCGATCTATCTGCTGAATGCCGGTGTCGCGGTCGTTCCGGGTTCGGGCTTCGGTATGCCGGGATTCATGCGCCTGTCTTACGCGACCTCCGATGAGCGCCTGAAAGAGGCAGCCATTCGGATCCGCGATGCTTTTGCGCGTTTGCGCTAGGTCGGCGCATCGCGTTGACGAAACCTTTTTGAAATGTTGACTGGCTTGGGAGATCACAATGACCACCGTATCTACACTCATCGGCAAGCGGCTCTATGACGCAGGTTGCCGCCACTCGTTCGGCATTCCAGGCGGAGAAGTGCTTGCCGTGATGCGCGGACTTGACGAAGCGGGCGTCGCGTTCACGCTGGTCAAGCACGAGAACGCCGGCGGATTCATGGCTGAAGGCGTCCATCACCGCGACGGCGCCCCCGGGGTGCTGGTCGCCACGCTGGGACCGGGCGTGGCCAATGCGATCAATGTCGTCGCCAATGCCTGGCAGGACCGGGTCCCCATGATCTTCCTGACGGGTTGCGTCGACGAGAGCGAGGCCGCAACTTACACCCATCAGGTATTCGACCACGCGCAACTGATGCGCCCGATCACGAAGGCCTCGCTGCGTATGACCGCGGAGTCTGCGGAGGTCATCATCGATAAAGCGATTGCCATCGCCATGGACGATCCCCCGGGCCCCGTCCATATCGATGTCCCGATCAGCGTGGCGACGCAAACCGTGACGACCGCAGTTGGCGCCAGGCGAACACGCCCCGCACCGGCGGTGCCGGCCCATTCTGCCGCGTTCGCGCAAGCGCGCAAGTGGCTCGCCGAAGCAAAGCGCCCGATCATGATCGCCGGCGTCGAAGTGCTGCATCACGATGCTCACGACGAGGTACGCGCCATCGTTGAAGAACTGGGCATTCCGCTGATCACCACTTACAAAGCGAAGGGCATCGTGGACGAGCGTCACTCGATGGTGCTCGGCGGCGCGGGCCTCTCCCCGATGGCCGACAAGGTGCTCTTGCCCCTGATCGAACAAGCGGATTTCGTGCTGTTGGCCGGTTACGATCCTATCGAGATGCGCGTGAACTGGCGCAACCTCTGGGGGGACGACAAGAAGGTCGTGGAGTTTTCCGCGACGCGCAATACCCATTACGTTCATCAGGCCGCACTATCGTTTGTGGGGTCGGTTAAGGAGGGGCTTGCCGAATTTCGGCGTGGCATTGCGCGCGCATCAACGTGGAGTGACGTCGAGACGCTACATGTCAAAGCCAAGCTCGAGCAGATTTATCGGACTGACGAAGCCTGGGGGCCGGCGGCCATCGTCGACGTGGCTCGCCGGGTGCTGCCGGAGGATACCGTGGCGTCGGTCGATAGCGGCGCGCATCGCATCCTGTTGAGCCAGACGTGGAAATGCTATGAGCCGCGCGCACTGATGCAGTCCTCGGGGCTGTGCACGATGGGTTGCTCGTTGCCGCTGGGCATTGGCGCCAAGATGGCCAACCCGTCGCGCCCTGTGGCGGTTTTCACCGGCGATGCCTGCCTGGAGATGACGTTGGGCGAATTCGCCACTGCCCGAGATGCCGGAACGCCGGTGATCGTGTTCGTTTTTGCCGACGAGTCGCTTTCGCTCATCGAGATCAAACAGCGCGCGAGCGGTCAACCCAGTCTGGGCGTCGATTTCGCGTCGACCGACTTTGCCGCGGTAAGCCGCGCACTCGGGGGCAAAGGATTCGACGTTCACTCTCGCGAACAGCTTGAGGACGCCATCAAGGAGAGTCTGGCTGCCGAATGCTTCTCGGTCATCAGTTGCCATATCCCGAGAAAATCGTACGACGGTCGCATCTGAAGGTCTGACGGCTTGGTGCGGCGCAAACTTGTCGAGGGTTTCGCCGCATCATGGATCGACAAGCGGTCGGCGGCGAGCACGCAATGAAAGCCCATATTGACAAGATCAGGATCCGACCGGCGCGCGTTCTGGACATTGATGCAGTCACGAAAATCTACGGGTGTTTTGTCACCCAGGAAACGACAGCGCTGGAAACATCCACGCCGTCCACCCACGAGATGCTTCATCGCCACGGCGAGGCTTGCCGAATTCAAGCGCCGTTTCTCGTGGCCGTGTACGACAGCACCGTCATCGGGTTTGCGCTCAGCGACCCGTTCGGGAAACAGGGAGGATATCGATACGCCCTGGTTTACTCGATGTATGTCATTCCTGAGTTTCGAAAGCGCGGCGTTGGCGGGCGGCTGATGAAGTCGCTCATCGAGGCGGCGACCGGCAGCGGGTTCCGATCGATGATTGCCGCGGTGTGTGGAGAAGCGCCGCCGGCGGTGTGCCGGCTTCATGCGCGCTTCGGATTTTCGCCGGTGGGCGCATTGCGCGCGGCGGGATTCAGGCACGGCCGGATGCAGGATGTTTCACTGTTCCAACTTTCGTTGCCGGGTGTGGGGCTCGACATTTCCGCCGGTGGGCACCGCCCTGACCCGGATGTGCATTGACGTTGCGAATTCGCACCGGTTTGCAGGATTTCGCGCGGTGCATGCAGGCACTGCCACGACGCATGTGAACATCGTAACTTCGCCGTCAGTACGTTGCCACACACGTCCCAATCATGGTTTCCATATCGAAATCGCCCTCATCTCCTGCATCGTTCGGTGCCGATCAGGCGTCGAGCCCCGAAGCATCCGGCAAGCCACCCGTTTCGCAAGCGAGCGTTGCGCATGACCCGCCTCCCGGGTTGCCACGCCGCCCCATATCCCTGGAGAACCGGGAACGTCCCGGCAACACTGCGAGCCGTATTCGTCTGACCGAAAGCGTTGTGCATCGCAGCGGCGCTCCCGTGCCCCGCCAGCCCAATGGCGCACCCTATGACGTCATTCGGTATCAGGCGCCCGGCAGCGGCGTCGCCGTCGAGCTGACCGGTGTCAAGGCGGCCAATGGTCGATTCGACGTCAAGAATCACGAAACAAACGAAACCACCGCGAATCTCGTCATCGTCGATTCCACCCAGCCCGATGGCACCGCCGGACCCCGCGTGGGCGTTCACCCCGAGCAGGCAAGGTTGCCGGGCGGTATGCAGGGCTGGCATAGCGGCAGTGCCCACCCCTATTCCGCCCATACCATGCCGATGGGGGCCACCGCCTCGTCTTCGGCCAATCACGCAGTCATGCCGGCTTCCGCGCCCATGGCGCCGTCTTCGCCGTGGATGGTGGCCGGCCGGCAACTGGCAGCGCACATTCCGCCGATCAGAGCGACCAACCTGTCTCAGCTTGACCGGAGCCAGTTGCGCATCGCACTGCGTGCAGGCCAATACCAGACAAGCAACGTGTCGTCGCATGCTCATGCCGATGGTTCCGTGACGCATCAGTTCACGATTTCCGTCAACCCGCGGACACGGCCGCTGGCCGTGCGGGCGACCGTCGTGGGCGGCGTGCTCCAGGAAATCAGGCTCAATCCGCCAGGCAGGCGCTTCCAGTTCGGCACCTCGCCGGGGCCGACGCACACGGTTCCCGCACACCTGCCGCCGGCGATGCCAACGGCTGCCTCACCGTTGCTGCCTGCCAATTTCTCGCTGAGCAACGCGACGAACAGCGCCGAAGTCAACGAGATCATGCCGGCGCTGGCTTCGGCATTCCAGCAGTTCCTGCCGCCGCAGATGAATCGCGTGCACATCGATGTGACGCCCAGAACCAGCGAGGACCAGGATCACGGCTTTACGACCTACCGGCCGCAACAGGCCACTGCTGCGGTCACGGTAGCTGTGGAAATGCCGGATCGCCATGACACTGGCCCTGCGGCGCGAGCGGGACGCCAGGGAAGGTTCGCCGCGACATTGACCCATGAGGTGTTCCTGCATGCACGACCGTTTCTCGACGACCATGCGCGATATCTCCAGGGCTTACAGCCGCGACAACTGGATGAAACGCAGACGCATCAGGTCATGTTCGATCCGCCGAATCACAGCAATGCCTTTCTGCATGCCGTTCGGGCGGTACTTCCCTATCTTCCGAACAATGCAGTCAGGTCGGCGTTTCTCGCCGAATACGCGACAGATGTGGGCAACCATATTCTTTTCGAGACGCAGGACGAACGGCTTGCCGAGCAGGCATTTGCCTGGCACGAGAACCTTGAGCTTATGTGTGCCGACCTCAACCATCCCTTCTGGCGCGGCGCGCCCGCCTGATCGGCAGGCTGCCCGATGGCGCGCGGGCGGCGACGCATTATCGGCGACGTCGTGACCGGCCTGTTCGCTGACGGGCTGTCCATACCAGTCGTACCGATCATGCCGCTCATGCCTCTCCTACCGCCTACGGTGGCGGAAATTGCGCCGCAGTCCGCTGGCCTTCGACGCTGACATTGCGTTGCCAGCGCAGCAGGCTGCGCCATCCGACCGAAGTGGCATCTCGGGTGCGTTCGCGCACGATCAGCATGAGCGGTCGCCACGTCGCGCGCATCAACAGAATTTCATCGATCGCATTCTGTGCTTTGCGCACACCCTCGTGATCGCCGCGCTGCGCAGCCAGCTTTTCCATCGCGCGATAGCCGTCGATCCATGCCGACGCCTCACCGCGCATCGAGTAATTGACGTTGTAGTGGCAATATTTGCTCGTTTTGCCCAGTTGCCGGATGTCCTGCTCGAACTTCTCGAGTAGCTCCGCAGCCCGCATCCGATTGTCCGGCGAGTCCTTCTGCCCGGTCGCGGGATCGACATCGAGGGTTTCGATGCAACGCATGAGCCAGTGTTCTCGATTGGCCGTGATTTCCTTGAGCATGTCGGTCGGCGTCGAATAGTGACGGTCGAGGTCGCCATCCTGCTTGTCGCCGATCAGAAATGGCGAGATCTCGTGCTGCTCCTTGAACCACGCCAGATCGCGCGATATGCCGAGTTGCATCGGCACCGATTGACGTTGCACCACCCCATGTTTGCCCGTCACCGACGGTGTGGCCAGCGGTGAGAAGTTCGCGTTCAGGGCGACCCCCACGCGCTGCTGCGCGTTATCCCCTTTGGCGTTGTTGACGCGCACTTGCCCGCCGGTCTCGAAGCGCTTGTCGCGTGTGCGGTCCATCTCGGCGTAGGCCTGCGCTTCGACCCCCAGCGTCTGCGAGGTACCTCCCCGGTCGGCGAACCTTGCGGAGACGCGCCCCGACAACCGCGTCGTGATGGTCTTGGTGTCGGTGGCACCTTCGAGTTGCGTGACGGTCACCGCCGGGTTGCGCGCAAAAATGGCTTCGAGCGGGTCCCGATAGGCCCGCCCTTTTTGCGGTTCGAGCGTATCCCATCGCACCATACTGTCGAGCGCGTTAAGCATGTTGGCCCGCATCTCGACATCCTTGTGGCGACTTCTGAAAAAGCGCAGCAACGTGGAATTCGTCGCTGTCTGCTGGCTGGCGGCGCGCACGCTGAGTGCCGCCTGCGCCGCGACCCCGTGGACCGGCTTCGGCCCGACTGCAACCCCTATCGTCGCCTCTTTCGCTTTGGTATGGGCTGCGCCAAACTGCAACTCCATGCCGAGAATCGGCATGAACAGCTGCACGAACGCCTCGTCGGTCAGCGATTTTTCCGCGGTGAAGATCGGCGACACCACGGGAGACAGCGAGCTGTAAGGCAACGTGGGCAAGTTCACGCCCAACGAACCGCCGCCGCCCAAACGAAGGCGATCGCGCAAGCGGCTATTCAGAATGAAGGGCTGGAAGAACGTGACGATGTCCTCCTTGCTGCCGAAATGCTCCGCTTTCAACACCCGGATCGCGGCGTCGAGGCCATCGTCGTGAGGGGTGTCATCAGCGCTTCCGGCACCCCCTGCGTTCCGCGAGTCGGGCGGCAGCAATGCCTCAAGATGCGCGTCGATCCGGTTGATCGCTTCGTATGCGCTCAAACCGCTGCCGCATACGTCTTCGAAGAACTCGGGGAGTTTGACCGGCGCCGCCTTGCGCAACAGGTTCGGCGGGCGTGAGGCGCTTGTCGTGCGGGTCCCGGACTGGCGGGCCTCGGCGGCGCGCTGCCGCACACCTGCTTCGCCGATGCGTCGGCGAATAGCGTGAAGATCCTTGGGGTCGAGCTTGATCTGCGAGAGATGCTCGCCGCGATGTTGCAATTGTTTCAAATGCGCCACGCTCGCCTGTGCGGCGGCCGTCGCTGCCTGCATTTCCGGCGTGGCGCCGGGCGCACTGCATGCGGCAATCGTGCGTTCCAACGCCGCCATCCGGCGCTGAACATGAACGTCGACCTTGATTCGGGGAGACTGCATGCCCATGCTTTCGCTCACCCCGTAAGCGCGTGCAAGCGTGCGCTTTTGAAACGGCGTTTTGTTCACATGCGGCATCAGTTGGCGCCACGTCATCGACGTCGACGATTTGGGATTGTCCGGGGTTTTCGGCGACGCTGACGCTGCCGCCCGGATCACCCACTCCGTCATGGCTTTCATGAGGCGCTCGTTATGCCGCGCATACGCCGACCCCGGGGCATTACTCAGATAGCCGTTGCGCACCGCGTTGTAGGCCGCGTGATCGACGTCGTCGAACGCAATCGTGGCGGACGTCAGACCGGCCTGCGCAACCTGCTTGGCTTGCTGGAGCCAGGCCGCGACGCCAGGATCTTTCGACACTTCCGTATGCTGGGCATCGTCGGCGTTCCAGAATACCCGCAGCGCCTCCGAACGTTTGGCGTCGGGGGCCGTCGCACCATCGCTCGACAGGACATGCAGCATGTCCGTGCCGCGAGGCAGCGTGGCCATGAGGCGGCAAAGCGCGACGACTCGCGTATTGTCATCGCTCGTGCCGGAAGGCCCGGCGTCGCGCGCCGAGGGCATTTCGGCCGCAAGCGTCGTCCAATGCGTTACCGGATGCTGCGCGAGCGCCGCCAGCATGCGCGCAGCCTCGCTTGCATCGGCGCCGACATCGGCCAGTGCCTGCGTGACGATTTCCAGCATGTGCTGCGGCAACACGGGAATCGGCGGTGTAGGTCCGGTCAGACGAGACGCCACTTGCCTGAGCGCGGCGCGCAATTCAGACGGCGCCTGAGGCCCGAACACGTGCGCCGCCTCGATCCATTGCTCGACGGTGGCCTGTCGCGCGGCGTCGATCGCGTCGTGCTCGCCCTGCTTGCCGGCCGGTTCACCCTGCTCGCCAAGGTCTTTTAGATCTTTTCGCTCGGCCAGCAGCAGCGACGCGCTGTGCAGCGACGGCAGGGCATCGTCCGCGGCTTGCCACTGACGCGCGGCCTGCTCGCACTCGCTCGCCAACGCCACAATGCTGTCGTTCAGTTCGGCGAAGCGCTGCAAGCGCGTCTGGCATCGATCCAGTGCCTCCGTTGCCTGCGTCAGTACCGCGTTCGTCGCCCCGATTCGACGCTCGAAAACCGCTGCCTTGGCGAGGATCTCCGGCGTAAGTTCGGGGCTGCTGGCGAGGATCGCCGCATGCGAGGCCTTGAGTCGTGTGAGCCGTGCCTGCGCCTGATCGGCAATTTCTTGCGTTGCAGACATATCGTTGTCGAACGACTGTAATACCTCGGCTTCCTTTTGCTGGACCTCCAGCGCCAGCCGGGTCGCCTCACGCCGGTTGCCTGCATCTGCGCGCAAGGCGTAAATCTTGTCCTTCAGGTCGTTCAGTCGATCGATCGAGAACGACAGATGCTTGTCGGCCTGATCGGACAGATGGCTCAGGCTCATCAGTTCCAGCAGGTCCGTGCCATGTGTGGCCTCGCGCAGGGCGTCGCTCGCGCACGTCAGGTTTGCCTCGGCAATGCGCAGGCGAGTCGTCGCATCGCTCAACGGCTGGTCATGGGCGGTGCCGTCAACCTTAGCCGCAGTGGCGGATGTATATTGCGCACGGGCGGTCGTCAGCTCCGCGACGGCGTCGTCCAGCGCCTGCCGGCATGCCTCGACGTTTGCCAGCAGCGCGCGCGCCTGCGCCTGATTCTCCGCGCGATCCCGGGAAATGACGGGAGGTTTGCGTGGCGCGGGCGCGGTGAGTTTTGCGCCCCGACCGTTGGTGAAGCTCGCCATGTCCTGAATCGACGTAGGTTTCATCCAGGGAATGACGGTTGTCGCCCACCGCCGCGCCGTGGACGTCGCAGGCCGGTCGTAGACCATGACGTGCGGCGTATTCAGGCTCACCGCCATGGTGTCAGCCAGGTGCAGCAACTCGCGTGCCTCGTCGAGAACGGGGTCGGCAGTCTTACTGCCCCCGCCCGACGCAGGTTTGATCGTCTCGCCCAGCGGGCCCGGTGGCCCGGCGACCCCCGCGTGATGCTGTCCGGGGACGCCGGCGCGCAAGGGGCCGTTGATGGTGCGGCTGGTCCCGGGCACGCCGAGTGTGATGGCCACTTGCCGCTGGCTGATTGCCGCTTTCAGGCGCGCGCTCAGGGGCGGCTTCCCGGTCGGTTCCGCCGACGCCGTGGCGCGCGCAGACAGCCCGTTGAACTCGGATGCCGGTGGGTCGCCCGGCATGACGGATCCCGACGATGCCGACGATGCTGACCTGTCCGGCGTCGCTTTGTCTTGTGCGGAGGCCGTCGGGAGTGCGCTCGACAACGTTTGATTGATGGATTTCAAAGCCACGGCGTATCCCGTCTTCTGGTCTGATTGTGGGGCTGCGTATTCTGAGTCTTCTGCGTCTTCTGTGTATCGGCCAACCTATCCGCCAACGTCTTTGCCAGCGTATTTGTGCACGTGCTCCGCGATGTGATCGGCGATGTGTTCGTCTATGTGTTTGCCGATGCGGTGGTCTTCAGGGCGAACTGATCGGGGACGCCGGACCATGGCGTCCCCTCCCCGTCTGCGTCAGAACTTGTGCCGCATGCCAACGGCCGTCAGCAACTGTCGCGGCGCCCCTGCGCTCACACCGAAGGACCCGATCGACGCCTGTGCGCTCGTGAGCGCACCGTTGGTACTGAGGGTGTTGCCACTGGCGATCTGGTAGCCGGCCAGCGCGTACACGTCGGTGCGCTTGGAGAGCGCGTAGTCGGCGCCGAGGTTGATCTGGTTGTAGTGAGCGGATGCGGGTCCGCTCTGGGAGGTGTAGCTGTAGCCGATGCCGGTGCGCAGCGTCGGTGACAGTTGATAGTTCACGAAGGCGGAACCGACATTGAATCGGGCCGTGCTGCGAAAGGCCGAAAACGCATCGGCGCCGTACTGAGCGTTCGAGTATGCGAGGCCGAAGGTTGCGGCGCCGAACGTGTACTGCGCGGCGGCCCGGGCAATCTGAATGGACTTGGCGCTGCCGAAGCCCTGATTGATGGCCGTGTTGAAAATCGTGTCGGAACTGCCTGTCCAGGTGCGCACGCCTGCCGAATTCGTCGTGTTGCCGCCGTTGGCATAGAAGTAACCGGCGCCCACGGCGAACGGTCCGTTGGCGTATGCCCCGCCGAAGCTGATCGTGCGGCCATTGCCGCCCGCCCCCGCAACCCCGCCGATGCCGTAAAGCGCCTCGAACTGGAAGCCCGACAGCAGCGGACTCACGTACTTGATCGAGTTGCTCACGCGCAGGCTGTTGTCGTAGTTATCGAGATCGCCCGGCGTGGCGAAGGAACCGCCGAAATAGGCATCTTCCGTCAGCCCCTGCACCAGATCCACCACCGGATCGTATTGACGTCCGATCGTGAGCGTCCCCCAGCGTTGATCCGCCAGTCCGACGACCGCCTTGCGGCCGAACTCACGGCTGCCTTGTCCCAAGGTGCCGGTACCGAGATTGAAGCCGTTCTCCAACTGGAAAACGGCGGAGAGCCCGCCGCCGAGCGCGTCGGTGCCCCGGATCCCCCAACGGCTACCCGAGAGGTTGCCGCTATTGAACTTCGTCAGTGTGGTCGGGGTCGCCCCGCCGCTGTTTCTGAAATATGCGACACCTGCGTCGAGCACGCCATACAGCGACACGCTGCTTTGCGCGTGCACGGTCATGCTCGCCAGCAGACCCACCGGAACCAGCACTAGACGGGAAAAACTTTGCATCTGGAAATCCTCAAGTGAAAACCCATTGAAGTTGCCGGACACAGAAATCAAGTTATCCGAACAACGTAAGGCGATTTCATCATTCGCCGGAACGGGATAACCGGGGGACCCGAAGTTTTGGTTCGTTACGCGATGTCTGCCAATTAATTTTTCTGAATAAGCAAATGTATTTTTTTCTTCTGAAATAATGACCGGGCGGCGGTGTGTACGTGAAGACGATAGACCGCTTCACCCCTTGACTGCGGGGTCGCGCTCACGCCATGCGCCCGGCTGCGGGGGTAGCAGCGGCGTGCCGGGGCGCATTCGTCAGCGGCGCGTCGCTCGATAACGTTGCAAGTAATCTTGCAACTTCGATTCGCTCCAGGCTTTCTCCATCGCTCACCATAGCGTCGCATGCATTGATCGTGTGGCTGAGTTCGGCGTGAATTCTGCGGCTTTCCCCCATATAGGTATTGAGCAACGCGGTTGTTTCCGGCGAATTGTATTTCGTGAACTGCGGAAGTCGGGGAAACCGGGCAATCCCCTTATCGGCCTCGGCCTCGTAGGCTTCGTTGAGTTTGTTGTCGACGTGGGTGTTGAACGAATTGATCTCCGACTGATGGCGGTGGCGTGAGCGGGATGCCGCGGCCCCGTTGCTCCGTCCAAAGCCGAGCAGCGTCGCCGCAACTTCCATGTTTGCGTCCAGGCGCGGATAGCTCATATTGGGCAGGTGGGCGAGCACCGCACGATAGACCTCCTCGACGCTGGCGTCGGGACGAAGCCGCAGGAATTGCGTGAACAATGGCTTTTCGCGCGCGATCGTCGCGCGCATCTGTTCCTGATTGATCAGCCAGCCGCTCGGCCCCTCGAAGGTGATGCCCTTGTCCTGTCTGGCGGCCTGCGCGACAGGGATCAGGACGAATCTGCTGCTCAGGCCATAGTCCTGCTGCACCTTGGCGACATGAGGAAAAATACCGCCCTCGACTCCCTGCTCCAGATATTGCGCCGGCTTGGATCCCCACACGACATGGGAGAGTCCCTTCGACATCGCGTCGTTGAGTTCTTCGACCATCGAATGGGGATAGTCGTTGCGCGTGTTCAGCCGACCGAACCACACTGCCGTTTTCTGAAGCGTGGACAGCCCGTGCATCTCGGTGCCCAGCCGGCTGTCCAACCGCGCGACATCGGCATGGGTCAGCGGCATCTCGAGCAGTGGGTTCAGTGTCGCCGTGCGAAGCGCGGTGGCTTGTGGCGGCATTCCCTGCGGCAGTTGACCCGCACTCGGGCCTTGCTGTGAAGCGCCCGCGCTGCGAAGCGCTGGCTGTCGGGGCGAGGCGAATGCCGACAAACCACTTAGCGAACCGGATTGAGCATGGACCGTGGGACTGCCCTGCTGCCTGGGCGCAGAATGGGTCGGTTGGGCCGGTTGGGCCGGTTGCAAAGAATTTTGCGCGGTGCCTGACGAGGCGGCCTGATCTGAGGGACTTGAACGAAGGCGCATTGTCGAACTTCCTGAACTTCCTGAATGAGTAGCGATGGGTCATGTGCGCACCCGCGTGCAGCATGCGGCCAAATCCGGCCCGGCAAGCGACGTCGTCGCACTATGACTCACGACCACCGAGTCTAAGGCTTCGAAGCCGGCTCGCCGGACAACCCGGCGAATCGGACGTTCGCCAAGCGAAGCACGGCGCGCTATCGCATTTGGCGGGTGTCCACGGCGGCGGGCATTATCGTTAGCTGCGCAATTGCTTCGGGGTGTCGTCGTGTCTCGACCGGTCGAATGCTTAAGATCGACGCATCTGGTCTCTCGTTGGCGCGCGCATGCACGGCTTTGCCCGTACCGGCTATTGCCCGAGCGCCGATGCGTTGAAATGAATCGGTCGCTTCACCGGACTCCCGTCTCTCTCCGCCCGCCTCATGAAACTGACGCCCAATCCCCTTTTTGCCATTCCGACGCGTACCCCGGGGCATCACGCCGATGGCGTCGCGCCGGGCGCGGATCCTCGTGCGAAGTTGCCGGATGCCCCCGCTCCGGGATCGGCGTACGTCAATGATCTGCGAGCCATGGGGCGGGCGGGAGGACGGGGCGATACGGCGAGCGAAGCGCGCGCCGGCGCCGGTCAGCCTGCGCACAAGCGAATTCAGGCAAGGGCCAGCACAAAGGCGACGGGTTCGGCAAATCCCTCGAACGTGACGACTCGCCCGAAGATCAACACGCTGCCGTCGGGTCCCAAAATCGATACGTCGCACGATGCGCACAAGACGATCGACTCGCTGGCCCCGCATGACATCGATCAGCTTAGCGCCGCGTTCGGACTCGTCAAACCCGGTGAAACGGGGAACCGGGCATCCAACACGATGGCGATCAGGCAGCGCATCGCCGTCATCGCCAACGATCTCGACAACCACCTGATCGATCACGACAACAACAGCTTCCTCGACCATCCCGCCATAACGAGCAAGCTGAGCGCGGCCGAGGCGCACGAACTCAAGCAGTTGTTGGACGTTGCGCATGTCTACGTCAAGTCGCGTTCGTTCAACGGTCCAAGCGGTCCTCATGCGATGCTGGAAATGCACTTTGACGGCACGCGGAATTTTCGCGATGTGCGGCAGGACGTCAGCACGGCGATGGGCCTTACCGGTCAGATCGATCACGCGTCGCGCCGCATCGGCGAACTGATGTCCAGAATGCTGGCGCCGAACGGCAATGCGACCCTCATGTCCGTGTCGGGGCTGTCGATGGGCGGCGGCGCGGCGCAAGTCTTCATGGCGGCGATCGACAGCCGGTTGGAACTTGCCACGCGGCCGGCCGTGTTGCTGCTCGACCCCGTTCTGCTCAATAACCGGCAGGCGCGTTTCGCGGTCGAGGGCGGCACGCGTCCGGTCGATTTCACCAGCCCGCGCGGGGTGGCCGTCACCCTGGACTACGCGAGAGATTCGCAGCGCGGCCTGATGTCGAAAATGAAAACGGTGGGCTTCCACTCGCCGGGGCTGGTCCGGCTTAAGCTGGGTCTGGACGATCAGGACGGCCTGCGCTACGGCGAACAAAAGCCGAAAGCCACCCCCATCGGCATGGGCTACCACGGGCGCACGGGGTATTACACCGAAGCGCTCAAACGCTTCGCGGGAGATGGCGCCCAGCACCGCTGATTCGATAGCGTCGAAGGCTTACGCCGTGGTGAAAGTCGGGGAAAGGGGTGGAGAGTCGGGCATTCGCTACGCGTCACGCGGCGCGACGGTCGTGCGCGACGTGTAGCCGATGATCTCCGGCTGGCATATGTATTCGAGCACCCAGGTCTTGAAGCGCTCCAGCATCTCCGCGTTCTTCGGATCGCGCTTGTAGTACAGAAAGAAGCGCGGGCTGCGCTCGAGCGTCAGCCCTTTGAGCAGATTCACGCCCAGCGGTGCGACGAGGTTGCCTGCCTTGATCTGGTCGATTGCGTCGAGATAGGAGATAAAACCGATCCCGAGACCCGCCATCACGGCTTCGAGCATGGCGTCGTGCGTGTGCAGCTTGAGGGCGGGCTGCGCCACGGTGTACGGCAGGCCAAGCAGCGCCAGGGTGTCCTGCCACAGCGAATTGTCCGTGAGCGGCAGCACAAGACTATGGCGCAGCAGGTCGTCCGGGGCATCGATCGGCTGGCGCGCCAGCAGCGAGGGCGCCGCCACCAGTACCTTCAGATCCTCGATCAAGGGAATTTCCTCGAGCTCGCCCTGCTCGCCGTAGCCCCAATGAATGGCGGCATCGACCCCCTGATGGTCGTCGAGATCGACCAGCTCGACGCCCACCGACATGCGCAGTTCCAGATCCGGATACTGCGCCGTGAAGTTGCCGAGGTGGCGAACGAGGTAGTGCGTTGCGAAATACGGGCTGACATGCAAGTAGAGGCTTTGGCGCGAGGCTTCGCGTCTGACCGCATTAATGCCGGCGGCGAACTGCTCGAAGCCCCGCTCGATGGGCTCGTACAACTGGCGGGCGGCCTCCGTCGGGGCCAGGCTGCGCGCCGTGCGCTCGAACAGCTCGGTGCCGAGCGACGATTCCAGAATCTTGAGCTGCTGGCTGACCGCCTGCGGCGTCAGGCACAGCTCGTCGGCAGCTTGCCGGATCGATCCGCGTCGGTAGATGGCTTCGAAGATGCGGAGGGTATTGAGAGGCGGCAGGCGAAAACGCATTGGCATTGTGTGCAACCCGGGGTTGTGCGCTGCACACCGGGCGGACGCACCGCAGCGCCGTCCGCGCGACATGGGGCGCCAACCCGTTCCGGGCGGCATCGTGGCACGGATCAAGTCCTTCTTGTACCAAGCCGAAATACCGCCGTAAATATAGTGTTCAACCCGACTCGGCGCCGGTGTTCAGCATCGATACTGCGCCCCATCGCGCTCCAGCAGGCGCAGCAATGCCGTCCACTCCCGATCGAGATGCACCGTATCCAGGCAGGCATAGTCGTCGTGCTGGCGTGCCGCATGCTCGCACACCTCGGGCGACGGAATGACGAGCGCCTGCCCTGCCGACAGCGTCGCGACCTGAATTTCGCACGCCCGGTTCAGATAGAACATGCGCGTGAAGGCCTCGGCCACCGAGCGGCCGGTCGTCAACAGGCCATGGTTGCGCAGGATCAGATAGTCGTGCGACCCCATCGATTGCACAATGCGGGCGCGCTCGTCGAGTTCGAGCGAGATACCCTCGTAATCGTGATACGCCACGCGGTTGTGAAACTGCATGCTGATCTGGTTGAGCGGCAACAGCCCGCACTTCATTGCCGCGACGGCCATTCCCGCCGTGGTATGCAGATGCACCACGCATTCCACGTCGTGCCGCGCCATATGCAGCGCACTGTGGATCGTGAAGCCTGCGGCGTTGACGTCGAAACGGTCGTCGTCGACCGCACGCCCGTCGACGTCGATCTTGACCAGACTCGACGCCGTGATCTCGTCGAAGAACCAGCCATGCGGATTGATGAGGAACTGATCGGTCGTGTCGGGCACGCGCGCCGAGATGTGGGTGTAGATCAGGTCGGTCAGGCCGAAACGCGCCGCCAGGCGGTAGGCTGCGGCAACCTGAACGCGCGTGTCCCATTCCTCGGCGGACAGGTTGCGAGGACGGCGGTTGATATGCGGGTCTGTGGTCGAAATCATGGGGCGGGTGCGTATCACGCTAAAGCGGGAGGGGAGAAACAGCAGCAGAAACTAGGTGGGACGGCGCCGGGCGCAGGCGCCGTCCCCGTGCGGCAGCGCTCAGTTGGGCAAGTCGCCGCGCATCGGCGCGCCGGTGCGGTCAGGACTCGTCACGAGCGCCAGCGCACCCACCACGGCCGCCGCGATCAGGTAGTAGGCCGGCACGAAGTTACTGCCGGTACGCTGGATCAGCCACGCGTTGATCATCGGCGCGGTGCCGGCGAACAAGGCGACCGACACGTTGTAGCTCAGCGCCATGCCCTTGAAGCGGACGCTGGCGTCGAACAGCGCGGGGATCTTCGAGTAGACGCACGACAGCAGCGCGGCCAGACTCAGGTTGAGGACACCGAGCGCCAGAATGCGGGTGCCGGCGGTGCCGTCGGTCAGCATGTGGAAGCACGGCACAGCGCACACGCCCACGAGCAGCGTGCCGATCAGCATCATGCGTTTGCGTCCGATGCGATCGGCGATCACCCCCAGAATCGGGATCATGCAGATCAGGAACAACTGCGGTCCGAGCGTCAGGCGAAAGCCGGTGGATACGTCGAGTTTGAGCGCGCTGACCAGATACGTCGGCAGGTAGGTCACGACGACGAACAACGTCACGTTGGTTACGATGATGATGCCGCTCGATTGCAGCAGCGCCGGCACATGCGTGTCGAACAATTCGCGCCAGCCGGCGACCTCGCGATGCTCGTGCGCCTGGCGCATCGCTTCGAAAGCGGGCGTCTCTTCCAGGTAATGCCGGATGTAGAGCCCGATCGCGCCCAACGGCAGCGCCAGCAGGAAAGGCAACCGCCATGCCCAGCCCTGAATCTGGTCGACCGTGAAAAAGAGAGCCAGCACCGCCGAGATCGACGCGCCGAAGAAAAACCCGCCCATGCAGCCCACTTCGATCCAGCTCGTGAGTGCCGTGCGATTGCGGTCGCGACAGTATTCCGCCACGAAGATCGCCGCCCCGCTGGCCTCCCCGCCTGCGGAAATCCCTTGCGCGAGACGCATCAGTACCAGCAAGACGGGGGCAGCCAGACCGATGGTGCCGTAGGACGGAATGAGCCCGATGGCAAATGTCGCGAACGCCATCATCACGATGGTGACGGTGAGGACTTGTTTGCGGCCGTAGCGATCGCCCAGCGAGCCGAACACGATGCCGCCGAACGGCCTTGCGAAGAACGCGATGGCGAATGCGGCCAGCGATGCGATCAGTTGAACGCTGGGGTCGCCGGTGGGGAAAAACACCTTGCCGAGCACGGCGGCCAGATAGCCGTACACGGAGAATTCGAACCATTCGACGAAGCTGCCGACCACCGAGGCCAGCACGACGCGATTGAGTTCACCTTCGCCCACCTTGCGCATGCCGCTGTCATGCGGCTCGGGGCGTGCGTGATTGGCCGGGCGCGGATCGTGCAGCGCGTCGGAAGGGGCCAGAGCATTGATTTCCATGGTCGTAGCGTGTCCAGCGTCAGTGGGGAAAGGGAGACGAGATCCGAAATGGCGCGTCGGCTCGTCATGTTGTCGATGTGGGCCGTCGGGGGAAATGCGCCGCTCGGAGGGGGCTGCATCATCGGTACGATGCGGCCCCCCGCGCGGGGGCGTCCTCCCGTCGGTCAGACGGTCGAGGTCGAGGTCGAGGTTGGCGTTGGGGTTGCCGCCGTGTCGAAGGCATGGGGGTATGCCTTCGTCGCCTGCGTCAGACTGAGGTAGCCGGCCGCCACATCGCGTCGAACCAGCGCCTCTGCCCGCTCGGCCGCCTGGCCGTTACCGCCGCCGCCCGGCAAGTCCAGAACGAGACGCCGTCCCGCCGGCATCGGCTGCTTGCCCTTGCCGCGAAGCGTCGTGCCGTCGTCGAGCGCAACACGCCCAGCCGCGCCGGCGCCGCCGCCGTTGTGGCCGCGTGCCGGATGGTCCACCCGATCGAACATCGCATTGAGACTGAAGCGGTAGCCTTCGCGCGCGCCGATCTCGATGTGCTGCCCGAGCCCGCCGCGCCAGCGCCCGACGCCTGCCGAGTCGGGGCGAAGTTCCTTGCGCCAGATGACGATGGGACCGACGCTTTCCGTCACCTCGACCGACATTGCATGCACACCGCTCGGGAAGGCCGTCGCGCTCATGCCGTCGCGATTCGGGCGCGCGCCCGTGCCCCCGGTGTTGAACATCAGCACCTCGAACTGGCGATGACGTGTCTCGTCGGTCACGCCTTCGAAGCGCATCTGCAAATTCCACAGTGCACTGGCCCCTTCGGCCGGCACCACGTCCGGGCATAGCGGCTGAAGTGCGCCCAGAATGACGTCCGGAATCAGGTGGCCGAGCACGTGACGCACGGACACCGGGCACGGCCGCGGCGCATTGAGGATGCAACCCTCGGGCGCGGTGATCTCGAACGGCAGCAGCGAGCCCCAATTGTTTGGAATTTCCGGCGCAATGGCGCATTTGAGCGCGTAGCACGCATACGCCTTGGTATAGGTCAGCGGCACGTTGATGCCATAGCGGCTGGTTCCCGACGTGCCCGCGAAGTCGGCACGCAGCGTGTCGCCGTCCGCTTGCACGCACACACGCATCGTCACCGGGCTTTCGTAGCCATCGACGGTCATCTCGTAGCGCTGCGCGGCGTTGCGAATCGCGGCGATACGTTCGCGCGTCGCCCGTTCGCTGTGCGCGAAGATGAACTCGGCGAGCGTTTCCAGATCGGCCAGCGCGAACTCGTCGAGCATCGATTGCAGCCGGCGGCGTCCGGTGTCGTTGCACGCGGCCAGCGACTGGAAGTCGCCAACAACCTGATCGCGCTCACGTACGTTGGTGCGCAAGATCGCGATGAGGTCCTCGTTGAGTACGCCACGCTTGTACAGTTTCATGGGCGGCAGGCACAGACCTTCTTCGAACACGTCCCCCGCATCCGGGCCGAAGCCGCGCCCGCCGATGTCGACCACGTGCGCGGTCGACGCAAAGTATCCGATCAGGCGCCCGGCCCGAAACACCGGTGTGACGACCGTGATGTCGTGCAGGTGTCCTGTGCCCATCCAGGGATCGTTGGTGACGAGCACGTCGCCATCCTGCACGCCTGACTCGCCGAAGATGCGCACGAAATGCCCCACCGACTCGGCCATGGAATTGACGTGCCCCGGCGTGCCCGTGACCGCCTGCGCGATCATGCGGCCCTTGCGATCGAAGACCCCGGCGGACAGGTCGCCGGCTTCGCGCACGCTGGTGCAAAATGCCGTGCGCATCAGCGTGACGGCCTGTTCTTCGACGACCGAGATCAGGCGGTTCCACATGATCTGGTGATGTACGGCAATGGCCTGGCTCATTTCACGGCTCCTTCGACTTCGATTTCACGTACGGCGTGCAACGCGCCGGTGGGGGCGCCTTCGCGGCATTCGACCAGCAGGCAATCGTCCTGTTGGCGGGTGACCCGGTAATCCGGGCTGACATAGGTGGATGTTTCGCGCTCGACGACGATCAGTGGACCGTCGATGGCCACCCCGTGCGGCAAGGTGTCTCGCGAATGGATGGCGCAGCGATGGGGCCGCCCCGATTTCGCGTCGAACACGTCGCGCCAGCTCAGCGGCTCGACTTGCGCTTTGGCGGTGCCGGAGGCTGTGGAGGCGGTAGACGCTGTAGGGGCAGGTGCGGCCACCACGGCCGGCATGGGCGTGCGCAGCGACAACGACCAGCTCACCACTTCGACATCCAGCCCATCCACCTCATGGCCGAACAAGGCGACGTAGGCTGCGACAAAGCGCTCGCGCAGCATCGCCGGACTGGTGGCGTCGAAACGCTGTGCGGCGACATCGATGGGGATCTCCCACCCCTGCCCCGCGTAGCGCATATAGGCGCGCAGTTCATGAACGACGTCGCCGTCGTGGCCCGCGTCGCGCAGGAACGCACTGACCTCCGTTTCCATCTCGTCGAGCAGCGCATTGACCGTTGCCGGCTGGAATTCGCCCAGTCGCATCACGGCGCTGCGCAACGACTCATAGGAGAACGGCGCACGCAGGAACCCGATGGCCGACCCCACGCCCGCACCTGCCGGGACCAACAGACGGCGGATGCCGAGTTTTTCGCACAGCCGCACGGCATGCAGCGGCGCCGCGCCGCCATAGGCGATCATCGTGTACTGCGCGAGATCGCGGCCGTTCTCCACGGCATGCATGCGCGCGGCGTTGGCCATGTTCTCGTCGACGACTTCGGCCACGGCGTAAGCGCCCTGCACTGCGTCACCGCCCAGCGGGCCGGCCACATCGTGCGCCATCGCGGCGACCGATGCATTGCGATCGAGGCGCATGCTGCCGCCGGCGAAACGTTCCGGATCGAGTTTGCCCAGCAGCAGGTCGGCGTCTGTCACCGTCGGGCGTTGTCCCCCCCGGCCGTAACACGCCGGTCCCGGTTCCGATGCCGCGCTCTCCGGTCCGACACGCACCTGACGCAGATTGTCCACATGGGCAATCGAGCCACCGCCTGCGCCGATCTCCACCATCTCGATCACGGGAATCGAGATCGGCATGCCGCTGCCCTTCTTGAAGCGATACGTGCGGGCCACCTCGAAGACGCGCGCCGTTTTCGGCGTGTGGTGTTCGATCAGGCAGATCTTGGCCGTGGTGCCCCCCATGTCGAACGACACCACGTTCTCCTCGCCGTAGCGTGCGGCGACGTCGCTCGCATAGATCGCGCCGCCTGCTGGGCCGGATTCGAGCAGGCGCACCGGGAACGCCGAGGCGCTGCCCAGCGAGATGAGCCCCCCGCCCGAGTGGATGAGGTATAGCGGGCATGTCATGCCCGCCTCGGCCAAGGCGCCCGACAGACGGTTCAGATACGACGACATCAGCGGCTTGACGTACGCGTTGGCGCACACCGTATTGAAACGCTCGAACTCGCGGATCTGGGGCGAGACTTCGCACGACAGCGAGATCGACAGGTCAGGCAGCGCCTGCGCGATGCGCTCGCGTACGGCGCGTTCATGCGCGCCGTTGCGATAGGCGTGCATCAGTCCGATGGCAACGCTCTCGAACCGGCCATCCCGCAACTGCTCGATCACGGCATCGACATCGGTCATCGACAGCGGCGCCAGTTCGTCGCCGTTGGCGTCCAGGCGGCCCGCCACGGTGAAGCGGTCCTGACGGGCGATCAGCGGCGGGGGCAGTTCAATGCCCAGGTCGTACTGCTCGAAGCGACCTTCGGTGCGCATTTCGATGACATCGCGAAAGCCGGTCGAGGTGACGAAGGCGGTGCGCGCGCCACGGCGCTCGATCAAGGCGTTGGTGGCGAGCGTCGTGCCGTGAATGATGGTGCCGATGTCGGCCATGGCGATGCCCGCCTCGCGTGCGGCGGCCTGCAGACCTGCCACGATGGCCCGCTCGGGCTGCGTGTAGTCGGTCAGGACTTTGGCGGTGTACAGGTGTGCGCCGCATTCGAGCGCAACGTCGGTAAACGTTCCGCCGATATCGACGCCCGCACGGATGATTGTCTTGCTGTTATCCATATTTCGATGTCGTGCCCAGAGTGGACGGAAAGCCCCGTCGATCCGAGTGGATCGTGGTGGACTTCCCTTTCGAAATATGATCTGCGATGCCTCCCGGCACGCACAAACAAGAAATTTGATGCGCGAGAGCAAGCCTGACTAGGCCAGTGAAAACCCTTAGCCGTCGGCGTGCGGCGCAGCCATGGAGGGGCGATCACGACACATTGCCACGAAGATGCACAGATCTCGACAGTGCCGCGCGCAATCCGCCGGTATCGTGCCGAACATGATTCGCCGCCGTTTTGCCCTGCGAACCGGGGCGATCCGGCGCCCCCTATCGCTGTGAAGCATCTACGAGGCCTATCGAATGCCGATGAATACGTGGAAGAAGTATTGGGATTTGCGCACCCGGGAGTGTCCCTGCGACGTGCACTTTGTCGAATGGCTGGAATCGGTGGGTCTGAGCGGCGCACGAATCTACCATTTCGGCACCGGAGGCCATCACCACGTCGGCGTGGAGTGCGCGCAGGCGCACTTGAACAACACCGTGCTGGGCATCACGGCGTCTGCGAAGGAGTACAAGTCGTACATCGATCTGGTCACGCGGCGACCGGAGATCAGCAAGACCTACGTCGCGTACTTCGGCGACATTTACACGAGCCATCCGGCGCTGCTGCCCATGTTCGACGTCGTCACCCTGTTCCACCTGTGTGAGTTCCGCGACGAGTCGAACAGCCGATACGGCGCGATGACGGACGAATCGCTACTCGATCTCTTTGCGCGCCACATCGCGCCCCACGGGCATTTGCTGTTTTACAAAGGATCGTCGGCGTACCAGTTGGCGATGCCGATCATCGCCAACTGGTCGAAAGATCCGACCTTCGTCGAGATCGGCGACTTCAAGACGTTACGGATTTTTCAGCGGATTGGCTGATCCTGCAATCTCTCGATCCGGTCGCGGCCATAAGGGGGGCGACCGCGTTCATATCATGCGTTACTCCCCGTTTTTCAGTCTCGTCAACGCGTCGATCATGCAAACGAAAAGGGCTACGAGACAATTCGTAGCCCTGCTTTTCTCGCGAAATATCCGGCGGCGCACCGGGGGTCAGCACGTGCGCCGCGCCGATCTCACAGCGCCATATCCGGCACTTTTTTCACCACCCCGGGGTTCGCCATCGGTGCGGCGGCCGGCGCGACACCGTCGAGGCTCGGCGGCGCGATCGCCAGTTGCAGCGTTTGTGCCGTCGTCGCCCATTCCGTGGCGAGCAGATCGGGATGCTCGTTGAGTTTCTTGCCGTAGCTCGGCACGATTTCGCGAATCTTCTGCTGCCACGCGGGCGTTTTCATCTGTTCGGGGAAAACACGCTCCAGCAGCGACAGCATGATCGCCGGCGAGGTCGAGCCGCCCGGCGAGGCGCCCAGCAGCGCGGAGACCGAACGGTCGCCCGACACCACGACTTCCGTGCCGAGCTTGAGCACGCCGCCCTTCTCCGGATCGTTCTTGATGATCTGCACGCGCTGACCGGCTTCCCACAGACGCCAGTCTTCGTCCTTCGCTTCCGGCATGTAGTGACGCAACGCCGCCATTTTTTCCTCGTGCGACAGCGCCAACTGCTGGGCGAGGTACTTCACCAGTGCGAACTCGTGAACGCCGACCTGCAACTGCGGAACGATGTTCGACGGGGTCGCCGCCTTGGCCAGATCGAAGTACGAGCCGTTCTTCAGGAACTTGCTCGACCACGTGGCGAACGGTCCGAACAGGATGACCTTCTTGCCGTCGAGCACCCGCGTATCGAGGTGAGGCACCGACATCGGCGGCGAGCCGGTATCGGCCAGACCGTAGACCTTCGCGAGATGGCGCGATGCGATCTCGGGCTTTTCCGTGACGAGGAATTCGCCGCCGACCGGAAAGCCGCCGTACTGCTTCGCTTCGGGAATCCCGGACAACTGGAGCAGCGGCAGGGCCGCGCCGCCCGCGCCGATGAACAGGTTGCGCGCGTCGACCGTCTGGATCTTCGAGCTGTCGTTCATGTCGAACGCAGACACGCGCCAGGTGCCGTCCTCGTTACGCGTGATGGAGCGAACTTCGTAGCCGGTCGTGAGCTTCACGCCCGCCTTAGCGGTCAGATGCGAATAGAACTGGCGCGTGATTTCGCCCAGATTCACGTCGGTGCCGAGCGGCGAACGCGTGGCCGTCACCACCTCGTCGGGCTTGCGCCCTTCCATCATGATCGGAATCCATTCGGCGATCTTTGCCGGGTCGGTCGTCATCTCCATGCCGGCGAACAGCGCAGACGCCTTCAGCGCCTCGACGCGCTTGCGAATGAACTCGCGGTTTTCCTCGCCGAACACGAGGTTCATATGCGGCGTCGAATTGATGAACTCGCGCGGATTGCCGAGCACGCCCTGGCGCACCTGATGCGACCAGAACTGGCGCGAAATCTGGAAGTTCTCGTTGATGTTGATGGCCTGGGTGATATGGACGTTGCCCTTATCGTCCATCGGCGTGTAATTCAGTTCGCAAAGCGCCGAATGGCCCGTGCCGGCGTTGTTCCAGCCGTTCGAGCTTTCTTCCGCGACCTTGTCCAGGCGCTCGAAAACCTCACACGTCCAGTCCGGTTGCAGTTCCTTCAGATAGACGCCGAGGGTCGCGCTCATGATGCCGCCGCCAATGAGCAGCACGTCGACCTTGCGGTCCGCCTTCGCAGCACGGTACTGGCTGCCGAAGAAGTACGAATAGCCGCCCCATACGGCGGCCGCGCCGACCGCCGCGGCGAGGAACTTGCGTCGGGTGAAAGGCTTGCCGCCGCGACCAGGCGCCGTCTTGTTGTCCGTTTGCGTCATGGGAGTCACCCTCAAAAATAACGTCTGGCGTCGTCGGATCGCTCTGACGCGGCGCTTGCCGGCGTCGATGCAGCCCGAAAGACGCAATATGTCTGCACATCGGCGAATTGGGAGATCTCACACGCCGAGCGTTTCGAAGCGCGGATTGTAACGCAAACTCACAAAACTCTAAGTGGAAACCCTAGGATGAAAGGGGGTCGGATACGTATTCGCCAGGCAGGATTCCATTATCGGCGGTCACTGCGACGCGCCTGGCGATCCTCCCAAGGTTGACGCGGCCAGCCGATCGAGCACCATACCCACGAACGTTTGTGTGACCGGCGGCAATGTCCGTCCCCGTTTTTTGATCAGCGCGATGGGACGCGAGAACGCGTCGTGGTCGATCGGACGCACCCGCAATTGCGGTTCCGCTCTGACTTCACGCGCCGACGCCGGCAGGATCGTGACACCGAGCCCTGCGCGCACCATGGCGACGGCCGTCATCATGTAGGTGGGCTCGCAGGCAATGGCCGGTGCGCATCCGCCACTGGCGAACGCACCGTCCACCACGGCCCGCACGCTGGTGCCCTGTGCCGTGAGCACCAGCGGCACGGCGGCCAGATCCGCCAGCGCAAGGCGTTTGCGCCGCGCGAGTGCATGTCCGGGCGGCAACACGGCAACGAGATGATCGGCGCCCGCATACAGCACGTCGAAGGCCGGGTCTTTCCACTCGCCGCCGGTCAGGCCGATGTCGACGTCTTCGTCGCGCACGAGCGCTTCGACCACGCCAGCGACGGCGTCCCGGATGTAAAAGCCCGCGCGCGGCACGGCCACATTCATCTGCTGAATCAATTCGGGCAATTCACTGGCGGCGAACGTCGGCAAACAGGCCATGCGCACCGTGCCGCTGGCGCCGTCGCCCAGCGCCCGGGCATCGATCAGCACATGCTCCATGTCGTGCAGCGACTTCGCCAGCACGGGCAACAGCTCGCGTCCGGTCGGGGTGAGCGCCACGTTCCGACTGTTGCGGTCGAACAGACGCACGCCCACCGTCTCCTCCAGACGCCGGATCTGGACGGTCAGTGCCGGTTGCGACAAATGCAATTGCGTGGCGGCACGCGTGAAGCTGCCGTGCCGCGCCACGGCGATAAACGCCCGAATGTCCCGCAGGTTCAGATCAATTATGGTTTGTGATTGCTGCAATCAAATCATTTCAATTGCGTTATCAAAGCCGTCAACTTACGCTCCATCGCATTAAAAAACAACATTGGAGACAAGCACATGCTGCCGTTACTGGGGCTGGCTACCATCGTCGTGCTGCTCGGCGCGATCCTGTCGAAACGCATGTCGCCGCTCGTGGCGCTCATCATCGTGCCGATCGTGGCGTCGCTCGTCGGCGGCTTCGGCTTCCAGACGAGCAAGTTCGTGCTCGACGGCCTGAAGAGTCTCGCGCCCGTCGTCGGCATGTTCGTCTTCGCCATTCTGTATTTCGGCACGATCACCGATGCCGGCACGCTCGACCCGATCATCGACCGGATTCTCAAGGCCGTCGGCACTCGCCCGACGCGCATCGTCATGGGCACGACGCTGCTCGCCCTGCTGATTCACCTCGACGGGTCCGGCGCCGTCTGTTTCCTCGTGACGATTCCCGCCATGCTGCCGCTCTACGACCGTCTGGGCATGGATCGTCGCGTACTGGCCGCGGCCGTATCGATGGCCGCCGGCATCAACTTTCTGCCGTGGACGGGGCCGATGATTCGCGCGTCGGCGTCGCTGCATCTGCCGGTCTCGAGTCTTTTCAATCCGCTGATCCCGGTCCAGGCCATCGGGCTGGTTTTCGTCTTCGGCATGGCGTACTGGCTCGGCCGGCGTGAAGAGAAGCGTCTGGGGCTGACGGCGGCGAGCGGCGCGATCCCGATGCCCAGGCGCGAACTCTCGCCCGAGGCGCAAGCGTTGCGCCGCCCCGGGCTGTTCTGGTTCAACATCGTGCTCACGCTGATCGTGCTCGGCACCATGGTGGTGATGGGCGAGAAGATTCCGCCGGCCATCATGTTCATGGTCGGGCTGTGCGTGGCGCTGCTCGTGAACTACCCGGACGTCGAGATGCAGCGCAAGCGCATTGACGCCCATGCCCGCGCCGCGCTCATGATGGCGGGTATCCTGCTCGCCGCCGGTGTCTTCACCGGGGTGATGCAGGGCAGCGGCATGCTCAAGGCGATGGCGCAGGCGGCCGTAGGCTTCGTGCCGCCGGGCATGGCCAGCCACATTCCGGTGGCGCTGGGCCTCGCCTCGATGCCGCTGAGCATGTTGTTCGATCCCGACTCGTTCTATTTCGGCGTGCTGCCCGTGATTGCGGAGGTCGCCGGCCAACTCGGCGTGCCGGCGGTGCATGTCGGTCAGGCTGCGCTGCTCGGGCAGATGACGACCGGCTTTCCGGTGAGCCCGCTCACCCCTGCGACGTTCCTCGTGGTCGGTCTGTGCCGCATCGATCTCGCGGACCATCAGAAATTCACGTTCCCGCTGTTGTTCGGCGCGTCCATCGTCATGACGATCGCCAGCGTCGCGCTCGGCGTGTTTCCGCTTTGAATATCACCTGCACGACGCGCAGTCATCGCCCTGGGTGCGCGCCCCCTTTTTCCATGGACCTGAACGCATGACAGGCAAGCCAAGCTATCCGTCGGGCCGCACCGTGAGGATCGGCGCGGGCGCCGGCTACTCCGGCGACCGCATCGAACCGGCGGTCGAACTCGCCGAACACGGCGCGCTCGACTATCTCGTTTTCGAATGCCTCGCCGAGCGCACCATCGCCATCGCCCAACAGGCGCGTCGTCGATCGCCCGAGCACGGTTACGATCCGTTGCTTGAAGCGCGCATGACGGCAGTGCTACCCGCCGCGCTGCGCAACGGTGTGCGCATCATTTCCAACATGGGCGCGGCCAATCCGCTTGCTGCGGCCCGCAAGACGGCCGAGATCGCGCGTCGGCTGGGACTGGGTAACGTCAGAATCGCTGCGGTAACGGGCGACGACGTGCTCGATGTCGTGCTCGCGGCCGACGCGACGTTCGAGGAGACCGGCGAGCATGTCGCCGCGTTTCGCGAACGCATCGTGTCTGCGAATGCCTACCTGGGGGCGAGCGCGATCGTCGAGGCGCTCGCTGCCGGTGCGCAAATCGTTTTGACGGGGCGCGTCGCCGATCCGTCCTTGTTCACCGCGCCGTTGATCCACGAATTCGGCTGGCGCATGGACGACTGGGACACGCTGGGTCAGGCGACGGTCGTCGGTCACTTGCTGGAATGCGCGGGACAAGTCACAGGCGGCTACTTCGCCGATCCGGGCTACAAGGACGTGAAGGACCTCGCCAGGCTCGGATTCCCCATCGGCGAGGTGTCGTCGGACGGGGCGGTCGTCATCACGAAAGTCCCGCAGGCCGGCGGACAGGTGACGCCTGCGACATGCAAGGAACAATTGCTGTACGAAATCCACGACCCTCAGCGCTATCTCCAGCCGGATGTCGTCGCAGATTTCTCGCAGGTTGGCGTGGAGGAGGAAGCCCCCGATCGCGTCAAGGTCGTCGGCGGGCGCGGCGCGCCTCGCACGGACACACTCAAGGTATCGGTCGGGTATGTGGACGGGTTCATCGGCGAGGGGCAAATAGCCTACGCGGGACCGGGGGCCGTGGCGCGCGCTCGCCTGGCCGCCGATATCGTGCGCGAGCGCCTCGCAATCACCGGTGTGGCGACGAGCGAGCTTCGCTTCGACCTGATCGGCATGAACGCGCTGCACGGCGAGACGGCCGGGACACGTCACGCCGAACCTTACGAGGTGCGGGTGCGCGTGGCCGGACGTACCGCGTCGGCACAGGAGGCCATGCGTATCGTTAACGAAGTCGAGACGTTGTACACGAACGGTCCGGCGGGCGGCGGCGGAGCGACCAAATCGGTGCGCGAAGTGCTCGCCGTTCAATCCGTTCTGCTCGGGCGAGAGCACGCCAGGCCAACATTCACTTTTGTGGAGGCGCAAGATGAAGCTGCGTGAACTGGCGCATTCGCGTACCGGTGATAAGGGCAACACGCTCAATGTCTCGCTCGTGTGCTTCGACGCGCGGCACTATGCGCACCTGCGCGACGAAGTGACGCCCGAGCGCGTCAAAGCGTTTCTGGGCGACGTCGTGCGCGGCGAGGTCGTGCGTTACGAACTGCCGAATCTGGCCGCCTTCAATTTCGTGCTGGGCAAGGCGCTCGGCGGCGGTGTGACGCGCTCCCTCGCGCTCGACGCGCATGGCAAATCGCTCAGTTCCGCCTTGATGGACCTCGATATCGCGGCGCCGGCCTGACGGAAGATGGCGACCCGGATTCGGCCGCCCTCTTCCCCCCTGCGCCGCCTCCCATGCGCGCGCACCGGGACGTGCGTCTTACAGACGTTGCACCTGCACCGGCGCGCCCGGCTTGCCGTCGACTTGCGGCGCCACGACCAGATAGCGACGCTTGTCGGTCGGGCGCTTCGCGTCTCCCGCATCGGGCGACACCACCTGACGGATCGCACCGATGGAGTTCACGATGGCCGAGCCTGCCGGGTTCGTCATGAACGACGCCAGCGCCTGCAAGTCGCCGCTGCCGTCGGCGTTCTCCGAGAGCGCCAGCACGTACGGCGACTTGGGCGTCAGGCCGGTGACGGACGCTTGCAGCACCTGTACCAGCCCCTGATCGAACAGCGTCACGCTGGTCGGCGCATGGGCCGTGTTACCGCCCGCCGGCGCCAGCGTCAGATGCGCGGCTCGGCCCGCGACCCCGAGCGGTTGCAAATTCTCCAGGCCATCGCCCTGCGGCACCGCATTGGGCACGTAGGCAATGGCTTGCGGCGCCTGCCCGATGGGGATCGTCGCGACGACACGCTGCGACGACGTATCGATGGCGGCCAGCGCATCGGCGTTCTCTAGCCCCACATACACGCGCGATCCGTCCGCCGACGGCCAGACCCCATGCGGCAGATTGCCCACATCGATGGTCGCGATCTGCGAGAAGTCGTCCGTGCGGAAGACCTTGACCTGATTGAGACCGCCGATGCTCACATAAGCCAGCGTACCTGCTGACGTATGCGCGAAGTTCACGTGATTGGTGATCGGGCCGGTGTCGATCGTCTTGATGAGCGCGAACGGCGGCCGCGCGTCGAACACTTGCGTGCGGCCCACGTCCTTGAGGGTGAACCACACTTGCTTGCCGTCTGGCGTGGCGGCGATATTCGGGCAGAAGGGACTCTCCTGTTTGACCGTGCCCACGATGCGGTGGTCCGCGACCGAGACGACTTTCGTCTCCGGATTGAAGGACGAGCAGATGTACCCGTATTTGCCGTCGGGCGAGAAAATCTGCATGCCCGGGCCGGCCGGCGTGACGATGCGCGTTTTTTCCTCGAAGGTCGTCGCATCGAGCACGGCGACATAGTTTTCGCCGCGAACGGTCACCCAGACTTCCTTGCCGTCCGGCGTATAAAACGCCTCGTGGGGCGAGCGACCCACGTAGGTCGTGTGCTTGACCGTATTGGTTTGCGTGTCGATGAACGTGACGGAATTCGAGCCGATGGAGACGACCGCCAGCGTGTGGTGATCGGGCGAGAAGCCCATGCCATGCACGAGCACCTGGCCGCGATACAGCGGGCTGAAGTTGCCCGGTGACGGATCGCCCAGACGGATCACGCCGAGCAGTTTGTTATCGACCGTATCGGTCACGGACACCGTGTTGGAGAACTGCTCGGCGGCGTACAGACGGTCTCTGTGGCTGATGGGGATGTCCGGCGACGACAGCGCGCCGGGCGCCTGCCCGGCGTGTGCCGGGGCGATCGCGAGCGGTGCGACGAATGCGGCCACAGGCGTGGTCAGTTGCACGGCCAGCAAAGTGGCGCGTGCGATGGCGGACAAGGGTTTGCGAATCATGGGGTCTCCTGAGAACGATTCACGTGAGCATGCGAGCGCGATGGAAGGCGCAGACGCGCGCGGTCCGTCGCATGAGTCGGGATATCGGCGATTTACTCGCCGTGGTGGTGGTGCATCGCGGACACCGCGCCGGCCGGCGACGAGGCATCGCGCGCCGCCCCTGTCGGTGCGGGCGCCGAAGGGGGCAGCGGTTGCCCGAGCGCGATGCGCATGGCAATGATTTCCTGCTGCTGTTCGACGATGATTTCCTGCGCGATGCGGCGCAGTTGTTCGTTCTTGCCGTAACGCAGTTCGGCCTGCGCCATGTCGATGGCGCCCTGATGGTGGGGAATCATCATCGCGACGAAATCGTGGTCGATGTCGCCGCCAGGCTTGACGGTCATGTCTCGCATCATGCGATCCATGGCGACGTCGTTCTCCTGAAGGAAGGCCGCTTCGTCCGGGGACGGTGCGGCGGGTGAGGCATGCGCCAGGGGCGGTGTCGCGACCACCGCCGCGACGGCGAATGACACCGCCGCCGACGCTGCGCTCAGCCGGTGGCGTAATGAAGTGTTGCGAAAACGTGAAACGGATAGCATGGCCGCCCTCTCGATATCTCCCGCACATGCGGGGTGCAAAGGGGTATACACGGCCGGAAGGGGTTCTATTCCGTGCGCGGGGCGCGCTTCACGTCTTTCGGAAATGCTCGGTGGTGGCGGGAACAGGCGCGTGGGGATAGGCGCGTCGGAATAAACGACGTCGGGAAGTGTGTCCCCGCGCCGGTGGCTGAGGTGCTGAGGTGCTGCGGTGCTGCGGTGGGCGATACGCTGCATCCGCAGCACCGTCGACAGAACGTGACGCTGGCCGGCTGGACGGTTGTCCGGTCCTTCGGCCGATCACACGATCACATGATCAAAACGTCGCGTCGAACGCTTTCTGCACCCTGTCCGATGCGCTGACGCCGTTACCGATGAGCAATTGCGTGAGCACGCGCGCTTTTTGCGGGTTCAGATCGTACGAGACGACAAACCCCGTCTTGTCGTCGGAGACTTCGACGTTGCGATTGACGAAGCCGCTTCCGACCCGCGACGACCGGACGACGACGACGCCCTGCTTCGCTGCCGCTTCCAGTGCATCGAGCGCGGTTTTGCTCGCGTTGCCGTCGCCGACCCCCGCGAGCACGATACCCTTGGCTTTGCGCTTTACGGCGTCGTCGATCTGCGTGGCATCCATGTCGGCATGGGCGTAGACGATGTCCACCCGCGGCAACCCGCCGCCGGGTACGGCCAGTGGGGCTTTACGCGCGTTCGGCGCCGGTGACAGATACCGGACCGAGGCGGGGTCGACGTAACCCACCGGGCCGCTGTTGGGGTTGCCGAACGTCTGCACGGACGTGCTATGCGTTTTCGTCACCCAACGCGGACCGTGAATCGTGTCGTTCATGACCACGAGCACGCCGCGATTGCCGGACTGCGGGCTGGCGGCCACCTTGACGGCCTCATAAAGGTTGCCGGGGCCGTCGGCGCTGACTGCCGTGCTCGGGCGCATCGATCCGACGAGCACCACGGGCTGGCGGGTGCTCAGCACATTGTCGAGGAAAAAGGCCGTCTCCTCCATCGTGTCGGTGCCGTGGGTGATCACGACGCCGTCGGCCTCATTGCGATCGAATGCCTGTTTGATTCGGTCTGCCAACTGGTACCAGACCTTGCTGTCCATGTCCTGCGAGCCGATGTTCGAGATCTGCTCGGCCTTGAGGGTCGCCAGCTTGTCCAGTCCGGGCACGCTGGCCGTCAATTGCTCGCCCGTGACGCCGCCGGCGTTATAGCCGATGGCCGAGCGTGCATCGCCGGTGCTAGCGATGGTGCCGCCGGTGGCGAGGACGAGAATGCGCGGCTTGGCCGCAGTGGAATCGGCCGCTGTGGCCGTAAGGGGATAACTGCCGGCGCTCAGGGTCAGCGCGGCGAGTGCCATCGTATGCATCAGGACTACTCGAGGGGGCTTCGACGTCGTCATAGTTCGCTCCAATTTTGTAGTTTGTCGAACATCGCGCAGACGGCAAGCGCGATGCCCGACATATTGACGAATTTGGTGTTGGGAGGAAAGCCTCTTGACGACAGGCCGAAGGTTGTGTTCGAAATCGCTGCCCGTGCGCGGCGGTGCTATGCTGGAAATGCGTTCGTTCGCATCACTTCACGTCTGATGGAGGACGTCATGACGGAAACCGACGTGCTGGCCATTGAACAGCGGGCGACGGCGCTCGTGCATGCGCAGGTGCTGGGTATGCTGCTCGCTCACATCAACCATCTGGACGGCAAGCCCGATGCGGCGTTCGACCGGTTCAGGCAGGCAGCCATGGACGAAATACGCCGCTCGCTGATCAAGCGCTGCGGCGCTTCGTCCCGGGAGCACGACGAGCTCGACCTGCTTTTCGCCGCCCTCTCGCGCGCGTCCGACGATGTTTTTCGCGTCGCCGATCATCACAATGCGAGATTCTTCCGGCAGTTGCGCGAGCGGAAAGTGGCCGGCGAGCCTGCGCTGGATTGACACATGGGGCGAGCCTTCGGGCTACGCCTAGCGGTCGTCGACCCAAGCCTTGGCAAGTTCCGTGGCGGTGTCGAGCGCGGCTCTTTCGTCATGTTGGATCGTGCCGCCCATCTGGCTCAACCGGTGATCGCGCAATATGCCGTCAGCGATCTTCAGGACCTCGGCCATGCCGCGCCACCTCCCGTCAGGGGCAGGCACGGCGGTGCAGACGATTCGGAAACCTTTATAGGAAAACGACAACATTGCTGCCATGTCAGACGGCTCCTCACATACTGCATGCCGGCAGGCCAGTCCTTTGTCGTTAGTGGCCCCTGCTCGGCACTGCGATTTGCTTATTGCACGAAAAACGGGCGCATGAATGCGCCCACCCATGACGCCGGTAAAACGATAAAGCAGAATTTTGGAATGAAAAAGACTGTTTTTTCGTACAGTCCGGAATGGCCTTCACGGACGACGGCGCGGCTGATTTGCCGGCGCGCCGGCCGCGTTTTTCAATACCGATCGTACTTCTCCACGAACGCCTGCGCGCTCAGCGCCCGGAAATCCGCCAGAGCGGCGTCCAATTGCGCCGGATTCCAGTCCCACCAGGCAATCGCCTGCATCCGCTCGGCGGTGCGCTCGTCCATGCGAAACTTCAGGACCCGGCCGGGCACACCGACGACGATGGCGTACGGCGGCACCTCCTTCGTCACGACCGCACCCGAGCCGATCGCCGCCCCCGCGCCGATACTCACGCCCGGCATGATGATCGCGTTGTGCCCGATCCATACGTCGGGGCCGATCGTGACGGCATCCTGCGCCCGCCAGTCGAAGATCTCGGCATCGTCGTCGAGCGACATGCCGTACGAACGGGAGCGATAGGTGAAATGATGCAGCGTCGCGCGCCACATCGGATGATTCGACGGATTGATGCGAACGCCCGTGGCAATGTTCACGAATTTGCCGATCTGCGCATGCGCGATCTGGTTGGTCCCCATCGCGTAGCCGTAATCGTAGATCGACGACGCGCGCACCGACGAATTCGGCCCCAGATACGTGAAGCGCCCGAAATCGCTGTCGCGAACGAGCGACGTCGGATCGATCTCCGGCGTCTCGCTCAGTACACGAGCCCGCGTCCACGGATCGACACCTTCCCCGCAATTTATACGTTGCATACCGCGTTATCCTCCATGCACCAGAACGAACGCGACGATCCGCAGACACGATACTGTCCGATCGTCGACAAGATTTATCGCCGGGAGCCCCTGCAAGCCTGCAAGCCACCGTTGTTCGGGCACCCGCCGGCAACGGCAGCGCCGCGTTGAATGGCTTTCAAGCGTTCCCCCGGCGTTGTACGACGGGACGGTGAAGACATGGCTGCGGAGTCCAGGAACGGGATATGACGCCACCGCGATGCACCTGTCTGTACGTCTATACGTATCAACGGCCAAAATTATCTGCGACGAATATGACGGTTCTGTATTTCGACACGGCAAAGTCACACATCCATCACGGCTTGCGCACTACAATGCGCGCGGAACAATGAATATTTGAAGTCCGGGGGATGACGTCGCGATGACAGCGAGCGGGAATGTGGTGCCGATGGCGATGGGGAGTGATGGTGCCAACGGTGGCGCTAACAGTGGCGTCAATTCGGCGCGAGTGGAGCGCGGCGCGGGTGTGGCGGTCTGGCGTCAGATCGAGCAGATTCTGGCCGGGGAGATCGCCGCGAACGGTTTCGGCGACGAGGGTCGTCTGCCCAGCGAGGGTGAGCTTGCCAGGCGCTTCGATGTGAACCGCCATACGGTGCGGCGCGCCGTGATGGGGCTGGCCGCGAACGGTCTTGTGAGCATCGAACAGGGACGCGGCACGTTCGTACAGCGCGGTGCGATCGATTACCTCATTGGCCGGCGCACCCGCTTTACCGAGAACCTGCGTCAGCAGCATCACGCAGCCGAGGGGCACCTGCTGTCGGCGGTGCGGCTTCAGGCCGACGCCAGCGTCGCGAAAGAACTGGCGCTGCGCGTGCGCTCCCCGGTCTGGCGTATCGAGTCGCTGCATGCCGCCGACGGCATACCGCTCACGTATGCCTGCAACTGGTATCCTGCCGTCCGTTTCCCCGACCTGCCGAGTCGGCTCGAGGAGAACAGCAGCATCACCCATGCGCTCGCCTCGTTGGGCGTGACCGACTATCTGCGCAAGTGGAGTCGCATCGGCAGTGTGTTGCCGGACACCGAGATCGCCTGGCGGCTGGGCGTCAATCGCCAGCAACCGGTGTTATGGGTCGAGAACGTCGACGTCGATCCGCAGGGCGTGCCGATCAAGTACGGCATTACGCATTTCGCCGCCGATCGGGTGCAATTGATGGTCGACACGTCAACCTGATCGAGCTGATCGACACACACGATTTCATCGACGTGCCGGACGCCGCCTACGCTCGCTGACACACGAGCGCGGGCCGGCCGGCGCTAACACCGGTCTGCGCGCTGCGCGCCCGTGTCGCGATCAGCATTGCCAGGACGCGGCCCGCTGAATGCCCTGCTTCCCGTATCGCTCCCGCGCCTGTGCAACGACATCCGCACCGATCACGCCGTCGTCTTCCAGGGCCTTGAGCGCAGCAAGCACGATGGAGACGCGGTCGACTTCGAAGAACGCCCGCAGCGCCTGACGCGTATCGCTGCGCCCGAACCCGTCGGTACCGAGCGTGACGTAGCGGCGTGGCACGAAGGCGCGAATCAATTCCGGCAGCGCGCGCACGTAATCGGTTGCGGCAACCACGGGGCCGACGCTTTGCGACAGCACGCGCGTGACATAGGGCTTGCGTGTCGCGTCGCCGTGGCGTTCGAGTCGTTCGGCCGCAATGCCGTCGCGGTGTAGTTCCGTGAAGCTCGTCACGCTCCAGACGCCGGCACGAACCGACCACGTCTCCTGCAACATTTTTTGCGCCGCCATCACCTCGGGCAGAATCGCGCCGGCGCCGAGCAGTTGCACCTGAACGCCTCGCTCGCCGCTGCCCTCGCCTTCGCCTTCGCCCGCATCCATCCGGTAGATGCCTTTGACGATGCCTTCACGGATCGCATTCAGATCGCCGCCCGGCACGGCGGGCTGCGCGTAGTTCTCGTTCATCGCGGTGATGTAGTAGAAAACGTCGCGCTGTTGCTGGATCATCTCGCGCATGCCTTCATCGACGATGACCGCCATTTCGTGGGCGAATGCCGGGTCGTAGGCACGGCAGTTCGGAATGGTGGAGGCGTTGAGATGACTCGTGCCGTCCTGATGCTGGAGCCCTTCGCCGCCGAGCGTCGTTTTTCCCGACGTCGCCCCGATCAGGAAGCCACGCGCCCGCTGGTCGGCGGCTGCCCAGATCAGATCGCCAATGCGCTGGAAGCCGAACATCGAGTAATAGATGTAGAACGGCAGCATCTGGAGATTGTGCACGCTGTAGGACGTGGCAGCGGCGATCCAAGACGACACCGCGCCGGCTTCCGAAATACCCTCCTCCAGGATCTGCCCGTCGATGTCCTCGCGGTAGTACAGCATCGATCCCATGTCTTCCGGTTCGTACAGTTGCCCTGCCGGCGAGTAGATGCCGACCTGCCGGAACATGTTGGCCATGCCGAAGGTGCGGGCTTCGTCCGCGACGATGGGCACGATGCGCGGGCCGAGCGTGTCGTCCTTGAGCAATGCCGTCATCATGCGCACGAGGGCCATCGTCGTCGATATCTCGCGACCGCTGTCGTCGAGCGCGAAACCGGCCCACTTGCGAATGTCGGGCACCGGCAGCGACGTATCGGCCATGCGGCGACGACGCGGCAGAAACCCGCCCAGCGCGGCACGCTTATCGAGCAGATAGCGCATCTCGGGACTGTCGTCCGCCGGCTTGTAGAACTTGAGGGCTTCGACGTCGGCATCGGAGAGCGGCAAGCGGAAACGGTCGCGAAACGCCTTCAGATCGTCGGTGTCGAGCTTCTTTTGCTGGTGAGTCGTCATGCGCCCCTGCCCCGCCGCCCCCATGCCAAAGCCCTTCATCGTCTTCGCGAGGATCACGCTCGGCTGTCCACGATGCGCCGCCGCCTGCGCATACGCCGCGTAGAGCTTGCGCACGTCGTGCCCGCCGCGACGCAGCCGGTCGATATCGGCGTCCGACAATTCGGCGGCGAGCGCGGCGAGCGCCGGATTCTGGCCGAAGAAACGCTCCCGGTTGTAGGCGCCATCGTTCGCGGAGAACGTCTGAAACTGTCCATCGACCGTATTGGCGAAGGCGCGCAGCAGCGCACCGGTCTTGTCGCGCGCGAAGAGCGGATCCCAGTCGGATCCCCAGACTACCTTGATGACGTTCCATCCCGCGCCGATGAAGTGCGCTTCGAGTTCGTCGATGATGCGTCCGTTGCTTCGGACCGGACCGTCCAGCCGTTGCAGATTGCAGTTGATCACGAACACCAGATTGTCGAGGTGCTCGCGGGCGGCCAACGACAGCGCCCCCATCGATTCGGGTTCGTCCATCTCGCCGTCGCCGAAAAAGCCCCAGACTTTACGGCCTTCGGTGTTGGCGAGCTTGCGCGCGGCAAGATAACGCATGAAGCGCGCCTGATAAATGGCGTTGATCGGACCGATGCCCATCGAGCCCGTGGGAAATTGCCAGAAGTCCGGCATCAGCCAGGGATGCGGGTACGAACACAGCCCCGGGCCGTCGATCTCGCGCCGATAATGTTCGAGATGCGCTTCGCTCAGGAACCCTTCCAGGTAGGCGCGCGCATAGACGCCGGGAGACGAGTGCGGCTGGAAATAGACGAGATCGCCCGAGCCTTGCGCGCCCCCCGGCTGGCTCGCACGGAAGAAATGATGGAAGCCGACTTCGAACAGATCGGCCGCCGAAGCGTAGCTGGCAATGTGCCCGCCGAGTTCGCCATAAGCCCGATTGGCGCGCACCACCATGGCGAGTGCATTCCATCGCAAGGCACTGGCGATCTTTTCTTCGAGTTCGAGGTTGCCGGGATAGCGAGGTTCGTCGCTCGCGGGGATCGAGTTCCGGTAAGGCGTGATCTGCGGGCGGTTCGACGTCACGCCCATCGACAACGCATGCTCGGACAGCCGGTCGAGCAAATACTGCGCGCGCGGCTTGCCGACGTAGCGCACGACACCGTCGAGGGCGTCCAGCCATTCCGTGGTTTCCTGCGCATCGGTGTCGTTCGGATCGATTCTCTGCCATCCGGCAAGGTGCGAAATCCGGCTTTCCCCCGACATATCCGTCATGACGTTTCTCCTTGATCTACTGCATTTATCGTTATCTGTGGTCGAAGATCATGGTACGCGTGAGGACGAAGAATAGGCCTCTGAATTGCAGCAAATCGCAGGCTGAGATAGGCTGTTTATTCCGAATTTCGACAAAAATGAGGAATTTTTCTACTGTGGCCAACTTACCCGGGCATCTGGACCGAACGGACATCGCGATCCTGAGCGAATTGCAAAAGGATTCGAGAATCACCAACGCCGAACTGGCCCGCGCCGTTCATCTGTCCCCCACGCCCTGCTTCAATCGAGTGCGCGCGCTGGAAAAGCTGGGGCTTTTCAAAGCGCGTGTGACGTTGCTCAATCCCGAACCGCTGGGACTGCACGTCAACGTGTTCATTCAGGTGCGTCTGGAGAAACAGGGCGAAGAGGCGTTGCTGAATTTTGAGCGCGCCATTGCCGAGCGGCCCGAGGTCATGGAGTGCTATCTGATGACGGGCGACGCCGATTACCTGTTGCGCGTGGTCATGCCCGACATGAAGACGCTGGAGCGTTTCATCGTGGACCATCTCACCAAGATTCCGGGCATCTCCAACATTCGGTCGAGCTTCGCGCTCAAGCAAGTCCGCTACAAGACCGCGTTGCCGCTGCCGACGGCTGGCCTGACGTTGGTCGAACCGGAGAATGGCGCCAAAGAGTGGACATGATCGCCACGCGCCACGACGCGCAGATCCATCCGCCGGGCTCAACGAATCGTGTAGACGCCCTCACGCGTCCATCGCGGTGCCTGCGTGTTTCGTGCTCGAGAACGCGCCGGTCCGACGAGGCGCAACACCTCGGTCTCCGATAATTTTTAGTTATCGGTGCGGTTGAAAACATGTCTTGGACGTGGGAATCGCGACATTCCAGAATCGTCGCGATCCCTCATGCCCCCGCATCGTACGGGGGTTTTGCTCATCAAGCACAAGTACAACCAAGGCAACCGCAATGCTCGATAAGTTAATGGAAGTCGCTGTGAGTCGATGGTCCGAACGCATTCGTCAGGACCTCGATCTTCCCGTTCGCCTCACACTCCCCCTCGACAAATCGTTTGACCTCGGCACCTTCGCATCGCCACGCGTGACCCTCCGGGTCAATCAGGCTGCCGCCATCCCCGCACTGCTCGAACCCTCACTGGACACGCTAGGCGAGGCCTATATTCGTTCGCACATCGATATCGACGGCGATCTGGCCGACGTGATGCGCGTGGCGTATGCCCTCGCCGGCGGGGCGGCAACGCGCCAAGGCGCGAGCGCCAGCCCCGTTACGAAGCTCGCGCGACGCTTTTCACACAGCAAGAAGGAAGACCGCGATTCGATTCAGTACCACTACGACGTTTCGAACGAGTTCTATCAACTCTGGCTCGATGAGCGGATGGTCTACTCCTGCGCTTACTTCGAGCATGGCGACGAGTCGCTCGACGCGGCGCAGCTAAAGAAGATCGATCACATCCTTAACAAGATTCGCATCGAGCCGGGCAATACGCTGCTCGATATCGGATGCGGATGGGGCGCGCTGGTCATCCGCGCGGCACAACGATTCGGCATCAAGTGCGTGGGCATTACATTGTCGGAGCGTCAACTGGCGTTGGGGCGTGAGCGCGTCGCCGCGCTGGGGCTGACCGATCGGGTCGAGTTGAGGCTTCAGGACTACCGCGACGTGACGGGCAGCTTCGATCGCATCACGAGCGTGGGCATGTTCGAGCACGTCGGTCTGGCGAACATGCAAGCGTACTTTACTGTCGTCGGGGAGTTGCTGGCGGACGGCGGCGTGGCGCTGAATCACGGCATTACGTCGACCGACGCCCTCAGCAGCGACACACCGTTCGGTGGTGGCACGTTCATCGACAAGTATGTTTTCCCGGCGGGTGAACTGCCCCATCTGTCGTTTGCGATTCAGGCGATGCAAAGCGGCGGACTGGAAGTGCTCGATGTCGAGAATCTGCGCCGGCACTACGCCCAGACGTTGCAGGAATGGACTTCACGCTACGAACGGCACGGCGACGCGATACGCGAGATGATCGGCGACATGAAGTACCGCATCTGGCGCGTGTATCTGGCCGGATGCGCTTATGCGTTCGAAGTGGACAACGTGGCCATCTTCCAGGTGGTCTGTCAGAAGGCGCGTCAGAACGCAGGGACGATTCCGCGAGCGCGCAAATACATGTATGCCTGAGCGCCCGATGGGCGTGTGAGTGGCAACGACGCGGCGCCCGGTCATCGGACACCGCGTCATCACCGCATCGCGGGACTTCGAGTGGGAAGTCGTCGCAGACGCAGACGCAGAAGAAAAGGCGTCAGTTCGCCATGACCGAGACGGCCTTCGTCACGAGGTAAGCCTCCATGGCTTCCGGGCCGCCTTCCGAACCATAACCCGAGTCCTTCACGCCGCCGAACGGCATTTCCGGCGACGGTGCGGCCGGCTGGTTGATCCACAGCATGCCGACTTCCATTTGCTGCGAGAGCAGATGCACGTTGCGGAACGACTGGGTGAAGGCGTAGCCGGCCAGACCGTACGGCAGGCGGTTGGCTTCGGCAATCGCGTCCTCGAGCTTGTCGAAGCCGCGAATGGCTGCGACCGGGCCGAACGGTTCGTTGTTGAATACGTCGGCTTCGAGCGACACGTCGGTCAACACCGTCGGTGCGAAGAAGTTGCCCGACGAGCCGACACGTTCACCGCCGGTCGCCACGGTGGCGCCGGTCTTGCGGGCGTCGTCGATCACGCGGCTCATTGCCGTGAGGCGGCGTGCGTTGGCCAGCGGCCCGAGGGTCGTGCCTTCGGCCAGACCGTCGCCCAGCTTCAGGCTTTCGGCGTGCTTGACCAGCGCTTTCGCGAATTCGTCCTTCACGCTGTTGTGCACAAGGAAACGCGTCGGCGAGATACAGACCTGGCCTGCGTTACGGAACTTCGCACCGCCGGCGGCCTTGACGGCCAGAGCGAGATCCGCGTCTTCGGCGACGATCACCGGCGCATGGCCGCCCAGCTCCATCGTGGCGCGCTTCATGTGCAGGCCGGCCAGCGAAGCCAGTTGCTTGCCGACCGGGGTCGAACCCGTGAACGTGACCTTGCGGATGACCGGATGCGGAATCAGATAGCTGGAGATTTCTGCCGGGTCGCCGAAGACGAGACCCACCACGCCCGCCGGAACGCCTGCATCGACGAACGCTTGCAACAGGGCGGCAGGCGATGCCGGGGTCTCTTCCGGTGCTTTGACCAGGAAAGAGCAGCCGCAGGCCAGCGCTGCGCTCAGCTTGCGCACGACCTGATTGACCGGGAAGTTCCACGGGGTGAAGGCGGCGACGGGGCCGATCGGCTCCTTGAGCACCGTTTGTTGTGCATTCAGATTACGCGACGGCACGACGCGGCCGTAGACGCGCATCCCTTCGTCCGCAAACCATTCGATGATGCCCGCGCCGGACAGCACCTCGATGCGGGCTTCGGCGAACGGCTTGCCCTGCTCCTGCGTCATCAGACGAGCGATCGAGTCTGCACGTTCGCGCAGCAGCGCGGCGGCCTTGCGCATCGTGACGGCGCGCTCGGCGGCCGGCACCTTGCGCCATACGGCGAAACCGCGTTGCGCTGCGTCGAGTGCGCGGTCCAGGTCGACAATGGCCGCATGGGCGACCTTGCCGATGACATTGCCCGTTGCCGGGTTGACGACGTCGAGCGTCTTGCCGCTGGCGGCATCGCACCACTCGCCGTTAATCAGAAGCCGGGTGTCTGTATATCCTGACGTAACCATATGAATTTCCTGAGAACAATTGGGCAATGGGGGGAGGTGCACAGCTCGTCCGCGCACCCCGGCGCGCTTGACATCGACGCGTCCAGCATCTCGCGGTAGTCCTCGGCAGAGGCGTCTCGCGGGTGGGGCTTGTGGCTGTTATCTTGCAGCGCACCCTCGATGATGCGCGGGAATCGCTCGCGAGTCACCCCCAGTTCCGCAAAACCGCCCCGAACATGGCGCTTTGCCGTCATTTCGGCGATCGCCGGACCGACGTCGCCTCCCGCGCCACGGCCCATCGCCCGGGCGAGACGGTTGAGCCCGGCGTCTTGCTGCATTGACGGCGATGCACGCTTGAACGCGATCACGGCAGGCAACAGGATAGCGTTGCGCGTGCCGTGACAGGGAGGTCGGTGCTGGCCGGGGGCACCCCGGTCTGCATCGACTTGCCTCAGGGATCGTGCCGACGACCGCTTCAGGCTGGGAACTCAGGCTGGGAATTCATGCGGGGAAGTCTGTCGACGCCGAAAGCGCCCGCCACGTTTGCGTTTCCTGCGTCACGTAAGCGTTCTTTGCGGCGATGGCGGCCAGCGTGTCGGTACCGAGCGCGAGGCGAAGGGGCGGAGCGGCGGCGTCGACCAGCGTCACCATGGCATCGGCCAGTTTCACCGGATTGCCGGGCTGCTTGTGATTCAGTTGCGCCGCCTTGCGACGCACGGCCCCCGAGGTTTCGTCATAGTCCTCGATAATCCGTGGGGCGACGACCAGCGACGATGCATCCAGGAAATCTGTCCGGAAGTAGCCCGGTTCGACCACGCTCACATGCACGCCCAACGGCGCAAGCTCCGTGTGAAGCGCTTCCGAAATGCCTTCGACCGCGAACTTGGTCGAGCAATAGACGCCGAAGCCGGCGGCGGACTGATAGCCCCCGATCGAGGAAATGTTGATCACATGACCCGACCGGTTCGCCCGCATGACCGGCAGCACGGCACGCGTGACGTTCAGCAAACCGAACACATTCGTGTCGTACATGCGTCGAACGTCCTCGTCGGCAGACTCTTCCACCGCGCCCAGCAGACCGAATCCTGCGTTGTTGACCAGCACATCGATGCGACCGAACCGGTCGAGCGTCGCCTGCACGGCGATCCTGGCTTGGGCTTCGTCGGTCACATCGAGCGCGACCGGCAACAACCCCGGCGCGTTGCCGAACCGCTCGGCGATCGTCCGCACTTGACGACCGGCGGCCACGACCGCATTACCGTCTGCGAGCGCCGCCTCGGCGATCAGTGCCCCGATGCCGCGTGACGCGCCGGTGATGAACCATACGCGCTTGAAATCCTGGTGTTGAACGTTTGCCATGGCGGCACTCCTGAATGTGTGGTGAGGTGATGCCATGGTAGGCGCGCCGATTGACACGAACTAGCCGTTCAATACTTGATGGATAATCAAGTGTTATTTGCGAATAAAGGTCTCGAAAATGAACGGCATCCGTTCGATCACCGTGTTCGTGCGTGCGGCGACCCTCGGTAGCCTCCGGGGCGCGGCAATCGATCAGGGCATCTCACCGCAAGCGGCGAGTCACGCGGTGATGCAACTGGAAAAGACACTCGGCGTGCGACTCTTTCACCGCACCACACGCAGGCTGAGCCTGACGGAAGAAGGTCAGCAACTGCTGGAGAGCGTGCAACCGGCGTTGACGATGCTCTCTTGCGCACTCGACGACGTCAGACGCTCGAAGGAGGAAGTGAGTGGCGCGCTGCGCGTGAGTGCGCCACGCGCATTCGGCTTACCGGTCCTGTGGCGGTACTTCGAGGCGTTTCAGCAGCGCTATCCGAACGTCCAGCTGGATGTGCAGTTCGACGATCATTTCACGGATCTCGTGACGGACCGGGCCGAAGTGGGATTTCGCGGCGGACCACGGCCGTCGGGCGGCTCGATCGCTCGTCGGCTCGCACCGATCCAACTGATCGTGTGCGCGTCGCCGGAATACATTGCGCGCCATGGTGCGCCTCGGAGTATCGATGAACTGGTGCAGCATCGCTGCACCGGATACCGGCGCGCCAACACGGGCAAACTCGCCCAATGGCAGTTCCGAGTCGGGGACGAGATCGTCTATCGCGATGTGCCCGCCGCCATCTGCGTGAACGACACGGAAATGGAGACGCAAGCGGTCCTGTCGGGGCTGGGCATCGGGCAACTGGGCAGTTTCAATGCCGCCACGCATATCCGAAGCGGTCGGCTCATTGCGCTGCTGACGGAACACGTCACGGAATACGGCATGATTTACATCTACTACCGGCACCGGACCGAGCAGCCGCTGCGGGTAAAGACGTTCATCGACTTCATGGTCGAGCACATGGCCGGAAATCGCGATTTTTTCCTCGATCCGGACGAGCTTGGCGCAGCGCCCTCCCTCGCGTCCCCCTCACGCGCCGGCTAACGCACCCGCTAACGCACCCGCCAGGACGCGTCGCCGTTTCCCGCGTCGAGTTGAGCATTGTGTCACTGCTACTTCACGCGCCCTCCCGATAATCCGCGCAGATTCCACGGAGGGAAGTTCAATGAAAGCGGCAAGGCAAGCGAAGTGGGTACGGCAAGCGGTGCTGGCGGCCGGTTGTGTGCTGGGGGCTGTCAACGTTGCACAGGCGGCAACGGACATCATGTTCTGGCATGCGATGGACGGCTCGCTCGGTGAGCGTCTGAACGCCATCGCGAGCGATTTCAACGCGTCGCAAAGCGAATTCCGGGTCGTGCCCGTCTACAAAGGCGATTACGACCAGACGCTCGCCGCAGGGATCGCGGCCTATCGGGGCGGCGACGCCCCGGCCATCCTGCAAGTGTACGAAGTCGGCACCGCGACGATGATCGGCGCGAAGAAGGCGATCGTGCCGGTGTGGAAGGTTTTTCAGGACGCCGGTGTCCCGCTCGACAGCAATGCCTTCATCCCGGCCATCGCCAGCTATTACAGCGAGGCGAAGACGGGACGCCTGATGTCGATGCCGTTCAACAGTTCGACGCCGATCCTGTATTACAACAAGGACGCTTTCAGGAAAGCCGGCCTCGACCCGAACCACGCCCCGCAAACGTGGGAGGAAGTCGCGCTGGACGCGGCCAAGCTCAAGGCCAGCGGCATGGCCTGCGGCTTCGCATCGAGCTGGCAGAGCTGGGTGCAGCTGGAGAACTACAGCGCGTGGCATGCCGCGCCGTTCGCCTCCAAGAACAATGGTTTCGACGGCGCGGACGCAGTGCTGGAATTCAATCGCCCGTTACAGGTGCATCACATCGAGTTCCTCGCCAACATGGCCAAACAAGGCACGCTGAGCTACGCCGGGCGCAAGGACGAGGCCAACTCGAAGTTCTATAGCGGCGATTGCGGCATCGTGACGAATTCGTCGGGCGCGCTGGCGAACATCCGCAAGTCGGCGAAGTTCGAATTCGGCACGGGCGTCATGCCGTACGATCCGTCGGTGAAGGGCGCGCCGCAGAATGCCATTATCGGCGGCGCCAGCCTTTGGGTGCTGGCGGGCAAGAATGCCGAGGTTTACAAGGGCACGGCAAAATTCCTGTCCTACCTCACGACCCCGGCCGTCGCTGCGAAATGGCATGAAGACACCGGCTATCTGCCGGTGACGAAGGCGGCGTACGATCTGGCGCGCGATGAGGGCTTCTACGCGAAGAACCCCGGCGCGCAGACGGCCATCAAGCAGATCCTCAACAAGCCGCCGCTGCCGTATACGCGTGGCCTGCGGCTGGGCAACATGCCGCAGATCCGCACGGTGATCGACGAGGAACTCGAGCATGTCTGGACCGGGGCGAAGACGCCGCAACAAGCGCTCGATTCGGCCGTCGCGCGCGGTAACGAGTTACTGCGTCGCTTCGAGCGGCAGCAGAACTGATCGGGCGGTGTGTATCGAGGAGGCAACGGCAGAGGCCGTTGCCTCCTCTGTTTGGCTCGATCGTGTGCAATCCGCCAGCGTATGAACGTATCGGCGTATCAGCGCATCAGCGCGCCGGGACCGGGGCGATCGACGCATGCGTCGTCTGCGTGCGTTGCGCCGCCTTGTGCACCATCGTGTACGCGTAGTCGACGCCCATGCCGTAAGCGCCCGAATGCTCCTTCACGAGCTTCATAACGGCGTCGTAGGTGTCGCGATGGGCCCAGTCGCGCTGCCATTCCAGCAGCACCTGCTGCCAAGTGACCGGCACCGCGCCGGCCTGCACCATGCGCTGCATGGCGTAGTCGTGCGCTTCCTTGCTGGTGCCGCCGGAGGCGTCGGCCACCATATAGATTTCGTAACCGCCTTCGAGCATGGCGCACAAGGCGAACGTGGTGTTGCAAACTTCGGTCCAGAGCCCGGCGACCACGACTTTGTTGCGGCCGTTGGCTTTCAGGGCGTCGCGCACCTTCTGGTCGTCCCAAGAGTTCATCGACGTGCGCTCGAGGGTCTTCGTATTGGGGAACACGTCGAGCACTTCGGGGTAGGTATAGCCGGAGAACGACTCGCTCTCGACCGTGGTGATCGTCGTCGGGATATCGAAAATCTTCGCGGCCTTGGCCAGGCCCACCACGTTGTTCTTCAGGGCCTGACGATCCATCGACTGCACACCGAACGCCATCTGCGGCTGATGATCGATGATGATCAGTTGGCTGTTCCGAGGGGTCAAAACTTCGAGTTTGGGATTAGACATGGTCGGGGTCCTTTAGCTGAATTGCACTGTGCAACCCGACGAAAGACTAGTCGAGCGCGGACCTTCCGGACCATCAGATGATGGTATTAGTCGGTAAAACGACGCAAGCGACCCTCGCCATCCGCAGGACGGTCATCCCGCGGCCGCCTGTTCGCCAACGGGCATCGGGCAACGTTCGCCGCCGGGTACCATGTTCCGGTCTTGCGCGACAACGACGCAATTCCGACCTCGCGCCTTCGCGGCATAGAGGGCCGCGTCGGCGCTCGCCATGACGGTCGCCAGCGTGTCGCCCTCGCCGAACGCACCGACACCGGCGCTCAGCGTGGGAACGACCTCCCGGTCGGGCACGCAGGACCCGGAATTGGCGACGACCTCACGCAGGCGGTCGACGAGGCGCGCGGCCTCCTCCTTCGTTGCCCCCGGCAGCAGCACGGCAAACTCTTCGCCGCCGATACGGCCGACCACGTCATCGGGTCGCACCGACCGGGAGATGAGCGATGCGACGCGCGCCAGCGCGAAATCGCCTGCGGCATGCCCGTACCGGTCGTTGACGCTTTTGAAATCATCGATGTCGAGAATCGCGATGGACAGCGGCAATTGTGTCGCGGTGCGCGCGGCCAGCGCCTCGGCGCGGGCGATGAACGCCCGGCGCGCCAGCACGCCCGTCAGATCGTCAAATGTCGCCAGACGCTCCATGCGGTCCGACAGCCGGTCATGCGCGAGCAGCACCATGCCGACGGACAGACACGGGAGTGTAAGCGTTGCCATGCCGAGAAATAGCACGTTGAGCGGTGTCGGCTGGAGGAACACCGTTTCGTGCACGAGTCCCACCGCATAAGCGAGCGCGCGTACGGCGTGCACGGCCGCCCCTAACGTCGCCGCCACGGCGACGAAGTAATAGGCGTATTTGGGACGCCCGGGCGGGCGGAACTTCAATACCATCCAGCCAATGTTCAGGCGGACATACGCAATGAAGCCGGAAATCATGACGCTGCGGGCATTGACATGCGGCGACACGAACGTCCAGTAGACCAGCAGGACCAGAATGGCGAGGATCGCGACGTACTCCCACGCATAGCTCGCCCGTGTATCGAGGAACTGGCGAAAACCCTGCACGCCGAGCAGCGAAGCGATCATCAACAGGCTGCTGGAGGTCGCCACGACGATATCCGACGCGCCCGTGAGCAGTAGCGCGGACGTGACTGCCAGCAGACCGCTTGCCACGCACCACAACCGTACCCCGGGGACTTGCGCCCGAAACAGCGAGCCGAGAACGGCCACGCTCATCACGCAGGAGAGAATCGCAATGCTGATGAAAACGGCCGGGATAGACATGAAGGTGTCGCGAGGTGTTTTATTTTAGCCGCCAGCATAGCCGAATTCTGAAACGTCGCCATCCGGATCGGGCGATGGGGTGATGGTAGCGAAGTGGTGCAATGACGCAATGACATGCCGCGCCGGATTCGCGCTCGCGCGTCATGCACGATGCGATTCCGGCGCGATGCGCCTGCTATGCCCGATATGCGCGATATACGCGATGTGGTGCGATGCATCGGCAATATACGCGTGGCGTGGGCACTCAGGGTTGATCGTCGCGCGCCTTGAGTTGGTATTGATACCAGGCGATCAGCGCCACGATGAACAGCACGAGAAATATCGGAATCATGTAGCCGCGCGCCAGCCATCGCAGGAACGGATCGCAGAACAGTAACGCCAGTCCGAGCAGAATCCACAGTGCGGCCACCACCAATGCCGGGGCGTGATAGTAGCGCGCCATCCACTCGCGCCAGCGGCACGACACGTAATAGGCCACCGCGCACCCGATCAGCAACAGCAGGACGATCTTCGTCGCCAGCCGGAACGCATACAGGTTTTCGCAGACGGTCTTGCAAACGGCGGACGACTGCGCCCCGGCAGGAATCTGGTAATGGTCCGCCAGGCACTCGCTGATGCTGCGCGTCAACGTGCATGCCTGCACGCCTTCGGTCGGTTTGGGGATGAGGGAATCGGCGGCAGGTAATGCCGGATCGGCGTTGGCCGCTTGCTTCGACGCATCGCGCAACGGCATCGGCCAGAATCCGATACCGCCGAAGTTGTCCTGCGCGTAGACGATATCGTCCTGAAGCTGCTGCCAGTTGTCGTTATCGAACGTGATGACGGGAATGATCTGACGCAACACGGTTTTGCGATTCTCGCCGTGCAAGCCCCCTTCGACGGCTTCGCGCAACGCCTTCTTCGAGTCGGTCGTGGGCTCGTCGAGCAGCACGAGGAAGTTCGGGCGGCGGTTCCTGTCACGGTCCACACGGGCGAGCAGATCGGTCGAGACGTTCTTGTCGGTGTCCGAGACCAGTTGCAGGAGGTTCGCGTAAGTGTAGATGCCGTGCCCCACGCGGTCGTGGCGCATGAGGATGTCGATGCGATCTCCCGCCCTCGCCTTGCGCAATTGCGTGCGCAGCTGGTCGACGAACTGATTGAACACGACCACCGACACGGGGTCTTCCGGATAGCCGTCGAAGAACAGGACGACACCGCTCCCGTTGGTCGGCGCGAAGCGCGCCCCGAACGGCAGATGGTTCGAGACGGTCGCCGTCCAGTTGCGCAGGCCGGTCGAGAGCAACTTCACGATATCCTCTCCGAGCCGGTCGAGTACGGCCACTTTACGGTCCCTGTCGAGACGTGTCCAACTGCGCCAGTCGTTGCGCTGAATCACCCATTGGACGTCGCTCTGATGCCGTTGCGCCACGGAGACGAAGTCCCCGGGCAGCGACGCCGACGTTTGCGACAGCTCTACGAAGTTGCTGCCGTAGTTGGCTTGCACCAGCGCACCGGTGTCGTCGAACGTCGCGCCGTAATAGCCGATGCGCGTGAGCGTGCTGAAATCCACGGTCTGTTTCGCCCCGGCCATCCAGAACGGGAAGAAGCCGTACACGGTGCCTTGCAGATGGTCGAGCAGGCAGCCGCAACCGTCACCGCTCCAACTGACCTGTTTCGTCGGATCGAACACCGGCCGCTTACGTGCCGTGGCCACGAGCGACGGCCGGAAGCGGTCGTACAGCGCCTGCATCAACTGCGGCAGCGACAAGGTGTCGACGGTTGAGCATGCGCCTTTGCGCCATAACGCTTCCAGTTGTGAAAAAAGCGCCGGATCCCGCAGCACCGCCGACAACTGCTGCATCTGCTCTGCCGAGACCTTGCGGGCATCGGCCACGCTGCCGGGAATGCCCGTGGGACACGCGCCCACACCCTCGCGCAGACGCGCCATGACCGCCCGGTCGAACAGCCACAACTGCGGATATTGCAGCCCTTGCAATCCTTTGAGCATGTCCAGAACGACCGGCGGCACCGACTCGTTGCGGCGACTCGACGCCAACTCCGCCAGCGCCTGCGCCGTCAGCACATAGGTGGTTTGCGACTGTGCCGCGCGCAGGATTTCCGGGACGTACGGATCGACCGGCGTCTTGATCTCCGAAGTGGCGTCGAGGATCGCTTCGTTGAAGTCCGCCTGACTGGCATACTCCTCGGTCAGCCCGGAGACCGCATCGATGATGTCCGTCGGCACCCGATTATCGTTACGGAGCTGCTGGAGCGACGCGTCCGTGAGTTGATACGTCGTGGTGATCGCCACCGCCCGGGCTTCGGGCAGATAGGCTTCGGCCCGCTTGCCCAGATCCTTGAGCGCGTCGAGCACGGCAGCGTCGAACAGCGGTTGATTGAGATAGACCTTGTCCTGCAAGGCCGAAAGGTGGTCGATGACTTTGGACTTCGACGCCAACAGGCCGAAATCGGCTGCATCGAGCGTGTAGTTGTAGATCGTCAGCAACGCCCGGTCCGGATCGGGGCCCGCGTTGCGGTTGCCGTCGGTATCGAGGTGGTAGAGCCAAAGCATGGCGGCGATCTCGTCGTCCGTGCCCGCGAGTCGAATCTGGTAATACCTGGCCCGCTCTTTCGGCTCGAAACCGTCGATCCAGCGGCCGAGGTCTGCGCCGACCAGATCGGCCTTCCATTGCGGATGGGCGCGCACGATCGATGCGAACTTCAGCAGCGCCTGTACCGACGCATTGGTCAGATTGCCCACGGGCTGCATTTTGAAATCCAGCCAGAAGCGATTGAGCCACGACAAGGTGATCGGGCCGACGAGGTTGTCCGACAGCGGTCGCGTGCTCTCCCGATACGCCTGAAGGTAGGCGGGATCCTCCGAGTAAATGACGAGAAGCGCCTGCTGGATGGCGCGTCGCGTGGCCGGCGCCAGATGCCTCACCACGTCGGCGGAAATCAGGACGGTGGCCGGGCCGGACGTCGGCTCCGGCGTCACCTGGACGGTATTCACGATGCGCCACGCCTGCTCGGGCGTCATCGGCTTGCCGTCGCTGCCGACGGGCGGCGCCATGCGCGAGGCCTTCACCGAAGGCATCTCGGCCGGCGCGGCCACCGATTGGGTCGGCGCTCCCCTGGGGGGTGCGCTGAACGTGCCGTCAATCTTGCCATTAGGCGTCCCGGGTTGTGCGGAGGCGGACGCCGGCGGCGGCGCTGCCACCGATGCCGCCGATGACGAAGGCGACGACGCTGCGGCGGATGCGGGCGTCGCAGCGACCGGCACCGACGCCGCCGGTGGCGCCTTCGTCGGTGAGATGGCGGACGTATTTGTCGATGCCGTCGCGGGTGTCGATGCCGTCTGCGGTATCGGCGGCGCTACCACGGCGCCCGCCGTCGACGGCGCGGTGGCGAGGGCGGCGGCCGACACCATCAGGCTCGCGAGCCTCGCACTCAGCAACGACAGTCGTCTGCTGGTGCGCCTGCCGGAGCATCTCGTGAAGGGGACGTGGCTCATATCAGATCGTGCGTCCTTCTTTGATGTGTTCCCGACGAATGGCGCGCTGCAAGTCGGCCTGCGTGACGGTGTCCCGCCCCTCGCGATCGGCCCACATCACGGCATGTCGTGCGACGTTGAGCAGCGCGCCGCCGGACAGCACATGTGCGCTCGCGAGTGCGGGCAGATCGACGTCTGCGGCCAGCCCCCGACGCTCGGGGAATAGATTGCGCCAGAGTTGCAGCCGCTGAACGTCGTCGGGCATGGGGAAATGAATCGCGCTCTGGAAGCGCCGCGCAAAGGCTTCGTCGATATTGCCTTTCAGGTTGCTGGCGAGCAGCACCACACCGGGGTAGTCTTCGATGCGCTGAAGCAAATAGGCGACTTCCTGATTCGCATGACGGTCGTTGGCGCTGCCGCCTTCGGTGCGTTTGCCGAACAGGGCGTCCGCTTCGTCGAAGAACAGGATCCAGCGCTTGTTCTGCGCCTGATCGAACACGTTCGCCATGTTTTTCTCGGTCTCGCCGATGTACTTCGAGACGATCTTCGACAGGTCGATGCGATAGACGTCGACGCCCGCCGCCTTGCCGAGAAGCGTGGCAGTCAGCGTCTTGCCCGTGCCCGGCGGGCCGTAGAACAGCGCACGGAAACCCGGCTTCACCATCCGGTCGAGTTGCCAGCGGCGCATGACCGCTTCCCCACCGTCGAGCCATTGCCGAATCTGGTCGATTTCGTCGATGACATCCGGCGTCAGTACGAGATCGCGCCAGTCGTGCCGTGTCGTAATGCGCTTGGCGGGAAAACCGGCGCTGTAGTCGGGCTTGTGCTCGCGCCCGGAGGTGCTGCGCTCGAGAAAATCGCGCTCGATGTGCAGCGCGGCAGCCAGCGCGGGCTCACCGTCGGCACGGCGTTCCAGCCGGAGAATGCCCGCCCGGGCGAAAACGTGGTCCGTGTCGAACAGGTCGAGCACTTCGAACCGGCGCGAGAGGTCGTCGCCCGCGAGCAGGAACGCAGCCGTCTCGCCCGTGGGCAGCAGCCCGTTATGATGCTGGGCGCGCCAGCCGCCGAACTCGGTGAACTGGCGTTCGGTGTTCTTGTTTTGTGTGAACAACAGATCCAGTGCCTGCGGACGGATATGCGGCAGCATGGCGAGCATGAGCACCATGCGCGCGTCGAAATCGTCCGCCAGACCGTATTCGGTCAGCGCCCGTGCGAAGGGCGACGGGTCATGGGTCAGGTCCGGGGGCTTGTGTGCATGGATGTCGTGCTGCACGCCTTCATGCATGAAGTAAGCGTGCAGCCGGGTTTCCAGCACGGCGCCGAACCATGCGATTTCGCGAGCGAGGCTGTCGGCGTTCGCTGCCAGCGCGTTCTCGGCGGTCTGTGCGGACGTCATGCCCAATCCACCCATAGCGTTTGTGCCATCCAAGGCAAGTGAATCGTGGAGACGCTCCAGGACATCTGCTTCATCAAGATATCGATCGTCAATTTGCGCACGTTCAGACGCCAGCCCTCGTCGGCGGGCGACAATCGTCCCCCGCGTTGCAGGAAGGCTTCGCGCAGCCCGTCGTGCGAGGTGTTCTTGAGCGACGGCCAGTGGCCGATGATGCCGTCGATCATCTGTGCGCAGATCGTGGCTTCCTTGTCGCTGATGTCCAGATGACGCGCCACCGGCGCGGCAAGCGGAACGCCGCATAGCAACTTGTGCATCGTCAACGCATGCTCCGGCGCTTCGGTTCGTGCCGTGCCCGCGTAGTACAACAGAAGTACGGCGCGCTCGGCGGCGGCCTCGCTCACGAATCGCCCTTCACTGGTGAGATCGAGAAGTTCCCACAGTCTCGGGAGGAACGGCCATGTGATCACGATACCGGCATGGTCGACCTCGGCAGGCATGGGGGCAGCGTCCTTCGGGGGCGAAGCGGATGAATGCATATCGATGCCTGTTTGCTGTTGAAGGCGAGAAATCAGCGCCGCCGGGACGGCAACATTCGCGCGGCGCGCCAACCGTTCGACCAGCGAGCCGGCGAACGACGGCATGTCGAACCGCCGTTGCGGGACGAAGAGCCAGGGAAAAAGGGACAACCAGCGTGTGCGGTGCAACGTGGCTTGCTCCACGGTCTCGACGGACGTTGCGAACATGTCGGCGATGTCCGTCGCAAGGCGCAGCATGTGTGCGACTTGTGGCGTGTCTCGGGGCGACAGACGCGCGATGCCCGGCCACAGCGGCGGTGGGATCAAGTCCAGCCAGCGTTCGGCCAGCGCTTCGTCGTCGGCGGCCTGCGCGATGATCGGGCGCAGCCCATGCGCGCCCGAATAGACGGACTGCCGCAACCAGATATCGAGCCCGGGGGGTGGCGCATGCCCCTGACGAAACGCCGGGGAAGTGAGGTAATCGATAAAGTCGTCTGGCATGTCGGTGAGACGGCTCGGGGCGCCGACCGCATCTTGGACCGCCTTTTCGAACGAGGCGTCGACGTCCGCGACAGGGAAGGTCTCGGGGGGGATTTCAGGGGCGATTTCAGGGGCGATTTCAGGGGCGATTTCAGGGGCGATTTCGGAGGCGATTTCGGAGGCGATTTCGGAGGCGATTTCGGAGGCGATTTCGGAGGCGATTTCGGAGGCGATGGCGTGCGAGGCGTCGGAAGACGTCACGACCGTCGCCGCGATCTCTTCGCCCGTTGCGGAGGGGGGGCGTGTTCCAGACGCTTCGAACGGATGGGCAGACGCTTGAAACGCTTCGGCAAGCGGCGAGCCCGAGTTGGCTTCGGGCACGACCGCTTCGGCATCCGGCGCGGCGTGCGCGGCGTGCGGGGCGTGCGGGGCGTGAATTGCCGCCTCGCTCAACGAATCAAGCGCCAGCACCGCATGGCTGGCGAGTGCTGCGGCGACACTCGCGAAATAACGGGCGACGGCGTGGCGATCGGACGCCGCAACGTCGGGCGCATGCGCGACGACCGAGCGGTACAGGGTTGCGCGATGGACCTCCGGTATCACGTCGCTGACGGCGATCATCGTGTTCACGACCGCTTGCCAGCCTGCGGCGTCGAGGCTGTCGGCGCCGTCCGTCAGCGCCGATTTCGACATCGCCAGCTCGCGTTGCAATGCGGTGCGGTGTTCGTCCGATAAGCGCGATGCCTGCACGACCAGATCGTCGCCCTCGGGTAGGAGCGTGTGACGGAGCCCGATCATACGTTGCAACGCCTGTGACGACGGCGTAGCCGGCAATCCGGCATCTGCCGGCCCGCCCGCGCCGCGAGATGTACGGCCAACGCGCCGGGTCGCGGCGAGATCGTCTGCGGGCGAGTGCGCATGCGTCGTGGCGGGACGTTCGCGATCCGGTCCGTCGCCCCTCCTGTCCGGGGGGACCTGCCGCGAAAACCACCGGTCGAGCAGCCGGTGCTGCCACGGCGAAGTCGCTGCACGATGCCCCTGCGTTTCGATGTCGGCAAGGGAGGCGCTTAGCCGGGCGTCTCGCAAACGCAGGAACACGATATGCCACACGGTTCGCTTCCATCGTGCGACATCCGTCGACGATGCGCGAACCGAGGCGGGCCGATGTTCGTGTCGCGCGCCGGAGAGCGCCGGGTCGTCGTCTGCCGCATTGACTTGCGTGATCCTGGCATCGCCCTGCCCCGTCGTTGGCGGCATTGGGGCCGCGGGGGACGTCGGGTCCAGGCCGTGCCCGTGAGCGTCGTCCCGGAGCTTCACCGCGATCGGTGCTGTCGGTACTGTGGATGCCATCGTTGCGGTATGCGTGCCGTCGTCGTCGAACGATTCCAACGCCAGCGCCGCGAAACTATGCCAGCGTGACGCCGCCGACGGATCGAGCAACGTGGCCAGATCCGCGAGCATGTCCTCGGGGAAGCCATACACAACGCGCATCAATACGGTGTCGTACGCCACATAGTGTCGCCACACAGCGGGTAACGTATCCCCGGTCAACCAGCTTCGCCAGTCGTCGAGCAGCGCCTGTGGCGATCCGCTCAGCAACGCGCGAACGAGACGCTCATGTTTCGGTAGCGAAGGTCCTGATGAGGTCTCAAACGCACCCTCAAACGCACCCTCAAGAGACCCCTCAAGAGACCCCTCAAGAGACGCCTCGAATGACGCCTCAAGCGACGCGCGGAATGACGCCTGATCCGTGCTGTCGGCGACCGGCGCCGGTGTCGCGGTCGGGGAACCTGCCCTTGTGTGTTTCCCGTCGGACGCGTCGTGCTTCCTTTCGTGATCCCGAATCATCGACGCATCGGTGCGTTGATGCGTGGCCACGGACGCGGCATGTTGTCTCTCGGACCATGCCCGCTGAGCGGTTTCCGAGCGGTTTACATCAACAGACGCCGCCAGCGACGCTGCGTCGCGTGCCCATGCGTGTCGCCATCGCCACGATGCGGCCGGGGCGTCGAGTGCGGCCAGATCCGTGACGGTGGCGAGGTCGCTGTTCGCTCGTGCATCGGCGTCTGGGAAAGTGTCAGCGGAGGCGGTTACGGCTGCGTTCGACGCTTCACGGCGCGCTTTGCCGTCCGTTGCTACGTCAGGTGACGTAATCGTGCCCGATTCCGTATCCGGGTTCGCGCCAGTCACGGGATCCATCGCCTGTCGCCCATCAGCGGGAGGCGTCAGCGTTTTGGGCAACAACAGCGCCAGCATGTCCTCGAGCATCGACACGGGAAACGTCGAGGCGACTTGCTCGCGCAGATCCGCAACGCGGAGGTAATGGCGCAAGGCCGCGCGCAACAGATCGGGTTCGCTCGCCATCCATTGCGGCCAGGCGTTGTAGAGCGGTTCGGCGTGCCCGCGCGTGAGCGCCACTGCCAGACGCCGTTTGACCCGCGCCTGCGTTCGGTCATTCGACGCCGTCCGCTGCGCCCCTGCCACGTCCGTCTCCCCGGCTGCTCCGGCCACCTCGGCTGCTCCGGCTACTTCCGCCCCATCCGCAGCACCGGCCATGGCCGTCATGTCGGTCATGCCCGGCGCGTCCGCCTCCTCGTTCAATCGGTCGTCCGATACGTCCGATACGTCCGATACGTCCGATACGTCCGATACGTCCGATACGTCCGCAACCTCCGATACGTCTGATATCGCCGTCAACTGCCGCTGCGAAGCGGGATCGCCGTGTTCGGCGGCCCGGTTTGCCGTGTTTGGCCCGCGATGGCCGCTCTGATGGCGCGGTTGGCTGACCCGGTGCAACGCGTCGATCATCTGAGACGGGTAGTCGCCCGCCCGCCCCGACGCTGCCGCACGCAACACAGACCGCAGGCGATCCGACGCCTCGTCGTGCTCTCGGGACGAAGTGCCCACGCTGGTCGAGGCGAGCACCGCTTGCCACACGCCGTGCCACGGCATGGCCAGCGCGCCGGCCTCAGGAGGCCGTAGCCCTGCCGCGACCAGACGCGCTCTCGACACGCGGAGCGCCTGAACCCGGTAAGCGGTGGCCCAACGTGCCTGGGTCAGCAGGACATCCAGCGCGCCGAGTTCCCGGAGCCAAACGGGGGCCGCTTGCGGATGCAGCGCCCGCAGGAGCGCCTCGACGCTGTAGACTGAAAATTGTTTCGTCAGACGTTCAATCACGACTTCGGGCGACGCCGTCGCTCGAATCTGGTGTCGAAGTCGGTCGACATCGCCTGCCAGCACACGTGCCAGCAAGCGCTCGATCGGGTCGGCGTGGTCCGTCAACGTGGTGGCGGCTGTAGCGGCGGTAACTGTGGTGGTGGCTGTAGCGGCCGGCGTGGTTGCACCGGCTTTAGGCGTTGCAGCGCTTGCCTCGGACGCCGCCGTCGGATGATGCGAATGCCCGGGGTCTTCCGAGTTTGCCAATGCCGCTGGTCCGGCGGGTGCGATGCCGGCGAAGGCCGGGGCGGTGCGCGCCGCTCGCTCACGTCCGTCCCCATAGCGGCGTTGGGCTTCGCGTGCGTCGTCGCGCGTCAGCCGGCCATGCGTCAGGAACGCCATCAGATCGGCGATATCGGCGTCCGTTGGCGTCGCGAATCGGCGGACCTTGGCCGCATCGGCCGTGTTTGCCGACCGCTCCCCTGCATGCCGCGCGCGATCATGCCCATGGCGCCCGTCGCCCTCGTCTTGCCACGCGACTTGCCTCACGTCCTGCACGAGGGCCCCGGCGCTCGTAACGCCCTCCCCGCCCGGCCCCGGTTCCCGTTCATGTTGCCCCCGGCCATGCAACAGCACCTGCGTCAACTCATGCGCGAGCCGCTCCGCCAGCGCCTCCGGCAAGTCGTCGATGGCGACATCGCCGAGATCGACGTCGAGCCGGTCGATGCGATAAACGTCGGTGTCCGGGGTGACGTCGTCCAACACCGACGCCATGACGGGCAGCAGACGTTCCACCACCAGCGCGCGCAGCGGTTCGCCCTGAGACATGCGCATCTCGCCCGCCGTGAAGGTCAGGTCGAAATCGAGTTTCCGGATCCGATGTCGCGCCTGCACGGCTATACCCAGAGCGTGAGGTGATGGGCCTGACGACGACGCATCAGCAATGCCCGCAGACTGGCGCTCGCGGCGTCGAGCCGCTCGGGCGACGCCGCCGTCTCCCGCTCCCGCAGCCGCGCGCGCCACAGCCCGTACCGGTGTTCGAAGTCGCGCATCGAAACGTGGTCCATCCAGTGGAATTCCGGCAGCAGATGTGCGGGCAGGTTACGGCAAACCGTCTCCTGCGCGAGTATCCGGAAATCGGGATCGCTAAAACGCGCGGTCCATGCCGGAAACACCACACTCACACGCGCATTGAAGAAAGACTCCGCTTCGCGAGCCTTCGGATCGCCCTCGACTTCCGCCGACAGATGGCGGGGACGCAACAGCACGTGCTCGACCAGATAGAAGCCTTCGGACTGTTGGTTCAACTCGCACAGGAAGGCCCGCAGAATGTCCACATACCGGTCGGCATACGCCACGGCGTCGTCACCCTGGAATCGCGCCAGTTGCACTTCGCCCGCCGAAGGTGCCGACGACGCCTCGCCGAGCCGGGCGTCGTGCGTGCGGAAATGGACGTGTACCGCGTCGCCATGTTGCCGCAGCACGTAGTTCTCCAGCCGAACGCCGTGCACGAGCAGTCCACCGGGCAGGGTGTCTCCCGGCATCGTGTGCGCTTCCCCCTGACGGGCGCTGCGGGGCGGCGGTTCGCCCTGCGACCTCAGAACGATCAGACGTGCCGCCGCGTGCTCGTAGCTTGCCTTCGTGACGGTATGGTCCGATTGCAACCGAAGATGCCAGCGAAGCAACGCATCGCTCAATGGCGTGGGCGACGGATCCGCAGGCAGGCCCAGCAGAATCGAAATCTTCGCGTGCACGCCCGCCACATTCGGCCGGCCGTCCGGTCGCATGTCCATCGCCGTGATGTCGAACGCCGACGCGCGGTCCCTCGACAGCGTTGCGATATGACGCAGGAAGTCCAGCTTGTTGTCGATCAGCCAGCGCGCGCCATGCGTGTCCTGATAGTCGTCGAAGCGACGCAGGGACTTTTGCGAATACGTCTCGCCGTACATGGCGAGCAACACATCGAGCAACCGGCTGCGACGATCCTCGGCACGGTCCTTTCTCGATACGATCTGTTCGAGACGGCCGCGCACTGCCGCCGGGGCGTCGGTATAGAACGCCTCAATGTCGGGCAGCGCGTCGTTGCCGATGGGCTGCGAGAAGTACGTCTCATACAACGTGTCGACAGAGAACATCCGGCCGACCGATTGCAGATTCTCCAGATAGTTGGCCATCAACTGCTCGGCCAGATAGAGGTACGCCTTGAGTTGATGGGCGCTGACGCGATTGGCAAGCGGCGCCGTGGGTGGCACGCCGAACCGGTTGATCCCGTAGATCGCCGGGAACTGATGTTGGATGGAATAGTAGTCGCGTAGCGCCCGCAGTTCGCCCTGAGGCGCGGGCACGATACCCGTCACAGACTGCTTCGTGTTGCGCAGCGTATCGAACTCGAAGCGGGCTTTGGCGAGCGCCACCCGGGCGTCTTCGAGCACCACCCGTGACTTCTCTTCGCGTCGGGGATCGCTGCCGCTATCCGAGGCATGTGTCCTGGTGCCGGTGCTGAGCGCACCGCTGGCAAAATGCAGACGGAGGAACTGGCTCTGCGCATCGCCGGGAAACCGGAGTCGCAGCACCGCGCCCGAATTGCCCGCCACGCTGTCGCCGCTCACGGGGCGGTTATTGGCGTCGCACAGCGCGAGACGCTGCACGTGCGCAACGCCGTCCACCTCCTGCACCAGCCCCACGAGGCGCGCGAGCGCGATCGGCGCACCCTGCGCCTGCGCGCCGGTGCCAGCAACGTACCCGTGTTCGGTGCGCGGTCCCGCAAACAAGGTGTCGAGCGGAATCCCCGCATCGAACGCGTTCACATACCGCTCGATCCGGAATCCCGAATGCACCGCGCGCGCGCAACGGAAGAAGATGTCCGCGAAGATAGAGGCAGGGTCGCGCTCGCTGTGAATCTGGATCTCACCGCTCAGATACACCGACTGCACCGGGACGACGACGACATCGGACAGATCCTCGCCCAAATTCCGGTGCGCATGGAAGACCTCCCGAACGCGCAGACACACGGCGGCCTCATGCCGGGCGCGCGTGGCGTCGTCGGCGTCGTCCTGAAGCGCATCGTTGAGCTTGACTGCAATACGGCAAAGCCCGTGCGGCGCGTGCCCGGTGCCGTACGGGCGCTCGTCGCGCGTGAGCCACACGTCTTCCAACTCCGGAATCGTGTCGTAGAACAGCTTTCGGTAATCCTCGAACGTGAGCACCTCGCTCGGCAGAATCTCATCGGCCGGATGCAGTGCATGACGCCGATAATCGATTTGCCCGTCGTTGCCGACGAGATAATCCTCGGGCGGGAAGTCCGACCGGTAGCCCAGCTCGGTGATGGCGTAGCACAACTGTTCGAGAATCGTGACGCCCGGGTCGTGCAGGTTGTAATCGGTCCAGCGATCGCCGCACAACGCCTGCAACGTCGAGATACCTGCGCGACGCAGTGCATCGAAGTCGAGCCCATGCGGATCGGGCCGCACGCCGTCGTGGCGGGCGATGGACTCGGGCGCGTTCATTGGATCCTCGCGCCGGACATGCGACGCGCATGACGCGCCGTCCCCGCCGCGCCGCGCTCCCCGGCACTGCGCGCGGCGTGCAGTTGGGCTTTCAGACCGTCGATCAGCCCGTGGACCCGGTGGTACGGCAGTTGCCCCAACGCTTCCACAATCAGCGCGAAGGCGCACGGATCGAGCGCGCACACGAGCGGCGCGCCGGGGGCGGCGGCATTGGCCTGGCGGTTGAGCAGGCCGATCAGTTCGAAAACCCGCTTGAACGGGAGCTCGCTCAGCGCACTCATGAGCAATTGGGCGTCATCTGCCGCGAGAACGATATCGACGGTGGCGCGCACGGCGTTGGCTTCGGTCATTGCGCCCCCTTCGGTTCGGGATCCGTGGCGCTGCCGGTCATCTCCGGATCGAACCAGAGCGTGGTCAGGTAGTACGTCACCCATGTCTTCGGTGCACCGGCGGCGTCGCGCGTCGAATCGTACGGACACCCCACGCGCATCTGCAGGACGTAACTATGCTTTGCGCCGTCCGGGGCGTCCGCCCACTGAAGCTGGAGACGATTGCACTTGCTGCCGAAGTGGGACTGGCGGTAGTCGATATCGCCCTTGCCGTTGTACGCCATCACCGCGTAGGCATGCATCAGCGCGAACTTGCCGCTGCCCCGCTTGCCCACGCCCGCCGTGATCTCGAACGCCTGACAGCCGGTCAGCGGATCGGTGATGTCATGCCACTTGCCGTCCGCCTGAACCGTACGGGCGCCCGGGCGACCTCGCCGCCCGTCGGCCACGACACGCCCCGCCACGTCCAGCTCGAAGCCGGCTGCCGCGACTGCTTTGTCCGCCGTCTCGTCGCCATTCGCCTTGCCCAACTGACGCAACGTCAACGCTGTCGGATTGTCGCCGTTACCGAACGCCAGCCCGCCCGCCTCGCCATCGAGCTGAATCGTCCAGATCGGGCTCTTCAGGTCGATGTTCTGGTAGAAGCTCAGTAGCTTGCCCTGATTGAGCTGCGAAACCTTGAGTCCGTCGACCGGCGTCTTGTCGAAGCCCTCGTCCACGATATTGAGCATGGAGTCGATCAGCTCGGAGAACGCGGTCGCCGAGGGCATTTCGCCGTTGCCGAATTTGCGGCGCAAGGTATCCCGGTTACGCCGGGCGATCGGTTTTCCATTCATGGTCGTCATCCGAAATGATGAAAGTGGTGCCGATTTCCAATTGACTCAGCGTCGTCGGCACGCCCGCGTAGTCCATTTCGTCGTCCACCGCTTCGATGGCGTGATGCGCGACCGGAATCGCGATGCTCCACGGGTACAGCGGGACGATATCCGTGTGCGCCGCCTCGCCGGCGCCCCGACGGCGGGCGGTGTCGTACAGCGTGAACGTCTGCATGTCGGTCGAGGCAAGTTCGGCGGCGTCCGCGCCGGTCGCCACGGTCGTGATGCGCAGCATCGAGAAACCCGAGACGTATTGCACGTAAGGCAGCGACCCGATGTAGGCCTCGAGATCGTGTTGCCGGATGCACCATCCGAAATGCGTGCGATATCCCTCGCCGTCCTGCCACGGCGTGAGGTAGCGGGAGATCGCGGCATTGAGCATCTCGAGGTAAAGCCCGTTGCCGGCGCGGTCGGTGAAGCGCACCTTGCAGCGCACCTGAATGCGCTCGTAGACGGGGTTTTCGACCGAGACGCTCGCCCATGGCGATGACAGGCCGTTGGCAAAGGCGGCGATTTGTTGAATGACGTTGCCGTCGAGCATCGGCATTTGCTCGGCGTCCTTCACCGCCGGCCAGTAAGGCAACGGCACGATGAGCGCCTGACCGGGTCGCACGCAATCGTGCGGTCCGTGCTTCGTGGACAGATTCGCGAAGCACTTCACTTTGTAGACTTCCGGGAATGCCTCCAGAATCAGCGATTCGAAGTCGGCGGGCGTTACCGCGCGTTGCTTGTGGCGAAGTCGCTCGCTCACCCGCGTGCGCATTTGTTCGCGGGTCTCTTGGGGACGACCGCCACACGACGGCAACGGCTGCACGAGCGAGACGATGCCGGGCAGCGGCCGCCGGCTGCGCGTGATCGTTCCCGCCGGCAGGACCATCGGCGCGTCCTGCGGCACGTCCGGCGCCCGGCGGACCTGCACCGCCTGCGCGTGCACGGCGTACAGGCTGCAATACTTCTCCATGTCGCGATCGGCACTCACCCGAAGCCAGTACAGCCCGTCCGGCATGACCGTGTTGCGGTTGCCGATGTCGGCGGGCACGCGCAACGTCACGATGCCTGACGTCATCAGCCTGTGCGTGCCGTCGGTCAGAATGTCCTTCCTCGAGAAGGGCTTCCAGACATTGTCGGAAAGATAGTGCCAGTGCAAACCAGCGCGACGCCCGTCGCCCTGCGCATCGTCGGTGAGCGTCGCGACGGGCCGCGAGTCTTCGCGCAACTGGAACAGCAATGTCAGCGTGTCTCCCAGCGCCCCCGGCCGCTCCTGCCCCGCCTGCCCCTCCTGGCTATCCGACGAAGCGGCGTCGATGCCGATGTACAGATTGCCGGCGTCCTCGAAGCGCGGCAGCAACTCAGGCGCGGGATAGCTCGTCATGTCCAGCGATTCCCAGCCCGACGGGAACAGGTGGAGGAAGCGCCCGTCCTCGTCCCGATTGGCAATCCGGTCCACGCTGATGGCGCCGGTGGCGGCATAGTCGAACGAAATCGTATTGACGATGGGCGTATACGGCGCACGCGGCATGGGACGAGACCGTCGCCACATTCGCTTGCGCGCGTTGGCGAGCATGGTCGTGGACAGCGTCTGGGCATACGTTTCATGCCCGAAAGCGAATGCCGGCGCGGCAAACGTGAACTTGAAAAAACCGTTCTTCGCGCCCGGCCCCCAGGTCAGCGGATGCGTCGGACTCACCCCGGCGTCCGGCTCGAACAGATGCGCGAGTGGCCCCGCGTCCCAGACGATGGTGTTGTCGATCCGCTCGCCTTTTCCGGGCGTCACGCGCGTGTGAAAGAGCGGCACGACGGGGCGCGCCGCGTCGCCTACCGGCAGCCATCCGCCCTTCGCCAGCACTTCTACGGACGCCAGATAATCGTCGTTGGACAGACGCACGTCGTAGCCGTCGTACCACGTGCCGAATCCACCCGTCACGCGTGGCAAGTCCGCCCATTCGATACGCAGACTGAACCGCGTGATGCGCTTGGACGCCATTTCCGTACTACCCGCGACCAGATAACTGCCGAGGCGCGGCAACGGGCCGAACGGCGCGAAGGGGGTTGCGGGGCTCAACTGGCCGATGTTGTTGTACAGCACCAGATCCCGGCATCCGCGCGCCTCCACGTCGATGCGCGCGCCGGTCACGGGCAGGTTGCGCAGCAGGCCGTAGGGGAAAAGATAGGCGCCGGGGTTGACGATGCATCTCACGAGCGGCGTATCGATGTCGAACCGTTCGCCATGCAAGGCAGGCGTATAGCGCACGACCGACGGCGATTGCGGCGGGAGCGCGAAACTCAGCCGCAACGCCCGGTCTTCGAGCCGTGGCACATAGCCGGTGATGTCGATCCAGCCCGTCTCCCCTGTCAGCGATACCGAAAACAGGCTGCGAAGGATCTTGAGATAGAGATCCTGACGTTGCAGATGCATCGCATCGGACATGGCATCGGCTTTGCCGAATACGGCGTCGGCGACCTGACCGAGTTGTGTGACGAGTCTGTCGTCGGCAAACGTGATCGTCAGTGTCACGATACGCTGGCCTTCCTTGAGCAGCAGGACTTTGCTGGCCAGGGCGAAGCCGATGCGGGCCTGTCGGTGAGGACGAACGCCGCCACCGGGCTTGGGCGCGCCGAGAATCGGCCACGCCTGCGGGTGGTCGGCGCCGGGCGGCGCACACGGGACTTCGTCGAACCACGCCGCCGTGGGCCATTTGCGCCCGTCGGCATCCGCGCTCGGGTCTTCCGGCAGCAGGTTCTCCGGCATGCTGTAGCCGTTGTGATCGAGAAAGAGCGTCTGAACGCGGCTGACTTGCGCCCCGCTCACGCGCAACGCGTCTTCCGACAGATAAAGAATGTCGCGGCCCTGTGCGTCGATCCCGGCAGGAAACGCCGTGCCGGCCGGCACCACGACATCCCGGGCATCGGGATTGCGCCGCAGCACCAGCCAGGTGTGATCCGGCACGACACCGCGCGGCACGCTGCCGAGCATGCGTTCGTAGTAGAAGTCGATGAACTTCTGCGTGTAGCCGTTCAGCTTGCTCTGGAGCTTTTCGAACTGTTTCACGAAGGCGATCAGCAGGCCGACCGCAGGATCGTGGCTGCCGCTGTGCAGCGAGGCAGGCAAGCGTGCCAACGCCTCCTTGCGAACCATTTCGATGGCCTTCATGTAAGCGTGGAAATCGGCCCGCACATCCGCCTTCGTCAGCGCCGCTGGCGCCGTGCCGAGCGCTTCGCCCTCCGGGGCGCTCACGGTGCGCTGTGCGATCACCGACGTTTGCGCCTCCGTCCATACAGGATCGAGCGGCGCGCGCCACTGAGCGGTGCTTAGCGCACCGAGCACCCCGGACTGGCGCCGGCTCAACTGCATGATCACCGCCCGCAGCAAGGTGCGAAGGCCGAGCCCGTTATCGCTTTGCGCCTGCGACAGCGCCTCGAACCAGTCGTTGAGCGTGGCGATCAGCGCCGGTACGGGAGACGCGCGCAGCATCGAGCGCAGGCCGGCGCCCTCGCCGCTCACGCCGTCGTACTCCGGCGTGTCGCGCCACCACTGGGCGAATCGCTCCGTCTCGCGCGCGAGGTCGAACGCCAGTATGCGGCTCATGACGACCGTCTCGTCCGCCCGGAAAAACGGCGACCAGTCGCCTTCCGGCACATCCTCGGCGTTATGAAAGCGCACCAGCGACGCGAATTCGACCACGATGTCGAGCAACTCGTGAAACGTCATCTCGTCGAGATGGAAATACCCGTCCTGCAACGGGGGCAGCGCCCGCATCGCCTGACTGGTTCCATCGCGAATGATGAGGTTATGCATCGGTCGGCGCGCTCACTGTGGCGGAGGTTCGATCTGTGCCGCCGGCACGTTCGTGCCTTCGAGGAAGTAGAACGGATAGACCATATTGGTGCGCGTGTTCGTGCCGCGTACGGTGTAGTCGATCAGCACGTCGACGCGGCCATGCATCGCGCTCGACGCGTCGATATCGATACGCTCCACGCTCACGCGCGGCTCGAAGAACAGGATCGCCCGGTCGATGGCATCGCGCATTTCGGTCATCACGCTTTCGCTGATTTCCTCGAAGACGTAGGCCTTGATGCCACAGCCGAACGTCGGCTGCATGATCCGTTCGCCCGGCACCGTCGACAGGATGATGCCGAGACTCTCCCGAATGTCGGTCTCCGCGTCGACCATCTGCGTGCGGCCGTTTGCGGCGCTGTCGCCGAAGCGCGGCGGGAATGCCCAGCCGGTGCCGAGAAACGATTTGTCTGCGCTCATAGGGGTTCCCCGACTCAGCCGCCGATCATCACGGTCGGACACCCCATCACGATTGCACCGCCGTGCGCGCAGGTGTCGCCGACCCGCGCCGCCGGCTTACCGCCGATCAGCACGGTCGTCGAGCCCATGACGATGCTGTCGGGCGGGCCGACGCAAATGCAGTTGTCCGTGACCACGGCGGCGGGCAGCTTGCCGATGAGCACCGTCGGGACACAAGGACCGATGATCGGCCCGCCCACATGCGGAATGGGCGCGGGCACGGCCGGTGTCTGCATGGGACAGGTGTGCATATCGGTGAGTCGGGCTGCTATGGGCATCACGTGGTCTCTTCTGTTCTTGGTTTTTTTGCTTTGCGCCTTGGCGTCGTGACGGGCGGCACGCGCCCGTCAGTTGATCATCACCAGCGCACCCTTGACGGTCGTCTGCCCGCTCGCCGAGAGTTCTGCGCTCGCCGATCCCTTGGCGGCGAAGCCGACCTTGGCGGTACTGTTGATGTTGAGCGCCTCGCTCTTGATGTCGGCCTGCGTCGATTGCTCGATATTCGCCACGGCGCTGATGCTCACCTTCCCCTGTGCATTGATGACGATGTCCTTCGGGCTGTCGAGCGTAATGCCGGACGGTGTCATCTGAATCTTGTTGTCGTTCTGATCCGTGAGGCAGATCGACTTGGCGTCGTCGCTCATCTCGATGGTGTTTTTTTGCGGCGTGACGAGCGTGATCACCTTCTTCTCGTCGTCGAAGACGACTTTGAGCAGCCCCTTCGTCCACAACGCCTTCGTGTAGTTTTCGGCCGTCAGTTCGTAGGGCATCTTGCGCTGGCTGCTGTAGACGCTGCCGAGAATCACGGGGTACGACGGATCGCCGTTGAGGTAGCCGAGAATTACCTCGTCGCCGATCTCGGGAATGAAGAACGCGCCGACGCCTGACGACCCGTAGAAGCTGGCGAGTCGAGCCCAGACGCCGACCGTCTCCGCCTGCAAGACCTGCACCGCCACCTGAACCCGGTACTGACTCTCGGGATCGGCGTCGAGCTTCGTGACCTTGCCGATCTGCAATCCCCCCACCCCCGGCAACAGGCCCGACGCCATGACGTCGCTTGTGCCCCGACGCTCGGAAAACCGCTCCGGCGACATGCCGAAATCGACATCGGTGATCCAGTTGCCGTCGGCGATGCGGTGGTGCACGGCGCTGACGAATACGTTGCCGCTAAAGCGCTTGCCCACGCCGACCAGTTCGATCATCGTGCCGGGCTTGGCCGCCGCGCTGCCCTGGAACGTCATGCGCCCGCGAATGCGTGCGAGTGCGGCGCGCATCTGTGTCGCGTCGCTCCACGACTTCAGGTCGTCGGAGGGCACTGGCACCGTCGACTGAAGACGGAACGTCGACGGGCCCGCCACGGCGGCGAGCGTCGACGCGCTCAGATTGCCCTGCGCGTACAGCGAGGTCGGCGGCGACGTCTGCTGCACCATTGCCTGCGTGCCCGGATCCCACGCAGCGGCCACCACGCTTTGCAATTGCGTGCGTGCATCGATGTCCGCCGAGAACGACATCAGATCGACGCCGTAAGTCACTTTGAGCACGGCGGCGGCAGAGGTCTGCGGCGCTTTCACGCAGACTTTGCCGTCGTCGTCTGCGATCACCAGCGCGCCGTTGGCCTCGGCGCGCAGCAGCACGAAGTCCCAATCGGTGCTGTAGAACTGGACGATTTCCTTGTGCTGCGTGGCGGTTGCGGCGACATCCGCCGTCGCCCCGATCTTCGAGATCAGCTGGCTGATGATGTCGCTGTCCTTGCTATCGATGTAATTGGCGTTGTTGCAACCAATCGTCATCTTCACGGCTTTATGCCGACATTCCACGATCAGGCGCGCTTCGTTGTTGCCGGAAATCTTGATGCTGTGACGAATCACCACACCGTCGAAAATCTGCGTCGCGCTCGAACCGTATCCCGCGCTGATCACGATGGCGTTGCCGGGCGCGAACGTCTCCAGATCGCTGACCGGGAAGTCGTTGTCGGGCATGTCGCCGTCGAGGATTTCGATGCGCGCCTGGCAAATCCGCCCGACCGCACGCTCGACGTCGACCGAGATCACGCGGATCGTGTCGGCGATGGCGCTGCCGCCGCTCGTGATCGAGAGCTTCAGGACGGCGCTGGTATTCAGGGCGGGAGAGTCTGCCATAAGCGCGGAGAGGACGGATCGGTTGGATTGGTCGGATGCGTCTGAGGGGGGACGGAAAAATCAGACGAGCGGCGGGAAGCGCAGCATCATGCCCGGCTCCAGCCTGCGAAAGCCGGTCAGGTTGTTGATGCGCGCGACCTCGCGGTAATACGACGGATCGTTGTAGATGCGATTGCACAGCAGCGGCAACGTGTCGCCGGCCTTTACCTCGACGAGATGGCTCAGGTCCGGCGAACTGAGATTCGCCCGCAGCGAGCTTTCCGTCGCGCTGACCCAGCCCACGACGCCCAGCGTGACCCGCGCGCGCAGCGGCTCGCCGGTCGGCTTGAACATCGTGTAATCGAGTCCGATCGACTCGACCCGTCCGAAGAAGATGAACGTTCCCCACAGCAGACGCACATAGTTGGGCTCGTGTTTCTTGCCGTCGTACTTGTAGATCACCGCCAGCATGGCGTCGATCATGTCCTTCACGCTGCGCGAACCGGTGCCCTCGACCACGCCGGTGCCATCGAGCACCAGATTCTCGATGGTGATGGTCTCGGGGCGCACGGCGCTAAAGCGCGGCGTGGCGCTCGGCTGGCCCAGCGTCTGCTTCTTGTTGTACTCGATGCTCAGCTTGCGCTTGTAGCCGACGGGATTGATCAGCGCCTCGAAAGGCGCGCGGCTGCCGTCCACGGCGATCTGCCCGCTGGACACCGTGCACGGCGCGATGCTGAACTTGCGGCGGGTGAGGCTGGTCGCCATGAATCAGCGCTCCCGCGCACGTTCGAGCATCTCGCGCACGATCGCGCGGCATTCGGCGAGCAGATCCGCCCTCGCCTGTTCGTCGAACGCCTGTATCGCGAGCGGCAGGTCGTCCGTCGCCGAGGGCAGCTCGGTGCTGTGCGCGGCGCGCTGTACCACCGTCGATTTAATGCTCAGATGGCCGATTTCGATAGGCATCGGGATCTCCTTTGAATACACGCAAGCGCCGTGCTACAGCATGCGAGACGAAAATGTGTAGCTCAGCACGATCTTCTCGATTGCGACCTCGTTCTTCGTCGAGCCGAAACTCTCGATCTCCCACCTCACCGGATAGGCATTCGCAAAGGTCCAGATCCGAATCGGCAAATGCAGTTCGTCGAGCAACTGCACCATCAGCGACTGCGGGCGGATCGGCACGATGAACTCGCCTTCGAACACGGAGCGACACCACATGACCAGCGGCGACGTCATGCCAGCGATCCCGCGCTTCAATTCCAGATTCGGATGCTTCACGCCTTTGGGGAGCGTGTGAACGAACCGGTTCTCGCCACCCTCGGGCACAGACTCGGTGTCGATCTCCGTCGTCATGCCGGAGACCTCCTGAAACGAGGCGTCGACGGCGCCTGCCGTGGACGCGAACATCACACGGAAATGGAAAGCCGATGGCGGATAGGGATCGAAAGGCGATGACGGCATGTCGGGCAAACGAAGTGCACTTGAGATGCGCAAGACCCCTGGCGGGCGAACCGGCCGCCGGCGCTGGCGGCCCGCGCGGCGGGCGCACCAGTGCGGCGAACGGGACTTAGCTGTTGGCGATCGTCAGACCCTCGTGCACGATCTCGATGGTCTCGATGGCGACTTCGTTGCCTTCGGACTTCAGATCGGTGCCGGTGATCTTCGTCGGCCAGGCGTTGGCCAGCGTCCAGACCATCGTCGGTTTGCCGGCCTCGTCGAGCAGGCTGATCGTGACCGGCACCCGCTTGATCGTGTTCATCTTGATCTGGTTGAACCAGTCCCAGAACTTGTTATCCGACTTGAACACGCCCTTCTTCATGGTCACGTTGCCGTACTTCTTCATGCCCGGCATTTTGATGACGGAGAACTCGGGGCTGTCGCCGTGCCGGTACTTGATTTCTTCGGACTGAACATCCAGGCCGCTCACTTCCTGGAACGACATGACCTGCGAATCCCACTTCACCTGAAAGTAGAACTTGGGAAGGGGCCAAACCGTGGTGGATTGTTTCGAACCATCGTCTGCCATCACACACCTCGTCTATGGATTGCATGCGGAAAATACCGGACGGCGCCGGCGCGTGTCGCGCTCGCGTGTTACGTCCGGCTAAGCGGATCGTGCCCGAGCGGACTCAGGATTTCTGCATCTGTTGCTGGAACGTCAGCTCGATGAATTCGGCCGGACGGCTCACCGCCACCAGCACCGTCACCTTGAGCAAGCCTTCGAGAATGTCGTCGCCGGTCATCGTCTCGCCAAGCCCGACGAAGACCTGGAAGGCGTCGTCCGGGCTCGCACCGGCCAGACCGCCACGCTTCCATACGCTGGTGAGGAAGTTGCGGACCATGCTCTTGATCGTCACCCACGTGTTGGCGGTGTTCGGCTCGAAGACGTAAGCCTTGCACGCCAGACGCAGCGATTCTTCGATCATGATCATCGTGCGACGCACGCTCAGGTAGCGCCAGTCGAGGCTGTTGCCGTCGAGCGTGCGTGCGCCCCACACCAGTACGCCTTCGCCGATGAAGCTGCGAATCGCATTGACGGACTTGCCCGAGGTCGGCACGTTCAGGTCTTCCTGATCCGCGTTGGAGATGTTCACGCACGGCGAGACGACACCGTTCAGACTGATGTTCGCCGGCGCTTTCCACACGCCGCGCGTGTTGTCGACGAGCGTGTACAGCCCTGCCATGCCGGCGGCAGGCGGCATCAGGTTCACCTTCTTCTGGAGCGCCTGAAGCACCTGCACGTACACCGTGCTGATCACGCTCAGCGTCTTGTGCAGCGTCGCGATGTCGTCCTTCGACATCGGCGCAGCGGGCTTGGCGTCGCCGCCGGCGTCAGCAGGCTTGGCGGCGTCGGCATCGCCATCGGCCGCTGGCGTGGCGGCGCCGTCCGTCTTGGCGGCAGGCGCGCCGCCGGTCAGCTTTGCAACGACGTCCTTGACCTGTTTGGCCTTCGCCTTGTCCGCAGGCGAAGCGGTTTCCGGCGGATTGATCACGGCGGCGAGTTCAGTCGTGATCAATGCCTGGAGTTGCGCCAGATTGGAGATCTTCGTGAAGTCGAGGTCCTTCTCCGTCACGATGGACGTGTTGACCCACGGGTAATAGGCCGCACCGAAGTCGAGGAAGGAGGTGCCGACGTCGTCGCGGAAGTTGGTGATGGCGTCGCCGCCCGGGGCCTGACGGTCCCACATGCCGTCGAACACGTCGAGGATCGCGAAGCGGTTGCGCATCGTGTAGCCGCAATGCTGGAGCATATGCGTCTGCACTGTGGCGCAGTCCTGACGGGACAGCCGCACGGCGTCGGGCACCAGGACCATCGTCGGCTCCTGCTCCTTGACGAGCGCATCGATGCCGGCGGTCAGTTTGCCCGAGTCGATGTCGCCGTCCGCGTACGTGCCGACCGACACGATGTAGCACGGGCCGCCGCCGTTCTGGAAGAAGAACAGCATGCTGTAGTACAGCAGATACTCTTTCGTCTGCGGCGTGAACTTGAACGGCTTGCGCGCGCCCACCGCCCCGATGAAGAGATCGGTGACGACGGGACGCTTGGGGGCGTCGGCAGCGCCGTCGGCCGCAGGCTTGTCGGCCGCTTTGTCCTCGGGCTTGTCGGCCGACTTATCGGCGGAAGTATCCGTGGCCTTGGCGGTCGCGATGGTGTCGAGCGAATACGTCGTCGGCGGCGGGCCCCCGAAGTACATGATGAACTCGGCCATCGAGCTGATGCGCCAGGGCGTGCCGGCGAGCGGCGTGCCCTTGTTGTCTGCGAATTGCGTGTAGCCGATGAACGCGGGCACCGCCGTGGCGACTTCGACCACGGAGTTGGGGAACGCGTTTTGCTCGACTACATATACACCTGGTGTTTTGTACTGCGCCATGAGTTCACCTCGGTCATCGATGTCAATTGATGTAGATCTCGGATACCAGTACTGCCCGGCTTTGCGCCGCTTGCTCAGCTTCCTGCGGTTTCTGCACCTTCGGCGTCTTCTGCGTCAGGCTGCCGATGTCGGCATTGGGCAGTCTCCGGATCAACACGCGTTCACCCGACCGGCCCCGTTCCCGCAACTGAAAGCGCTGCGGGTACTGCTGCTGCATTGCAATTTCTTGCTCGCTCTCGAAGATCACCGCCTGACGCCCGCCCGGACGGGCCTCGCTGCCTGCGGTGACGAAACTCACTTTCTCATCCAGATCGACAACGCTCAAACTGCCGCTGTCCTGCGGGCACACGTAGAAGTAGCGCCAGCAACTCGCACGCGCCGCGAAGTTGACGACGTAGTCGACGCCGCCCTGCCCGGCCGCGCCCGCGTCGCTGCGCGCGACCTGATCGGCCAGATCGATCTGCGCCACGAGCACCGGCGGATTCACGCGGTCGGCGCGCGCCAGATGCGGGGCGAGCGCGGCAAGATCCAGCGCGGCGGCATCGGACGCCTCGATGCAGGCATTCACGTGCAAGCGCCGCAACGGCGTCTGTCCCTCCATCGGGACGCTGGAGTCGCTGCGAACGAAATAGACCGAGGACCTGCCGGCTGCGACCGGCTGCGTGTAGCGTGAGAAATCGGTGTCCTGCGCATACCACTTGAAGGTGGCGAGCGCGTCGCCCAGGCGAATGCCGCCGAGCAGCACATCGCGACGATCGGACGCGCAGAACACGGCGACCCCCTGCCGGTGCGGGCGCACCAGCAAGTCGCGTCGGCGCACCCAGTCGGCCGTCGCCGGCGTGGGCACGCAACGCAGCCACGCGTGCGGCTGCGGCCAGTACGCGTGGATGACGTCGACAGTGAATAGCCGCGTGTAGCCCGGCACCACCGGCGCGGAAGCAGACGTGAGCATGCCCGCGAATCCTTTCAGTGGTTAAGCGCGGGAACCGGCGAGCGTACGGTCGGCACGGTCCCGGTGATGTCGTCGGTATCCGGCGCCATGAGACGCACCTTGTAGAGCACCGACGGTAGATACTTGCCCCCCAGCATCGTCCACAGATTGCTGAGTTCGCGAATGTTCAGGTTCTCGATTTCCAGCACGAGCCGGTCGATACGGGGGTCGAGCGCCGGCGAGGTGCGACGGTCGAAGACCGGATTGCGCTGGAAAAAGGCGATGGCGCCGGAGATCAGCTTCAGGGCGTCCTCGTAATTGCCGCCCGTGAAATTGGCGGCCACCATCACGTAGAGATTGAGATAAAGCGGCGCAACGCCGAGCGACAGGTGCGTAGCACCTGCGTCCCCGGGAATGCGCTTGCGCACCGGCCCGGTATCGCGCTCGATGTGTGTGAGGATGACAACCAGACGGTTGTTCGTATTCGCAACGGCATGGCCGTTGACGTCCACCAGCCCCGACATCGTCACGATGTCGTCGGTGAGCGCGTAGGCTTGCCTGAGATACTCGTTGAGCCGCCCCGCAAGGTGGCCCACAGCAGCGTTAATCATGGTTCCCCGATACCCTTTCGCAATGCGGTTGCAAAATCTGATTCGGTACAACACTTTCGACTACTGGAACTGGCCTGTCGCAAATTTTCCTACACGCGTATCGCATAGTGAAACGCGACGATCTGGATTCCTGAGCGTTTCCTGAGCGTTATTACGCGTCCGGCAAATTTGCTTTTGATTTTTTGCTGCGGAACTGTAGCACAAGCGCGTTATGAATAGCGTGCTTGTGCAAAAACGCGAAAGGCTTTCGGAAATGTATTGAGATTTCGCCTTGTCGGGCCGGTACAGGCACGCCGAAGACGCCGCGCACCGTCATCCCGGTGGTCTGCTCGGTAGGCCACCGAGCCGGTTCGCCAGCACGACACTTGATATCGCTCAGGAATTGTGCGGTCTCGCGCCAACCCGGCACGCAATGCGGCCGGTTCAGGTGCTATCCTCGGGGACATATCGACCTCGCCCTCGCGCAGCCATGTCCAGCAAGATTGCTTATGACTTCCACGACCAGATCGGCCACCTCCTTCGCCGCGCCTATCAACGGCACGTCTCGATCTTCCAGAGCGCCATTCCCGATTCGGACCTCACGGCCGCACAGTTCGTCGCGCTTTGCACTGTCAAGGAAAAGAAGTCCTGCTCGCTGAACGACATCGTGAAGACGACCGCCATCGATCAGGCCACCATTCGAGGCGTGGTCGAGCGTCTCAAAGCGAGAAACCTGATCGAGGTCGAACCCGATCCGACCGATGGGCGCAAGCTGCTGGTCCGGGCGACCTCGGCCGGTCTGGCGTTGATCGAGCGAACCGTGCCGTTCGCCGAGGAAGTGACCGAGCGCACTTACGGCGCGCTCAATCCTGCAGAACGCGTCGCGCTGATGTTTCTGCTGCGCAAAATGATGGATACCGATACGACGGAGTAACTGTGCGCGCCGATGCCGACGTTGGCGCGCAGGCGCGTCTCACGCGGCATGCGCCGCTACCGGTAGCAGGCGGCCTGCCCGCGCCAACGCGTCGCGCACGGTTTCGGGCGTGAATGGCGGGGCAACGATGCGCACGCCCGTCGCGTCGAAGATGGCGTTGGCGAGGGCCGCCGGCCCCGGCACCGACGCGGATTCTCCCGCGCCCATCGGCGCCTCGCCCTGTCTGGGCATCAATACGACATCCAACTGCGGCAGTTCGGCAAACGTCAGGATCGGATAACCGCCCCACTCCCGGCTCGCCGGGCGCCCGTCGACGAATCGCACGCGCTCCTTGAGCGAGCGGCTCAGCACCTGCACCACATTGCCGTGCAACTGATGACGCACGCCGTCAGGATTGACCATCGTGCCCGTGTCCTGACCAACCGTGACGCGCTCGACCCGCACCTCTCCCGTCACGCGATCCACGACCACATCGGCGATCCATGCCGACCACGCCGCACCGAATCCGGGGAAGCGGCTGTGCACATAGCGCGCGTAGGAAACGCCACGCCCGCGTGCGAAGCGGGCGTCGCCGTCCCAGCGGGAGACGTCTTGCGAGCGTGGTGTCCAGCCCGCACGGGCGGCGACGGCTTCGAGCAGTTCCACCGCTCGTGCGTCGTCGAGATGACGCAGTTTGAACGCCAGCGGATCGATGCCCGTCGACCACGCGATTTCGTCGGCGAAGGCGTCGTGGGCAAACGAGTTCGGCAATGCCGATACACCGCGAAACCATGACGCGCGCACCAGCGGGGGCATGTCGTCGCAAACGAAGCGCCGATGTGCGCTGACGTAGGGCGAGACGGCCGTGCGATCCCCCATCTCGAATACCCGCGCCTGCGGCGATACGACGCCGATGAGCAGCGACGCCAGCATCGGCGCGTCGTTGGACGGGTAACGCGTTGCGAAGTCGTAGGCCAGTAGTTCGCCGTCATGCGTTGCGGCACCGCGCACCGTCATCACCTGCCCGGTCCCTTTGGGCTCCCAAAGATGCTCGTCGGCACGGGAGAGCTGTACCCGCACCGGCGCACCGACCGCTCTGGACAGCAGCAAGGCGTCGCCGCACACGTCGTCGGCACAGTTGCGTCCGTAACATCCGGACGCTTCCATGCGCACGATATCGATGTCGGCCTCCTCGCGGGCGATCAGTTGCGCCAGATCGCATCGCAACGACACGGGATTCTGCGTGCCGGACCACACAGTGATGCGCCCCGCGTCGCGCGCACGATAATCCGCGACGGCGCATGACGGTCCGATGGACCCGTGCATCTGGTACGGCCACGCGTAAGTGCGCTCTAGCACAACGACGTCGTCACGCGCGAACACGGCATCGACGTCGCCTTCGCTCAGCAGCGGCCGCCGCACCGCGCCTGCCGCAGAGATGGCCGCGGCCGTGTCGTCCATCGACGGCAGCGCAGGCAGCGGTTTCCATGTGACGCGCAACGCCTGCGCCGCGCGAATGGCCTGCTCCTCGCGCGTCGCCACCACGCCGATGAAGTCGCCGATGACCACGACCGCCCGCACGCCCGGCAAATGTGCGACCGAATCCTTGTCGACGGACGCCAGCAGATTGCCGACGAAGGCCCCGGCGTCGATGCCGCTATAAGGCGGACGAACCACCCTGGCGTGCAACATGCCCGGCACACGCACGTCGTGAACGAACGTCAGCTCGCCTGTGGCTTTGGCGGGCAGATCGACGCGCCGCGACGACTTGCCCACGACCCGGTACGTGGCCGGATCCTTGACCGGCGTGTCGAGATCGAGCGCTAACGCGATCTTGCGGCCGCGCACCAATTCGGCGAATGTCGTTCTGAACGCTTCGACCTGCGCCGTCGTGCCGAAAATTTCCCCCGCACCGCAATGCAGACGGTCGGCGTCGATGCCCGATCGCTTCGACGCGATCGCCAGCAACTCGCGCTTCGCCTGCGCTGCGGCGCATCGCAACGGCACGGCGGAGATCTGAATCGTGGCGCTCGCAATCGTCGGCCCCTGATTGGGTGTGACGGCCGTATGGCCCAGCCGCATTTGCACATCGTGTGCAAGCACATCCAACTCTTCGGCCACGATCTGGGCAAGCGATGTCCGGATCCCCGTGCCGAGATCGACGTGGCCGTTGAAGCCCAGAATGCGCCCGTCGTCGAGAATCGCGACGAAAACCTCCGCTACGTCGGGGACGAACGTCGAATGGCTGCCCGGCTGTCCGGGGGCGGGTTTGACGGGCGTGACAGGCTGTCGCACAACCACCAGACAACCGTCGCGCGCGAGCAATTCGGAGCGATTCACGAAACGAACTTCCTGTAGTTCTGCGGGCGCGGCGTGCGCCGTCGGGGTAGCCAACGATAGGAGGACAAATGTCGAGCGTCAATCAAGGCAAACGCGACGGTGCTGCCGCGATCCTCGCTCAGCCGTCAGCGATCACGTTGCCCGATGGCCTGAACGGCATCGGTCAGCGGCATCACGGCGGCATACTTCTGCTGCATGTCGAACAGACTCGCGTCGTGCGGGCCGATCGCGCGGTCGCCCACACAGTCGGACAGCACGATCGGACGAAGGCCGAACGACATGGCATCCACGACACTGGCGCGCACACAGCCGCTGGTCACGGCGCCGGCGACGAGCAGCGTCTGAATGCCGCGTTGCGCCAGCCACGGCGCCAGTTGTGTGCCGAAGAAGGCCGACGGCACCACCTTGCGCACCACCAGTTCGCCTTTCACGGGCGTGAGTTCCGGCACGATCGCACTGTTCGGGTTGTCTTCGGTCAACGTCGCCATGCCCGGCACTTTGAGCGAGAAGATATTGTCGTCGCTGCCATCGGCCGCGTAGACGATGCGGCTGTGCGCGACCGGCCAACCATTGCGGCGCGCCACCGCCAGCGCATCCACGGTGCGCGCGATGGCCGACGGGATATTGCCGCCACCGAAGACTTCGGGATCGGCAAAGCCGACGACCAGATCCACGATCAGCAGCGCGACATTGCCTTGCGGGGACAACGAGGTACCGAAGCCCTGACGTTGATAGACGCCGGATTCGGCGTGTTGCGGAAGATCGCTCATGACAAATGGGGATGCGCAAAAGTTGAGGAAGGGTAGCGCCGGGCTTACGCGTGGACGACGTGGCCGTCGCGAACCATGACGTCGTCGTCCAGCCAGACCGTGCAATGCCGCAGCGGGATGTCGATGTGGCACGTGGTGGTGCGCGTGCCGCCGCCTTCGTTGTTCGGTCCGAGCGAGAACAGGAAATTGCCTTCGAACGCCCGGGCGTCCATACCGATGGTCGCCTCACGGTCGTACAGACCGAGCGTCGACCAGCGCGCCCGCGGCTGCAACCCCCAGCCGATGTGCGAGATCGCATAGCCCTCCGGATCGCGGAACGTCTCCATATAGTCGCGCAGCAAGTCCGCATCCACGCCGCCTTCGATGCGCGTGGCGTACCCCTTCTCGACGGTGAGCACGATAGGCGACGTCACATAGCGCTTTTGCGGCAGCAAAATGTCGCCGCGATCGATCACGATGGTGCCATGTGCGGTGTGGTCGTTCGGGTAAGACAATGCGAAGCCGCTGGGCCAGTGGTCCCAACGCCCCGGTTCGTCGACGAACCCGTATTCGGCGGTCGGTCCGAACTCGCCCATCGGGCAAACGAGCGACGTCCCTGCCGGCGACGTCACACGCATCTCCCGCGCGGCACCCAGTCGGGCGGCGGCGGCGAGCACTCGTGTCTTGTCGGCCTGCGTGGGCACCATGCGCGCCAGCACCTCCGGAGGTTCGACGGCGAGCAGGATCTTCGTGCCGCCCTTGAGAATGTCGTGCTGCTCCGGTGAGAACAGCAGCGTCATCAGATCCAGCACCAGGTCACTCGCCTTGAGCGCCGCAATCGCGGCGCGGTTGCTGGTGAGCGGCGTCGTGCCGAGATACGCCAGCGAGTCTCGGCTGAACGCCTTCTCGCCATTGACGGGCTGAAGGTCCAACTGGTTCGTGACGGCGCCCATCGACTGCGCCGCGATGAGGGCGCAACGCAATGTTTGGGGGTGCGTGGACGCGCTCGTCAACACGGTCACGTTCTGCCCGCGTGCGAGTTTCGAGAGCGTCAGTACTTCGCGCCACGCTTCGATCAACTGGAAATCACTGATGGCCATGAGCGTCTCCCATGCGGGTCATGCGCCGGCGGGCGTTCGGCCCAGCGGTGCGCCAAGGAAATCACCGAATGCGTCGTAGAAGCCGGCGGGGTTATCCCACGGAATCATGTGGCCGGCATTCGGTACACGGACGTGCTGCATTGTGGGCGTCGCCTGCTGAAGCTCTGCAACGTCCTCATCGCGCACCACATCGCCGTTCTGCGCCGTCATCAGCAGCGACGGCACCCGTAATTGGGCGGCGTCGGCGAAGAAATCGTCCTGATGGAAGCCTTCGTAGGAGGCAAGCACCGCGCGTTCGTCGCAGGTATGCAGCCATTGCGCGCGCAATGCGAGTTGTTCGTCCGACCATGTCGGGCAAAACGCGCGCATGCCTTCGGCGTCGATGCCCGCGCGCGCCAGCGCCATCGAATCGATGTACCAGGGCAGCTTGCCCGGATAGGCGCGACGGCCCGGGCCGGATACCGGCGGATCGACGAGCACGACGCTCACCAGCCCGCGCGGCTCGCGCAGGGCGGCGCGCGCCGCAATGCGTGCGCCCATCGAATGCCCGACGAGTATGTACCGGTCGAGTCCGAGCGCCTGGCACAGGGCAACGACGTCGTCCGCCTGCGCATCGAGGCGGTAATCGAGCGTCGGCGATGCGCTGGACAATCCCCGGCCGCGGACGTCCAGCACATAGGTGTCGAATTCGCGGCCAAACACGTCGCCGACAAATCCCCATGTCACTGCCGGGCTTGTAATACCGGGAATCACGATCACCGCCGGACGCGACGCACGTTCGCCGCTCCTGCCCCCGTAGCGAAGGAAATGTTGACGAATGCCGTTGGCAGCGACATTCGCGCCGTATTGAAATGTCGAAGTCATGCGAGGTGCCCTTGAGTCGTCGGTGAGATAGCGCAACGTCCGCGCCGGTCGGTCGGCATCAGTACGCCCCGGACAACAGCGCGCCCGCGCCCGGTACGACCGGTTCCAGATCCAGTGTGCGCAGCATGGCGTAGGTCGTGGCGATGGCCGCCGTGATCACCGGCTTGCCGGTCATCGCTTCGACCTTGGCGACCGCCGGCAGCGACGGCATCTGCACGCAGGCGGACAGCACAATGGCGTCTGCCTCCTGATACGGCAGCGTCTTGACGATATCGGGTAACCGCATCGGATCGTGACGGCCGACGTCGAGGTTGTCGGGAATCTCGAGCGCACGATAAGCGATGACGTCGTAGCCCTCGTGGCGGATGTAGTCCACGACGAGTTCCGTCAATGGCTTCATATAAGGGGCGACGACCACGATACGCTTCGCGCCGATCACGCGCAGCGCATCGACCAGCGCGCCTGCGCTGGTCAGCACCGGCGCTTCGCCGCCGTTGGCGATCGTCTGCTCGGTCAGGCGCTTTTGCGACACGCGGTGATAGCCGTGCCCCATCGCCATGATCGCCACGAGGCAGGCGTAGCCGAGCACGTCCACGCGGGCGTCGCTCAATTCGACCGCACAGCGGTCCGACTCGGCGTCCATTGCCGCCAGTTCCTCCTTCACCACCTTCTTCATGCGCATGCGGCTCGAATGAAAAGTGAAGCGCTCGGGACGGATCGTTTCGCGCGAACGCAGCATGGCGGGAATCTCGGTTTCCATCGTGGTGTTCGAACTCGGCACGATCTGGCCGATGCGGTAACGCTGGGTCATGAAGACAGTCTCCCGAAAGGTTGGGTCAGGTGATGCTTTGCGAAAAGTCTAGTGCATACGCTATATGAGCGCAACCCTGGAAAAATTCGCTCCATCAAAATAATTACGAGTTAAATCAATATAAAAAACAGAAAATACCAAATTGATAGGGGCAAACCCTAGATCGATTGTTTTGTGGTTGCGGCGATTATTTGTAATGTGTACGCTATAAATCACCTACCCCAATCACTACGGGCGACGACCTTGGCGCAGGGATGTCGGCCACACGATCAGGAGCCTCCATGAGCAAACCACGCATCGCCGTCATCGGCGCAGGGCTGGGCGGCACGGCCGCCGCAGGTCTTTTGCAACGCAGCGGGTACGACGTCGCGCTGTACGAACAAGCCCCCGCCTTCTCGCGCCTGGGTGCGGGGATCCATCTGGGGCCGAACGTGATGAAGATCATGCGTCGTCTCGGTATCGAAGACGCGCTCAATGTGATGGGCTCGCACCCGGATTTCTGGTACAGCCGAGACTGGAAGACGGCCGAGGCGATTTCGCAGATTCCGCTGGGCGACTACGCGCTGAAGACTTACGGCGCGACCTATCTGACGGTGCACCGCGGCGACTTCCACGAACTGATGACGAAGGCCGTCACTCCCGGCACGATCCGCTTCGGCAAATGCCTCAAGTCCGTGGAGGACACGGGCAACGAAGTTCGCATGACGTTTGCCGACGGCACCGTCGAGACGGCGGACATCCTGATCGGCGCCGACGGCGTCAATTCGAAAATCCGTGAGCATCTGCTCGGTGCGCAGCCGCCGCGCTACACCGGTTACGTTGCGCATCGCGCCGTGTTCCCGGCGTCGCTGCTCGGCAATAAGCCTTACGACATGTGCGTGAAATGGTGGTCGGGCGACCGTCACATGATGGTCTACTACGTGACCGAGAAGAAGGATGAGTATTACTACGTCACCGGTGTGCCGCAGAAAGCGTGGCCGGAAGGCGTATCGATGCTGCCGAGCAGCCGCGAGGAAATGCTCGAGGCGTTCGACGGTTATCACCAGGACGTTCAGCATCTGATCGAAGTCTCGCCGACGATCACGAAGTGGCCGCTGCTCGAACGCGACCCGCTGCCCGTATGGAGTCGTGGCCGGCTGGTGCTGCTGGGCGACGCCTGTCATCCGATGAAACCGCATATGGCGCAAGGCGCTGCCATGGCCATCGAAGACGCCGCCATGCTCACGCGTTGCCTCGACGAAGTCGGTGTCGGCGACTATGCAGACGCTTTCGGTCTGTACGAGGCGAACCGCGCAGCACGGGCCTCCGAGGTCCAGCGCGTCTCCCACAACAACACGTGGCTGCGCACCAATGAAGACCCGGCGTGGGTATTCGGCTACGATGTCTTCACGATTCCGCTCGTCCCCGCATCATCGCGCACGGTTGCGCCGCCGCTGACGGCCGCTGCCTGAGTTCCGGGTACGAGACTTGCATTCGCCGTGGAGGGTGACGAAGCGTCACCCTCGTTATCCTTTTGCGAGTCAGTTGATGGTTCTACCCCGCCCAGCCCCTGGCCCCACGACATTGCGCGTGAACGGCGCAACACACACCGTGAGCGAGGCGACGCCGAACACGCCATTGCTCTACGTGCTGCGCAACGACCTCGAACTCAATGGCCCCAAGTACGGGTGCGGCCTGGGTCAGTGCGGCGCATGCACCGTACTGGTCGACGGACAGCCGACGCGCGCTTGCGTCGTGCCCGTGAGCGTGGCGCGCGACCGCGAAGTGACCACGCTCGAAGGTCTGGGCAACGCCGCATCGCCACACCCGATTCAGCGCGCGTTCATCGACGAGCAGGCAGCCCAATGCGGTTATTGCCTGAACGGCATGATCATGAGCACCAAGGCGCTGCTCGATCGCAACCCCTCGCCCGACGACGCGGTGATTCACGACGCGCTGCGCTTCAACCTGTGCCGATGCGGCACGCATTACGAAATCGTCAAGGCCGTGCACCGCGCGGCGCAATACCTACAAGATGACAAGAATCGATGATGCGTCCCCCGAGCGCGAGCATGACGATGAGCCCTCGCCCCCGCTGAACGTCAGCGCGCCCGGCGCGAACCCGACCTCCCCCGAGGTGGGCGGCCCTTCCTGCGAGCCGGATCGCCGGGCAAGCTACGCATGGCCGCTGCGGCGTGGCGAGGCCACCGCGCAGTTCGCCATCAGCGCCCAAACCCGCGATGACGGCACGCTTCGCACGTGGTGCTACCGCGCCGAACTGGACGGACCGATGCGACTCGACGACAGCGCGTCGCCCTCACCGTTATCCCGCAATCCGCAGCACCCTTTGCCGCCTTACCGTCACGAACGTATCGCAACGCAGGTCATCGACCCGGCGCAATGCATTCCAGCGCCTGCGCATGCGTTCGCGCGCGAGTCGTTTATCGACGAAGTCGCCGTGCAGGCGGTGCAAGACCCGGTCGACTATCGCCTGCGGCATCTGCAACCGGGCAGCGACGACGGCCCGCGCGAAGTCATCCGCATGGTCGCGCAGCGCGCCGCGTGGGGGCTGCCGCAAGCGCATGCGCACGCTGCCCCGCCCGGCTGGCAACGCGGACGCGGTTTTGCTTTCGACGGCCGGTCCGCAAGCGCCGACCCGGCGGCCGAAGCCGACACATGGTCTGCGTGGATCGTCGACCTCGACGTCAACCCGACGACCGGCGACATTGCGTTGCGGCGCGTCGTCGCCGGACAAGGCGAGGGCCGGCCGGACAAGGTGGTGCGGGTCGGCGGCGTGCCTGCCCACGAAATCGCGACGGCGGTGCGGCAGGCGCTCGGCACGTCATGGGAAATGACGCCCGGCCACGATGAGACCGGTGCATCTGACGGCGAACAGCCGGTCATGCTTCGCGCTGCCGCCGTTTCGAATCGCCCCGACGGGAGCGATGGCAGCGATGGTGGTGATGGCAGCGGCAGGCCGGCAGCATGGCCCGCCTCGGAGGCCGACACGCTGGTGAGTGCGGCGGCGCCTGCCGCTGCCGCGATTGCGAACGCGTTGTTCGACGCCACGGGCATACGCCTGCGTCAACCGCCATTTACGCCGGAACATTTGCGCACCGCGTTGCGAGAGCCGACCGGCGCTATCCATCCGAAGCCGTCGAAGCCGCAGCGCCCGCTACGCGACAAGCGTTGGTCGCGGTGGACGAGCGTGGGCGCCCTCGGTGGCATCGGCGCGATTGGCGCGATTGGCGGGCTGGCCGGCATCATGCTTTTCGGCGCGGCGGAAATCGCGCCCATCACCGCGCCGGATAACACGCTTTGGTCGTCCGCGACGCTTGAGCGCGGACGGCAGATCGCACTCGCCGGCGACTGCGCCGTGTGTCATACCGCAGCCCAAGGCAGCACCAACGCGGGTGGTCTGGCGCTCGAAACGCCTTTCGGCACGCTCTATTCGACCAACATCACCCCCGATCCCGAGACGGGGATCGGCCGCTGGTCGTATGCCGCGTTCGCGCGTGCCATGCGCGAGGGCATTTCGCGAGACGGTTCGCACCTCTACCCCGCATTCCCGTACACGGCATTTGCAAAGATGAGCGAGCCGGACATGCTCGCGCTGTATGCGTACCTGATGTCGCAAGCGCCGGTGAACCACACGCCGCCGAAGACCGCGCTGCCGTTTCCGCTGAATCAACGTCGCCTCGTCGCGGGATGGAACTGGCTGTATCACGACACGGCCGAGTACCGGCCCGATCCATCGCAATCGACACTCTGGAACCGGGGGCGTTATCTTGTCGACGGCGCGGGCCATTGCGGCGCGTGTCACACGCCGCGCAACATGCTCGGCGCCGAGCAGCCGACCCGCTACCTCGGTGGCGGCGAAGCCGAGGGATGGCGGGCGCCGCCGCTCGTCGCATCGAAAGATGCGCCGGTGCCGTGGACGGAATCAGCATTGTTCGACTATCTGCGCACAGGCTTTTCGCCCGAGCACGGCGTGGCCGCCGGACCGATGGCGCCGGTGGTCGCCGGGCTGGCCGAATTGCCGGAAACGGACGTGCGCGCCATCGCCCACTACCTCGCATCGCTCTCGCCGCAAACCCAAACGTCCACCGTGGCCGCGATGGCGCATGAACGCGCCAAAGGGGCCGACATCGCTACAACGCTCGGCCTTGAAAACGGCCGTCGCACGTTTGAGGCGGCGTGCGCGGTGTGTCATACAGACAGTGGCGGCGTGGGGCACTTCGGTGTGCGCCCGCTCATGGGGCTGAACACCAGCGTCAGCCAGGCGACGCCGGACAATCTCATGCATGTGCTGATGAACGGCATCGATCAGCCCGCCACCGAAGCGCTCGGCTACATGCCGGGCTTCCGCGAGGCGTTCGACGACAGGCAAATGGCGGAGCTTGCCGCCTTCATTCGCGCTCGTTACGCGCCGGATCAGCCGGCATGGCAAGGGCTCGAAGCGGCCGCCGCCCGTGCGCGCCAGGCTCCGGCTCACTGACATCGACCGGGGCGAATGGAGCCTCGCGCCCCGTTAAGCCTACAAAAAAGGCCGACATGATGTCGGCCTTTCCATTTCCCCTCCATCAACGATGCGCGCCGGATCTGCAAGGCAGCCCGGCGCAATGTGTCATCGATTGACCAGTTGCTTCGGATACGAGAGCGCGAGCAGGCAGCCAATCAGCATGCAAACGCCAAATCCATAAATCCCGGCGGATTGCGTGTGGAACGTGTCGCGCAGCCAGCCGATGAAATAGGTGCTGCCGAAGCCACCGAGGTTGGCGAGCGAACAGGCGAAAGCGATGCCTGCGGCGGCGGCGGATCCCTTGAGGAACGTCGACGGCAGCGCCCATACGACAGGCATTGCCGCTGCCGCGCCAAGGTTGATGAGCGAGAACAGCACGACGGTCATCACGGTCCCATGCTGACCGGTCGCGAAGACGAACATCGCAACCGCCGAGAGCAGGAACGGCACCACGATGTGCCAGCGGCGTTCGCGCATGCGGTCCGAACTCGCCCCCCAGACGAGCACCCCGACCACGGCAATCGCATTCGGAATCGCCATCAGCCAGCCGATCGTATAGGGATCGCGCACCCCGGTGTCCTTGAGAATCGTCGGCAGCCAGAAACTCACGCCGTACAAGCCCAGCAGCACGCAAAGGTCGATCAGTCCCAATGCCCAGACCTTGAGATCGGTGAATGCTGCGCCGAGATTGTGACGCTTATGGGCGCTGGCGTCCTTGTCGAGATTGGCGCTCAGAATCGCCTTCTCCTCGGCGCTCAGCCAGCGCGCCGAGGCAATGCCGTTAGGCAGATACATGAAGATCGCGATACCCAGCAGCACCGACGGCAGCGCTTCGAGCACGAACAGCCACTGCCATCCGCCGAAACCATGCGCGCCGTCGAACATCGACATGATCCAGCCGGAGATCGGACTGCCGACCATGCTCGAAAGCGGCAAACCGACCATGAACAGGGCGATGATTCGTGCACGGCGCTCGTCCGGATACCAGTGCGTCAGATAGAGCAATACGCCCGGCAGGAAGCCCGCTTCGGCTACCCCAAGGAGGAATCGAAGGACATAGAACTGTGTCGGGGTCGTCACGAACGCCGTGGCGCCGGAGAGCAAGCCCCACGTCACCATGATCCGGGCGATCCAAAGTTTCGCGCCCACTTTCTGCAAGATCAGGTTGCTGGGCACTTCGAACAGAATGTAGCCCGCGAAGAACAGCCCCGCGCCCAGGCCGTAGACGGTGTCGCTGAACTGAAGCGCATTGAGCATTTGCAGCTTCGCCAGACCGACGTTGATCCGGTCGAGATAAGCCGCGAAATAGCACAGACAAAGAAACGTAATCAGGCGTACGGTGACTTTCCGGTATAGCGCATCGACATTGCTACCCTGCGAAGCAGGCTGCGCGACCGAATTGGGTGTGGCGGTGTAGGACATGGCAACTTCCCGTGGCGTGAGCAACTGGATAACGGTGACACAAGCGGCCCTCGCTTGAGAACGCTGGAGGTGTGCGGCTTGCTTATTTGCATGTATAGCACAAACAAAAAAGCGTACACACTACAAATTAGTATCCAAATAACAAAGGGAAAACCCGAATACGGAGCGTTATCTTTTAATTTTTATAGGATTTTGTAATTTTTATCGATGCATCGATATTCGATTGAATGTCGATTTATAGTGTTAACGCTATGTATTGCCGCTCTCTTGCAAACCTTGTTTCTCGCTCGACGGGCAAAGAAAAACTTCCCGGGCGGGACAGATAATCTCGTTTGCCGGCAGCCGCGCGTGAGGTCACACTATCTCCGCTCTCCCGGGAAAATATTGCCTCATTTCGTCGAACTTCGCTGATGGCATCGTCGATACCGACACGGCGCCATCGCCCCTCCGACCCCTGCGCTACGCGCATTTGCCGCATAAGGAAAACCGTTCACGATGTCAGGCCCAAGCGCGAATCGCAACAGGCAACTCATGCGGGTGAATGCCGATTTCTCGCAGCGCGTCGTCGTGACCCCGCCGCAATACGTGTGGGTGCCGTCGCCGCAACACGGCGTGGCGCGCGTCATGCTCGACCGCATCGGTGCTGAGCAAGCGCGCGCGACGAGTCTGGTGAGGTACGCGCCGAACTCGGCGTTTCCGGCGCACGATCACCCCGGCGGCGAGGAAATTCTCGTCCTTGCCGGCACCTTCTCTGCCGACGGTGACGACTATCCGCAAGGCTGGTATCTGCGAAATCCCCCCGGCTCTTCGCACCGGCCCTCCAGCCTTGCGGGGGCGACGATCTTCGTCAAGCTCATGCAGATGTCGGCGACACAGCGCAACGCGGCGCATTGGCAGCGCGGGGCCGGTGGCGAGGTTTGCCATCTGTTCACGGATGCGCACGAACGCGTCGAGCTATTACGGTGGCATGCCAATGCATCGCTTCCGGGCGGCGATCCATCGCGGATCGTCGAGTTGCTCGTCGTGGCGGGCGCCCTGCTTCTCGATGGCACGGCATATCCCGCAGGGAGCTGGGTCCGCCTGCCGGCAGGCGACACGCCCGCGTTGCGCGCGGGCGCGAGCGGCGTGGGGGTCTACCGCAAGATTTACTCGCCGCCGACATCGACCGAGGCCGGAAAATAGCCGTCGAATCGTCGTCAAAGTCCGGTCAGAGCCCCGTCAGGTCCGTCTGGCGAGCACTTCGTCTCTCGGTCCGGCATCCACGACACGTCCGCTCTCCATCACCACGATGGTGTCGAAACGTTCGAGCAGACTCGGTCGATGCACCGACGCCACGATGCAGGCCGTCGGAAACGCCGCGTACATCCGGTCGAAGACGCGTGCTTCCGCGAGCGGGTCGAGGGCGCTTGTCGGTTCGTCGAGCAACAAGAGCGAAGTGCCCTGTGCCGCCAGCGCGCCCCGGGACAGCGCCAGCCGCTGACGTTGTCCGCCGGAGAGGTTGCTGCCACGCTCGTTGAGCGAACTGGACAGGCCGTCGGGCAGGTGTTTCAGCACGTCGTCGAATGCGCCCGCATGCACGGCTGCCTGCAACGCCTGTGCGGGCGCCGCTTCACCAAAGGTCAGGTTTTCTTCCACGCTCGCTTCGAACACCTCTGCCTCTTGCGGGATCAGCGTGGCGAGCGTGCGCAGATCCGAGGCGTCGATCACCCGGCCGTCGCGCAGCAATTCGCCCTGCCGCGGAAGGTAAAGGCCGGCGAGCGTTCGCAGCAACGTGCTCTTGCCGCCGCCGCTCGGGCCGATCAGCGCCACGCGCGAGCCACGCCGCAGCACGAGATTCACGTCGCGCAGACCGCCGCGCGCATCGTCGGCGTACTGCCACGACACGTTGCGCAACGCCAGCGTCTCCCATGGGGCGTTGGCGATCACCGCAGGCACGGCTGCATCGGGTTCGCCGGGCGCCTGCCAGATCGGCTCGGCGCTGCCGTAGTCGGTGTGCATGCGCGCGAAGCTCTGAAAATTCGACGCCATCGCGCCCACGACCGTCGCCGCCTGCTGAGCGTACTGGTAGATCATGAAAACCGTGCCCAGCATGACGGCCTGCCCCGGGCCGCGCGACTGCATCACGTAGACCACGACCAGAATCCACGTCAGGCCCATGCCCAGTATGTCGACGGCGAACCATTTGCCTTCGTTGACCGTTACCGTGCGGCGCAGTGGCGCCATCACGGCATCTATGCGATGTCCCAGCAGCGTGCGCGACGCGGCCTGCAACCGCAAACCGATCACCGTGCCGGCATTGCCGACGAAGTCGAGCAGTGCGGCGGCGTAACGTCGTTCCGCATCGTTTTCCGCGCGGGCGAGTTGCATCAGCACGCGATCGAAACGCAGGATGATGATGGCGATGATCACGTAGCCGGTAACGGCGATCACACCGCTCGTGCGCGACAACAAGGCGAGCGCCACGATCGGCCCCACGAAATTGCAGGCGCTTTGCAGATAACCGAACTGGTTCTGGGCGAAATCGGAGAGCGCACGGCTCGACTGGATCACACGATGCTGCAACTCCCCCGAGTGGCGGCCGTCGCGCCACGCCAGCGGCGCTGCGGCAATGCGTGCATAGAGCTGATCCGCCAGACGAACGCGAACACGCACCCCGACGTTGCGCTCCAGAATGCGGCCCGGCCCATGCAGCAGCCAGGACAGCAAATAGACGCCCACGAGATAGACGATCCAGCGCCCGGCGACCGTCATATCGCCTTGCTGAAGCGCGTTGATCGCCTGCGCGGCGAACCAGGGCATGGTCAGTCGCAGCAACTGTGCGACCGACAACAGCCCGGCGGCGCCGAGCAGATGAGCGCGCACGCCGCACGCATGACGCCACAGCGCCCGGTAGAGATCGCGCGCGGCGGTGCCGAGGCCGATAGCGGGCGGGCGTGCGGAAGAATCAGGCGCCGTCATGCGTTCGTCGCTCCTTTGCCCATCGGCGGATTGGGGACCATCGGGAAATGTCGACGTGCGACAGCCGGGCCGCCGAAAGGCTGGCGGACCGGCTGCGACGTCAGGGGGTCAGACGCCGCGAACGGCGTCGAGACTGGTCAATATAGGGGAAAAATGCGCAGGCGTCCCGATCAGAGCGTCGAATGGACATGGGCAGCGTTCGCCCCGGGACGTCGCCGTGGCGCGGGTGTTGCGCGAGACGTCGTTGTGGCGGGCGTCGGTATTGCCGGTGTCTGCGCACGATTGCGAGATGGCGGCGCGACATAGTAGAACCGCAGTTCCGGGTCCGGATAGTGATACGGGGCCATCGCGAGATTCACCGCGCAGGAGTCGCAGAACGGCATGCGCGAGCACATCACGATGGAGCGCACCACGCCCTCGCCCGACGGATGATCGGCATAGATCTGCGCCAGAATCAGTCGTTCGGTGTCCAGCGTGCGCGACTTCGCTTCGCCCGATGCCGCGTGGTAGGTCGGCATGTTGGCGTCCGCGACGACGAAACGCAGCTCGGGCGGCTCCGTCGGATCGCCCGAGCGTCTCACGCCCGCGCTACCAAGTTGTTGGTGGATGACGTTTTGCTCCCGCTGGGCGTAGGCCCGTCCGGCGTCGACAAAGCGAACCGTCGGCGCGTTTTTGGACGCGTTTTTGGACGCGGATTGGGACGCGGATTGGGACGCGGTTTGGGACGTGTTTTGGGACTTGTTTGTGGCTGCGTTTGTGGCTGAGTTCGTCGCTGCGTTCGTGGCCGCGCTTGTGGGCGAGTGCATGGGGGCGTTTGTCGGCAGGCTTGCGCGTTGCAGTCCCGACATGCAGTAGTAAATCACACGTGTGCCGTCGGCAAGCGTGACCTCGGCGAGCGCGATATTCGCGTTGCGCGACAGCGCGCGTAGCCGGTCATGAACATCCCGCACGGCGCGGGCTCTGCCGGTCACGAGCGCTTGCAGCCCCGACATCCCCGGAAAGACTTCCTCGAACAGGGATAAGACCTCACGCGTCGTCTGCACGTCCCCTGTGAACGGCAGTTGCGACCACACCGCCAGCGGAGACGGTCGCGAGACGAAGTCTCTGGCGATTGCATTGACGAATGCGTCCGCCTGTGTGGGAAAGCGCTGCCAGTGGGTCCACAGCCGATGAAATGTCGGCAAGAGCGACGGATCGACTTCCGGTGGGGATGCCGCATGCGCGCCGTCCACCTGATCGGCGCTTGCCGCCTCGTGTCCGGTCCCCCGCTCGCCTGCCCTCGCGGCGGCCACCCGATGCTCGATCGCGCGCGTCAGTTGGCGCACGGCCTGTCTGGCTTCGGTCACGGACAGCGGAATGTCTTCCAGGCCTCGCCAGACTTGTGCCGGGGATGGCGCCTGCTCCCACATGCGCAAATACAGCTGCAACAGCGTGCGCGTCTCGCCGTAGGAAATCGACGGCAGCACGATAGCGTTCTCCGCGGCCGCGCGGTGACGCTGGGCAATGCGGTACTCCCGGATGTCGTGGTGCTGCGCATCGCGTCGATTCAGACGGACGTGTTGCAGGGCCTGAAGCCCCTGTCGGTCGGGCAGGGAGAAGCGGTAGTAGATGTCATGTGAGACCTGCACCACCCCGTGCAATGTGCGGTGACGATCCCGATACGTGCCGAACGGTGCAGCAATCTGCATGCCCCCGAGCGTGAGGTGCACCCGCCAGCCGCCGACCGGGCCTTCCGAGGTCGCCTGCTCGAAGAATGCCAGTTCGCCGTCGAGCGTTTGCAAGTAGACCGACGCATCCACCACCGGAGAATCCGGCCCGACGTGCGGAACATCATCGTCGTCCAGCGCCCCGAGTCGCCCGAACGCGAAGAATCGCTGCCGGCCGTCCGGCGCCTCGAATTGTTGTGAATACACGGCGACCCGCAAGCGCAGCACGGGCGAGGCCTCGATCACCTGATGCTGGGTCACGGTCGCGCCCTGCTCCGTTACCGTGACCTGTCCCCGGCGCTCGGAGTGACATTCGAGACACATGCCGTCGACATCGGCCCCCATGCCACGCGAGATGCGACACAGGGAGTACGGTCCCGCCTCAGCGCGTATGTCGTCGAGCGGCCGGAGATTCGAGGCATGCTTGCGCGTGCGGGCCACGGTCGTGCCGTAGAGCACGCCGTCGATCTCAAAGACCTGCACACCGTTCTGCGTCAGTTCCGGGCGATACTCGACGTACACGTCGGGCGGCAGCGTCCACTGCACGCCGCGCCCGAGTTCGCTTTCGAACGATTCATGGGCGTAGGTGGCGTGGGTCGCATGGGCAGTATGGGCGGCATGGGTCACATGGGTCGTGTTAGCGGCGGAGGATTCCGGCCACAGATGCGTGAGCAACGCGAGCGCGTCCTTGCGCAGCGTGTCGGGGCGCACGACCGCCGCCAGACACTCGAACCCGGCCAGCGCCATTCGCGCCGCCAGTCCTTTCGCCTGCGCCGCCGCCTGTGCGTCTGCGGGTGAGGCGTGACGGCGGGGTCGCGAGCCGCGAGCGGCGTCGGCGTCCGATCCGTGCGGCGCCTCGCGACGATCGCGAGGTAAATGCTGCTGCACGGTATCGATGAGCAGCTCCGCGATTTCCTCCATATCGGGCGAGTCGAGCACCGACGACGCCGGCAACGGCCAGCCCGGCGAGATAGATGCCCCCGCCCGCTGCGTCCAGAAGCGCAACTCGTCGTCATCCCGAATCCGGGACTCGATCGACGGCCACTGTTTCCCCCAGAGCGTCGGACCATGTGTGCGCGCGTAGCATCTGGGCCAGAAGGTGTGACGCGGCACGCAATTCCGTATTTCGGAGATCAGGCCCGGCGCTTCGTCCGACAGCGACAACGCATACTCTCGCCATTGGCCTTCCGGGCTGCGCAACATCAGCACGATGGCATGCGTGGCCTCGAACGTGACCCGGCGCGCCGGACGATCTTGTTGCGCTGGTCGCGCCGGCGCTTGCGGCCCGGCGGCCTGCTCGACGTTGAGGAACATCCGAAAGGGCATCAGCATTTCGGCGTTGGCGAACGCCTCGCGCGTTTCACGATCCGACGCGGCGACGGCCTCGCGGATCAGCGTTACCACGGCTCGCTGCACGTCGCGCCGATACGCGAACTCACTGGCACTCCATGCGTCGGCCCCCGCCACCCGCAGCGGCGCATTGCCCAGCGGCCGCACGTCGGGAGATGGCTTACATGCCGGCGCAATGTCACGCATCTGCGCGTTGGAGGGAGCCAGGTTCAACAATCCGAAGATGCCCGACGTGAGGTTGGCCTGCGGCAGCACCGCCAGCGACGTCTGCCTGCGGATCAGGGCGCGCGGGGCCGACGCGTTCGCGCAAGGCATCACGGCCACGGATGCCAGTCCGCTCACCGTCAGGAGCGTCAGTGCGAAGGCCGCGCCGGAGACGCCGTGTGCCCTCCCGCGTTCGGATACCGATATCGGTGACGTCGCCGGCTCACGATCCGGCCGCTGGCGCGCGCCGTGTCGCGTGCCCGTGCGCCGTGACGATCTGCCCGCATGCCAGTCGTCTGCGAAGCCGGTGCGCGCGTTGCGCGAGGGCGCATGATGTGAGTACGAGACAGGACGATGCGCGTGGTGCGGCACTCCCTGATGCAATCGTGTCATTCACGTTTCTCCGAAGGATCGTGCTGCCGATGGCCGTCGTGCGATGGCACGCCGGATCACCATTTGCAGCAAGGCAGAGAACGCTAACGCGGCGCGACGCCGCAGGATTGCTGAAACGAACCGCCAGTTGTGCGAGATTTGACGATCGCATTGCGCGACGTCATGAATTGGGATTCGGCGCGACCACGCTCACGTCGATGGCCGCCACCTCGCCTCTCGGTGGGATCAGTCCGCCGCGGCGCTCAGATGCGCATGCACGAAGCGCGTCACCTCGTCGCGCAGTTCCCGGTCCTCGGGGGCCCCCATGAATCCGCCATGCGGCATCGCCTCGAAGACATGCAACTCGCACGGCACCCCCGCAAGACGCAACCCCCGATGCATGCGCACGGCATTCGAGAGGAACAGGTCGCGCGTGCCGCTTTGCACGAACGTCGGCACGAAGCCGCGGGTGAAGTCGCCGAACAGCGGCGACAAGTACGGATGGGCGAGGTCCGCGCCGGCCGCGTACAACAGATTGTTGGACATCAACGACCGGGGCAGCAGCACATCGACCCATTGATTGATTTCGAAGCTGTCGCCAGACTCCGTCAGATCCAGTTCGGGTGACAACAGCACCAACGCGCCGGGCAGCGGCAGACCCTCGTCACGGGCACGCAACACCATGGCCGCCGCGAGATTCGCCCCCGCCGAGCGACCGCCGATCACGATGCGATGCGGCGCGTACGTGCCGAGCAGGTGACGATACACCGTCAGGCAATCGTCGAGGCCTGCGGGATACGGGTGCGCCGGCGGCATCCGGTAATCGATGCCCCAGCAACGCACGCCGAGTTGATCCGCCTGCATTTGCGCACCGATCCGGCAAACGGCGCCCTCGCCGAATACGAGCCCGCCGCCGTGCAGATCGACGTAGACGACATCGTCGGCCACGGCGTTGACCGGTGTGGCGACGTGGACGGTCGCGTCGTCGATTCGTAACGTTTGCACTGACGACCGCAACTGGCCCGCGTATTGCGCCATCGCCGCGCCGTATTGCACGTCAGCGGCAGCCTTGAAGCGCTTCCAGCCATCGATGTCGTGCGGCGCGGGCGACGTATGCAGCGCGTTGAACGGCACGCCGTCTGCGTTGACGAGACGGCGCAATGCCGCGTGCGCTTCGGTGCTGACGCTTGTGGGAAAGGGGATGACGCGTGCGGGAAGCCGCACGCCGTCGACCGGCGAGTTCATAAAGGTCCGTTCCGTAGATGAGGTCGTTGAGGGATCAGCGGGCGTCGGGCGTCGATGGCCAGTGCCGGAGCGACACATCGAGCGCATCGAGACTGCGTTGCCATGAGACGTCGGTGTCCGGTGCGCTATGAGAGAAACCCGTGGCCAATTCGAGCGTGATGTAACCCATGAAAAAACCGCCGAGGAAACGCACGGCGTGCACTTGCTCGGCGTCCGGCACGTGGTAGCCACGCAGCACGGCGCGAAACAGTTGCGTCAGCTTCGGGCCGGCGCTCGCGCCCGCCTGCGCCGGCGTCAACGGGTGGCGCGCGGCGGCGAAGCGCCCCGGATGCCGGCGCGCGTAATCTCGATGGGCGTCTCCGAGAGCTTGCAGTGCATCGCGGCCCGCCAGGCCCGCCATGGCCTGCGCAACGGCGTCGGCCAACTGCGCCAGCGCAAGTCGCGCGATCTCGCACTTGAGCGTATCGAGGTTCTTCACGTGCGAGTAAAGGCTCGGCAGACGCACGTCGAATTTGCGCGCCAGCGCCGCGCCACTGAGGTGCTCGAAGCCGATTTCGTCGGCCAGTTCCGCGCCGCCTTCCACCAGGCGTTCCAACGTCAATCCTGCTCTGACCATCGTCGACGTTATCCTTGAAGCTACTGAAGAAAGCTATTTGCCTAATGTTATTAGGAAAAAATGCCGCGATCAAGTGTTGGCATGCGCCATGGACATCGGCGCATGACGCCACTGTCGCGGACATGGCGTAAGCGCGGCGGCGTGGCGAGATGTCACGCCGACGGCACCGGTTCGCTGCTATGCTCGTCGGATTTCGTCCCTCGCCGAATCCGAACTAACCCACCTTAAGCCAAGCTAATCGAAGCTAACCCACGCAGACTCTCTTGAAGAACGACCTCACCTCCGATGCCGACGCAGGCCCTCGATCGCGCAACGCGCTCGATGTGCTATGCGCTTTCCTCATGCTCGGTCTGACGAGTTTCGGCGGGCCGGTGGCGCACCTCGGCTATTTCCGGCGTGAATTCGTGGAGAAGCGCCGCTGGCTCGACGACGCCAGCTTCGTCGATCTGGTGGGGCTCTGTCAGTTCTTGCCGGGGCCTGCGAGCAGTCAGGTGGGGTTTTCCATCGGTCTGCTGCGCGCCGGTTGGCTCGGCGGCCTTGCCGCGTGGTGCGGCTTCACGCTGCCGTCGGTTCTGCTGCTACTGGGGTTCGCGGTCGTCGCGCCGCAGTTGGGCGGGGCTATAGGCAACGGCGTGCTGCATGGCTTGAAGCTGGTGGCGGTCGCCGTGGTGGCGCAAGCCGTGTGGGACATGGCGCGACGGCTTTGCCCCGACACGCGACGCGCGGGTATTGCGCTGGCCGCCGTGGCAATGCTCGCGTCGACGACGACCGTCTACGCGCAACTCGTCGTGATTTTGCTCGGTGCGATTTTGGGCTTCGGACTGCTGCGCACGGCGAATCCTGTGGCGACCGATGCGTCGCCCCCGCTCCGATTTCGTATTTCCCGAACCGCGAGCGCGCTCGCGGCAATCGCGTTCTGCGCCCTGCTCTTCGGCCTGCCTGCGGCGCAGCATCTGCTGGACGACCGGGCCGTCGCCATCTTCGACGGCTTCTATCGCTCGGGCGCGCTCGTCTTCGGCGGCGGGCATGTCGTGTTGCCGCTGCTTCAGGAGCAAACCGTGGCGTCGGGATGGGTATCGGCGAACGACTTCCTGGCCGGCTATGGCGCAGCGCAAGCCGTGCCCGGACCGTTGTTCACGTTCGCGACGTTTCTCGGATGGCTGTCCGGCGGGCCGTCGCATCCCTGGCTGGGCGCCGCGCTCGCCACGGCCGGCATCTTCCTGCCCGGCCTGCTGCTGGTCATCGCGGCGTTGCCCCATTGGCAGGCGCTGCGCTCGCGTGCGTCGACGGCGGCGATGCTGGCCGGTGTCAATGCTGCTGTGGTCGGCATACTCGCGTCGGCGCTGTATTCGCCCGTGTGGACGAGCGCGGTGCATACGCCGGCCGACTTCGCGGTCGCCGCGATCGCATTCGTCTTGCTGGTCCGCTGGAAGACCCCGCCGCTGGCCGTGGTCGCCTTGTGCGCCATTGCCGGAGCGACGGGGATCGTCTGATCGACGTTACTGCGGTGTTGTAGCGACTGGTGTGTCGAGCCTCGGCCGACGCCATCCCGCAGGCACGCCTTGTCACAGGCGTATCGGTCATCGGTCATCGGTCGTCTGGTCGGACGCCGATGCCGTTGCCGGGTGTCAGCGATCGTTATCGCAACCGGAGACCGGCGGGGACCCGGCTTCCGTGCGCGAGCGAGCTTGGGTGATGTTGCTGAACGGCGGCACGTCCTGCGTGAGCCAGACGTTCCCGCCGATGACCGAGCCTTCGCCGATCGTGACGCGTCCGAGAATCGTTGCCCCCGCATAGATGACCACGTTGTCTTCCACGATCGGGTGACGCGGCAGTCCTTTTTGCGGATTGCCGTCGTCATCCGCCGGGAAGCGCTTGGCGCCGAGCGTGACGGCCTGATAGACGCGCACACGCTGGCCGAGAATCGCGGTCTCGCCGATGACGACGCCGGTGCCGTGATCGATGAAGAATCCCGCACCGATCTGCGCGCCGGGGTGAATGTCGATACCGGTGTCGGAGTGCGCCTGTTCCGCGATGATGCGCGCGAGCAGCGGGAGCTCCAGCCGATACAACTCGTGCGCGATGCGGTGATGGATCATGGCGTGGATGCCGGGATAGCAGATGAGGACTTCGTCCACACTGCCCGCCGCCGGGTCGCCCTGATAGGCGGCAAGCACGTCCTGATCGAGCAATCCGCGAATTTCCGGGAGTTTGGCGGCGAACTGCTGGATCGCCGAGTGAGCCCGCTCCTCGATCAGGGCCGCTGTGATATCTGCGTCGTGGCGCGCCTTGTACCGCCATTCGAGCCGCGCCTGTTCGGCCAGCCCGTTGAGGGCGCTCGTGAGCGTATGGCCGACATAATAGTTCTCTCCCTGATGATGCAGATCGAGCGGACCGAGCCGCATCGGGAACAGCGCCCCCTTGAGTTGCACGACGATCTCCGCCAGACGCTCACGCGACGGCAGATCCCGACCGCCGGATTCGAGCAGCCGTCGCTGTCCGTCGCGCCAACGCGCACGGGCGGTATGCAAGGAGGAAACGATATCGTCGATGTCGAACGCTGCCACGAAGGGAACTCCTGAAAAGCGGAATACATTGAGTGCCGGCGATTCGGTCGTCGCCGTGGCACAACACGAGGGGGACGCACGCGCGTCAATCTACGAAGGATAGCGGGTTTCGAAGGCACCTGTCCCGACGTGGTCTTATCGCGCCCGATTACCAGTCGATTACCAGCCGATTACCACGCGATTGCCGCTCGGCTTTGGGCTCGGACACGCCCCCGATCACGTCCCCGATGATGACGCGATGGCGGACTTCAGACGCCGGCTCAGTGCCAACGCCGTCGCCTCATCGGGGATGTTGGTGAACCCCAGGAGCAAGCCCGCGCGCGACGCCTTGGCCCCGTACCAGCGACTCAGTGCCTGCACGGCCAGCCCCTGCCTGTCGGCGGCCTCCGAGAGCGAGACGTCACCCCGCCGCGCCAGGTCGTGGCGCAGATAGGCCAACGTCTGGATGCCGCCCGCCTGCGGCTGGACGTATAGGTCTTGGTCGAAGACGTTCGCTAAGGCATCGACGAGAAACCGGCGTCGTTCGGCATACAGGGAGCGCATCTTGCGCAAATGCCGTGCGAAGTGCCCCTGCTCCATGAAGGCGGCCACCGTCGCCTGTACTTGAACGGCCCCGGCGCCACCGAGCTGGCTCGCCGTCGCACCGAAGCGTTCGATGTGCGCCTCCGGCACCACGAGGTAGGCGAGCCGTAGGCCGGGGAAAAGTACTTTGCTGAACGTTCCGGTGTAAAGCACGCGGTCGTCGTGATCGAGGCTTTTGAGTGCGGGCAAGGGGCGCCCGTGGTAGCGAAACTCGCTGTCGTAGTCGTCCTCCACGATCCATGATCGTTGCTGAGCGGCCCATTCGAGCAGTGCGAGACGCCGGGGTAAGGACAGCGTTGCGCCGGTGGGACTTTGATGGGTTGGCGTCACGACCGCGAATCGCGCGTGGGGCGCCCGCTTTACACCCTCGCTGACGTCGATGCCCTCTTCGTCCACGGGAATCGGCGCGACGCGCATGCCGATACTCGTCAGGAAATGTCGGGCATACGGATAGCCGGGATCCTCGAACCAGCCTTGCGCGCCCGGTTCGATCAGCGTTCGGCACACGAGATCGAGGGCGGCGCGATAGCCGGGCGTGACGAAGACCTGCTCTGCCGTGCAGGCAATACCGCGCGAGATACCGAGATAAGCGGCGATAGCGTGACGCAGGGGTGCGAAGCCTGCCGACGCCGGGTAGCACATCGAGGCGAGATCCAAGGCGCGCAGGTGGCGTCCGGCGAGACGAACCCAGGTCTTGCGGGGGAAAGCATCGAGCGCGGGCAGTCCCAACTGAAACGGACGCGGCACACCCACGGCGGCCATGGCATCCCTTGGCGCGGGCGCTCGCGGCATGGGGGCCACCGCAGGCGGCGCCGTCTCGCTGAGGTGTTCCAGATGCGGCGACACGAACGTTCCCGCAGCTCCCCGCGGGGTGAAATAGCCCTCGCTGATGAGCATCTGATAGGCCAGCTCGACGGTGCCTCGCGCCAGATTGACTTCACTCGCAAGGCTGCGCACCGACGGCACCCGGTCGCCGGCACGGAGCTTTCCGGTGGAGATGGCGTCGCGATAGCGTCGGTAAAGCTGAAGGTAGAGCGGCGCGTCGCCGCCGGGGCCGGGCTTCAGATAGGGGAAGTCCATCGGCAATGTCCTATTGAATTCGTGAGTTCTTGCATCTGACGACTAGGACATGATTCTCGTAAATTGGTCACGTTGCGACAAGCCCCCGCCATTCGCACGTTGCTCGCAGGAGATTCGCCCCCTGCGTCACTAACTTTCTGGAGAAATTCGATGAGTACGCTTCGTTTGCCTTATGCGACGCTGTCCACTGACGCCTATCAGGGTTTTGTGGCGACGAAGAAGGCGCTTGAAAAGAGCCGCCTCGGCAAGGCTTTGATCGAGCTGGTGTATTTGCGCGTGTCGCAGATCAACGGCTGCGCGTTCTGTCTTGAGATGCATGCCAACGCGCTTCGCAAGGACGGCATGCCGGATCACAAGATCGACAGCCTCGCCGGCTGGCGCGTCAGTTCGCGCTACAGCGCCCGCGAGCGCGCGGCACTGGCGTGGACGGAATCGGTCGTCGCCATCGACCAGACGCACGCGCCGGACGACGATTTCGACCCGTTGCGCGACCACTTCTCCGACGCCGAAATCGCTGACCTGACGTTCGCCATCGCGCTGATGAGCGCATTCAACCGGTTGGCTATCGGAATGCGACAGTAAACGGACGCGAGCACGCGTTGCGACGCCGCTCAGGACCTGCCGTCGGGACCGCTGGCGCGGCAATCCCGAGCACCGCGCACGGGGCATCGATATCGTGAAATCGGTGCGCGGCGCCATCGCGCCTGCGCTCCGCTGCGCGGCGCCGTCGCGCCTGCGCTCCGCTGCCCGCCGCCTTACTCGAACGCGGGGTCGATCGGCACGCGGTAGCCGACGGCCAGCCGATTGGTTTCGTTGGCCATGCCGACGACGGCGAGCAACTCGCCGAACATCTCATCCGTCATCCCTGCACGACGCGCCCCCGCCGTATGGCTGGCGACACAGTATCCACAGTTGTTGGTCACGCTCACCGCAACGTAAATCAGTTCCTTCACGAGGGGATCGAGCGCGCCCGCCGACATGATGTCCTTGAGGCTGTCCCAGGTGCGCTCGAGCGTGGGCGGATGCTGTGCGATGTACTTCCAGAAGTTATTGACGTCGGGAACACCGCGTGTCGCTTTGATATCGTCGAAAACGGCTTTGACTTCGGGCGTGGCGGAGGCGTATTCGACAGGCTTTTGCTGGCTCATGGATGGGCTGCGCCGGACAGGCGTTCGTGAAAGTGAACGCGTAGGGTACAAGCATTCCCGTGTATTCGTCTTCTTACCGACACATGGAGCCACTCGCGGCCACCAACGCAAATCCGGAGATTGCCCTGTCTATTGCAAATGAGAATCATTTTGCAATTTAATCGGAGATCACCGATCATGGCGTTTCCGTTTCTGGAGACTCCCTCAATGGGCACTACCCCCGAATTTGCGTCGCCGGCCGTCGCGGCACGTCAGTTGGCCCTCGACGCACTTCTCTCGCGCCAGTCGGCATGGCCGCTGAGCGAGCCGGCGCCGAGCGATGCAGAGCTCAACCTGATTTTCGACGCGGCCCTGCGTGCGCCCGATCATGGACGGCTGCGTCCGTGGCGCTTTGTCGTGGTGCGTGATGAGGCCCGTGACGACCTCGGACAGGCGCTGGTCGAAGCGTCGGCCAAACGCCATCCCGACGCGCCTGCCGAGACGCACGAGCAACGCCGGCGGAAAGCCTTCGCGGCGCCGATGATCATTGTGATTGCGGCCGCCGTTTCTACCGAGACGACCGTGCCGGAGGTGGAACAACTCCTGAGCGTCGGCGCGGCCGGCATGAATGTACTCAATGCCATCCATATGCTCGGTTATGGCGGCTTCTGGGCGACGGGTCCCGATGCTTACGATGCCGATTTGCACGATCTGCTCGACTTCGCGCCTCACGAGCGTGTGCTCGGCTTCCTCTTCGTCGGCACGCCGCCGCAAGGCGCCGAGCGCAGGCCGCGCCCCGAGCGAGGCGACGTTGTGCGCGAGTGGTGGGGACGTTCTTCGATCTGAAGCCACCCTGCCGCCCATGCCACCCATGCCGCCGCTGTCATCGGCATCGGTGACATGCACGGCATGGAAGACGGCAAAGCATCAACGGCGTCGAATCAGCCCCCTTCCGACGGCCCGACTGACCTTCCGGCTTACGACGTCACTGCGTGCAGTCGCGTGCGGGCCATGCCGGCGGTGCCCGCGACCAGCCCCATGTTGTCGCTCTCCTGTGTCAGACGGAACACGGCAACGGCGGCTTTGAGCGATTCCGCCTGCTCGGCCAGCGACTGAGCCGCCGCCGACGCCTGCTCCACCAACGCGGCGTTTTGCTGCGTGACTTCATCCATCTGCGTGACGGCGCGTGCGACCTGATCGATGCCCGCCGTCTGTTCCTCCGAGGCCGCAGAAATCTCGGCCATGATGTCGGTCACGCGCCGCACGCTGCTGGCGATGCTATGCATCGCGGTGCCCGCCTCGCTGACGATGCGACTGCCGGCCGCCGAACGCTCGGCCGACGTCTCGATCAGCGTCTTGATATCGCGCGCGGCACTCGCGGAGCGTTGCGCCAGCGTGCGCACCTCACCGGCCACGACGGCGAAACCACGCCCCTGCTCACCCGCGCGCGCGGCTTCCACCGCCGCGTTGAGCGCCAGAATGTTGGTCTGGAATGCAATGCCGTCGATCAACGCGATGATGTCGCGGATCTTGGCCGAACCGGCGTCGATGGCTTGCATCGTTTCGGTCACTTCGACCATCGCCGTATCGCCCGCCCCGGTCTGGTCGCTCGCCTGACGCGCCAGTTGATTCGCGGTGAGCGCGTGTTCCATGTTTTGTCGCACCGTGCTCGTCAACTGCTCCATGCTGGCCGCCGTCTCCTCCAGCGAGGCGGCTTGCTGCTCGGTGCGCGCCGACAGATCGAGATTGCCTGCCGCGATCTCGCGTGCGCTCGCCGCGATCGCTTCACCGCTCTTGCGCACTTTGGCGACGGTGTCGTTGAGTTGCGCCTTCATGTTGGCCAGCGCCGTGAGCAATCGCCCCATCTCGTCGTTCGACGTCACGTGTACCGGCCGTTGCAGATTCCCTTGCGCGATCTCTTGAAAGTGTTCGAGGACGTCGTCCAGCGGACGCGTAATCGCCCGGTTCAACGACCGCGACGTCAGCAGTGCAGCAACGACGGCGAAGACGATCGCCCCGAGCGTCAGGGCGAACAGCCTGTCGTAGGTGGTGACCGCCGAATTGAAGTTCGACTCGGCGCGGGTGTCGTAAAGCGTCTTGAGCGCCTCGTTGGCATTCACGTACGCCGTGTAGCGCTTGCCCAGCGCGGCCGCGTTCGCGTAATACGCGTCGCTCTGCCCCGAGGCGATACTGTTTTGCAATTGCGTGAACGCTTCTTTGAGGGCCTGACGCGCGCTCGTCACCTGCGTGGCGAGACGTTGCTCCTCGGCGTCCGACGGCAACGCCAGATAGGCTTGCCATGCCTTCTCAGACTCCCCCCAGTACTCGGTACCCTTCTTGACGTCCGTGGCCTTGATGTCCTCGCTCGGCGCCTGCGGCGCACGCAGTACGACGGCACGTGCCCGCCCGATCTGGATTTCCGACTCGCCCAGCAGTCGCGTGCTGGCCAGCTCCTTGTCGTGCACCTCGCGCAAGCTGCCGACGGTGTCTCGTAACCCGAGGAGCGCCAGCGCCCCGATGATCAACACCAACCCGGCCAGACCGGCCACGGCCATCCGCAACCGCCAACGAATCGTCCAATTTTTCAACATGTGCGCTTCCGCCTTTCTTTCTGTTCGTAGCCACCGAGAGCGGCAGCCACCGTACGCCAACCGGCACGATACACGCATGCCCATGACAGCGTTAGCGGCTCCAACGGCGCGAATGAAAAAAACTTGAATGACAGGCGAGAGACCGGTGCTTATTCGATCGATTGACCGAAAGCGCACGAGAGATGCGGGATGCATGCGCCAAATCGGTGCGCGCGCCTCGTTCTGCAGACGCGATCGGAAGCGCGCCGTAAGACGTAGGCGCAGACGCAGACGCAAACTCAGGCACGCCCGGATGCCTGTTTGTCGGAATGAGGGATGGGGCGTCGTGCAGTCATCGGCGTTCGACGACAACCGCTTGCCTCAGCGCGAGCCGGTCGAGGTCGATGTCGCGCTGGCCGATGCGGCACAGGTCACATCGTTCACCTGGTCGGGAGAACCGAAAATGCGGCGCAACGACGACCGGGCGAGCCACCGTGACGAATCACCTGAATCACCTGACTCGCCCGCCGTCGAATTTTCCTTGCGGAGCCTTACAGCGCGCGCTTGACAGTGCGCGCAGCGCCGGAAATATCCTGCCCGACGCCGTCGACAGTATTGCAGCCCGCCAGCGCGAACAACGAACCGACCACCAGGAAAAACGCCACGAAACGCGCCAACATATCGACCTCGATACAAAAAAATGCAGCAAATCGCTGATTAACCACGAGCTTCCGGCCATCGATGCCCCCAATGCCGGTACCCGAATTCTTTTGCGTGACGCTTCGCCTGCGTGCCGCCCTGCGCCGCACACCACGAAGCAAGGCGCAATTGTGCTTGAAATTCGCCCGCACGGGAACGCGCGTCGGCATTATGCGACGCCGCCCGCCCTACAACACCGCCAATGCCTGACGAATATGCTCGGCAAACGCCGTGCTCAGGTGATTGGGACGTGCGCGATCGAACTTTACCGTAATCCCCACCGACGGCAACGCCGGTAAGGTATCACCTGTAACAATGCGTAAATCCGCGGGCACCGCCGTCTGTGTCATGACGGCGAACGCCTGACCGGAGCGCGCCAATGCCGCCAGTCCGGCCAGATTGCTGCTCGCGTAAGCGATCCGGTACGCGCGCCCGATCTTCGCGAGCGCCTCGCATGCGGCAATGTGATCCAGCGTGTCCGGGTCGGAGAGCGCCAGCGGCAACGGGGCGTGCGGATCGGACAACACGCCGTCGAGCCCCGGGTCGCCGATCCACACCAATGGCTCGCGCCGGATCACATTGCGCTCGTCGACGCCTTCCGGCAACGAGATCAGTGCCAGATCGAGCGCACGACGCGAGAGTTGCTCCAGCAAACGCGGCGTCGGCTCGCAAATGACCTCGACCTGCGCATGCGGATGCACAACCGCGAACTCGCGCAACAGATGCGGGAGGAAGGCGGCTGCGTAATCGTCGGGGCAGCCGAAACGAATCGTCCCGGTCAGCCCGCGTCCCGACATGTCGGCCATCGCTTCGTCGTGAGCCCTCAGGATGCGCTGCGCATGCCCCAACAGGCGCTCCCCGGGGCCGGTCAGCACCACGCCGCGCCCCGTGCGCTGTAACAGCGGTTGGTCCACGATCGCTTCCAGACGTTTCATCTGCTGACTCAATGCCGACTGCGTCCGGGCGATACGCTGAGCCGCCCGACTGAGCGAACCGGCCTGCGCGATGGCGACGAACGAGCGTAACAAATCGACTTCCAGCACTTGCCCCAAGGTATTAGCCTCGCTTCTATCTTTCATTAACATTATTCGCTTCTATGAAAGCAGAGCGCTGCGTAGACTGCAAGGGTCATATCCCTTAATGCCTCGTGCCTCATGCCTCACGCCTGAGGGCGCCCATCGGAGATTGCCCTGTGTCCAAGAACCAAGACGCCGATTTCTGGCGTAAAGCCCGCCAGCACCTGATCCGCTACGGCGGCACCTTCGAGCCGATGATCGTCGAGCGCGCGCAGGGCAGCTTCGTCTACGACGCCGACGGGCGCGCGATTCTCGACTTCACTTCCGGGCAGATGAGCGCGGTGCTCGGGCACAGCCATCCGGAAATCGTGTCGGTGGTGACGCAGGCCATCGGCACGCTGGACCATCTCTTTAGCGGCATGCTCTCGCGCCCGGTCGTCGATCTGGCGACGCGTCTGGCCGAGATCACGCCGCCGGGGCTGGATCGGGCGATGCTGCTGAGCACAGGGGCCGAATCGAACGAGGCCGCTATTCGTATGGCAAAGCTGGTGACCGGCAAGCACGAGGTCGTCGGCTTCGCGCAGTCGTGGCATGGCATGACGGGGGCGGCCGCATCGGCGACCTACAGCGCGGGGCGCAAAGGCGTCGGCCCCGCCGCCGTCGGGTCTTTCGCGATTCCCGCGCCGTTCACCTACCGTCCACGCTTCGGTTCGTCCGGACAGTACGACTATCTTGCCGAACTCGACTACGCATTCGACCTGATCGACCGTCAGTCCAGCGGTAATCTGGCCGCTTTCATTGCCGAGCCGATTCTGAGCTCGGGCGGCATCATCGAACTGCCGCCTGGCTATCTGGCAGCGCTCAAGCGCAAGTGCGAGGCGCGCGGCATGTTGCTGATTCTCGACGAAGCGCAGACCGGCATCGGTCGCACCGGCACAATGTTCGCCTTCGAGCGCGACGGGGTGACGCCGGACATCCTCACGCTGTCGAAGACGCTCGGCGCCGGCCTGCCGCTCGCGGCCATCGTCACGTCGGCCGAAATCGAGGAACTCGCGCACGAGCGAGGCTACCTGTTCTACACCACGCACGTCTCCGATCCGCTGCCCGCCGCAGTCGGTCTGCGGGTGCTCGACGTCGTGGCGCGAGACGGCCTCGTCGCGCGGGCGAACGTCATGGGCGAGCGCCTTCGCAACGGTTTGCTGAGCCTGATGGAGCGCTTCGAGTGCGTGGGGGACGTGCGCGGACGCGGGCTGCTGCTCGGCATGGAGATCGTTAAGGACCGTCGCACCAAAGCGCCGGCAGACGGGCTCGGCGCCAAGATCACACGAGAGTGCATGCATCTCGGTCTGAGCATGAACATCGTGCAGTTGCCGGGCATGGGCGGCGTGTTTCGCATCGCCCCGCCGCTCACGGTGAGCGAAGCGGAAATCGACCTGGGGCTGTCGCTGCTCGGGCAAGCGATCGAACAGTCGCTATAAATGGCGCTATAAATGGCGCTATAAATGTCGTCGTAAATGTCGCTGTAGGTTTCACTGCCTGGCCATTGGCCCCGCGCAATACCCATGAGAGGATTCGCGGGGCCGAATCTCACTGTCCAACGGACAAGCGCCATCCCCTTCACCGTCGCGCTAACCCGCTAACCCGCTAAAGCGCTAAAGCGCGAACCGGACCCGGACCCTCACGCGATATCGTCTCCGCTATCGCGGATGTCGTATCTCAGGCTGAGCGATCGTTGGTGTCACCCCTGCAAGATTCGATGGTTCGCCAAGGGGCAACGTGCTCGATCGGCGCCATCGCGCTACCATGTCGGACGCCGACAAAAAACAACCTCAGCGCAACCTCAGCGCAATTTCGCCCGCCGCGACAACGGCACGAAGCCAAACCGATATTCCCCATGCGCGATCTCCCCTTCCTCGACCACCCTGCCCTCGTCGCCCTTGCTACGCATGCCGAATCCACCGACGCCGCCCGCGCCGAGTGCCAATGCACGAAGACGACGCTGGACGGCTGGGCCAGTCTTCCCAACTCGCTGCCCGATACGCAGTTGGAAATTGTCGGCACCTTAATGGATCCGCGAGATACCCACGAACCGACCGTCACCGAATACCATCCGAACGGCACCTCGTATTGGGCGGTCGACGCGCCCATCGCGCCGACCTACTTCCCTTACAACCGGGCGAACGTTTGCCGGTGCCGCGCGTGCGGCCGTCTTTATCTGCGTTATCAGGAAGGCGGCGGCTACTTCATCGACCAGCGTATCCGGCGCATCAGTGCGGCACTGATCGTCGACGCGCCGGCCGAAAATGCGTGACGGCAGACGACGATCCGCCAATCGTTTGTTGTCTTCCTTTTTCATTTGTTTTCGTTTGTTCACATCTGTGAACGAATGTTGCCGGAATGCGCCAGCCATTGCCGTATCGGCGCGTGAAATATCCATAAAAAACAGTGAGTTGATGCGCATTTCGAACGCGTTCGATTTGCGTTGGATTGCAAATTAACTCCAAGAACATGCGCGCTCGCATCCGGTCGAAGCGCGCATGCAAAAACACCACGCTTCCTCAACAACGCCCGATTTCACGCCGATTCGGCGCACGACGCCCTTGCGTGCGCTCGTCCGGCGTATTCCCGCCGCGGCGCAAGACTCACCGTGGCTTTCCTTAGGGATCTACGTGACGATCTATGCGATCGTCTGGACGCTCGTCAGTGCCCGTCTGGATCCGACGGTCCCCTTCGACGCCGTTGAAGCCCTGAACTGGGCACGCAACGCCGAATGGGGCACGCCGAAGAACCCATGGCTGGTCGGCATCTCCATGTGGCCGGCACTCGGCCTCAAAGGCGAGGCGCTGGCGTTTTATTGGTATGCGTCGCACTTCGCCGCCATCGCCGTCGGCATGCTGGGTGTCTGGCATCTGGCGAAGCGCTTGTCCGGGGACACCCGGCTCGCATGGCTCGCCATGCTCAGCCTGCATCTGACCGGCGCCATCAACATCGACATCCTGCCGTACAACGACAACTACTTGCTGGTCATGTTCTGGCCCTGGATGCTCTGGTGCTTCGTGCGTGCGATGTGCGACTCGCCGGGATACTGGATCGGGCTCGGCATCGTGGCCGGGCTGGCCGCCATGACCAAGTATTCGACGTTTGCGCTGCTGGGCGCGATGTTCGTCGTCACGCTGTGGACGCCGCAGGCCCGACGCCACTACCGTCACCCTGCCTTCGCGCTGGGGGCGATCCTCTTCGTCGCCCTGATCGCGCCGAACGTCCTATGGCTCGTCGAGCACGACTTCGCCGCGTTTCGCTGGGTCGACGATCAGATCCGGCAACGTCTGAACTGGCGCGGACTGCGCGGCGCTCTCACCGCGTTTTACCCCGTCGCCACGCTTGCCCTCGTCATGCATCTGGCCGGCATGCGCTTCACCCGGCCCACGCATGCCACGCGGCTTGCCGCGTGCGCCGTGCTGCCTGCGCTGGCGCCGATCCTCGTGTACTTCACGCTGCACGATGGCGGACGCATTTCCGAATGGCTGCAACCGTTCGCGGTGCCTTTGCCGGCGCTGCTCGTGGGATGTGTCGCGTCCGCGAGCGGCAAACGCGCCTGGCGAATTTCGCGCTGGCTGCCTGTCGTCGGACTGACGGTGCTGATCGGCTATGCCGCCGTGCTCGGGATGAACCTGCGCAACGCCGGGCAAAAGTTCGCCGGCATCAAGGCGGCAAGTCTGGAGATCGAGCAACGCTGGAACGCCCACTACCAGATGCCGTTGTCGTTCGTCGGCCATGACCATCTCGCCACCTGGCTGACGTTTTATGCCCCCAGCCAGCCGCGGCTTCTGATGACGTGGTCATCGGCGCAGCGTCCGAACATATATACGCGAGACCTGGACGAAGTCGAGGTGCGTGCCCGCGGTGCGATCCTGCTCGGTCGTCCCGGCCGGTCGTGTCGACGCGCGAGCTTCGCGCAAACGCTGGCGCTCTGGCCTTCGCTGAGCGTGTCGTTCCGGGAGACTTTGCCGTTCGCGTATCACGGCGGCGCGGCGCCCATTCCACTTTGCGTCGCTTACATCGCACCGCAGCGGTGAATATCCAAAGCAGAATCGCTTCGTTGCCCGCGCGGAACCGGCCCGGATAATCCATTCCATTAGGCAATTCCGAAATGTCAACGGCGCACTCTGCTCATGAAACCACGCAACTCACTCTCACGTCGTCAATTCCTCGGTGTCGTCGGCGCCGGCGCCGCTTCCTTGGCGCTGCCGTCATGGTCCGCGCACGCGGCTTACGAGCCGGGCAAGTTCCGCATCGGCTACCAAAAGGCCGCGAGCACGCTGGTGCTCGCCAAGGCGAACGGATCGCTGGAAGCGCGTCTGCGCCCGCTCGGCGTCGAGTTGACGTGGGCGGAGTTCGCCGCCGGGCCGCAACTGCTCGAAGCGCTCAACGTGGGCGCCATCGATTTCGGGTACGTCGGTGAAGCGCCGCCCGTCTTCGCTCAGGCCGCCGGGGCCGATTTCGTCTACAGCGCCTATGAAGTGCCCACGCCTCAGGCTGAAGGCGTCGTCGTGGCCAAGAATTCGGCGATCAAAAGCGTCGCCGATCTTCGGGGCAAACGCGTGGCGTTCAACAAGGGATCGGACGTCCACTGGTTCCTCGTGGCGCTGCTGCGCAAACATGGCCTGGACTATGGTGACATCAGTCCGGTGTTCCTTGCGCCCGCCGACGCACGAGCCGCCCTCGAACGCGGATCGGTCGATGCGTGGGCCATCTGGGATCCGTTCCTCACGGCTGTCCTCGAGCAAAGCCCCGTCCGGCTGCTCGCCAACGGCGAGGGCGCCGCCGATCACCATCAATTTTTCCTGAGCCAGCGCGCGTTCGCGGAAAAACGTGGCGACGTCATCAAAGCCACGCTCGAATCGCTGGGCCAGACCGGTCAGCAAATTCGGGCAGACTATGCGGCGGCGGCCGTGCAACTTGCACCGATTCAGGGACTCGACGCGAAGATCATCGAGAAAGGGCTACGGCATTACGCGCATGTCTACAAGCCGGTCTCGGAACCGGTGCTGGCCGCCCAACAGCGCATCGCCGATACGTTCCTGCAACTTCGGTTGATTCCGAAATCCATTCGCGTGGCCGACGCCACACTGCGGCAACCGATCGCCTGATTGGGCGCGTCCGGCGCTCCGCCGGACGCCTTGCCTCCGTACGTTCCTTCCCCTCCGTACCCTTCCCACCCTTCCCACCCTTCCCACCATCGGCCCGTAAGCCCGGCAAGCCCCGGCATTTGCGTGCCCCTGACGTCCGGCATCGGGGGCAATACGCATGTGCTCCCTGCGCCATCCCCCAAACCAGCTTTCCGACTTGGCAAAGCCACCGCGAATGTGACAGAATTCGCAACTCAGTTGCATTGCAACTTGGTTGCATTTAATCGTTGACGTTGCCCGGCAGCGTTCCGTCGCATTCACGCGTTCTGGTTTTTCGCCCCCACTTCCCTTCGGCTCATGCGTCGCCGCTGGTTTCCCTTATGGCTGGTCGTCTGCGTGCTCGTCACGCAGGTGGCGTTGGCACGGCATATCGTGTTTCACACGGTGGCTGCGCTGGCGGCTGCATCGGCACAATCGGGGGGATTGGGAGGGTTGGGGGGATCGCCGCGCCAGTCCGTCGCTGCCGACAAATCCGGGCAGAGCGCGGCGGATGAAGAGGGGCTCTTCGAACAGTGCCTCGCCTTCATCGCCGTTGACGTGGCGCTCCCGGGACTACCTGTCTTCGCATCGCTGCCTTCCGCTCGCGGCTGGCATTACCCGCCGTCTGCAACGCTTCGTGTCCGCTCGGCCTTACGGGGGCCGACGCACAACCGCGACCCACCCTTCGCCTCAGTGCCGCTCGTCTGAATCACAACATTCGCCGCCGTCGAATACAGCTCGCCAACTCGCCAACGCAGGCGGGTCCGCCTTCGACCGCGTGGCGTCAACACGTCAAGCACATTGAGGTCCGGCATGACTGCCCGCTCTACTCGTTTCCCCGCGTTCCGTTCATCGCACGCCAGCGCGCGCGCTCAGTTCTCGCAATTCTCTCGTCGCGCGGTCGCTGCAGCGGCTGCCTCCGTATTCGTCGTCCACGCGCATGCGCAGACCGCGAACACCGCAAGCGGCAATGACACCAACGCGGCGCTGTCCAGCACGACCGTATCGGCCAAACGCCTCGACGCGGCCCGCAACGCCTTGTCGCCCGACACCGGCAGCTCCGTCTACAACTTCGATCAGTCCGACATCCAGACGCTGCCGCTGGGCAGCAACACGCCGCTCAATCAGGTGCTGCTGCAAGCCCCCGGTGTCGTGCAGGACTCGTACGGTCAACTCCACGTGCGCGGCGACCACGCCAATCTGCAATACCGCATCGACGGCGTGATCATCCCCGAATCCATCAGCGGCTTCGGGCAGGCCATCGACGCGCGCATTGCGTCGCAGATCAATCTGATCACCGGCGCGCTGCCGGCCCAGTTCGGTTATCGAACCGCCGGGATCGTCGATATTCACACGAAAGGCTCGCCCGGGTTGACCGACGATACGGGCGAGCCGCCCAAACCGTTCGGGGGGGAAGTCGGCGTGGTGTTCGGCAGCCACGCGGACCGCGAGGTCAACACGCAGTTGTATGGCACCCGGGGCGCACTCAGCTACTACTTCAGCGCCCGGGTGTCGGCCAACGACATGGGAATCGAGAATCCCACGGCCGAGCGCAACGCGATTCACGACCATACGAATCAGACGAACGCGTTCGGCATGATGTCTTATCTGCTCAACCCGGATAACCGCGTGTCGTTCATGTTCGGCACGGCCAACAACCGGTTTCAGATTCCGAACTCGCCCGGTGTCGCCCCGCAATTCACGCTCGACAACGGCGTCATCCCGGACTCGTCCAGCCTGAACGCCAATCAACGCGAGCTGACCGACTTCCAGGTGCTGTCGTGGCAGAGCCACGTGTCGCCCGAGCTGGACACACAGATTTCGCTATTTCACCGGACAAGCCGTGTCGATTACACGCCAGACCCGCTCGGCGATCTGGCGTACAACGGGGTGGCGTCGAACATTACGCGACGCAACACGGCGTACGGCGTGCAGACGGACAGCAGCTACAAGCTCACCGACCGTCATACGCTGCGCTTCGGTCTGTTCGTCCAGCAGGAACAGTTCAGCGTCGACAATACGTCCAACGTTTTCCCCGCCGACGCCAGCGGCCAGCAGACCAGCGGCACGCCGATCACCATCGTCGACAACTCCGAGGATCGGGGCACCACATACGGCCTGTATTTGCAGGATGAGTGGAAGGCGACCGACCGTCTGACGGTCAACTACGGGGCGCGTTACGACCACGTAAACACCGTCACGAATGAGGGGCAACTCTCACCGCGTCTGGGCCTCACGTACGACCTGACGAGCCGCACTCGCCTGCACGCGGGCTATGCGCGTTACTTCACGCCGCCCGCCACCGAGAAAATCGATACGACGTCGGTCACCAAATTCCTGGGTACGACCAATGCGCTGCCGTCCGACGCCAACACCGCCGTGCGCGCCGAACGCTCGGACTATTTCGACCTCGGCGTTTCGCATCAGTTGACCTCCGCCGTCACAGTCGGGCTCGACGCGTACTATCGCCGCGTGAATCATCTCCAGGACGAAGGCCAGTTCGGCAACGCGCTGATCTATTCGACGTTCAATTATGAGAAGGGACGGATTTACGGTGTCGAAGGCACCGTCAACTATCGTCAGGGGAATATCGGCGCGTATCTGAACGTGGCGGTCTCTCGCGCCATGGGTCAGGGGATCGAGACGGGACAGTTCAACTTCGGGGATGACGAACTCGCCTACATCGCCAACCACTGGGTGCATCTGGATCACGACCAGCAGGTGACGGCATCGGCCGGTGTGTCGTACCAATGGGGCAAGACGCTCTTCTCGACCGACGCCCTGTTCGGCTCGGGCCTGCGCAGCGGCTTCGTGAACAGCGAACATCTGCCGGCGTACTTCCAGGTCAACCTCGGCATCGGCCAGCAAGTGACCCTGCCCGGGTTGGGGCGCTTCGACGCCAAGTTGTCGGTCATCAACCTGTTCGACCGTGTCTACGAGTTGCGTGACGGCACCGGCATCGGCGTCGGCGCGCCGCAATTCGGTCCGCGTCGCACGTTCTATCTCGCGATGTCCAAGCCGTTCTGACGCAGCACGCACCGCCTGCGCCTCCCACCCGGGATGCACCGGCGGTGCCTGCATGTGGCCTTCGTCGTCAGGTCTTGTCCTGGGCAGCCTGACGGCGAAACGCGGTGGTCGTTTGCCCCGCGTACCCCCAGTTATCGGTGTCGACTTCCTCGATGACGATGTGCGTGAGATGCGGCGGTTTGTGCAACACGCGTTCGAGCGTTTCCGTCACTTCACGAATGACCTGAGCCTTTTGCTCGACGGTATTGCCTTCCCGCGTGATGCGGATGCTGACGAATGGCATAACGGACTCCTTTGACTTTTGAAACCGCGCGACCGGCAGCGTAACCACCGTCCACCGGCAGAATCGTGCCGGTCACATAGTCGTTCTCCACCAGATAGCGAACTGCCTGCGCGATGTCCTCGACTTCCGCGATCCGGCCCAGCGGGTGCATCTTGCCGAGCGCGTCGTGCGTCTCGGGGGCATGCATCGGCGTGTTGACGACGCCCGGCGCCACGGCATTGACCGTCACACCGAAGGGGGCCAACTCCAGCGCCAGCGCCTTCGTCGCCTGATTCATCCCGCCCTTGAGCACGGCTGCCAGCAGCGCCGGCACGCCCGAATTGGCCTGCATGGCGAGCGATGCCGTCACGTTCACGATCCGGCCGCTGCCACGACCGCTCATGTGACGCGCTGCCGCCTGCGAGAAGTACAGCGTGCCCTTCAGGTTGGTCGCGATTTGCGTCTCGATCTCGTCCGGCGTGAAGTCCACGAACGGCTTGGCCGCGAAGATGCCGGCATTGTTGATCAGCACGTCTACGTGGCCGTAAGCCTCGATAGCCTTGGCGAACGCCGCCGTTGCGGCGGCCGGATCGGCGACGTCGCCCGCGACCGGCAAGAAGCGCTCGCCCGCGTCCAGCACCGCGGCCGTCTGCGCCAGACGCGCGTCGCTGCGTCCCGTGCCGACGACGTTGAACCCGTCGCGCAGGAACGCTTGCGCCAGACCGAGTCCGATGCCGCTCGTGGCGCCTGTGATGATGACCGTACGATTCGACTTGCTCATGATGTGTGTCCTTGATGTGACCTGAGAAAACGGAGGATTTCGCCCGCCGGGCCGTCGGCATATCCGCGCCCCCGCTGGTTGGACACACTGTATTGATGATCCGGGACGCGAAAAACACATGCGATTACACTTGTCTTTTTACATCGTGTAATGAATCGGAGCGAATCCCGACATGCAACGCCAATTCGACGACGTGCTGCTTGGTAGCATCGAGCTCTTTTGTCTCGCGGCGGAGGCAGGCAGCTTCACGGCCGCCGCCAATCAGGCCGGGGTCACGCCGGCGGCGGTCAGCCGGTCGGTTGCGCGACTGGAGCAACGCCTGGGCGTTCGGTTGTTCGTGCGCTCGACGCGCAGCATTCGCCTGACCGAAGGCGGCAGCGCCTACTACGAGGAGTGCCGCGCGGCGCTGGGTCTGCTGGCCGAGGCGGAACGTCGGGTGTCGGGCGCACAATCGGAGCCGTCGGGCACCTTGCGCATCAGCGTGCCCACGACCTACGGGCACTATCGGCTGCTGCCGCTATTGCCGGCGTTCCGCGCGCAGTATCCGCTCATCCGCCTGGAAATCCAGATCAGCAACCAGAACGTCGACCTGCACGAGGAACGGTTCGACTTCGCGGTCCGCTTTCGGGCGCAGCCCGAATCGCGCATGGTGGCGCGCCATCTCGAAGACGCCGCGCTGGTCGTCATCGCGCACCCGGATTATTTGAAGCGTGCAGGCACGCCGCGCACGCTGGACGACCTGGCGCGTCATGAGTGCATCGAATTCGACCTGCCGAGCACAGGCCGGCCGATCCCGTGGCTGTTCCGTGACGGCGGCCACGACCTCGAATATCATGCGCATGGCAATTTCCGGTGCGCCGACGACGTACTTGGCGGCGTGGCGCTCGCGCGGGCGGGCGGCGGCCTTTTCCAGACGTACCGGTTCATCGTCGAGGAGGATCTGGCCGCAGGGCGGCTGGTCGAGGTGCTTGGGTCGTATGCGGGACGGTCCCGCCCGGTGAGCCTGATGTTCCCGCACGGCAAGACGCTGCCTTCGCGTGCGCGGGTTTTCATCGATTTTTTGATAGCGACGCTTGCGCATTCCTCCACGCCGCGCAAGAGTGACGTACGCGCCGCGACGGTACCCGCAGACCGGCGGCCCGACTAGACTCGCGGTATTGGCCGGTGGCCGGGCCATGCCGTCCACCTCAAGCCAATCTTCAAGTCAATCGCAAGCCGAACACGCCATCGTCGGCGCCGCGCGGTGCAGCAGTGTGCCGCGGGCGCGACTTGTGAAATACCGAGGTTTTTGTGAATCCCCCATCTTCGTCCACCGCCGCGACCGCCGGCTACACCGAGCGCAACCACCGCTACTGGCGGCGCAATCTGGCGATCTGCGTCTTCGGTTCGTTCACTACGCTGGCCGGTCTGAGCATGTTGCTGCCGTTCCTGCCGCTCTATGTCAAGCAACTCGGCGTCACGCCGGAATCGGCGGTGATTCAGTGGTCCGGCGTCGCGTTCAGCGCGACGTTTCTCGGCACCGCGGTGACGGCGCCGATCTGGGGGCACCTTGCCGACCGCTTCGGCCGCCGCCCGATGCTCATCCGTGCGGCCGTCGGCATGGTGATCGTGACGTCGCTGATCGGCATTGCACACAACGTCTATCAACTTGTTGCGCTTCGCCTGCTCTCGGGGCTGATCGGCGGGTACGCGTCGGCGTCCACGGTGATGATCGGCACACAGGCCCCACGCGATCGCGCCGGCTGGGCGTTGGGGGTGCTCTCCACCGGGGCACTCGCCGGCAATCTGATCGGGCCGCTGATCGGCGGTCTGCTGCCGCCGCTGTTGGGGATCCGGGGAACATTTTTCGCCTGTGCCGGCATGATCTCGATCACCGCGCTGCTCACCATCTTCGGCATTCGCGAAGATTTCGACAGCACGCGCGACAGCAAGCGCCGCGCCGCGTCGGCGAACGGCGCGCGCATGCCCCGCGCGCGTGTCGGCATCATCGCGGCCATTCTCTTTACCGGGATGATGGTGTTGCTCGCTAACATGTCCATCGAGCCGATCATCACCGTCTACATCGGCCAGTTGGGTGTCGACGGCCCGCACCTCACGCGAGTGGCCGGTGTCGTGATGGCAAGTTCGGCGCTCGGCAGCATGCTCACGGCGGCCAAGCTCGGCGCGCTGGCCGACCGGATCGGCAGTTGGCGCGTGATCGTCGGCTGTCTCATTGCGACGGCACTGGTCATGGTGCCGCAAGCGTTCGTCTCCGAGTGGTGGCAGTTGGCCGCGCTGCGGGTGTTGATGGGCATGACGCTGGCCGGCCTGCTGCCCGCGATCGGCAAGCTCGCGCGCCACGCCGTGGACGAACGCAGCACAGGCAAGTTGCTCGGCTACCTTCAGTCGGCGCAATTCAGCGGTCAGGTGATCGGCCCGATCATCGGCGGTCAGATCGCGGTACTGTTCGGGCTGCCTGCCGTGTTTTTCATGACGGCCATCCTCTTGCTGCTATGTAGCGTGCTTGCGAACCGGGCTCGCGCGATCAGCGCGCGCCTCGCGCAGCAACCGGCCTGACGGAGTTCATTCGCCTGCACGACCCGCGCGGCGCGAACGTCCGGCAGACGCCGGTACGGCAAGCGCCTCCTCCACAAACGCCATGAGCGCTTGCAGCCGCGCCGTCCGCCCGCGGCGCGTCGGCACCAGTAACGTGACGGGGGCACTCTCGAAGTCCCAGTCTGCGAGCACCCGTACGAGGCGGCCGGCAGCCACTGCCTCGCGGGTGTCCCACTCCGAGCGCAACACGAGGCCCAGCCCCTGTTCCGCCCATTCGCGTGCGACGCTGCCGTCGTTCGTCATGCAAGCCGGTACGACACGCACGCTGTCGCGGGTGGCCGGGCGCCGTGCCGTGGCTGCTATTGCCCCCTTTGCTCCCCTCGTAGCCATCGCAGACGGCGTCGCCCGACGCCGGAAGCGCCATAACGTCGCATCTTCGTCATTTTCCCGAAGGCACACGCACCGGTGCTGCAACAGCGCATGCGGATCCGAGGGCGTGCCGTAGCGTTGCAGATACGCCGGGCTTGCGCACAGCCAGCGGTCGTTGGGCGCCAGCGGGCGGGCAATCCACGACGAGTCTCTCACCGTCCCCACATGGATGACGGCATCCGAATCGTGCTTGTCCGGCCAGGGCGTCTCGCGCAGATCGAGTTGCAGCGTCAGGTCGGGGTGCAGCAGCCCGAAGCGCGCAAGCACCGGGGCGACATGGTGACGTCCGTAACCGAACGGCGCTGAGATCCGCAACGTCCCGGTCAGTCGCTTGTCTTCGCGGCGAAACGATTCGGGCAGCGCGTCCAGTTGGGCGAGCAACGCCGAACCTTCGCGCGCGAGCCGCTCGCCCTCGGCCGTGAGGCTGAGTTGTCGCGAGGTACGCGTCGCGAGCGCCAGCCCGAGGGTCGCTTCGAGCTTGCGCAGACGGGCGGAAAGCGCAGGCGGCGTGACGTTCAGCATGCGCGCTGCCGCACTGAGCGATACCGACTGCGAGAGCGCCTCGATCAGGCGCAGGTCCTCGATCTGGATCATTAACCTGAGATGAATGTTGAATGTGCCGTCATTTAACCATGGCTTATTTTATTTTTCCTACACTGCGTCCTGTCGCCTGGCCAAAGGCAGCCGTGTGCCGCACGTCCCCCTCACCGGAGAGGCGCAGCCCGACGCCTGTGCCCGACGCGAAGCGCTCCCCCTGAGACGCACACTCACGCTCGATCCCCGTACCCGAAGCCTCCACGAGACCCAGCGCCATGACTTCGATGCACAACGTTCCGCTCGCGTCCTTGCAGACGCTCGATACGCTCGATACGCCCGCCGCCGTCATCGACGTGCCGCGCATGCTGCACAACATCCAGCGCATGCAGTCGCGCATGACGGCACTGGGCGTAAGCTTTCGCCCGCACGTCAAAACCAGCAAGTGCGTGGAAGTCGCGCACGCACAACTCGCTGCGGGCGCCGCCGGCGTGACCGTATCCACACTCAAGGAAGCCGCGCGTTTCTTCGACGACGGCGTGACCGACATTCTCTACGCGGTGGGCATGGTCGCGAGCAAGTTGCCTGCTGCGCTCGCGTTACGGCGGCGCGGCTGCGATCTGAAGATCGTCACCGACAGCGTGGCGTCGGCGCAGGCCATCGTCGCGTTCGGTGCCGAGTTCGGTGAAACGTTCGACGTGTGGATCGAGATCGACACGGACGGGCATCGCTCGGGCATCCGTCCCGACGACGACGCGCTCCTCGACGTCGCCCGGGTGCTGCATGACGGTGGCGCAACGCTCGGCGGCGTGATGACCCACGCGGGGTCCAGCTACGATTTCGATACTCCCGAAGCGCTGGCCGCTATCGCCGAGCAGGAACGCGCCGGTTGTGTGCGGGCCGCCACGCGCTTGCGCGACGCCGGTCTGCCCTGCCCGGTCGTGAGCGTCGGCTCAACACCGACGGCGCTTGCGGCGGCGCATCTCGACGGTGTGACGGAAGTGCGCGCCGGCGTGTATGTGTTCTTCGATCTCGTCATGCACAACGTCGGCGTGTGCACGACGGACGAACTGGCTCTGAGCGTGCTGACGACCGTCATCGGCCATCAGGCCGAAAAAGGCTGGGCCATCGTCGACGCCGGTTGGATGGCCATGAGCCGTGACCGCGGCACGCAAAAGCAGAAGCGCGATTTCGGTTACGGTCAGGTTTGCCGCATCGACGGTAGCGTGATGCCCGGCTACGTGCTGAGCGGTGCGAATCAGGAGCACGGCATTCTGTCGCGCGAAGGCGAACCCGATCCGGATATCGTCACGCGTTTTCCCATCGGCACGCTGCTGCGTATTTTGCCGAACCACGCCTGTGCGACCGGGGCGCAATTCCCCGAGTACCACGCGTTCGGCCCCGATCGCGAACTCGCCACGTGGCCGCGACTGCATGGCTGGTAAGTGAGCCGACGACCTACACGCCGATACGCGACGCGTGTCTCGCGCATACCGGCGCATACCGGAGCGCATCGGACCGTATCGGCACCCATCGACCCTTCCCGCTTGCACGACGGATGCTTATGCCGTCGCGCGCCATAACGTATCCCGATTTCCTTGGTTCACGCGGGGACACACACCCGCTACGCTCGCGCTTTGCCTGTATCGGAGTGCATTCATGAGCGTAGAAATCATCGGGATGATCACGGCGGCGCAGGGATCCGAAGTCGATCAACCCTCGGGCGCGGCTGTCGATCCCGCGTTCATTACGCGCATGGCCCAGGCCCATGAAACGGCAGGTTTCGACCGTGCACTGATCGGCTACTTTTCGAATGGTCCCGAGGGCAGCCTCGTGAGCAGCCACGTTGCGGCCGCAACGCAACGTCTGGGCATCCTGCTCGCGTATCGCCCCGGGGTGATCGCGGCGCCGCTTGCCGCACGGCAGCTCGCCACGCTCGACCAGTTCTCGCGCGGACGTCTCGCGCTCAACGTCGTCTCCGGCGGCAACGACGCCGATCTGCGGCGCGACGGCGACTTCCTCGATCACAACGCTCGCTATACCCGCACCGACGAATACCTCGAAGCCCTCAAGCGCATCTGGACCGCCGACACGCCTGTCGATTTCACGGGCGACCATTACCGCTTCGAGCAGGCGTCGCCTGCCGTGCAGACATGGCAGAAGCCGCATATTCCGATCTATTTCAGCGGCGCGTCCGACGCGGCGATCGATGTCGCCGCCCGTCACGCCGACACGTACATGCTGTGGGGCGAGCCGCTCGACGCGGTCGAAGCGCTCGTCGCGCGCGTGCGTGCAGCGGCGCAACGCCATGGCCGCAAGCCGCGCTTTTCGATCTCGTTCCGCCCGATCGTGGCCGATACCGAGGCGCAAGCGTGGGCGCGTGCCGACGACGTGCTGCGTCAGGTCAAGGCGACGCGCGAGCGGCTCGGCCTGCGCACCGAAGCGCCCGAGAACGTTGGCTCGCAACGGTTGCTGGCCGCGGCGCAACGCGGTGACGTCGTGGATGAACGTCTTTGGATGGGGGTGGCCAAGGCGACGGGCGCGCGATGGAACTCGACGGCGCTCGTGGGCACCGCCGAGCAGGTCGCGCAGTCGCTGGGCCGCTATTACGCGCTGGGGGTCGACACTTTCCTCATTCGCGGCTTCGACCCGTTGGGCGACACGATCCGATACGGCGAAACGCTGATTCCGGCCATCCGCCGTCACACGGCAGAACTCGACCGCCGACGCACGCCGCAGGCGGCGTGAACTTCGTCGTTATCGCCTCCGCTCTCTCTCAAACGTCTCTTCAATCGCTTTTCAGACAGGTGTCATGATGTTGCTGCACTGGATCCGTCGGGCCCGCCTTGCCGCGCGTGCGCTTTCCCTCACGGCTTTCACCGCGCTCGCGGCGCTTGCGACCCTGCCCGCCGGCCCGGCCAGCGCGCAGGGCGTCACGCTGCGTGTGGGCGATCAGAACTACTACAACGTGCGTGCCTCGATGGAGGCCTCGGGGGCGCTCGAAGGCGCAACCTATCAGGTCGAATGGAAGCACTTCCAGTCGGCAGCCCCGGTCGCCGAGGGCCTCAACGCGGGGGCGCTCGATCTCGGTTTCCTCGGTGATTCGGGCTTCCTTTTCCTCGCGGCGAAAGGCGCGCCGGTCAAGCTGATCGCCGTGTCGCGTCAGAACCCGGACACGATTGCGCTGCTCGTGCCGAAGGACTCACCGGTCAAGTCGATTCAGGATCTCAAGGGCAAAAAGGTCGCTTACTGGCCCGGGGCGTGGAGCCAGCAACTGACGCTGCGCGCGCTGGAAAAAGCCGGTCTGCCCACGGACTATGTGCAGTTCGTCAAGCTCATGCCGGTCGATGCCGCCGTGGCCCTGCCCAACGGCGCGATCGACGCCTTCCCGGTCTGGGAGCCGTACATTTCGCAGCAAGTGGTGCACAACGGCGCGCGGGCGATCATCACGGCGCGCAATCTGATGCCGGGCCTGAGCAGCGTGGCCGCGTATGCGCCGTCGGTGAGCGCGAAGCGCGAGGCGATTGCCGACTTTTTGGTGCGTTTGCAAAAGGCTCGGGCCTGGGTCGAGAGCCACAAGGATGTCTATGCCGATCAGTGGGCGAAGAAAGCCGGACTGGATCGTGACGTCGCCCGTCACTGGATCGGTCAGGCGGGCATGACCGTCGACGCCGTCGACAAGCAAGCCGTGGCGGACTATCAAGGGACCAGCGACTTCCTGACGCAGACCGGCGCACTGCCGAACCGGTTCGACGTGAGCAACATCGTCGACACGTCGTTCACGCAAGTGCTGGAAGCCAGGGGGCAAACGAAGGGGCAGCCGGCGCGGCAAAGCGCGTCACGTTGATGCGCGCGGAACTGCGGGCAATGACCGCCATGCCACCGAACAGACGCGGCGAGCGCGCCGCGTGCTCACGACTGCTGCCCTCGCCATAGTTGAAGTCGCCGTCGATCACCCAGGGCACTCCCGCCGCCCGATACGCACGTGCGGCCTCGGCCGGCGTGACGTTCTCATCCCTATGAGGCCAGTCCACGGTGCGTCCCGTCACCCCGTTCGGGTGTGACGGCGGGCGTGTGCTCGATCACTCGTCGTCCGCCGTGACGGACGCCGTGTTGCACCGCGAGGCCGAGTTCGGCATTCACATCGCCGGATCGCGGTCGCATCACGCCGATCTGGTCGGCTTGCCTGTCGCGCAGGATCCGTTCGTGCGGATCTGTCATTCATCGCCGGGATGCCTGACTCAGCATCCACTCGCGAAACTGCCGCAAGGCCGAGCGCTGTTGCAGCCGCTCGCGCGGGTAACACAGATAGTGACCGTGACGCGGCACATCGACGCCGGCGTCCACCGGCACGACCAGCCGCCCCGCCTCCACCGCCTCGTGCGCCAGAAACTCCGGCACCATCCCCACGCCCATGCCCGCCTCGGCCGCCTGAAGCAAAACCGAATATTGCTCGAAGCGCGGCCCCGGCCGGTGTGCGTGCGGCGCAACGTCGTAACTCGCCGCCCACGTGCCCCAGACTTCCTCGGCCTGGTTATGCACCAGCCTCGGCGCGCGGGCGATGTCCGTGGCGTACGCCAGCGGATAACGCGCGAGAAACGATGGCGCGCACACCGGCACGAAGCGGCGACCGTCCAGGTACTCGCTGACGACGCCCTCCCACGCGCCGTCGCCATAACGTACCGCGGCGTCGAGCGTGAACGGAAACGCGTCGCCATGGGCAAGGTGACGGCTGAAACTCAGCGTCACGCCCGGCGTGCTCGCCAGAAAATCCGGCAGTCGCGGAATCAGCCACTTGGTGGTGAACGTCGGCACGCTCGCAATCGTCAGCAGATCGCTCTCGCCGCGCGACGTCATCAGCTCCAGCGAGGCGTTGCCGATCTCGCGTAACGGCTCGGCCACCCGGTCGTGATAGCGACGCCCGGCCTCGGTGAGTACCAGATGGCGGCCCTCGCGCACGAACAGCGCCGCGCCGACCACCCCCTCCAGCGACGCGATCTGACGGCTCACGGCGCTCGGCGTAAGACCCAACTCACGGGCGGCACGAGAAAAATTCAAGTGCCTTGCGGCACTGGTGAAGGCGAGCAACTCGGCGACGTTGGGATAGCAATGGCGCATCGGTGAAGGTAAGCCGGGCGGGGTTGTCGTTCGTTGGCGAGCCCGCGTTGCGCTTCGCCAACTGTTCCGTTTCCGCACAGAACGATGCCCGATTCGTGTGTTTTCTTCATGACAATGACATTTCAGACGACGACACTCTCGCCCAACGTCGATCCGGCTGTCTTGCTCGCCATCGCCTTCTGCCAGTAAGGGATTGCAAAACACCACGTCGACCGAACCGAATTCGTTACCGTATGCCGTCCAGGTTTTCTCGATGTCCGACGTCCACGCCGACCGCTTTGCCCCAACTGTGCCACCCCGGCACAGTCCAGCCCCTGCCGATGCACGGGCCGCCGGGCATTCGGTATACCGCTCGCGCACCGGGCACCTGTTGTGGATCGTGCGCGCGGTCGCCGCGCTTTTCCTGATTTACCTGTGCTTGCCGGTGGCGCTGCTGCTGATCGGCGCCTTCGGGCAGACGTGGACGAACACCGTGTTGCCGGCCGGCATGACCGGACATTGGTTCGTCGACCTCGCGGGCGATCCCTCGTTCCGCCGCGCGTTCTCCACGAGCCTCATCGTGGCGCTTGGCTGCTGTGCCCTGACCGCGCTTGTCGGCCTGCCGCTCGCCTATACGCTTCACCACCGCTCGCGCAGCGGACGCGGTGCGTTCGCGCGTCTGGTCACGCTGTTGCCGGTGGCTGTGCCGGCGCTCACGCTCGGCTTCGGCTACATCGCGGTGTTCAGCGGCGATACGCTGCCCTGGCTGGGTTCGCTCTGGCTGCTGGTGCTGGCGCATGGGGTGCTCACGTTGCCGTACCTCACGCAAACGCTGCTCGCCGACCTGCGCCATCTCGACATCGCCAAGCTCGAAGACTGCGCCGCCACGCTGGGCGCCTCGCCGCTGCGGCAGTTCCTGACCATCGCCGTGCCCAACCTCACGCATAGCCTCGTGGCCGGTCTGGTGATGGTCGCCGCGCTGTCCATCGGCGAATTCCAGATTTCCAATCTCATCGCGGGTTTCCGCTATCGCAACTATCCGGTGGTGCTGCTCCAGGCGTTCTACGGCGCGACCGGCTTCGCCTGCGCCGCCACCGTCGTACTGCTCGTGCTCGCGCTCGCCGCGACCGGCATGTCGATCGTTGCCGCCTCCCGCCAGAAGGTCAGTTCATGAGCCTCACTCTCGAAAACGTCGGCTTCCGGTACGCGGGCGCAACCCACGGTCTGGACGACGTCAGCCTGCAAGCCCGTCAAGGCGAGTTGCTTGCCGTGATGGGCCGCAGCGGCTCAGGCAAGTCGACGGTACTGCGCCTCGTCGCCGGGCTGCTCGACGGCTATCGCGGCCGCATCGCCATCGGCGGACAAGACGTGGGCGGCGTGCCGGTCTGGCGTCGTCACGTCGGCATGGTGTTCCAGCAATACGCGCTGTTCCCGCACCTGAGCGTGGTCGATAACGTCGCCTACGGGCTGCGGATGCAGGGCGTGAAGACGGCCGAGCGCCAGCGCGCGGCGATGGACATGCTGGCCCGTGTCGGGCTGGCCGAATTCGCGACGCGACGTCCCACGTCGCTCTCCGGCGGGCAACAGCAGCGCGTGGCGCTGGCCCGCGCGCTGGCCGTCTCGCCGCGCGTCCTGCTGCTCGACGAACCGCTTGCCGCGCTCGACGCCGGCATTCGCCAGCAACTGCGCGACGAAATCCGCGCGCTTCAGCAAGCGAGCGGCGCGACCACCCTCATCGTCACCCACGACCGAGACGAAGCGCTGAGTCTGGCCGACCGCGTCGCCGTGATCGATCACGGCCGTCTGTTGCAGATCGATACGCCGCAGCGGCTGTACGACGCGCCCGCGTGCGCAACGGTGGCGAGCTTCACCGGCCTGTCGACGGTACTGCCGGCGCGCGTCGCACGCGCGGGCATGGTCGACACCGGGTTTGCCGAACTGCATGTGGATACCGCCGCATGGCGTCCGGGCGCCGCCGTCTCGCTGCTGGTGAGGCCCGAACATATTCAGTGCGACCCGCCGGTGAGCACCATCAATCGGCTGGGCGGACACCCGGGCGCGGTGCGCTTCTTCGGCGCGACGTGCCGCTTCGACTTCCTGCCCGATGGCGCAACGACGCCGCTGCTCGGCGAAAGCCGTACGCCCGCCTCGTTCGCCATCGCGCTCGATCCCGCGCATCTGCGCGTCTTGCCGCCCGTCGCTGCCTGAGCGGACGTCGAGCGACCACGATGCCAACGCGATGCGCCTGACCCAACATTCCTTACCTGATGCCCCATACGGAGCCATGTCGATGATTCACCCCCTTCCTTCCCTGCGCGCGCGTACGCTGCCCGCACTGGCCACTCTCGCCACCCTGGCTGCGTCGTTCGCGCTGTTGACGGCTGCCGCCCCCTCGGCGTTCGCGCAAAGCGGCACGCCGGCGGCGGCCCCCGCTCCGCTCTATCCGGGCGAAGCCGAGTTGTACGCCAAGGCGGCCGAAGAAGGTCTCGTCGTCTCGTTCGACACCGGTCCGGAATGGGCCAACTGGAAGGCGCTCTTCGCCGAATTCCGCAAGCGCTATCCGAAGGTTGAAATCACGTACAACGACATCGGGTCGGCCGCGACCGTGACCGCGCTCGACAAGGCGCGCCGCCGTCCGCAGGCCGACACGGCCTACTACTTCGCGGGTTCGGCGCTCGACGCCGTGCAGAAAGATGTCGTCGCGCCGTTCAAGCCGATCAACTTCGACACGCTGCCGAAGGTCTTCCGCGACAACGACGGCCGCTGGTTCACCATTCACTCGCTCAACATCGCGTTCCTCGTGAACACGAAACTGGTCAAGCACGTGCCGCAATCGTGGGCGGATCTGCTCAAGCCGGAATACAAGAACTCGGTGGTGTATCTGGATCCGCGCTCGACCGGTCAGGGACAAGTCGCCGTGTTCGCCGCCGCATACGCCTTCGGCGGCAACGTGGACAATCCGAAGCCGGGCGCCGACTTTTTCGGCAAACTGCGCGACGCAGGCAACGTCATGCGTGTCGAAGGCACCACGCCGTACGCCAAGTTCGTCAAGGGCGAAATTCCGATTCTTATCGGTTATGAGAACGACGGCCTGAAAGCCAAGTACACCGACGGCATGGGCGACGCCGCACAGGTCGTGATTCCGAAGGAAGCCAGCGTGTCGGCGCCGTACGCCATCAGCCTGGTCAAGAACGGCCCGAACCCGGAAGCCGCCAAGCTCTGGCTCAATCTCATCATGAGCCCGGTCGGTCAGTCGCTGTTCGCGCAAGGCTACGTGCGCCCGGCGGTGCCCGGCACGCCGTTCACGGCGGAGATGCGTGCCCGCATGCCGGATGCCCCGCAAGTCCACCCGCTCGACGTCGCCCGCGCCGCTGCACAGAAGGCGGAAGTCGATCGTCTGTGGGCGGCCGCCGCGCTCGCCAAGTGAGTTCGCGCACCATGACGTCAGCGCGCGCCGCTGCCGGGATCGTCGACGCCGGCGGGCCTCTTCCGCCGCAAGCCGACATGCCGCGGGTCAAGGATACGCCGCGTGGCTGGGTACGCCGCTTCGGCGGCCTGCCCGCCGCCGTGGTGCTCGTCCTCGGCTTCGGCTTGCCGCTCGGTGCGCTGGTCGTCGCCGCGTTCGAGGGACATGGCGCCGCCTTCTCCGCCATCGCCCTCGACCCGCTGGTGCGCGACGCTTTCGTCAACTCGCTCGCCCTGGCTGTCGGCGCCGGCACCGTCTCGCTGCTCGTGGGGGTGCTACTCGCCGTGACGCTGGCGCGTCAGACCCCACGCCGTCGCCGCATCTGGCTCGCGGCGATGGGCGTGCCGCTCGCGTTCTCGGGGCTCGTGATCGCTTACGGCTTCATTCTCGCGTTCGGCCGCTCGGGGTTCGTCACGATGACGCTCGCCTCGCTCGGTGTCGATCCGGTGCGTTTCGGTGCGCTGATCTATACCGCGCCGGGTCTGGTCGGGGCGTACGCGTATTACCTGATCCCACGTGTGGCGCTGATGGTGTATCCGGCGATCGCCAACCTCGACCGTCGCCCCATCGAGGCGGCCCTCACGCTCGGCGCGACGCCGCTGCGTGCGATCGTCGACATCGCGCTGCGCGAACTGTGGCCGACGCTGGCCGCTGCGTGGTGCCTCGTCACCGCGATTGCGCTCGGCACTTACGGCACGGCCCTCGCGCTGGCCGGTACGCAAATCAACATCCTGCCGTTGCTCATGTTCCTGAAGATGTCGGACGGGCAGACGGATTTCCCTCAAGCCGCCGCACTGTCACTCGTATTGATGGCGGTGTGCAGCGGTGTGCTCGCTCTCGGAGAGTGTCTTGTACGGCGTCATCCTCAATGAGTGGTCGGCTGCGGCCCGCCATGCCCTCGATCAACTGGCCGCCCGGCAGGCGGGGCCGTCGCGTCACGTGACCCCCGTCGGCCTCATCGGCCCGCGCGAAGCTACGCCCGCGCAACTCTACGCTGCACAGCGTATCGGCGAAGCCCTGGCGGCGGCCGGTGTGGCACTGGTGTGCGGCGGCAAGGGCGGTGTCATGGAAGCCGCCTCGGCCGGGGCTTCGGCCGCCGGCGGCATCGTGATCGGCCTGCTGCCCGAGGATCACGCAGGCGACGCCAATCCGCACCTGAGCGTGGCCTTGCCTACCGGGCTGGGTATCACGCGCAACGCCCTGATCGCCCGCGCCTCGACCTGCCTCGTCGCCGTGGGCGGCGGGCTTGGCACGCTCTCGGAAATCGCGCTGGGACTGCAGTGGCGCAAACCGGTTTTTACCGTCCTCGATGCGCCGGCCGTGCCGGGCACCGAGAGTTTCGACGATATCGACGCCCTGGTCGTGGCCGTTGCCACCTGGCTGAGCGTCACAGGACTTCCCGGAGGTGAGACCCCCGGGTAAGTAACGCCGGCAGTTCGAAAAACCGACCCACACCGGGGAACTGCCGGTGCGTTTTCGTGATGTTCCTGTTATATAAATTTAGGATCACTAATATTATGAAACGTATTCTTCTCGCTGCACTCGGCCTTGGCGGTATGGCCGGCATCATGGCTCCCGTCTACGCCCAAAGCAGCGTGACCCTGTACGGTATCGTCGATGCCGGCGTGGGTTATGCCAGCGGTCAGCGCACGGCGACTTCCAAGGGTGCCGTGGGCGCGCCGATCAATTACACCAACGGTTCGGTCTGGGGCTTCGCGAGCGGCACCTGGTCGGGCGACCGCTGGGGTCTCAAGGGTTCGGAAGATCTGGGCGGCGGCAATTCGGCCATCTTCCAGTTGGAAAACGGTTTCAACATCGGTAACGGCACGTCGGGTCAAGGCGGTCGCCAGTTCGGCCGTCAGTCGTGGATGGGTCTGCAAAGCGCCACGCTCGGCAAGCTCACGTTCGGCCGTCAGTACGATACGATCGTCGACTACGTTGGCCCGCTCAGCGCCGGCACGTTCGTCACCGGCATGGGCGCGCACCCGGGCGATATCGACCAGCAGGATAACCAGTCGCGCGTGAACAACTCGGTGAAGTGGGCCAGCCCGGTCTACGCCGGCTTCCAGTTCGGCGCGATCTACGGCTTCGGTGGCCAGCCGGGTAGCGTGAAGAACCAGAACACGTGGGGCTTCGGCGGCCAGTACGCGAGCGGCCCGTTCGCGATCGGTGTGGGCTTCCTGCAAGCGCAGAACGCCTACGGCGCCTCGGGCACGTGGACCGGTTCTTACGACGGCACGTTCGCCTCGTCGATCAACGAAGGCTTCGCCTCGGCCGCCAGCCAGCGCATCATCTCGGCCGCCGGCACGTACAGCTTCGGCGCCACCCAGGTCGGCATCCAGTACGGCAACGTGCAGTACACGCCGGGCTCGCTGTCGACGTTCGCCAGCAGCTTCTCGTTCAACACGATCGGCACGACCATCGCGTATCAGGTGACCCCGGCGCTGCGTCTGGCCGGCGCGTACAACTACACGCAAGGCAGCGACGTGAAGGGCTCGGGCGGTCCGAAGTACCACACGCTGAACTTCGCGTCGTACTACGCCCTGTCCAAGCGCACGTCGCTCTATGGCCTGGTCGGTTACCAGAAGGCGTCGGGCAGCACGCTCGATACGTTCGGCAACGTTGTCTCGGCGACGGCTTCGGTCGGCGACGTGGGCAACGGCATCTCCTCCGCCACGTCGACGCAGACGTTCGTGCGCGTGGGTATCCGTCAGACGTTCTGATTGTCTGAACGGATAGCAGTAGCAGCACCGTTGTACTTGTAGGGTCACGTTGGACTGTCCCCCGCCGCCCCACGGCGGGGGGCTTGAGTCTCACCTCGGGGACTTCGCGAGAACCGGATCGACACGCAACGTTGTGGACATGGTGTGGCGTTGCATGACGCGCCGGCTCACCCTTGGGCACGCTTTCGCACATCCCTCGCACGGCATTGCCTCACGCCGTGCAGTGCGCAGGCGTGCCGCTTTTTTTCTCCTCTGCGACAGGCGATTGGCTTATCCTTCAGGCTTTCCACCCGCACACTCGTGACCGGAGAGGCCAGCAAGGTGCCACGTCAAACCGCCCAGCCGACTGTCGAAACGCTCGCCGAACAGGGGCCCACGCCCCGCTATTTGCAGCTCAAGCAGTTCATCTGCCGGCAGATCGATAGCGGCGCCTGGCCGCCGCATCACCGCGTGCCGTCGGAAAACGAACTCGTCGAGCAATCCGGTGTGAGCCGCATGACGGTCAACCGCGCACTGCGCGAACTCACCGCCGAAGGCCGGCTCGTGCGCATGCAGGGGGTCGGCACGTTCGTCGCCGAACCGAAGTCGCATTCACCGTTGCTCGCGGTCAACAACATTGCCGACGAGATCGCCGAGCACGGGCATCGCCATCGCGCCGAAGTGAAGCTGCTGCGCGAAGAACTGGCCGGTCCCGAACGGGCGCTGTCGATGGGCTTGCAGGAACGCGAGAAGCTGTTTCATTCGGTGATCGTGCATTATCAGGACAACGTTCCGGTGCAGATCGAAGACCGCTTCGTCAATCCCGCGCTCGCGCCGAACTATCTCGAGCAGGACTTCACCGGGCTCACCCCCAATGCCTACCTCCAGCGCACCTCGCCGCTGACCTCGGGCGAGCATGTCGTGGAAGCTGTGACGGCCACACCGGACGAAGCGCAGATGCTGCAAATCCAGCGTACCGAACCGTGCTTGCTGATCCGTCGGCGCACGTGGTCCGGCAAGCGAATCGTTTCGGTCGCGCGCCTGCTGCATCCCGGCTCGCGTCATCGCCTCGAAGGCCGCTTCGGCGACGTCGAGTGATCCCGGGCTCGCTCGAACGAGCGAGCTTTCTTGCCGCTCGCTTCCCGTTTCCTTCGTCTCCTTCTTCTCCTGACTAAGCGTCGTTAGCACATCACACCGGCTGCGTGAAAACCCTAGTTCACGGTAAGTTGTATATACAATACTGTACAAGCCATTCTCCGCTCAGAACCAAAGGAATCACTGTGAGCCAATTCACCCGATATCGCGACGTCACCATTCGCGCCCCGCGCGGCACGCAGCTCAACGCCAAAAGCTGGCTCACCGAAGCCCCGCTGCGCATGTTGATGAACAACCTCGACCCGGACGTCGCGGAGAATCCGAACGCGCTCGTGGTCTATGGCGGCATCGGACGCGCCGCGCGCAACTGGGAGTGCTTCGACAAGATCGTCGAAACGCTCAAGACGCTGGGTGACGACGAAACGCTGCTGGTGCAGTCCGGCAAGCCGGTCGGTGTGTTCAGGACGCACGCGGACGCGCCGCGCGTGCTCATCGCCAACTCGAATCTGGTGCCGCACTGGGCCACGTGGGAGCACTTCAACGAACTCGACGCCAGGGGCCTGGCCATGTATGGCCAGATGACGGCCGGTTCGTGGATTTACATCGGCAGCCAGGGCATCGTGCAGGGCACCTACGAGACGTTCGTGGAAGCCGGGCGCCAGCACTACGGCGGCAACCTGAAGGGACGCTGGGTGCTCACCGCCGGTCTGGGCGGTATGGGCGGGGCGCAGCCGCTGGCCGCCACGCTGGCCGGCGCCTGCTCGCTGAACATCGAATGCCAGCAGACGAGCATCGACTTCCGCCTGCGCACGCGCTACGTCGACGAGCAGGCCAAGGACCTCGACGACGCGCTCGCGCGCATCGCCAAATACACTGCCGAGGGTCAGGCCGTGTCCATCGCGCTGTGCGGCAATGCCGCCGAAATTCTGCCGGCGCTGGTGCGTCGCGGCGTTCGCCCCGACATGGTCACCGACCAGACCAGCGCACACGATCCGCTCAACGGCTATCTGCCGATCGGCTGGACGTGGGACGAATACCGCGAGCGTGCCCGCTCGAAGCCGGCAGAAGTCGTCAAGGCCGCCAAGCAATCGATGGCGGTGCACGTGAAGGCCATGCTGGACTTCAAGGCCATGGGCGTGCCGACCTTCGATTACGGCAACAACATCCGCCAGATGGCCAAGGAAGAAGGCGTGCAGAACGCGTTCGACTTCCCCGGCTTCGTGCCCGCCTACATTCGCCCGCTGTTCTGCCGTGGGATCGGCCCGTTCCGCTGGGCCGCGCTCTCGGGCGATGCGCAAGACATCTACAAGACGGACGCCAAGGTCAAGGAACTCATTCCGGACGACGCGCACCTGCACCGCTGGCTCGACATGGCGCGCGAGCGCATCAGCTTCCAGGGTCTGCCGGCGCGGATCTGCTGGGTGGGGCTCGGCCTGCGCGCCAAGCTCGGACTGGCGTTCAACGAAATGGTACGCTCGGGAGAACTCTCGGCGCCTGTCGTGATCGGCCGCGACCATCTGGATTCCGGCTCGGTCGCCAGCCCCAATCGCGAGACGGAAGCCATGCGCGACGGCTCGGACGCCGTCTCCGACTGGCCGCTGCTCAACGCCTTGCTCAACACCGCCAGCGGCGCGACGTGGGTCTCGCTGCATCACGGTGGCGGTGTCGGCATGGGTTTCTCGCAGCACTCCGGCGTGGTGATCGTGTGCGATGGCACCGATGCCGCCGCCGCACGCATCGCCCGGGTGCTCAACAACGATCCGGCCACGGGCGTGATGCGTCATGCCGATGCCGGTTACGACATCGCCGTCGATTGCGCCCGCGAGCACGGCCTGAACCTGCCGATGCTCAATACTGCGAAGTAAGACGGCCCGACAAGCAAGACAAGCAAGACAGAGACAAGACACCCCGACTATGTCGAATCAAGGAATTCCGTCCATGGCAAAACTGTTCGTGACGCCCGGCGCCCTCACATTGGCCCAACTTCGCGACGTCTATCAGAACCCGACCACCCTCACGCTCGACGAGAACGCCTATGCGGCGATCGACAAGAGCGTCGCCTGCGTCGAAGGGATCGTGGCCGAAGGCCGCACCGCCTATGGCATCAACACCGGCTTCGGCTTGCTCGCCTCGACGCGCATCGCCCACGAAGACCTCGAGAACCTGCAACGCTCGCTCGTGCTGTCGCACGCGGCCGGCGTGGGCGTTGCGCTGGACGATGCCCTCGTGCGTCTGATCATGGTGCTCAAGATCAACAGTCTGGCGCGCGGTTTCTCGGGCATTCGTCGCAAGGTCATCGATGCGCTCGTCACGCTGGTCAACGCCGAGGTGTATCCGCGCATCCCCCTCAAGGGTTCGGTCGGGGCATCGGGCGACCTCGCCCCGCTCGCGCATATGTCGCTGCTGCTGCTGGGCGAAGGCCAGGCCCGCTATCGCGGTCAGTGGATGAACGCCCGCGAGGCGCTCGCCGTCGCCGGTCTGGCGCCGCTGACCCTCGCCGCGAAGGAGGGGCTGGCGCTGCTTAACGGCACGCAAGTCTCGACCGCCTATGCCCTGCGTGGCCTGTTCGAAGCGGAAGATATGTTCGCCGCCGCGAGCGTATGCGGCGCAATGACGGTGGAAGCCATGCTCGGCTCACGGACGCCGTTCGACGCCCGCATCCATGCCGCACGCGGTCAGCGCGGGCAGATCGACGCCGCAGGCGTCTTCCGTCACCTGCTCGGCGAGACGAGCGAAGTCGGTCAGTCGCACGCCAACTGCGAGAAGGTGCAGGATCCGTACTCGCTGCGCTGTCAGCCGCAAGTCATGGGCGCTTGCCTGACGCAGATCCGTCAGGCGGCCGACGTGCTGGCCGTCGAAGCGAACGCCGTGTCGGACAATCCGCTCGTGTTCTGGGAACAGGGCGACGTGATCTCCGGCGGTAACTTCCACGCCGAGCCGGTCGCCATGGCGGCCGACAATCTCGCGCTGGCGCTGGCGGAGATCGGCGCGCTCAGCGAGCGTCGCATCTCGCTGATGATGGACAAGCACATGTCGCAGTTGCCCGCGTTTCTGGTGGCCAACGGTGGCGTGAACTCCGGCTTCATGATCGCGCAGGTAACGGCCGCCGCGCTCGCTTCCGACAATAAAGCCTTGGCACATCCGGCCAGCGTTGATAGTCTGCCGACCTCGGCCAACCAGGAAGACCATGTCTCGATGGCCCCGAACGCCGGTAAGCGGCTTTGGGAGATGGCCGATAACGTCAAGGGCATCATCGCGATCGAATGGCTGAGCGCCGTTCAGGGCCTGGATTTCCGCGAGGGCGTGAAGTCGACGCCGGCCCTCGAACGCGCCCGCGCCCTGCTGCGTCAATCGGTTCCGTTCTACGATAAGGATCGCTATTTCGCCCCGGACATCGAGGGCGCGAGCGAACTCATCGCGCAGCGGCATCTGAGCGCACTGGTGCCCGCCGGTACGTTGCCGAGCCTCTGAGTCACCGCATCAATCGTTTGCATTCCGCCCTGCCGGGGCGAAACGGACAGTGATTCGCGCTCCGGCTTTGTGGCGTACCGGGTTGCCCTCGTGTGCCGGTCCCTTCAGTTCAGCGACGGGGCCGGTCGGCGTCGCACCCGATTTCCCCTGCCGCCCGCGTATGCGGGCCGGCTCATTAGGCATTCAGGAGACAGCTTGAAAAACCTGCAACGCAATCTGAGCGCGCGGCATATCCGCTTTCTGGCGCTGGGTTCAGCCATCGGCACCGGCCTGTTCTACGGCTCGGCGTCGGCCATCCAACTCGCCGGTCCGGCCGTCATTCTCGCTTACATCCTCGGGGGCGCCGCCGTCTATATGGTGATGCGCGCGCTTGGCGAGATGGCCGTGCGCCAACCGGTCACGGGATCGTTCGGCCGCTACGCCCGCGACAACCTCGGGCCGCTCGCCGGCTTCCTCACGGGCTGGACCTATATTCTCGAGATGGTCATCGTCTGTCTCGCGGACGTGACGGCCTTCGGCATCTACATGGGATTCTGGTTTCCGGACGTGCCCCAGTGGATCTGGGTGCTGGGCATCGTGATGCTGATCTGCGGCCTGAACCTCTGCAACGTCAAGGTCTACGGCGAGATGGAGTTCTGGCTGGCGCTGGTGAAGATTCTCGCCATCGTCGCGATGATTGTGGGCGGGGGTGTCATTCTGTTGACCGGCGTGCAGATGCACAGCGAGCACGCCCCGGCGGTGAGCAATCTGTGGGCGCACGGCGGTTTCCTGCCCAACGGCTGGGGCGGGCTGGTGGCCTCGCTCGCGGTGGTGATGTTCGCTTATGGCGGAATCGAGATCATCGGTATCACAGGCGGTGAAGCGAAAAATCCCGACAAGGTGATTCCGCGTGCGATCAACGCCGTGCCGGCCCGCATTCTCCTGTTCTACGTGCTGACGATGTGCGTGCTCATGACGATCTTCCCCTGGACCGGCATCGGCAGCCAGGGCAGCCCGTTCGTGCAGATCTTCTCGGGGCTGGGCATCCAGTCGGCCGCGGCCATTCTCAACCTGATCGTGATCTCGGCCGCCGTCTCCGCGATCAACAGCAACATCTTCGGGGCGGGTCGCATGATGTTCGGCATGGCCGAGCACGGTCAGGCACCGGCGATCTTCTCGGCGACCTCACGGCATGGCGTGCCCTGGGTCACGGTGCTGGTGATGACGGCCGCGCTGCTCGGCGGGGTGGTGCTCAACTACCTGATTCCGGAAGGCGTGTTCCTGATCATCGCGTCCATCGCAACGTTCGCCACGGTCTGGGTGTGGCTGATGATTCTGCTCTCGCAGGTCGCCATGCGCCGTCGTCTGTCGGCGCCGGAAGTCGCTGCGCTGAAGTTCAAGGTGCCGCTCTGGCCGGTCGGCCCCGCGCTCGCCATCGCCTTCATGCTCTTCGTGATCGGGGTGCTCGGGTATACGGAGGACACGCGCGTCGCGCTCTATGTCGGCGCCGGCTGGATCGTGCTGATGTCGATCGCGTATCAATTCGGTGTCAAACCCAAGGAAGCGCAACTGCGCAACCAAATGCGTCTGGAATAAGACTCACATGAAACGTACCTACTGGAAGCACTGCCACGTCGCGACCATGCGCGACGGCCGCTACAACGCTATCGAAGACGCCGTGATCGTCACGCACGGCAAGCAGATCGAGTGGGTTGGCCCGCGCGGCGAGCGCTCGGCTTCCGGCGCGGATGCATGCGTCGATCTGAACGGGGCGTGGGTTACGCCCGGTCTGATCGATTGCCATACGCACCTGGTGTTCGGCGGCAACCGCAGCCTCGAATTCGAGCAGCGCCTGCAAGGCGTGAGCTACGCGGAAATCTCGGCAGCGGGCGGTGGCATCAGGCATACGGTGCGACACACCCGCGACGCGACCGAAGACGCCCTCTTCGCTTCGGCGCGAAAGCGTCTGCTCGCGCTGATGCGCGAGGGCGTGACGACGGTGGAGATCAAGTCCGGATACGGGCTCGATCTGAACAGCGAGCGCAAGATGCTGCGCGTGGCGCGTCGACTCGGCGAAGCGCTGCCGGTGACGGTGAAGACAACGTGTCTGGCCGCGCACACCGTGCCGTCGGAATTCGCGGGCAAGGCCGACGAGTATGTGAATTACGTCTGCGCCGAGATTCTGCCGACGCTGGCCGAAGAGCGCCTCGTCGACGCCGTCGACGCGTTCTGCGAGACCATCGCGTTCTCGCCGGCGCAGGTGATGCGTGTGCTGCTGCGTGCACAGAAGCTGAAACTCCCGGTGAAGCTGCATGCCGAGCAGCTCTCGCCGCTCGGCGGGTCGAGCATGGCGGCGGAATTGGGCGCGTTGTCCGCCGACCATCTGGAGTACATGACCGCCGACGACGCAGCGGCGATGGGCCGCGCGGGCACGGTTGCCGTGTTGCTGCCAGGGGCGTTCCACATGCTGCAGGAGACGCGTCGTCCGCCGGTCGATCTGCTGAGACGACACGGCGTCGATATCGCGGTAGCGTCCGATCTGAATCCGGGGACATCGCCCGCGCTGTCGTTGCGTCTGATGCTCAACATGGCCTGCACGCTGTTCGGGCTGACGCCGGAAGAGGCGCTGGCGGGTGTCACGCGCCATGCAGCCAAGGCGCTCGGCATGCTCGACACGCACGGCACGATCGAAGCCGGGAAGACGGCGGACTTCGTTGCGTGGGAGATCGAACGACCGGCGGAGCTGGCTTACTGGCTGGGCGGCGAGTTGCCGTCGCGCACCGTGCGCAACGGCGAATGGCGCGATCTCGCGTCCGTCTGAACCGGCAACGAGGAGACATTTCCATGGCGACACAATTGAAGCCGGTTTCGGGCAATAGGCAGGATGCTCCGCAGGGCATGCAAGGTTCTAATGGTTCTAATGGTTCGAATGGTCCGGTATGGCATGGACGCACCGACACCGGCGAGCGCGGCGACACGCGCCGGTTGTTCAATGTGGTGCGCGAGATCGATGCGGGCGCCGCCGCCCCCGAGCGCGGCACGCCCGTCCTTCTCGGTTTTGCCTGCGACGCCGGGGTGAAGCGTAATCAGGGACGCATCGGCGCAGCCGAAGGGCCACAAGCCATTCGGCGTGCGCTGGCGAATCTTCCGGCACACGACATTGCCGCTTTGTACGACGCGGGCGATGTGACGTGCGATGGCGATGCGCTTGAAGTCGCGCAACAGGCGCTCGCCGCCGCCGTACGTCGTCAACTCGATGTCGGGGCGCAGCCGGTGGTCCTTGGCGGCGGACACGAGATCGCCTGGGGCACGTGGCAAGGGCTGCGGGCCCATCTCGACGCACAGGGCGACCGCTCGCGCGTGCTGATTCTGAATCTGGACGCGCATTTCGATTTGCGCACCGCGCGGCCCGGCACGTCGGGCACCCCCTTCGACCAGATCGCGCAGGCGTGCGAGTCGGCGGGACTGCCGTTCGATTACGCCTGTCTGGGCGTGAGCCGGCTGAGCAACACGGCGTCGCTGTTCGAGCGCGCGCACGCGTTGAAAGTCACGTATGTCGAAGACACCGAGATGCAGGACCGGCACCTCGAGGCGCGTCTTGCGCAGATCGATGCGCTGATGGCGGACGTCTCGCACGTCTACCTGACGATCGACCTCGACGTACTCCCCGCGCCCGTCATGCCGGGCGTGTCGGCCCCCGCAGCTTATGGTGTGCCGATGCCGGTCGTCGAAGCCATCGTCACGCACGTGCGCCGCTCGGGCAAGCTGCGCGTGGCCGATCTGGCCGAGTACAATCCGCGGTTCGACGCGCAAGGCACCGGTGCCCGCGTGGCGGCGCGTCTCGCTTATCGGCTGCTGTAACACCCTCGATGTGGTACGGCCCGGGAACGTCTTGCCCGGGCCTTTCATCCCGCCGCTCCCGCGCCTTCCCTTCGATTGCCCGCACGCGGTGACGCTTCGTCATTCCCACCCCCTAATACAAAGTATTAGTTTTACTTAACTTCGTTTTGTTTTAGCGCCTCTCATCCCTACAATCTCCAGAAATTCTTATACCGATTCACCGCCGCACCTCGGGACAGCCATGCTCGCCTCCTGAGACGCGCGCCCGGACTGGAGACACGGCGATGAAAAAGCGTGCAGACCTCGACGTCAGATCGTTGCGGATCTTCGAGGCCGTGGCGTCGGCCGGCAGCCTGTCGGGGGCCGCCGAGACGCTGGGCGTCACGCAGTCCGCCATTTCTCAGGCCATCGCGCAGATCGAACAGACGGTCGGCACCCGGGTGCTCGATCGCTCCCGCCGTCCGCTCAAGCTCACTCCCGCCGGACTCGCGCTCTCGCGCCATGCCCGTCAGATCGTGGACGACATGGACCGGCTCATCGCGCAAGTGCAAGACGCCGACGTCGCCAGCCGGGCCGCAGTGCGTGTCGGCATGATCGACTCGTTCGCCGCGACGGTCGGGCCGTCCATCGTGCGCCAGATGTCGGGCAGCACGAGCGAGTTGCTGCTCTGGTCGGGCCTTGCCAACGGTCACGCCCAGGCGCTGCTCGCACGCCAGCTCGATCTGATCGTCACCAGCGATCCGATGCACGACATGGAGCGTCTCGTGCGCCGGCCGATCTTCACCGAACCGTTCATCGTCGTGGTGCCGAAGTCGCGCGAGGCCGATCTCGCGCAAGCCGATCTGAGCGAGTTGATCCGCTCGCTTCCGCTGATTCGTTTCTCGGGACGCTCGCACTTCGGCGCCGTGATCGAACGCCATTTGCGCCGCACAGGCCACTCGCCGCGCATGCATCTCGAAATCGATACGTCGGACGTGGTGATGTCCATGGTCGCTGCCGAAGTCGGATTCACGATTGCCACGCCCCTCTGCCTGTTGCAGGGCCGTGCGTCGTTGCCACAGGTCGCCGCGCTGCCCCTGCCCGGCCCCGCGCTCTCGCGAACGATTTATCAGGTATCGCGTGAGGGAGAGGTCTCGGAGATGGCGTCGCAATGTTTTCTTGCCGGACGTCTCGCGCTCGCCCAGGAAGCCTTCCCCGAACTGCGCCGTGTCATGCCCTGGCTGGGCGAACGTCTGGCGCTGTGCTGATCCACCGCCCGGGGCGCCGGGCCAGATGACTTTCACCTGAAGCGCGCCCATCGTTCAACGCGAATAACACAGCCTAAAAAGGAGACACGCATGAACCTCTCACGACGCCAGTTCCTTCACACCAGTGCTGCCCTGTCGGCGGCGGCCGCCGCAGGCGGACTGACACTGCCGGGCAGCGTCCGCGCGGCGCAGGCCACGACCGTTCAGTACGGCGGTTCGGCATGGCTCGGCCACTATCCGGCCTATCTCGCCATGAAATCGGGCGCACTGGGCGCGGCAGGTATCGAGCAGTCATGGCAATCGTTCGGCACGTCGTCGGCGCGCATGAGCGCCGTGCTCTCCGGCCGCATCGATATCGCCTGCACCGGTATCGTGTCGGCGCTCGCGCTGATGGCGCGCGGCTCGAAGCACTTCTCCATCGTGGCGGTGCCCGAGAGCTTCGGGAAGGTCGAAGGTCTGTTCGCGCGCGATGGCGTGAATTCGCTGCAAGACCTCAAAGGCAAGAAACTCGGCGTGACGTTCGCCTCAAGCGCCCACTTGCTGGTGCTGGATTTGCTGGGTAGCGCCGGCCTGTCGAACGACGTGACGGTGCTCAACGTGCCCGCGCCCGAGATCCCGGGAGCGATCCAGTCGGGTCAGATCGACGCCGCCGCCGCCTGGACGCCGCAGTTCAACCGCATTCGCGCCATGACGGGCATGAAGTTGCTGGCCGACGACACGCAGTTCTCGCTCTACAGGAAGTACAACGTGACACCCGGCCCGGACGTACTGATCGTGCGCAACGCATGGGCCGAGAAAAACGGCGACGCCGTGCGCAAGTATCTGAAGGTGTATTTCGACGCCTGTCAGACACTGCGCGACAAGCCGGACGAGGCCGCCCGCCCGTTGATCGGTCTCACCGGCATGTCGGTGCCCGACCAGATCGAGACGATCAGGGGCGCCGAATGGTACAGCCTCGCGCAGCAGACGCCGTTGCTCAAGTCGCCGGGCAGTTACGTCGACGGTTTGCAACGTCTGGCCGACATGCTCGTGACCTACAAGCAGATCGACAAGGCGCCTGCGGTGCGTCAGTGGATCAACGCGTCGTATCTGTAAGCATTCGCGCGCCGGTACGTGCGAACTGGCTTGCCGGCCCGTGCTCCAGGAGTCTGATTGTGAATTATCGTCAACCGTCCCGCGCCACGCTGCTGAGTGTGGGATTCGCGTCCGTGGTCGTGTTCCTGCTCGCGTGGGAAACGGCCTGCCGCACCGGGATCATCGATCCTCTGTTTCTCCCGCCGCCCTTGGCCGTCGCCGAACGGATCGGCGCCATGATGGCCGACGGCTCGCTGCTCTCGAACGTGCTCGCCTCGACCCGGCGCGTGATGACGGGCTTCATTGCCGCCACGGTCGTCGCCATCCCGCTCGGGATCGTGCTGGGCACGTCGAGCTACGCGCGCGCCGCGTTCGACCCGATCCTGTCGTTCCTGCGTCCGCTGCCGTCGATGAGCTGGATTCCGCTCTCCCTGCTGTGGTTCGGCATCTCCGAGACGCAGAAGTACAGCATCGTGTTCATGGGGACCTTCGCTCCGGCGCTGGTCTACGTGATCGAGGCGACGCGCAACGTCGATCCGTTGCTGATTCGCGCGGCGAAAAATCTGGGCGCGAGCCACTGGCAAGTGATGCGCGAAGTGATCCTGCCCGCGAGCCTGCCCCAGATTCTCTCCGGTCTGAAGATCATTCTGGGCCTGTCGTGGACATGCGTGATCTCGGCGGAGCTGGTTGCCGCCCGCGAAGGGCTGGGCTTTCTCATCATGAACGGCAAAGAGTTCTTCCAGACGGAAGTCGTCGTGCTCGGCATGGTGATGATCAGCGTCACGGTGCTGGTGACGGATATCGTATTTCGCGCCATCGAGCGCAAGGTGTTGAGGTGGCAAGCATGAACGATCGCATCGATTCTCTAGCCGGCGCACGGTCCGCGCAAGGCGTGCCGTCCCCGCTCGCGACCCACGCGATGATCGCCATCGACGGCGTATCGAAGCGTTACGGCGACTTTCAGGCGCTCGAACGCGTGGACATGAGCATTGCTCGCGGCGAGTTCGTGGTCTTGCTGGGGGCGTCCGGATGCGGCAAGTCGACCCTGCTCAACCTGATCACCGGTTTCGACGCGCCGAGCACCGGCCATATTCGCGTGAACGGGCGCGAGGTCAAGGGCATCGACCCGCATTGCGGTATGGTTTTCCAGCAATACGCGCTGTTCCCGTGGCTGAGCGTGCTGGATAACGTCGCCTTCGGTTTGAAGATGAAAGGTATCGACAAGGCCACGCGCCACGCCACGGCGCGCCGCTACATCGAGATGGTCGGCCTGAAGGGCTTCGAGGATCGCTATCCGAAAGCGCTCTCCGGCGGCATGCGTCAGCGCGTGTCGATCGCTCGCGTGCTCGCCAACGATCCGGACGTCATTCTGCTCGATGAGCCGTTCGCCGCGCTCGATGCGATGACGCGTCAGGTGTTGCAGGAGGAACTGCTCCAGATCTATCAGAAGAGCGGCAAGACCATCGTTTTCATTACCCACTCCATCGACGAGGCGCTGATGCTCTCGACGCGCATGGTCATCATGAGCGCGCGTCCGGGCCGGGTGGCCTGCGACCTGCCCAACGATCTCCCGATGCCGCGCGACGCGCAGGTCCAGCTCTCACCGCGTTACAACGAACTCAAATCGCAAATCTGGAACACCGTGCAAACCGAGGTGATGCGCAGTCTCGAGAGTCAGACGGCGTAACCCGTCGGCGCGCAAGTCCATCTTCGGTCCCGGTCCCCTCGCAACATTCGGCAAGCCCCCCGCATGTCTATTGTCATGTCCAATCAAGTCACTTCCTCCCGCCATGTGCGGGGCACATTTCCCGCTTATCAGGCGGGCGCCGGCTGGAACGCCCTGCTGACGGCCCGCGCGCCGCATGCACAAGCACCGGCCGAGCGCAGTTTCGACGTCATCGTTATCGGTGCGGGCTTCACCGGACTGGCGGCGGCGCGGCGCGTCGCGGAGCTTCGGCCGCACGCCTCGGTGCTGGTGGTCGATGCCACCACCGTGGGCAACGGCTCGGCCGGTCGCAACTCGGGCTTTCTGATCAACCTGCCCCACAACACCGGCATGGGCGGGCATGGCAGCCCGGTCGACGTCGCGCGCAAGCAGATTCGTCTGTATGACCTCGGCCTGACGTGGCTCCACGACCTGGTGACGACGCATGGCATCGATTGCGGCTGGAACCCTGTCGGCAAGTACCACGCGGCCGCCACGCCCGACGGCGAACAGCGGCTGCGCGAGACGCTGGCGCAATACCGCGAGTGGGGCGTGACCTACCGGGAACTCGCGCGCGACGCGTTACACAGCGAAATCGGCACCCGCTACTATGGGTACGGTTATCACTCCGACAACAACGTCTTCGTGCAGCCGGCCGCCCTCGTACGTGGACTGGCGGACAGCCTGCCTGCCAACGTCCGCCTGTGGGAGAACGCGCCGGTCGTGGCGCTCGACGGTACCGGGCCGTTTATGGTGACGACGGACACCGGGCCGCTGCGCGCCGGCCAGGTCATCGTGGCGAACAACGGCTTTGCCCGTAAGCTTGGGCTGGCGCGCGACCGCGTCTTCACGATCTACACGTATGCCGCGATGACCCCGGCCTTGTCCGCCGACGAGTTGGCCAAGCTCGGTCCGGCGCGCGAATGGGGCGTGATTCCGGCGAACCGTCTGGGCACCACGCTGCGCAAGACGCTCGGCGGTCGCTTCATCGTGCGAAGCGCCTATTCGTACGAGAAGGAGCGCCCGATGGCGAATGTCGACGCGATGCTCACCGACGCGTATCGACGTCGCTATCCGCAGATGGCCTCGCACAAGTTCGAGCATGTCTGGGGCGGTGTGACGGCACTCACGCGCAATGGCGCACTCTACTTCGGCGAGGTGCGCAAGGGGCTGTTCGCGTCGCTCGGCTGCAATGGCGCGGGCGTGCTCAAAGGCAGCATGTTCGGCAAGCTGCTCGGCGAGATGGCCTGCGGACACCACTCGCCCGAGCTCGCCGACGCACTGGGCTTCGAGCGCCCGACATGGCTGCCGCCCGAGCCGATCCGGCGGGTTGCGATCGTCTCGGCGATTCAGTATCAGAAGCATCGCGCCGGGTTGGAGCGCTGATTCCGGCGAGGGCTTCGGGCGTTTGCCCGGGGCGTTTGCCACAGGCGATGTCGCACCTGATAAAACAAAGGCGCAACGCTGGACAAGGGCTGTCCAGCGCCTACGCAAACGAATTGCTACACTGGCTCCCAAGCGGCAATTGCCGCTTTTTTCTGATAAGGCCAGCCTGATGTACATCGTCGAACTGACATACCTGCAACCCGTAAGCGCCGTTGACACGCAACTCGAAGCGCATCGCACATTTCTCTCCACGCAATACGACCGCGAGGTCTTCATTGCCTCCGGCCCAAAGGATCCGCGCGATGGCGGCATCATCATCGTCTCCGGCAAAGTATCGCGCGAGGAACTCGACGCAATCATCGCGCAAGACCCGTTTTACATTCATGGGCTTGCCAGCTATCGCGTGATCACCTTCAACCCGGTCAAGTTCATTCCGCAGGTCGCCGGGCTGCTCTGATCGACCGGCATGAGGCCGGCGTTTGCGCCGTCCGTCGACACCGTCACCGGACACGTTGACGTCGATGCCATTGACGTGTCGTCGCCTTGACGAAAAGACCACGGGCCGAGTTCTGCATGGTGCAAAACTCGGCCCGCTGCCCTCTCGGGGTCGCCCGGCATTGCCGGGCGTTTTGGGGGACTACCGGCCTTCGCCGCCCGGCACGCTGACGTCATGCGCCTTTGTACAGCGTCATGTTCAGGTAGTCGGTCTCACCCGACGCCGCTGCACTTTGCAGTTCCTGCTTGACCTGGGCGGTGGTGAGCGACGGGCCGTTATCCGGCGTCCAGTGCGCGGCCGAGACGGCGTTGCCGGTGCTCGTCAGGATTTGGTCCGCGCCAGCGGCATAAGCAACACCGGCGGTGCCGAGAGTAGCGAGCGAAACAGCGATCAGAAGGGCTTTCATGGGGAGACTCCAGAGAATGTAAAGGTAAGTAACGTGCTGGCGTCTCAGGTCGGTGCAGGCTGTTGCCTGTCACTACGGTGTTCCTGTTGCGCCGCCGTTGAAACCATTAGACTCCCCGGACGTATCTGCCATTTGTCGGACGATGCCCTTATTGCAATCGTAAGTACCGTCGGCAACGTCAGACAAACTTCGATACAAATGCCCGGCCGTCGGCTTCACCGACCGGGCTTACGCCTTGAGCGAGAGACGCGCCTCCAACCCGCCGCCCTCGCGGTTGCGCAAGGTCAGCGTGGCGTCCATCGCCTGCGCTAACTGACGCGCAATCGCCAGCCCCAGGCCCGTGCCGCCCGTGTGACGGTTGCGCGAGGTCTCCAGGCGCATGAACGGGGCAAAGACGGCTTCGAGCATGTCCTCGGGAATGCCGGGGCCGCGATCCGTCACGACGATGTCGAGGCCGTCGGTACGCTTCGTCACGCCAAGATGCGCTTCGTTACCGTACTTGAGCGCGTTGTCGACGAGGTTGCCCACGATGCGGCGCAACGCCTGCGGCCGCGTCACGATCGGCGGGCCGATCTGCCCCGTCAAAGTGACCGGAGACCCCGCGTCCACGTAATCGCACACGAGACTGTCGAGCAACGCGTCGAGATCGACCTTGCAGGGCGCTTCCGACGCACCATGCAGCGTGCGCGCGTACGTTATGCCCTCCTTGACCAGCGACTCCATCTCCTTCAGATCCTGTTGCAGACGCACCGCCGACGCCTCGTCGTCCATCGTATCGACGCGCAGGCGCATGCGGGTGATCGGCGTCTGCAAGTCATGCGAGATGGCCGCGAGAATCTGCATGCGTTCGGTCATGTAGCCACTGATGCGATCCTGCATCGCGTTAAAGGCGCGCGCCGCGCGTGCGACCTCGGAGGGACCGTCTTCCTGCAACCGCTCCGCGCGCAAATCCGGGCCGAGCGCATCGGCGGCCTTCGCAAGCGTGTTCAGCGGACGCGTGGCCACACGCACCGCCAGCCAGCAGCACGCCGCGATCACCACCAACTGGAGCCCGAGCATGGTGGGCAGCCAGCCCGACATCGGCAGCGTCGGGGTGGGAAACACGTTAATGGTCAGCGGCGAGCCGTCGCGCAGTCGCAGATGGGCCTGAAGCCGGTCGGGATCGCCCGGTACGCTGTCGACCGTCACCGGATACGCCACGCCGATCGACTCTTCGATCACGCGTGCGACCTGCATCGCCGCGCCCTCGTCCGGCTTGCCGCCCGGCACGCCGGGGCCGAGTTCGAAGTGATAGCTGCGCCGCGCCAGACGCGGCAACCATTGCGCCCGCTCCGCCGCCGGCAAGTGATCGAGCAACGCGACCGAACTGGCCACCTCGCTCTCGATATAGATGCTCATCATGTTCGACGTCACGCGATTGCGCTCGGTCATCGTGAGCCAGAACGAGAGCGTCTGGGCCAACGCGAGGCCGACGAAGAGGATCAGGGCGAGCCGCGCGAACAAAGAGCGCGGCCAACGCCGGTTCAGGGGTCCTGGGGCCGGGACCGACGGCGAAGTTGCTGTCATTCGGGAGCGGAGACGACGGTGACCGCCGCGCAGAACACATAGCCTTCGTTGCGCAGCGTCTTGATGTAGCGGGGCTCACGCGCGCCGTCGCGCAGTCGCTGGCGCAAACGGCTGATGAGCAGGTCGATAGACCGGTCGAAGGCGTCGGCCTGCCTGCCCTGCGTGAGATTGAGCAACTGATCGCGCGTGAGCACGCGTTGCGGATGGTCGAGCAATACGCGCAGCAAACGATATTCGGCGCCGCTGAGCGCCACCTGCGTGCCATCGGTATCGAGCAAATGACGCGCCGTGGTGTCCAACTGCCACTCGCCGAAAGCGAGCACCTCGGCCGTCTCCGTAATCTGCATACCCGGCGGCAGCATGCGGGTACGCCGCAGCACCGACTTGATGCGCGCGAGCAACTCGCGCACGGCGAAGGGTTTGGCGAGGTAGTCGTCCGCCCCCATCTCGAGGCCGACGATCCGGTCGGTTTCTTCGCTGCGCGCCGTGAGCATGAGAACGGGCACCGCCCTGAACTTGCCAGCACGCAGCTCGCGGCACAGCACGAGACCGTCTTCGCCGGGCAGCATCAGGTCGAGCACGATGAGGTCGGGCGCGCCGTCGGCAAGCACCGTGCGCATCTCGCGTCCGTTGGCGGCCGTGCTCACGCGCATGCCGTTCTTTTCCAGGTACTCGGCGAGCAGTTCCCGAATCCCACGATCGTCGTCGACGATCAGCACATGATCGATTTTTTCCATGCGAACGATTATAGCGACGGGCGTTGCGGCCGACCGCTATCGTCGTCTCCTGACAACGGCGGATCCTTGCGACGGCGGGCACGCTCCGTTTCGGGCGGAACGCGACGGCTCGCCGGTGCGAGATCGCATTGCAGCGGGTGAACCACTTCGGTGCTGAGGCCGCCCACCAGGAACGCCAGCAGGCTGAGCAGGCGTCTCATGCGTCGTCCACCACGGACAGCGCCTGCCCATTGGCCACGGAAGCCTCGAGCGCATACGGATCGATCGCTTCGAGACACCCGATATTCGCGCGCCACATGCCGGGCATCGTGCGGGACGCATGGAACGGATAGATGCCGCAATGCTTGCAGAAGTAATGCTTCGCCACGCGCGAATTGAACTGGTAACAGGTCAAATCGTCCTCACCCGACAGAATCCGCAGATTCGCTTCGGGAAATGCGGGCGTCATCAGTGCGCCCTTGCGGCGGCACAAGCTGCAATTGCAGCGGGCGGCCGGTTCGACCGGCGTGACGACTTCAAAACGGACGGCCCCGCAGTGGCAGGATCCTTGCAGCGCTGCTGACGATGTTTCTGGCGACATGAACGAACTCCCGGAGGTACCCCGCACCGAAGGCGCGGTCGATGTCAGCGTTATAGCGCAATCGTTGGGCCCGTTTGTATCACTGTGTATCTGGCGGGCGCTCCGATACACGACATTGCCGAACTGCGGCTTTTTGCACACATGACAGATACGCCCGGGCGCTGAAATACGCCTACCGAATCACTCAACCCGTTGCACTGCTCTCAGGAGATAACTGTCATGCTGACCATGCTCAAAAGCGCCTTCGTCGCGCTCACCCTCACCGGTCTCGCGGCCTGCGCGCCATCGCAGGCCCGCCCCCTCGCCGGCGTAACCGCCCCGGAATTCACAGGCATCGACAACTGGCTCAACAGCCAGCCGCTCACCATGCAGCAACTGCGCGGCAAGGTCGTGCTGGTCGACTTCTGGACGTATTCGTGCATCAACTGCATCCATACCCTGCCGTACGTGAAGCAGTGGTACGACAAGTACAAGGATCAGGGACTGGTGGTGGTCGGCGTGCATACGCCGGAATACGCTTACGAGCGCGATACGAAGAACGTGCAGGACGCCATCCGCCGCTTCGGCATCACTTATCCGGTTGCGCAGGACAACCGCTACGCGACGTGGAAGGCTTACGACAACCTGTACTGGCCGGCGTTCTACCTTGTCGACAAGTCCGGAAAGATCGTCTACACGCACTTCGGCGAAGGCGATTACGACAAGACGGAAGCCGCCATCAAGGCGCAGTTGGCCGCGCCGCAACCTTAAGAAGGGAAAAGAGGAAGGGAGGGTCACGGGAATCGCTGGAAAAGGCGATTTCCGTAAGCCGACAACCATCTGTCGCGAGACATTCGATGGATCGCCACATTTCCCTGGAGACAATATGCACGGTATCCGGTCCGCTTCAGAGGTGTCACCGATGGCGACCGGTTCGGTCGTCGACACACCGACCGATGTCGCCGCAATCGTGACGCTCGCCATGACGCTGACCAACGCGACGTCGGCCGGCGCAGACGGGGAACGGCCGTGGACGCCGGATAACGACGCCTGGGATGCGCTCAGTCAGCTTGACGCCCATGCCCGGGGACTCGAACCGACTCAGGTGGTAACGTTCAAAGCCGCGTTACGCCCGCTCCTTCCGGCGTACGATCCGTTCTCACGCGACGTCGCCGTAGTGCATCTCGCCGAGTTCGATCGGAAACTGGATGAACTGGGCGTCTACGAATACTAGGTATTCAAGCCCGGGATCCGTCAGCTTGCCGCCGCTTCATGTTGCGCGCACAGCACGTCGAAATTCGCTGCGAGGTCGGCCAGCGAGATGGCACCGAGCCGGGCGATCAGGATGGCTTCGGCCTCGCGCAGCGCCCCGTCGAGTGCCGCATTCACCGCCCGCTCGACGGCGCATTGCGGGTTGTCGCTCTCCACGCCGATGGCGAAGATGTTCGGGCCGCCCACGGCACGGTGGACGTCGAGCAGCGTGACCTCACGCAGGTCGCACGCGAGCGTCCAGCCGCCGCCGTGCCCCTTGTCGGAGCGCACGTAGCCCGCTTCGCGCAGTCCGGCCATCGTTCTTCTGACCACGACCGGGTTCGTCCGAAGCATCTGCGCCAGTTGCTCGGATGTGAACGGTGCATCGTGCCGCGCCATGTGCAACAGCACGTGCAGCATTCGGGACAGTCGGCTATCGCTTCTCATGGCTTCCCTTCATTGCGGCCCTTTATCGTCCTCTCCATGTTCGAGCGCCTGACGCGCGAACCAGGCGTGAATCAACCCGCTCTGGAAAAAGCGCACCGGCATGTCGAAACCGCCCGCCCGGAGGATGTCGTCCATCGCCTCGGGAGGCACCACCGCCACCTGCGCTCCATAGATGCCCTTTGCACGCTCGCGCGCCTCGGGCGCCACGGACATCATCCCGAACCATACCTCAAGCAGGCGTCGTCCGGCGTCCGAGGCCATGTCGCAAGCCAGATCCGCGCTGGCGAGATAGCCCCCCGGACGTAACCGCTCGGCAATCCCCCGGAAAAACGCCTGGCGCCCTGCGGGATCCGTCACGAACTGGGAGACGAGAATCGACGTTGCCGCATCGAACGGCGCGCCCTCCGGCAGCGATTCGAGAAATCCCTGGTGGAAGACGCAACGCGACGCGATCCCCTGCGCCTCGGCCTTGGCCCGGAAAACATCCAGCATCGGCCCCGACGGTTCCACTGCCGTGAAGCGCCAGCCCGGATGACGCCCGGCGAGGTAAAGAATCTCCGCGCCCGTGCCTGCGCCCACGCTCAACACGCGGGCATCGTCCGGCAACGGCGCGAAAACGTTGTCGAGCACCAGTTGCATGGCCTCGCGCAAGGGCGCCATCGCATGCCAGGTCTGGTCATACGTGGCGGCATGCTGGTCGAACATCGCGATGGTGTCTTGCTGCATTGCCGAACTCCCGAGGATTTGCCGACGTTATTCGTAACTTTTAATGTTTCATGATGCCACGTGACTCGTCTCACCGGCAAGTGGGACAGCCGACGAGGACTGCACGCCGGTCGGCGCGGGTATCACGCGGCCCCTGTTGAAATCGAGGAGCCTGCCTAAATATTGGCGTCTACCGGTCGTTAATGCTTTTGATCGCCCTGGAATCCTTACCGGGGCTTACAAGGACAACCGAACGACACGCCCCCTCCGATGACGTCTATCAATACGGCCCCCAACCGCCTCCTGCCGATGACCGGCGACATTGCCTTGCGGGCGTCGAATGCCTCGATTCCCAGCACCGTGCCCGTCAGCGGGAGCGGCACAATGAGCGACGCAATCAAAGGCGCAATGGAAGGCGCAATGAAAGGCGCGGAGAACGTCATAAGCGCCCCGGACTCGACACGTGTCACCCTCACCCAGGCGCCTCCCCTTGCCAACTGGCCGACATACGCCCAGCCGGTGGCGAACGGCGCGGTGCTGAACTGGCGGCAGGCGCCGTCGGACGCGATCTCGCGCCTGATGTCCGGCAACCTGTCGACGTCTTCGCTCGGCAACCGGATCGACCAGTTAGGCGCAAAACTGCTTTTCGCGATATCCACAGGCGCGACGTCGTTCTCGCAAAGCGTGGTCCGCTCGACCTCCGCCGCCCCCGCGACCGACACAGATCTCGCGTTACGGCAATCGACACTGCAAGCCGGCGCGGACAACCAGTTCGCGTTATCGATCACCACGGCCGGCGGCGCACAAGTCACCGTCAAACTCGGTAGCAGCGACGACGGCCTGTCGGTCGAGTTCAACGTGACGCAAGGCACGCTCACCGACACCGAGCGCGACTCGTTGGGCAAGCTCGGCGACGCGTTTCAGAACGCCGTCAACGGCCTTGCCGCACGACCTCCGGTCATCGACTTCAGCGGGTTGACGGACTTCGACACCTCGGTACTTACGTCCGTCGATCTTGCGGCCACGCTCGGCGCCGATACCCGCACGCCGCAGACCCTCACGTTCCATGCCGACGCCGCGTTGCGCTCGATGCATGTCGAGGGGCCGAGCGGCAAGTTCGACGTCGATGTCGACCTGAAAAACGTACAGGCCATCGGCAGCCCGAAAGCCCGGCAGGCTGCGCTCGACGCATGGCAGGCGCGTTTCGACACGGCGCAAAGCCGTGGCAACGGCGACGCCTCGCTCATGAACATGTTCAAAGCCGCGTTCGTCGGGCTGAACCGTCACTACCCGCCGGCGCCTCCGTTCCCGCGCATTGCGCTGAACAGCGCCGACAAGTCCGTACTGAGCGGATTGGCCGATTTCAACGCCTCGATCTCGCAGACGTCGACGTCGCCGAACCCGATGCGTCCGTCGGAGATCGATGCGTTTCGCTATCAGATCTCGCAAAGCACGCAGATCGGCGGCACGGACACGCTCGATCGCACCATTGCGCAGCAGACGCAGGCCACGCTCAGCGCGAGCTATCACCGTTCGCTGTGGGCCGGCGTGCCGCTGCATCTGACAAGCGATCCGAAGTCGCAAAATTACGAGTATGTGAAGATCGAAGACACGGCGCGGAGCGCCGTGGAGGTGGGCTATCGCCAGGGCCTGCTTGCCTATGCGCAAGCCAGCCGCTCGGCCAGCCAGACGACGCAGGTACAGCGCTACGAGATGGCGAAGCTCGTGAGCGACGTCACGACACCGGTATCGGCATCGAGCCACAGCGATCTGATGACGCTGCTCCAGTCGATCATGCAAAACGACGCCGCACGCGCGACGAGGCCGTCCGGCCGCGATGCGGCAAACGACGCCGCCGCCGACGATGTGCGCAAACGCACGTCGCTCGAAGGGGATCCGACGCGTCTCAAGGCGGCTGGTGTCACCGCCTTGCGGTTCGCCGCCGCCGAGACCGCTTAAGAACGCCCTGCGCAGCCACACTGCGCGCCTCGGCATTCCCGCGCCCGAACGTCGGCAACACCGTCGCAACCCTGGCTGACACGCGCCTCACGCCAAGCGGCGCAATCCGTCGCCATGCAAGACGCCGGCCCATGACGCTTCATGGTGGGCGTTTTGGTTCGATCGCTCCAATTTCCCGATTGGTAGCTTCCCGGGAAGTCCCGGCAACGCCAACGGTGACGCGGTTTTGCGCATCGATGTCACTCATCGTGAGCGTCGGCGCGTCGTTGAACGTCGCGGGTTCCCTGCCTACCCTCCACCGGCGAAACCAGCAGCGGCCGCGACAGCGCGCGTGTCGTCTGCGACGTTTGCGCGCGCGGCGACACAGCCGCGGCCTGACCGTTCGATTCGAGGCCGGCGTCATGCCCGATCGACGGCACTCAACCGAGTCTTTCGTGGAGAACCCCATGTCGCAAATCACCGATGTGCTCGTCAGCATCGACACCAAGACGATCGTCGACCGGTACGGCAAGAACACCAGCATGGCGAACCCGCCGATCATCGACTTCAAGCATGTCTTCATGATCGTGACGCAAGGCAACGTGGTCAGTGGGCAGGCCGGGGGCGAACTGGACGTCGCCGCCACCGTCGGGGACGTCATCCGCTGGAGGGAATGTTCGTTGTCGCTGGGTTTCGAACAGTCCTGCATCTTCTACAAGTTCGTCGGCAATCAGGGCAACGAGTTGATCTCGCCGCCGTCGCCGCGTGAGGCCGAGGTCACGATTCCCGTGCCGAATCCGCCCGACCCGACCAAGCCGAAGAAGCAGCGCTGCGCCAACTACTTCTGGTCGTGCGAGACCCTCAAGACCGGGCGCGTCACATATCACTTCCAGTTCATGGTGCTGGATCGCGCAGGCAATCTCTGCGGCTGCTATCAGTGGGACCCGTTCATCACCATTCGCAACCACTGAGTCGTCTCCGGGCGCCGCTCACGCGCGCGAGCCGCACGCAAGCGCCGGGCGGCGGCGCCCACGACTGTTCGCGATGGTTATCGCCAAGGAAATATCATGTCCGACGCACAAACCTGCGGCACCCGGGGCGATGGCGAGGCGGCTGCCGATCGCGTCACCGTCATCGATGTGCTGCTCGCGATCGATACGGCGACGCTGCTGGACAAGACCGACGGGCATACGCCGTCTGCAACGGTCGACGGCAGCGATTGCTATCGGTTGTCGCCCGGGCGCGACGCACTGAGCGGCGAGAGCGGAACGGGTGGGGCACGCTGGTGCATCGACGTGCGCCCCGGGCAGCGGTTGCGCATCCGCTGGACCCCGCTCGCCATGCGTGGCGAACACGCCGTGCTGTTGCAACTCGCGTTAGCCGATGAGACGACGCTCCATCACCTGAGGCTTCATGTCGAAGACAAGGCGGTGCGATACGCCCCGGGCACCGATACGCCGACGTCGCCCGTGGCGCGCGAAGCCACGGATGCCTTCTGGCAGGCAGACGTCGTCGCCAGCGGCGACGCCGAATTGACGGCCGAGGCTATCGTGACAGACCGCGAGGCAAACGTTCTCGGGCGCTTCTCATGGTCGTTTCGGATGGCCGTGCCGTGAGCCCCCCCGGGCATCGACGCCCCTCACATGGACGATAGCGCAGCAGCCCCCGGACATCGACGCCAACCATTCGAAAATCGAATGCTATGCATTTCGATATTTAATTTGTCGATGTGCGACCGGTTCGCTATCTTGTAGGTCTCACCCCGCCGTTTCACTCCCCCCAAAAACCTCGCGGTGCGGCGGCGCCAGCCACACGGCACGCAGCGCCGGCGAGGGCCCGGGCAGCACAGAGATCGTTCCATGACTCCCTCAGGTCATCACCGCGTCTTCGTCGGCGCCATCGACGCCGACGGCAATCCCATGACGCTTGCCACGCGCGACGGACGCTTTACCTACGTCGGCGCCCCTGCGTCGTACACGCCGGATGCCGACGCGCAGATCGTCGACCTGCAAGGCAAGCTCGTTTTGCCCGGCTTCGTCGACGGCCATATCCATCTCGACAAGAGTTTCGTCGGCGACCGCTGGCGAGCACATCGCCCCGCAGCCACGCTGCGTGAGCGGCTTGCCGCCGAAAAGCAGGAAATCGCGGCCGCCGCGCCGATGGCCCGGCGGGCCGACGCCCTGATGCGCCAGACGGCGTCGTTCGGCACCGTGGCGATGCGGTGTCATGTCGATGTCGACGCCAGCACCGGCCTCACACACCTGAACGAAGTCATGGCCATGCGCGAAAAATGGCGCGAGTGGCTCGATATCGAGCTTGTGGCGTTCCCGCAGGCCGGCGTGATGAGTTGCCCGGGCACCGCCGAAGTGCTCGAAGAAGCCGTTCGCGCAGGCGTGCATGGGGTGGGCGGCATCGACCCGACCACGCTCGACGGCGATCCGCATGGCCAGTTGAACGTGATCTTCGGCATCGCGGAACGCTATGGCACGAAGCTCGACATTCATCTGCACGAACCCGGCGACATCGGACTGGCGCAATTGCACCGCATCGCGTCGCGCACGCAGGCCGCCGGATTGCAGGGGTACGTTTGCGTCAGCCACGCCTACGGGCTGGGCGACATCGGCCCTGCCGACCTCGACACGATCGCGCGCGCATTGGCAGACGCCGACATCGCCATCATGACCAACGCGCCGGGCGACCGCGCCTTCCCGCCGATCCTTCGCTTGCGCGAAGCGGGCGTGCGTGTGTTCACAGGCAACGACAACATTCAGGACAGCTGGTGGCCGTACGGTAACGGCGACATGCTGCAACGCGCGATGCTCATCGGCTATCGCTCGGGTTTCTATACGGACGCGGATCTGCGCGTTGCGCTGGAGATGGCCACGACGGCGGCCGCCTCGGTCATCGGCAAGACCGATTACGGTCTGCATGCGGGCAACGAAGCGAGCTTCGTGATCCTGGATGCGCCGAACGCCGCTGCCGCCGTGGCCACGGCACCGGCGGCCCGCGCCGTGATTCGTCATGGACGTTATTGGGGCGGCCCGGCGCAGCTTACGCTGGACCCCGCCCTGCGCGAGGACACGGCAGGGTCCACCCCGACCTGACTGTCATGCACGATGCCGCAGGTCTGCACGATGTGTGTGTGGGGCGGCGGCATCGCACGCGTTTGCCGCACCGAGGTGAAGCGATCTGTGCGCGCCCCCAAGCGCGGATCGCGCCCAAGGTACCCGGCGGCGGACGATGGGGAGAAAAATCGAAATGCATCAGGAGCCAACTACAATGTCGAAGACCACGTATTACGCGCCGCAGGGCGGGCATCCGGGCCAGACGGAACTGCTTACCGACCGCGCCATGTTCACCGAAGCGTATGCCGTCATTCCGAAGGGGGTGATGCGCGATATCGTCACGAGCCATCTCCCGTTCTGGGACAACACACGTCTGTGGGTGCTGGCACGTCCGCTCTCGGGATTCGCCGAGACGTTCGCGCAGTACATCATGGAAGTCGGTGCCGGTGGCGGCAGCGACAAGCCCGAGCAGGACGATAAGGCCGAAGGGGTGCTGTTCGTCGTCGAAGGCGAAATCACGGTCACGATTCAGGGCAAGGCGAACACGCTCACCCCGGGCGGCTACGCGTTCATTCCGCCCGCGACCGACTGGCAACTGCGCAACAACAGCCGGAGCACCGCGCGCTTTCACTGGATTCGCAAGCACTATCAGGCGGTAGAAGGCCTGCCGTATCCCGAGCCGTTCGTGAAGCACGAGCAGGATGTCGCGCCGATCCCCATGCCGGGCACCGACGGGCGCTGGGTGACGACGCGCTTCGTCGACATTCAGGACATGCGCCACGACATGCACGTCAATATCGTGACGTTCCAGCCGGGCGGCGTGATCCCGTTCGCGGAAACGCATGTGATGGAGCACGGCCTGTATGTGCTCGAAGGCAAGGCCGTCTATCGCCTGAATCAGGATTGGGTGGAAGTCGAAGCCGGCGACTTCATGTGGTTGCGCGCGTTCTGCCCGCAGGCCTGCTACGCCGGCGGCCCCGGCCCGTTCCGTTACCTGCTGTACAAGGACGTCAACCGTCACATGACGCTGACGTTGGGCGCACAGCCGAAGTAACCCCGCGCCCGACTTCCCGAGGCGTCGTTACGCTGCGCGTGTCGCTCACTTCGACGCGCGCGGCTTCGTTTCGAGCATGCCCACAAGCACCTTGGCGAGCGCACCGACCATCGGGTCGGCTGTCGGACGATGGAAAATCGCGAGTTCGAAGGTGTCGATGACAGGCAACCCCTGCGCCCGCCCGAGCACCACATGCCCGGGCAACACCGCGCGTGGCGGCACCAGACTGATCCCCATCCCGTCGGCCACCGCGCCCTGTATGCCGCTAAGGCTCGAACTGGTGAAGCTGATGCGCCAGTTACGTCCCATGGCTTCGAGCGTGTTGATCATGTCGTCGCGATACAGGCCACGGGTGGGGAAAGTCACGAGCGGCACTGGATCGAGGGCGAACGACGGATGCTTTGCGCTGTCGATCCACGCCAGCTTCTCCGGACGGCTCGCCACCGATTCCCGGCTGTTGCGCCGCTGCTTGACCAGCACGAGATCGAGTTCGCCGTGATCGTAACTGCCCAGCAGATCGCGACTCAGCCCGCTCGTCACTTCGAGCTTCACCTGCGGATACTGACGGTTGAAACGGGCGAGGACTTGCGTCGTCGCCCCGGTGGCGAAGTCTTCCGGCACGCCCAGACGCACCGTCACCGCCACCACCGCGCCCGACAGCGCCTCGAACATCTGATCGTTGAGCACGAGCATCTGCCGCGCATAGCCGAGCAGCAATTCGCCCGCGTCCGTCGCGTGGACTTCGCGATTGCCACGCACGAGCAGCTTGTGCCCGACCATGTCTTCAAGACGCCTCACCTTCTGACTGACAGTGGACTGCGTCGAATGCAGGCGTGCAGCCGCCGTCGTGAAGCTGCCGCAATCGGCGACCATGACGATCGAGCGCAGCAAGTCCAGGTCGAACAGCGGTCGATTCGATTTTGCACTGCCAGCCATATCTCATATTCACTTTGTGGATGGATGGCTGCACTTGTATCACGCGCGACGAATGCGCGACAACCGGCGCTTGCGGCGCTTTCGACGTTTTTAGGCGTTTTAGGTGCTTTAGGTGCTTTAGGTGCTTTAGGTGCTTTAGGTGCTTTAGGTGCTTTAGGTGCTTTAGGCGTTGCCGGGCCGCAGCTTGCCCCGTCACACGGCGAGCGCCCGCGAATCGGACAACGCGATCTCGGGTGAGGTCCCGGCCAATGCCGGCGACGCCCACATGATGCAACGGCATGCCGGTCAACCGTCGTAACCGCGGAACAGGCCGCACAAACGGAAGACGTCTTCCGTGTATGGCAGGTTCCTGACCTTGCAGTAACGGCTGGCGAGCTTCATCAGTTCCTTGATGTCGCGCCCGCTCGCCTTCGGATAGCGGGCGGCAAGCGTCTCGATCAGACCGTCGTCGAGATATGCCCCGACCTGCTCCGCCTGCATGCGCCACAACCGGCGCGCGTCGGGGGCCGAAGGGGTTTCGTAGTGGATCGTAGCAATGCAGCGCGAGAGAATGGCGTCGTCCACGTCGCCGATGCGGTTCGTCGTCATGAACAGCAAGCCGTGGAAATACTCCAGCGAGCGCAGGAACTCCGCGACGATGGCGTTGTGCTCCAGATCGTTATCGCGTCGCCGGATGTAGACGTCCGCTTCGTCCAGCAACAGGATCGCGTTCCAGCGCATGGCCCGACGCAGGATGCTCATGAGCGTGGCGCCGACCGACGCCGCCGTCGTCCCCAATTGCCCCGAATGCACGCGATAGAGCGGCTTGCCGACGACTTCCGAGTAAATCTCCGCCGTGAGCGTCTTGCCCAGCCCCGGCGCGCCCTGACACAGGATCGTTGCACCGCCCGATTTGCCGGGGACGAAGTCGGGCATCATCGCGTCCATGTTCGACGTCAGAATGTCGATCAGATCGTGATGATGCGCCGGCAGCACCAGCTTGTCTCGCAAACTCGGCTGGTAGGCATACTCGGTCATGTTCTGCACGTGTACCCAGAGATTGCGATGCCAGTCGAGATGAAACACGTGCACATAGCAGTGCAGCGGGATCGTCTCGAAGGCTTGCGTAATCTCGGCGTTGCGCCAGAAATCGGCGTCGCACGCCATCTCGAAATTGCGCTCCAGACGCTCCTCGTCGTTCACGCATTTCGCCGTCACGCCATCGCCTACGCGAATCAGTTCCGTCACGCCCTTCGGATCGACGGAGAACGCCGCCCGACTGAGCACGAACTGCGCGCCGAAGGCCCGCTGCACACGCAGAAAGCGCTGTGCATGCTGCTCGTATTCCGCTTTGAACTCGGCGCATTCCTTGTAGAAACCGAACTCGGCAAGCAACTCGGGAATGGTGCGATTCGCGATGTCGTCGCGTGTAAAGACGAGCGACGTGGTCATGCCCGAGCGTCGCGGACGATGCTCCGTCGGACTCAGGTTGGCCGACTGCATCGTGTTCGCCAGCATGTCCACGACCACGTAAGGCGACCCCTGATCCGGTTCCACGTAACGCAGACGACGCACGAGCCAGGGCAGCAGCGCACCGTCGCGATGACGCTGATACAGCCAGCCGTCGATCACGTCGCGCGCGAGGTAAGCGACCAGCCCCGGCACCAGCTTGTCCAGACTTGGGATGACGCGGGCTTGCGGGGCATTGTAGACGTTATCCAGCGCCAGCATCTGGAACATCAGCGCCCGCTCATTCTGCGACTTGCTCAGCACGTAGAGCGTGTTGAGCGACTTGGCGTCGAACCATTCGCTGGAGACGAGCATGTTGCCACGGCATACGCCGTAGGCCGTCAGTTGCTTGCCCAGCGGCGAGTCGGCGCCGATGAGTTGCATCAGCGGATGAATCAGTGATTCGGGAATTTCGAAATCCATGGACGGCACTCCCCGTATGGCGTGTGAGGCGAATGGAGCAGATGAAGCGTTCAATGCGCGCGGGACATGCGGCCCGGGCGCGGCCCGGATCGACGGGGCCAGCGAGCGCGAACCGGCGCGTGCGCTCAGCCGAGGAAGAAGTCGATGGCCTGAGCCACGACCCCCGGCTCGATGATGTGCCGCCCGTCGAATTCGACGAATTGCACATCGTAGCCCGCCGCTTTGAGCTTGTTTGCGTTCTGTCGCCCGCTGGTGGCGATCGGCAGTTGTTCGTCGATCAGGCCGTGCGCGATGAACACTTTCGGCAGACCTTCCTGCATGAAAATCGACATGAAACCGCCGGAGAACGCAATGACGTGGCTCGCAATATCGCCGTTGGTCACACCGATGGACAACGCATAGCTCGCGCCGTCGGAGAATCCGGCAAACGCCACGCGCTGCGCGTCGATGGCATAGCGCGCCGCCACGAGACGCAGCGCCGCTTGCAAACGCTCCAGATCCGGCCCGTTGCCGCCGATGACGATATCCCACGTCGGAAACGTCGAATGCGGCGCGAGCACGAGAAACCGGCCACGGTCCGCGTGCGGTTCGATGAACGGCAACACCTTCTCCGGAAAGCCCCCCGCGCCGTGAAACATCACGAACAGCGGGACCGGCTTGTCGCGCGGCAACCCGGCAGGCACGTACAACACCGCGTCACGCGTTTCGCTAAGACCGAGCGAATGACGCCCGGGCGCAAACGGCACAAAAGGCGAAAAAGGCGAAAAAGGTGCGGTAGATGGCGTTGCAGTCGACGCGGACTCCCCCGTCGTATCGGCGTTCCGGGGAATCTGCGACATCGAAGCGGACGTGATGACGTCCGGTGACATGCGTCCGAACAAGGAAGGGTCGAACATGGCGCGGTGAGTGTCTCGTGATCGTTGATGTTATTGATATATTGTATATCACACATATCGTCACGGACATCCCGTATTTGCCGCCCCGCCGCCTCATTCAAACCTTATCCGGCCATATAGGTGGCTAATCCGGCCACCAGGGCATCGAAAGCGACCTTGCAACGCGGACTCGAGCGCAGGTCTTCGTGCATCGTCACCCAGGTCTGCAACTTGAAGCGAAAAGCGCTGGGCAGGATCCTGACGAGACGTGCGTCGCGTCTGGCCAGCGGCACCTGACAGCCGCCGATGCCGTACCCTGCGCGAATCATCGCCAACTGGGCCAGATCGCTGTCGGCGCGAAACGCGAACGTATCGCGCGACCACACCGGCATACCGCGCGTGGCTTCGCGCAGGAACGGCGTCATCTGATCGAAGCCGATCACCGCGTGATGCGCGAGATCGGCCAGCGACGCCGGCACGCCGTGCCGCGCGAGGTAGTCGTCGCGTGCGTGGAGCCCGACGTCGACGGTGCCCACGCGACGCGCGATCAGCGCGTCTTGCTGCGGCGGCGCCATGCGCACGGCGATATCCACTTCGCGGTGCAGCAAATCCTGAATCCGGTTCGTGGGCACGAGTTCCAGGACGAGCCCGGGATGCGCACGGCGCAACGCCGTCAGGATCGGCGGCAGCACTTCCACGCCGACCACCTCACTGGCCGAGATCCGCACGACCCCGCGCACGCCGTCGCCCTGGCTGCACGCCGCCCGCTCGAACGCCAATGCCGTGTGCTGCATTGCCTGGGCCTGCGAGCGTAGAGACTGCGCGGCATCGGTCGGCAACAATCCCGTCTGCGAGCGCGTGAAAAGCGTTTTCCCCAGCGCCGACTCCAGCGCGGCGATGTGGCGACCGGCGGTGGGTTGCGTGATGCCCAATGCCCGCGCCCCGCCCGATAACGAGCCTTCCGTGAGCACGGCGAGAAACGTGCGGTAAAGATCCCAACTGAGATGACCGAGATTCGAGGCCATATTCAATGTCGCTCCGAGGCATACAAAAATGTATAGCCGATAGATGATTTTCGGCAATTTTATTCTAGCTGCCCCGCGCGGAAAATGGCCTCACCCACAACGAACGAGGTCCGATCTCATGACGCATTCGACTCAATGGAAAATATCCCGCGCGCTGGTGCTCGGTGCGACGGGCGGCATCGGCGGTGAAGTCACGCGGCAATTGCTTGACGCCGGCTGGCAGGTGCGCGCGTTGCGTCGTGGCGGTGCGCCGGACGCCACGGCGAACGCCTCCGATGACGTGACGCCCAACATCAGCGGCATCGAATGGATCGATGGCGACGCCATGCACGCCTGCGATGTGCTGAGCGCCGCACGCGATTGCGACGTCATCGTGCACGCCGTCAATCCACCGGGGTATCGCCACTGGAATACGCAGGTGCTGCCGATGCTCGACAACACGATCGCTGCCGCAACGCGATACGGCGCTACCGTCGTGCTGCCGGGCACCGTCTACAACTACGGCCCCGAGACGTTCCCGTTACTGCATGAAGACGCGCCGCAGCGTCCCCGCACCCGCAAGGGCAAGATCCGCGCGACGATGGAAGGCCGCCTGCTCGATGCGAGCCGCACGGGCGTGCAGACGATCATCGTGCGCGCCGGCGATTACTTCGGACCGCGCACGCGCAATAGCTGGTTCGGTCAGGGCCTAGTGAAGCCGGGGCAAACGACGCGCGTCGTGCAAATTCCGAACGCCCCCGGCGTCGGGCACGAATGGTCGTATCTGCCGGACGTCGCCCGCACGATGGTCATGCTAATCGAGCGCCGTCACACCCTCGCCGATTTCGCCAACTTCCACATGGCCGGTCACTGGGATGCCGACGGCGCCGAGATGGCCGCCGCCATCGTGCGTGTAATGGCGCGCCAAGGTGTCGAGGTAACGACCCGACGCTTTCCCTGGTGGCTGATGACGATGCTGTCGCCCTTCGTGACCACGCTGCGCGAACTGCGGGAGATGCGATACCTCTGGCAACAACCGGTGCGCATGGATAACACGCGGCTCCTCGACGTCCTCGGCGAGGAGCCTCACACGCCGCTCGACGTCGCCGTGCGCGCCACGCTCGAAGGACTCGGATGCCTGCCCGGCAAGCCCTCGGCCAAAGGCTTCGTCTACCCCTGACCCTCGCCCCGCCTCGGACTCGCCTGGGGCGGCGCCGGACAGTCTCACGGCCAGTCGCCACCGCCACGTGCCGGGACGACACGCGATGACGGCGGGTCGCGCTTGAGCTGTCACGCACGCCGTACTATAGTGACCGGCGTCGCGCCGCACTTGCCGTGACCTGGCGTCCTCAACATCAAGGATTTCGCCCACTATGGACACCACTGTCGTCGAGAGCTGGAAGGATTTCATGGCGCTGTCTTCCCGCTTCGAAGGCTGGGCGTTTCGCGGGCAGCAAGACGCCCGGTGGCATCTCCAAAGCTCCCTGTCGCGCTATCTGCACGCGTATGTGGCCGACAAGGAGCAGTGGCGCAGTCGCGAGGCCCGCGCGATCCGCATCTTCCGGCGCAAGGCGCACAACCATGTGCCCTGGCCCGCGCTGCTGCACGACGACCTGCGTTGCCTCGGGCTGATGCAGCACCATGGCGCCCCCACCCGTTTGCTCGATTTCACGAAGTCGCCCTTTGTCGCGGCGTTCTTCGCCCTGGAACGCGCCACGTCCGATTCGGCCATCTTCGCGCTCAACACCCCCGCGCTGTACGACGACCGCGCGCGCCCTCGCCATGCGTCGTGGCTGACCCGCGATACGATCGATCCACGCGTCAAGGGAAATATGGAGAAGTACTTCCTCGGTAACGACAACGAGGTGGTCTGGTTCGGCGAACCCGAGGAGATGGATGGCCGCCTGATCGCCCAGTCCGGCACATTCGTCGTGCCCGGCGTGATCGACCGGCCGTTGCATCGCATTCTCGACGGATACGAGAGCGACGAGCCGTTGCTGCGCAAGATCGTGCTGCCGGTCGCGCTGCGCGCCGACGCCATGAAGTGGCTCTACCGGATGAACGTCACGAACGCGTCGCTGTTCCCGGACCTCGACGGGCTGGCGCGCTCGATCGCCGTCGAAATCGAAATGGTCTGGCCGACGCAGACGCTGGGCTAAGCGGGGTCGAAACGGTCACAACAACGCGATTGTGGCAACCGTGGCGACCATGCCCATTACCCCGACCGCGACGCGAAACCCGGGTCAGAGCAGTCGCTCGAGAAAGCTCGCGCCGCCCGACTTGCGGGCGGCCTTGTTGGCGTACATGCGCTGGTCAGCCACCCGGAAGAGTTCGGTCATCGACTCGCCATCGTCCGGGAAGACGGCGACACCGACGCTGACGCGCACCGTCAGGCTGGCGTCGTTCACTGAAATGGCCTGCTCGATTTCGGCACGCAGGCGCGTTACCGCAAAATCGATCCTGTCGACGACTTCCGCATCCTGCACGAGTGCCACGAACTCGTCGCCCGAATAACGCGCCACAACGCCGCTATCGGCCACGCCCGCCTTCATGCGTCGGCCGATTTCCTTGAGCAGTAAGTCGCCGGCGGCATGCCCGAGGCCGTCGTTCACCGCCTTGAAACCGTCGATGTCCGCGAAGAGCAGCGCCAGTTTGCCGTTGGTGCGTTGTGCACGACGCACCGCCTCACCGGCGAATTCCCCGAACGTGCGACGGTTCGGCAGCCCCGTCAACTCGTCGAAACGGGCCGCATTGTAGAGATCGTCGATCAATTGCTTGCGCTCGATCGCCAACGCCGTCTGGTCGCAGACGAACGCGAGCAGACGTTGCGCCGCCTCGGCCTGCAATGCCCGGACCGGGCCGTAAATCATCAGCGTGCCGACCGCGCGCCGCGCCGTATGCATTGGCAGCACGGCCAGCGCATGCCTCGCCGCCTCGACGTTATCGTCCAGCGATAACGGCTCGGTGCGCATCGCCGCAGGCGCATCGGCACCGGTGTTCCCCGACGCGCTTTCGACCAGTCGCCAGAGCGGTTCCTGCGCGTTGGTGGCCTGTACCGAGAGTTGTTCGGCCTGCGGCCAGTCGAGCAGCGGCACGTCGGCGCTGTCGCGGTACTGATACGCTTTTTCCCACACGCGCAGTGCCGCGTCGCACGTCGTCACCACGATCGCGTCAATGGGGAACAGCGTCCCCAGCGTGTCGTGCACGGCTTTGCACAGGGAGCGGATATCGGCGGCGTCGTGTGCCGCTTCGGAGATCGAGTAGGTGGCGCGCTGAAGCGCTTCGGCGCGCTTTCTGGCGGAGACGTCGCGCGCGACGCCGATGCGCAGCCCGTGCGCTTCGGACCATCGCGCAGACCACATGATGTGGACGTAATGTCCGTCCTTATGGATGTAACGGTTCTCGAAGCCGATGCGGGGACGGCCCGCCATGACAAGTCTGGACTCTTCGATGGTGCGCTCGCGGTCCTCTTTGGCCACGTAATCGATCATCGGGCGTCCCATCAATTCTTGCGGCGAGTAACCGAGAATATGTTCGCAGGCCGGGCTCACATACACGAGAGTCCCGGTCTGATTGACGAGAAACACTGCGTCCAGCAGCAGCTCCATACAGCTGACCAGGACGTCTTTTGTTACGAATTCCATTTGTTTCGAACGGCCGTGAAGCGTGAGGCCGATATCAGGCAATCTCAATATGTGAATATTTCATCACAACGACAACGCAAGCCTTGCGATTGCCTTCCCGCCCCCGACACGTGCCGCCTAAAAAATGAGCTGCCTGACCCTGCGTGGCGTTACGACGTCGGCGGCGCATTCCGCCCGGACCTTTTGGCATGCACATCGTACTCGTTGCGAAGCCGCCCGATGCTTGCTGCCATCTTGTCCCGATTGTTATTCGTTTTTACCCGCCCTTCGCGCCCCGTTGTTTTCAATTCCCGGGTTCTGGCGATTGTCACTTGCGAAATTCAAATACGCAACCGCCAAAATGCGCGCGTGGCGGCTGCGCGACGGGCCTGCCGGCCCTGTGTAGTAAGCTGATTCATCGCCTCCCACGCGGATGGCGATTCACGACAGGAGACAACCATGACGAAGCTCGTTACCTGCGTTTGGTTCAACGCTCAGGCGCGCGAAGCCGCTGAATTCTACGCCGCGACGTTTCCCGACAGTTACGTTCAGGCGCGTCACATCTCCCCCATACCCGGTATCGGTACCGGCAATGAACTGACGGTCGAGTTCACGGTGCTGGGCCGGGCTTTCGTGGGCCTGAATGGCGGGCCCGAGTTTCAGCCCAACGAAGCCGTCAGCTTCATGGTCGTCACCCAGGATCAGGAAGAGACCGACCGCTACTGGAATGCGATTCTCGGCAACGGCGGTGCGGAATCCGCATGCGGCTGGTGCAAGGATCGTTGGGGCGTCTCCTGGCAGATCACGCCGCAGCGACTGCTCGACCTCATGGCGGACCCCGACGTCGCAAAGGCCCGCCGGGCGATGGAGGCGATGATGACGATGCGCAAGATCGATATCGCGGCGCTGGATCGCGCAGCCGCAGGCTGAGCCCCCCACTGCGCTTCGCCGTTCACCTCCCGCTGACGTCGGGGTGGCTGACGCTGATTCGCTGAAGTCCGGCCCTTACTTCCCCATTTCGACCTTGGCGGACACTTCCCGTGCTTCGCTCAGGTGGTGGCGGAGCGTCGGCAACGTTTTCTGCGCAAAGGCGCGCAGATCGGGATCCTGCCCCTTCTCGGCCTCGGTCCGGAACAGCGTGACGGCCTTTTCATGCGCGTCGGGCCCGGCGATATCGAGATAAGCGATGTCGAACTCGCGTCCCGTCTTCCCCTTCAATGCTTCGATGTCGGGGTCCACGGCGGCGTCGTTCGGCACACTCACGCCCTTCTTCGCCGCGAGTTGACGCAGCGCCTCGTTGACCTTGCTGTGATCGGTCACCATCTGCTGGGCGAATCGCTTGACGGACGGATGCCGCGAACGCTGCGCCGCCAACTGACTGGCCTGCACTTCCGTCTTGCCGGCCTTATGTGCCTTGTCGACGAACTCGGCGAACTCCGCGAAATCCGCGCTAGTGCCTGCCGTCGGCTGCCCGGCGCGCACGGCCCTCGGTGAGACCTTCGGCGCGGCGTGGGTGACGTCCTGCCCCGCCCCGATGCCCGCCTGATCGGTGCCGCCTCCCTGAGCCGGCACGCCCTTCGGCAACTCCTGCCCCATGGCAGACGAGGCGAACGGTCCCGCCAGCAGCGATGCGAATGCCGCACCGAGCACGCAGGTACGGCGCAAGATAATGTGTCCTGAATGCATATGGCCCTCCCGGAATGGGTATTGCGATGGATGCGTGGTTATCCCGACATCCGCGCCAGCCGTGCGTATAGCGTCTTCAGGCTGATGCCGAGCTGTCGCGCCGCGCGCGCCTTCACGCCGCCGCATTGGGCGAGCGCGCCGAGGATGACCTGACGGTCGAGATCGGCCAGCGGCGCATCGAGCGAGATGGACGTGCGGTCGTCTTGCACGGGAAACTGTGCAAGCACTTCGACGATCGGTGGCGGCAGCGAATCGATGCACGTCGTGCGGCTCAGAATGCGCATGCGCTGCACGAAGTTGCGCAACTCGCGCACGTTGCCCGGCCAGTCGTGGCGACGCAGCGCGGACAGGACGTGCGGGGCGAAATGCATCGCCCGGCCGTCGAGCGCGTTGGCCTCGTCGAGAATCGCCTGTGCGAGCAACGTCACGTCGTCGCCGCGTTCGCGCAACGGCGGCAACGTCACGGGGAAAACGTTCAGACGATGAAAGAGATCGGGCCGGAGCTTGCCTGCACGCATGGCGACGTCGGGCGGAACATTGGTCGCAGCGACGATGCGCACATCCACGGCAATTTCCTGCGTGCCGCCCAGACGCATCAGCTTGCCGGTCTCGAGCACCCGCAACAGATTGACTTGCGATGGCAGCGGCATTTCCGCGATCTCGTCGAGAAACAGCGTACCGCCGTGCGCCCGCTCGAAGAACCCGCGATGCCGTCGCTCCGCGCCGGTGAAGCTGCCCCGGTCGTGCCCGAACACTTCGCTCTCCACGAGATTCGGCGCGATGGCGCCGCAGTTCACGGCAAGGAACGGCCCGTCACGCCGCTCGCTCAGATCGTGCACGGCGCGCGCCGCCAACTCTTTGCCCGTCCCGGATTCGCCGGTGAGCAACACCGCCGCGTCCGTGGGGCCTACGCGGGCGAGCGCGTCGAACACGCACCGCATCGCATCGGACTGGCCCAGCAGCCCCGAAAACGGTGGCAAGGCGGGTGTCGACGCCCCGGCATCACTTCGCGGCGCACGGGGGAAACCATGAAGCGGCGCGCGCAATAACGGCCAGTCACTCGCGACGGCAACCTCGGTGGCGCGGGCGATCCATTCCCCTGCGCGCTCACGATCGCCGGGCAGCACGAGATAGTCGCTCGCGCCACGGCGCAATGCCTGCACCGCACTCTCCCAGCCGGGGCGCGCCGTACACATCACCACATCGAGATCACGGCGACGCGCCCAACCGTCCAGCACGTCGAAGCCGCTGCCGTCCGGCATCTCCACATCGGTCATGACGAGCGACGGAGGCGCTTGCGACAGACGCGCGTCGGCCTCGGCAAGCGTGCTCGCCCAGGCAGGCGGCGGGAGCGTCGGCGGGCACAATGCCTGACATAACGCAGACAATGCGTCGCGCGTGACCTTGTCCGCGCCGACCAGCAGAATGGGCGACCGGTCGGCGGCGAAACCGATGTCGTGCAACCCGTCTGACTCGATGGACATGAACCCTCCGGACAACGGCAGATGCCTGTTCGACTACGCGATTTGCGATGCCGTTCGGCACGCTGTCATCGAAACTTCCTATGCGATGCCGTCATCGGTTACAGAATTTCAATGTCGAATTGGCGAGCGCACGGGATATTCGTGGTGCGCTTCGCGTCACACCGGCATGACACCTGCGCCCGACTCTGCTGCTTTGCTCGGTCACTCCGCCGCGATTCGCGCCTTGCGCGCGCAAATCGATCGCGTTGCGCGCACGTCGCTGAGCGTATTGATTCTCGGTGAAAGCGGAAGCGGCAAAGAGCTTGTTGCACGTGCGCTGCACGCCGGGAGCGAGCGGCGCGACGGGCCTTTCGTGGTGGTGCCCTGCGGGGCGATGCCGGTCGATCTTGCCGAATCGCAATGGTTCGGTCACGAGCGCGGTAGCTTTACCGGCGCGATCGACCGGCGGCGCGGGTATTTCGAGACGGCGCATGGCGGCACCCTGTTTCTCGACGAAATCGGCGACATGCCGCCGCCGATGCAGGTCAAGCTGCTGCGCGCGCTCGAAGCGGGGAGCGTGTGTCGCGTCGGCGGCAGCCAGCCGGTGCCGGTGGATGTGCGCGTGATCGCCGCGACGCGTCACGACGTCTCACACGCGCTGCGCAGCGGGGCGTTGCGCGACGACCTGCTCTACCGGCTCGCTGCCTTCGTCGTGCAAGTGCCGGCGCTGCGGCATCGCGATGGCGACGTGACAGCGCTCGCGACCGCGCATGTCAACATGCTCAACGCCCGGGCGCGCGCGCAGGCTCAGCCGAAGCGGCTGTCGGCCACGTCGCTGCGCGCGTTGAGCGATTACGCCTGGCCCGGCAACGTTCGTGAGTTGCACCACGTCGTCGAGCGAGCCTTCATCCTCGCCGACGACGTGATCCGGATTGCCATCGATGCCGTCCCGCCGCCCGATCCCGTCGTTCATGACGGTACGCTGGAACTGCCTCGCACCATGACGCTGGCCGACGCGCAATATCGCTTCATTACTGCGTCGCTGGTCCACCACGAAAACGACAAGCCTCGCACCGCACGCGCGCTCGGCGTGAGCCTGAAGACGCTTTACAACCGTCTGTCGACGCGCGCAGCGCCCTGATCCAGTCAATCCAGTCAATCCAGTCCACATTGCCGATGCGGCTGACGCGGTCGCGCCCCCTCTGTGTGTCTTGCGTTGCGACCGCGGCAGCATGCCGGGCTTAGTGGTGCTTGCCCGATTCGGTCGTCGAGCCGGACGCCCCCGACGACGATCCGCTCGAACCTGCCGTACCGGAGGCCGTACCGGAGGCCGTACCGGAGGCCGTACTGGCGGCGGTGCCGGAACCCGGCGTGCCTACCGTGCCGCTCTGCCCCGAAGAACGCTGGGTGGCCGATGCGCCCGCCCCTGCGCCGCCGCGCTGAGCATCGCCCTGTCCGAACGACGACTGCGTGCGGATGCGGTTCTCAACGTCCTGGACACCGAAGCATTGTTCCGCGACGTCTTCGATCACATGCTTCATCCAACGCTCAGGCACATGGCCTTGCAACTCGACACGACCGTCCTTCACCTGCACGGTGACGTCCTGCACTTCGAGCTGATGCGCCATACACAGGCGCTCGCAAACATCCTCACGAATGCGCTCGTCGGTGCGGCTATAGCCCTTCGGCCCTTGCCGGTGACGCATGTCCGTCGATTGGCCGCCTGCGTAGCCGTACGCCTGCCCCCGCTGGCCGGCGTCCTGACGCCCCTGCCAACGTCCTTGCTCCGGTGAGAAACCGCCGCCGTAGCGTTGCTGCCGAGCGCCACCGGTCGATCCATACATCGCCGGGCGACCATCGTTGCGATCGTCATCGCGAGCGTCCTGACGACCGTAGTCGCCGCCATGGTCATGACCATAGTCGCGGCCGTAGTCTCCACCGTAGTCTCCACCGTAGTCTCGGCCGTAGTCTCGGTCGTTGTGGCGACCATAAACCGGACCGAAATCGCCGCGGTCGTCCCCACGGTAATCACCGCTGCCGCCCCCGAGGAAGCCGCCCTCGTCGTCACGGCCATAGCGCCTGCCGTAGCCGCTACGCGATCCATACATGTCGCAGTTTTGCCTACCGCCCTGCGACTGGCCGTAGGCGTTGCGCGAATCGCCCCGCCACTCGCCGTGCCACTCGCCCTGCCGCGCATTGCCGTAGCGTGCGTCCCGGGATTCGCGCGCGCGCCCCGCTTCGCTCCAGTCGGCCTGCCACTCGCCACGCTCGCGCGACGGCGACATGCCATACTCGTCCTCCTGGTCATAGCCGGAGAAGTCCCGCTGCATCGCCTCGTCGTCGTCATCGCGACGGTATTGGCCACGCTGCCCACCACCTTGCATCTGCCGTTCGCTGTCGCGCGTGGCGGACATTGAGTTTCGTCGTTGCATGATGATTCTCCTGTTCAACGGCGTCGCCGGCCCGGAAGCAACGGCCTCCGTCCAGCCGCGTCGGCACCAGACAGTAAGCCTGCAAGTCGTATGCCATCGCCGCGCACCACGCTGCGCCGCCTGCGGCGCTCGGTCGCGCGGACGGCCGGTGAGGAATTTTTTCCATGTCTGGCAAGTTCGTCCTGCCGGCGGGGACGTTGCGTTTTCCGTCGACTTTGCTTCGACGCGCTTGACGTCACACGCGCATAGCGTATAGAGTCTGCGCATGACGAATATCCGCCACCTCCACTCGCCCGCTTTGGGTGCTGTCCTCACGGGACAGGTGGGTGCGTTCGTCAAAAGCAAAAAACAGTCGCTCAACTGACCGGAGCGTGCTGTTCCGTCAGTTGAGCGACGGAATAGCCACGTGGACCCGGCAGTCCCGCCCCGCGCCTCGCGCCCGCCTGCATTACCCGGCCTGCCCCGAAGTCTTCTACGCGTCTCGATGTCCGCGTCGCCCTGCTGAACGGTTTCCGCACAGGTCATCACTCGTTCATCGCATTCGTACGTTCAGGGAGACACCATGCAAGACGCGCAACCTCAGACAACTTCCCCCCTTTCGACGGTTTCGTCGGCGACATCGGCCCACGCCGGGTTTCGCGGCATCTGGTTGCCGCTGGTCACGCCCTTCGTCCGTGACGGCGCGAACACCCCGGTCGATCACGCCGCGCTGCGGCGGCTCGTCGCGCATTACCGTCGTTCCGGCATTGCCGGGTTCGTGATCTGCGGCACGACCGGCGAGGCGGCTGCGCTGGACGACGCCGAACAACTCGCCGTGCTCGAGACCGTGCTGGGCGAAGCCGACGGCACGCCGGTGATCGCCGGGTTGGCGGGCAACCATCTCGGCCATACGCTCGCCCGCCTGGACGCATTCAACGCGCTGCCGCTCGCCGGGGTGCTCACGCCCGCACCGTATTACATCCGGCCGTCGCAGGCGGGGCTCGTCGACTGGTTCCGCACGCTCGCGGATCGTTCTGACGCGCCGCTCGTGCTCTACGACATTCCGTATCGCACCGGCGCAACGCTCACGCTCGATACGCTCCTGACGCTGGCGGGTCACGGCAATATTCGCGCCATCAAGGATTGCGGCGGCAATGCCCACACCACGCAAGCGCTCATCGCAGACGGCCGTCTGTCCGTGCTCGCGGGGGAAGATCATCAGTTGCTGTCAACGCTCGCGATGGGCGGACATGGCGCGATCATCGCGTCGTCGCACTGCCGTCCGGCACATTTCGCCGCGCTGTATCGCGCCGTGCAGTCACAGCAACTGGCGGCGGCGCGGGTGCGCTTTCACGCGGTCATGCCCGTGGTGAAGCTGTTGTTTGCGCAAGCGAATCCCGGCCCGGTCAAGGCATGGCTTGCGCGCGAAGGCTTGCTGGACGATGTGCTGCGCGCGCCGATGACCAGCGCATCGCCGGCGCTGGCGCAGCAGTTGGTGGACGCGGTCGCCGCCATCGACGCCGAGTTCGGGGTGCAGGTGGCCGCCCCGGCCGACGCAGCGAATGCCGTCAGTGCCGTCGGTACCGCCTGAGGGCACCGATGCCCCAAGCCGACCGCGCTGACGGACGGCGCGACGTCAGGCGACAACGCGCAAATGTGCGTCGCCTGACGTTGTGAGCGTCGCGGACAGCGGCACGATGCTCACGTTCGGACGGCGCTCCCGGTCGGCGTGGCTCACACGGAACTTGCCTGCTTCGCTCACCAGCTCGCCTGCCTGCTGACGCAGATGCTCCGCCGCTGCTGCCGCCTCCTCCACCAGTGCAGCGTTTTGCTGCGTGACCTGATCCATCTGCGCGACAGCCTGATTGACTTGCTCGATGCCGCGCGCCTGTTCGTCGCTGGCGGCGGCGATTTCCGTAATCAGTTCGCTCACGCGGCGTACCGACAAGACGATCTGATCCATCGTGCGTCCCGCGACCTCCACGCGCGACGAGCCGTCCTGCACCTGGCGCACGGATGTTGCGATCAGTTCGCGAATCTCCTTCGCAGTGCCTGCCGAGCGCTGGGCAAGCGTGCGGACTTCACCGGCGACAACGGCGAAACCCCGCCCCTGTTCACCCGCGCGCGCGGCCTCCACTGCGGCATTGAGCGCGAGAATGTTGGTCTGGAACGCGATACCCTCGATGGCCGCGATCATCTCGCTCATGCGAGCCGAGGCACTGGCCATCGCCTGCATCGTCTCGACCACGGCGCGCACGCTTTGCGCGCCGGCGTCGGCCACGCCCGACGCCTCTTGCGACAGACGCTTCGCTTCCAACGCATGCTCGACGTTCTGACGTACGGTCGAGGTCAGTTCTTCCATCGAAGCGGCCGTCTCTTCGAGCGACGCGGCCTGCTCCTCGGTGCGCTGCGACAGATCCGTATTGCCCTGAGCGATTTCGCGTGCGGCGGTATCGATCGCGCCGGACGCGCCTTGAATGTTGCGCACGAGGTACCCCAACTGTTCGATAGCGGTGTCGAGTGCCTTCGCCATCTGACCGATTTCATCGGTCGAATCGACCTGCACGCGGTGCGTCAAATCGCCGTTGGCCAGCGCACTCGCCCCCGCGACCGTGGACCGTACGGGGCGTGTGACCGAGCGCGCAATCGCCACGCCGCACACGACCGACGCCGCAACGGATGCCAACAGCGTGGCGAGCAGCCACAAACGGGCGGACAGATAAGCGTCGTTGGCATCGGCGGCCTCTTTGGCGCTCACGGCCTTGCCCACGTTCATCAGGTCGTCCAGCGGTGAGAAAAACGTCATTTGCACCTTCTGTATCGGCCCCATCAACTCGCTCCTCACCGCAGCGAAATCACCGTTGTGCACCAGCGTTCGGAACCGTTCGATCTCCTTGCCGTACGCCGCGGCCGCCCCCGTCAACGTGCCGTAGAGCGCCTTGCCCTTTTCGGTGTAGAACATCGTCGCCATGCCTTCGAGGCTCTTGAGGTTCGCGCGATGCAGTTCATCGATCTTGCCCAGTCGTGCATCGAGTTGCGAAGCATCCTCCAACATGGCGATGTCGCGCATGAGCACCGCGACTTGAGACGCGCGATCCTTCAGGTTGTGGAACTCGAGAATCTTGTTGTTCAGATCGGAGACGATGAGTTGCGTGTTTTTATCCATCGTCACCATTTTCGTGACGGCGACGACCGCCACGACCAACAGCATCAATACGTTGACGGTGAAGGCGGCGGCGAGCCGTTTGCTGATACTCAGGTTCTTGAACATTGCTTTGCGCGCTTTAGTCAATGGTTGCGATAGGTTTGCGTCGTCTCGCGGCCGCAGTGTCGATCCGCCGCCGGCATGCGCGGCAGTCGCTGTGTGCGTCGCTGTCTCTCTCTGTCCCTCTGACGAGACTTAACGAGTGCTTTTGAGGAAACTTGAGTGCCCCCTCGAGAAAATCGCAGAACATCCCCGAAATGCCCGTCACATAAGGCTTTCCACGGGTAGCCACTTGCCCCGCAAGCGCGCCGGCGCAATGGAAATTACATATATCAGGGATCCGATGACATCGACGTTGAACGCAATGCCGACAGCGTGACGCCAATGACGCGCGACGGCGCCCTCCGCATCGCGACTTTCATGAGATTCATGACATCCATGACGCTCACGACCTTCATGAACCGGCGGCACTCGCCGCAGCGGCGTTGACCGTGGGCGCGCGCGTACCCCATTGCACCACGACCATGCCCGCGATGATGAGCACGACACCGGCTACGCGCACGAGATTGACCGGCTTGACGGCGAGTCCCATCAGTCCGAAATGATCGATGAGCAACGAGGCGACGACCTGTCCGGCCACCACGCAAACGATGAAGTTGGCCGCGCCCAGACGCGGCGTCAGCACCAGGGCTGCCGTGATGTAGGCCACGCCCGCAACGCCGCCGATCCACAGCCACCACGGACCGCGCGCGGCAGCGGCGACATTCGGCAACCCGGCGCGCATGCCGATCAGCACCGGCAGCACCACGAGCAGACTGACCAGCAGCGACGCGACCGTGGCCCATAGGGGATGCCCCAGTGTGCGTCCGAGGGCGGCATTGCTGCCGGCCTGAAACGGCACGACCGCACCGGCGAACAGGGCCACGCCCAACGGCAGCAGGACCGTTGCGGACAGTTGAGGGGTCAGGGATGCATTCATGAGGAGACCTCGCTAATCGTGAATAAGGCTTGCCTTGAGCATGATTCATCCATTTCAATAATGGAAATTAGAAATCGTCACACAAACTATTCGTCATATGGATGATTTGCGTCGAATCGACCTCAATCTGCTGCTGACGCTGCACGCCCTGCTGGCCGAGCGTCACGTATCGCGCGCAGCGTTGCGACTGCATCGAAGTCAACCTGCCGTAAGCCATGCGCTCGCGCAGTTGCGCGGCATCTTCGACGACCCGTTGCTCGTGCGTCGCGACGGCGGTCTCGCGCTTACGGCGCGTGCGCTCGAACTCCAGCGCCCGCTCGAAGAGGCGCTTGATCGGTTGCAAGGGTTGTGGCATGCGCCGGCGTTCGATCCGCGTCGGGCGCGGCGAACCTTTCGCATTGCGTTATCCGATTATGGCTCGCGTGTGGCGCTGCCGGCGCTCACGCGACGGCTTCGCGAGCAGGCGCCGGGCATCGATATCGCGGCCACCCAGGCAAGCCGCGAAGCGATGCTCACGCAGTTGCTCGATGGCGAAATCGACCTGGCGCTGGGCGTGTTCCACGACTGTCCGGGCGAGTTGGAGACGTTGACGCTGTTCGAAGAGTCGTTCGTCTGTCTGGCGGATCGTGCGACGTTGCCGGCGCGCGGCCATCTGACGATGGCGCAATGGATGGCGCGGCCGCACGTGCTGGTCGCCATGCGTCCGGGCGTGGATAACGAGATCGATCAGGCGCTCGCGGCGTCGGGACACGCGCGACGCATTGCTGTCACGCTACCGCACTGGAGTGTCGCCCCAGCGTTGATCGTCGGGACCGACCTCGTGCTGACGGTTGCACAGCGCGCCGTGGCTCACCTTCGCCACGACCGGAAATTGCGGCGCTTCGCCGCGCCGTTCGCGATTCCGCCGTTCCCGTTTCAAGCCGTGTGGCATACGCGCCGCGATGTCGATCCCGCGCATCGCTGGCTGCGCGAGCAGATCGTGCAGGTCTGTTCGGACGGGGCGTCGAGCGCCATCGAGGCACGCTGACACATTGAGGCACATTGGGGGCGTCCGTAAGCCCATCGGATCGCGCCGATCGCTCCCGTCGCCCCCTATTGCCCCTATTGCCTCTGTCGCCCCCATAGGCCTCAATCGCCCCTTTTTGCCCGTCCGAGGGGGCCGTGCGCGCTCAGATCTCGAGCTTCGTGATCTTGGTGCCGGACAGCGAGAGATCCCCCATGAGGCCACTGTTCGTCATGACGAACACTTCGACCGGATGAGTAGACGCCGTTGTGTCGACCTGACCGTTCGCCCCGATCTTCACGAGCGCGACCGATGCATCGGCGCCGGCTGACCACCCGCTGGAGTTGCGGAATTTGTCGAGCGCCTCCTGCGTCATGAAGAGGTACACGATCGACTTCGACTGCATGCCGAGTTGCGCACCGATCGACCCGGAAGACAGGCTGTAGTAGCCGGTCGTCTTGCCGCCGACACGCAAGGCGCCGTCGCCGTGCTGACCGCCCACGATGACGCCCGCCTGAATGACCGAGGAAAAGACGAGCACGCCGCGCGCCTTGCCGACCAGTTCACGCGAGCCGGGAACGGTCGAGAAAAGACGCGACAATGTGCCGTCTGCCGCAGCGTCGATGGATTGCTTGCGAGCGTTGTTCGCTTCGGGCGTCGCGGGCGTGTTACCCGTCGTCGAACATCCGGACATTGCTGCGCCCATGACCCCAGCGACAACCGCAGCCCCAAGAAATTGCCGACGTGTTTGCATTTTTATATCTCCGCATGGTGAATCGGATATCGGGCGCCGTGCACCTCGCGTGCGACCGGCCACCGCGTGACGTCTCCCTCGCGGAGACGTTGCGGGTTCCCTGGCCCGGATGGCCGGCGGGATACCTCAGGGCGAGTGTCGGATTTGTGACGGCGCTTCGCTATCGGGGTTTGGGGCAACGCCGTTTCCCCTTGGGGCAATGCGCCTCAGAGCCCCAACCCCGTGAGCAGCCCGTCGATCTGACGAATGAACGCCGGACGGTCGTACTTCACGAGGGCCATGCGCCATAGGCCTTGCAGGAACGTCACGATGACCTGCGCGATGGTCTGCACTTCGAGCGGCGAGCGAAGTTTTCCGCGCGCCCGATCTTCGCTCAGGCGCGTCTCCAGCGCCGTGCGCAACTCGCGCAAGCCCTGCTCCGCGCGAGCCCGAAGCTCGGGCTCGGCGAGTACTTCGTCGACTTCCATGGCCGCCAGCATGCACAGCCTCGGCGCTTGCGGATCGTCCAGACAATCGAGCACGGCGGCAAAGAATGCACGAATGCCCGACGCTGCATCGGGGGCGGACCGCAGTGCGTGCATGCGCGCCGCGACAACCTGATCCTGATAGCGCTGCAAGCACGTCAGATAGAGGTGCTTCTTGCTCTTGAGGGTGTTGTAGAACGAGCCTTCGCCGATCTCCATGACTTTCAGGAGATCGCGCAACCCTGTCGCGGCGTAACCCCGTTGCCAGAACAACGTCGTCGCCTTGTCCAGTGCCTGCTCGTAATCGAATGCGAGTTTGCGTGCCATGTGCGAAGCATACCTCATTTGTAACGTTCGCTAAAAAATTCTTGATTGGCGTGCGTTCGTATGTTTAATATTGTAGCACTCGCTACATTTTAGCGTTCATTCACCCGTCGAAGTCCCGGCTCCCCCATTTGTCCGGGCTTCATCTCCGGAGTTTTTCGATGTCTGCATTGCCCCAACCCCACGCGCTGTCTCTGGTATTGCCGGAGGCTACCGAGGCGGTCTCGCCGTTTCATGTTCACGTTCCCGAGGCCGCGATCGAAGACCTGCACGGGCGTCTGGATCGCATCCGCTGGCCGGATCGCGAGTTGGTCGACGACTGGTCGCAGGGCGTGCCGCTCGCCGCCGCGCAGGCACTGGTCGACCACTGGCGTCACCGCTATGACTGGCGACGCTTCGAAGCCCGGCTCAACCGCTTCTCTCAATTCCGTACGCGCATCGACGATGTCGGCATCTATTTCATCCATGCCCGTTCGCCGCATGAAAACGCCATGCCGATCCTGCTCACCCACGGGTGGCCGGGGTCGGTAGTCGAGTTCCTCGACGTGATCGAACGGCTGACGGATCCGGTCAAATTCGGCGGCAGCGCCCAAGACGCGTTTCACGTCGTCGTGCCCGCGATCCCGGGATACGGCTTCTCCGACAAACCGCGCAATCTCGGCTGGAATCCCGCGCGTATTGCACAGGCATGGCGCGTGCTGATGACCGAGCGTCTGGGATACCGGCGCTGGGTTGCCCAAGGCGGCGACTGAGGCTCGGCCATCACGACGGCGCTCGCTGCACAGAAGCCCGACGGATTGCTTGCCGCACATGTGAACCTGCCGATGGTCGTGCCCGCGGAACTCCCTGCGAATCCCACGCCGGCGGAAGCCCGCGCGCTGGCGGGTATCGAATATTTCGTCAACAAGGGCACCGGGTACGCGGACCAGATGAACACACGTCCGCAGACGATCGGCTATGCGCTCAACGACTCGCCGCTGGCGCTCGCGATGTGGATGTACGAGAAATTCTGGGACTGGACCGACAATCAGGGCAAACCGGAGGACGCCCTGAGTCTCGATCAGATGCTCGACGACATTTCCCTGTACTGGTTCACAGGCACCGGAACGTCGGCCTCGCGACTTTACTGGGAAGGTGTCGGGGAGACGATTCACAGCCACACGTTCTTTTCCCCGGGGCGCTCGGGCGGTGAGCGCATCGAGATCCCGATGGGCGCGAGCCTCTTTCCGGCGGAGACGTTCAACCCGCCGCGCCATTGGGCCGAACAGGCATGGCGCACGATCTTCCACTGGAACGAAGTCGAGGCCGGCGGTCATTTCGCGGCGTTCGAAGCGCCCGAGATTTTCGCGCGGGAAATGTGGACGGCTTTCCGCACGTTTCGCGAGCAGGCAAAGGGCCAGTGAGCCGCAGGGCAGCCTGCGCTGCGCCCGACGGCAACACTGCCTGCCCGCCCGGTGAGGTCTATGAGGTCTATAAGGTCTATAAGGTCGATGACGTCAACGATGTCACCAGATCGAGAAACGCCCGTGTCTTGGCGGGCGGATGGTGACGCGACGGGTGATAGGCGTAGAGCGGGAAGCGCTCGTCCGGCCAGTCCGGGAAGAGATCGACCAGTTGACCGCTCTCGCGCCAGTGCTCGGTGCCGAACCCCATCACTTGCGCGACGCCGTAGCCTGCGAGACAGGCGCTGAGCAACGTGCCGGCATCGTTGACGACGAGGCGGCCGTGGGTGGGCACGACGAGCCGTTTGCGCTTGCGGTGAAACTCCCACGCGAACGGACGTCCCGTGCGCGGATCGCGAAACTCGATGCAGGTATGCGCGTCCGACGACAAGTCCTGCGGCGTCAACGGACGGCCACATCGCCGCAGATAGGCCGGCGTCGCCACGGTATGAATCGGCGTGTCGAGCAACTTGCGCGCGACGAGCGTCGAGTCCGGCGGCACACCGAAACGTACCGCGAGATCGAAGCCGTCGGCAATCATGTCCCCGAGACTGTCCCTCGTGATCAGTTCGAGGTGCAGTGCCGGATGTTGGGCGAGAAACGCTTCAAGACTCGGCCCGAGGATCAGACGCGAGAAAAACGGATCGATGTTCACGCGCAGACGGCCACGCACCGCCGTCGCCCCACCCGACGCGGTCGCTGCCGCGTCTTCCAATCCTGCCAGCAACGGCGTGACCTGAGCGTAAAAACGCCGCCCCTCGTCCGTCAGCGAGACCACGCGGGTCGTGCGGTCGAACAGGCGAATGCCGAGCCGCCCCTCCAGTCGCGACACCGAACGGCTCACGCCCGGTTGCGACATATCCAAACGCTCGCCGGCCGCCGCAAAACTGCCCGCCTCCACGATCGCCACGAACACGCTCATGCCGTTGAGCATGCGCTCGTCGAATCCAGTCATGTCCCTCTCCTCGGCAATCAATGCCAAAACGGCATCAATAAAATGCCATTCATGTTATCGCGAAATGTTCCTCGGCTGCCGACAATAGCGACCAGCGCGGTAGGGACCGCGACCTCTACAAGGATTCGAGATGTACGCCATTACAGGCATTACCGGACAAGTCGGCGGTGTCGTCGCACAAACGCTGCTCCATCGGGGCGATGCCGTGCGCGCCGTGGTGCGAAGCACCACCAAGGGAGCGGCATGGCAAGCGCGTGGCTGCGATGTCGCCGTCGCGGAGATGGCCGACGCCGAGGCCCTTACCCGTGCCTTCACCGGCGCGCACGGCGTGTTTATCCTGCTGCCGCCGCACTTCGATCCGTCGCCCGACTTCGCCGAGTCGCGCGCCAACATCGCGGGCATCGTCAAAGCGCTGCAAACCGCGCGCCCGTCGCGCGTGGTCTGCCTGTCGACCGTCGGCGCGCAGGCCACGCAGCCGAGCCTGCTGTCGCAACTCTCGCTGCTCGAACAGCATCTCGGCGCGCTCGACCTGCCGATGACGTTCTTGCGCGCCGCGTGGTTCATGGAGAACGCCGCGTGGGACGTCGCCCGTGCACGCACCGACGGCGTGCTGGAGAGCTATCTGTCGCCGCTCGACCGGGCGATCCCGATGGTCGCGACGGCTGACGTCGGCACCACGGCAGCGCAGTTGCTGCGCGAGCCGTGGCAAGGCACGCGAGTCGTCGAGTTGTGTGGCCCCGAGCCGGTATCCCCGGCGTTGCTGGCCGATACGCTGGGCCGCGAGTTGGGCCGAACCGTCGTCCCCCACGTCATCGATCGCGGCGAATGGGAGGCGCGCTTCCTCGCCCAGGGCATGCGATATCCGACACCGCGCATGCAAATGCTCGACGGCTTCAACGAAGGGTGGATGACGTTCGAAGGCACGCCGCGTCGCGGCACGACGTCGCTTGACGAGGTCGTGAAGGCACTCGTTGCTTGCCAGTAAGGCGTCGGCCGCCCGACACTGAGGGCACGGCATCGCGCGCGACCCCGCACACGGTCGGCGCGGTGCGCTCTCAGGGCGCGTCGAATGGCGAACGGCAAGCCCCCCCGGCAAGCAGATGGTTTCGAGGGAGGCCTCGCGCTGAATCACGAAGACCACGCCTTCACGTCAGGCGTCGACGCTCGACGCATCAGAACATGGAGTTGCCGCTGACGGTCTTGGCCGGCGTCGGCTGAGAGACGTCCCAATGCTCCACGATCTTGCCCTTTTCGAGCCGGAACAGGTCGACGATGGCAATGGGCAGATCGCCCGGGTGCCGCACCTTGCGCACGTGCAGGATCACGAAATCGCCGTCGGCGAAAGCACGCACGATATCGCTGTGCGAGTCCGGCTGATGCTTGCGCAGGAACTCGATGTACTCGCCGAAGCCTTCGATACCGTCAGCGGCGTTCGGATTGTGCTGGATGTACTTGTCACCGAGGTACTGACGCGCCGCCGCAAAGTCCTTGCGATTGAGGCCGGCCTCGTAGAACGCGAGCACCGCCTGTTTGTTCGCGGCCAGTTGGGCCGCCGACACGGCGGGCCCGGCACTTTCCGGTGCGCCCGGCCCCCCGGTCGCCGCCGCCGAAATGGCCGCGCCGGGCAATGGCGCCATGCCCTCGGCAGCATAGGCAGGTGTCGTGGCGACAAGCACAGTGCTCGCCGCGGCAGTTACGGCAGTTGCGGCAAGCAACGAAGCCATCAATGTTTTCATAGCGTTTCGGTGGCGTGAGGTGTGGCTAAGACCGGCGATCAGCTTAGCAGTTCGTAGGGTCCGCCGCGCGTGAGGGCGCGCTGATAAGCGTCGCGTGCGTGAATGCGCTCGAGAAAGTCGACGATCGCGGGCCAACGGCCTTTGGCGTCGCCCCTCGCCGCCACGGCCTCCAGCGGGAAGCTCATCTGGATATCGGCTGCGCTGAAGCTGTCGCCGACGAACCAGCCAGTCTTCGTCAACGCATCGTTGACGTACCCAAAATGCAACGCCAGTTGGGGATCGACGAAGCTCGACTGCAAGGTGTCGCTGATCTTGCGTGCGATGGGTCGCACGAAGAACGGCATCGGCGCACCTGCGATACGCAGCGCCACCAGTTTGAGCAGCAACGGCGGCATGGCGGAGCCTTCCGCGTAGTGCAGCCAGTAGGTCCATTGAAGCCGTTCGGGCGTATAGGGAGTATCGGGTGTATGGCGGGGTGGCGCGAAGCGACCCTGACCGTAGCGGTCCACGAGGTACTCGATGATGGCGCCGGACTCCGCCAACGTCAGATCGCCATCGGTGACGATCGGCGACTTGCCCAGCGGATGCACCCGGCGCAAGGCCGGCGGCGCGAGCATCGTTTTCGGATCGCGCTCGTAACGTTGCAAATCGTACGGCACCCCAAGCTCTTCGAGCATCCACAGCACGCGCTGCGAGCGGGAGTTGTTCAGGTGATGGACCGTCAGCATGGTGTCTGGCTCCGGCGGGAAATCCGCACGCCATTGTCGCCTTAACGGCAGATTTAAGGGTACGCTTGTTCCTCGGCCACGCCCGCGAACGCGCGACGGCCCGCCGACCATCCCCGACGTCTTCGCTAACGCCTCACTCTTGCTCGCTCATGGACCGAATCGACGCCATGAAGGTCTTCGTCGCCACCGTCGACGAAGGCAGTCTTGCCGGCGCCGCCCGGCGTCTCGGACGCTCGGCCGCCGCCGTCAGTCGCGCCATCGCCTACCTGGAAACGCACACCGGCACGGCCCTGCTCCATCGCACCACGCGCACGCTCAAGCTCAGCGCCGCGGGTGAACGCTACGCCGCCGCGTGCCGGCGCATCCTGCTCGACCTCGACGAAGCCGACGTGATCGCCGCCGGGGAACGGTCTGCGCCGCGCGGTCAATTGACCGTATCCGTGCCGTTCGCGGCCGGCGACACCTTCATGCGCGAGATTGCCGACGCCTTCATCGAGCGCTACCCGGATGTGATCGTGCGGCTGCAACTGAGCGATCTGCCCGTGAACCTGATCGACGAGGGTGTGGATGTCGCGGTGCGCGTGGCGCATCTGCCGGATTCGTCGCTCGTCGCCACTCAGGTCGGCGAAGTGCGCCGCATCGTCGCAGCCTCCCCCGCGTATCTGGCAACGCACGCCCCCATCGAGACGCCCGCCGATCTGGCGAAGCATCGCATCGTCTCCATGACGTATTTCGGCATCGATTCGTGGCGTTTTCCGCCCACCGGTCGCAGCACGGTGCCGCAGATCGTTCAGTTCACGCCGCGTCTGATCGTGAATTCGATTCGCGCCGCGATTGCGTCCGTTGTCGCCGGTCACGGTGTGGCGCGCATGCTGACGTATCACATCGTCGGCGAGCTGGAGCGCGGCACGCTGGAGATCGTCTTGCAGAATTACGAGCATCCGCCCATGCCGGTGCACATCATCACGCCGCAGGGACGACTGGCGATACCCAAGGTGCGCGCGTTCGTGGACTTCGCGGTGCCACGTCTGCGCAGACATTTCTCGCACGTGCACAAGCTCGCGTCGGGCAAGGCGTGAGGGAATCGGGGTGCGTCGGGACGGCGGACGACCGTCGCCATTCGTACGCCGCACGGAAGAATGACTTCCGGCGAACGACCTTTTTCTGACGCATCGCAGCAACCTACACTGGCGCCATCGCTTGTGCGCGCCGTACCGGCCAGAGCCGGGAGGCGTCGCAGCGCTCCCCGGAGTCAACATGTCCCATGCAGTGCTGGGCGGCCCCCCGACCGCCCCCTTCAACGCCTGGCGCGCCACCCTGTCGGCGGCTTGCGCGAGTCTCATCGGTATCGGCTTTGCCCGCTTCGCCTACACCGCGCTGCTGCCCGCCATCATCGGCGCACACTGGTTCGCGCCGGCGACGGCGGCGTATCTCGGTGCTGCCAATCTCGGCGGTTATCTTGCGGGCGCGCTGGGCGCGCGCGTGCTGGCGCGCCATGCACCGAATGTCGTCTTACTGCGTACCATGATGTGCCTCGCCGCCATCGCGTTTTTCGCGTGTTCGTGGCCGCTGTCTTTCCTGTGGTTCTTCGCGTGGCGCTTCGCGTCGGGGTTCGCGGGCGGTGTGCTGATGGTCGTTGCAGCACCCTCGGTGCTGGCGCACGTCGCGCCGTCGCGACGCGGCGTTGTCAGCGGTGCGATATTCGCCGGGCTGGGTTTGGGGATTGCCGCGTCCGGCACGCTCGTGCCGCTGCTGTTACGGCAAGGGCTCCCGCAGGCCTGGATCGGACTGGGCGTGCTGTCGCTGCTGCTCACGGCGGTGGCGTGGCGCGGCTGGCCTGACGGCGCAGCGACTGGATCGGCGGCATCGGCGGCATCGGGCACGCCACATTCGAAGCCCCGCACGACGACCCCGCTCGCGCTGCGCTCGCTGTATGTCGAATACGCGCTGAACGCCGTCGCGCTGGTGCCGCACATGATCTTCCTCGTGGACTACGTCGCCCGGGGCCTCGGCAAAGGGCTTGACGCCGGTGCGAACTATTGGGTCCTGTACGGGCTGGGGGCCATCGTCGGCCCGGTGTTCGTGGGGCACCTTGCCGACCGGATCGGCTTTGCGCGGGCGTTGCGCGTCGCGTATGTGGCGCAAATGTGCGCTGTCGTGCTGCCGGTGCTTGGCCTCGGCCTGCCCGCCCTGATCGTCTCCAGTATGGTGATGGGGGCTTTCACGCCGGGCATCGTCCCGCTGGTACTCGGACGCGTGAACGAACTCCTCGCGCATCACCCCGCGGCCCAAAAAGGCGCGTGGAGCACGGCAACGACGAGTTTCGCCACCTTGCAGGCCGGCGCCGCCTATGGGTTGTCTTTCCTGTTCGCGGCGACGTCCGGCAATTACTCGCTGCTGTTTATCGTCGGCGGCGTGGCAATGGCCCTCGGGTTCGTGGTGAACGGCGTTTGTGCCCGCATCGCGCGCGCCTAGTACGTGATTAGGTCGCTCGCGTGCGCTGCCATCTCCGATGCCATCCGCTCGATGTCACCGCCACGCGGCACTGAGCATCACGCCCCCCGAAACGATCAGCATCGTATCGAGCAATCGTTGAAACACCGCCGGGCGCATGCCCAGCACGAAGCGCTTGCCCAGCGTCGTGCCCAACATCAGCGTCATGCCGACGATCAGGCCGCTCGCCCACACTTCCGGCGGCAACGCGCCCAGCCCGGAGAACATCAGCACTTTCGCCACGTAGATGAAGACCGAACTGGCCGATTCCGCACCGAGAAACGCCCCGCCCGACAACCCGTATGCGGCAAACGCCGGCACGCTGAGCGGCCCGGTCGAGAGCACGATACCGGTCAGGAACCCCACGACCGCGCCCACAACCGTCAGTTGCCAGAGCGACAATCGCCACTGACGGCGCCGAAGGTAGTGCCGCGCCGGCACCATCGCAATGAAGAACAGTCCCAGCGCGATATCCACCACGCTCGACGGCAGAGTCCATAACGTTTTCGCACCGAGTGCCGCGGCAGGCGCCCCCGGCACCGAGTAAGCGAACACCGCACGCCAGTCGATCTCACGCCACCACGCCACCACCTTCGAGAGGTTGCCCAAGACCGCCGCGACCGCCATGATCGGCACTGCCTGCTTCGGGCCGTACGTGTAGACCAGCACCGGCAACAGCATCATCGACGAGCCCGTGCCGACGACGCCGCTCACCGCCCCCGCCGTCGTCCCCACGATGGCGATCATCGCCATGCCCCACATATGTCCTGCAAAAAATTCCGCCAGCATCCTGCCCTCATCGTTCGCCGCGCTCTCACACCGCCCGGGCTTGCCGCGGGACGCATGAATCTTAGCCGTGACGATAAAGCATGACGATCACTCACGCCATCGACAAAATAAACGCGCTTCTGTGATAAAAAGTCACGATTCGACCCTCACATCGCCATTCAAGGATTGAGCATGGCGCGTCAACTTCCCCCGTTGCATGCTTTGCGGGTTTTCGAGACGGCGGCCCGCGCCGAAAGCCTGAGCGCCGCTGCGCAGGAACTGTCGATCACGCATGGGGCGGTGAGCCGTCAGATTGCGTTGCTGGAGGACTGGCTCGGGCAGACGTTATTCGTCCGCCAGGGCCAGCGCAATGTGGCCACCGACCACGCCCGCGCGTTTGCCGCCGAGATCAGCGCAGCGTTCGACCTCATCGGTGACGCCGCGCTGCGCTTCGGCAAAGCACCGCAGACGCGCGTGGTGCGCGTCAACGCCCAGACCACGCTCGCCATGCACTGGCTGATCGCCCGACTGCCCGAGTTTCATGCCGCGCATCCCGATGTGCAGGTCGTTGTCACGACATCGAGCAGCGGCGATACCGCATTTCGTGCCGGCTTCGACGTTGCCATCCGCCGCGATCCGGCGTCGCGCCCCGAATGGCAGGCGTACGAGAAGACGGTGCTGTTCACGGAGCGCGCCACGGTGGTCGCTGCGCCGCCTTTGCTGGAAGCGCTGCCGGTGCGGCGATTGAAAGACCTCGCGAAACACACCTTCGTCGCCACTCAAACGCGCGTTGGCGCGTGGGAGGACTGGTTGAGCGCGGCCGGTGTGCCCGCGTTGCGGCCTGTGCGATTCCATCGCTTCGACCACTATCACGTGAGCTTGCAAGCGGTCGTCGATGGATTGGGGCTGGGAATCGGCAGCATGCCGACACTGAATCGGGAACTCGCCGCCGGACGTCTGACCCTGCCCTTCCCGGAAATTCAGGTGGACGGCGCGACCTACGTCACGCTCGTGCCGCGCGACGCCGACAAGTCGAAGCCGTTGCGGGATTTCCTGGCGTGGCTGCATGCGGCGGCAAGCGCGGACCTCGCGGCAAACGTCGAGGCGAAAGTAGAGACGAAAGTCGAGGAGAAAGTCGAGGAGAAAGTCGAGGAGAAAGGCAAAGCGCCCGCCAACGTGGACGTCAGGCACCCGGCCCGACGCGCCACTTCCCCGGCGACACGCCGAACGCGCGCCGGAAGTGCCGAGTGAAGTGCGAGAGATCGTTGAAGCCTTGCGCCAGCGCCACATCGGTTGCCGACGCCCCGGCGCGCAACGCCGGCAACGCCCGCACCAGACGCAACTGATTGCGCCACGCATGCGGCGCCAGTCCTGTCTCCCGGGAAAACAAACGGGCAGCGTGGAACGCAGAGAGATCGACCGCTTCGGCCAATGCCGTGAGCGACAGCGGTTCGGTCAGATCGGCGGACAGTCGCGCCTTCATCGTCTCGACGCGTACGGCATCGCGATGCGTCGCCAATGCGGGCATGCCTGCCTGCGCATGCCGGACCAGCATCATCGATACCGCCTCGATCAGCACGCTTTCCGCGAGCAGCGGGTCCGCGCCCACCTGAAGCAGTCGATGCGCCTCGAGCAGACGGTGCATGGCTTGCGCGTCGTAGATGACGTTTTCACCGAACCATGGCAGAGGGGCGTCGTCGGCGACGGAATCGGACATTCCCGCCAGCGGATTGGCCAGCGGATTGGCGATTTGCCGCTGCACCCCCTGCACGAAGCCCACGGGCAGATAGAACACGCGGTAGCGCCAGCCGAAGTCGGTCTCGCGCGCCCCCGTATGGACTTCACCGGGATGAATGATCGCGACCGAGCCGGCGTCCGCCACGTGCTCGCCGCCACGATAGGCATAGCGCTCCGCCCCGGCCACGATGCACGCAAACGTGTACGCGTCGTGCCAGTGCGGCGCGAACGTATGGTCGTTGTACTCGGCCGTGAGCATATCGCCCCCGGGCACGAGCGACGAGCGCCAGTACAAAGGAGCATTGCGGAACGGCTGGAAAGGCTGAAGGGGCTGAAATACGGCATCCATGGCCGCTACTTTACACCGGGCGACGCACGATCGTGCGCCACCCGGCGCGCAGGGATGCCAGGCGACCTTATTCCCTACACATCCGCCCACATACGCAACAGGTTGTGATAACTCCCCGTCAACTGCACCAGCGAGGCATTGTCGGCGCCCTGCTGTGTGAGACGCTGAATCGCCACGTCCATGTCGAACAGCACGCTGCGCTGGGCATCGTCGCGAATCAGGCTCTCGATCCAGAAGAACGACGCGAGACGTACGCCCCGCGTCACCGGATTGACCTTATGCACGCTCGTGCCGGGATACAGCACCATGTGACCGGCGGGCAGTTTGACGGCGCGCTCGCCGAAGCTGTCGCGCACCACCAGTTCGCCGCCGTCATAGCTGTCGGGCTCGGCCAGGAACAGGGTGGCCGACAAGTCCGTGCGCACCCGCTCGCGCACACCCTTGATGCCCCGCACTGCGTTGTCCACGTGATAGCCGAACGCCTCGCCGCCTTCGTAGCGATTGAACAGCGGCGGATAAATCCGGCGGGGCAACGCCGCCGACATGAACACGGCGTCCTGCGACAAACGTCGCAGGATCTCGCCGCCCAGACGCTGCCCCCAGGGATCGTCTTCGGCGAGTTGCCGGTTCTCCTTGGCCTGCGCCGACTGCATGCCCGCCGTCGCCTTGCCGTCGATCCACGTCTGCGTCTGCAATTGCTCGCACAACGCACGCGCTTCGTCGCGGCTGAATACGGCGGGTATCTCGATCATCATGATGCTGCCTCCCCGAGGCTCAATGTGCCCTCGACATGCGCTTAGAACGCGATATCGGCGCTGACCGTGACCGTGCGCCCGGCACCCGGCACGCCGTACAACTGGAAGCCGTCGAGCGACGCGCCGATCTGTGCGTAGTAGAACTTGTTGAACACGTTGTTCAGGTTCAGGTTGACGTGCACGTGGCGGTTCACCCGATAACGGGCGGCGATGTTATGCACCCAGTAGCTCGGCGCTTTCTCGTTGTCCTGCGTGTAGATCGGATTAACGCCCGACGGACCCGACGCGTTGCTGCTGTTGTTGTTCAGACCGCCCACGTAGCGGTTGTCCGTGTAACGACGATGCCCCACGTATTGCACACCGTAGCTCAATGCGAGGTCCGGTGTGACCTTGTACGACGTCCAGATCGATCCGCTCCAGTCCGGCACGTTGGCGGCTTCCGCCCCCTCGTTCGCGCCCTTGGTGATGCGGCTCTTCATGCGCGAGACCCCCGCGAAGATCGACCACTTGTCCGTGATGTTGCCTTGCAGCCCGAGTTCAACACCATCGACGCGCTTGGCGGGCAGCGCGCGCACCGGCGACGTGTCGTCGCTCGTGTATTGCCACGAATTGCTCAGTTCCGTGCGGAAGACCGCCGCCGTGAAGCCGAGCGCCCCACCGGCCAGATCCCACTTGGTGCCCATTTCGTACGTCTGCGAGGTGGCCGGATCGTACTTGGCGGTCGAGGCCGTGCCGTAGATCAGATTGTTCGTGCTCGCGCCGATGGCGGTCGGCTGCGTCGCGCGGCTGTACGACACGTAGATGCTGCCCGGCTCCACCGGTTTGTAGACGAGACCCGCGCGCCCGCTCCACGCCCCGTCGGTGCTCGACGTGAGCGTGGCGCCGGTCGGCGAGTTCGTCTCCGCGCGCCAACGGTCATAGCGCAGCGAGGCCAGCACCTGCCAGTGCGGCGACAGCGTGATCGTGTCGCTCGCGAAGATGGCCGCATCGTTGACCGTCGAACTGGACTGGTTGGTGCCCTCCATCGACCACTTGCCGGCAAACGCGTTGGACGGGTTCGCCATGTTGAAGAACATGTCGCCCGCCGGCACGTAGGCCTCGCGCGGATTCCCGCCGTAGGTCTCGCGATAGAGCTCGAACCCCGTTACCACGTCGTGCTTGAACGGACCGGTGTTCGCGGAGAAGCGCAGGTCCGTCTGGTTGTCGAGGATCTGATAGCGCGTGGAATTGCCGAAGTTGCTGCCACGCAGAATGCCGTACGGCGCCGACGTCAATCCGTAGTCGGTGTAGGAGTTGACCCCGCCGATGTTCGACAGCGGCCCGATGCCGGTGTAGCCGAGCGTCGCGCATCGCGCGCCGGTGCAGGTCTTGCTCCCGTTGGCGTTCGCCGCGAAAAAGCGCGCCGGCGACAGGACCGAGAAGTTGTCCGTCTGCTGCCAGCGCAACTGGCTGCGAATGCGTGTGGTGTCGTTGAAATCGTGCTCGACGCGCCCCGACAGCGAGGTACTTTCCGTTTGCTGCGTGTAGATGCCTGCGGCCCCGTACCAGTTGCTTTGCTGCACGCCCGGCATCAGTTGACCGCCCGTGCCGCGCTGGATCGGCAAGCCCGTGTCGGGCACGTTGTTGTCCTTCTGATGGAAGACGTCGAAGATCACCCGTGTGCTGGTGCCCAGACCGAGGCCGAGCGACGCCGCAATGCCGTAGCGGTCGTTCTTCACTTCGTCACGCCCCGCCACGCCGTTGTGATGCGACATGAGATTCAGGCGCAACGCCGTGGTGTCGCCGAGTTGCTGATTCAGGTCGGCTGTCATGCGGCGGTAGTTGTCGCTGCCCAGCCCGAACGACGAACGGTAGAAGCTGCCAAGCTCGGCTTCCTTCGATACCAGGTTGACCGAGCCGCCCAGCGCCGCCACGCCCGATTCGATCGTGCCCGTGCCCTTGTACACCTCGACGCGATCGAGATCGAAGGTGTCGTTGCGGCTCGACAGCCCGGCGTCGCGCACGCCGTCGATGGTGATGCTCTGCTCAGCCGAGAAACCGCGAATCGAGAACAGGTCGCCCCAGCCGAGATTGCCCTCGCCCGACATGAAGGTGATGCCCGGTACGTTCTTCAGAATGTCCTGCAACGACTGGGCGTTCTGCTCCTCCAGCACCTTCTTGGGTACCACCGTGATGCTTTGCGGGATGTCGCGCAACGGCGCCGTATATTTGGACGACGACACGGTCTCGGCTTTGTAAGGCGCATCGACCGTTGCCGTGACCGACGTGGCCGGGAGCGCCACGGCGGCCGCAGACGGCGCAGCGGCCTGGGTCGCGGTCTGTGCCGTGGCCTGTGCCGGTGCGGCGTTGCCGTCGGCGGCGGGTGTGGCGCTTGCCGGGGCGCTCTGCGCGGCGGCATGCAGCGATGCGGCGGCCAGTGCTGCCGCCAGCGTCAGGCGGGGCTTCAGACGCAGACGCGACGCGGCGCGTGATCCCGTATCGGGCGCCGCCCCGAGCGGCAATGCGAACGGCAATGCGAACGGCGCGAGCGTGGCCTCGGCTTCCAACGAATTCAAGTGCTTCATCTGGTGTTATGCGTTATGAGATGAACAGACAAGCGTCCCCGCGCGCCGGGGTGTGCGCGACACCGCCGGAGCGTTCGGACTGACTCGGACAACAAGGAAAAACGACGCGGCCGGCGTGGCGATATGGCTGGGCGTGCCGGTGCGGATGCAGCGAAGACCGGCGAGCCGCGTCGCAGGAGCGAACGGCGTCTAGACGGGTGTCACGACGTCGTCCACGATCAGTTGCGGCAGGCCGCGCGAGCAACGCTCGACCCGCGCCTGCACGTCGAATACCCGGGCGATGGCATCGGCCGTCACGACCTCGTCGACGCCCCCGGCTGCAACGACACGCCCGTCGCGCAGCATTACCGCCGCATCGGCGTGACGCATCGCGATCGACAGATCGTGCATTACGACGACGGTAATCATCTGGCGCGCCACCGTCTCGCGAGCGATCAGACGCATCACCTGAAACTGATGATGCAAATCGAGCGCCGAGAGCGGCTCGTCGAGCAGCAAAAGGCGCGGCGCGCGAATCAATGCCTGCGCCAGACCGACCAGTTGCCGCTGGCCGCCTGAGAGTTCGTCGAGAAAACGCATGGCGAGCGCTTCGATGCCCAACTGCGTGAGCAGCGCCATGACGACGGCCGGTGTGGGCGCCATCGCGCTCACGGATTCGCGGGCGGCGTGACGCGCGCCATGCCCGGCCGCCAGCACCGATTCGAGCACACGAAGATGCACGCCTGCCGGCAGCGCCTGCGGCAGATAGACGACATCGCGCGCCGGCGCCCGCCCCGTGCAGCGATGAAGCGTCTCACGGCCGAACGTCACTTCCCCTCGCCCGGCGACGAGTCCGGCCAGCGTGCGCAGCAAGGTCGATTTTCCCGACCCGTTCGGCCCGAGCAGCGCCGTGACGGTGCCGGCCGGCAACGTCGGCAGCGACACCGAGTGCAGAATGTGGCGGCGGCCGAGCGTCACGTCGATGCCGGTCGCAGACAACGCCTGCGTGCCTGCCTGCGCTTTAACCGATAGCGTCACAGCGACCTCCCGCTCGAACGCACGACGATCACGAGGAAGAACGGAATGCCCACGAGCGCCGTCACGATCCCGACCGGGATGATGACGCCGGGCAGCAGCGTCTTCGACGCAATCGACGCGAGCGACATGACGAGCGCGCCGACGATGACGCAACCCGGCAGATAAAAGCGATGGTCCTCGCCGAAAATGCCCCGCGCGATATGCGGCGCGATCAGTCCGACAAAGCCGATGGTGCCCACGAAGGACACCGTGAGCGCCGAGAGCAACGACACGCGCATGAGCGTGATGAGCCGCAAGCGCGCAACGCGAATACCGAAACTGGCGGCACGGTCTTCGCCCAGGCGCAACGCCGTCATCGCCCACGACTGCCGCCAGGCGAACACGGCCATGATCGCAAGTACCGCGCCGAGCACACGCACCTGTGTCCAGTCGCTGCGCGTGAGGCTGCCCAGTGTCCAGAAGACGAGGCCTTGCAGGGCGTCTTCGGTCGCGACGAACTGCATCAGCGACACGAGCGCATGAAACACGAACACCAACGCGATTCCCATGAGCACCACGCCCGAGGTGGGCAGGCCGCGCCAGCGCGCCACGCCGTCGAGCACCAGCGCCGAGATGAGCGCGAAGATGAAGGCGTTGACGGGTACGACCCAGATGTCGGCCACCCCCGGCACGTGCAGGTTGAGCACGATGGCGAGCGCGGCGCCGAACGCTGCCGCCGCCGACACGCCCAGCGTGTAGGGGCTCGCGAGCGGGTTATCGAGGATCGTCTGCATCTCGCCGCCGGCCAGACCGAGCGCGCCGCCAACGAGCACCGCCATCAACGCATACGGCAGGCGGATCTGCCAGACGATGACCTGCGCGTCGGGGCTTGCCGTGCCCGGCGACACCAGCGTCCGCCAGAGATCGCGCCACCCCAGCGCCGACGGCCCGTGCGTGAAGTCCATCGCCAGCGCGAACACAATGAACGCGGCCAGCGCGACGAGCCACACCGCGCGACGCAAATTCAGTCGTCGATAGCCGCTCGCCACGTCCGCTTGCAGCACGTCTTCCTCCGCCATCCGGGCCGACGAATCGTGCGAGGCGGCCTGCACCGAGGCGCCCGCCCCGTGAGACATTTTTCCCGCAAGACTCACGGCTTGTCTCCGTCGATCCAGTACGTCCCGTCGTACGGCACGGCGAGGAAGCGCTTGTGAATCTCGGTGAACGTGGCATTCGCATCGATCTGTCGGAAGCGCCCCGGATAGAACCAGTTCAGCATCGCCTCGACGGCCACGATGTTGTACGGCGAGTCGTAGAAGTTATGCCACAGCCCATGTGTGCGGCCCTCGCGGACCGCCTTGATCGACGCAATCCCCGGCGATTTCACGAATGCATCGAGCGAGTCGCGTGCATCCGCAGCCGTGGTCTGCGCGCCCACGTGGATGCGCAACTGATTGGCATTGCCGCGCGTGCCGGTCGCGATATAGACGTCCGGCTGCGACGCGATCACGTGTTCGATGTTCAGATCGCCGATCACGCCAGGCAGCAAGTCGCGCGCGACGTTCACGCCTCCCGCCGCATCGACGAATTCGCCGATACTGCCGTTGCCGACCGTGTGACAACACCCGGGCCACACCCCCGCGAGCAGTTGCACGAACACCTTCGGACGCTGGTTCGACGGGATCGTCGCCACCGCATCGCGCACGGCCTTCAGATGCGATTCGTAAAGCGAGATATAGGCCTCGGCCTGCGCCTCTCGCTGCATCGCCTTGCCCATGAGACGAAGACTCGGCACCGTGTCTTCCAGCGGCTTCTGACGGAAGTCCACGAAGATGACCGGCACCCCGGCGGCGGCAAACTCCTTGACGAGCGCGTTGTGACGCCCCGGCCCATGCCCCCCGATGCTGAAGATCGCCAGATCCGGTTTGAGCGCGAGCGCCTTCTCCGCGCTCACCGTCGCTTCCGAGGATTGGCCGATCTTCGGGATCGTGTCGATCTTCGGGAAGACCTTCTCGTACTGCTGCCATGTCTGCGGGTCGAGCGACTGCAATTCCCCCTGCCAGCCCACAATGCGCCCGAGCGGCTGCTTGCCTTCGAGCAACGCTACCGCGTACAGCAGACGCCCCTCGCCCAACAGAATCCGGTCGACGTGATCGGGCAACGTGACTTGCCGCCCGGCCATGTCGGTCACGACCTCACCGGCGTGCACGGGCACGATGGCGCCAAGCGCCGTGGACACGAGGACGCCCGCGACGCACGCCGCACGTCTGGCGACATCGATCAACGATCTGCGGCGCGAAAAGTAATTCGGCATAACAATGACATCCAATATTGAATCAAGAACCATTCTCATTTCTATTAGAATGTAGCGCTGCGTTGTGTTGGCTTCGTGTTGACGGAATTTCGGTATGTATTGGTTTGTATTGGCATGTATCGGTATGTGGGCGACGGGCGCAACGGGTGCGCTCGCCGGTAGACTCCCGTTCTTTGGCATTTCGTCGTGATGTCGGCCGCCACGTCCTCCCCCCACTCACTCCCCGGGTCCTCGTCACCGATGGCGACATCTCCTGCGGTTGCCCGCCTGCTGGTCGTCGACGACGATCCGCAGATTCGCGACCTTCTTTCCGACTATCTGCGCGAGTCGGGTTTCGATGTCGCGACCGCCGCCGACGGCGTTCAGATGTGGGCGCAGCTGGCGGCACGTCCGGCCGATGTCGTCGTGCTCGACCTGATGCTGCCGGGCGAGGACGGACTGTCGCTGTGTCGTCAGTTACATGCGCGCGGTGACGTCTGTGTCGTGATGCTCACCTCGCGCAGCACATTGCTCGATCGCATCGTCGGTCTGGAAGTCGGCGCGGACGATTACCTGCCCAAACCGTTCGATCCGCGTGAGCTGCTCGCACGCGTGAAAGCCGTGTTGCGGCGTGGGCCGCGCCTGCCGCCCGGGCGTTCGCCCTCGGGGGCGGGCGCCGTGCCGAATGTGCCAAATGTGCCGACACTCCCGGGACCGCACGGGCGCCCGGCGGTCTCGCCGTCGTGCGTGCCGGCGCATACGTTGCACACTTCGCACACGGCGCCCTCTCAGGCCGCCTTTTTCGATTTCGACGGCTGGCGGCTCGACACGCTGGCACGTCAACTCATCTCCCCCGAAGGTCGCGTGATTACGCTCGGCGGCTCCGATTACCGCACATTGCAGGCGCTGGTGATGCATCCGCATCGCCCCCTCTCGCGCGACTTTCTGCTCGATTGCGCCTTCGGCCGTCACGGCGCGGCCAACGACCGCGCCATCGACGTGTGCGTGAGTCGCCTGCGCGCGCACCTCGATACGCGTGCACGTGCGTCACCGCTGATTCGCACCGTGCGCAACGAGGGCTATATGCTCGCGGCGGATGTGGTGGCCTCCGGTGTGTGACGCGCCTCGCGCGATGCCGGCCCATCAAGACGCCCGCCGATCGTTCACCACGCGCTTTCTCGACAGATTCGGCCGCCTCTTCGGCTGGCCCCGCACGCTCTCTGGCCGACTCGCGCTGATTCTCGTCATCGGCATGCTCGCCACCCAGTTGGTGACGGGCACCGTGTGGTTCGACGCGCGCTACGGGCGCGTGGCCGAAGTGCCGGTGCGCTCGGGCGGCGCGCGCATCGCCGACGCCGTGAAGCTGTTCGACGTCGTGCCGCCGGCAGAGCGCCCCGCGCTCATGCAACGATTGCGCGCCACCGGTGTCGAGGTCCGCGACATCGACGTACCCGCTCACGGGCAAAGCATGTCGCACTTCTCGGACGATCTGTTCGATAGCGTGCTGACGGCACAGCTCGGCCCCACACATCCGTTCGTTGCCCATCCCGTCGTGCTTTACGACGACACCGGCGAACCCGTCGCGCTCGCGACGCTGCTGCGCGCGCATGCCCCGACGGCGCACCTCGCCGCCGACGTGCGCCTACAAGACGGGCAATGGCTCTCGCTCGCAGTGGTCGCCGGTCAGGCGGGACTGGACTTGCGCCCCGGCGCAGCCTTCGCCGATTACTTCGTGCGGATTTACCTCGCGCGGATTCTCGCAGTGATTCTCATCGCGGTGATCGCCGTGCGTATCGCGCTACGCCCGCTCGCCAGAATGTCGGCCGCCGCCGACCGGCTCGGGCGCGACATCCACAGCCCCCCGCTCGACGAGCGCGGGCCGGTGGAAGTGCGTCGCGCGGCGCAGACGTTCAACGCCATGCAGCACCGCCTCATCGAAGCGATGCAGGCGCGCACCACGTTCCTCGCCTCGGTCTCGCACGATCTGCGCTCGCCGCTCACGCGGCTGCGTCTGCGTGCCGAAACCCTGAACGACCCGGCGCAACGCGAGCGGTTTCGTCAGGATCTGATGGAGATGGAAGCGATGATCGCGGCGTCGCTCGACCACGTACGCGGCGTTCCCAGCGGCGAAGCGCTGCGCGACGTCGATATCGATGCGCTGCTGCACGCCGTGGCCGAAGACGCACGGGAGACGGGCGGCGACGTACGCGTGCGCGAGCAAAGCGCGAGCGGCACGGTGCGCGGCTACCCGAGAACGTTGCGTCGCTGCGTGCAGAACCTCGTCGATAACGCCCTGCGCTACGCGGGCGGATGCCGCCTGTCGGCGCATCTGTCGGCACAGGGCACGCATCTCGAGATCGTCGTGGAAGATCGCGGCCCCGGCATACCGCACGCGGAGTTGTCGGCAGCGATGGAACCCTTCGTTCGGACGAGGGGACACGGGCAGGCGTGCGCGCAGGCACCCGACGCCGTGGCCAGCGGGCCCGACGGCGCGGGCCTCGGCCTCGCGATCGCCCGGACGATCGCGCAGGCGCACGACGGCTCGCTCATCCTCTCGAATCGTCCCGGCGGCGGCCTGCGCGCCGAACTCCACCTGCCCCTGGCAGGTCCGGACGTGACACTCGACACCCATACGAAATAATCATAAATTTCAACAAAACATTCATTTCACTTATGCTGCGTCGCGCCATAAAATCCGGGTATTCCCTTACTCACCCGGCTTCAGCGCAAGCCAGATCGCAGCACCATGACCCTCACGCAACGCTCGCAAGACGCCGACGTCCTCGCCCAAGAGAAGGCCCGGGCGTTATCGCATCCCGTCGCGCCCGCCCCTGAGCCGACGGCCGCCGGCACGCAAGACACCCCTGCAACGCCGCTCGTCACGCTGGGCGTCGTGACGATACTCATCGGCATTGGCGCGGGTGTGGGCGGCACGCTGCTCGCCGCGCTGCTCCACATCGTCCAGCATCTCGCCTTCGGTTACGCGGAGGACCGGGTCTTCGGCGCGCAGAGTTTCCTGAGCGGCGTGACGGCCGCCTCGCCCGAACGGCGTTTCGCCGCGCTGACGTTGTGCGGCGCCGTCGCCGGACTCGGCTGGTACGCCCTGCATCGCTATGGCGCGAAGCTCGTCTCCATCAAGGAAGCCGTCGGTCGCGCCCGCCCCATGCCGGTGGGCAGCACGCTCGCCCACGCCTTGCTGCAAATCGTGACGGTCGCGCTCGGCTCGCCGCTGGGTCGTGAAGTCGCGCCCCGAGAAATCGGTGCGCTGGTGGCCGATCGGTTGGCGCGCCGCGCTGGGCTGTCGACGGCGCACTGCCGGCTGCTGGTCGCTTGCGGTGCGGGCGCCGGATTGGCCGCCGTGTACAACGTGCCGCTCGGCGGTGCGATCTTCGTGCTCGAAGTATTGCTCGGCACGTTCGCCTGGCGCGCCGTGCTGCCCGCGTTCGCGACATCGGCCATCGCCGCTGCGGTGGCCTGGATGGGGATGGGCGTCGAACAGCAGTACACGATCCCGTCGTTCGACGTGACGGCGCCCCTCATGGGCTGGTCGCTCGTGTGCGGCCCGCTCGTCGGCGCAGCGGCGTGGGCTTACGCGCGTCTGACGGAGCATGCGCGCGCCAACGCGCCGCGCGACTGGCGCGCTCCGGTCTTCGCGCTGGCCAACTTTATGGTGCTGGGTCTGGTCGTCGCCTGGTACCCGCAGGTGCCGGGCAACGGCAAAGGTCCGGCGTCGCTCGCCTTCAACGGTGAACTCGTGACGGCGCTGGCATTCGCGTTGCTCGCGCTGCGTGTGGTCTTCACATGGAGCAGTCTGCGTGCGGGTGCTGCGGGCGGATTGCTGACGCCCGGGCTGGCCAACGGCGCGCTACTCGCCGTGGTGCTGGCCGGCGTATGGAATGGCGCATGGAATACCGTAGGGGGCGTGTTGCCGCCAGCATGGGAGATGGGCGTGGTGCTCGGCGCGGCGGCCCTCATCGGGGCCACCGCATTCCTCGCCGTGTCGATGCGCATGCCGATCACGGCTGTCGTGCTGGCGCTGGAGTTCACGCATGTGAATCAGGACTTCCTGGCGCCGATGTTGCTCGCTGTGGCGGGTGCCGCCTGCACGGCACGCTGGCTCGATCAGCGCGTCGCGACGACGAAGAGTCGCGGGAACGGCAGCAATACCGTACCGTCGGCAAGCGCCGGATAAGCCTTCACGATCTCGTCCGTGTAACGGCTCAGGAAGGCTTCACGCGAGGCATCGTCGAGCTTCGAGAGAAACGGGCGCAGCGCGCTTCCCTTGAACCATTCGACCACGGCAGGCGCGCCGCCCGCGAGCGGGTGATAGTACGTGGTGCGCCAGATGTCGACACGCGAGCACAACTTGCGCAGCATCGGGTAGTAGAACGCGGCCCCGTGACGCGCGGTGCGCTCCGTGCCCTTGAGCGTGTCGGCCCAACGCGGGTCGGCCGCCACTTCGCGCATCAGGCGATGCGCCGGTTCGTCGAGGTTGTCCGGCGTCTGCACGGCGAGCGAGCCGCCCGGCGACAGGCACTCGATCAGCCGCGGGTAAAGCGTCTCGTGATCGGGCAGCCATTGCAGCACGGCATTCGCCAGAATCACGTCGAACGGACCGTCGCTCCATGTTGCGACATCGGCCACATCGAAATGGAACTGCGGCAAACGCTTGCGCGCCGCATCGACCATATCCTGCGAACTGTCCAGACCATGCACTTGCGCCTGCGCGTAGCGTGCGGCGAGCACCTCGGTCGAGTTGCCGGGGCCGCAACCGATGTCGACGACACGTGTCGCCTCACGCCCGGAAAGCTCGGGAATGGCGGCGACGAGATCGCGCACGGGACGCGTGCGCTCGTCTTCGAATTTCACGTATTGAGACGCCTGCCACGCCGGGTTCGTCGGCGCAGCGGCCGCAACCTTGGTGGATGTTTCGGAGGCTTGGGAGGCCGGGTTTTGCTGCATGAATCACTCCATCGGGGGGGGATCGATCGATAGCCCACACGATATCAGGTCATCGCCTGCAATGCCTCAACAAACACGCGCAGATGCGTCGGTTCGGCATCGGTGATCGCCCAGTAAGTCATCCCGTTGCGCCGCCAGCGCGCGATCGCATAGCCGTGCGCGCCCGTGATCGACGGCGCCGCCGACGCCTTGTCGCGCCCCGAGAACAGGTAAAGATCGATCGGCTGTTTGTCGGTGAGATAGACGAGAACGGACACGGTGCGTCCCCCCACATAGTCGAGACGCGCTCCCGCCAGCGGGAATCCCTTCGTCGAGAGATCGACGACCGGCGGGACGTAATCGAGACGGCCGTCGAACCAAGGCTTCACGGTGAGAGGATCGGTCGAGACGATATCGAGCGGATGCTGCGACAACCGCGCACGCACATGACTCGCCACGATCTCCTGCGGCTGCACGCCTGTCGGCGGCGGCGTCGACGAAGTCGGCGGGGGTGCCGCAGGACGGCCGACCAGCAGCGCCATCGCCACGGCCAGACCACCGAGGAGCGCACCGCAGGCCCCGCCGAGCAGCCACGGCGCAAGACGTTGTCCCCGCGCGGCGCCGATGGACTTCCCCGAATGGACGAGGTTGTTCGAGCTTTGCCCCGATACGGTCTCGTCGGCACGCGTCGTCGCAATGTCGTTGGGATCGTCAGGCGTGTTCATCGCGTCCTCCCCAAGTCGCGTCGCCCCGTCGAAGTCATGCCACCCGGGTGGTTTGCCAGGACTCCAAAAGACAACGCCGATGGACGCATTGAATCACATCGGCGAGCGGGTTACATCGGGGCGACATGCCAGCGCACGCCGCCGATGCGCGCGCTCGGTGTCGTCGGCCGCCACGACGGCATCGCGTCGAGCACCCGTTGGCAGGCATCGACCTGAGGCGGCGCATGGTTCGGCACGCCGGCGCCGACTTCCCTGATGCTGCCCCGGCTCAACAGGGGCGACGGATCGACCGGATTCCCGTTGCGACGCAGTTCGAAATGCAGATGTGGCCCGGTCGCCATGCCGGTCCTGCCTATCGCACCGATCTCGTCGCCTGCGCTGACCGTATCGCCGACGCGCAGCCCGCGTGCGGTCGCCGACAAGTGCGCATAGAGCGTCTCGCTGTCGTAGCGGTGTGCGATCACGATGTACCTGCCGAAGCCCCGCCCCTGATAGCCGATGAACGTCACTTCGCCATCGGCTGCGGCGAGGACCGGTGTGCCGACCAGCGCAGCGAAATCGACGCCGTCATGGCGGTGCGACACGCGGCGGATCGGATGTCGGCGCGCACCGAAGGTCGACGTAATGCGCGCGCCCTCCACCGGCATGACAAACGACCGGGTCGTGCGTGGCGTGGACACGGTCGGCGCGCGCTTCGGCATGGAGAACAGGCCGGTGTGACCGGCGACGGTCGTCATGAGTGCGGATACGGGAGCGCGCGTCGAGAACGCGCCGCAGAAGGCGCGACTCGTAGTCATCGCCCCCGCCGCGGACGCCACTCCCGGCGCGGTCGGTGAGAGTGACGAGAGTGACGAGAGCGTCGGCGATGCAAATACCGCCGACACCACGGGAGACGGCGTCAGCCGCTGATGCGCCATCAATGCCGTGCCCTGTGCCATCGCAGGCAACGGCGCGGCAAGGCACAGCCAGAACCAGGCCGCGCGATGCGACCAGGAAGATACGCGCTCACCCTGCCCCCGCAGACCTTGCGCACCGCCGTCCGACGTCGCGCCCGGGCGGCTGACCAATGGAGAAGAGGCAGAGGAGAAAGACATCGCATCGTTAACTGAATCGGAATCGACGCAGTCTACGGGGCGACGGTACGCAATTTGCTGGGAAAGCGCCCAATTTGCACGCAAGTAGCGGTCAAACCACCCCGAATTGGGAGCAAACCCAACGCAGGGTGCGGGTAAAACCGATCCGCGAGACGTCTTTCAGGGGGCGCGGGGCACGCCCGCGCGCTTAACGTCGTGTGCCGGGTCGCGTGCGTTTGATGGCGTACATCGCCTCGTCCGCAAGGTCCATCAGTTGCGTCATATCGGTGCCGTCGTCGGGCAACATCGCGATACCGACGCTCACACCCAGTTCGAGCCGCTTGCCCTCGAACTCGAACGGCGCGCCGACTTCCTGCGCGAGCCGTTCGCTATGGGCTTCGGCGTCGGCGCGCGAGTGGATGCCGCACAAAATCATGCCGAACTCGTCGCCGCCCACGCGCGCAATCGTGTCCGAGCGGCGCGCCGTCGCGTTCATGCGCTCGGCCGCCGCGCGGATGGCGGCGTCGCCGGCACGATGGCCGTACTTGTCGTTGATGGGTTTGAGCCCGTCCATGTCGATGTTCAGAATGCCGAGCCGCGACGACGAACGCAGGGCCAGATGCACCGCCTGACGCAAGCGATCGTAGAAGAGTGCGCGGTTGGGCAGCCCCGTGAGGGCATCGTGCGTCGCCTGGAGATAAAGCTGGCTCGTCTCGAAGCGCGCCGCATGGAACATGGCCGCTGCGATGAGTTCGCTCATCAGTTCGAGTGTGCGCACGTCGGCATCCGGGAATGCACCCGGTGTGGGGGCAAACACCTTGAGTACGCCGACGGTCGTGTCCAGATGCCTGAGCGGTGTGACGATCATCGAACGCAAGCCGACTTTGCGGCACGCCTCGCGATCCACACGCGGATCGGTTTCCGAGTCGTCGCAACGCAGAATCTCGCCCGTCTTCACACACTGCCCCGAGAGCGAGCTGTCGCGCGACAAACGCATGCCGAGCAGATTGGCCGCCACGCCGGACGCCGCCCGGTACACCATGTCGTCGCCTTCGGCCAACTCGACCACGGCCCCGTTGGCCTGAGTAAGATCCTGAACCCGCTCCGTCACGAAGGTCATCACACCTCCGAGATCCAGACCGAGTTTGGCGATTTCGGTCTGCGTCTTCACGATCTCCAAAAGCGTATGACTTTCGGGCATCACACTCACGGCGTTATGGCTCACAACCTAATCCTGTTCAACAAAAAGCGTGAACCGGAAATGTACCATCGCGCCGCGCTAATTTCATGTCGGGACTGCACCCGATGCCGGTCGCTCACGCCGCTTCGGCGGCCATGACCGACGTCTGACGCGGCAAGAAGCGGCGCGCTGCGGGGCCACTGACATACCGGTGCAGCGCGCCGCCGAGCAGCGTGCAGACGACGAGCGCCGGGACATAGACGAGGAACGTCCAGCGCATGTCGCCGTTCGCGAGCGTGCGATAGGCCGGCGTGACGGCGAGCACAACGAACATGTGGCTCAGGTAAATCTCGTAACTCCATTGCCCCATCTGCTTGAGCCAGCGCAGGCCCGGTGGCACGACACGCGTCGAACCGTGCGCTGCGGCCAGCCACAACGCAGCGCTCACGCACAGCAGCAACATGACGTAGTCGTGCATGAGCGGCCAGAGAATGTCTGCGTAAAAGACGACGGCGAGACATCCCGCCACGCTCAACGCCCCGAAACTGCGTGCAACGACGCGAGGCAACGTTAAACGTTGCATCGCCAGCGCCGTCAGCACGCCCCACGCGATCGCCGCCATCCCCGGCAGATACGCCTTCTCCTGCCATATCTCGTTGCCTTGCAGCGCGGCGCGCGTCCATGGCAGCGACACGGCGAGCGCGATCAGCGCAAGCACGCGCCATGGGCCACGCAACACCAGACAGAACACGGGAAAAGCCAGATAGAAACACACTTCGATAGAAAGGGACCACAACACATCCCATCCGCCCGGCAACCAGTTCGTGCGACCCTCGTACCAGTTCAACGTCATGGTGAGCGCCGCCGTCAACGCGCCGGACAACGACTGCCCCGGCTTATCGATGACGAACGTCGGCACACCAAGCAGATGCATGACCGACAGAACGGCGAGCAGTAACAGCAGCAGCGGGAAGATGCGCACGGCCCGCAAGGCATAGAAATGACGCCAACGCATCGCGTCGAGCGACCCATACCGCGCCAGCGAGCGACGTGTGATCACGAAGCCTGAAATCACGAAAAACACGAATACCGCCTCATAACCGTTGAAACTGATGCCCCTGACCAGGCGCGCGGGCAACACGTCGCCCAGCAGGCTGGGGCCGAGCGGCAAACGGAATTTGAGCGCGAGGTGGTGAACGACCACAAAGAGAATAGACAGACCGCGCAAGACGTCGATGCCGTCGTTGCGCACGCGCAGACGCGCCGGTGTTGCAGGGGGAATCATGGGAACTCCGGAAGCGGTGTGCGGGGGGGCACACCGCAGACATCGTACTATGGTGGCCCATCGCCGACACCCCATCGAATTCGATGGGTTCCGCGCGCATGGTGTGTTGCCCCATATGGGCCGAACGAACCGATCGCGACGCTATCCGAGGCCCTGAGTCCGGGTCGTCGGACCACAATTTGTACCCCTCGCGACGGCACGCGTAAGATATCGTTTTTCGCCCGAAGCCTTCTGCTTCCGGGCCGTTTTCTGGTAGTCATGTCTAACTTCTGGATCACCATTACCAATTTCGGCAGCGCCGCCGTCACGGTGCCGCTGGCCGCCGCGCTCACCCTCTGGTTGCTCTCCGCTCGCGCATGGCATGCCGCCTTCGCGTGGGTCGCGCTGTTCGGCGCCGGCTCGTTTGTCGTGGCCGTCTCCAAAGTCATGTTCCTCGGCTGGGGACTCGGCGTGCGCGAGATCGACTTCACGGGCGTGAGCGGCCATACGATGTTCGCGGCCACGGTCTATCCGGCCATTGCATGGCTGCTGCTGCGCAATCTGGCATGGCCCTGGCGGGTGCTGGGCACGGTGTTGGCGGCTGCCGGCAGCGTGGCCGTGGGTGTCTCGCGCGTCGCGTTGTCGGCGCATTCGGTGTCGGAGTCGGTCGCCGGGTGTATTGTCGGTTTCGCGGTGTGCGCGGCGTTCGCATGGGTCACGCGTAGCGACGACGCCCCCAACCTGAAAACGCTGCCCATGGCCGCCAGCCTGTTCGTGCTCGTGATGTGGCTGCACGGCGAGCGCGTACCGACGCAACGCTGGATCACGGAAATCGCGCTCATGATGTCCGGGCGCGATCAACCGTTCAAACGCTACAGCTGGCATGCCCGCAAACCGGCCCCCGGGCCCGCGCTTCCCACCTTCCCTTCGTCAACCGGCACGCCAGCGCCGGCGCACTGAAGCGGCCGGCCCGGGAACGGGCAATTGGCGACGGCGTGCGCCTGGCTCATGATCTCGACCGAGCGCACGCAACTTGTCGCAGATCAGAGTAGTCATACGTGGCGTGCGTTATATTCACCGAAACGCGCGACACGCGTCGTGCGACCGAACGGAGTCCGCCATGCCTGCTCGCAGTGACAAGACGTCCCGCTCCTCATCATCACGATCCACCAAATCCGCGCCCAAGTCGGCGATACCGCCGGCGGTCGCCGCTTCCGCCTCAGCCACAGCAACGTCGACCGCCTCTCGGTCTCGCGGCGCGCCGAAAACGGCCAGTCCGCCAACGCGACGCGCGACGCCGCGCGGCGCGTCGCCCCTCGATACCGAGGCGACGCCATCGTCATCGCCCCATGCGGCAACCGCCTCCCCTGTCGCCCCAGATTCCGCGCCCCCCGCCTCGTTCACCGAGCACCTCGACCGTGCAGCGATGGCGACGACCGCCCGCTTCACCGGCAACGTCTCTCCCGCCGCCGTCGCGCTCGTGTGGGGTGACTGGCTCATGCACGCGGCCACCGCACCCGGCCACCAGTTGAATGTCTTCAGAGCGCTTGCCGCGATCGACAAGCCCGATGCCGGCACGACACCGCCCACCGACGCACCGCATGAGACGGACCGACGCTTTCGCGATCCGTCATGGGATCGCCCACCGTTCTCGTGGCTGCGCGAGCGTTTTTTGCGCACGCAGGATTTCGTCGATGCAATGACGGGCGAGATTCCGGGGGTGGATCCGCATCATCGCGACGTGGTGCGCTTCATGGCGCGCCAATGGCTCGACGTCTTGTCTCCGAGCAACCAATGGTGGGCGAACCCCGAAGTGCTCACGGCGATTCGCGAGACGCAAGGCCAAAATCTCGTCAGGGGTGCGCAACGCTGGTGGTCGGATCTGAAGGACATGGCCGCCGGCGATGCACCCGGCGCCGGCCCCGACGCGTGCAAAGCCTTCCGTGTCGGCCATGAGATCGCCGCGACCCCCGGCAAGGTCGTTTATCGCAACGCCTTTTTCGAGCTGCTGCAGTACGCGCCGGCGCAAACACAGACGTGGCGCGAACCGGTACTGATCGTGCCGTCGTGGCTGTTGAAGTTCTACATCCTCGATCTGGAAGCGCAGCATTCGCTCGTGCGCTATCTGGTGTCGCAAGGCCACAACGTCTTCATGATCTCGTGGCATAACCCCGGCCCGGAGGACCGTGACCGGGGACTCGACGACTACCTGTCGTCCGGTCTGCTGCGCGCGCTGGGCGAAGTCCGGCGTCTGACGGGCAACGTGCCGGTGCATGCTTGCGGCTACTGCCTCGGCGGCACGCTGCTCGCCATCGCGGCCGCGACGCTGGCGCGTCAAGGCGCGCAGACGAAGGGCGACGCCGACATGCTCGCCAGCGTCACGCTGCTGGCTGCACAAACGGACTTCAGCGAGCCGGGCGAACTCGGCCTGTTCATCGACGCCAGTCAGGTGGCCTATCTCGAAGCGATGATGTGGCGCCAGGGATTCATCAGCGGCGAACAACTCGCGGGCACCTTCCAATTGCTCAACTCGCGTGATCTGATCTGGTCGCGACTCATGCGCGACTATTTGCTCGGCACCCCCGCGCAGACGACCGATTTCACTGTCTGGAATGCCGATACGACCCGCATTCCCGCACGGCTTCACAGCCAGTGCCTGCGTGAGCTGTATCTGAACAACGCGCTCGCGACTGGCGCGCTGAAGGTCGGCGAACAACCGGTCGCGCTCTCGGATATCCGTGTGCCGATGTTCGTCGTGGCGACCGAGCGCGACCACATCTCGCCGTGGCGCTCCGTCTACAAGATGCATCTGCTCTATCACGGGGATTTGACGTTCGCGCTCGTCTCGGGCGGTCACAACGTGGGCGTGGTGTGCGAGCCGGGTCACGCGCGCAGCCATCACCGGGTCGCCACGCGTGCGGCCGGTGCGGCGTATCGCGACCCGCATGCGTGGTTCGCCACGACACCCGCCATGCAAAGCTCGTGGTGGCCCGCATGGCAGGCGTGGCTGCTCGCGCAGGGCAGCGGTAAATCCATCACCGCCCCCTGGCCGCCAGAGAAGGCGCTACACGACGCGCCGGGGACTTACGTGCTTGAACGCTGAGCGTGGCCGCCGCGCTTGGGCGGCACGCGGCCATTGAGCTGGGATTGCTGCGCGGCGCTCGACACCGCGGCCTCGGTCGCCTGCGCCGCTTCCGTCGACATACGACGCCACGCATCCATCGTGCCCTGCGTGGCATCGTTGAACGCCTGGAACCACTTCTGCAACGGCGCCTCGGCGGCTTGCGTCGCCGCCCCCGCCGCCGTGCCCGCACCGATCAGGTCTGGCAACGTCATTGCGCCGGCCATGCCGTGCTGAAGTTCCTCGCCGGTCTTGCGGCAATGCTCGGCCCAGAGCAACTGGTTGTTCGCGCACACCGCGAGCCATTCGCGCCAGAACTCGTTTTGCTGCGCCAGCTGACCATTGAGCAATTGCAGATGCGCGGTGAGCAGACCGTTGAAGTCCTTTGCGCCGCCGAGCGACTTCGCCGCTTCCGCATGCGCCTTGAGCAGTTCAGTGTCGCGTTCGACCTGCAATTGATGCGTGCGTTGCGCAGCTTCCAGCACAATCCCATAAGCCCCCAGTGCGCTAGCGGTACCGAGCTTGGCCAACGCCAGCGCCGGGTTCGTTTCCTTTGACATCGTGACTCTCCTAAGTAAGTAATTGGCTGCGTCGCTTCGCGTCACTCCATATGCATGCCGCCATTGATGGCGAGGTTACTGCCGGTGATGAAACCTGCGTCGTCGGACACGAGAAAGGCGACGAGCGCCGCCACCTCTTCGGGCCGCCCCAGCCGTCCGACCGGAATCTGCGGAAGAATGCGCGATTCGAGCACCTCCTGCGGTACGGCCGTGACCATCTTGGTGGCGAGATACCCCGGCGAAATGGTGTTGACCGTCACGCCGGACTTGGCGACTTCAAGCGCCAGCGCCTTGGTAAAGCCATGCATTCCGGCTTTCGCTGCCGCGTAGTTCGCCTGCCCGAAAGCGCCGCGACTGCCGTTGACCGACGAGACGTTGACGATACGTCCCCAGCCGCGTGCGACCATGCCACCGAAAATCGGCCGGGTCATGTTGAAAACGCTATCCAGATCCGTGCGCAATACCAACTGCCAGTCTTCGGCAGTCATCTTGCGCATCGTGGCGTCGCGCGTGATCCCCGCGTTATTGATGAGAATGTCCACCGGACCGCTGTCCGATTCGACGGCTTTCGCGCAAGCCTCGCATGAAGCGAAGTCGGCGACGTCGACACGATAAGCAGCGAAGTTGCGGCCCGTGGCGCGCATACGCTCGACCCAGCCTTCGCAATCGTGATTGTTGGGGGAACAGGTGACCGCGACGCGGTACCCGGCATCGGCAAGACGCAGGCTGATCGCCTCGCCCAAACCGCCCATGCCGCCTGTGACCAATGCTGTTCGTGTTGTCATGGCTATCCGTCTCTGGTTAACGTCTGTCGTTAAACTTCGGATACATCAAGCATAGTCGCGAATGCCCGACTTGCTGTGGCAATCGACATCCCCGCATGTCCTCCGCTTGACGTCGGTCAAGCCGTAGCGCCGACGTTGCACTGTCTGCACCAAAAAAGCCCGCCGCCGGCATCGATGTACTGTGCCGATCGCGTGATGAACTGCCGGGTGTCTTCGCTACGATGTCGCCAGTCGTTGCAACTGGCCCGAGTGCGACTCAATGTGCGTGACAACGTTCCTCGGTTGTGACAATTTGTCCCGGTAAATCGCCTTCATGCGTGATTCGCCGACGCATATTCGTTACATTGTTCATTGCATGCAATATGACGCGGCGCCACTATCGCGCCATCCGCTCGCGCTTTCTCGCGGGAACGGACGAGCACGTGACAGGCATCGTACTCCAAAATAATTTGTTGGTTGGCAATTTGCCGCGGATTTGCCCCCGATTTTCCACCGATCGGCGACGTGTCGATCGCCCTCCCATGGCTCACCCCTATCGATAGTCATAGGGGGCGTCAACGGAGAGTTTGCGACCGTTGCAGCACGTGGGCAATCCATATATCATCGCCCGTAGATTTTTTCCGGATCGCGTGGCGAATGCGGTCCGACGCTTAGCCTCCCGCCAGTCCCTGCGCGGGGGATTCAGCCGTTAAAGTCGTCGCAACTCGTTGTTTTTCCTACCAGATTTCTTATTTGTGGGTCACGAGCGCATGATGTCCTTTCTGCCCGCCTTTTTGCCAGACACCGCTGCGCGCCGCCGGTTTGCGCTGACGGTCGCCGCCACCGCCATTGCCGCGGCTTCGCTGGCCGCCTGTTCACGCAAGGCCCCGCCGGAGCGGCCACCGCGTCCGGTCGTCGCCGTCGCGGCCACGCTCGCCGAGCAAACGCCCATCGCGTCGCTGCCCGCCCAGATCGAAGCGCGCTACACCACGCCGCTGTCGTTCCGGGTGGCGGGCAAAATCGTCGACCGCTCGGTGCGTCTTGGAGATGCCGTGAAGGCCGGCCAGGTCGTCGCCAGACTCGATCCGCCCGATCTGTCGAAGAACGCCGCGAGTGCACGCGCGCAACTCGACGCCGCGCAGCATCAGCTCGAATATGCCACGCAGACCGTGACGCGCGACCGCGCGCAGGCGCGCGAAAACCTCATCGCGCCGGCACAACTCGAACAATCCGAAAACGCGTACGCCAGCGCACTCGCGCAGCGCAATCAGGCGCGTGAGCAGGCAGCGCTTGCGGGCGATCAGTTGAGCTACGGCAACCTGAAGGCGGACCGCGACGGGGTCATCACGGCGGAGCAGGCCGACACCGGGCAGAACGTCAGCGCCGGTCAGCCGGTGTATCAACTGGCGTGGACGGGCGACGTCGACGTGATTGCCGATGTGCCCGAAGTCGCGCTCGGCGCGTTCCGCATCGGGCAGACGGCGACCGTCTCCCTGCCCGCGATACCGGGCAAGACGTGGCAGGCGCGCGTGCGCGAACTCTCGCCGGCGGCGGATCCGATGAGCCGCACTTACCGTGCCAAACTCTCCCTGCTCGCGCCCGGACCGGACGTGAAGCTCGGGATGACGGCCAACGTTGCATTCGCACAGCCGCTCGCCGCACCGGTTTCGACGCTGGTCGCAGCGACGGCCGCCAGCACGGTGGCCCCGGCGGCGTCCAGTGTGCAGTCCGCAACCTCGGCGCCATCCCTGCCATCGGCCACCGCAGTCGCCGACGCTCGACCGATCACCCTGCCGTCCACCGCCCTCTTCCACGATGGCAACCACCCCGCCGTGTGGGTCGTCAAGCCAGACGACACGCTCGTGCTGCGCCGCGTGACGATCGCCCGCTACGGCGAGCGCACCGTGACGGTCGCGGGCGGCATTCAGCCCGGCGAGCGCATCGTCTGGCAAGGCGTTCACACTGTCACGGCAGGCGAGAAAGTGCGCGTGATCGCGCCGCTGCATCCGGAGGACTTCGCGTCATGAGCACGCTCGACGGGAAACCGCCCGTGCCCCAGGACCCGCAAGCCGCCCCCGCCGACGAACCCAAGGACTACAGCCACGAGGAGGGGCGGTTCAACCTCTCCGCGTGGGCGTTGCGCCATCGTTCGCTGATGATCTTCCTGATCGCGATGGCGACGATCTTCGGCATTCTGGCTTACTCGCGTCTCGCACAATCGGAAGATCCGCCGTTCACCTTCCGGGTGATGGTGATCCGCACGTTCTGGCCCGGCGCCACCGCCAAACAGGTACAGGAGCAAGTCACCGACCGCATCGCACGCAAGCTTCAGGAGATGCCGAGCATCGACTTCCAGCGCAGTTATTCGCGCCCGGGCGAGTCGTTGCTGTTCTTCTCGATGAAGGACTCGGCGCCGGCAAGCGAGGTGCCCGAAGAGTGGTATCAGGTGCGCAAGAAGGTCGGGGACATTGCCTACACGCTGCCGGCGGGCGTACAGGGCCCTTTCTTCAACGACGAGTTCGGCGACGTCTACACGCACATCTTCACCCTCGAAGGCGACGGCTTCGGCCCCGCCCAGTTGCGCGATTACGCCGACGCCCTGCGCACCGTGCTGCTGCGCGTGCCGGGTGTGGCGAAGGTCGATTACTTCGGTGATCAGGACCAGCGCATCTATGTCGAGATCAGCAACACGCAACTCACACGCCTGGGCATCTCTCCGAATCAGATCGCGCAGGCCGTGAACGGCCAGAATGCTGTCTCGCCGGCAGGGACCATCGAAGCCCCGAACGATCGTGTGGTGGTGCGTCCGAGCGGCCAGTTCCGTAACGTCGACGAACTCGCCGATACGCTCATCCGAATCAATAACCGCACGTTCCGTCTGGGCGATATCGCAACGATCAAACGCGGTTACGTCGATCCCCCCGTCTCGGAAATGCGCTTCGGCGGCAAACCGGTGCTCGGGATCGGCATCACCATGCAAAAGGGTCAGGACGTCGTACACCTCGGCAAGGCGCTGGAGAGCACGATGGGCAATCTGCGGGCGCAACTGCCCGCCGGGCTGAAGCTCACCGAAGTCGCGAGCATGTCGCAGTCCGTGTCGCACTCGGTCGACGACTTTCTCGAAGCCGTCGCCGAAGCCGTCGCCATCGTGCTGATCGTGAGTCTCGTCTCGCTCGGATTCCGCACCGGCATGGTCGTGGTGATCTCGATTCCGGTGGTGCTCGCGGTCACGTCGCTGTTCATGTACATCTTCGACATCGGCTTGCACAAGGTGTCGCTCGGCACGCTGATTCTGGCGCTCGGCCTGCTCGTGGACGATGCCATCATCGCGGTCGAGATGATGGCCGTGAAACTCGCCCAGGGCTGGAACCGCAAACGCGCCGCCGCGTTCGCTTACACGAGCACCGCGTTTCCGATGCTCACCGGCACGCTCGTGACCGTCTCCGGCTTTCTGCCGATCGCGCTGGCGAAGTCGAGCACCGGCGAATACACGCGCTCGATCTTCGAAGTGTCGGCGATCGCGTTGCTCGCGTCCTGGCTGGCGGCCGTGGTGCTCATTCCCCTGCTCGGCTACAAGTTGCTGCCTGAGCGTCCGCGCGAAGCGCATCACGGCGACGACCACGAACATGAGGTGTACGACACCCGGTTCTACAACCGCCTGCGCGGCTGGCTGACGTGGTGCATCGAGCGCAAGTTCGTCGTGCTCGTCATCACCGTCGTGCTGTTCCTGATCGCCATGGCCGGGTTCTCGCTCGTGCCGCAGCAGTTCTTCCCGAGTTCGGATCGTCCGGAGTTGATGGTGGACCTGCGCTTGCAGGAAGGCGCCTCGTATCAGGCGACGCTGCGCGAGACGCAGCGCCTCGAAAAGCTGCTCGAGGGCCGCACGGAGATCGATCACACGGTGAGTTTCGTCGGCACCGGTGCGCCGCGCTTCTATCTGCCGCTCGACCAGCAACTGCCGACACCGAACTTCGCGCAGCTCGTGATTACCGCCAAGTCGGTGGAAGCACGCGAAGCGCTCGCACAATGGCTCGAACCGAAGCTGCGCGAGACCATGCCGGGCGTGCGCACGCGTTTGTCGCGTCTTGAAAACGGACCGCCGGTCGGGTTCCCGGTGCAATTCCGCGTGAGCGGCGACGATATCGGCACCGTGCGCAAAATCTCCGAGCAGGTGGCGGACGTCATGCGCAACAACGGCGATACCGTCGATGTCCAGTTCGACTGGGATGAGCCTTCGCAACGCTCCGTGCGCTTCGAAGTCGATCAGCAGAAAGCGCGCGCGCTGGGCGTGAGTTCGACCGACATCGCGAACTTCGTCGCCATGACGCTCACCGGTTACGACATCAGCCAATACCGTGAACGCGACAAGCTGATCTCGATCACGCTGCGCTCACCCAAAGCCGAACGGGTCGATCCGGCCAAGCTCGCCACACTGGCCATGCCCACGCCGAACGGCCCGGTGCCGCTCGCCACGCTCGGACGCATGGTCGACGATCTGGAATACGGCGTGATCTGGGAGCGCGACCGTCAGCCGACCATTACCGTGCGCTCCGATGTGCGGGCAGGCAAGCAAGGTATCGACGTGACCGAAGCCGTCTACAAGAAGCTCGGCGACATTCGCCAGGCGCTGCCGGTCGGCTATCGCATCGAGATCGGCGGATCGGTCGAGGAGTCGGGCAAGGGGCAGGCGTCGATCAATGCGCAGATGCCGATCATGATCATTGCCGTCCTTACGCTGCTGATGATTCAGCTGCAGAGCTTCGCGCGCACCATGCTGGTCGTGCTCACCGCGCCGCTCGGCATGATCGGGGTGGTCGCCACGCTCTTGCTGTTCGGCAAGCCGTTCGGTTTCGTGGCGATGCTCGGGGTGATTGCGATGTTCGGCATCATCATGCGCAACTCGGTGATTCTGGTCGATCAGATCGAGCAGGACGTCGCCGCCGGACATCCGCGCTTCGATGCCATCGTGAGCGCCACGGTGCGACGCTTCCGTCCGATCACATTGACGGCGGCCGCTGCCGTGCTCGCGCTGATCCCGCTGTTGCGCAGCAACTTCTTCGGCCCGATGGCAACCGCGCTGATGGGCGGGATCACCAGCGCCACCATCCTGACCGTGTTTTTCCTGCCGGCGTTGTACGCGACGGCGTTCCGTGTGCGCCACGACGAACGCGCGTCGCATGCGGGCAATGCGGCGTCCGCCAGCCCGCAAGGAGATCGCTCATGACCTCGCGCTTCATGCCGCACACTGTCTCACGGACTGTCTTGCGCACCGCCTCGCGAACGGTTGCGCTTGCGCTGCGCCGCCGTGCGCTGCTGGCACCGGTCCTGCCGCTCTGGCTGAGCGCCTGCGCCTTCACACCGGGCGACAATCCCCCGGCAATGCCTTCGCCGTCGCACTACGGGGTGAACGCCGTGCCCACGCAAACGGTGACGGCACAAGGCGCCTCGCAACAGTTCGAGGTCGGTGCGCCGCCGGTCAAGGCCTGGTGGCAGGCCTATCAGTCCGACAAGCTCAATGCGCTGGTCGACGAAGGGCTGCGCAACAGTCCGAACCTGTCGTCGGCCGATCATGCGTTACAAGCGGCTCGTGAGCAGTTGAAGGCGCAAATCGGCGCGTCGCTGCTCCCGTCCGTGGACATCGGCGGCGAGGCCGCGCGCGAGCGCAACCTCGGCATCCCGAACCTGCGGCCGCCGACCGCGCTGTACAACATGTTCGTCGGCCAGATTCAGGCGCGCTACACGTTCGACTTTTTCGGGGCGTCGCGCTTCGCCAATGCATCGCTCGCCGCGCAGGTCGACCAGCAGGCATTCCAACTGGCCTCGGCCCGGCAGGCGCTCGCGGCGAACATCGTCTCCGGCGCCATCGGCGCATCGGTGCTCGGCGCGCAGGTCAAGGCCACCGAACGGCTGGTGGACCTCGCGCAGGCAGATGCCACCGACATGGCGCGCCGCGAAGCGCTGGGCGCCGTGTCGCGGGCCGATGCATTGGCCTCCGCCCAAAATGCCGAGTCGCTCGCCGCATCGCTGCCGGGCCTGCGCGCGCAATGGCACTCCACCCGTCACGCGCTGGCGGTTCTGCTCGGCCGCACGCCCGATCAGGCGCCCGAGGACCTGCCGCTCGGTGAGTTGAAGGTGCCCGCCCGCGTGCCGGTCGTGGTGCCGTCGACGTTGCTCCAATCGAGGCCGGATATTCAGGCGGCAGAAATGGCGCTCAAGGCGGCGTCCGCCGAAGTCGGCGTGGCGACCGCGCAGATGTTTCCCAGTCTGTCGCTCACCGCGTCGATGGGCAAAGGGGGTTTCAACTGGCCGACGGTCATGTCCAACGCGGGTTCCCTGTGGAGTATTGCCGCGTCGATCTCGCAACCGATCTTCCACGGCGGCGCGCTGCTGGCTCAGCGCCGCGCGGCACAGGCGACTTACGAGGCAGCCGTCGATCAGTACAAGCAGACCGTGCTCACCGCGTTCAGGAACGTGGCGGATACGCTGGCGTCGCTCGAAGCGGACAATACGTCGCTGCTGCATGCCGACAACGCAAGTGCGGCGGCCGAGCAGATCTACCGCGATACGGCGGCCCGGGTGCGGCTGGGGGCGTTGCCGGTGTCGTCGGCGCGCGCTCGCGAGCAACAGTACTGGAACGCCTATCTGACGACGGTGCGTGCAACCGGCGCGCGTTTGTCGGATACTGCGCTACTGTTTTACGCGATGGGCGTGCCGCCGGAGCCCGCTGCCGATGCAGCAACGCCGGGCGACGGCGCGGCAGCGACGGCACCGACCGCAAGTGCCGCTGGGGCCGCTGGGGCCGCTGTGGCCGATCACCGGCCGCCCCCGTCGCAAGACGTAGCCAGACGATGACCGCCACACCCACGACGCGGGGCAGACGCCCCAAACACTTGCCCGATGGCCGCGCAGCCCTGCTGCATGCGGCCATCGACGCTTTCTCCCACCTCGGCTACGACGGCGCCAACCTGCGCGGCATCGCCGCCGCAGCCAAAGTCGACGCCAGCCTCGTGCGCGTGCATTTCGGCTCGAAGGAACAACTCTGGCGCGCGTGCGTCGATACGCTCGAAGCCGCCCTGACGGCGCCCGTCGCCACGCTCGCGGCGATTGCGGACGACACCACGCGTCCCGTGCGCGAGCGCCTGCGCGACGCCATCGCCCTCATCGCGGCCTACGCGATGCAGCATCCCGAGCACAAACGCTTCATTTCCCTGCACGCCACGGAGACCGGCGAGCGCGGCGCGGTGCTCTACCGTCACTTGCTCGAACCCGTCTACCACTGCATGGAAAAACTCATCGTCGAGGGGATGGCGGCGGGCGTGGTCCGCGCAGAGCATCCGGCCATGTACTTCTGCGTCCTCGCGCATGCGTTGCATCCGCCGCCCGGCTCGCCGGTACTGATGCAGGTGATCGCGCCGGAAGTCGGCGGCGAAGCGTTCGGCCCCGCCCTGCTCAAGCAAGTCGAGATGGTGTTCTTCACACCGGCGGACACCGAAGGCTGACGCCCCGGCGCACGCCGGCATTCCGGCATGCTGCCCCGGATCGGCTCAACACGCGTTCTGAAGATAGTCCGCAAGGCGGCGCAGCATGGCGTCGCACTCGTCGAGTTGCCCGACGCTCACGAACTCGTCGGGCTTGTGCCCCTGATCCATGCTGCCGGGCCCGCATACGATGGTCGGAATTCCCACCTCGTTGAACAAACCGCCCTCCGTGCCGAAGGCGACGGTGCCGAACGCCTCGGAGCCGCTCAGCATGGCGAGCAGCCGTGCCGCGTCGCTATCGGGCGGCGTCGCCAGTCCCGGATACGCGGACAGCGGCAGCAGACGAATCCCCGTCTCCGGCTTGACGGCCCGCATCCTCGGCACGAGATCGGCTTCGGCGTAACGCTGTAGCTCGTCGGCTACCTCACTGGCGTCGAACCCCGGCAGTGCGCGCACTTCGAAGTCGAACTCGCATTCGGCCGGCACGATATTGAGGGCGCGTCCGCCTTTGATGACACCGGTCTGCACCGTCGAGTACGGCGGATCGAAGCGCACATCGTGATGCGCAGGATCGCTCAGCCGCTCACCGATCTCCTCGAGACGCCGGATCAGCCGCGCCGCATACTGGATGGCATTGACGCCATACGGCGCATAGGCCGAATGGCATGGCGCGCCCGTCACGCAGCACCGCATCGCCAGCTTGCCCTTATGGCCGAGCACGGGCTTGAGTTCGGTCGGCTCACCGATCAGGCAAAGCACCGGCTTGTTCGCTCGCTTCGCAAGCTCGGCGAGCATGGGCCGCACACCCAGACACCCGATTTCTTCGTCGTACGAGAACGCAAGATGCACCGGCATCCGTAAATCGCGGCTGACGAAATCCGGCACCGCCGCGAGCACGCAGGCGATGAATCCCTTCATGTCTGCGGTGCCGCGTCCGTACAACCGCCCGTCGCGCTCCATCAGGCGAAACGGCTCGACCGTCCACGGCTGCCCGTCGACGGGCACGACGTCCGTATGGCCGGAGAGCACCACGCCGCCCCGGTCCACGGGGCCGATGGTAGCGAAAAGACTCGCTTTGGTGCGCTCGTCGTTATGGAACAACTCGGTTTGCACGCCATGCTGCGCGAGGTAATCGCGGATGAACCCGATCAACGCGAGATTGGAATCCCGACTCACCGTCGGAAAACCGATCAACGTTTCCAGCAATGCCCGGCTAGAGACGTCATTCATCGCCCGGCACCCCATAGCTCGGCGCCGCGGTGGGATTCAGGGCGCGCGTCACGTAATCCTGCATTTGCGGCGCGTAGGCGCGCCAAAGCCCCGCCAGTTGACCGATAGGATCGTCTTCTGCCCAATCCACCCGGAGGTCGACGATGGGCCAGACCAGATCGCCCACGATCTTGAGCGCCGCCGAGTGCACCGGCCCGGCTTCGCCACCGGCGGCCATGGCGGCGTGCATGGCCGCGAGCAGACGGTCCGCCAGCGCGCCTGTCGTCTGCTCGAACGCCGGCACCATCGATTCGACGACCGCGAGGCTCGAAAGCATATTGCCCGCCGCGACACACTGCCGCCCGGCCGCGGCGTGATACGTGCCCAATGCCTGATGGCCGCTGAAGTGTGCGGTGCGTCCCTGCGCATCGACCACCGTCACTTGCCGGTATTCGCTCCACCGGCTCTCGGTCAGTGCGTCACGCAACGCGGTCTGAGGGTCTGTCCCGCCCTGGGCGAGGCGCTCCAGAATGTCGGGACCGAGGGCGGGCAGCGTCACGTTCTGCGTCGCCACTGCGCCGACGTTTGCCCGCAGCCACGGGCACCGCGCGCCCACGGCGATGCTCGACGAACTGATCGCAATGCCGAGTTGCCCGGTCTGCTCACAGCGTCCGACGATGGAAAAAGTCATATGCGCTCCTTGTGCGAGTCCGACGCGTCAGTCGTGCCGGCCGTCTCGCGGCGTCCAGCCTTCCGGAATCACCGCGATCACGTCGATTTCCATCAGCCACTCGGGTTGTCCGAGGGCGACCACCGTGAGCCCGGTGGAAATGGGAAACACGCCCTTGAGCCACTTGCCCACCTCGCGATACACGGGCTCGCGAAAGCGCACATCCGTGAGGTAGGTGGTGGTCTTGACCACGTGCGACAGGTCGCTGCCCGCTTCTTCGAGCAGTTGTTTGACGTTTTTCATCGCCTGCTCCGCCTGCGCACGCGGGTCGCCAAGGCCAACGAGGTTGCCCGCGAAGTCGGTGCCGATCTGGCCGCGCACGTAGACGGTGTTGCCTGCGCGCACCGCCTGACACAGGTCGTTGTCGAGCGACTGATTCGGATACGTGTCCTTCGTGTTGAACATCCGGATGCGGGTATGGGTGGGTTGGGTCATGGAAGCTCCTGGGATCGTGACTCAGTTCGTGCCATGCGTGGGCGTGTCGTAGTAAGCGAGATATTTGCGTTGCGTCGCGATGTGTTCCGCGATATGACGTGCGTCGTGCCACACGCCCCAGATGAAGGACGAACCACGACGTGACAGCCACGGCAAGCCGAGGAAGTACACGCCCGGCTCCTTCGATACGCCGCGCTGGTGCTTGGGTTTGCCGCTCTCGTCGAACGCATCGACTTGCAGCCATTGGAAGTCGTGCGCGTAGCCCGTCGCCCAGAGAATCGTTGTCACGCCGGCCGTCGCGAGATCGAGGTCGCGCAGCGGCGCGGTGAGGCATTCGGGATCGGGGGGAATGACGCGTGCCCCGGGCTCCTCGGGAAGCGCAAGGCCATTGCGCACCGCATACGCGTCGGCCGCGTCGAGCATGGACAGATAGTTCTCGTCGCCTCGCGCGATGTTAGCGGCCAGGTCTGGTGCGAAACGAACCACGCCGGCGTCGAACGATTGCGTGAGACCGGTGAGCGTCACCCCTTGATGGGCGAGCCGTCGGAAGTCGACGGTGTGGCCACCGCGCGCGCCGCTCACGGCAATCGTCACGTGAGCCTTGCCGGGTCGCATGACTTCGGCATCCCACTCGCCCAGCACGCCCAGCCACCAGCAGAAGTCGCGTCCGCGATACCCGCGCGGGGGACGGTCGTGCGGCCCCACCGACAAATAGACCTGCCGCCCGGCGCGCTGCAATTCGTCGGCGATCTGCACCCCCGACGACCCCGCACCCACGACCAGCACATTGCCCGGCGGCAGTTGTTCGGGATTGCGGTAATCGGCGGAGTGCAACTGGGTGAGACGGTCGTCCTTCGGCGCGATCGCGGGAATCACCGGGCGTTGAAACGGCCCGGTCGCCACCACCACGCGAAGCGCTTCGTACGAGCCTTCCGACGTCTCGACCGTGAAGCCGGGCCGGCCGGCGTTGCGCACGACTTTCGTCACCTCCACCCCCGTGCGGATCGGCGCTTCGATCTTGCGGGCGTATTCGACGAAGTAATCCGCGACCTGCGCTTTCGACGCGAACCCGTCCGGATCGACACCGGCAAAGGTCATTCCGGGAAAACGGTCGTGCCACGCGGGACCGTTGGCGACCAGCGAATCCCAGCGTCCGGTGCGCCAACGCTCGGCGATGCGCGCGCGCTCCAGCACCAGATGCGGCACGCCGAGCTTGCTCAGGTGCTCGCTCATCGCCACGCCGGCCTGACCGGCACCGACGACGAGCGTATCGATTGACGGGGTTTGCACTGTCATGGCTTGCGTCCTTCAGAAAGCAGAGAGTTGGCGAACGACCCGCGAGACGGGTCATTCGGGGCAATCTACGCGCGCCGGCAGCATCCGAAAAATACATTTAAAAAATGCAGAGCATCGGATTTGACTATGCAGGCTTTTTTTTCGGTTTCACAATGCCGTCGAGTCATGCCGTCTCATGAAGCCAAGGAGCGATGCCGATGGACAATCAGCCGCTGCGCTACTCGCTGCGCCAACTTCGCTATTTCGTCGTTACCGCCGAAGTGCTGTCGTTCACCGCCGCAGCCAAGCGCCTGCACATCTCGCAGCCCTCCATTTCCACCGCGCTCGCCGATCTCGAAGTGTCGTTCGGCGTGCAGTTGTTCATCCGGCATCACGCGAGCGGCCTGTCGCTCACGCAGGCGGGGCGCGATCTGCTCGGACAGGCGCGCAACCTGCTCAAGACGGCGGAAGAATTACAGATGGCGGCCAAAGAGATGGACGGCGGCATGACGGGCGCGATCGCGCTGGGTTGTCTGGCGTCGCTGGCGCCGCCGCTGATGCCCGGGCTCATCAGCCACTTCACGCAGGCGCACGCCGGCATTTCGTTTCGCACCGTCGAGGCCCATCAGGACGGCCTGCTGCGCGGGCTGCACGACGGCTCGCTCGACATCGTGCTGACCTACAGCCTCGACCTCAGCGAAGACATCGCCTTCACCCCGCTGCTGACGCTGCCGCCTTACGCGATACTGCCGCGCACGCACCGGCTCGCCCGCGCGCGCAAGGTCTCGCTCGCCGACTTGCAGGCCGAGCCTTACGTGATGCTCGATCTGCCGCATAGCCGCGAGTATTTCGCCGCACTGTTCGACGCAGTCGGCACCCGCCCGGTCCCGGCCTTCCGCTCTTCGCAACCGGAGGTCGTACGCGGCATGGTGGCGAACGGTCTGGGTTACAGCCTGCTGAATTTCCCACTCAAATCCACCCGCACGGTGGACGGCGAAGAGTTCGTCATCAAACGCTTCAAGGACAACGTCAACGCCCTCACGCTCGGCGTCGCCCAATCCCGCACGATGAAGCCGCGCCGGGTCGTAGAGCGCTTTTCGGCGTTCTGCGAGAACCACATCCGGCGGCTGCACCTCACCTCGCCATGACCTGCGCGCCCCCATGACGATCGTGCATCGGTGCTCGCAGCCGATCGCTGCTGCATAGGGAAAACCTTTGCTTTGTATCCGAAAACAATATTTTGGCTGGCAATTTGGCTTGATAGATTGATGTTCATGTTGAGTGCGGAACGCACGGGATAGCAGCAAGCCCCGTGGCGAACCGGCGGATGAACGGAGGGCTTCATGGCTGACCAGACAGGGACGATCGCAGGGCAAACGCTCATCGACGCACTGCGTACCGGTGGCGAACGCTCATTCGACGATGCACGGGCCATGCCGCCCGGCGTATACACGTCAGCCGAATTTCTCGCCTGCGAGCAGCGCGATATTTTCGCCAGGGAATGGCAATGCGTGGGACGTGCAAGCGCGCTTGCCGAACCCGGCGACTACCTCACGGCGCAGATCGGCGAGCAGCCCGTGGTGGTGGTGCGCGACGAGCAGATGCAACTCAAGGCGATGTCCAACGTGTGCCTGCACCGCATGTCGGTGCTGCTCGAAGGACGCGGCAACGTGCGTCGCATCGTCTGTCCCTATCACGCCTGGAATTACGGCCTCGACGGTCAGTTGAGGGGCGCGCCGATGATGGACGAGCAAGCGGGCTTCTGCAAGGAAAGCTACCGGTTGCCCGCGATTCGCTGCGAGCAGTGGCAAGGCTGGATCTACGTCACGCTCGACCCGCATGCCGTACCGGTCGGCCAGCAACTGCGCGAACTCACCCCGTTGATCGCGCCATACGGCATGACCGACTACGTCGAAACGTTTTATGAAGAGCACGTCTGGGATACGAACTGGAAGATTCTGGCCGAGAACTTCATGGAGAGTTACCACCTGCCGATGCTGCACCGCGCCACGGTAGGACCGCACTCCAAGCTCGAAGAGATGGAATGCCCGCCCGGGCATGCGGCGTTCAACTATCACTGGATCACCAAGGAAGCGAGCCTGCCGATCGGCAACGCGCATCCGCAGAACACGCGTCTCGAAGGGCACTGGCGCAAGACGACCGCGCTGCTTGCGATTTATCCGACGCATCTCGTCACCCTCACCCCGGGGTACTTCTGGTACCTCGTGCTCCAGCCGCAAGGTGTGGGGCGCGTGCACATCCGCTTCGGCGGCGGGCTCGCGCCCGAGTTCGTGTCGGATCCGCAAGCGAAGTCGTACATGGCGTCGCTCAAGACACTGCTCGACGAGGTCAACGCCGAAGACCGGCGCGGCGTGGAAGCCGTGTTTCGCGGCGTGCACGCCCCGCTGGCGAAGCCGGGGCATCTGAGCCGGCTGGAGCGGCCGAATTACGATTTCGCGCGCTATCTGGCCGCGAAGCTGGCGCGGCCCTGACGCTGAAGACCGCCACGGGTCGCGAACCAGGTACTGAACTCCGAAGACAGGACACCATCACGATGTCGAACCCCTCCTTCATTTCGTTCTCGGGCGTGAGCAAGTCGTATGACGGCGTGCATCACGTCGTCGACGACCTGAACCTCGATGTACGCCGCGGAGAGTTTCTGTCGCTGCTCGGGCCGTCGGGCTCGGGCAAGACGACCACGCTCATGATGCTCGCGGGTTTCGAGTCCCCCACGCACGGCGAAATCCGCCTCGACGGGCAACGCCTCGACGACAAGCCACCGCATCGGCGCGATATCGGCATGGTGTTCCAGAACTACGCGCTGTTTCCCCATCTCACGATCGCACAGAACGTCGCCTTCCCGCTGTCGGTGCGACGCGTCGGACGCGCCGAGCAGAATGCCCGCGTCAAGCGCGCCCTGGAGATGATCGAACTGTCGCATCTCGCCAACCGGCGTCCCGCGCAACTCTCCGGCGGTCAGCAACAGCGCGTGGCGCTGGCGCGCGCGCTGGTGTTCGAGCCGAGCGTGGTGCTGATGGACGAACCGCTGGGCGCGCTCGACAAGCGGCTGCGCGAGACGATGCAGTACGAAATCATGCGTCTGCATCGCGAACTGTCGCTGACCATCGTCTACGTGACCCACGATCAGGCCGAAGCGCTCACGATGTCGGATCGCGTCGCCGTATTCTCGGACGGACGCATTCAGCAGGCCGCGTCGCCGACCGAACTCTACGAAAACGCGCAGAACGCCTTCGTCGCCAACTTCGTCGGCGAGAACAACGGCCTGACCGGTCGTGTGGTCGGCGCCGGCGACGGCTGGGCCACGCTCGCGCTGGCCGACGGCAGCGTCATTCGCGGACGCTGCAACGCCGATGCCTCCGGCCTCGATGCGGGACTGCGCACAGGAGACGCCGCCATGCTTGCGCTGCGCCCCGAGCGCGCGCACATCCCCGGACCGGAGGGCGTGCATGCGCCCGGCGAACACAACGTCGTGCGGGCCCGCGTCGACGAACTCGTCTACTGCGGCGACCATCATCGCGTGCATCTCATGCTCGGCTCGCGCGACGCGATCGTCGTGAAAGTCCCGAACACGCAGCGCCATACCCTGCCGGGCACCGGCGACACCATCGACGTGGCGTGGCGTCACGACGACTGCAAGATTCTTGCCGCGAGCGCACCGCGCGCGACGCCGCCCCCGCTTTCTCCCGACGCACCTTCCCCTTCCCTGATCCTGACTGCACCTGCCGGAGCCAACTGATATGCGCACCTCTCTCAAATCGCACTGCGCCGCCCTCGCCGTGCTGGCCTTCGCCACCACGGCCTCGACGACGGCATTTGCCGCCGACACCCTCAATGTCGTGACCTTCGGCGGCGCCTTCGAGGCGGCGGCCAAGAAGGCATGGTTCGAGCCGTTCACGCAAGCCAGCGGCGTCACGTTCGCCACCGAATCCTATGACGGCGGTCTCGCCAAGCTCTCGGCCATGGAGCAGGCGAAAAATACGACGTGGGACCTGATCGACATGGAAACCAACGATGCGATCACGGCCTGCGACGAGGGGCTGCTCAGGAAGTTCGACAAGAAGACGCTCGGCAAGACCAGCGACTTCATCCCCGGCTCGATCAGCGAGTGCGCCGTCGCGAGCATGGTCTGGTCGACGATTTACGCCTTCGATACCAGTAAGCTCAAGACCGCCCCGACGACGCTCAACGACTTCTTCGACTTGCAGAAATTCCCCGGCAAGCGCGGGCTGCGCAAGTCGCCGAAGGTGACGATGGAATGGGCGCTGATCGCCGACGGCGTCGATCCGAAGGATGTCTACAAGGTGCTCGCCACGCCGGCCGGCGTTGACCGCGCGTTCAAGAAGCTCGACACCATCAAGAAGAGCATCGTCTGGTGGGAGTCCGGTGCGCAGGCGCCCCAGTTGCTCGCAGACGGCGCGGTCGTGATGGTGCAGGCCTACAACGGCCGTATCGACGACGCCGCGAAGAAAGACAAGAAGCCGTTCAAGTCCGTGTGGGACGCCCAGGTCTACGACTTCGAATGGTGGGGCGTGCCCGCCGGCGCCAAGCACGCCGATGCCGCTGCGAAGTTCATCGTCTCTCAGGCACAGCCGAAGGCGTCGGCCGATCTGTCGAAGTACATCGCCTACGCGCCGCCGCGCAAGGACGCCATCGCCTTCGTCGACAAGCAACGTCTGGCCGACATGCCGACCGCGCCGGAAAACTTCAAGCGCGCCGTGCAGATCAACGCGAACTTCTGGGCCGACAACGCCGACGCCATCAACAAGCGTTTTCAGGTGTGGCTCACGCAGTAATGCGTGCGACTTCTGACGTATCGGCCTACCGCACGAGATAACGCCCATGCCCGCATCGACTCACGCCACGCCCGCCGGTGCTCGCCCGAGCACCGGCGGCCCCGTCGCCCAGGATGCCCTCGCCGCCTATCGCCGGGTGCAACGGCGCGCGTCGATGCGGGCACTGCTGCTCGCCTTGCCGCTGATCGTATTTTTGCTCTCGACGTTCATCGCACCGATCGCCATGCTGCTCGCGCGCAGCGTGCAGAACCACGAGGTGAGCGAGGGCATGCCGCACCTGGCGCGTGCGCTCGATGCGTGGGACGGCAACGAGGTCCCCGGCGAGTCTGCCTTCGCAATGCTCGCCGCCGATCTGAAGCAGGCTCGCGAGACCGGACAACTCGGCACCATCGCACGACGCATGAACTTCGCTCAGTCCGAGTTTCGCAGCCTGCTCATGCGCACCGCACGCGCGCTCGGTCACGACGCGCCGCCCGCGTGGAAGCCCGCGCTGACCGAACTCGACGAGCGCTGGAATTCCCCCGAAACGTGGCGTTTGCTCAAACGCGCCGCGACGTCTCCCACGCCGGACTACCTGCTCGCCGGCATGGACATGCAGGTCACACCGCAAGGCGCCGTCGCGCCGGTGCCGCAGAACGCCTCGGTGTATCGCGAGGCGTTCACGCGCACCATTTCTATCAGCGCGACCGTGACCGTGCTGTGCCTCATCCTCGGTTATCCGGTTGCCTGGCTGCTCGCGACCCTGCCCGAGAAGCCATGCAACCGTCTGATGCTGTTCGTGATCGTGCCGTTCTGGACGTCCCTGCTCGTGCGCACGACGGCATGGTACGTCCTGCTGCAACCGGGCGGCGTGATCAACAGCTTGCTGTCCGCGCTCGGACTCACCTCGCATCCCGTCGCCCTGATCTTCAACCGCACCGGCGTGCTGATCGGCATGACGCACGTCCTGCTGCCTTACATGATTCTGGCGATCTACTCGGTGATGAAGAGCGTGTCGCCCGTCTATATGCGGGCCGCGAAGTCGCTCGGCGCGCATCCATTGACCGCCTTCGTGCGTGTCTACCTCCCGCAGACGCTGCCGGGCGTGGGCGCCGGATGTTTTCTCGTGTTCGTGCTGGCGCTGGGTTACTACATTACGCCTTCGCTGCTGGGCGGTGCGGGCGACGAAATGATCAGCCAGCTCATCGCCATGCAGACCAACACGCAACTCAACTGGGGGCTGGCCGGAGCGCTCTCGGCGTATCTGGTGATTTTTACGGCGGTGTTCTACTTCATCTTCAACCGCATTGTCGGCATCGACCGGCTGCGCTTCGGCTGAACCGCAGCGCATCGTGAGCCACCGAGGAGGCACGACCATGCAGGACAAACGCAATACGGTGTTGGCGGAGCGGGTGGCGTGGCGCTGGGTGCGTCTGCATACGGCCCTCACGCTGGGCTTTCTGATCGCGCCGATTCTCGCGATCATCCCGCTGTCGTTCAACGCCGGCTCGTATTTCTCGTATCCGATGACGGGCTTCTCGATGCGCTGGTATGCGCAGGCGCTCACGAGTCCGGACTGGCAGCGCGCCCTGCTCAACAGTCTCGGGATCGGCGCGGCCTCGACGCTGATCGCGACGTGCCTGGGAACGCTGGCCGCGCTCGGCCTGAGCCGGTCGCAGTTTCCGCTGCGCTCGGTCGTCATGCCGGTCATCATCTCACCGATGATCGTGCCGATCGTCGTGGTGGCTGCCGGCTTCTATCTGATCTTCGCGCCGCTCGGTCTGGTGAATTCTTATGCGGGGGTCGTACTGGCGCATGCCGCGCTGGGCACGCCGTTCGTCGTGATCACGGTCACGGCCTCGCTGCTGTCGTTCGATCAAAGCCTGCTGCGAGCCGCGTCGGGGCTCGGCGCCACGCCTTGGGTTACGTTCCGGCGCGTGACGCTGCCGCTGATCACCCCCGCCGTGGCGACGGGCAGCGTGTTCGCGTTCGCGACGTCGTTCGACGAGGTGATCGTGATCCTGTTCATCGGCGGACCGGATCAGAAGACCGTGCCGCGTCAGATGTGGAGCGGCATTCGCGATGCCATCGATCCGTCGATCCTCGCCGTCGCCACGATGCTCATCGTGTTCGCGGTGTTGCTGTTCGCCAGCATCAACTGGCTGCGCGCGCGTGCCGCCGCCGCCAGTCGGGCGCTGGGCTGAAGACGCGAATCCGTCGGCACCGCCTGAGCACCTCGGGCGGGCAACATACCCTCTGGCGGTATCCGGGACGCGCTCGGCGTGCCGATGCATTACACTGACGCCCAAATTCACCCGAATTCCTCCTGCGTCCTTCGCCTCCTTGGCACTTATCTCCATGTCCGAAGCCACCCCCACCACCCTCATCCTCGGCGCCGGTCAAGCCGGCGGTGAGACCGCGCTTGCCCTGCGTCAACTGGGCTACACCGGCCGCATCGTGCTCGCCGGCAGCGAGACCCATCTGCCGTATCGCCGCCCGCCGCTCTCCAAAGCGTTCCTCGCCGGTCAGGCCGATGAAGCGAGCTTGCTGATCCGCCCGGCAGACGGCTGGGAGAAAGCCGAGATCGAGGTGCGTCTCGGCGTCACTGCCACCGCCATCGACCGCGCCGCGCACACCGTGTCGTTCGACGATGGCCAGACGGTACATTACGACCATCTGGTGCTTGCGCTCGGTGGCCGCGTGCGTCCCCTGCCGATTCCCGGCGGCGACGCCCCCAATGTTTATTACCTGCGCAATATCGCCGACGCCCAGCGCCTGCGCGACGCGCTCGCTCCGGGCAAGCGCGTCGTCGTGGTCGGCGGCGGGTACATCGGCCTCGAAGTCGCGGCAAGCGCCGTGAAGGCCGGCGCGTCGGTGACGGTGCTCGAAGCCGCCCCGCGCCTGCTGGCGCGCGTGGCAGAGGCCGATCTGGCCGGATTCTTCGCCACGTTGCATCGCGAGAACGGTGTGGATGTGCAGGTCGGCGTCGGTGTCACGGCGCTGGAGCAGGACGCCGACGCCAAGGTGGTAGCCGTAATGGCCGGTGACAAGCGTCTGGAAGCGGACGTCGTGGTCGTCGGCATCGGCCTGATCCCGAACACGGAACTGGCGCAGGCGGCCGGGCTGGCCGTCGACAATGGCATCGTCGTGGACGAATTCGCCCGCACGAGCGACCCCGCGATTCTCGCCGTGGGCGACTGCGCGCACCACGCCCACCCGGCGCTGGGCCGTCGCATCCGTCTGGAGTCGGTGCCGAGCGCCAGCGAGATGGCCAAGGTCGCCGCGAGCGTGGTGCACGGCGACGCGCCGAAGGCCGTCGCGACCGCACCGTGGTTCTGGTCGGACCAGTTCAACGCCAAGTTGCAGATGGTCGGCATGACGGACGGCCACGATGCCGTCGTGGAGCGCCGTTTGCCCGACGCACAGGGCGCCGCGGTCTTCATGCTGTTCTACCTGCGCAACGGCGCAGTGGTGGCGGCAGCGAGCATCAACCGCGCGCAGGAGTTCATGGCCGCACGCGAGCTCGTCGGACGCCGCGCCATTGTGGACCCGGCGCGTCTGGCCGATGCCGCGACGCCGCTCAAGACACTGCTGGCCGAACTCGGCTGATCGGGGCCACGCTCGTCGCAGATACGCTCACACGCCTGAACGTCTGAACGCCTATACGCCTGTATGCCTGTTCAGGCGTGCGCTGCAAACCGCTGCCGTCAGGCGGAGGCTGCGTGCGCGGGCAGCAGCAAGACCGGACGGCCCGCATGCCGGGCCGTATCCTCCGCCACACTGCCCAGCGTGAAGCGTCGGAAACCGCGTCGGCCATGCGTGCCCAGCACGATCACGTCGACGTCCGCCTCCTTCCCCGCCGCGATGATCTGATCGGCCACGCCCTCGCCCACGGGCTGAATCTCCCTCATCTCGATCTCACAGGGCACTTCCGCCTCACGCAGGCGCTTTTCGGCCCAGTCACGCACCTGCTCGGCCACCGCGCGCACCGCATCGAGCAACGGCTCCGGATCGAACCCCGCGATGAACGGCCCCGGCAAATCGATCACATGCACCACACGCAGGGAGGCGCCATGGGTGCGTGCGAGCGTCAGGGCGTATTCGAACGCGAGGCGCGACGTCTCGCTGTCGTCGAGCGCGACGAGAATCCGCTCGTAGTGCCCGCCGGAGCGTAGCGGCAGATGCGGCCGGGCTTCGCCCGCCACGAGCATCACCGGCACCTCCGCGCTGCGCAGGATCTGTTCGGCGACGCTGCCCAGCATCGCCCGGCGCACCCCGCTGCGTCCGTGGGTCCCCACGATGATGATGTCCGCGCCCCACTCGATGGCCTCGCGGGTCATTGCCTCGGGAACCGTCTCCCCGGTCGTGCGCAGATCGAGCAGATGCGCCTGCGCATCGAACCCTTCCTCGCGCAGATACAGCACTGCGCGCGCTAAATGTTCTTCGCCTTCGCGCTGCATATCGCGCCGCACCTGTTCAAGATCGATGAGCTTGCCGAATGCCGCCGTCAGCAGATTGACGGGGTCTTCCACGGTATGAATGACGCGGATCGCGTCGCCGTTGCGTGCAAAGGCGGCAGCCTCGCGCAACGCACGGCGGGACGACTCGCTACCATCGGTCGCCAGCAATATGCGTTTTGTCATGAGCAGCCTCGCGTTGGGAGTCGAAAGGAATGCCATGCGCGCGGTTCATCCGTCCGATGTTGCGCCGGATATGCCGCCGGATCAACGCCGCACGACGCTTCTACTATACCGCCCGATCGAGCGCGAAGGCCACCCCGGCGGTCATCGTCTGCGCCGCACGACGATGACTCGGCGACCTCACCGTGATGCGACGCAAAAACGCCACAGGCCCGCAACGACGGGCCTGTGGCGTGAAACTTGCTGCGATGGCGCCGATCGCTTACCGCGCGGTGTCGCCCCAACGATAGGCATGCGAGGCGTCGTCGAGCTTCGCCTTGAGTTCCGGCGGGAGGACGTAATCGATGGTGCCGAGCGTCTCGGTGAGTTGCTCGACGCGGCTCGCGCCGATGATCGCCGACGTCACGACGGGATTCGCCAGCACCCACGCCAGCGACAGGCGGGTCAGCGACTCGCCGGCGTCCGCGGCAATGCCCTTGAGCGTCTCGATGGTCTCGAACTCGCGCTCATGCCAGTAACGCTGCTGGTACATCGGGCCTGCCTTGCCGACGGTCGCGGCCGTAAAACGACCCTCGGTCGGGGCGGCGTCATGACGGTACTTACCCGTGAGCAGCCCCCCGGCGAGCGGGTTGTAAGGAATCACGGCCAGCCCTTCTTCGCTCGCCAACGGCAACAGTTCGCGCTCGATCTGGCGGAACAGCAGGTTGTAGCGCGGCTGCACCGACACGAAGCGCGCCACGCGCAGCACGTCGGCGCGGCCCAGCGCGCGGGCGAGGCGATACGCAAGGTAGTTCGACACACCGACGTAGCGGGCCTTGCCGGACCTCACGATGACATCGAGCGCTTCGAGCGTCTCGTCGATGGGCGTATCCACGTCGTCAGAGTGGAGTTGATACAGATCGACGTAATCGGTGCCGAGGCGCGAGAGCGACGCGTCGATGGCGCTCAGCAAATGTTTGCGCGACGCGCCCTTGTCCCACGGCGACGGCCCCATCTGACCGCAGGCCTTGGTCGCTACGATGAACTCGTCGCGACGGCCCTTCAGCCAGCGCCCGACGATTTCCTCGGTGCGGCCGACGAGCGAGGTGTCGGCGCCCAGCGGATAGACATCGGCGAGATCGATGAAGTTGACGCCCGCGTCCGCCGTGCGGTCGAGGATCGCGTGGCTCGCGGCTTCTTCGGTTTGCAGCCCGAACGTCATGGTGCCGAGGCACAGGCGGGAAACAGACAGGCCGGTGCGGCCGAATTTCGTGTATTGCACGGTAACTCCCGAAGTTTTCGAAGGCAGAAACTGCGCTGCCCGCGCTCGCGGGCAAGGTGCACAGTATGCGCGATTCCGGAAAAACGCGTGCGACGGCGCCGCACCCGCTCGGAAACGCGTCACGCGCCTATTCGAGCGACTTCAGGTCGAGCCAGACACCGTCGACCCCGCGAATCAGAATCTTGCCGCCGTATTTCATCACGGTCGTCTGCTCGTTGGCCGATACGAAGGCCGTCTGCGGCAAGTCGTTCGCGTACTGCGCCAGATCCGGCGTCCCGGCGAACGGATTGTTGGCGATGAGATGCGAGATGAGCGTCGTCATCGCCAGATAGCTCGTCGGCGTGGAAATCGTCACCGGCGCACCATGCGACGCCGTTGCGCCATCGCCGAACCCGACGAGCTTGACCGCCACGGGGACGCGCGTGATTTCAGGCAGCGGAATCTCGCGCATGCCCGAGATCTGCAACTTGCTGCCGCGCAGTGCCGCCCCATGCTCCGGCACGAACACCACGACGGCCTTACGGCCCGACTTGGCGATGGTGTCGATGAACTGGCCGAAGTCGTCGAACATCGTCTTCGCCCGCAGCGGATAGCTCTGCACGCTCGTGAGCTTCGAGCCTTCCAGCCGGTTGCCGTCGTGCAGCGAGATGGTGTTGTAGTACAGCGCCACGCGCTTGTCGGGCATGGCCGTGCGCTGCTTCCACCACGCTTGCAACACGTCTGCGTCGGACCGGATCGGCGTTTCGTCGAACGCCCGCATGGCCACACGAGCGCGCGTGTTGTCGAAAGGTGTCACGCCCGGCACGTTGAAGTTCTGTTGCACTTCCTGCATGAAGTTGTCGAAGTGACCGTCGTGGTTCATCGCCAGCGACGGCGTGAAACCGAGGGTCTTCAGGTCGCTCATGATGTAGCACTGCGGCCCCGCTGCGTCGTACAGCGCCTTGTGTTCGGGCTGGCCGCAACCGGCGCGCAGCACGCGAATCGCCGCCGGGCCGCTATAGCTGGCCGCCGAGTTGAAATTCTTGAAGATAAAGTCGAACTTCGAGAGCAACGGCAGATTCTCGAGGTTATCGACGTCGAGATCGTCCTGTGCCAGCGAGCAGACATGCAGGAAGACGATGTCGAAGTCAGGGCCTGCGCCTGCTTGCGCCGGGAACGAGACCGAGCGGGTCAACTCGCGCGCATAAAAGCTGTTGAGCGCGGCGTTCGGATTCGCGCCGGGCGGCACCTCGCCGTCACCGCTCACGAACTCGTTGCTGCCGGCTGCCGTCGCACCACTCCCAGCCGCCTGCGCCGTGGTGTCGCCTTGCGCCGCCACCACCGGCGAGACCGAGACGAGCGTGCCGACACGGAGCACGCCCGGCACGATGAGGAGCGCGAGCAGCACGAACGTCGTGACGCGTACCCAGCGGTTCACGATCCAGTACGCCAGCACCATGATCGCGAGCAACAGCCAGTCGCGCGCGGACACGAAACGGCCGAGCAACTCGAGGATGTACGAGGCGCGGAATTGCAGGAGCGCGGGCAACTGTTCGATGAAGCGCGCGAACGGCGGCAGATTCGAGTCGTAATAGAGAAGCGCCACGCCTAGCGGAATGGCGATCGCCTGCCGTGCGATGCGGGCCCAGCGCGGGCGCAACCGCACCACGAGAAACAGTGCGAAGAGGAAATTAGGCAGCACGTGAAAGCCGATGATGCCCGCCCACAGCAGCAACAGCTTCAGAATGAAATAGAGGTTCCAGATGCCCATCGTATGGTTCCCTTGGGTCGCCGCGTCGTGTGCGGCGCACGTTCTGCCGATGTCTCGTTGTCTCGCCCGGTGCGGCAGGCCTTGCGGCCGGCGCTCACCGGGTCCACCGTGTCGTTTTACGTATGCCGCGCGCCGCGCAGGCGGTTCTGCCAACGTGCGACCAGCTTGCCCAGCAGGTAATTGGCAAGCACCTGATAGCCGCGCAGGCCCATTGCCAGCATGTCGAACAGCGCCCTGATCGGCTCGTCGCGCGTGCGTTCCGCATCCCAATCGCGCCAGGCGTCTGCGCGCCCGAACGTGAACTGCACGAGATGCTTGTCCTGCTCGGCCGTGAGCGGCATGAACGCCAGGAACAAATCGTGTCCGCGCGCGCCGACCACGCTTACCGGAAAACCGTACTCGGTCGCGCCGCGCGAGAGCGCCACGTGCGCTTCCGTGCCGACCGCCGGGTCGATCGCGACCGGCAGCGCCAGCGCCAGCCCGCCGCCGGAGAAGTCACGCGTATGGCACGCCATGGTGCGCCCGTCCGGCAAATACAATGTCGCGGGCATGCGCATCGACACGCGGTGCGTACGACGCACCTGTTTGACTTCCGTCGCCACGGCCACCGCCGCGCCCAGCACGGCGAGGTTGAACATCACCCACAGCAGGTTGAAGATCAGCGCCCCCGACTCGTGGGCAGGTCCGTAGAAATAGCGGGCAATGCCGGCGAGGAAGCCCGCCACGTTGAAGCCGAGCAGTACCAGATACGGCTTCGAGATGCTCCAGTCGAAGAAGCTCTGCTCGATCAGACCGCCCTTGGCCGTCACGTTGAATTTGCCGTAGCGCGGGTTGATGAACGCCACGGTCGTCGGTAACGCGACATACCACGCCAGCACGGCTTCATAGACATCCGACCAGAACGAATGGCGGTACTTGCCCTGAATGCGCGAGTTCGCAATGTTCGCATGCGCGATGTGCGGCAACACGTAAGCGCAGATGCTCAACGCCGCTGCCTGCACGATGTGCAGCCCGAAGAACAGATAGCAGATGGGCGCGAGCAGGAAGATAATGCGCGGAATGCCATAGAAGAAGTGCAGCATGCCGTTCGCGTAACAGATACGCTGACCGAGCTTCAGGCCGCGCCCGAACAGCGGATTGTCGACGCGGAAGATCTGCGCCATGCCCCGTGCCCAGCGAATGCGCTGCCCCACGTGGCCCGAGAGCGACTCCGTGGCGAGGCCTGCGGCCTGCACCACCTTCAGGTACACCGTATTCCAGCCGCGACGGTGCATCTTGAGCGCCGTATGCGCGTCCTCGGTCACGGTCTCGACGGCCACGCCGCCAACCTCGTCGAGCGCGGTGCGACGCAACACCGCGCACGAGCCGCAGAAGAACGAGGCGTTCCAGAAGTCGTTGCCGTCCTGCACGATCCCGTAAAACAGACGCCCTTCGTTCGGCACCGCGCCGCGCGTGGCGAGATTGCGCTCGAACGGGTCATCGGAGAAGAAGTGATGCGGCGTCTGCACGAGCGAGCAGCGTTCGTCCTTCAGGAACGAGCCCATCGTCGTTTGCAGGAACGAGCGCACGGGGATGTGATCGCAGTCGAAGATCGCGATGAACTCGCCCTTCGTCTTGCTCAGCGCGTGATTGATGTTGCCTGCTTTCGCATGCCGGTTGTCGGAGCGCGTCATGTAGTGCACACCTGCAGCGGCCGCGAAATCGCGCATTTCTTCGCGACGCCCGTCGTCGAGCAGATAGATGTTGAGCTTGTCCGGCGGCCAGTCGATCCCGCACGCGGCATACACCGTCGGGCGCACCACATCCAGCCCTTCGTTGTAGGTCGGAATGTAGACGTCGACACTCGGCCACAGGCTCGTGTCCCGCGGCAGCGGCGTAATGCGGCGATGCAGCGGCCAGATCGTCTGGATATAGCCGAACAGCAGGATCATCCACGTGTACATCTCGGCCGCCACGAGGGTGTAGCCGACGGTGGCTTCGGCCAGGGTATCGAACGCGAGCGACTGCGTGAGACGCCACCACACGTAGCGGATCGTCGACGTGAGCGACAGGCCGATGAGCACCAGCACCGAGTATTGGCTGTCCAGCCGCCGGAACACGAGCGCGAGCGTCAGCGTGCAGATCGAGAACAGGAGTTGCGAGAAGGGATCGAATGGCGTCGTCACGATCCAGAACACGCCGATCAGGCCCAGCACCGCGACGACACTCGACGTCAAGCGCCACCGCATTACCTTCTCCAGCTTCTTGTCGAACTTGTGCGCGAGTTCGGCAGGCGTATCCGGAGGAATGCCGAAGAGCGTCTGCACCAGCCACAGCCGCAGCCGTTCGTTACCCGAGCGGAACGCGAGCCACGCGCTATACGGCGGGAACGGCGGGCGTTTGTCGGCGCGCCGCCAGAACATCGCACCGATCATGCGCCGGAAACTGGCGTCGGGGGGCACGTCGAGCCGCTGCATGACCCGCTCGTTGACCCAGGCAAGCGCACGTCCCGGGTAGTCGGGACGACCGGCGCGCGCGGGCTGAAACACGATGCGCAGCCACCAGTCGCGCCATTCGTCGAGTTGACGAACGTCGAGCCGCATCGCCAGCCGCGCGACGAAATGGTCGGCCGCCTGCGAGATCCACAACCGATGTCGCGGTGAGCGTACGGTCGCAGCGAGCAGCCATTGCACGACGCCCGGCGCACGACCGTCCGGACGATTCGGCACGACGAGACGCACCGCGAGAATGTCGCGTCCGAGCCGGTAAAGAGAGCCGAGTGCGTCGCCGATCATGTACCTGCGCCTCCGTGCCCGCCGCGAGCGGCTTTCGCGCCAGCCGGAACATCCTCCGCCGCCGTCGCACGCGCCAGCCACGCTTCGAGGTGGATGAAGTCGAGGGCCGCCTGAGAGCCGTCGCCGGCCCTCGCGAGCGATCCGCCGTTGGCTGCCGCCTTGCCCACGGCGTCATCGCGATGAATGCGCAACGGCACGACGGCATCGCCGCCACGCGCCTGAATCAGATGCAGCAGATCGTTGTTCAGCGGTGAATTCGACGCCGCCAGATTCGCCACCATTTGCACGCGATTCCGACACGCCGCCATCAGATCGGGTTGCGTGACGTAACCGGTCGTCGTCACCGGGACCACCCCGAGCACGAGATCGGCGGCTGTGGCGGCGGCCTGCGCAATGACATCCGGCAAACGTTGCGTATCGATGAACACGCGCGTGCCTGCGGGCCATCCGAGCGAGTCGAGTTGACGCCGCAGGCCGCCCGCGTCACCGCGCAACCATTCGCCGATGGCGCTCAGACTGTGCGCATCGGTGTGTCCTGCGGGCAGCAGCGGCACGCCCTCGGGCGTGTCGCGCACCAGGCTGCGCCAGCCGTCCGGGGCGACGCCCGGCGACAGCACGCCGGTCGTGCACGTCTCGCGCAAGCCGAGTAGCGCCCCGATGCTGTTCTGCGCGTCGAGTTCGAGCACGGCGACCGGGTGGCCTCCATGCGCCAGTTGCGCCGCAAGATGCGCGGTCACGGTGCTTCGGCCGGCACCGCCGGCACTGGAGACGATCGCGATGAGCGTCAGCATGCCCCCTCCCCGGCTGCGTGAATCAGCAGGCCTCGCAGGGCGATGACGAGAGTTGTGAGTTCGGTGTCGACGCGAGCACGCATGGGTCAATAACTCCAGATCGGGCGTACCGGCGACGGTGGCATCGGTACGTCACCGCGACGGGCGTCGAAGTGATAACGCATATAGAGAAGGAAGCGATTCGGCGCGTAGTAATCGGAACGCTCGAACTGCATCTGGCCGCCGATCACCCAATGGCGATTGACCCAGTACTCGGCGCGGCCCATCACCGAGAAACCGACGCCGAAGCCGCCGCCCGAGCCATAAGTCAGGTCGCCGCTCGCGGCCTGCAACGCGCCATTGGTCGGGAAGTACGGCATCGACTTTTCCTGACTCTGCGAGAACGACACCGAGCCGCGCAGGTAATACGACCAGCGCTGCGTGCGGCCATACCATTCCAGCGGCAATGTGAGCGACACGTAGGTCTGCGGGCTGTAGTAGCCGCCATGGCCGTACGTGTAATAACGCTCGTTCTGCGCGAAGCTGTCGAAGAACAGCGTGACGCCGGTGTTCATGCGCATGTCGCGCTTGTAGATCAGGGGCAGATCGACGCCCGCGCGAGCCGAGATTTCCGAGTTATTCAGCACGTTCTCGCCGGTCAGGCGCGCCACGCTCGCCTCGCCGAAGATGCCCCACTTCGGGAAGTCGCGCGACGCATGGAACGTGATCGCGTCGCGCCGTACCCCACCCCACTTTCCGTCGCCGAACACCTCCGGCAGCGGCAGGTAGGCCCCTGCGTAAGACACCATGCTGCCGGTCATCGGACGGCGCGATGCGTCGACCCAATAGTTGTAGCGCCCCAGATTGCCGAACAGACGCACCCCGCCGGTCACGTAGGAGATCGGAAAACCGATCGGCGTGTGTCCGATATCGGCGCGGATCCAGTCGTTCTCGTACCCCAGCATGAGCGCCTGACCGTGCGCCTTCTGACGCTTGCTGCCGTAGTCGCGCAGCAGGCCGGGATTGGCGGCGCGAAAAGCGTCCACATTGAGCAGCGGCAGCGTGCCGAACTGCGATGTGCCGTTAAGCGGCAAATCGCCCGAGTCGGCGCTGACATAATCCGTCTGCGCGAACACGTGACCGTCGTAGCCCACGGCGTATTGCCCGTAGAGCGGCACCGCGCGCGCGTTGAACATCGAAATGCCGCCGTCGCCCTTCTTTTCGTCGATTTCGTAACCGGCCGCCACGTAGCTGTTGCGACGCGATTCCAGCGAATCGATGGCCGACTCGGCGGACGTCATGCCGTCGTAGCCCGGCAATGCGCCCTGCACGATTTCCTGATTGCGCGCCTGGTCGTACCAGTCCTTCGCCTCGTGGTAACGACGCTGCGACTGCGCGATACGCCCGCGCTGCATGGTGACGGCCGACGTATCGGGAAACTGCGCGCGCAGCCGGTCGTTGAGCGCGATAGCTTCGTCGTAGCGCTCCATCGCGGTCAGCCGACGCACGGCGGCCAGTTGCGTCCACACATCATCGGGGGGTGCCTCGGCCAACGCGCGGTCGAGTTCGCGGTTGGCCGCCTCGTCGTCTTGCAACTCGTACAGCACCCGCACGAGGGACAGACGCGCATCCTGATTCGTCGGATCCTGCCGGATCTGGTCTTCGGCGATCTTGCGGGCGTCGTCGTAACGACGTTCGTCGAAATAGATGTCGCCCAGCGTCGACAGTGCACGCTTGTCCGGCGGCTGACGCGAGAGCAGCGGTTCGAGCTTTTCCTGCGCCGTACGGAAGTCGCCCAGCGAACGCGCCCTGTCCGCCTGTCGCAACGCCAGACGATCCTGAAGGTCCTGCCATTCGTCGCGCTGGTCGGCGCCGAGGGTAGCCGGATCCATGCTCGCGAGGAAGGTGCCGAGTTCGGCATCGCGCTCGGCCGTGTTGAGCAGTTCGGCGTAGCGAAGCTGGGCATCCGGCTGCGGCTTGTCGGCATGCGCAGCGAGCCAGGCGCGCATGAGCGCAAGCCCCTGATCCGGTTGTCCCGCCGCCACACGCGCACGCGCGACTTCGCCGATCAGCTCCGGGTCGTCTCCCGCCATACCCAGGGCTTCGCGATACCGGCGCTCGCTGTCGTCGTCGTTGCCCGCGGCATGCGCTTCACGCGCCAGGCGCGCCGTGTCGCGAATCGCCAGCGTTGTGCGCATGCGCGCAATCGACGGCGTGACGTTCGCCGCCGGGATCTGCGCGAGCGATTCGCGTGCGCCCGCTTCGTCGTCGATCACGTTGAGGTAGATGGCCTGCGCATAGAGCATTTGCGCGCGGTCGTCCGGTTCGAGCGGCTGGCGCATGCCCTCGGCCATGACTTCACGGCCGATCTGCGGCAAACGAAGTTTGCGGTACAGGCTCGCGAGCGAATAGCGCGTCCACGCGTTACCGGGATCGAGCGCGACGGCGCGCTCCAACGCGGCCAATGCCGGGCCGTTGTGGCCTTCGGCAATGGCGCGATCGGCGTCGTCCGACAATGCGGCGGCTTCCGCCTTGTCGAAGCGCGCCTTGTCCTGCGGGAAACGTCGACGCAGATCGCCCAGCAGATTCGCCAGTTCCGTGCGACGCTGCTGGCGCGAGTACAACGTGATCATGCCGCGCAATGCAGTGTCGTTGTCCGGTTCGATCTTCAGCGCCTGGGTAAAGAGCGTTTCGGCATCGCGCTCGCGCTTGTCGTCGAGCGCGATGTCACCGAGCAGCGCCAGCCCGTCGGGGTTGTTCGGGTCGCTCGCCAGCGCGCCGCGCACCAGCCGGTCGGCGTCGGCCAGACGGCCAGCGTCGCGCGCGTCGCGCGCTTCGGCCATCGCGCCCCAGAACTGCGACGTCTTGAGCAGGCTGCGCCATTTGCCGGCGTTGCCCGGATCCTTTCGCAAGGCTTGGGCGAACAGCGCCTGCGCGCCCTTGTGATCGCCCTGACGCATCTTCACGAGCCCCAGCGAGCCGAGCAGTTCGCCATCGTTGGGACGCTTGACACGTGCGGCGTCGAGGGACTGCTCGGCGTCGTTCAGACGTCCCTGATCCAACGCCCTGATGCCCGCCTGCCGCGCCTTGTAGGCGGGGTCGTTGAGCATGCGCGTGCGCGCCGCCTGCTGCGCGCTCAGCTTGTCGTAGGCCGCGCGGATATCGGCGTCGTTCGGCGCAAGCGCCAGATAGCGCTGATACAGCGGCAACCACGCAAGGTTGCCGTCCGCCCTGGAGAGCCCTTTCTGCCATAGCGGCAGCAATGCGTTGAGATCGGCGTTCGGACGCGCCGCCAAGTCCGCCACCATGCGTGTGCCCGCCAGACGGCTCGACGGTCGGTCGATCATCAGCTCGGCCAGCGACTGCGATGCACGCGAATCCTCAGGCGATAGCTTCGACAGGTTCGCCAGCCCCTGCTGCGCGGCGGGCCAGCCGTTGGTCGCGTTTGCCTGCGCGCGGTAATACTCCACGCCGAGATCGCCGGTGGGCGGTCCGTCCGGGAACAGCGCCTGATATTCCGCAAACGCGGCGTCGGCCTGCCCGCTGCGTTGGAGCAAACGGGCGCGGGCGATGCGGGATTTGTCGACGGTATTGACGCGGATCACATCCGCCAGCGCTTTGGTCGCGGGCGAGTTCGGATAGCGCGCGCGCAGGGTCTGCAACGCCTTGTTTGCCTGCGCTGGTTTGTTCTCTTCGATGTCGATCTGGCCGAGCAGTGAGAGCACGTCCGGTTGGTCCGGCTGCACGAGCAACGCCTTTTCGAGCGCAGCACGCGCCAGATCGTTACGGTGCCGCGCTCGCCAGAGCGTTGCGCTGGCGAGCAGCGTGCCGACGTCGCGATTCGCGGCCACGGCATCGGGTTTCGTCGTTGCTTTCGCCGCATTGGCCGCATTGGCCGCATTGGCCGCATTGGCCGCGCTGGGCGGATTGGCCGGGGATGGTGCAGCGGATGGCGCCGGCGCCGCACGCACGTGCCCGCCGCCGGCTGCCATCAGCAGGCATGTCATGCAAGCGGAGCGGATCAGCGTGTCGCGCAAACGGCCTCCCAAGGCACCGCCAGCGTGCCATCGGCCAGGAAGCGAAAACGGGCTTCGTGCCAGCCGAGTCCGAACAGCGAGAGCACCGAACTGTAATAGCCCGGCGGCGACGCGGCGTCCAATGAGCGCGCGCGATCGGCCTGTCCGCGGGCGAGCGTCGTGTCGCCGACGGCTTGCAACAGCGGCACGAGCGCCGCCGAGAAGCCGGCGCCACCGGTCTCACCTCCCGGCTTTGGTGTGCCGTCGCGCGTATTGATCCGCTCGGGCGGCGTCCCATGCGCCGCCACGTACTTCAGCATGCCGCCGAACGCATGCGAAAGCGCACGGAAGTCATCGCTGCCCGGCGCAAGCATACCTGCCCACAGATAAACGCGGATGGCGTTGTAGCTCCCTTCGCCCTGCGTCTCGGGATCGACGTCGAACCCACGTCCGGCACGGTACATGGCCCACTCGGGGGCGAAGCCCAGCGGCGGCGCCGTGAGCGTGATCTGTTTGAGCGACGACGCGATGAGCTGCCTCCAGCCACTGTCGGGAAAGCGCCCCGCGAGACACCTCACCACCTGCATCGGCACATAACTGGGGTTGAGTCGCCACAAGTCCTTCTCGGGATGAAAGCCGACGGGCGCGGGCAGCAACGTGCGCCCGAGCCCGGGAATGAAATCGGATTCTTCCGACACGATGCGACGCGCCACGAGCGCACCGAGCGCGGTGTAGCGACGCACGTTCCACAGACGCCCGGCTTCGCCCAGCGCATAGGCGATCCACATGTCGGCATCGCTCGCCGGATTGCTGTCAAGCACCGCCCACTGGCCGGCCGCGTTCTTGCCCCAGAGCCATGCGGGCAGGTGCGCCGTCAGGTCGCCCTGCGCGAGATTGTTGACGGTCCATTCCAGCACCTTGTCGAAGGTGGCGCGGTCGTTGGCGATGACGGCAAACATCAACGCGTAAGCCTGCCCCTCGGAGACCGTGCGCAGATCGGGCATGCTGGGGTCGACGACCCGACCGTCCTCGCTCACGAAACCGGCTTTGAAGCGAGTCCATGCCGGCCAGTCGACCGACGGGCAGGTTCGGGAAGCGGCAGACGGCGGCGTAGAAGCCGCAGTGGGTACCGAGATCCCGGACGGCCTCGCGGGTGCCGCTTGCGCGGGTGGCGTCATGCCGGCGAGCATCGGCCCCGCGCCGCAGGCGACGAGCGCCCGCAGCACGGCCCGACGGCGCCGCCTGTCAGCATCGGCGCGTGTCATTTACTTCTCCAGCCGACGTGCCGCGCGACGCTGCAACCAGCCGAAACACTTGAGCGCAATCGCGAACGCCGCCAGCAACGCGACGAGACCGACCAGAATCGGATGACTCGAGAGGTGGTAACGAATACGCGTCCACCAGCTCACGTCGCCCACGAAGTACGTCTGGCCCAGCCGATACGAATCGATGCGATCGCCGTGGACCACGGCCAGATCACCGTGGATGGCGTTCTTGCCGCTGTCGATGGCGTCGACGACGCTCAGCAACGCGTCGTCGCTCGATGCGTTGATGGCGACCACCGAACGCGAACTGCTGACCGGCGACTCGAAACCCACCAGGGCCGCGAGCGTCCCCCCGGACTGTGCGTCCATATGCGCCGGGCCGATCCGGCTGGCCGCGAGTGCCGAGCCGGTCGCGCCGTCGCCCCGATAACCTTGCGGCTGGGATTGCATGACGCGCCGTGTCTGATCGATGACCAGCGGCAGATTCTTGCCCCATCGGGTCAGCAGATCGGCGGCGTCCTTGCCGCCGACGACCAGCAAGTCGCGATCCTTGAAGCGATCCGTCTGCGTCGTGTCGAGCACCTCGAAGCGGTCGGCATAGGCGCCCGTCGACCGGCCGAACTGCCCGAGCGTGGAGAACACCGTTTCCAGCTCGGCCTTGCCCGGCGTTTTCGACACGACGACAGCCGTCTGCGCGAGATCGGCGTACTTGGTGAACGGAAAGCCGCTGCCGACGAAGAAGCTCAGGTTCGGCATCTCGGCGTAATGGGGCAAGCCGCTGAAGTCGATGGTCGAGTCGGCGTCGATAGCCGAGCGGGCCGCGTTGGTGATCGTCTGGCTGCACATGCCTTCCTTGTGCGGCTCCATCGCGAACTGGAACGACAGCGAGTTGCGCGACGCCACCTGGAACGCCGGAATGCGCACTTCCTTGCGATCGGCCATGGTGCCGTCCGAGAGCAGTTCGACGAGCATATGGCTCTTGTCGGTGCTCGTTCCTGCCGATTGCAGCCGATACGCGCGCACGAACTGGTCGTTGATCGACACGCTCATCGACGAGTCGTCGGGCTTGACCGGCGGTGTGTAGCGATACTTCAGGTCCATCGGTACGCCGGTGTTTTGCCACGTGAGCAAATCGGCCGGCAGATTGAGCTGGATACGGATCGGCCACGGCATATAGCCGCTCGCCTGCAAATCGCTCGGATTCTCGACCAATTCGCCCAGCTTCACGGGACGGTCGGTCCGGACCCAGCGCGGCGCGTCGTACGCCGGGCGCGGCGGCAACGGCTGGAGCGCTTCGATGCGAGCCGAATCGCCCGAGAGCACGGCGCGGCCGGAGACGAGCGCGAGCGCAGCCGTCTCCAGATCCTTGGCGTCGCGGCCCTGAACGACGAGCAGCTTGAGCGACGGATCGTTCGGATTCGACACCATGCGAAGCGTAGGCCCGTCCACCTTGGCGAGATCGAGCCCCGGCATCATCGTATCGTTCGTGACGAACGCGATCGCATGCCTGGACGGCAAGGTGCTCACGCTGACCGGGAACCGGGTGCGGCGGTAGTCGCCGATGGCCCCGGCCCACGTCGCCACGACACCGGCCGCATGCACCACGGCGAGCGACGGCTGCGCACCGAAGACGAACGGAATCGACAGGTCACGGTTGTCGTGCCGGTCGAAGAATGGCGCGGGCAGCGTCGACAGATCGTTACGCAGCGTCAACGCCTGCGTGCTCGTGACGATCTCGCTCTGCGGGCTGATGTCGGCCCACAGGCTGGAGTGCATCGGGTCCTCGCACTCCATCGTGTAATGGCCGATGAGCACGAGCCGCACGCGATTGAAGCCCGACAGCATGCGCGGATCGAGCGGAATCTCGCGCAAGAGATTCTTGCCGCCGTCCTGCTTGTTGAAAGGCAACGTCGCGATCAGCTCTTCGTTCAGATACACCTTGAGCTGCGAAAGATCGGGAATCAGCGCGGGCGAATAGGTGTAACGCAACCGGAGCAAGGCCGACGCAACCGTCTGATCGAGTCGGATTCCGAAGTTGACGTCGCCCGACCCTTCGGTGCCGCGCAGGCGCAGCCCGTTCGTCTGCCCCAGTTGGGCGAACGTGACGGTACGCTGGCTCGTGCCGGGCGCGGCCGGGACGGTTGTGACTGTTGTTGCGGTCGTGACACCGGTATCCGGTAAAGCGGTCGCGGCGGAGGCGGTCTCCGGTGCCGGGGCGGCGCCCGCAGGCGCCTTGCCTGTGCGGCCTCCCGCAGGCGCTGCTCCCGCAAGCATGGCACCCCCGGGGTCCATCGCTGCGGCGACCAGCAGGCAGATGGCTGTGACCTTCGTGTATCGCGACCAAGACGCTCGAAGCTGCATGTGAGATGCCTCATCTGTTCTTGTGCTGCATATTCGCCACATCCCAACGCGCGACACCCCAGTGACCCGACGTCTCATCACGTCGTCGTCAGGCGATCCGAAAATCGCCAAGGCCCGGCGGGACAGCGTTGCTCGTGTGTCTGGAAATGGCACGTTGCGCCATGCTAGCTTGCCTCGGTGTGAATGAGCAAGCAGGCGTTGGCCTTCTAGTGTCGTACCGCAGGCACATCGGCCGGTCGGGCGGCACGATCATTGCCGTGTGTGCGATGCAACGTATAGAATGCCCGGCATGAGCGCTCAAGAAACTTCGGAACCCACGGTATCCGGCGCGGCCCCGGTCGGCGGCGTGGCGATACCCATTGCCGAGCAGGCCGCCGACGCGATGATCGAGCATCGCTATCCGTCGGACGTCGACCGCTTGCGCGAGGTTGTCGGCACGGACGTGCTGCCGTTCTACCGGGACGAACAAGCCATCGTCGCCAGCCGGCAGGCGGGCGAGCGATGGCCGCATCTGGTCGCGGTCGCGGTGTCGCGTGAGCGTCGCGATGCCGGCCATGGGGCAGCGCACGACACCGCCCCGCGCTCGCCGCAGGCGAACTGATTTCCGATGCGAGACGCCTCCATCGTCGCCGCCTTCGATTTCGACGGGACGATTTCCACCACCGACAGCCTGCGTGTGTTCGTGCGCAGCACCGTCGGCACACCCCGCTTTCTGCTTGGCGCGTTGCTCGCGTCCGTCTGGCTCATGGGCGCGGCCCTTCGTCTGGTCGACCGTGGCACGGCCAAGGCGGCGTTTCTGCGCGCGACCGTCGGGGGACGCCATCGTCACCAGCTCGACGCCGATGCGCAACGCTTCGTTCAGGACCGATTGCCGAGTCTGTTGCGCCCCGAAATGCTCGCGCGCGTGCGCCAGCACCGGGCGTTGGGGCATCGGGTCGTGCTCGTCAGCGCCTCGCCCGGGCTTTATCTGAGACCGTGGGCGGCCTCGGTCGGATTCGAGACCGTGCTGTGCACCGAACTCGCTTTCGATGCACAGGACCGATTCGCCGGCGTCTTCGGCAAACCGAATTGCTGGGGACCGGAGAAGGTGCGGCGTCTGGAAGCGTGGTGGGGGCAGACGCCGCCACGCGTGCTCTTCGCGTACGGCGACAGCCGTGGCGACAAGGAGATGGCCGAGCGCGCCGACCATGCGTGGATCCGGGGACAGGGCAAGCTCATGCCGCTCACCGACGCCGACGCGCCCGAACGCAGCGCGTGATGTGGCGCATGGCCCCATGACAACGCCCCCGCCCCCGCCACCGCGTCAGCCGTTGTCCGCTTCACCGTTGGGCCGCCGTATAGTCGGGATGGCCTGGATGTCTCGGCTCGCCCGGCTCGAACCCGTCGCATTCTCCCGCTGGGACGCCGTCCACGCCGCGCTCTCCGTGGCCTTGCCCACCGCCATCGGCGCCGCGCTGGGCTATGGCGCCGACGCCTCGCTCATCGCGCTCGGCGCGCTGCCCGCCATCACCGGCGACCGCACCGGCCCTTATCTCGCGCGTGCGCGCTCCATCTTCATCAGCATTGTGACCGGGGTGCTCGGCTTCCATGCGGGCATGTTGATCCACGACATCGGTACGACGCATCCATGGCTGGCCCATGGGCTGCTGCAAATCGCCATCCTGCTGTTCAGTTTCATCGGTACGTTCGGCAATGTGGCGTCCGCCGCGACATTGCAGGGCGTGGTGTATCTGATCGTCGGCTGGGGGCTCGCGCTGCCGCCGCCCGAATGGCGTGCGCCGATGTTGCTGGCCGGCGGCGGTATTTTCAGCATGCTGCTCATGGCGGTGCATTGGCTGCGGCATCCGGGCGCTGCAGAGCGCGACGCCGTCGCCGCGATCTACCAACAACTGTCGAACGTGCTCGACGCCAGCGGCACGCCGCGTGTCAGGCTCGCCCGACGGTCGCTGGAAAACGCCGTCGCTGCCGCCTACGACACGTTACTGACAGTGCGGGCGAGCACATCGAGCGGGTGGGACGTGCTGGAGCGGCGCGCCGCGCAAATTCTCGCCGCGGAACCCATCACATCAGCCGTCATCGGTCTCGCGCAGAACGGGCAGCCGGTGCCCGCGGCATTAGGCAAGGCGCTCTACGGCATGGCCCGGAGCATCGCGCGCGACCGGCCGGTCGATCTCGAGGCGGCCGTGGTTGCCGCCGAGGCCCATCACGCGCCGTCGCTGGCGGCCGCCCTGCATCGCGCCGAGCCGTTGCTCACCGGCGCCGTGCATGCCGCGGAGCCGCCGCTGGTGGCCCTCGCGCGCCATCAGGCGCGCGCGACGGCTCCTGCCCGCTGGACACCGAAGTGGCCATGGCCCGACGTATGGCGTTATCTGCTGCGCATCGGATTGTGCGTGCTCGTCGCACAAATCTTCATCGCGCTCACGGCGTTGCCCCGATCCTATTGGGTGCCGCTGATCGTCGTGGTCATCTTCAAGCCGAACTACGGTTCCGTGTTTGCACGGGCGTTGCAGAGCGGCGTAGGCAGCATCGTGGGCGTGGCGTTATCGGCGGCCGTCGTCGCCATCGACAGCAACGGCTGGTTCAACCTCGCCACGCTGGTTCCGCTCGCCGCGTGCCTGCCGTGGGCCTTGCGACGCAACTACGGGTTGTTCAGCGCGTTGCTCTTGCCGATCCTGATGCTGGTGATGGGCGCATTGCAACCGGGCAATCAGGACATTGCGCTGGCGCGCTTTATTGACGCCGTTGCCGCCTGCGCCATCGTGTTGCTCATCGGCTATCTGCCATGGGCGAAGTGGGAGCGACGCCAGTTGGACGAGCGTGTCGCGAATTCGCTCGACGCCCTCGGACGTTACGCGGCGCTGGCCGATCCCCGCAACACGCCGGGGACTCAGGATGCCGATGCCGCCTTCGCCGCGCGCCGCGCCGCGTATCAGGCGCTGGAGGACACGCGCATCGCCTTGCAGCGCGCGTTGTCGGAGCCGCCGCTCGTGAGCCGCCGGGCGGCGCGGTGGTGGCCAGCGCTCGTGTCGCTGGAACGCGTGGCCAACGCCATCACGGATACCATGGCTCATGGCGAGGCTCACGAGGCTAACGAGGCTCACAAGGCTCGTGGGGCTCACGATGCGCCCGTGCATCCGGCAGCGGCGATCCTCACGCACATGGCGGCCGCACTGCGTCACGGCGGGCCGGCGCCCGTGCTGCCCGACGGGCCGATCGCCGGCATCGATCCGATCCTGGACGGAATCCTGCGTGAGGCCATCGGCATGCTTTTCCATCCACCGCATGCGGTCCCTTGATCGCTGTCGACGCCCGTCCCAACGTCGTCTGACGGTCCGTTCGCGGCGCAAACTGGCGCGCTGAACCTCTCGACGCTCTCGACGCACGCGTCATTTCCGGTCGGCGGTGCGTCAACGCAGGCATAATGCGGGCTTACGGCACACCCCCGGGTGTGCCGCCACGCTATTCAAAAGACACCGCATGAATGAATTCCCGACGCTAGCCTGGACCGAAGACGGTCGCCCCGTCACCGCCCGCTGGCGCTCCGAAGCCGGCGTGACGCCTCCGCGTCGCGTCGAAGTCGTCGATGACACGGTCACGGCCGACGAAGCCTACCACCTCGCCTGCGGCGGCACCGCCCTGCTCTATCGCGGCGATTATCAGAACGCACGACAACTGATGCAGGCGATGGCGCGTCGCGTCGACCGTCCGCCGCATCGCGCGCGCCGCAAGCCGACGGCCAAGGATGCACCGCCCCCCAGCCCCGCCGACGTCTTTCACAAGCATCGCATGGCACAGGCGCAACGCGCCCGTATTCTGGGGATGGTATTGATTCCGCTCGATGCGGACTATGAGATTGCGCTGCGTCGCGCGCCGCAGGTGCGCGACGCTTGCATGCAGGCATGGGGCGCACCGGACGGCGTGGCTTCGGTCGCGTCGCTACGGGAAATTCTGGGTTTGATCGGCGCTTACGAATGGCGCAAGAAAGGCGTGGCGATTCCGGCGCTGGGCGGCGCGACCATCCATCCGTGGTACGGCGTCTTCTCCCCCGTGCGTGGCGAGTATCTGCAACTGATCGATCAGGCGCCGTTGCCGTCGACGGCGCTGGCGTTCGACATCGGGACCGGTACGGGCGTGATCGCAGCGTTGCTCGCGCGTCGCGGCGTTCAGCAGGTTATCGGCACGGATCGGGATGCGCGCGCATTGGCGTGTGCGCGTGACAACATCGCGCGGCTCGGTTACGAACGTTCGGTGAAGATCGTCGAAGCAGATCTGTTTCCGACGGGCAAAGCCCCGCTGATCGTCTGCAATCCGCCGTGGCTGCCGGCAAAGGCCAATGCGCCGATCGAGCATGCCATTTATGATCCGGACAGCCAGATGCTCAAGGGTTTCCTCAATGGACTGAGCGCGCATCTGAGTCCGGGCGGCGAAGGCTGGTTGGTGCTGTCGGATCTGGCGGAGCATCTCGGCTTGCGCTCGCGCGACACACTGCTGTCGTGGATTCACGGTGCCGGACTGGTCGTGCTGGCCCGTCACGATGTGCGCGCGCACCACCCGAAGGCCTCCGACGCCAACGACCCGCTGCATGCGGCCCGCCGCGCGGAGGTGACGTCGCTGTGGCGTCTCGGAGCACGCCCGGCGCAAACGACGTAATCGGCTTAATCGGCTTAATCGGCTTAATCGGCGGAATCGGGCCGAAGCGACTCACGTCCACGGGATTGCCGCCGCCCCAATAGGCCGTTATTGGCGCTGCGCCTGAAGATAGGCCGCAGCGCCATCGCCCGCCACGCAGGCACTCGCGAAGCAGGCGGTGAGCAGATAGCCGCCCGTGGGCGCTTCCCAATCCAGCATCTCGCCCGCGCAGAACACGCCGGGCAGCGCCGTGATCATCAACTGCGCATCCAACGCTTCCAGCGACACGCCGCCCGCGCTGCTGATCACCTCGGCAATCGGACGCGTCCTTAACAACGTCAGCGGCAAGCGCTTGATACCCGCCGCCAGCGCCGCTGGGTCGTCGAACGTCGCACGCGGCAGGCACTCGCGCAGCAGCGCCGCCTTCACGCCCGCAATCCCTAGCCGACTCTGCAAATGACTCGCCATCGAGCGCGATCCACGCGGCCGCGCGACTTCACTCGCGACTCGCTCGGCCGTCCAGTCGGGCAACAGATCGAGATAAACCTGCGTGCGGCCGGCCGCACGAATCGCATCGCGAATCGGTGCGCACATCGCATACACGAGGCTGCCCTCGACGCCATGCTCGGACACCACGAATTCGCCTTGCCGCGTCGTGCCGTCGGGCAGCGTCATCGTTACCGGCTTCACCGGATGCCCCGCAAACCGCTCACGCATGTGCGGTGTCCAGTCGGCTTCGAAACCCGCGTTCGCCGGCACCAGGGGCGCAACGCCCACGCCGTGATCGCGCAGCCACGGAACCCATGCGGCGTCGGAGCCGAGTTGCGGCCAGCTTGCACCCCCCAGCGTCAGCACGACAGCCCCGGCTTGCACGCGACGCTCCCCTTGCGGCGTCGCGAAGCGCAGATTGGCCGGGGTCGCCGACTCGCTTTCGCCCCACCCCAGCCAGCGGTGCCGTACATGCAGACGCACACCCGCCGCCCGCAGGCGCGATAGCCACGCCCGCAGCAACGGGGCCGCCTTCATGTCCACCGGGAAGACGCGCCCGGACGTCCCGACAAACGTATCCACCCCCAATCGATGCGCCCAGGAGCGCACGTCGTCCGCGCTGAAACGGCGCAACCACCGGCCGACAGTCTCCGCGCGCGCGCCATAGCGCGCCACGAAGGGCTCGCTCGGTTCGCTGTGTGTGAGATTCATACCGCCCTTGCCCGCCATCAGGAATTTGCGCCCGACCGACGGCATGGCGTCATAAACGTCGACACGCCAGCCCGCCGCCGACAGTACCTCCGCCGCCATCAGACCGGCAGGGCCTGCACCGATCACCGCCACATCGACGATCTCGGGCAATGCGGCCGACGTGTCGTGCTCAGCGGAAGAACGCCGAACGACGGGGGAAGCGGATGGGGTCGATGGGAGTCTCGAGGGCATGCGGAAACGTCGTGTCGCGAAGTATCGGTGTCGCCTGACGCGAGTCCGCGCGGCGAAGGGCGCCATTGTCCCACATCGGTGACGCGCAGACACCCCGATGCCACGCAACTTACGCCTTTGGCGTTACAATCGCTCCCCCGCATTTTTCCTTCGTCCCTTGGCCCGTTCGCCCTGCGCCTGCAATCGCGGGTGACAGCACGCGGCGGCAGTTGATCGCACGCCATCACCTGCCGTTGCGTACAAGGGGGGCGTTACCCTGGAGTCGCGTATGTCGTCAACCGAGTCAGCGTCGATAGGACGCACCGCCTACGCCAGTTTCGCCGAACGTTACGCCGAGATTGCCGTCACGAAACCGCACAACGCCCTTTACGAGCGCCCCGCGACACGTCAGCTGCTCGGCGAGGTCCGAGGCCTGCATGTGCTCGACGCCGGCTGCGGCCCGGGCATCAACAGCGCATGGCTCGTCGAGCAAGGCGCAACGGTGCACGGCATCGACGTCACGCCCGAAATGATCGCCCTCGCGCGTGAGCGGTGCCAAGGCATGGCGGCGGCGTTCGATGTTCAGGATCTCGGCTCGCCCCTCACGACACTGGCACCCCGAAGCTTCGACGCCATCGTCAGCGCGCTCGCCCTCGATTACGTGGAGGACCTCGGACCGACGTTTCGCGAGTTCGCGCGTGTCGCACGCCCCGGCGCGACGCTGGTGTGGTCAATGGGGCATCCGATGCGTGACTGGATCGACGAGCGCACGCGTCGCAACCGCCCCTACTTCGAGACGACCCGCTTCGGCATGCACTGGAGCGGCTTCGGCGAACCGAAACCCTATGTGGAATCGTACCGTCGCCCGCTGGCCGACATTCTGAACGCCGCAGCGGCCGCAGGCTGGCATCTCGAACAGATGGTCGAACCGTTGCCGCGACCGGAGATGAAGGCCGTCAACCCCAGGCTTTACGACGAACTGTCTCAAGCCCCCGCCTTCCTGTGCTTGCGAGCGCGACTGGCCACGCCTGCCGCCTGACACCGGCGCGGCTCCGATACCGTTGGTCGTTTTACGACTTGTCGCGCGAACCCCACGGAATCAGCATGGTCGCCGTGCACGTCGCCCCGGCCAGCACCGCCGCCACGCCGTAGCGCGAGACGTCAGGCAGGTTGTACAGCAAACCGTGGAGGGTCGCGAAAATGCCTCCCAGCATCACGAACGCGGCAATGGAGGCAATGAAGACGCGGGTATCGGAACACATACGCCACCTCGCAACGAGGCCACGCCCGTTGCGAAGCGCATGATGGCATCGCGAGTTCCGACGAGACCGCCGGCATGCTGCCAAAGCATCAGGCCGGGGCCGGGCAGACGTTGGATGGCTTCGACGGCGTCCCTCGATTTCAGTGTAGGACGCCGCAACTGAAAGCGTTAGCCGATGACGCCGATGACGCGCGTCGAGGGCATTCCCTAACGCTCACGACTTGCGCTTGGCGTCGGTATCGCTCGCTTCGTCCTTCGGCCACGGGGTGAGCATGACGACGATGAACAAGATGCCGAACAGCACAGTAATCACCCCGCCGTGCATGACGTGCGACTTGTCGTAAAGCAAACCGTGGATGGTGGCGAATGCCCCGCCAAGCGTCATGAAGGCCGCAATCGAGGCGATGACGACGCGAAATTCCGAGCCCATGGCGACTCCTTATTGTTATCGGCAGTGGTGCCGCTGACGTGACTGCTTTCGCGGCAACACCAGTGTACGCCGATCCCTATGCCTCGCCAATTGAGTCGTATGCCTAACCAATCCGGCATTGATCCGCGTCAATGCCGGGGTCTGATGACCTTTGCCCCTTTACGCTTAAGAAAGATGCGGCGCGCCGTGAGCCACCGCTCAGCGGCGCGCCTCGTGACGTTGCGCCCACCGGAAGTGGCCGCTGCGCAGCAAGACCGGGCCGGGCAACCCCATCGCCAGATACTCGCGGGTGAGTGCGTGAATGCGACTGCGGCCGTGCTCGAAGGCGTGCAGCAGATCGTCGGCGCGCGCCGAGTGGGCGTGAAAGTGCGACTCCAGCGCTTCGGCCGACACGGCGCAATCGATCGGCCGGCCATTGACAACGACCGCGAACTCGATGGTCAGGTCTTCGTAATTGAACATGGGACGGTGATCCGGAAACTCGATTTGCATAGCGGCACCCCCGGTTGACGAAAGGACGCAATCGACGTGTCGGCCGACACGTTCCATCCAGCATAGTGCATCGCCGGACGAACCGAAAATTGCGTCGCTTATCGGTTCGTCAGGATCGATTGGCGAAGGTTCCTGTTCCGCCAACTTGACACAATCAACCTTAAAAGACGCTTCCAAGCCATTGATTTACAAACAATTGACTCAACCCTCTCGTGTGTGCGCGTTGACGAATGTCGCGAAACCGGCAATGAAATCGGCCAGTTGCCCACGCACGGCGTCGTCCTGAAGATTGCCGTCGGCGTCGATGACCTTGTTCGCATGCGAGACCATCAGGCGCCCTTGCCACCATGGCGTGGTCTGCAAGGTGCGCAATACCGGCAGCCAGGCGTTCTGGCTGAGGATGGTGCCGAAGCCGCCCGGCGACGCGCCCATGATCGCCACCGGCTTGTCGTGGAAAACGCGGGCACTATCCGCTGGCGGACGCGATAGCCAATCCAGTGCGTTCTTGAAAACGCCCGGCATGCCGTTGTTGTACTCGGGCGTAGCGAGCAACAGGCCATCGGCTTGCGCGATGGCGTCTTTCAGCGTCGTGACGGCAGCCGGAATCCCTTCGCTCGCCTCCACGTCGCCGTCATAAAGCGGGATGCCGTGCAGCGTCCTCACGTCGAGTGTGACGCCCGCCGGCGCCAGCGCCTTCGCCGCCACCAGCAGCGCCGTATTGTAGGAGCCCTTGCGCAGGCTGCCGGACAAACCAATGATCGTCGTCATCGAATCGACTCCTGTCGTTTCGGATCGGAAGCAGGAACGGCGGCCACCGATCGCCTAGGCGTTGCGCTGGAACGGGTACACGTTGCCCAGACCGAGCAGTTGGGTCAGCTCATCGAGCGCGGTACGGCACTCGTCGAGCAATGCCGGATCGGCGAGATCGCTCACCGCCAGCCGATCGCGGTAGTGTCGCCTGACCCAATCGGTCAACGTGACGTAGCGCGCATCGTCCATCCAGAGACCGGCGTGCGTGGCCTTGCGCTCCTCGTCCGTGAGCACCACACGCAGGCGCAGACAGGCCGGCCCGCCACCGTTGCGCATGCTCTCACGCAGATCGAAGACGTGAAGCTCGCGAATCGGGCCGCCGCTGGCCACCAGCGATTCGAGATAGCGCCACACGGCCGGTCGTTCCCGGCACTCCTGCGGCACGACCAGTCGCATACCCCCGCCCACCTCCGGCGCACGCGCGAGCAATTGGCTGTTGAAAAGGTAACTCCCGACCGTGTCTTCCATCGACACGTCGGCATCGGACACCTCCACGACCTGAAGCTGCGTACCACGTGCCGCAAGCCGCTCGCGCAACGTCGCCAGCACGCTCGCCTGATCGACAAACGCCCGCGCATGGCAAAACAGCACATTGCCGTTGCCGACGGCGATCACGTCGTTGTGAAAAACGCCGGCATCGATGGCGTCGGGATGCTGCTGGGCGAACACGACATCTGCGGCGTCCAGACCGTGCAGACGCGCAATCGCCTGACTCGCCTGCAACGTCTGACGGGCGGGGAACCGACGCGGCGCGGGCGCACTCGCGAGGTCATCGCGGCCATAGACGAAGAACTCGACGCCGCGCTCGCCGTACGCGCCACAAAACCGCGTGTGGTTGGCCGCGCCCTCGTCGCCCAACGACGGCCAGCCCGGCAAGGCGTCGTGATGGGCGAAGCGCGATACGTCGGGGAACGCCGCGCGCAGGATGCGCGACGTGGTCTCGTGCTCGATCGCGCGGTGCAGCTTGCTGCAAAGATTCGCGGCGGTGAAGTGCACCCGGGCGTCCGATGTGTCGGCGGACGGGCTCACGGTCGCAGCGTTCGCCGTCCACATGCTCGCCGCCGAACACGCCGCGCCGAGCAAGGCCGGGGCGGTCCGAGCAGCCGCTTGAATAACGGCGCGGTCGTCGCCCGAAAACCCCAGCGCACGCAACAACGCGACCGACGGACGCTCCTGTGGCGGCAAGACGCCCTGTGCGTAGCCAAGGTCGGCCAGCGCCTTCATCTTCGCCAACCCTTGCAGCGCCGCATCACGCGGGTTAGATACGCGGTTGGCGTTGTTCGCCGACGCCACATTGCCAAACGACAAACCCGCGTAGTTGTGCGTGGGGCCGACCAATCCGTCGAAGTTGGCTTCGAGGGCAAAGCGTGTCATGTCAAATCCTGAGATTGCGATGGAGCGATGGGCCGCGATCTACGGCAATGTGCGGCATTGTGCCTGAATCAGATCGTACCGAAGTCCAACCCGGGACTCAGGCGTTCGGGCATGACCGCCCGCTCGGCTTCCATGGACGCCATCGGGTAAGCGCAGTAATCGGCCGCATACCAGGCGCTGGGACGATGATTGCCCGACTCGCCCACCCCACCGAAGGGGGCGGCACCAGCCGCGCCGGTCGTGGGACGATTCCAGTTGACCACGCCGGCACGAATCTCCGCGAGGAACTGCTCGTAACGCGCCGGATCGTCGGACAGCAATCCGGCCGCCAGTCCGTAGCGGGTGCGATTGGCAAGGGCAATGGCCTCGTCGAACGCATCGTAACGGAGCACTTGCAGCAACGGTCCGAAGTACTCCTCGTCCGGTAACGCATCGCGCGCAGCGAGCGCCGTCACATCGATCAGCCCCGGCGTCAGCAGCGCCGAGCGACCATCGGGTTGCGAGAGCGGCAGAATCGCACGGCCGCCCAGCGACATCAACTCGGCCTGCGCTGCGGTCATACGACGCGCGGCCTGCAACGACACGACCGCGCCCATGAAGGGCTGCGGTTCGGCGTCGTACCGGCCGACGCTGATGCGTTGCGTGACAGCCGAGAGTCTCTCGATGAACGCATCGCCTCGCGCGCCGCGCGGCACGAGCAGACGCCGCGCGCAGGTGCATCGCTGACCGGCGGAGAGAAACGCGGACTGGACAGTCACATGCACGGCGGCGTCGATGTCCGACGGGACGTCGACGATCAGGGGATTGTTGCCGCCCATCTCAAGCGCCAGCATCTTGTCCGGCCTGCCGGCGAATTGCTGATGCAGCGCGCGGCCCGTGGCGGAGCTGCCGGTAAAACACACGCCGTCGATGGCCTCGTGCGCGGCGAGGGCGACCCCGGTATCGCGCCCGCCCTGCACGAGATTGAGAACGCCCGGCGGCAGCCCGGCTTCGATCCAGCAGGCCAGCGTGCGTTCGGCCACGCCCGGCGCCAGTTCACTTGGTTTGAAGACGACCGTATTGCCGGCGAGCAAGGCCGGCACGATGTGACCGTTCGGCAAGTGCCCCGGGAAGTTATACGGGCCGAAGACCGCCATCACACCGTGCGCGCGGTGACGCACCACGCTCTCGCCCTCGGCGACGGGACTGCGCCGCTCCCCGGTGCGCTCCTGATAGGCTCGTGCGGAATTGACGACCTTGGCGGACATGGTCGCCACCTCCGTGCGGGCCTCCCATAACGGTTTGCCGGTCTCGCGTCCGATCGCGTCGGCCAGCGTTTCCGCACTCGCCGTCACAATGGCCGCGAAGCGCTGCAAGATGGCGAGCCGTTCGTCGACACGGCGGCGCGCCCAATCCCGCTGCGCACGACGGGCGGCCTGAACGGCGGCATCGACATCGGCAACGTCCGCCGCATGCCCCTGCCAGACGACGTCGCCCGACACGGGATCGAGAGAACGGAACTCAGCGCCGTTGGCAGCGCGCCAGACACCTTCGATGTACAGGTCTGTCATGAATGGCTATCCCGAAGGCCACGCCCGATAGCGCGGCGTGCGATGCGAACCATGATGACACGGATTCGACGACCGGAACAATGCATCGCCTGGGAGCGCACCGGCAGACCGTTGCCCAAAGGCGCCGAGCAGCTGCCGGTGTCGAACGTGCCAAGGACACGCATAGAATACGAGGACGTTTCAGGAGATTCCCCATCATGACCGACGCCCATCGTTCGGCCCTGCGCCACTGGCTCAGCGACGTTCGCGAATCGCGCGACTCCCCTCACGACAACGGCATCGACCCTTGCGGCGTGCGTTGGCGCCGGCATGCGCAAGGTGTGCTCGAGCTGATCCCTGCGCCTGCTTCGGCATCTGCCCCGGCAACGCCGCAGACCGCCGAAGCCCACCCCAGCTATCGCTACGACGCGATCCTCTCCTGCGGCATTCACGGCGACGAGACGGCCCCCATCGAAATCGTCGACGGCATGCTGCGCGACATTGCCGATGGCCGTCTGACGCTGCGCGAGCGCGTGCTCGTCGTCCTCGGCAATCCGGACGCCGTACGCGCCGGCAAGCGCTATCTCGAATACGATCTGAACCGCCTCTTTCAGGGAGCGCACGCCAAACGGGCCGAGTCGCCCGCCGTGCAGCGCGCTCGCGAGCTCGAAGTGATCGTCGCGCAGTTCTTTGCCGGTGTTGACGGCGTACGACGCCTGCGCCGTCACATCGATATGCACACCGCCATCCGTGCATCGCTGTATCCGCGCTTTGCCGTCGTGCCCGGCACGCCGCAGCACCGCCCGAGCGACTCGTGGTTCGACGCGCTGGGCGCCGCCGATATCGAAGCGACGATGCGTACCGAACAGCCGTCAGTCACGTTCTCCTACTTCACCTGCGCGCGGTTCGGCGCGCAAAGCTGCACGCTCGAACTGGGCAAGGTCGCGCCGTTCGGCGAGAACCGGCTCGACGACTTCTCCGGCATCGACGCGGCGCTGCGCCGTTGGTTGTCCGGCGGCGAACTCGAAGCACGCGATGACGGTCGGGTCCTGCACCCGAAGCGTTTTCGCGTGGCGGCCGAGATCGTTCGGCGCACCGACGCCTTCGTCCTCGACGTACCCGCCGACACGCCTAACTTCACCCCCTATCCCGCAGGCACCGTACTCGCGCGCGACGGCGAAAACGCCTACACCGTTTCGCATCCCGAGGAACGCATCGTCTTTCCCAATCCGAACGTGGCGAACGGGTTGCGCGCCGGCGTCATGGTCGTGCCGGAGTAATGCACGCGTCGCACGATCGGGAGCCCTGCGCAGCTTTTGCGTGATTGCCTTCGCCAGTTCACCGGCAGTGCGCCCTGGCAGCTACGCAGTATCGCGAATGAACGTTTTTAAACGCCTGTCCGGGCGTCGTCGCAATGCAGGGATGCAGGTAGGATCGCCCACTTCATTTCTCCTGCGCGACGGCGTTGGGCGGCGTGCGGCACGGTCGAGGGAGTCGCACGTGTCCGGCCGTCCATCGACGACATGCCACACGACATTTCCCTGCCCACGCCCGTCTTTCCCCGCACCTCCGGTCTTACCGTCGAACCTCCGATGTCCACCCCGGCAACCGAGTCGCAATTCAATCTCATCGACGATTTCGCGCGTGCGCAGCAATCCTCGGTGACGCTAAGCCACGGCCGGCGCACCGGGCGGCAAACCGCGGTGGCTCAGGCTATCCCGCGCGTGCATCGGAACGATCTCGTGGTGGCCGTGCGGCGTACCACCAATCTGTCGCCGCAACGCGGCGCACTGCGAATGTCTCCGTGTCCGATACGTGAGGCACAGAAGCCCGACACCGCCACGCAAATCTACGTCATGCTGCGCGACGACATCGCCATGCCGGCGCTGCGCCGCTTCGAGCAGACACATCGTGCCAAGATGACGCGGGCCAAGTCGGCGGCCAACGCCCCGCGCCCCGCCGCTCGGTCACACACGGCGGCCACGACACCGCCCTGGTTCGACGATCTGCTGCCCCACCTGAGGATCGAAGCCCAGCTCCTTGCGCAGCGCGGGCTGAGCGTGACCGAAGTTCGTCACCGGCTCGACGCCCTCTTCCTGCACGAGCACCCCGGCGTGTCGTGGCGCGCCATGCGCATCGGACTGGAGCGAGACGCCTTCCCGTTCGCGCTCGGCGCCACCGTCCTGTCCGTGCTCGCGGATACCGTCGATCCGCAGCGACGCCTGTCCATGATGTGGCCTCCGGTCGAAGCGATGGGCGTCGTGCTGATCAACCTGCTCGGCATGGCCCGTTTCAACGCGGCACACCCGGAACTGGCAAGCCGCCTCGCGCAACTGACACCGACACAAGCGCTCGAAGCCGTCAGCGCCATGTTGCGCGATCCGGTCCGAGACCTCGCGGCGCATGTCGTGGGCTTCGTGTTCTGTTACGGCATCGTCCGGAATCTCGCGCGTGTCGGCATAGAGGCCGGCTTGTCTGCGGCACTTCCGAGCATCATGGCGCATCGCTTCGGCAACACGATCCATTCGTGTCTGGAGATTCTGCTCTGCCCGATACCCGGCGCGTTGCTCGGCCCCGTCATCGACCGTATTGCCATCGCCCCGGAAAACGCGCGACTCGAACCCTTGCTGCAAGACCGTTTCGCGGATCTGATCTGCAAAATGAGCGACGATATGCCGCCCACCCCCTCGATCCCTTTCTGGACCGCTTTGCGCGGCCACTTCACGGCATTGCTGCGATCGGGCACACCTAAAGCCATCTGGCTGACGTTGTCGCTAGGCTTCTACTTCCTCTCGACGTTTCACGGCCCCGCAACCCGCATGGACGAACGCGGGATCGACAGCGACGCGGACTTCGAAACCTCCCATACCGGCAATACGACGCAAACGCCGCCCACCGACGCCGCGCACGGCGCCGGTGTCGATTGGCACACGCAGGCGGTACTGAGCGTCCTGTACGGTCTTATCGCCACCTTCGTCTCCATGCAGGGCATCGCCACGAGGCACGACGCCATTGCGACCGCCTACACCCGGCGACGCGGACGCCCGAAAATCAGCACCGTCACCGTCACATCGCAGGAAGATTCCGGACATTCGTCGGCCGGCTCCCATTCCGACTTGCCGGACAGCCCGGCGAGTCCGGAGCTTGCGTCCGACAGCGCCTTTCCCGTCACGAGCGGGCAAGCGTCGGCGTCGGGCGATCTCTGCGGCGATACCTCGGGAGATACATCAGGAGACGACTCCGTTTTTCTGCCGATGGACGACGCGCACAGCACTTCCTCCGGCAGCGAGACGGCGCAGACGCGGGCATCCGAATCCACCCCCGGGCGGCGGCACGGCACGTCGGTCGCGCCGCAGGGCATCTACCGCCGCCCGGCGAACGAGGACCCCGACCCCGCGATCGATCGGTACACGCCTTTGTGACGAAGTGTTGCGCGCACTTGCCGTGGCCGCCACGGCATGGCATCTTGCTCTCCAAGCGCGTTCTTTGCGCATGACTTCCCCGCGGGACGCACCGTACGACGCGTCGCCCCCTGCCTGCCGGAGCGCCTATGCTGAACACCACACCGAGCGAACTCGCCCGTAATCTGCTGATCGTTCTGGTCCTCGGACTGTTGATCGTCGGCACGTTATGGGTTTTGCTGCCGTTCCTGCCGGCTTTCATCTGGGCCGTCACGATCGTCGCCTCCACGTGGCCGTTGCTCATCGGTATGCAGCGACGGCTGTGGGGCAAGCGATGGCTCGCCACCACGATCATGATCATCGGCATGCTGATCATCGTCGTCGCCCCGCTGTCGGCCGCTATCGGCACATTGATCGGCCACGCCGCCGACATCAGCGATCAGGTGCACTCCATCGGCCAGCGGGGCCTGCCGATGCCGCCCGACTGGCTGGCCCGCATTCCCATGATCGGTCAGCGCGCCAGCGATGAGTGGCAGGCGCTTGCCGCTGCGGGACCCGGCGGTCTCGTCGCCAAAGTACAGCCGTATGCCGTGAAAGCGGCGTCATGGGCGTTTGCGAAACTGGGCTCGATCGGCCTGCTGGTGGTTCACCTCGGGCTCACGCTGATCATCTCCGGCATTCTTTTCATGCAAGGCGAGCGCGCAGCGCGGGCGTTGATTCGGATCGCACGACGCCTCGGCGGCGACCGCGGGGAAGAATCGGTGCGCCTCGCCGGCATGTCGATTCGCGCCGTGGCCCTCGGGATCGTGGTGACGGCGCTCACCCAGTCGCTGCTCGGCGGCCTCGGTCTGTGGCTCACGGGGGTACCGCTGCCCGGCTTTCTGACCGCGTTGATGCTGGTGCTGTGTATCGCGCAGATCGGCCCGTTCCCCGTGCTGCTGTCGAGCGTGGCATGGCTTTACTGGCAAGACAGTCCGACGCTTGCCACGCTGCTGCTGGTGCTGTCCGTATTCATCGGGATGCTCGACAACGTGATGCGTCCCATGCTCATTCGCCGCGGCGCCGACCTGCCCATGACGCTGATTCTCGCGGGCGTGCTGGGCGGCATGCTCACGTTCGGGATCGTCGGCCTGTTCGTCGGCCCTGTGATTCTGGCCGTAACGTACACGCTGCTCATGGCGTGGATCAACGAAGGGCTGAATCGGCCGGCGACGGCGCCGAGCGGCGCCCCGTTGGCCGCGTCGGAACATGGCGTGTCGCGCCCGGACGGGACAGCGGAAGCCGCCGGCAAAACGCTGGCGTCGGCGGCAACGGACGGCAAGAAGCACCGCTAGTCGACTCGGCGGCGCGCACGGTCGCAGGGCGCGTACGTTACGCGCCCAGGACATATTTTTCGGATTGCCTCACCTGTCACGCATCGCCCTGACATGGCTAAATATCTCCCGTACGCACACGTTTGCAGGAGATCCCCGATGCCACCCACCTCCCCGACCCATTCGACTAAGGTGACTGATGCGACCAAGGTGAGCGGCCCGGCCACCCCGCCGCCTCCCAACGTCGCCACAGACCCGAGCGCGCTGCGCCCGCGGCGCTCGCTGCGGGTGCCGCGCCGGGCATGTCTTGGCGATCCACCGCTGTTGCGGCGCGTCGATCAGGAGCTCGCTTACACACCGACGCGTTGCCGTGTGACGGCTAGCTTGCTGGTGGCGCGCGTCAATCCGTGGTGGCAGCGCCTGCCTTCGGGAAGCGTCGAGGCGCCGGACATGCAAGACGCCCCGCATACCCCCTCAAAACACAAACGCGCCGACCGGCGATCCGGTTCGGCGCGTTGATGGGCCACCAGGCATCACGCGCTCAGGCACGAGAGCCGCCTGTTCCGGCTCGGTAAGCCTCGCAGGCGTCGGTGCGGATCAGCGGGCTTTCGCGGGCAGGATCTTCCCGGACACCTCACCGAAGCCGATGCGGTATCCGTCGCCCTGACACCAGCCGGCCATCACCACCGTGTCGCCGTCTTCGATGAACGTGCGCTTGGCGCCACCGGCAAGCGTGATCGGGTTCTTACCGTTCCACGTCAGTTCCAGGAGGCTGCCGAACGAATCCGGCGTGGGGCCGCTGATCGTGCCGGACCCCATCAGATCGCCGACGCGGACATTGCAACCCGACACGGTGTGGTGAGCGAATTGCTGCGCCATGCTCCAGTACATGTGCCGGAAGTTGGTACGGCAAATCGAGGTCGGCTCGGCGTCGCCCTCGGCTTGCAGCAGCACTTCGAGTTCGATATCGAACGCATGCTTGCCCTGCTGTTGCAAATAGGCCAGCGGTTCCGGTGTCTGCTCCGGACCGGCGACGCGGAACGGTTCCAGGGCTTCCATCGTCACCACCCACGGGGAGATGGACGTGCCGAACGTCTTGGCATTGAACGGGCCGAGCGGCACGTATTCCCACTGCTGCAAGTCGCGCGCCGACCAGTCGTTGAGCACAACCATGCCGAAGATCGCCGCGTCGGCCTCCTGAACGCTCAGCGATTCGCCCAGCGCCGTGTTGCGTCCAACGATGAAGCCGGTTTCGAGTTCGAAGTCGAGTTTGCGGCAAGCGTCGAAAATCGGACGCGGCTGATCCGGCAACTTGATCTGACCGTTCGGACGATGCAGCGGCGTGCCGCTGACCACCACCGAGCTGGCGCGGCCGTTGTAGCCGATCGGAATTTCGAGCCAGTTCGGCAGCAATGCGTTGGCCGGATCGCGGAACATGCTGCCCACGTTGGTCGCGTGCTCTTTCGACGAGTAGAAATCGGTGTAGCCCGGCACTTCGACCGGCAGATGCAGCGAGGCCTGCGCGAGCGGCACCAGCGCTTGCGCCTTGAGCGCGGCGCTCTCACGCAGCGAGGCGTCGCCGCCGACCGCCAGCAGCGAGGTCAGACGCGCACGCGTGGCGCGCCATGCCTCGCTACCGAGCGCCACGAAGGCATTGATGGACGGCTGAGCGAATACCGGCGAGTCGCCCGCGTTGAGCACGCCGGCAGCTTCGAGCACAGCCAGATCGAGCACCTGATCGCCGATGGCGACGCCTACGCGCGGCGTCGGTTGCGACGCAGTGCTGAATACGCCGTAAGGCAGGTTTTGCAGCGGAAAATCCGTCACGCCGGTGTTGGCGGACGCGACCCAGCTTTGCAGGAGAGCGGACATGTGGAATTCCTTGTTCGATATAACGCTTCGGCCGGCCGTGCGCCCCACGGGCGCCGGGCCGGCTGACGGGATGATGTCGTTGATGGCGGCTGTGTGCCGCTTACTTACGGTTCGGGTTGAAGTGCTTCTTCAGGCCCTGCCAGCAGGTGTAGTAGTTGTCTTGCAACTGTTTGGTTTCCAGCGCGAAACGTGTCGGGTGAATGACCGCCGGCGTCTCGAACATGAAGGCCATCGTGGCGTCGACCTTGTGCGGCTTGCTCGTGTCGGCCGCAGAGGCCTTCTCGAACGTATCCGCATCGGGGCCGTGACCCGACATGCAGTTGTGAAGGCTCGCACCGCCCGGCACGAATCCCTCGGCCTTGGCATCGTACACGCCATGGATCAGCCCCATGAATTCGCTGGCGATGTTGCGGTGGAACCAGGGCGGACGGAACGAGTTCTCCATTGCCAGCCAACGCGGCGGGAAAATCACGAAGTCGATGTCGTCCACACCCGGCGTATTGCTCTGCGACTGAAGCACCAGGAAGATCGACGGATCCGGATGGTCGTAGCTGATCGAACCGATCGTATTGAAGTGACGCAGATCGTACTTGTACGGCGCGTAGTTGCCATGCCAGGCCACCACATCCAGGGGCGAATGACCGATGTCGGCGCGCCACAGCGCACCACCGAACTTCGCGACCAGTTCGAAGTCGCCTTCGACGTCTTCGTAAGCAGCGACGGGTGTCAGGAAATCACGCGGATTGGCGAGACCGTTCGAGCCGATCGGCCCCAGATCCGGCAGCCGGAACAACGCACCGTAGTTCTCGCAAACGTAACCGCGCGCACGGCCGTCAGGCAATGTGACACGGAAGCGCACGCCACGCGGCAATACGGCGATTTCGTAAGGCACGACCTCGAGCACGCCGAGTTCCGTAGCAATACGCAGACGCCCTTCTTGCGGCACGATGAGCATTTCACCGTCGGCGTTGTAGAAGAATCGGCCGTCCATCGACTGGTTGGCGGCATAGACGTGAATCCCGCAGCCGCGCGCGGCATCGGGACCGCCGTTACCGGCCATCGTCACCATGCCGTCGACGAAATCGGTCGGCGTCTCGGGCATGGACAACGGATCCCAGCGCATCTGGTTCGGCGGCGTAGGCACATCGCCGAAGCGGCTCAGCCAGCGCGTATTCTCGATGGCCGTGAACGGCTTGTGCATCGCGGCAGGACGAATACGATAGACCCACGAACGACGGTTATGACCACGCGGCGCCGTAAACGCCGTGCCGGAGAGTTGCTCCGCATAGAGGCCGTAAGGCGCACGCTGTGGCGAGTTCTGCCCGATCGGCAACGCGCCGGGCAATGCCTCAGTCGCGAACTCGTTGGTAAAACCGGACAGATAGCCCAGTTCCCCCTGAATTTGGTCTGCTTGGCGCATGAGTGGCCTCGTCTCCTGATGTCGAATGCCACCATTGTCCGGCAAGCGACCACATTTTTCGATATAAATAGACGAATCCACTATATTCGCAACGTGAATAATAGTAAGGTCGTAGTCGCCGCGACTTTCCGCCTCCCCCTCAAGCCATGATTTCGTTACGTGATGTCGATCTGAACCTGCTGGTCGTCTTCCATGCGGTCCTCACGCATCGCAGCATCTCCCAGGCGGCGCGCGAGCTGGGCTTGTCGCAGCCTGCGGTCAGCAATGGCCTCGCACGCCTTCGGCAAACGTTCGAGGACGAACTCTTCACGCGGACCGGCACCGGCATGCAACCCACGCCCTTTGCCGAGGCGCTGGCCGAGCCGGTGTCCACCGCGCTTGCGGGCATTTCTCGGGCGATCAATCACCGCGAGGCATTCGACCCGGTGAGCAGTCAGCGGGAATTCACGCTGGCCATGACGGACGTGGGCGAAGTGTATTTCATGCCGGCCCTCATCGACCTGTGCACGCGGTTGGCCCCGGGCGTGCGTATCAGCACGGTGCGCGCGTCGTTGCCCGAGCTCAAGGATTCGATGGCCGCCGGGCGAATCGACCTCGCGGTGGGGGCGTTTGACGACCTGACCGGGCCGTTCTTTCAACGACGGCTGTTTCGTCAGCAATACGTGAGCATGTTCCGTATCGGCCATGCGCTCGATACACCAGAGGCCGGACTGGCGGAATTCAAGGCGGCCCGCCATTTGTTCGTGGCCACGGGCGACAACCCATATGCACGCGTCAATCAGCTTCTCGCCCAGGCCGGTTTCGGCAGCGACGCCAACTTTTGGGTCCCCCACTTCATCGCCGTGCCCTATGTCGTCAGCGCGAACGATCTCGTGGTGACGGTGCCGCAGAAGTTTGCCGAGCGCGCCGCCGCTCCGTTCGGCCTGCGCTTCGTCAAACCGCCTCTGCGCCTACCTGCGTTGCAAACCAATGTGTTCTGGCACCGGCGTTACCATCAGGACGCCGGAAACCAGTGGCTGCGCCAGTTGATTTCGGAACACTTCGTGGAATAAGACAGCGCGGCGCAAACGCGTGATGGGGCGCGGGACGAACGCCCAGGTCGGGTGACGGCAAAACGGATAGGACACGACGACGACAAACCGGCGGAATCATTGCCCGCCGGACTAAGCCTATGCATCGCTGACAATCGCATGTCCTTGCGCGCGCAGCCAGTCGTTCCAGGCAGTATCGAGCGCGTCGAACGCAGCCTCCATCTGGCCGACGGATGCCTGCGGCGCGAGATGTTCGACTTGCGCGGCAAGTGACGCCAGCGAACTCAGTCCGAACGCCATGAAACCACCACGCAGTCGATGCGCAGAGTGACGCAGCGTCTCACGCGAAACGTCGGCCAGTGCGGCACGGCAATTCGCAATGTCCTGATCCGCGATCTTGACGAACGTGTCGAGCATGTCCGACAACGGCAGGCGCCAGTCTTTCGGCGACGCCGCTTCCGGTGCAGGCTTGGGTGCACTCTCGATCAGGCGCGTCGACGCCGGGAGCGGTGCAATCTCGACGCAAAGCGATGGGTAGCGCGAACGAACCAGTTCAATGACTCGCAACAGCGAACGTGCATCCACCGGCTTGTAGACCACCGCGTCGTAAGGCGACTTCGCTTCACGGTCGTTTCTTAGCGTGACGTCCGCCGTTGCCACCACGACGGGCACATGCGGCGCGCGCGCCTTGATATCCGTTGCCAGCGCGTGACCGGAGATATGGGGCATGTTGGCGTCGGTGATCACCAGCATGTGCGACTCGGCATCGAACGCATCGAGCGCTTCACGCGGGTCGTGATAGCAGTCGACCATCGCGCCCAGCCCTTCCAACTGACGCGACAGCAACATACCGCTAATGGGATGGTCGTCCGCCACGAGCACGTACCAGCCGGCCAGGGGCTTCACCCGTGCCTGAGCGTTCGCCGTGCCCGGCACCGGCAAATCTCCGTTGGCCGCCAAGCCGGGACGCGGCGCCGCCCCCAGCGCCTCCCAAAGCTCAGCTTGCTGGAACAGCGCAATATCCCTCGGCCAAACCGGCGCGCTGCCGGTCGGGCGATCCACCGGCGTGGCGCGCAGCAAATAGACTTCCGCGCCCGCCATCCCGCGCACCGGCCATTCGTCGGCAAACATGAGCAGCCCCGAATCCTGCTCACGTCCCACGCCGGTCGACCATGACACGGCGTCGTCGTGCCGAACCGGTTGGAAGCCGGCGCGACGAATCAGGGCATCGAGATACCAGTGACGACGCTCCATCGCGCTGACGTAAGCGAACGTCTCGCGAGAATCCACGACAATCGGGGCCTCGCTATCGGGCGCCCACGGCAGATGGAGCGTAAAGCGCATCGTCGTGCCCTTGCCCTCCTCGCTGTCGACCGCCAGTACACCGCCCAGCATGCCGACGAACTGATGCGAGATCGCCAGCCCCAGCCCGGTGCCGTGCTGCATGCCCGGCTCCGTCGTGCTTTTACCGAACGGCCGGAACAGATCCGCCAGATCCGAGGCGGCGATGCCCACACCGCTATCGCTCACGGTGAAAGCCACATCGCAGCCTTGCATATCGGCGCGCGTGACCATCGCGCTGAATGCCACGTATCCCTTTTCCGTGAACTTGATGGCATTGCCCACCAGATTGGTGACCACCTGACCGAGACGCAGCGCATCCGTGTGCACCGCGCGCGACAGTTGCGGGTCGATCATCCAGTCGAGCGTGAGCCCCTGCAAACGCGCACGTCCCGTGAACGACAAGCCGACCGCCTCAAGCTCCTTGAGCAGCGAACAGTCGCGCGAATTCAATTCGAAGCGTCCGACCTGAATGCGCGAATAGTCGAGCAGATCGTTGATGAGGTCCAACAGGTTGCGCGTCGAACTCTCCATCACATCCACGTAGTACCGATGGTCGTCGCCCAGATTCTGCGCACTGAGCAATTCGAGCGATGCCAGCGTGCCGTACAGCGGCGTGCGCATTTCATGGCTAACCGTGGTGAGGAACACGTCCTTGGCGCGATTGGCACTCTCGGCCGCCAGACGTGCCTTGCGTTGCTCCAGCTCGAAGCGACGCTGCTCGGTGACGTCGGACAGCGTGCCGATCAGCACCGGTTGTTCGCGAAACACCGTGTCGACGAAACTCACGGCGTAGTGGCGCTCGCCCGCATCGTCGAGCGCGCTCAACAAACGACGCACCGGACGCGCAACCACCCCGCTATGAAGCTGACGATACATGCGCGTCAGCTCGCCGTCGCCGAGGTGCCTTAGCAAATCGACGGTGCCCGCATAGGCGGGATTGCTCATCACCACCGCCGGCTCGAAAGGATCGATGATCGCCATGCCGACGGGCGCCGTCTCGATCAGGGTCTGCGTGAACGCGTCGCGCTCCAGCAGCGCGGTCGTGCGCTGACGCGCCGGTTCGATGATCCGCTGTCGCATGTATCGCATGCCTGCATACACACCGCCGGCATACAACAGCAGCAGCAACGTCGCCCCGAGCAGTAATGTGGCGTTCTCGCGCAGCAACTGCGCCGGACGGACGGCATATCGAACGAACCACGGCGTGGACGCCAGCCGACGCTCGAAAACGAGCCGCTGACCGTCGGTGCGCAACGTCATCTGCGCGCCGCCGAAGAGCGGCAGGGTGACGAGCGTACGCAAATGCCCCAACGACGAAAGCGGCAGCCCCGCGCTGGCAATCACGAGGCCGTCCTCCGAAATCAGTTGCAGCGCTTCACCGGTGCGCTCGAGGTGCCGCATGCGCGGCGGCACGATCATTTCGGGCGACATGCTGGTGCCCACGTAGAGAACCAGATGCCCGTTGAGATCCCGGATCGGCACGAAGCTCGACACGGTCTTCAAATGGGTGACGGGATGTTTGTAGTTGTAGGTCCAGAACGGACCGTCGCTGTTGCCTCGAATGCGGGCGTGGTAACGCTCCACCTTGTTGATCTCGGCGAGCATCGCCTGCGTATCCTGTGCGAGGTCGTCAGACGTGAACGCCTCGCGGCCGATGGCGGGCCGATACGTCGCGAAGGCGCCATCGGCGGAAATGATGAAGGTTTCGTCCTGCGCGTCGAGCGGGCTCCAGAAGTTGGCGTCGAGCACCATGAGCCGCAGCGTCAGGCGCGCCAGCAACTCTGCGCGCTCCTGCGAAATGTCCGCGAGCTTGACGATCTCGAACTCGCTGTCCCACCCCACACCGTTGATGCGCCGGGCGGTGCCGACCGGCATCGACATGAGCGGCTTCAGAATGCGGTCGGTCAGCGCCTGCGTCGCCCCGCCAGGGCGAATCGAACTCGCTTGTGTGGCCTGCGCCATTGCGCGAGCCTGCTCATTGAAAATCTCGAGGTCGCGGATTTCCCTGCCGACGGCCGCAAAGAACGACTCCGTTTTCTGTCCGCTTTGCCAGAGCGTGCCGAACAGGGCATACGACACCGCAGCGACCCAGACCGACAATCCAAACAGAAGTGCGAGCAGGCCACCAATGCGAAGCAGGCGGCCGGCGATCGCGATGTCACGCGTCATCGTTCTGGCAGGCATAGACTCCAACGTCTGTCGTCGCGGCGGACTCAGGCGGCACTCGGCGCTTCGGCGTCGCTCTCACGCCCGAACTGCACCGGGCTCGACACATGCAATTTGAAAAGCTCCATGTCGGTGCGGCACCCCAGCTTGCACATCGCCATGCGCTTCTGGTTGTTGATCGTTTTGGCCGAACGCTTGAGTGCACCCGCAATCTGCGACACGTTCTGACCGTCGAGATACATGCGCAGCACTTCCATCTCCTTCGGCGAGAGCGGACGACGCGCCGTCGGCTTACGTCGCATCTGCTCTTCGAGGATCTGCTCCGCGCGCCCGCCCCGGTAACTCATGCCGCGGCGGCAACGCTCCACGCACACCGTGATTTCGCGCAGGTCGTCCGATTTCGTCATCACGCCCAGTACGCCACAGCTGTCGAGAGCATGAATGATGGCGGGCTGCTCGATCGACGTGAACACGATGATCTTCACATCGGGGTATTTGCGACGCACGCGATTGATCATGACGAGACCGTCGCCAAAAGCGCCGCCCGGCATGCAGTAATCGGTGATCAGCACGTCGACGGAGTTCGTCTCGAGCGCCTTGAACAACTCGGTCGAATTCGAAACGGGAGGCAGGACGTGAAAACCCGGGTCCGGGGACAGCATTTCACGCAGCGTGGAGGCAACGATCGGATGATCGTCTGCAATCAGAATCTTTACCATCATTTGCGAGATCCTTTCAGAAGAATTCAGCCATGGGCGCGCGCCACCCTTCGCCGTGTCGATGCGTCATGGCTTCCCAAAAGAGAATGTGCGTCTTGCCAACGCACGCGTTGGTCCCTCAGGCGTAACCGCATTGCTGCCAGGCGACTTTGCGGGACGGGATATACCGGCGCATGGGCCACGCAGCGCCCTCGCCCGTTGTCAGCCCTACCCGACGATATCGGCCGCTCTGGGGCCGTCGACGGTAGTCCACGCCGAGCACGTCTTGTGCCCTGTCAACCGGGATGTGCCCGAGCCGATGACCGGCTTGACACAGTAACGAATGCGAACGCCTCGCAAACCCGCCGACGGCATCATCTCGCGCGCGCGTCCGACGACACGAATGCGTGTCGGTCCGGATGCCGCCTCCCACAGATGCACACTGTCGGTCTCAGGCCAGTCCGCCATCCAGCGATACGTACCGCTCACGACGACGCCGACCTGCGGCGTACCACTCATCTTCACCGCTGCCGCCACCGGTCGCAACCGCGATTCGACCTCTCGCGGTGCGGCAACCGGTAACTCCGCCCTCGACAGCGACGCCCCTTCGCTTTCGGATTCCGAAGCGGGGCCACTCACAGTCGCCGTCGACGCCTTGTATTCGCTACATCCCACGAGCAGCGCCACGACCAGCACGCCGCCGAAGGTTGTCAATGTCGTCATCGCGCGTCGTCCCGCCGCCTGTCTGGCATTCAGGCGGCGGGACGAATTGGGCAGGAAAGCGTCAACGTGTGTTGTGTTCATCGGTCCATTACCAATCGCATCGCCGCGTGACATCTGAACGTTACGCGTCATTTTTACGACCAGCGGAAATATAGGATAAATCTACAAAACCCTACCGTTTTGGAACTGTTTATAGGAAATATCCTAGTCCAAATTAGGAGGAACACCGTTCGCGATTCGCGCGGCCCACGCATCTCATTCCAATCGAATGCGGGAATAACTCAGATGACGTAGTACGAACGCGCATGCAACGTTCTGATGGACAGCCGCATGAAGAAAAGATTCATTTGGAAGGTGACTGTTGCGCAAACCACAGTCGTCGCGCGGTGTAATACGCGGCCGTAATGACCGCGTAATCAAGCAAACGCCCGCCGATTTGATAGGCGAGTTTTATGGGCGTAATGGGTTTTCGCAATTACCGCTTTAAGCGAATCAAATCCCGAACGCTTTGACGAACATGCCGAGCGCGACGGCGGCCATCAGCGACGAAAAGATTTGCTGGAGTCGGGATGCCGCGAGACGCGGGGCCAGCGCGCGACCGAGCAACATGCCTGCGACAGCGCCGATGACGAATATCCAGCCTTGTTCACCGGGGTGCATACCGTGCCACCATGCGTTGGCAACGGTCCCGGCAGAGATGAGCGCAATGACGAAAAGCGATGTCGCCACGACGCCGTGTACGGTGATATCGGTGAAACGGCGCAGCGCTGGGACGATCACGAATCCGCCGCCAACGCCCAGCAATCCCGAGGCAAAGCCCGACACCGCCCCGATCATCCCCAGCGTGCCGGCCACACGTCGCGTCCAGTGAAGCCGGCCTGTGGACGGATTCATGCGGCAAGGCGGCGATGATTCACATGGCACAGACGTCTCACCATGCGCCGCCTTTACCGCAGCGCCGCGCGACGCGCGGTACATGCGCCCGGCCACGATCAGCATCGCCATGGCGAACAGGCCGACAAGCCACCGCTCCGGCAGTCGATGCGCCGTCCAGCTCCCGATCGGCGCCAGGCACACACCGACTCCCGCCATCAGCACCGCCGCGCGGTAACGCACGATGCCGGCGCGCAGTCCCTGCGCACTGCCGACGGCCGCACTGGCACCGACAGCGAGTAACGCCACCGGCCCGGCCTGCGGCACCCCCCAGCCAAGGCCGAACACCAGCGCCGGAACAGCGAAGATGCCGCCTCCCGCGCCGGTCAGCCCCAACACCAGACCGACGGCGGCACCCAGCACGGCGGCCACTGGCGAAGCACTTGAGAGATCGGCAAACATGGGCGAAATCCGGTAGGAAACGATTCGGCTCGAAAGCTAAATCACTATTTGTCATATGCTTATGACGATGAATTATATAGAAACGTCCGCCTTAGGAAAAGTCCCGCTTCGCCTGCGGATCCGCTTGCGCGGCAAGGGGAAAGGACAGTCGGCGGCAATGCGTAACCCGTCCGCCAAAAAGAAAACGGCACTCAATGAGTGCCGTCAGAACGGAAAACGGGGCGGCGAACGGATGACGTCTACGTCCGACGTGACTTGCTGTTCGCGTTATTCGAAAGGGTCTGCGCGCCTTCCGCCTGAAGCTCGGCGAGGATGTCGCCGGTATGGGCGCCGGGCGCCGGCGGATCGAGCCTCGTCACCGGACTCCGCCCGTTCAGACGCACCGGCGAGACTATCGTGTGCGTGGTTTCTCCGCTGGGCAACACCATGGGGCGTACCCACCCCATATGCGCGACTTGCGGATCGGCCAGCACGCGCGAATAAGTGCTGATCGCCGTGCACGGCACGCCGACGGCGACCAATCGCGCCAGCCAGACGCCGCGATCTTCGAGTACGAACACCGCTTCGAGGACGTCGCGCAATGCCGCCTGATGGCGCGCCCGTTCGCGCGCATTGCCAAACCGAGAATCGTCGAGCAGATCAACGCGATGCACCAGCGCACAAATCGCCTGCCAGTGCGCCTGTCCGTCGAGATCCATGCCGAAATACCCATCGCGGGCGCGGAACGTCGGCCACGGCGCAGACGGGCCGCCGAAACGCTTCCCGTCCCGCTCGGCCTCGCCCTCCGTATCACGCTCGCCATCGGACGCGTCGCCCAGCCCCGAGGACACCTGACCGAGTCCGGCCCTCTCGGCGAGCGCCTGCCGTTGCCGCGTCGTCGCGGGCACGCCCTCGGCACCCGCTTGCCCCATGGCGGCCGCAGGCACCAGACCGGCCCGCTGCGACGCTTCGGCCCCGGCGTCGCCGGCGCGCAAGGCGGCAATGGCGAGAGTCGTGCCGAGCATGGGCACGTCGATGTGGACACCGACACCCTGCTGTTTCGCTGCCACGAGCGCTGCCGACACCGAAAATGCCGCGTACAGTCCGGCGGCAAGATCGGCCACCGGCAGGTCGCGCGGCGGCTCTGCCCCGTTCGATGCTGCGCCGAACATACCTCGCACCGCCTCGAGCGCGGGCATGCCCCCGGGCTGCGCCACCGAACGCGGGCCATCCTGACCGAAAGCGGAAATGGAAACGTAGACGAGATGCGGCTGAACGCCGGACAGCGCGTCGTAACCCAGTCCGGCGCGCGCCAGCGTGCCGGGCGGCAGGCATTCGATGACGACGTCCGCCCCGCGCACCAGCGTATGCGCGAGACTACGGCCTTCGAGCGTGAGCAGATCCAGCGCGACGGAACGCTTGTTGCGCCGCAACCCCAGTTGCGTGGCTTCGCCGAGCGCGCTGTGATTCTCGTTGGAAAGGTCATCGACGGGCTCGTCGACCATGATGACATCAGCGCCCATATCGGCCAACAGCATGCCGCAATAGGCACCGGCCGCGCCGCGGCAGAACTCGATGACGCGGATCCCCGTGAGTGGTGCGTTCAATATCTGGCCCCTATTTGCCTGACGGTCTTTTGTTGTTTTCAACCCTTGGCAACCGTCTGACGCGGCGTTGACCGGATTCTAGAACAGTTACTCCACGCCGGTCACTACGAAAAAATGGCGGTTCGATGCCGCGTTGCCCCCGGGCAACAGGCGCGGTGCGAATCAGCCGATTGTCCGCAAAAAGGCCGCCGGGACATACGCCTGACATGGACTGTCTGGCGCATGCCCGCCTGCGCACGTCGGGCGTCAGAGCCAGCCGGCCTTCCGAAATTTGAAGAACAGCAGCACATCGATGACGATCATGATCGCGATACAGGCCGGATAACCGTAATGAAGCTTCAATTCGGGGATATCGTCGAAGTTCATCCCGTAGATCCCGGCAATCATCGTCGGCACGGCGAAAAGCGCCGCGAACGAGCCCAGGCGCTTCGTCGTTTCGTTCTCCGAGAGCGAGATCATGCCGAGATTGACGGACAGCGCGGTGGTCACCATTTCCCGGAGCAGGTCGATGTTTTTCGTGATGCGCTGAAGATGGTCGAAAACGTCGCGGAAGTACTCCTGCATGCCGCCGCAAAGCTTGGGCGCCATCGCCCCGAACAGCTTGCTCACCGCTTCCATCAGCGGCACGCAAGCGTGTTGCAGCGTGATGAGCCGACGCTTGAGCTGATACAGATCCTCGATGATCGCGCGTCCCTTGGAAGGCGCGTTCGGCGTGAAGATCTGCTCCTCGATGGCTTCGAGTTGCGCTTCGAGATCGTCGAATACCGGGAAGTAGCTATCGACGATGGCATCCATCAGGGCGTAGAGCACGAAGATCGAGCCCTGACGCAGCAGATGCGGCTCCTTCTCGGCCCGGGCGCGTACCGCGCCCAGCCCTTGCGTGGCGTTCGAGCGCACCGACAGCACGTAGTTGTGCCCCGCGAAAATCGCCACTTCACCGAGGGAGAAATCCCCGGCCTCGTCCTTGTTGAGTACATGAAGCACGGCGAAGAGCGAGTCGCCGTACTGTTCGATTTTCGGCCGCTGATGACCGTGCTGCGCATCTTCGACGGCAAGGTCGTGCAGGCCGAATTCATGTTGCATCTGCGCCAGCTCGCCCGGGCCCGGGTCTTTTAGCGCCACCCAGACGAAACAATGCGGTCGCTCGAGGTAATCCGAGATCTCGTCGGGATGCAGATCGGCAATCTTGCGGCCATCCTCATAGGCCACGCAATTCACTAGCATTCGTCTTCCTGGTCGAGGCGGCCGCCCTGCCCCGCGAGCAAACGCCGGGCGCAGCGGGCAGCACAGCCGCCATTGCCGCGACCGTCACACCGTGCGTGTCTCCCGCGCCTGCGCCGTCTGTTGCAGCGGCAGCCGGATATGAAGAATGCCCGCCTCCATTTCCTTGTCTTCGACAAAGCCGAGGTGACGGGCGAGTGTCAGCATACGCGTATTTGCCGAGAGCACATAGCCGATGAGTTCCCCGGTGCCTCGTTTGCGACTGTAATCGACGATGTGCTCCATGAGCGCACGCCCCAGCCCTCGCCCCTGCGCGGCCGGAATCACCGTCACCGCGAACTCGGCGACCGTGTTGTCCGGATCGGCCAGCGCCTGCACCACGCCGAGCAACCGCGTCTGCCCCGTCTCGTCCTGCTCCGTCGCGACGAACGTCATCGCCCGGTCGTAATCGATCTGCGTCACACGCGCCATCTGCGAGTGCGACAACTCCTTGATGAGCCCGAAGTAGCGAAACTGCACGTCCTGCGGCGTGAGCGTGTGGAAGAACGCGTTATAGGCCGGCTCGTCCTCAGGCCGGATCGGACGCACTCGCACCGGCTTGCCGCCGGCATCCACCGTGCTCTCCAGTTCTTGCGGATACGGTGCGATCGACAGTCTGCCGTGCCCCGGCACGGCAGGCGCTCGCGCCACGATGCGCGCGTCGAGCGCGAGCACGCCGTGCGCGTCCGCGAACAGCGGATTGATATCGAGTTCCGCGATTTCCGGCACGTCGCACACGAGTTGCGAGAGCTTCACCAGCGTCAGGTAGATCGCTTCGTGATCGGCCGCCGGACGGTTGCGATAGCCCGCCAGCAGTTTCGATACCCGCGCTCGCGCCACCATGTCGCGCGCGAGATTCAGGTTCAGCGGCGGCAAACCGATGGTGCGATCCGCGATGACCTCGACCGCCGTGCCGCCCTGCCCGAACAGCAGCACCGGCCCGAAAACGTTATCGGTCGCCACACCGACGATCAGCTCGAAAGCCTCCGCCCCGTTGGCCATGCGTTGCACCGAATAGCCGGTCACGCGCGCGCCGGGCTTCGCCGCCAGCGCGCGCTTGCGAATCTGGCGCGCCGCCTCGGTCGCCTGCTCCGCCGTTTCGATATTGAGAACGACGCCGCCGACATCCGACTTGTGCGTGATATCGGGTGAAATCAGTTTGACGGCGACCGGAAAGCCGATGCCCTTCGCCAGTTCGCCCGCAAGCTCCGGCGTCTCGGCAACGAGCGTCTCGACGACCGGAATGCCGTAGGCGGCCAGCACGCCCTTCGCTTCCGGCTCGGTCAGCAACGCCCGCCCCTCGCGCATGGCGCTGTCGACGATCGCCCGCACACGCGCCACATCGGGCGCAAAGCCCGGCGGAATGGACGGCGGCGTTTCCATGAGCAGCGCCTGGTTGCGGCGATAGTTCACGGCTTCGAGGAACGCGCGCGCAGCGTTCTCCGGGGTGTCGTAGGTAGGCAATCCGGCTTCCCGACAGATGCGACGCGCCCGCTCGGCCGTCTCGCCGCCCAACCAGCAAGTGAAAACGTTTTTCGACGGCTTCGGCAATGCGGCGAGCGCGGTTGCGACATCGAGACTCGGCATGACGGCGGTAGGTGCCTGAATGAACAGCACCGCCGCCGTCTCAGGGTCGTCGCACAAGGCCGCGAGCGTTGCCGTGTAACGTTCGAGATCCGCGTCGCCCCCGATATCGACCGGATTGACGCGGCCCAGCGTCTTCGGCAGCGCGGCGTCAAGCGCTTCGCGCGTCCTGTCGTTCAGATGAGCGAGCTTGCCGCCTTCGAGCACGAGGGCGTCGGTCGCCATCACCCCCGCGCCGCCCCCATTGGTCATGATCGAGAGCTTGTCGCCGGTGAAAGGACGCAACCGCGCGAGCGTCTCGACCGCGGCAAACAATTCGTCGGTCGTATCCACGCGCAGCATGCCGGCACGACGGATGGCTGCATCGTAGACGTCGTCCGACCCGGCGAGCGCCCCCGTGTGCGACGCCGCCGCCTGGGCCCCTTCGGGCACCCGTCCCGACTTGATGACGACGACCGGCTTGTTACGCGCGGCGGCCCGCGCGGCGGACATGAACTTGCGAGCGTCGCGAATCGATTCCATGTACATCAGAATCGCATCCGTGCCCGGGTCGCTGGCGAGGTAGTCGAGCATGTCGCCGAAGTCCACATCGGCGCTGTCGCCCATCGACACGAAGTGGGAGAAACCGATTTCGCGCGCATCGGCCCAGTCGAGCACCGCGGTCGTGAGCGCTCCCGATTGGGAGACGAACGCGAGCTTGCCCGCGCGCGCGCCCATGTGCGCGAAGCTCGCGTTAAGGCCGATGCCAGGACTCAGCAACCCGATACAGTTCGGCCCGAGAACACGCAGCACGTGCGGCTTCGCGTTCCTGAGCATGCGGTCCTGCAACGTCACGCCGTGACGATCCTTCTCGCGCGCGAGCCCGGAGGTCAGCACGACCACGGCTCGCGTGCCGCGTTCACCGAGGTCCCTGATGAGATCGGGCACGGTCGATGGCGGCGTGCAGATCACCGCGAGATCGGGCGCCTGCGGCAAGTCGCCGACGTCGCGGTAGCACTTCAGGCCGGCCAGCGTCGAATACTTCGGGTTGACCGGGTAAATGTCGCCCTTGAAGCCCCCGTCGACGACGTTTTGCAGCACAGTCGTTCCAACACGACGTTCGCGGTTGGACGCGCCGATCACGGCGACCGATTTCGGCTGAAACATCTGGCTGAGGTTACGGGTGGTCATAGCGGCTCCGGGGGGATGGTGAGCAAGACAGGCGAACGCGCGCGCCGGCGTGTTCCGGTGCGCGCGTTCGTCGGTGGCCGACGCGACTCGGTCGGCTCAGCAATGGCATGTAGCAGCAATGGAACGGGGGCCTGCCAAATCCCCGGTCCCACCGCGACGGCACATGGTGCAGGCACCCGAACGGCTGCCCGGCAACGTCGTCATTCGCCGCGCAGGTGCGCTTCGACCTTCCACAGGTGATCGTCGACACCGCGCGAGATTTCGGTGAAGACGTCCGACGTGGTCGCGTCGCCGATTTCAGCCGACGCATCGATCAGCCCGCGAATGATTTCACCGTAGGCGGCGAGCGCTTCGGCCAGCGCAGCCGCGTGATCGAGACCTCGCTTGAACTCGTTCTTGTAGGTCGGCAGTTCGGTCTTCTGCGCCACCGTCTGCACGCGACCGTCAGCCACGCCGCCCAGCGCCACCAGACGCTCGGCACACAGATCGGCCCACTCGATGGCGGCGTTGTACACCTCATCGAACAGCAAGTGCAGCTCGATGAAACCCGGCCCGTGGACGTTCCAGTGCGCCTGCTTCGCCTGACGCTGCACATCGATGCCGTTGAGCAGCCCGCGACCCAGCAGATTGACCGATTCGGTACGAATCTTTTCACCAAGGGTGTTACGCGTATGATTCAGAGCCATTTGACACTCCTGACGTCAGGCGACCCGCAGGTCGCCGAGGGGGGGAAGCCGTCGGCATCGGGCGCCGGCCTGTAGACCGGTCCCGTGCGGACGAAGGGAAACGTTGACGACTTCGTTTGGATAACGAATCGATTACGACCTGAGATGCCCCGACGGCGCGGGCGACACACCGTGCCCGGCGCCGCGCAGCTTAACGCCGGCCACGGCCAGCAGCACGCCCCAGATGATGGCCCACGACCCGATGGCCCAGATCAGCGCAAGCGCACCGGCGCCCGGTTGCCACATGATGAATACGGCAAACAGGATGCTGAACACACCGGACAGAATGACCCACAGTTCGCCCTTGATCTCGCGACGCAGCGCGATGCCGGCGGCCACCTGCAATACACCGGTGACGAAACTCCAGGCCACGATATAGATCAGCAACGCCACGGCGGTCAACGCCGGGTTGAGATAAGTCAGGACTCCGATAACAATGCCCGCGATGCCTTGCAGCAGCGGCAGCCACCAATCGGCATGCTCCTGGCGCGCGCTCCAAGCGCCGCCGAGCGAAAAGATCCCGTCAACGAACGAAAACGCGCCGAAACAAAGCACCAGCACGGCAAGCGTTACGCCGGGTAACGCAAAGGCCGCAATCCCGAAGATCACGGCCAACACGCCGCGCAGCACAAGCAACCACCAGTATTTCGACAGAAGTCTGAGCATGGCATCCCTCTCGTGAAATATCCGCAGGTAGCGAATACGGGCGACTGACGGCCTATCACATGTTTGACGTGAGTGGGCGCCCGATGCGCGTCAAGAGGTCATTCTAGAGACGGCTGCGAGGTGAGATCAAGTGAAATATGCACGAATGCTTTTGCCATCGACAGCCGCTTTGACGTGCGTCATCCCGCTGTCGATTTGTTGCACCGCTGACCTGACGGCACTTCGGGCACCGATGCTTGTGCAACGCCGGCGAACTTCCTGCGAACCGCCTGTGAGCCCGCTGCGAGCCCGCTGTGAGCCCGCTATGAGCGTGATGTGAGGCCCCTGCCAGCACTGCGGCATGGCGTCGCATCGCGCCACGTCACCGCTCGATCATGACACCCGACCTGCGCCGTCGTGCGCACTGCGTCATGGGAAAACGTGCGCGTTGCGCGTATATCTCCGACACCCGCCGAGCGGCATTCCCCAGGGATATTGGGATCATTCCGAAAGTGCATTTATCGGTCGTATTTCGGGCAAATGCATTCATAAACTACGTAAAAAGCGTCCGAAACCGAGTGCGTGAACGGGCGTGATGCGCACGTAATCTGAACGTTAATAACGTAGTCCCCACAGTAGAACATCATCTCTTCAAATAGGACTCCAAAGGAGAATCATCATGAACCGACCGTTGGTTTGTCTGGCCTTCACCGGCATCGTCGCGGCACTCACGCACGGCGGCCCGTCGCACGCCGCCGTCTACTCGAATGGCTCGGCAACCGCGCAGATGCGGGTGCAGCTGACCATTCTGCCCGGCTGTACCATCGCCGCCACGCCCATGACATTCAACGCCGTGCAAGGTTCGGCGACCGGCCCGGTGGCGAGCACGTCGTCGCTCACGGTCGTCTGCACGGCGTCCACGGGATACAACATCGGCCTGAATGCCGGGACCGTGCCGAATTCCACCGAGACGAACCGGCTGCTGGCCGGCACGCTCACCGGCAACACCACGACGATTCCGTTCGGCCTGTTCCAGGATGCCAACTACGCCACGCCGTGGGGCAACACGCAGGGCTCGAACACGCTGAGCGACTCGGGCACCGGGGTGGTCAAGACCTACACGGTCTACGGTCAGGCGACGCTCTCGGCCACCATGCCGGCACCGGACGTCTATTCCTCTACGGTGACGGCAACCGTCTACTTCTGACGCATCGGGTCCATCATGACGATCAAGAGTCCCGCGAGACCCGTCGTCCGGCGACCTGCGGCATACGCCTACGGCGGCGCGTTCGTCGCGTTGCTCACGCTTTGCGTGACCGACGGCAACGGGGCGACGCTGCAAGTCTCGCCCGTCATCGTCAACATTCTTCCCTCGCAGCCCGCCACCACACTGACGCTCGGCAATTCCGGCGACCTGCCGATTCACGGCCAACTGCGGCTTTATGCGTGGACGCAGCGCAACGGCGACAACGTGCTCACGCCCACGCAGGCCCTCATCGCCAGTCCGCCTATCTTGCGCATCGAGCCTGGCGAGCGTCAGATCGTGCGGCTCGTGCACGTGGCGCGCAAGCCCGACGGCAACGAACAGAGCTACCGGCTACTGGTGGACGAACTGCCGTCGGCCGAGGCTACGCCCTCGGACGGCGTGTCCATTCGTCTGCGATATTCGCTGCCGGTGTTCGTACAGACGAGCCATTCGCGCGCCCCGTCGCTGCATTTCGACGTGCGTATGGCGCAAGGCGAACTGGAAGTGCGTAACGACGGTGAGCGACACGCGCAGCTCGGCGCAACGCGGGTGCTCGATGCGTCCGGGCGTAGCGTCGAGCTCACGCGCGGACTGCTCGGCTACGTGCTCGCGGGGCAGTCACGTCGCTTCGCCGTGCGCTGGCCGGCCGGTGCACCGCCCGTCGCCCCGTTCACGGTGGAATCGCGCATCGACGCGGTGCCGATGCGCTTTGCCGCAGACGTCGCATCGGATGGCGAGCGTTAGCCGTGCCGCCGCCCGCCGCGTCGGATTTCCCCCGGGGCGCGCCGCATCGTCGCACGCCGGCGCGGGCGCGGGCGCGGGGTGCATAGCCGTTGCGGCGTCGATGACCGTCGCCCTCGTGGCCTGCCAGGCATGCCAGGCAGGCGTGACATCCCAGGCATCCGCCACATCGGCCACATCCGCCACATCCGCCACATCCGCCACATCTGCCACATCGGCCACATCCGCGACATGCGCGGAGAATCCGGCGGCGTCCGCGTTCGGCGTACACGAGGACGCCCGGGACCTGCCCGCCCGCCGGGCGCGCCCGGCATGTCCCCCGCATACGACCGGCACGGCGCTGTTCGACGACACCGCGCTGACCACCGCGGGCAGCACGATGCCGCCTCGCGGGGGCAGTCCGTCGGGAATCGCCCGGCTCGACGGCCCCTACATACTCGAGGTCATCGTCAACGGCGAATCGACGGGGCGCATCGCCCCCTTTTCACGGCGTCGGGGCCGCTGGTTCGCGAAGGCCGGCGACCTGCGCGCGCTCGGACTATCGCCCGATCGGCTGCCGGCCGGGGACGCCACCGACGTCGCACTCGATTCGCTCGATGGCATTCGCACCGCGTACGACGCCTCACGTCAGACGCTAGCGCTCGACGTCGGTGACATGTGGCTCGCGCCGTACCGTCTCGGCAGCCCTCAGCCGGTGGTCATCGGCGCGACCGCAGACCCCGGCGTGATCGTCAACTACGATGCCTACGTGCAACGCGACCGTTTCACCCGCGCGTCGCTCTGGAGCGAAGTTCGCGGCTTCTGGTCGGGCGGCACGGTACAACAGACGGGCCTTGCCGAGCACTCGCGCTGGCGGCACGGCTATCGTCGCTACGACACCTGGTGGCAGCACGACGACCCGTCGCGTCTGACCACCTGGGTGGCAGGCGACCTCATCACCGGTTCGCTCTCCTGGTCGCGGTCGCTGCGCATTGCGGGTCTGCAATGGCGACGCAACTTCGCGCTGCGCCCCGATCTCGTGACCTTCCCGATCCCCGCGTTGCGCGGCAGCGCGGTCGTGCCGTCCTCCGTCGATCTGTATCTCGACGGCGTGCGACGCATGGGCGGGCGCGTGCCGCCGGGCCCGTTCGTCATTCAGGAGACACCGGGCCTGACCGGCGATCTGCAAGCGAGCGTGGTGACGCGCGATGCGCTCGGGCGCGAACAGATCACGACCGTCCCCCTTTATGTCGACCCGCGCCTGCTCGCACGCGGCTTATCGAGTTTTTCCGTGGAAGCCGGTCTGCCGAGAGACGATTACGGCGTTCGCTCGTTCGCCTACCGGCATCATCCGGTCGCATCGGTGGCTGCGCGCTACGGCGCGACCGACACCGTCACCGTCGAAGCGCAGGCGCAAGCCGGGCGACGGCTCGCGCTGGGCGGCGCCGGTGCGCTGGTCGCGCTCGGGCGCGGCGGCGTCGTCAGCGCATCGATGTCGATCTCCGGCGGGCGCGGCGCCGGCAGTCAATGGAGTGCCGGCTATCAATACCTCTCGCGCCGGCTCAGCATCGACGCGCAAATGATCCGAACCGCGGGACGGTATCGCGACATCGCGACCCTTGACGGAGCGCCTGTGCCGCACGCGAGCGATCGTGTGACCGTTTCCCTGCCGTTCGGTCGCAGCAGCACGGCGTCGCTGGCATGGTTCGCACAGCGCGTATCGCGGCAGCCGGCCACGCGCGTCTTGTCCGCCAGCCTGACGCTGCCCGCAGGCACGCGCGGCATGCTCTCGATGGGAGGCTTTCGCGACTTCGCCCGCCGACGCTCGCACGGGGTCTTCGCCATGCTCAGCGTATTGCTCGGCGGCAGCGCCGACGGGGCGAGCGCGGCGTTGGGCAATGCGTCGTTCAGTCAGCAAGGCGGTCAGACGCAGGCATGGGTCGGCGCCAGTCGCCCCCCGGATTACCACGGCGGCTGGGGATGGCAGGTGCTCGGCGGCCGTGCTTTCTCGCAGCGCACGATGCAAGGCCAGGTGCAGTATCTCGGACGCCACGGCGAAATCTCCGCGCTCGCGCAACGCGTGGGACGCCAGTCGGGGGCGGCACTCGGCATGACCGGCGCGCTCGTCGTCATGGACCACAGCGTGCACGCCGCGCGACGCACCTACGACGCCTTCGCGCTGGTGAGCACCGACGCGCAGGCGCACGTGCCGGTGTTGCGCGAGTCGGTGCCTGTCGGACATACCGATTCGCGCGGCTACTTCCTCGTGCCGGATCTGAACGGTTACGAGGCGTCGCGCATCGGCATCGACCCCATGCATCTGCCCGCCGATCTGGAAGTCGCCGCCACCGAGCGGCGCGTAGCGCCGCAGGCACGCAGCGGCGTACTTGTGCATTTCCCGGTGCGACGCTACCGGGCCGCGCTCGTCACGCTCGTCGACACGACAGGACAGCCATTGCGGCCGGGGACGTCGGTACGTCACGTGCAAAGCGGCATCGTGACGGTCGTGGGGTACGACGGTGAAGTGTTCGTCGACGCCCTTGGCGCGCGCAACACGCTCGAAGCGCGCGACGCGCGCCAACGCTGCCGCGTCTCGTTCGACTGGACGACGCCGCCCGAGGGACAGATCGCCCGCGTAGGGCCGCTCGCGTGCGTGGCATTCGGCACATTGGCCGGAGACAAGGCTTCGCCCCCGCCCGCGGCGAAGGACACCGATGGCGCGCCCGCCCCCGCCCCATCGCGGCAGGAGAACCGCTCATGATCCTCACCCGGACGATCCTCATGGCATGCCGTTACCACGCCATCGCAGCCGGTTGCCTCGCGATGCATATGAGCGCGCTGGCGCAGACCTGCACCGTCGGCAACCCAACGCTTGCCTTCGCCGCATTCAGCCCGATCTCGGGATTCGCACTATCGGCCACCGGCACGTTCCCCGTGTCGTGCACCTGGCCAGCACTCGGTGGCAATCCGAACGTCAAACTCTGCTTGTCGCTCAATGCCGCGCAGCCGCTTACGCTGACGAGCGCCACGAATGTCGGCAGCGTTATCAATTTCGGACTCTTCACAGACCCATCGTTCTCGAACGCGTGGGGCAACAGCACGAGCAACGTTATTTCGCTCACGATGGCGCGCCCCATTCTGGGCGGCACCGTGACACAGAACGTGAATTTTTACGGGAGGATTGCAGCGGGACAAACGACGGTGCCGACGTCAGGCAACAGCAATACGGTCTATTCGCGGGCATTCGCGTCGGCCGATACGGCCCTGCAATACGCGTCGTATGCGGCCCTCTCCCCCGCACCGGCGTGCGGCACCGCCATGACGGCCGTGCCCGGTTCGCCGTTCACCGCCAACGTCACCGTCATCAACAACTGCACCATCGCGGCGGCCAACATTACCTTCGCGACCCAATCGGCACTTGAGAGTCCCGTTGCCAGCAGCGGGCAACTGACCGTGCAATGCACGAAAAACGACGCCTTTCGGGTGAGCCTGTCGGGCGGTTTGCTCGGCACCGTGACGGCGCGCAAGATGACGGGACTGACATCGAGCGTCGGGTACCAGCTCTATCTGGACAGCAGCTACGCCACGATCTGGGGGGACGGCACCGCCGGCACGTCGCAACTGACCGGCGTGGGCACCGGGCTGATTCAGGTCATTCCGATCTTCGCGCTCGTTCCCGCCCAATCGACGCCTGCCCCCGGCGTCTACACGGACACGGTGACAGCGACGATTCAGTTCTGAGCGCGCTCGACGGTCGATCCGAGCGTGGCCGGCAGCCGTTCAGACGGCCTCGGCGCGCGGCGGCTTGAGCGGCAGTACCTGCACGCGGTCGCCCTGCTTCACGCCGAGCGCCTTCGCGGCAAGCGGGCTGAGGGAGAACGCGCGCCGCTCCGGGCGCCCCGTCACCAGCGTGGCGCGGAACCCGTCGAGGCCGAGGCACGCCACAAGGTAAGGTTCCGCGTTGGGTACGGCGGCAGATGCGCCGTCCTCCATCGTCACGACATTGGCCGACAGATAGCGGCTATCGCGTGCGGCGCGTAAGTCCGCCACCCGCGCTTCGAGCACCGGCCCGCTGTCGAAGATGTCGACGTGAGCACCGGAGCGCATGCCCTCCTGCTCCAGCAGACGCCGCGCAGGGAGCGTATCGCGATGCGTCACGCCAATGGCCGCCTGCGCCTGCGGCGACAGGAAGTCGACGTAGATGGGGTACTTCGGCATCAATTCGGCAACGAAAGACTTCTTGCCGATGGACGTCAGATAGTCCGCCTGATCGAAATCGATCTTGAAGAAGTGCTGCCCGAGCGACTGCCAGAACGGGCTTTGCCCGTCGTCGTCGAAAAATCCGCGCAGTTCGGCGCAAACATGCGGGCCGAAGCGCTCCGGGAACTGCGCCATGAACAGGAAGCGCGCCTTCGACAGCAATGCGCCGTTCCCGTGACCGCGCCACTTCGGGTCGAGCAGCAGCGAGCAAAGTTCGCTGTAGCCCGTCAGATCGTTCGAGAGCGAGAGCGTCAGCATGCGCGACCACACGTTCAGCTCGCGGCTCGCGTGAACGATGGTGTCCTTGCGGTACGTGTAGAACGGTTGCTCCAACCCGACGGCCGCCTCCAGCCCGCAGACGCCGGCAATCTCACCGGTTTCAACGTCCTCCATCACGAACAGATAGCCCTGCTCGGCCGTCGGCGCCTGGCCCTCGACGGTCGCCGCGACTCGCGCCAGACGCGCTTCGAGCGCCGCGCGATCCGGCTTGAACGACGTCATGCCTGGTCCGGCCAGCGCCGCCAGCGCCAGCAGCGCAGGCAAATCCCCCGGACGCGCCAGACGCACCACACGCAGCGAATTCACCGCATTGTCCTGTGTTAACCCTGCGTGCGTCGCACCTGCGTGGGCGTGTGCGTCGGGCTTCGCCGTCGCTTTCGATGGATACGTCATGTCGGCATTCCGTGAGGAGATGGAGCGTCGGATGAAACAAGGGCCGGAGCGACGCTATCCGCCGGTCCGGCCCGAAGCCCTGGACATTGCTCGGGTCTGGGTGCGCTTCGCGCTCAACCGCGCAATCAGGCCGCCTTCGCCGTCGCGGCCACCGCAGCGACCGCCTTTTCCAGCGAAGCAAGACCGGCGTCGATGTCGGCGAACGGAATGTTGAGCGCCGGTGCGAAACGCACCACATCGCCCCCCGCTACCAACAGCATCAGACCGTGCTTTTCAGCTTCGCTGACGATGTCCTTCGCACGACCGGCGAACGCCGGCTTGAGCACGGCGCCGATCAGCAGGCCCATGCCGCGCACCTGCGCGAACACACCGTGCCGCGCATTGATCGCTTCGATGCCCTTGACGAAGTGATCGTGACGCGCCTTCACGCCATTGAGCGTCTCGGCCGTGTTGATCAACGCCAGCACGCGACCGGCAATGGCCGTCGCCAGCGGGTTGCCGCCGTACGTGCAGCCGTGCGTGCCCGGCGAGAAGCTCGCGGCGATCTTGTTCGTCGTGAGAATGCCGCCGATCGGATACCCGTTGCCGAGCGCCTTGGCGGTGGTGAGGATGTCCGGCGTCACGCCGTATTGCTCGTAGGCGTACAGCGTGCCGGTACGACCGACACCCGTCTGCACCTCGTCGAAAATCAGCAACGCGCCGTGCTGATCGCACAACTCGCGCAACCCCTTCAGGAATGTCGGATCGGCCGGCAGCACACCCCCCTCACCCTGCACCGGCTCGACGATCACGGCGGCCGTCGCTTCCGAAATCGTCGCCTTGGCAGTTTCGAGATCGTTGTACGGCAGATGCATGATGCCGGTCGGGATCGGGCCAAAGCCTTCGGTGTACTTGGCCTGTCCGCCCACGCTCACGGTAAACAGCGAACGACCGTGGAACGAGTTGTAGAACGAAATGATTTCGCTCTTTTCCTTGCCGCCACGCTCGGCGGCATGGTCGTAGGCGTAACGGCGCGCGAGCTTGAGCGCCGCTTCATTGGCTTCGAGTCCCGAATTGCAGAAGAACGCCTTGTCGGCGAACGTGGCTTCGGTGAGGGCCTTGGCAAGACGCAGCACCGGCTCGTTGGTGTAACCGTTGCCGATGTGCCAGACCTTGCGGGCCTGCTCCTCGATGACCTTCACCAGTTCCGGATTGGCATGGCCGAGCGCGTTGACCGCGATACCGCCGGTGAAATCGACATACTCGCGACCTTGCTGATCCCACATGCGCGAGCCTTCGCCGCGCACGGGCACCATCTGGGCAGGAGCGTAATTGGGCACCATCACGTCGTCGAACGTCTGGCGGGTCACAGCGATTGGCTGGCTCATGACTACCTCGTGAAATCGGGGTGCAATCTGCGATTGCGGGGCAGCCCCCCGGACAAAGGTCGCTGCCCTGTGAAAAAACCTGGCGCATGGCTCAGGGTGCCTGCGACGCGCCGGTGCTCCAGGTCACTCGGCGCGCGTACCCTCGCATTGTAATCAGATGCGGCGCGCGGATATACCTTTGCGCGCGTCGCCGTCGTGAGAATTACAGGACTTTGCGCAGGAATTCGCGCGTGCGCTCGTGCTTGGGCGCCGTGAAGATCTGCTCGGGCTGGCCTTCTTCCATGATCACGCCCTGATCGATGAAGAACACGCGGTCGGCGACTTCACGAGCGAAACCCATTTCGTGCGTCACCACGACCATCGTCATGCCTTCCTCGGCGAGCGACTTCATGACTTCCAGTACTTCACCGACCAGTTCCGGGTCGAGCGCCGAGGTCGGCTCGTCGAACAGCATCACGGTCGGTTTCATGGCGAGCGCGCGCGCAATCGCCACGCGTTGTTGCTGACCGCCGGAGAGTTGATTCGGGAACGCGTCGATCTTGTCGATCAGACCGACCTTTTTCAGAAGTTGCTCAGCAATCGTCACCGCTTCGGCGCGCTTGACGCCGTTCACCTGCATCGGCGCGAGAACCAGATTCTCGAGCACCGACATGTGCGGGAACAGGTTGAAGCGCTGGAACACCATGCCGACGCTCGCGCGCATGGCGTTCATGTCCGTCTTCGGGTCTTCCACATGAAAGCCGTTGACGAGCACTTCGCCGCCCGACACGTCTTCCAGACCGTTCAGGCAGCGCAGGAAAGTGCTCTTGCCGGAGCCCGACGGCCCGATCACGCACACCACTTCCTTTTCTTCGATGCGGCAGGAAATGCCGCGCAGTACGTGCGCCTCGCCGTACTGCTTTTGCAGGTTATTGACGACGATCACCTTTGCCGTACCTCGTTTCCAGATGTTGAACAAATGCCGACAGCACCAGCGTGATCACCCAGTAGATGAGTGAAATCGTCAGATACGGCTCCCAGTAGCGCGCATAAGCGCCCGACACCGTGCGGGCCGCATAAGCGAGTTCCGCCAGACCGATGGCCGACGCGAGCGACGAATCCTTCACGATGGCAATCGCGTTGTTGCCGAGCGGCGGCAGCATGCGACGAAACGCCTGCGGCAACACGACCTTGCGCAGCGTCTGCATATAAGTCATGCCCAGCGAGCGGGCCGCTTCGGCCTGACCACGGTCGATCGACTGGATGCCGGCGCGAAAGATTTCCGACACATAGGCGCCGGCATTGAGCGAGATCGCCAGCACGGCCGACATGAACGCGCCGTACTGCGAGCGGATTTCACGGGCAAAATCGCCGCTCACGATCAGGCCGCCCGACGGATTGATCAGCACGGGCATCAGCGCGAAGTGGATCAGCAGGATCTGCACGAACAGCGGCGTGCCACGGAAAAAGCTGACGTAGAACCGCACCGGATATTGCACCGCGTAGCGCAGGAAATACTTGTAGAAGCCGTGACGCGCTTCGGCCAGACGGCCAACGCCAAGCACGAGCCCAAGTAACGTGCCGGCGATCACGCAGATCACCGTGCACTTGAGCGTCATCAGCGTGCCCTCGACGAACAGGGGCATGTATTCGCTGATGATGTTCCACTGGAACCCACCCATGAAGCACCTTTCTCACAAAATGAAAATGATCGGACAGCGCCGCTACCCGACAGAAAAAACGCTCGCGGCCCGGGGGATGATGTCGGAACTCGACGATCAGCTCACGGGCCGCGAGTGGCCAGAGTCTCTGGCGCGCGTGGCGCGAATCTTACACGCGTTGAATGCGGTGCGCCGGATTACTGCTGCGGCAGGGTCGGCACATCGGCGTCGAACCACTGCTTGTAGATCTTGGCGTAGGTGCCGTCGGCCACGATCTTCTTCAGACCGGTATTGATCTTGTCCAGGGCGACCTTGTTGCCCTTCTTCACGGCGATGCCGAAGTACTGGCGCTTGAACTTGCTGTCGTACACGAGCTTGAACGGCTTTTCCGGGTGGCTCTTGATGTAGAACTTGATCACGCCGACGTCGCCCACCGCAGCGTCCACGCCGCCGCGATACAGCTCTTCGAGCATGAGCGGCGTGTTGTCGAAGCGACGGATGGCGGTGCTTGCCTTGCCCAGTTCGTCCGAGACGGCGATATCGCCGGTGCTTGAGTTGACCACACCGACCTGCAGCTTCTTCAGGTCCGCCAGACCGGCGACTTTCGCGGTCGGTGCGGTAATGATGACCTGATCGGCCGGGAAATACGGGGCCGAGAAGTCGACCATTTCACGACGCTTGTCGGTAATGGTGATGCCCGAAATGATGATGTCGCGATCGCCCTGATCCAGCGTGGCGAAGATGCCTTCCCACGGCGTGCTGACCAGTTTCACGTTGAAGCCGCCGGCCTTGCCGATCGCCTTGATCACGTCGATATCGAAGCCGACCAGTTCCTTTTGCGGCGTTTCGAATTCGAACGGACGGTAGGTGCCGCCGGCCCCCACGGTGTAAGTCGGATCGGCGGCCTGCGCTGCCGGCAGCGCGGCGAAGGTCGTCAGAAAACAGGCGGCGGCCAGCACCAGGCGCTTCGTCAACATATTTTTCCTTGGCGAGGATTCTAGAAAGAGCGCAATGATACTCCTCGCTGCCTCGGAAACGAAAAAAACCCGCCAAAGCGGGCAGTCTCGTTGCGATCTCGCGACGCGAGGCAGCATTCGCGCAAAACGAGAATACCGCCCCATGGCCAATCAACGCCGGGCGGTACACCTGCCGCCACCGGGTCGCCCCTTACGCTACGTAGGGAAAATCAGAATGCCCCGGCGGCAATCGGGCCGGCCGCCTGCCCGGGACCGAAGACGACATCGCGATACGTTTTGCCGGCGGGAATCATCGGATAGACGTCGTCCTCACGGGCGACCAGCACGTCGAGCAAGTACGGCTCCTGCGGGTCCCGAAGCATGCGGGCCAGCGCGGCGGGCAATTCGTCGGCCTGGACGACCCGTGCCCCAGCCACGCCATATCCGGCCGCGATCGTCACGAAATCCGGATACGGACGGCCGTCCTCAGCGCCGTCGGGCACATTTGGATCCACGAGCGACGACGCCACGCGATTGCGCGAATAGATCATGTCCTGCCACTGGCGCACCATCCCCAGCCACTGATTGTTGATGACGAGCACCTTGACGCCCAATCCGTAGCGGCGACAGGTCGAGAGTTCGTTGACGGACATGTTCAGGCTGCCGTCGCCATCGATGTCGATCACCGGCACGTCCGGCAGCGCGACCTTCGCGCCGATAGCGGCAGGCAGACCGAAGCCCATCGTGCCGAAGCCGGCGCTCGACAGGAACGTGCGCGGCGCGCGCAAACGCAGGTGCTGCATGGCCCACATCTGGTGCTGCCCCACGCCGGTGGTCACGACAGCCTCGGGCGGCAGCATTGCCGCCAGCGCGGCAATCACGTCGACGCCCGTCAGCATGCCCTGCCCGGCGTGAGCCTCACCAGCTTGCGTCGCGCCTGCGGTGCGCAGCGGATGCGCCTCGCGACACTCACGCAGGTACGTGTGCCATGCCGGAACGTCGCGACGCGTGGCATGGCGCAGCAGACCGGTGAACGCGTCGCGCAAGTCGGCATGCACACCGAGCGTCACGGGCTTGTTCTTGCCGATTTCGGCGGCGTCCACGTCGATGTGAATGATCTTCGCATGACGGGCGAACGATGCCGGATCCCCGATCACACGGTCGTCGAAACGCACGCCGAGCGCCAGCACCACATCGGCCTCGTTGACGGCGACGTTCGCCGCATAAGCCCCATGCATGCCCAGCGGCCCGAGCAGTAACGGATGATCGTCCGGCACGGCGCCCAGCCCCATCATCGTGAGCGCGACCGGGCAATTGAGCGCCTCGGCCAACGCCACGAGGTGCGCCCCCGTGCCCGAGGCGATCACGCCGCCACCGGCGTAGATCACCGGCCGCTCGCTGCGGGCGAACAGCGCGGCGATACGCTGCGCCGTCTCGTCGCTCATACCGGCCGGGGCTGCGGCCGCGACACGCTTGTCCGTCGGCTGCTCCGGACGCGCCTGCTGAATGTCCTTCGGGAAATCGAGCAACACCGGCCCCGGGCGGCCTGCCAGCGCACATGCTGCCGCTTCTCGCAGCGCCGCCGGGATATCGCGGGCCTCGCGCACCTGCCGCGCGAGTTTCGTGATCGGCTTGGTGATGGCGACGATGTCGACTTCCTGAAAGGCGTTCTTGCCGAGCCAATGCGTGGCGACGTTGCCGGTAATCGCCAGCACCGGCACGGAATCGCTCGCAGCGTCCGCAATGCCGGTGACCAGATTCGTGGCGCCCGGCCCCGACGTGACAAGGCAGACGCCCAGCTTCCCGGTAGCGCGGGCGTAGCCCTGGGCCCCGAAAACGGACCCTTGCTCATGCTCGGTGCGCACCAGTCGGATCGGCACGCGGGAGAGCGCGTCAAGCATCTCGAGATTGGCCCCGCCCGGGTAGCAGAACACCGTGTCGATGCCAATCTCGACCAGCGTGCGCGCAATGAGGTCTGCCCCTTTGGCAGACAGCGGAGCGACAGGCTGGGCGACGGCACCGGTCGCGGTTTCGGCAGCGGGCAGAGTCAAATCGAGTTTCATGGGTATGGGTTTTCCTACAGCATCGGCAAAACTTGAGGGGATGGTTGCGACAACCGTCGCTAACTGGAGAAAAGTGTACGTGGAGCGCGGGGTAAATGCTTCGCGTATCGTTGACAAAATTGCATTGATTTCGCATGATCCATTCAAATTTCACTCACCCGAGGAATAAATCATGCAAATCGACGAATTCGACGAAAAAATCCTCGCACTCTTGCAGGAAGACGCCTCGCTGTCGGCGGCGCAAATCGGTGAGCGCATCGGCTTGTCGCAGTCGCAATGCTGGCGTCGCATCGACCGTCTCGACGCCGAGGGGGTGATCCAGCGACGTGTCGCGCTCGTCGACCGCAAGAAGGTCGGACTGAACGTGATGCTGTTCGCTCACGTGAAACTCGCCGGGCACAGCCGCAGTGCACTTCCCGAATTCTCGAAGGCGATTCAGGCGTTTCCGGAGGTGCTCGAATGCCATGTGCTGATGGGTAACGTCGACTTTCTGCTGCGGATCGTGACGCGCGACGTCGAAGCTTACGAGCGCTTCTTCTTCGAGCGGCTGTCGCAGTTGCCGATGGTGCAGGAGGTCAACTCGATGATCGCGCTCTCACAGATCAAGTCCACGACGGTTCTGCCGATCGGCAGTGACGGTAGTGGTGCGAGTGCTGGCAGCGTGGGGAGTGGCGGCAGCAGCCAGGCGAGCGGGCACGGCGGGTCGGCGCCCGGCATTGCCCGGGGCACATGACATGCCGCCTCGTGACGCCACGCTGACCGACGCATGTCACAGAACCGACCGTAGACTGGCGCTTTGTGCAGACGCGGCAGTCAGCGCGCAGGACGCCGCGCGACGACGGTTGCCGTGGCGCCGCCAAAGGCCGTGGTCCACGTTGGACAGCGCCTTCGCAAGCCTCTATCCTTAAGCATCCACTTTGGGAGCCTTGCATGAAACGTTGGTTCGGAATGACTGCCGCAGCCGCCATCGTCGGCATTACGGCGTGGTGCATGATCCCCGCCCATGCGGCATTGCAGAACGGCGCAACAGCGCCCGACTTCAAGGCGCAAGCCTCGCTCGGCGGCAAAGTCTTCACCTTCTCGCTCGCCGACACCCTGAAGAAGGGCCCGGTCGTGCTGTACTTCTACCCCGCAGCGTTCACCACGGGTTGCACGATCGAAGCGCACGACTTCGCCGAAGCCACGGACAAGTTCAAGGAGATGGGGGCGACGGTGATCGGCGTTTCGAACGACAACATCGATACGCTCAACAAGTTCTCGGTGTCCGAATGCCGCAGCAAGTTCGCCGTGGCTGCCGACACCGATCAGAAGATCATGAAAGCCTACGACGCCGTGCTGGCCCTCAAGCCCGACATCGCCAATCGCATCTCTTACGTGATCGCCCCCGACGGCAAGGTGATCTACAGCTACGTCAGCATGGATCCGGACAAGCACGTTCAGAACACCATGGCCGCCGTTCGGAAGTGGCACGAGGCGCATCACTGACGACTTCCCGCATTCCAGACGCCCCCCCCCCGATGAGGACGGCATGAGTACGGCACCCCCGACCGCGAGGGCCATCGCTCGCGCGCAGACCCGCAGCGAAGAGTTGGCCAACAGCGTCAGCCACGGCCTCGCCTGCCTGGCCGCGCTCGTCGCGATTCCGTTTCTGTTTAGCACCGTGCGTCCGCCGTTGCCCAGCACCGTGCAACAAATCGGCGTCGGGGTGTTCGCCGTGACCATGGTCGTGGTCTATCTTGCGTCCGCGCTGTATCACGGGCTGCCGGACGGCCGGGCGAAACGCCTGTTCATGCGCGTCGACCATTGCGCCATTTTCCTGTTCATCGCCGGCACCTACACGCCCTTTACGGTCAAGATCCTCAACGATCCCTGGGGCTGGCCGTTGCTCACGGGCGTGTGGACGATGGCCATTGCCGGACTGATCGCCAAATCGCTTGGCTTGCTCGACCGCCCGCTGGTGTCCACCCTGCTCTATATCGGGCTGGGCTGGGTCGCCGTGCTGGTCGCGGGTCCCGTGCTCGCCGCCATCCCGGGCCCGGGCGCCGGATGGCTCTATGCAGGGGGCGTTGCTTATACCATCGGCGCGATCTTCTATTCGCTAGACGGTCACATCAAGTTCGGACACCTCGTCTGGCACCTGTTCGCTATCGGCGGTACCGTCTGCCACTATCTGGCGGTCTGGCGTTACGTCTGACGTCACCTCGGGTCGCCGTGCCCGGCAAACCCTTTCCCGCATTTCGCCAACCGCTCGGCGAGCCTGTCACAGCGCGCAGTCAACGCCGGATCGCCGAACATCCGGCAAGCGCCCCGCATCCGGTGCAGCAGCGCCTGTGCCGCGTCGAAATCTTCGGCGCGTCGCCGAATCATCAGACGCCGGAAGCGCGCCAGATCCTTCGCCATTTCGTCGCGCATCATGCGCCTCGCATACGGATCGTCCCGCAATGGCGTCGGACGTGGCGGTGACTCGTCGCGCGGTCGGGCCGACGCACCCGCTGCGGGCCTCCCCGCGTGATAGGGTTCATGGGACTGATGGGGCTCATGGGGCTCATGGGGCTCACACGTCTCATCAGCCGCACGGTGCTCATACGTGTCGTCCAACGCCGGCCAGCGCACTGCGAGCGTGTGCGACAACCGCTCGCGCGAGACGGGCTTCGTCAGCACCTCGTCGATACCTGCCGCCTGCGCGGCACGCGCTTCGACTACCGAACCGGTGACGGCGTACACCACGGGCTCGCGGCGACCGAGCATCGGCGCCAGCGCATGCAAGGTCCTCGCGAGCGTGAGACCGCTTGCGCCATTGAGTTGTACGTCGGTGAGCACGACATCGACGTCGAGCGCCATCCACTGCACCAGCGCCTCGGTCAGATCCCCCGCGCTCGCCATCTGACAGCCGAGCGAGGCCAGTTGCTCACCGAGTATCCTGCGGTTCATCACGTGGTCGTCCACTACCAGCGCTTGCAGCCCCTCACGCATGGCGACCGGCGTCACGGGCACGGCGACCGGCGCCACGGGCACTGCGGTCGGCCCCCCACGCATGGCGACGTCTGCCGGTGCGCTCGCCGAAGTCTCCAAGGCAGGTGTCACGGCAGCCGCCGCTTCGGGCAACCGGAACGGCACCGAAAGCCGGAACCGTGCGCCGGTCGTCGACGTCTCCGCACAGAGCGACCCCGCCATGCGTCGCGCCCATTGCCGGGCAATCCACAGGCCCAGCCCCGTGCCCTGCACCGAGGGATCCGCACGCGCAAACGCCGCGAAAACCGCGTTCTCCATCCCCGCCGGAATACCCGGCCCCGTATCCGTGACGTGGATCGTCAACTGTGGCGCAGCCGGCCTCGATGCTTGCGTCGCTATCTCGTCGGCCGCTAGCTGCCACGACACCCGCACCGCTACACCACCGCAAGCCGTGTACTTCAGCGCGTTATCGAGCAGCGTGCGCAACATCTGACGCAACCGGACGGCGTCGCCCCAGAGGAAAACGGGAACGTCGTGCGCGATCTCGCACGTCAGATCCAGCCCCTTGGATTCCGCCCTCCCGACGAACGCATCGACCTCGGCATCCAGACACGCGCGGACTTCGAACAGCGCCTCACGCAGCGGCAGTTGTGCAACGTCGCCTTGCCCGAGTTCGAGCACGTCGTTCACCGCTCCCGCAAGCGCGTCGAGCATGCTTCGCATGTTGCCCAGCCGCCTGCGTGGCGTACGTGCCGGATCGGATGCCGTCTCGAGATGCGCGGCATCGTCCCACAACGCCTCGAGATGCCCCTGCAACACCTGCAACGGTGCGCGCAACTCGTGCACCAACGCCATGCGAAATGTGCCGGGATCGCCGGGCTCATGCCTTACAAAATCTTCCGACGAACTGTCGTCACCTCGTTGATACCGCCCCGCGTCGGGGCTTGCGTGTCGGAACTTGAATTTGTCGAGATTCATCGCGTCGTTGACGCCTCATCACGATTCACGCGCTTCGGCGTACTGAAGAAGTGAAACAGCCATCAAGTCTGGCCGTTTGCGCGACGCTTGCGACTGCGCAAATTCCGAACTTTTTTTGCCGCCACCGCACTTTCGGAATCGCCCGAGCCCGGAGAACTCAAGTTCCGGTTCCCATATGCCGATAATCCCTATGCCCCGTCTTGCACTCACCGATGGACGGGGAGGCCGTGCCACCTCCCGGCCCGGCCTGGGCATTCAATCCATCGATCCATATGTATAAGAACATTACGATTCGGGCCAGTCTGACGCTGGTTCTAGGTTTGCTTGGTGCACTACTCGTCCTCGTCAGCGTGCTGGGCCTGGGAGCGCTTGGCTCCAGCAACGAATCCCTGAGCAAGATGGCCACGGAAGACACTCCCGCGCTGGCCGAACTCAAAGGGACCGGCGAGCAAATTCTCCGTACGCGCCTGTCGATGGCGACTTATGCGTCGTATGTCAGCCTCGGCGCCGATCCCGAGGAGTCCGAAAAAGTCCTCAAACGGGGTACCCAGTACATCGCCACATCGGACGCCCTTTGGAACGATTATCTGAAACGTCCCAAAGAAGATGCGCACGAAGCGGAGTTGGCGAAAGCCGCCGACGAAAAGCGCCGCGCCTTTTTCGAGAAGGTCGTCACGCCTGCCCTCAACGCGCTGAAGCAGGGCGACGTGGCCGGTTTCCATCAGATTCAGGCACGCGTCGCACCCTCCGCATACAACGGCGTCGAGTCATTGATGCGTGAATTGCAGGACATTCAGGTGGCGCGCCAGAAGGCGCGTTACGAGGCGGCGCAGGCACGTTACAACATCATGCGCATCGCCATGGGCGCGACCCTCGCGCTCGCCCTGCTGCTGGCCTTGTGGGGCCGCGCCATGCTCGCGCGCGCCGTGCTGCGTCCGATTCGCGAAGTCATCGCGTATTTCGAGCGGATCGCCGCAGGCGACCTGAGCCAACGCATCGAACAACGCACGCGTAACGAGATGGGGCAACTGTTCGGCGCGCTGGGCCGGATGCGCGACTCGCTGGCCAGCACCGTCGGCACCGTGCGCGAGAGCACCGAAGCCATTCACGGTAGCGCCCGGGAAATCGCCGACGGCAACGCCGACCTGTCGCGCCGCACCGAATCGCAGGCGTCGTCGCTGGAGGAGACGGCTGCGAGCATGGAAGAGCTGACGGCGGTGGTCAAACAGAACGCCGAAAATGCCCGCGCCGCGAGCCAGTTGGCGGTGACGGCCTCCGAAACCGCCGCGCGCGGGGGCGACGTGGTCCAGGAAGTGGTGACCACCATGCGCGACATTGCCGAAGCCTCGCAAAAGGTCAGCGATATTCTCACGGTGATCGACGGGATCGCCTTCCAGACCAACATTCTGGCGCTCAACGCCGCCGTCGAAGCGGCACGTGCCGGCGAACAGGGCCGCGGCTTCGCCGTGGTGGCCGGCGAAGTCCGTACGCTGGCGCAACGCAGCGCGGCGGCCGCCAAGGAAATCAAGGGATTGATCGAGGCGTCGGGCAACCGTGTGGAGGCCGGCACCCGTCTGGTAGAGCGCGCCGGCGCGACGATGTCCGAGCTTGTGCAGTCGGTGAAGCGCGTGACCGACATCATGGGCGAAATCTCGGCCGCCAGCGTCGAGCAATCGAGCGGCATCGAGCAGGTCAACATGGCCGTCACGCAGATGGATGAGATGACGCAGCAGAATGCCGCCCTCGTCGAAGAAGCGTCTGCCGCCGCAGCCGCCCTCGAGACGCAGGCCGCACGCCTGCGCGAGTCGGTCGCGCTGTTCCGCCTGTCGGCGCACGAAGCCGCTCAGCTGCCCGCGCTCGGCCTGATCGGCTCGGGAGCCGCCACCGCGCAGGGTTCGCTGGCGCTCGCCGCCTGACGCTCCCCCGGCGTCAGCGATCGGCGGCGCAAGTCGAAGGACGCTGACGTCACACCAAGCATTCCGGATGCCGTCCGCTCAGCGCGGCTTTTGGATTCAGACGCTGGCGCGCTGCTCGAAGCCCTTGAGCGGCGACGCCGCCACCCACGCCTTGTCCACGTCACAAGACGACACCTGCGCCCCGCGCGGCCCCTGTCGCATCCACTCGCACAACGCCAGCAACTGGGCCGCCTCGCCTTGCGCAATGGCTTCGACCGTGCCGTCGCGACGATTACGCACCCACCCAACCAGTCCGAGCCTGCGCGCTTCGACCACGCACGCCGCGCGGTAGCCCACGCCCTGCACCCGTCCGTGCACTACGATTTGCCACGTTGCCGTCATTGCCCCTCCTGTCTTGCCAGCGAGATCACGAGAAAAGGGCCCGATCGATATCGAGCCCTCTGATCACGTTAGCACACCATCGGTGTCCGTCTAATAGATGTCACGACGATACCGGCCCTGCGCCGAGAGTTCGAGCAGCGTGTCGGCGCCGATGGCATCGGCCAGCGCCGCATCGACCGCCGGCGCCATGCCGGCCAGACTGCCGCATACATAAATGGAGGCGCCGTCGGCCACCCACTGCGCAATGGCTTGTGCCGAGCGGCGCACGTGGTCCTGCACGTAGACGCGCTCAACCTGGTCGCGCGAATAGATGCGGTCGAGCCGCGCGATGCCGCCCTGTGCCTGCCACGCCCGCAATGTGGCGTCGTGGAAGGCGTCGTGGCTTGCCTGACGCTCGCCGAAGATCAGCCAATTGCGGACATGTCCCTGAGCAATTCGCGCCGAAAGATGGGCGCGTAGTCCGGCGAGTCCCGTGCCGTTACCGATCAGGATCATGCCGCCCGCGCCGAGCGGCCCATGGAAACCCGGGTTCGAACGCACGCGCATCGTCACACCCTCGCCCAGCGCCGCCCCGTGCGTAAGCCAGCCGGAGCCGAGGCCGAGCGTGCCGTCGGGGTTACGTGTCTGACGCACGAGCAACATGAGCTTGCCTTCGTCCTGCGTCGACGCGATGGAATACTCCCGCGCCGGCAACAGCGCCAGACGCGACAGCCAGTCCTGTAAATCGACGCCCGCCGGCGGCGCCGCGTCGGGCAACACACGCTCACGCAGGGCGTCGCCCAGCAATGCCTCGCGACCGGCCACGCTCACCCGTACATCGGGCGCCCAGACGCTTCCCGCGAGGAAGGTGTCGATACGCTCGGCCGCGTGACGCGGCAGTACCTCGACCAGATCGCTGGCGACCCACTTCGCGCCTTGCGGCGGCGTGAACGCCAGATGGTAGGCAGGCAAACCGGTGCTGCCCGGGTTGAGCACTTCACGCTCGGCCAGTGTCCACGACTGGAAACGCGGGCCGTCGTCAGCCTTCGACGCCACCAGCGGGCGGCCCAGCCACTCACCCAATCGTTCCTGCCAGCGCGCCCATGCGCCGGGATCGCCCCGGTCGACCTCGATAGGCTCGAATGCCGCGACACCTCCCTGCGCACGCAGCCAGCCATCGAGCTTGCGTCCGAACCCGCAGAATGTGTCGTAATGGCTGTCGCCGAGCGAGAGCATTGCGAAACGCAGTTTGGGCAACGCCAGCGCCTGATTCATCAATTGTTGCGAGAAGCGGCGGGCGCTGTCGGGCGGCTCGCCATCGCCGAACGTGCTGACGATGAACAACGCCCGTTTGGCCGCGCCGAGTTGCGCCTGCCCGATACGCGCGAGCGGCTGAATCTGCGCCGGAACGCCCGCCCCTTGCAGCATGCCCGCCGTCTGCCAGGCCAGCCCTTCCGCAACACCGCTCTGGCTCGCATAGCCGATCAGCACGCCATCGTCCGCGAACGAGGCGGCCGCTTCGCCCTTCGTCGGCGCCGTCGGACGTGCCGCCGCCAGTGCGCGCTTCTTCTTGCGACGGTCGAGATACAGCATCCAGCCGGTGACGAAGAACACCGGCATCATCAGGCTCGACAGCATCATGACGATGATGCCAGGCGTGCCAAAGAAGCTGCCACGATGCAGGGCGTAGATGCTCGTCATCAACTGGCCGCCCGTCGTCTTCTGCGCATATCGCTCTTCATTGCGAATGGCGCCGGACGCCGGCTCGATATCCATGCGGCTGAACGCCCGTTCATGCGGCACGGTCTTGTCGAGCCACGTCATTTGCAGCGGGCCGCCGGGCTTTTGCGACGGTCGCAAATAGACTTTGGTGTAATCCGGCACACGCGCCGTGAAGCTTTCCCACACCGTGTCGATCTCGTCCGGGGGCGTCGACGCCAGATCCGGGAGCGCTTTCTTTTTCTCCCCAGACATCGCAGTCTTCGGCTTTTCCGGCGCGCGATTGCGCACCGGTTGTGCAACGCCGGCGATCGAGAACAGCATGCCGCGCCACCAGTCGTACGACCAATACAGGCCCGTGGTCGCGCTAAGCAAATAAGGCACGAGTACAACGGTGCCGATCACGGCGTGCAAATTCCAGAGGAAAGGCCGGCCACGCTTTTTGAAATCGATGTGGAACCACGCACGCCAGTTGCCGATACGGCGTGGCCAGCGCAGATACAAACCGCTGAGCGCCAGCAGAAACAACAACAGCGTCGCCGCAGCAGTGATCTGTTTGCCGATGCCGTCCACCGTCAGGAAACGGTGAATGTCCATGATGAACCGGAAAACGACGTCCGCCTGCGAACGCCCGAGCATCTGCCCGGTGTACGGATCGACGAAGTACGTTTCGCCACGCGTACCGTCGTCGATCGACAGGCGCACCCCGACGGCATCTTCGGGCGCACGCATCACCGTCATGAGCAGAATGCGCCGATCCGGCACGGCCTCATGCACGCGGGAGACCAGTTCGGGCACCGGAAGTCGAGCCGAGGTCGCCGCGTCGGGCACCGCCACCGTCATGACCCCCGGGCTGAAAGCGCGGGTAAGTTCTTCGTAATACGACAGCAGCGCGCCGGTCAGGCCGACCACTGCCAGCACCAGCCCGGCCGTAATGCCGAAGCACCAGTGCAACTGAAACCACAGTCTTTTCATCATTGTTGTCGTCCGACGCACGTCCGTTCGCCAGTGGTGGCGCGCGCGTGGCAAGTGTGCCGTGCCGCACTTCCTTAATGGAGCACTATGCGGCAATTAGCGCATGTTATTGCAAACGATTCTCATATTCAATACCCACTTACCTTTCCGCTGCGTGTCAGTGCCGTCCGACAAGAATTTCATACATAAGACGACGTCTTGTCGCTTTTTGAAGGATTAGGATGAATTCATCCGCGCGGATGACCGCGCTCCCGCCCATCAAACCGCCGCGCGTCACGCCTCGTCTGCCCACTCCCTAGCCCATTTGCTGGCCCTGGAACGACCTGTCGACCTGCGGCACGACAGCGACGGAGTGCCATGCAACCCCTAGCGTCTTCCTTTCCCGCCTCGCCGACTCAGGCCGAATCGCCTGACATGTCGCCCGTGACGACGCCCGCCGACACGCATGCCGTCGACGTTACCAAGGTGGCATTCTTTTTCGATCTGGACGGCACGCTCGCGCCGCTGGCCCCACGTCCCGATGCCGTCAAGCTGCCGCGCGACACCGCCCGCGTGCTCGCCAGCCTGTTCGAGCGTGCGAATGGCGCCGTCGCCGTGGTCTCCGGGCGGGCCATCGACGACATCGACGGGCTGCTCGCCCCGTTGCGCTTGCCTGCTGCCGGTCTGCACGGCGCCGAAATCCGGCATGCCGACGGTCAACTCCTGCGCGCCGCAGGCCATGCCGCCGACACCGAGCGGATCGCCGCGATGGCAGCACCGTTGCAGGCGCTTGTCGCCCAGCATCCGGGCTTGCTGCTGGAGAACAAGGGCAGCGCGCTCGCATTGCACTATCGCGGCGCGCCCGAACTGGCAGGGGTGGCGCGCGACACCATGCGCGCGCTGGCCGAACTGCACGCCGAGCATTTCGCCCTGCAACCGGGAAAGCTCGTCTTCGAATTGCGCCCACGCCACGTCAGTAAAGGACGCGCGATCACTGCACTTCTGCAAGAAGGCCCGTTCGCCGGTCGCACACCGCTCTTTGCCGGCGACGACCTGACCGACGAGGCCGGTTTCGCCGACGTGAATGCGTTAGGCGGCATCACGATCAAGATCGGCGACGGGCAAACGTGCGCGCGCCATCGTCTGCCAACCCCCGAGGCGCTCACCGCCTGGCTGCTGACGTTGCATCGCCCGTCTGCCCCCGCATCGCCCGCCCCGCGCCAATCCTCACAGGAGACAGACGTATGAGTCGCTTAGTCATCGTGTCGAACCGGGTCGCCCCCATGACGGAGGGCAAACCGACGGCTGGCGGTCTGGCCATCGGGGTGTTCGACGCGCTCAAGGACACCGGAGGCATGTGGTTCGGCTGGAACGGTGAAATCGACGCGGAGCCGGCCAGCGCGCCGGAAATCGCGCACCGCAACAACGTCACGTTTGCCACCGTGCCGCTCACGCGCCGCGACTACAACACCTACTATCGCGGCTTCTCGAACGCGACCCTGTGGCCGACGTTTCACTATCGCGACGACCTCACGCGCTACCAACGCGACGAGTACAACGGGTATCGTCACGTCAACGCCCGCTTCGCCGCGTTGCTCGCTCCGCTGCTCGAGCGCGACGATCTGATATGGGTGCACGACTACCATCTGCTGCCATTCGCCCAGGCGTGCCGTCAGATCGGCGTCCAGCAACGGCTGGGCTTCTTCCTCCATATCCCCTTTCCGTCACCGCAAGTGCTCATGACCGTACCGCCTCACGAAGCGCTCGTGCGGGCGATGTGCGAATACGATCTCGTCGGTTTCCAGACTGAAACCGACCGTACGGCGTTTACCGACTACCTGTTGCGACACGCCGGCGCGACGGCGAACAGCGACGGCACGATGACCGCCTATGGACGCACGCTGCGCACTGGCGTCTACCCCATCGGCGTCTATCCGGACGAAATCCAGAAGCAGGCGACCGCGCGCGCGACCGTCAAACACATCCTCGATCTCAAGCAAGGCTTGCAGGCGCGCAAGCTGATCATGAGCGTGGATCGGCTCGACTATTCGAAGGGAATGCTGGAGCGGTTTCGTGCGTTCGAGCGATTACTGGAACTCTGGCCGAATCAACAGGGCACGGTGAGCTTCGTGCAGGTCGCGCCGCCGAGCCGGTCGGACGTGGCGGGCTACGGCGAGATTCGACGCCAGTTGGAGACGGAGGCCGGCCACATCAACGGTCGATTCTCCGATCTTGCATGGACGCCGCTGCGCTACATCAACAAGCGCTACGATCACGAGGTACTGATGTCGTTCTTCCGGGCGTCGCAAGTGGGGTACGTCACACCGTTGCGCGACGGCATGAACCTCGTCGCGAAGGAGTACGTCGCCTCGCAAGATCCCGCCGATCCCGGCGTGCTTGTGCTGTCCTGTTTCGCAGGCGCGGCGCAGGAACTCGATGGCGCACTGATCGTCAATCCCTACGACATCGACGGGATGGCCGAGGCCTTGCGCTCCGCCCTGAATATGTCGCTGTCCGAGCGCCAGTCGCGCCACGAGAGCATGATGACGGCATTGCGCAGTCACGACCTGTCGACGTGGCGCGACCGTTTCATTGCCGATCTGCGCGCGCCGGCGGTCGCAACCCCGGCGCTGCTGCGCTGCCCTCAACCCGCCGCCGCCTGACTGCCAGATTGTCTGACCGCCTGACCGACGACGTGATGGCATCACCCTGTTTTGCATGAGGCAGGAAGGCGGCGCAAGACGCCCTCAGGAGACTGCCATGAGCCGACGCGCTTCCACTTCTGCGACCGCCCCGTGTATCGAAGTCGAAACCCACGGGCCCGTGACCCTTGTCACGCTCGCGAGGCCGACGCGCCGCAACGCGGTCGACCGGGAGATGGCCGCCGCGTTGCGCGACGCACTGCTTGCCTTCGAACGGGACGAAAAGGCGCGCGTCGCCGTGCTGTGCGGCAAGGGTGCCGCATTCTGCGCAGGGGCTGACCTGAGCGCCTTCGACGATCCCGAGCGCCGCAACGTCGTGACGCCCGACGGCAGCGGCGACGGACCGATGGGGCTAACCCGACGCCATCTGGATAAGCCCGTCATCGCGGCCATCAGCGGTCACGCGGTCGCGGGCGGACTGGAACTGGCGCTTTGGTGCGACCTGCGTGTGGCGGACGATTCGGCAACGTTCGGCGTCTTCTGCCGCCGCTTCGGCGTACCGCTCATCGACGGCGGCACCGTGCGTCTGCCCCGCCTGATCGGCATGAGCCGGGCACTCGACATGATCCTGACGGGGCGCGCGGTGGGCGCACAGGAGGCTTACGAAATCGGTCTCGTGAACCGGCTGGTGCCGGAGGGCATGGCCCTTCAGGGGGCACTCGCCCTTGCCCAGCAACTGGCGGAGTTGCCGCAGGGCGCGCTGCGCGCCGACCGGCGAGCAGCCTACGCGCAGTGGGATTTACCGTTGGAAGCCGCATTGCAGCGCGAAGGCGCCGCCGGACATTCGGTGGTGTTTTCGGAAGGCATTGCCGGCGCTCGCGCGTTTCTCAGCGGCGCCGGCCGTCATGGCGCGCCGCGCGACACGCCATGACCGGCCACGGCGTGGCCGCGAGACACCGTATGTCGTTACTTGGTCGGTGACTTTTGCGGCGCGGGCAACGGCGGGAGTTGTGCGATACGCTTGCGCAGCCCGTCGGCGATTTCCCTCTGGTTGGATTGCCTGGCGAAATCGACCGCCGTCATTTTCTGTTCGTTCTTCAGACGGACGTCCGCACCGCCATCGAGCAAGACCTTACAGGTGGTAATGTGGCCACCGCGCGCGGCCATCATGAGTGGCGTGGTGCCGTTGGGCGACTCGGCGTCGACATAGGCTGAGGCGTCAAGCAGCATCTGCACAATGTCGTCATGGCCGTTGGTCGCGGCGTAATGCAGCGGCGTCCATCCCTTTTTGTTGACTTCGGCATCCTTGTCGATCAACAGCTTCACCATCGGCGTGAGGCCTTGCAGCGACGCGAGCATCATCGCGTTCTCGCCAGATCGATTGGTCGCCTCGAGATCCGTGCGCTTATCTTCGATCAGCAGTTTCGCAACGCCCACCGACTTTTCACGCATCGCAATGACGAGCAGCGGATCGCCCTTCTCGTCTCTCGTATTCGGATCGACGCCAGCCTTGAGGGCCTCCTGAACGGCCCGGGTGTCGTCGAACACAACCGCTTTGACCAGTGCGGTGTTGGAAGTCGCGGCTGTGGCGCATGCCGTCAACCACAACACGCTCAGCAGCGTAAGCACTCGGACCATCAAAAATTTGCGCATCGGGCTCTCCTGTCGGTAGTTCTGGGAATTCGTCTGGGCACTCGGCGAAATGCCGGCGGGCAGTCAGTCAATGGGCCAGTCGCCACCGTATCGCGTCGATTCGAATCGTGCCACCGACGCGAGTTCAATCTCACCGCGTGAGGGGGTGGCGATTTCAGTGTTTCGCGCTCGAGAAAAGACGAAAAAAATTCTCCGTCGTCGCTTCGGCGATTTTCTGCAACGGCTCGCCGCGCAGATCGGCGATGAACTCCGCGACATGACGCACGTAGCCCGGTTGATTTAGCTTGCCGCGATACGGCACCGGTGCGAGATACGGCGAGTCCGTCTCGATCAGCATACGTTCGAGCGGCACGCGGCGCGCGACATCCTGCAAATCGCGCGCGCTTTTGAACGTAACGATGCCCGAAAACGAGATGTAGAAATTCTGATCGAGTGCGCCTTTGGCGACGTCCCAGCTCTCGGTGAAGCAGTGCATCACACCGGCCGGCTCCCCCGCCGCTTCTTCGCGCATGAGGCGCAGCGTGTCGTCTGCAGCCGAACGCGTATGGATGATCAGGGGTTTGCGCGTGGCGCGGGCAGCGCGAATGTGGGTCCGAAAACGCTCGCGCTGCCACTCCATATCCTCGATGCTGCGGCCTTCCAGGCGGTAGTAATCGAGTCCCGTTTCGCCAATGGCCACGACCTTCGGCGTGGCCGCCAGACGCACGAGGTCGTCCACGCTCGGCTCGGGCGTGTCCTCATAGTCGGGATGCACGCCGACAGAGGCATAGACATTCTCGTGCTGCGCGGCGATTGCCAGCACTTGCGGCAACGTGGGCAGATCGACGCTGACGCAAAGCGCGTGGCTGACCTTGTTCTCACGCATGCGCGCGAGCAAGTCCGGCATCTGCTCGGCCAGTTCCGGGAAATTGATATGACAGTGCGAATCGATGAACATGATGTGCGATCGGTTGCCGGTCTGCGGCATCAAAGGGATGCTTGTGCGCCGAACAACTGTTTGTATTGCAGGAAAAGCGCTTCGAGCAGCACCCGCGTGTTGAGCGGATGATTCTGCACCTGACGCTGTTGCGCCAGTTCGCGCAGAAAGCCCAGCAACCGGACGTCGTCGGTTGCGTCGCCGCAGCGACGCAGCGCCTGCGACTGGCCGGGGAAAAAGCGCACCGTACCGGCCATGCGTTCGGCGAGCACGTCGAAACACCAGCGTTGCAACGTCTCCAGAACGCCAGGCAAACTGCCCTTGTGCAGTTGCTCGGCACAGGCGAACGTGTCGATGGCACCGCCCTGCGCCAATTGCCCGAGCAACCAGTCACGCCAGCCGCGCTCCTCCGGTTCCGCCAGCGAGCGTGCCGCCAGCGGCGCGCCCCCGGCCTCGGCGAGCACGGCGGCAGCGGTCGCGGCGTCGAGACCGGCTTCCCCCATGAGCCATTGCGTGGCCTGTGCGGCGTCCGGTCGCGTGAGCACCAGACGGCGGCATCGCGACAAAATCGTGGGCAGCAGCCGATCCGGCTGCGTCGTCACCAGCAGAAAAACCACACCTTCCGGTGGTTCTTCAAGTGTCTTGAGCAGTGCATTCGCCGCGTGGATATTGAGCGATTCGGCCGGATACAGCAGCACGACGCGACGCCCCTGACGATGCGAACCGAGGCTAGCGAAGTCGATCACTTCACGCACCTGCTCGATCTTGATTTCCTTACTGGGGGTCTTGGTCTTCTTTTCGCCGTCGGCTTCCGCACGCGCTTCAGCGCCGGGCAACGTCTCGGCCAGCGCTTCCGGGCAAATCACGCGGAAGTCCGGATGGTTGCCGCTGGCAAACCACTGGCATGCGCCACAGGTACCGCAGGGAAGATGGTCCGCGCGCGGCGATTCGCATAGCAAGCCTTGCGCAAACGTGCGGGCGAGCGCGACTTCACCAATGCCCGGCACGGCTTGCAACAGCAGCGCGTGCGGCATCTGGGCGCGCAGATCGTTAAGGCGTGTCCAGTCCTGTGACTGCCACGGATACAGCATGTGGGCTCCTTGGCCGGGTAATGCAATGGTTGCAGACGATGCGCGATACCTTAAGCGTCGAGCCCCTCAGGGACTTGAAGTGCGCCGGTACGTGACGTCAGGTCGGATCGGAGGTCGCCGGAGGTTCCCGCTACCAGGTCACTCCCCCCAGCCAACGCGCATCACAACCGGATTATGCGCGCACCGGCGGGCGCCGGGCATTTAATGTCCCGGCAGTCCCAACTTGGCGAATACGTTCGCGAGTTGTTCCGCGATCGCCTCGATGCTTTGCGCAGCGTCGATCAGCACAATGCGTCCGCCCGATTCCGCCGCGCGGCGCAGATATTCTTCACGCACCCGTGTGAAAAACGCGGCCGATTCGCGCTCGAACTTGTCGGGCGCACGCGCACCGGCGAGCCGCGCGGCGGCGATGGCCGGATCGAGGTCGAAAAGAATCGTCAGATCGGGCTGACGCGCCCCCTGCACCCAACGTTCGAGGATCGACAGCTTATCGCGCGACAAGCCACGCCCGCCGCCCTGATAGGCGAACGTCGCGTCGGTGAAACGGTCCGAGACGACCCAGTCGCCGCGAGCCAGCGCCGGCTCGATGACCTTGGCCAGATGCTCCCGACGGCCGGCAAACATCAATAGCGCTTCGGTTTCGAGATCCATCGGCTCGTCGAGCACGAGCTTGCGCAACGCTTCACCCAGCGGTGTGCCGCCCGGTTCGCGCGTGGCGACGACATCGCGTCCCACGGTGGCCAGCCCCTGACGCAGGGCGTCGACAAAGGCGTTGACGTGCGTGCTCTTGCCCGCGCCGTCGATGCCTTCGAAAGTCACGAATTTGCCCGGCACCGCTGCCGGCGCCTCAGAGGACTGCGTCATTGCTCACCTCGCTGATATTTGTCCACGGCGCGATTGTGCTCCTGAAGATTGGTCGAAAAATGACTCGTGCCATCGCCGCGCGCCACGAAGTACAGGGCATCGGTCGCGGCGGGATTCAGCGCCGCGGCGAGCGACGCCACCCCGGGCAGCGCGATCGGCGTCGGGGGCAATCCCGCCCGCGTATAGGTGTTGAAGGGGGTATCCGTCTGCAAATCGCGCTTGCGCAGGCGTCCCGTGTACAGATCGCCCATGCCGTAGATCACCGTCGGATCGGTCTGCAACAGCATGCGTTTGCGCAATCGATTGACGAACACCGCCGCGACCTGTCCCCGCTCCACCGCCTGCCCCGTCTCTTTCTCGACCAGTGAGGCCATGATAAGCGCCTCATACGGCGTGGTGTACGGCAACCCCGGTGCGCGGGCGGCCCAGGCTTCGTCCAGACGCTTCTGCATCAGGCGAAAGGCGCGCTTGTAAATATCGATATCGCTCGTGCCTTTCGGAAAAAGGTACGTGTCGGGGAAGAACATGCCCTCGGCCTCTGCGCGATCTGCGCCCACGAGTTGCATCAGGTCGGCGTCCGGCAAACCGGCCGTGTCGTGACGCAGTGCCGGATTCGCGTCGATCTCGGCACGCATTTTCCTGAACGTCCAGCCCTCGATGATCGTCACGACGTACTGGTTCACATCGCCGCGCGCGAGCTTGTCCATCAGTTCCATCGGCGTAATGCCGGTCGCGAACTCGTAGTTGCCCGATTTCAGTCGGGTGCCCACATCCATCACGCGGGCGAGCAGATTGAACAGCAGCGGATGCACAGGCACACCGCCCGAGCGCAACTGGGTGGCGACGCTGCGCACCGAGCTATAGGGTTTGATCGTGACGTCGAGCGTCGGCTTGCCCAATTGCAGCGGTGCCTGTGCCCAGTAATAGAACGCGCCGCCTGCCGCCAGTGCAGCGACAATCAACAGTACAAACAGACGTTTGATGAAAGACATGAATTGCTGGATAAGCCACCTGACGGCGGCAGCGGGTTCGGGGGACTCGTCGGCCGGACCGATGCGACGACAACGGGTTCGAGAAGCGTATTTTGCACGTCGAACCGCGCTCGCACGTCCTGGCGGAAGACCCAATATAATACTTTGACTTGCCGAACCCTCACAGATTGACAGGCACTTTCGTTTATGACCTCCCAATGGCGTGACCTTCTGCCGCACGCGGCAGCCGCTTCCCCTTCCGATATCTCCCCCGACGCCCGCGCCGCGCAGTTCGATGCACTACGCTCGGGCAGCTTCGTCGCGCTGGCGGACGACACCGGCCTGATCGCCGTGAACGGGCCCGATGCGGCCGCGTTCCTGCACGGGCAGTTGACCAACGACGTCGAGCGCCTTTCGCCGGTGCAAGCGCGTCTGGCGGGTTATTGCTCGGCCAAGGGCCGCCTGCTGGCGACCTTCCTGATGTGGCGAGACACGTCGCCCGACGCCACGATCTATCTCGCCAGCGACGCCGCCGTGCAGGCCGCCGTTCAGAAGCGTCTGTCGATGTTCGTACTTCGCGCCAAAGCCAGGCTGACCGACGGCGCCGCCACGCATGTACTGTTCCAGGTCGGTGGCCCCGCCGCCGAAGCGGTACTCGCCCGCACGTTCCCGACGTTGCCGGCAGCCGCCCTGGCGGCGGTGCACGCCACCCTGGGCGACGCGCCGGCCATTGCCACCAGCCTGATCCGACTGCCCGAAGCCGGTACGGCTCGCTCGCTGTCGCGTTACCTCTGGAGCGTGCCTGTTGCGCAAGCCGTCGATGTCTGGAACGCACTGGTGCAAGCCGATGGCGTCGTTGCCGTCGATCCGGCGTTCGCTGCATGGCTCGACGTGCATAGCGGCGTGGCGCGCGTCACGACCGCGACGCAGGAACAGTTCGTGCCGCAGATGATCAACTGGGAGGTGGTCGGAGGCGTGAACTTCCGCAAGGGCTGCTATCCGGGGCAGGAAGTCGTTGCCCGCAGCCAGTATCGCGGCACGATCAAACGCCGGTTGCATCTGGCGCATCTCGACGGCGTGCAGCCGCAGGCCGGGCAGGAACTGGTCGAGACGAGCGATCCGGACCAGCCTTGCGGCATGGTCGTGCAGGCATCGCCGGCGCCGAACGGCGGCTTCGATCTGCTCGTCGAGCTGAAGCTGGCCGCGCGCGAAGCGAACGACGTTCGCCTTGGCGCTGCCGACGGCCCCGCGCTGGTATTCGCCGAGCTTCCGTACGAGATCATCGATCCGACAGAGACGCCCGCATCGTCGGCGGCAGCCTCCTGATCCGGCCGCCCACGCGTCTGACGATGGACTGCTACGTCTACTATCGCGTCTCGACAACCCACGCCGCTGCCGCCCGATTAGCCGTCACGCAACTCTTTGCGTTGACGGCCTCGCGCTTCGGCATCGTCGGGCGGCTTCAAACGCGCGCCGACGCCTCGGTGAACGACGTCGCCAATGGGCAGGTCACGTGGATGGAACGCTACGACGACATCGACGCGGCTTTCCTAGCGGCCCTGCCGACCATGGTGACGGAGTGCGGCCTTGTGGCGTGGCTCGAAGGCGAGCGTCACGTCGAGTGTTTCGTCGATGTCCCAGCGCCCCTCGCTCCATGTGTCTGATCGTCTTCTCCTGGCAGCCTGACGCCGCTACGCCGCTCGTGCTTCTCGCCAATCGTGACGAGTTCTTCGAGCGCCCCGCCGAACCGATGCATTGGTGGTCGGACCGCCCGGAAGTGTTGGCCGGACGGGATTTGCGAGGGGGCGGGACGTGGATGGGCATCCATCGCGACGGCCGCTTTGCCGCGCTGACCAACTTCCGCGACGGCCGCGCCCCGATGGCACCGAAAGGCACGCCCTCACGTGGCCTGCTGGTGTCCGCAATGCTCGATGCCACCTCGTTCGATGACGATTTGACGCGCATCGAAAAGCACGCCCACGAGTACGCCGGCTTCAATCTGCTTGCCGGTGATTTGCCCGCGGGCAAGCTCTACTGGCTGGGCAATCGCGACACGAACGGCAGTCGCGCTTCGGCGTCATGGCCCGTCGCGCACCCGGTCACGCCGGTCACGCCGGGGTATCACGGGCTGTCGAACGCCCTGCTCGATACGCCGTGGCCGAAGCTGGTCAGCCGTCGCCATGCGCTACGCGATGCGCTCGAGAACACCGCCGACGATCTGACGCTGCTGACGATCATGCGCGATGCGAACGAAGCCGCCGATGACACGCTCCCGGAGACGGGCGTCACACGCGAGTGGGAAAAAACGCTATCGGCGGCGTTCATCGCGTCTCCCGCGTACGGAACACGGTGCACCACACTGCTACGCTATCACCGCGATGGCATGGTGGAGGTGACGGAATCGACCGTCTCACCGGCGCAGCCCTCCCACGAATTACGCGACTTGCGGCACTTCCGATTCGAAATCGGCAGTGCCGAGCGCTAAGCCTCACGGGGCGTCATGACGCTCGCTATACCAGCCGCACGATCTGCTTGCCGAAGTTCTCCCCCTTGAGCAGACCGAGGAACGCGGACGGTGCGCTTTCGATACCTTGGGACATCGTCTCGCGATAACGCAACTCACCGGCAGCAATGGCGTCAGTCAACGCCTTGAGCGCCTGCGGCCAGACGTCCAGATGCTCCGTGACGATGAAGCCTTCGAGTTTCACGCGCTGGGTCAGTAACAGCGACGGATATTTCAACGGGATGGGCTCACCGTTGTAGCCCGCGATCATGCCGCACAGGGCAACGCGCGAATGGGCGTTCAGGTTGCGCAACACTGCATCGAACACCGCGCCGCCAACGTTTTCGAAATAACCGTCGATACCGTCCGGCGCCGCGTCGCGCAGTGCCTGATACACATCGCCCGCCTTGTAGTCGACACAAGCGTCGAAGCCCAGTGTTTCCACGACATACGCGCATTTCTGTTCGCCACCGGCAATGCCGACAACCCGGCATCCTGCACGCTTGGCCAGTTGCCCCACCACACTGCCCACCGCCCCGGACGCGGCGCTGACCGCGACCGTCTCTCCCGCTTTCGGCGCAATGATCCGGTTCAGCCCGTACCACGCCGTGACTCCGGGCATGCCTGCAGCGCCGAGATACGCGCTCATTGGCACACGCGAATCATGAAGACGACGCAAATTGCTGCCGTCCGAAATCCCGTACTCCTGCCAGCCGAACATGGCGGTCACAGCATCCCCCGGCTGCCAATCGGGGTTGCGCGACTCGATCACCTCTCCGACCGTCGCGCCGATCATCACCGTGTCCAGCGGCTGCGGCGGCGCATAAGACTTGGTTTCGTTCATGCGACCGCGCATGTAAGGGTCGAGCGAGAGATAGAAATTCCGGACCAGCACCTGTCCCTCACCGAGTTCCGGCAATTCCGGGGCGGCCAGGTGAAAGTTGTCGAGTGTGGCCTCCCCTTTCGGCCGGGAGACCAGCAAAATCTGGCGATTGATCGTCATGAGACTTCCTCCACGTGAATAGCGACTGTGACGCTGGAGACCTCAGTCCCCGCTCGGCTCGTCCGGTCGACGTTGCTCGTGCACGTCTCGTCCGACAGCGAGACGACGCAGATACTTGAACGTGCCCATTGCCTTGGCGACGAGCTTACCGCTGGCGTCGCGCACCTCGCCTTCGCAGTAGGCCATCGTCGTCGAGCGATGCAGCAATCGTCCGAATGCGCGCATCTCGCCCGCGCCAGGCTGCATGAAACTCGTCTTCATTTCGATCGTCACCACACCCGTGCCCTGCGGGGCGACGCTGCGGCTTGCCGTACTCATCGCCACATCGAGCAGCGCCATCGCGACACCGCCGTGCATGACTTCCCAGCTATTGAAATGCTGCGACGACAGCGCAAGGCGCAGTTCCGACTCACCGCCTTCGGCACGCACCAACTCGATGCCGAGATGATCGATAAACCCCGAGCGAATCGAGAGCGCACTCATCGGGGACTCCGGCCGTCCTGGCCAACACGGTAAAACTTGTCCATCTTCCTGTCTTCAACTCACGACGCACCGCCTGATGCGCTGCGTCTTTTCCATCGATAATGACGTCGTGCCCGGCAAACCACTACACGCGCGCGACACTTGCGGCGTCCAGCGACGCCCACGCCTTCGCCAGCGAGCCGTTCAGATCGATCGCCCGACACGCGTGCTCGATGACGCACACGTCGAATCCTGCCGCCTTGGCGTCGAGCGCACTCCAGGTAACGCAAAAATCCGTGGCGAGGCCGACACAGTGCACGCGTCGCACGGCCTTGTCACGTAGATATCCGGCAAGTCCCGTCGGCGTTTTGCGATCCGCCTCGAGAAACGCCGAGTAACTGTCGACATTGGTTTGATACCCTTTGCGCACCACCGCCTGTGCATGCGGTATGTGCAGATCCGCATGTACCGCGGCGCCGTGCGTATCCTGCACACAGTGCGCCGGCCACAAGACCTGCTCGCCATATGGCAACGTAATCGTGTCGAACGGTTGTCTTCCGGGATGATTTCCGGCGAACGACACGTGTGCGGCCGGATGCCAGTCCTGCGTCACGACCACATGGGAGAACTGGCTCGCCAACGCGTTGATCGCGGGCACCACCTCATCGCCATGAGGCACCGCCAGCGCGCCACCGGGCATGAAGTCGTTCTGCACGTCGATCACGAGCAGTACTTCGTCCATTGGTTTCATGTCGTTCTCCCGTCGTTCATCGTTCACGTTTCATGACTTGCGGCATCAACCGTTGAAACGCTTGCCCGCCTGCGCCAGCTCGACGAGCCGCGCCGCCGGGACCCAATCCTCGCCATGCACATCCGCCTCAAAGGCCTGCACACGCGCCAACACCTTGTCGAGCCCCACCGTATCCGCGTACAACATCGGACCGCCACGCCACAGCGGGAATCCGTACCCGTTCAGATACACCATGTCGATGTCCGACGCACGCGCCGCCGTGCCATCGGCAAGCACTTTCGCCCCTTCGTTCACGAGCGCGTAAATCAGCCGGTCGACGATCTCGTCGTCGGTGAACACGCGAGGCGTAATGCCTTTCGCCTGCCGATAGTCATCGACCATTTGCGCGACCTTGGCCGATTCACGCGGCGTGCGATCGCCTTCGGCATAGTCATACCATCCGGCGTGGGTCTTCTGACCGTACCGTCCCGCCTCGCACAGCACGTCGGCGATCTTGGGATACACAATGCCAGGGTGTTCGGCATGACGGCGCTTGCGAATCGCCCAACTGACGTCGTTTCCGGCCAGGTCGCTCGTACGGAACGGCCCCATTGCGAAACCGAAACGCTCGATGGCGGCATCGACCTGCGCCGGCGTCGCGCCCTGCTCGACCATCCATTGCGACTGCTTGAAGTATGGTTCGAGCATCCGATTGCCGATGAACCCGTCGCACACGCGCGCCACCACGGCGAGCTTGCCGATACGCTTGGCCAGTTTCATCACCGTCGCCAGCACGTCTTTACCCGTGCGAGCGCCACGCACGACTTCCAGCAACCGCATGACGTTCGCCGGGCTGAAGAAGTGCATGCCGACGACGTCCTGCGCACGCGAGGTGATGTCTGCCAGCGCGTCGAGGTTCAGCGTCGAGGTGTTCGACGCCAGAATGGCGCCCTCCTTCGCCACCTTGTCCAGTTCCCGGAACACAACCTGCTTGACGGTCATGTCTTCGAACACCGCTTCGACGATCAGATCGGCGTCGGCCACGGCAGCAAAATCGGTGCTGCCGTGAACACGACCGAGACGCTTTTCCGCCTCCTCGGCCGAGAGTTTGCCTCGCGTAACGGCACGACCGTAATTGCTGCGCATCGCTTCGATACCCCGCGCGAGCGCCGCTTCGGTCGTATCGACCAGCGTGACGGGCATTCCGGCATTCGCGAACGTCATGGCGATCCCGGCGCCCATGGTGCCTGCACCGATGACGGCCACACGCTCGACGGGGCGCACCGGCGTATCGTCGGGAACATCGGCGATCTTCGCGGCAGCGCGCTCGCCCAGGAACGCATGACGCAAGGCCTTCGACTCCGGAGAGCTCACCAGCGCGACAAAGCACTCGCGCTCGAACTTCACCCCGTCGTCGAACGGACGTTGCAGTGCGGCCTCGAGCGCCGCCACGCATTTGTGCGGCGCGGGGAAATGCGGCTGTTCACGCTGCACCTTGTCTCGCGCCGCATCGATGGCGGCCTGCGCGGCGCCATCGGCGTCGTCGATCGCAACGTCGCGCAATCGAGGCAATGCCCCTCCCTTCGCCGCGACGGCATTGGCAAACGCGATCGCGCCGCTCAGCAGATCGTCATGACTGCCGTCGAGCAGCTTCGCAAACAGGGTGCCGACGAGCGTTTCGGACTTCACCACGCGCCCCGTCACCACCATATCGAGCGCCCGCACGATACCGATGGCGCGAGGCAGACGTTGTGTGCCGCCTGCGCCGGGCAACAGGCCCAGCTTCACCTCGGGCAGCGCGATCTGTGCACCCGGCAATCCCACCCGGTAATGACATGCCAGCGCCAGTTCGAGTCCGCCGCCCATCGCAACGGCATGCACTGCGGCCACGACCGGCTTGGTACAGGCATCGAGCGCGTGGATTACGTCGACGAGCAACGGGCTTTGCGTCGCCTTGGGCGTATTGAATTCACGGATGTCGGCCCCACCGGAGAACGCTTTTCCCGCACCGATCAGCACAATCGCGCGTACCTGCGCATCCGCCTGAGCTTGCGTCAGTCCCTGCGCAATCCCCGCGCGCGTGGCATGTCCCAATCCATTGACGGGAGGATTGTCCAGTGTGATGACGGCCACGCCGTCACGAACCTCATAAGCCGTGCTCATCCTTGTCTCTTTCCTTATATTGTTGACGTCGTTGGGGCGCCGCGAGCACGCAGACTGCGGCAAGACGATCGTTCGATTCTAGCGCAGCGCTAGACCTCGAGCCATTCGCGACGGATCTCCGGCGCGGCCGACAGGGCGTCCGGCGTGCCTTCGAAAACCAGGGATCCCCGCCCCATGACGGCAACGCGTTGCGCGCAGCTGAGCGCCAGCGACAGCTTCTGCTCAATGAGCAGGATGGCCACGCCGGTCGCCCGCAAATCCGTCAGGATCCGGCCGATTCTTGCCACGACACGCGGCGCCAGTCCTTCGGTCGGTTCATCGACGATCAGCAGATCGGGCCCGGCCATCATCGCCCGGCATAGCGAAAGCAATTGCTGTTCGCCCCCCGATAGCGACCCGGCGGGTGCGTCGCGACGCGGCGCCAACTCCTCAAAACGCTCGAAGGCCTGCGTCAGGGTCAGCCCCCGCGCCGGTTCGCCATGCGAACGCCGCGTTTTCTTGGCCCGAAGCCCGAGTTGCAAATTCTGGAGGACCGTCAGCGGCCCGAACACATCACGCGTCTCGGGCACGTAGCCGACACCCATTCTCGCAATCTGATGAGACGCGAGCGAAACGAGCGATTGACCCCGCCAACGGATCTCGCCCTCCCGGGGCAGTTGCCCCACGATGGCTCGGGCTAGCGTGGAGCGACCCGCCCCATTACGCCCGAGCACGGCGACGATTTCCCCCGGGGCGACGTGCATCGTCACCCCATGCAGCACGCGACTGCCGCCGTATCCCGCTTTGACATCGATCAGTTCAAGCATCGCGCTCGTCCCCCGCACCTGCCTTATCGAACCGATCTGCGAATTCACCGAGATACGCCATGCGAACGTCCGGATGCGTGCGGATACGGGCCGGCGTATCGCAGGCGATGACGGCGCCTCGCGCCAATACCGCGATCCGGTCGGCCAGCGAGAACACAACGTGCATGTCATGCTCGATCATGAGCAGCGAGCGCCCGCGGCTCAGTTCGGCGATCAGTTCGATCATGCGTGCCGATTCCGACTGGCTCATGCCTGCCGTGGGTTCGTCGAGCAACATGACGCTGCCTGCCGACGCCGCACACAAACCGATCTCCAGCACGCGTTGCTCTGCATAACTCAGCGCCCCGGCAGGCACGTCGCGACGCGCCTCCAGCCCGAGACGCCCAAGCCATGCCTCGCTGCGCCGGGTGACATCGTCAAGGCCGCGCATATGACGCCAGAACGTATAGCGATGACCACTCGGCCACAGTCCCGCACAGCGCAAATGGTCGATCACACTCATCTGGCCGAACAATTGCGACGTCTGAAAGCTGCGTGACAGTCCCAGTCGGCTGATGACGTGCGGCGCGCGCCCCGTGACGTCGCGGGCATACATCAGCACACGCCCCCTGTCCGGACGGGTGCGCCCCGTGATCACGTCGAACAACGTACTTTTGCCGGCACCGTTCGGACCGATGATCGCCAGGCGCTCACCGGGCGCAAGCGTCAGATCGACACCGGCCAGCACCTCGGCCCGCCCGAACGACTTGCGCACACCACGTACGCTCAAGGCCTGTACGGACGCCCCGGCCGTCATCGACGCAGCGCTCATCGTCGCGCTCATCGTCGCGCTTATTGTCTCGATCATCGCCGCGCCTCAGCCATGAAACCGGCGCTGGCCGCCCTGCGGCGCAAATGACGCCCCGCAAACCTCACGACGCCAATCCCAACCGCCAGCGTAATCGACGCCGCCACCCACGCGCTCGCCCCCATACGTTGGGGCAGACCGTCGGACATCGGCACACCGTCGATCGCAAGGCGAATGCCGTAGGTCATCTCCACAATGGCGACCAGCCCGGCGACGGTGAGCAGCAAGCCGGCACACAGAAGGACATAGGGCTTCCAAAGTGCGCGCACCAGCCCCTGCTGCAATACCCTCAGATGTATCGCGATCAGCCCGGCGATCCCGCCGGGCGCGAATACCACGACAGCGAGAAACCCCAGCCCCAGATAGAGTTGCCACGCACGTGTGACCGTGGCGAGCACGATCGTCGCGAATACCCCGACGACCGCCCCCAGCATGGGTCCCGCGAAGTAAGCCGTGCCGCCCAGCACCGTGAAGACGAGGACAACGCCCGAGCGTTCGAGACTGAAGGTGTCTGCACTGACGAGTTCGAAATTCAGCGCGCCCAGCGCCCCCGCGATACCGGCGAACGCGGCCGCGATGATCTGCACGCGGTATCGCACGGCCGCAGGCGATTGCCCCAGAAAGGCGACGCGCCCAGCGTTGTCGCGCACAGCGCGCGCAAGGAATCCCAATGGCGTGCGGGTGACGCCATACATCGCCGCCGTGCAGACCAGCAACCACAACGCGACCAGTCCGTAGACCTCCCGTTGCGTCGCAAACGTCACGCCGAACCACGATGCGCCAAGAGTACGGTCGGTCGGGATGCCACGCTCGCCGCCGAACCATTCGGGCAACATCGCGGCCATGACCCAGACCAGTTCTGCCACGCCCAGCGTGATCATCGCAAACGTCATGCCTGAGCGACGCGTCGTGACGTAACCCAGCGTCGCGCCCGCCACAGCGCCGGCCAAACCGCCTGCGAACGGCACGAGCGCCATCGATAACGGCACCCCCTGCACACCGATACGGTTCATACACCACACGGCGGCGTAAGCGCCAATACCCGCATAGGTGGCATGACAGAAACTCAGCAAGCCCGTCGAACCGAGCAACAGATTGAACGAAAGCGCGAGGATAGCGGCGGTGCCCATTTGCGTCATGAGCGTGAGGGCCGCGTCGGAGGGAAAACACCACGGCGCTGCGACAAGCAGCATGGCGAAGGCGATCCAGACTGCGGCCCGTCGGCGCCATGAGGCCGACACAACACGTGGCGCGCCGATCATCAGCTCGCTCATCACCCCTCCCTCGCGCCAAAAAGGCCGCGCGGCCGCCACAGCAGGACCGCGACCATCAACAGATAGGGAACGGCGGGCGCCAGTTGCGCAACACTCAGATGCAGAACGGGAGAGAGTGCGCGACCGAAAACACCCGGCGACCACCACTGCGCCAGTGCCGCATCGCTCGTAACCGCCCACGTTTGCAACAGCCCGATGAGCAGCGAGGCCGCGAACGCACCGCCGAGCGAGCCAAGCCCTCCGACGACCACGACCACGAACACCACGCTGCCCACCGTTGCCGCCATACCGGGCTCAGTGACCAACACGTTGCCGCCGGCTGCCCCGGCAAGCGCCGCCAGCGCTGCGCCGCAGGCGAAGACCCCGGTGTACAGGGACGGGACGTCGTAGCCGAGCGCTTGCGTCATTGCCGGCTGCGAGAGTGCCGCTTGCAGTACCAGCCCGGCACGCGTGGCCCGAAAGGCCACCCAAACCAGCAACGCGATGGCGCAGGCGAGTCCCATCAGAAACAACCGATAGGCGGGCACGGCAATGCCTGCCACGCGAATCAGGACGCCCTCGAAAACGGCAGGCACGGCATACTCGACCGGACCGCGGCCCCATGCGAGCTGCACCAGTTCCACCACGATATACGCCAGACCGAACGTCGCCAGCAGTTCCGCCAGCGCGCCACGCGTTCGCAAACGCCGCAGTACGCCACGCTCGAACACCGCCCCCACGGCGCCGACGACGAGCGGCGCGACGATCAGCGCCGGCCAGAAACCGATCGCGGCCGATAGTGCATAAGCAAAGTACGCGCCCAGCATATAGAAGCTGGCGTGAGCGAAGTTCAGCACGCCCAGCATGCTGAAGATCAGCGTGAGTCCGCTCGACAGCATGAACAGCAGCAAGCCGTAGCTCGCACCGTTCACGAGCACGAGGCCGGCGGTGGCACTCAGCAGAGGCACTGCGTCTCCTTCGGGAAGCCAACGAAAGACGCGGCGCAAGCGCCGCATCGGGGAAAATTCAGGCTGACATTATAGAGGGGACAGGCTGCGGAAATCGGTCGGGACCGCGCGAAAAACGGCGTCAGCACTGGATTTGAGGCGACGTCTGCCCCCGGGATGAGATGTTTCCGATCCCCTCCCGGAGAACGTCGCCTAATGCCGTCGCCTAATGCCGCCACCTAATACGGCCACCTATTACTGCCACCTAACACTGTCACCTAAAGCCGACGCGACCGCGAAAGCCTCACGACGTCGCCTCATAGTCGCGAAACTTCTCCCGCAGCTTGAGTTTGAGCATCTTGCCGGTCGCCGTATGCGGAATTTCGTCGACGAACACCACATCGTCCGGAATCCACCATTTCACGACTCGCCCCTGATAGAACGCCAGCAATTCCTCGCGTGTCAGCGTCGAGCCGGGTTTTCGCACCACGACCAGCAGCGGCCGTTCCTCCCACTTCGGATGGCGAATCGCGATGCAGGCCGCTTCGTGAATGTCCGGATGCGCCATGGCGACATTCTCGACGTCGATGGAACTGATCCACTCGCCGCCGGACTTGATGACGTCCTTGCTGCGGTCTGTGATCTGGACGTAGCCCTCGGGATCGATCGTCGCCACGTCGCCGGTGGGGAACCAGCCGTCGACCAGCGGCGAGGTATCCGAGCGGAAGTAACGATCCAGCACCCAAGGCCCCCGCGCATAGAGGTCGCCGAACGCCTTGCCGTCCCACGGCAGCGCTTCGCCGTCCGGTCCCACGATTTTCAGGTCGACGCCATAGATCGCCGTTCCCTGCTTTTCGAGGATGTGCTGCTGCGCCTGCTCGGGCAGGTCGCGATGATGCTTGCGCAGGTGGCACAGTGTGCCAAGCGGCGACATCTCGCTCATGCCCCACGCGTGAATGACGCGAACGCCGTAGTCTTTTTCGAACGCTTGCAGCATGGCCGGCGGGCAGGCCGACCCGCCGATGACCGTGCGCTCCAGCGTGGAAAAGCGCGCGCCGATCGATTTCACATAGGTCAGCAGTCCGAGCCAGACTGTCGGCACGCCTGCCGAGAATGTCACGCCCTCGGCCTCGAAAAGCTCGTAGAGCGACTTGCCGTCGAGGTCTTTTCCCGGGAAAACGAGCTTCGCACCGGTCAATGCGCTCGAATAAGGCAGGCCCCAGGCGTTCACGTGGAACATCGGCACGACGGGCAGCACGGCGTCGCGGGCGGACATGCACATGGCGTCCGGCAACGACGCGCCGAACGCGTGCAACACCGTCGAACGATGGCTATAGAGCACACCCTTGGGATTGCCCGTGGTGCCCGACGTGTAGCAAAGCCCGGACGCCGCGTTCTCATCCATCGACGGCCATTCGAAGCGACCGTCCTCCGCCTCGACGAGGTCTTCGTAGCAAAGCAGAGGCAAGTTCGACGCCGGCACGCGCTCGCGGTCGGTCATGGCAATCCAGCCCTGCACGCCGGGGCATTGTGGCGCGATGGCCTCCACCAGCGGCAGGAAGTTGATATCGAATGCGACGTAACGATCTTCGGCGTGACTGACGATGTAGGCGATCTGCTCGGGAAACAGACGCGGGTTCACCGTATGCACCACACTGCCCATGCCGGAGACCGCGTAATACAGTTCGAGATGACGGTATCCGTTCCATGCCAGCGTGCCCACGCGCTCGCCGTCGCGAACCCCCAGACGGCGCAACGCTTGCGCGAGCCGACGCGCACGCAGCTCGGCGTCGCGCCAGGTGTAGCGATGGATGTCGCCTTCGACACGGCGCGATACGATCTCGGTATCGCCGTGGTGACGCGCAGCATGCGTGAGCAGCGAGGAAATCAGGAGCGGCGCGGCCATCATCTGGCCGAGGAGCGGTGGTGCCATACGTCGAATCTCCAGAAAAGTCGGGACAACCGGAATTACGGCGATACTTCGAGCACGTCGGGAACGTCGAGAACGTCGGTCGGAAATACTGGAAACGTCGGATGCGTTGGAAATTCGCGAATTGCGCTGGTGGCGTTGGCTTGCGCATATTCTTGTGATGCTTCGGGCAGACAAGCGCGATGCGTGCACCCGCGCTCGTCGTGGTAAATCATTCTTGACGCGCCGGCCCGCCCGGTCAACGCTCATCGCTTGTGCGGCGCAGCACGTGTCGACTCTCGCCAGTGTACGCAACCCGGCAGCAAGTAACGGACACCTCAAGTAGAATGTTTGTTCACCATCAGGAACGTCCCCAATGCCGGCCACCGACCGACCCGCCCCTGTTCCCTGCGCCGCATCCGCCGCTCTGAAGCCGTTCGGACCGCTATCGTTGACGAATCGCTTTGCGACGCTGGGCGCCGACTTCTTCACGCGTCTGCCCCCGCAGCCTTTACCCGCGCCGTACCTCGTCGGCTTTTCCGCCGATGCCGCCCGCCTGCTCGGCTGGTCGCCCGAGGCCGCGCGCGATCCGGAATTCCTGGCCACGTTCGCGGGGAATGCCCCGCTGGCCGGCGGCGACCCGCTCGCGAGCGTCTATTCCGGTCACCAGTTCGGTGTGTGGGCGGGCCAGTTGGGCGACGGTCGCGCATTGTTGCTGGGCGAGTCAGAGGGCCCCGGCGGACGCTGGGAGATCCAGCTCAAGGGTGGCGGCCTCACCCCCTACTCACGCATGGGCGACGGGCGCGCCGTGCTGCGCTCGTCGATCCGCGAATTTCTCGGCTCGGAGGCGATGTTCCACCTCGGCGTGCCGACGACGCGCGCCCTGTGCGTGATGGGTTCCGACGCCCCCGTGCGACGCGAAACCATCGAAACCGCGGCAGTGGTGACGCGCCTGTCGCCGAGTTTCATCCGCTTCGGGCACTTCGAGCATTTCTGGGCGGGCGATCAGTACGAAGCGCTGCGTCAGCTTGCCGACTTCACCATCGATCATCACTACCCGCACTGCCGCGACGAGGCGAACCCTTACCTCGCGCTGCTGAGCGCCGTGTGCGATGCGACGGCCGAACTGGTCGCGCACTGGCAGGCCGTCGGCTTCTGCCACGGGGTGATGAACACCGACAATATGTCGATTCTCGGACTGACGATCGATTACGGTCCGTTCGGTTTTCTCGACGGCTTCAATGCGCATCACATCTGCAATCACTCCGATACGCAGGGGCGCTACGCCTATCAGGCGCAACCCAACGTCGCATACTGGAATCTCTTCTGCCTCGCGCAATCGTTGTTGCCGCTGTTCGGCGAGGGCGAAGCGGCCATCGAGCAGGCACAATCGGTGCTGCCGGTCTTCAAGACGCGCTTCGCCGAGGAAATCGACCTGCGCATGCGCGCCAAACTCGGCCTGCGCGAGTCGCATGCCGATGACGAAACGCTCATCAACCGTCTGTTCAAGCTGATGCACGAAGGCCGCGTCGACTTCACGCACTGGTTCCGCACGCTGGCCACGCTTGAGCTCGACAACCCCGCCGCCGACGCCCCGCTGCGCGATATGTTCATCGACCGGCCGGGATTCGACGCATGGGCCGTCGATTACCGCGCGCGCCTGCGCCATGAGGCCAGCACCGACGCAAAGCGCGCCGTGGCGATGCGTCTCGTCAACCCGAAGTACATCTTGCGCAACCATCTGGCGGAAATCGCCATCCGGCGCGCCAATGAGAAAGATTTCTCGGAGGTCGAGACGCTGCTCAAGGTGCTTTCGCATCCGTACGACGAACAACGCGAGTTCGAGCGCTACGCCGCGTTGCCGCCGGACTGGGCAGGCCAGCTCGAAGTCAGTTGCTCGTCATGATCTACGTGACCGGGCGAGACGGACGGTGCGGGCCGCGGCCCGCGCCCTATCCCCTCGCTGCGGCATTCGATACCGCGTTGCCTGCCGTTGCAAAATACGGAATCATCTCCAACTTTGCACCGTCCAACGCACACTGACCCCATATGTCGCGCGGCGACCCCTGCGGGGACGCCCCACCTCCGGAGACTCTCATGAGCAAAGTGGAAAAAACCGACGCCGAATGGCGGGCCCAACTCGACGACGTCGAATATCAGATCACGCGCCACGCCGCGACCGAGCGCGCCTTCACCGGCCGTTACTGGGATCACTGGAAAGACGGCACTTACCGCTGCGTTTGCTGCGGCGCGCCGTTGTTCGAGTCGACCGAGAAGTTCGACGCGGGCTGTGGCTGGCCGAGCTACTCGAAGCCGATCGAGGGCGCGAAGATCGACGAAATCGCCGATTACAGCCATGGTATGGTGCGCGTGGAAGTGCGTTGTCATAACTGCGACGCCCATCTCGGGCACGTCTTCGAAGACGGGCCGCAACCGACCGGTCTGCGCTACTGCATCAACTCGGCGTCGTTGAGTTTCGAGGACAAGGAAGGCAAGTCCGACACATCGACGCAAGACTGAGAGCGATCACCGCTATCCCCGTTTGCGCTCATCCCCAGGCGGACAGCTTCGAAGTCCGCTTTCAAATTGCGGCGCCACGCCGCTGAATAACGGTGAAATGACGTGAACTACGCGTCTTTCACCGGCCATTGGCATTTTTTGGCTTTAGGCTTGCGTCCACCTGACTTTTTACTGGGAGTCCCTGTCATGTCCAAGAAATCGGATCGCCGTCTCACCCTTGCCCTTGCCGCTTCGCTACTCGCCGGCGGCGGCTTCCTGAGCGCGCCGGCGCAAGCGCAGATCAACGTGCCTCAGGCCGGCGCCACCGCCGGTGGCAGCGTCGCCGTGCCGGCGGCGATGCCCCGCGCCACCACGGTCGAACAAGCGCTCAAAGCACCGAAGGACATGGAAGCGGTCATCGACGGGCACATCATCAACAAGCTCAAACCCGAGCACTACACCTTCCAGGACGCGTCCGGCACCATCGAGATCGAACTCGACGACAAATACCTGCCCCCGGGTCGCCAGATCACCGAAAAGACCCGCGTGCGTATCATCGGTGAAGTCGATACGCACCGGATGAAAGCCAACGACATCGATGTGAAGCGCATCGAGATCCTGGAATAACCCTCCCGGCGCCCGGATACTTCCGGCGCCGCTGTCCCGGCTTTCGGACAAAGGCCCGCACCCGACGCATTCCGGGGCCGGGCCTTTGAAATATAATGCGGGTTTGCCCCCTGGCGTATTGCGCCGGGGCGCGGAAACCCCGAAGCCCCCAAGCCGAGACTTCATGAAATTTCTCTTCGACCTGTTACCGGTCATCCTGTTTTTCGTCGCCTTCAAATTCGCCGGCATCTATGTCGCCACCGGCATCGCGATCGTCACGACGATCGTGCAGGTCATCTGGATGTGGTTCCGTCACCGCAAGGTCGAGCCCATGCAATGGGTGAGTCTGGCGATCATCGTGGTGTTCGGCGGCGCCACCATGCTGCTGCACGACGAAACCTTCATCAAGTGGAAGCCCACCGCACTGTATTGGCTCTTCGGCGTCACGTTGTTCGTCGCCGAACTGATGTTCGGCAAGAACCTCATTCGCGCCATGATGGAAAAGCAGATGACGTTGCCCGAGCATCTCTGGCGCGCCGTGAACTTCAGCTGGGCGCTCTTCTTCCTCGCGATGGGTGTGCTGAATCTGGTGATCGCCTATCACTTCTCCACCGACACGTGGGTCGACTTCAAGCTCTTCGGCGGCATGGGCCTCATGGTCGTGTTCATCGTCGTGCAGAGCCTTTGGCTCGCGAAGTACATCAAGCAGGACGAGTAACCCCGTTCGTCAGGAAGCCACCGCCATGACCATGGAACAGCAAATCGAAGCGCGGCTGACCGCTGCGCTCTCCCCGCTCGAACTCTCCCTCGAGAACGACAGCGCCCGCCATGCCGGCCACGCCGGCGCGGCCTCGGGCGGTCATTACAACGTGCGCATCGTATCTGCGGCGTTTACCGGACGTAACCGCGTTGCGCGTCACCGGCTGGTGTATGATGCGTTGGCCGATTTGATGCAGAACGGCATTCACGCCCTCGCCATCGTTGCGCTCGCCCCCGGCGAAGCGTAACGCGCATGCGACGCGTCCCCTGTCGATTAACCTTGCCCCCGTCATTCGTTAGGAAAAACAGCATGGCATTGAAACTCGCCCGCACGGCACTGGCGCTCGGCGCCGCCGTGTCGCTGACCGCCGTCTCCCTCCCCGCCCTCGCCCAGAACGTTGCCGTCGTGAACGGCACGCCGGTGCCCGTGGCCCGCGCCGACGCCATGGTGCGTGAAATGGTGCGTCAGGGTCAGCCGAACTCGCCGCAACTGCAACAGCAGGTGCGCGAAGAGCTGGTCAAGCGCGAAGTGCTCGCGCAGGCCGCCATCAGCAAGGGTCTGGCCACGGATCCGACTGTCAAGCAGCAGATCAAGCTCGCCGAGCAAGGCGTGCTCATTCGCGCCCTGATCGCCGACTTCCAGAAGACCTCGCCGGTCACCGACGCCGAGTTGCAAGCGCGCTACGATCAGTTGAAGAAGCAGTTCGGCGACAAGGAATATCACGCACGCCATATCCTGGTGCCGAGCGAAGACACCGCCAAGGACATCATCGCAAAGCTCAAGGGCGGCGCGAAGTTTGCGGATCTCGCCAAGCAATACTCGAAGGACCCGGGTTCGGCGCAAAACGGTGGCGACCTCGACTGGTCACCGGCCAATGCCTATGTGCCCGAGTTCGCCGACGCGCTGCAAAAGCTGCAAAAGGGCCAGTACTCGCAAACGCCGGTGAAGACGCAGTTCGGTTATCACGTTCTCGAACTGGACGATGTGCGCGACGCACAGATCCCGCCGCTGTCCGACGTCAAGCCGCAGTTGATGCAGCAGATGCAGGAAGAAAAGCTGCAAGGCTTCATCGACGGCCTGGAAAAGAAGGCCAAGATTCAGTAAGCGTTGCGCTGACCGATATCGATAAAAATCCCGCCATTCGGCGGGATTTTTGTTGAGAAGCCTCATTTATTGCGCTTTGGGCGGTGGCACCGTCGACGATAGCGCAGCGATCTGGTCGCCCGGCACGTAGGAGAAGACTTTGCCGTGCGTCGCCACGGGATCGACGCGGATCAACGGCAGGAACCGGCCAGTCGTGTTCATGTAGTCCTGCTGCACGTACCTTCCGTCACCGACCCCATCGCCCAGAATAATGAACGCTTCGAGTGGCAATTCGAGCGGAATGCCGCGCGGCCAGGGTTTGATGATGACCTCGTTGTCCGCGTTGCGTAACACATCCACCTTGGGGAAATGCTGTCGCACGTCGATGCTCAACTGAAACGACGGGATATCGGGACGGAACGCACATTGCGTCCAAAGTTCGGACGGCAGGTAATGCTGCTGCCATGTGGCGATTGTGGTCACGCCGAGTTCGTCGCATAACCGCGGGTCGGTGCCGGCGTTGCAGCTGTCGGTGCGTCCGCCGGTCCATCCATCCGACGGGAACGAGCATCGCACGGTCAGTGGATACGCCGCAGGCGCCGAAGACTCTTTCACGATGAAGCCGGTCGCGCCCCGGTCTTCGATCAGGACGGTGACGTGGGCATCGGCGCGCAAATAGGTGAAAGACACACCGTTGCGCGCCATCGACTGCGGACTCGGATCCCACGCGTGAAACAAAGGATTCGCTTCGGCCACCCGAATGAGGATCCCGTTGCAATAAAACCCCGGCTTCTGCCCCGGACACGTGTCCGACGTGTCGGCAAATCGGGCGTTTAGACGCTCGGCCACTTGATAACCGATGTCCAGCTGATCCGATTCGTCGAAACCGAAAGCGGCTTTCCCGCGCTCGTCGAATCGCATCTGAAGAATGGGCAGCCATTGCCGGCTTGCATCGAAATACTGCTTCTGATAACGCTGCGCCTGAAGTAGTTGTCCACCCCGATACGGATCGTAGAAAAACGCCTGCGCCGGCATGGTCTGCACATTCCGCGGATCCCAGGCCACGAGCAGCAACGCATTCGACGTTTTGGAGAATTCCGGAGATACAGCCCCGTGCGTATCGATCGACGCCCTGAACTGTTTCGCGTCAGTTGCACTCAGCGAGCATTGACGTTGCACATCACGACTTTGCGCGGCGAAATGTGCCGTCCAGCCGACCACGTCCATGACGCCATGCGACGCACATGTGCTCGCATCAGGCACGGCAGTCGAACTGTTCGCCAGTAAGTCGCAACCGTTGGCGCTCATACCGCTGGCGAGCGTTGGCGCAAAGGGATAAGCGCATCGCACCGAGATGGGGGTGCCCCGGCCTGCGGCCGTCAGACCGTCGGCCAGAATGACGCCTGCGCTTTCCGACAGAGACGACGTCCCGATGTCTTGCCGAAGGTAGACCACACTCGCCGAACCCAGTGCCGACTCTGCCGCCGACAGCGATGCAACGTCACGCGACGAATCCCCCGACAAGGGACGTATCAGCACCCCCGAACACATCCACGCGGCCCGGCCGGCCGCGCATTGACTTACCGTGGACTGATAGCGCTGATTGACCAGAAAAGCGACGTCGGCCCCCGTGAGCGACTGCGCCGAGGCGCACGGAACCAGCGCCGCCCACAGGACGAGTCGCAACACAAGTGAACGGGCCAACCCGTCTGACGTTTGGCGCGCTTGGCAATGGACTAACATCGTCGTGTCTCCCCTCTCGACGAGCCCCCGCCCATCAGATCACGCTGGCTTCATCCGTAACGATCGTCGACCGTGATCGCCACGCGGCGATTACAGCTGAAGCCGCAGCGTTCTGGAGAACAGATAAGGCGCACCGGACGTCGTGCCGATGGCATAGGTGACGTTGACACGCCTGCCGCGATTCTCCTGAATCCAGGCGCTCGGAATCGAAATCCGGGTTGGACTTCCCGGGACGACCGTCGTCAGTCCGGTATCGCGAACCACGATCCCGCCCCAACGCACGGTCACCAGTTGACCGTTCGCTTGCGAGGGATAGCTGACGACCACTTGCGCCCGGGCGGCGTCGTATGTCGGCGGGGCGAACGGCGTTCCCTGCACGCGCAGACCCAGTGCACCGGACATTTCGATAGCCGCTGCCCCTCGTTTGACGCTGAACGTGACCTGCACCGTGGTGCCGATCGAATCGAGCACTTCCCAGCGGGGAACCTGGAACGCCAATCGTGCCGGGAATGCGACAGTCCTGATCGGCGAGTCATAAATGAACGCCGGACCTCGCCAACGCACGCCGACGGTGTGCCCCGCTGTCATGCCGACGTACTGCGGGGTTTCAACGGTCACATGCTCGCGATCATAGTAATCGGTAGCCAGAAGTTCCTGACCATTGTTTCCTCGCGCCTCGAGTACGCTCGGCGCCAGCGTGACAATCGATGTAGCGTTCATTGCGGCCTCCTGATGAATTCGTTATCGCAAACGGTGCGTCATGCACCGCTGTAGTGAATAAGGCCACAGACGATTCATGGCGAACAACTGTCAACCCTGACAGGTCGAGCGACGCATCAGCGCCCCATCCGCCTAGTTCGCACCGATCTGGTCGGCGGGTACATAGGTAAAGACTTGATCGGGAGGTGCCGTGACATTGACGCGAACGATAGGCATGAATCGTCCCGTTGCTTCGAAAAAACCACGTTGCATCGTGCGCGCGTCGACGAAGGCGTTGCCTACGGCCACGAAAGCTTCAAGCGGCAATTGCGCGGGAACATTGGAAGGCCAAGGTCTGATGGCGATCTCGTTGTATGGCCCCACCTGCCCGGCATCGGCGCGGCGAATCTCGATGCTCGCCTCGAATCCGGCAGGGGTCGGTCGAAACGGGCAGTATCTGTTAGCTACCCATGTCGCGAACCTTCTGACGGTGCGTTCATCGCAATAGCTAACCCCCGCACGCAGACAGCTATCGGGAATCGATCCGGTACTGACGTCCTGAGGAAACGCACACTTCAGTGTTAGCGGCTGAGCCGTCGGTGCGTTGAATTCTTTCATGATGAGGCCCGTGCCCCCCGTCCAACTGGCCACGGACCTAACCCCGGCGTCCGCGCGTAGGTAGCTGAATGAAATGCCGTCCCTTGTGTAATAGTCCGCACGAGGATTCCATACCGGCATGTACTGCACCGCCACCATCCGTATCAAAACCCCGTTGCAGTAGTACGCCGCCTTCGTCCCGCCATCGCAGTTGGGCGACGTGTCGAGATACCGTTTCGTCAATCGCGCCGCGACGCGCAAGCCCTCGTCGAGTTGCTCCGTTTCGTCGTATCCGAACGTCGCGCCCTGCCCTGCGATGAATGTCACCCTCAGGATCGGCAACCACATTTGCGTCGCCGTGAAGTACTGCATCTGATAGCGCTGCGCTTGCAGCAATTGGCCGGCGGTGCTCGTGTCGTAGTAGAACGCCTGAATCGGGATGGTTGCGGGGACGGCGGGATTCCATGCGGCGCTCAGCAGCGACATGCTCGTGCGCGCCAAAGAGGCCGTAGCCTGCTCGTGCGCTTGCAACGCAGCGTAGAACGGTTTTGCGGCAAGTGCGCTTAGCGAGCATTGCCGAAGCACGTTCTGACCGTTCGCGCGAAAATGTGCGACCCAGGCCGTCACGTCCTCCATGTCGGCCACGCCGTGCGACTTGCAGGAACTCAGGTCGGGCGGCGCGGGCACGGCGCCGCCGAGCAAATCGCACCCCCTTGAGCCGGCAGTGCCCGGCGGCGCGACGGTGAACGGGTAGACGCAGTGCATCGCGTATGGCTGCTGTGCGCCCGCCGCCGTGAAACCATCCGCCAGAATCAACCCGGCGGTGGCGTCCAGCGACGCGGTGCTCAAGTCGCCGCGCACGAACGCGAGGTTCACCGACTGCGTTTGCGTCTCGCTCGCCGTGAGCGCCGCGAAATGCTGGGACGCGCCCCCCGACAGCGGCCGCACGATCACCCCGCTGCACATCCACAACGGACGGTCCAGCGCGCACTTTTCGACGCGCGACGCGTATCGCTGGTTCACCAACTGCGCCACGTCCGCGCCGGTGAGACCATGCGCCGGCGTGCAGACCATCGCGAACGCGAGTCCGATCCCGGCCATCCAGCGCCGTACCCACCCGCCATTAACGCTCACGCCTTGCCCGAGCCGCCTCCTCGACATTTCGTCACCTCGCGCAAACCTCAGAGAGTCGATGCCCACCAGGCGGCCTCAGTCCGCCCCTCCCCCTATGCCCGATGGCAACGCCATCAGGGGCTTCTCCATTCGTGGCATTCGATTGATTGTCTATGACGCGACACGCTTGGCGTGCGTCGCGTCAGCCTCGTCAATTCGCGCTGATTTGGTCCGCAGGTACGTACGTAAATACCTGTGTGGCAGCCGCGGTGACGTTCACACGGACAATCGGCAAGAACCGTCCCGTCGCGTCGAAATAGCCTTGCTGCATGACACGCCCGCCCGCAAACGCGCTTCCCACGACCACGAACGCTTCGAGCGGCAACTGCCCCGGGATGTCGGACGGCCAGGGCTTGAGGGTGATCTCGTTGTGTGGATAGCCGAGCATGATGATGTTCGGATAGTCGCGTCGAATCGTGATGCTTAGCTGGAAGCCTGCCGGGTCGGGACGGAACGGACAATGAAGGCCGATTCCCCCGGCGCCGTAACGCGCGACCCAGATGGCGTAGGACGTGACGCCCAACTCATCGCAGAATCGCTTGTCCGTCGCGCTGCTGAAGCAACTTTCCGAGCGACCGCCTGTGCCGGCATCGGTCGGGAACGAACATTTCAGCGTCAAGGGATGGCCTGCCGGCGCGTTGAACTCCTTCATGATGAAACCCGTACCGCCGGTCCAGGTGGCCACGGCGCCGACCTTGGCATCCGCTCGCAGATAGGTAAACGAGATACCGTCTCTTTTGTAATAGTCGGCGCGCGGATTCCACACGGGCATGTACTGCACCGCCACCATCCGAATCAGAACGCCGTCGCAGTAGTAAGCGGCCTTCGTCCCTGCGTTGCAGTCCGGCGACGTATCGAGGTAACGCTTCGTCAACCGCTCGACCACCCGGAACCCCTCGTCGAGTTGCTCCGTTTCGTCATACCCGAATGTCGCCCCCTGCCCCGGCACGAACGTGACGCGCAAGATAGGCAGCCACACTTGGGTCGCGGCGTAGAACTGCATCTGATAACGCTGCGCCTGCAAAAGCTGGCCTGCCGAACCCGTGTCGTAATACAACGCCTGAATCGGGATCGTGGCAGGCAATGCCGGATTCCATGCCGCGACAAGGAGCGACATGGTCGTCTGCCCGAACGGTGCGGGCGCCTGTTCGTGCGCTTGCATCGCGGCGTAAAACGATTTGGCCGCAAGCGCATTCATCGAGCATTGCTTGAGGACACTTTGGGCACTCGCATTGAAATGGTCGACCCATGCGGCGGCGTCCGTCACACCATGGGTGGCGCAAGAACTCAGATCCGGTGGCGCCGACGCAGCACCGCCGGGCAGATCGCACCCCTTCGCGCCAGACGTCGCGGTTGGCTCGACCGATAGCGGATAAACGCAGCGCACGTCGTAAGACTTCTGTGATGCCACTGCCGTGAAACCGTCTTCGAGAATCAGTCCCGCCGTCGCTCCCAGCGACGAAGCGCGCAAATCCCCTCGCACGAACGCGAGATTCACCGACTGCGTTTGCGTCTCGCTCGCCGTGGGTGCCGCGAAATGCTGGGACGCGCCCCCCGACAGCGGCCGCACGATCACCCCGCTGCACATCCACAACGGACGGTCCAGCGCACACTTTTCGACGCGCGACGCGTATCGCTGGTTCACCAACTGCGCCACGTCCGCGCCGGTCAGCGCATCGGCCGGCGCGGCACGCATCGCAAGCGCCGCACCTAGACAAGTGAGCACAATGCGCCCGACGCGACCGACGCGCAAGGTGCGACGACGATTCGTCAGTATCTTGCCGCGCCCCCGCATCGGGACGCGCGCCAATGCGATGAACCGTGTCCACGCCGCCAAGGCGGCGCGCCACGTTGGGATTGCCATGCCAGCACCCCGACTGAAATCGACCCGCGCTCATTGGGCCATGCATCGTTTGCGACGGACAACTGTCAACCCTGACAGGCTGCCATCCGAGGCATCTGTGCCACGATGGCGACCTGTCAACGTTGACAGTTGAGTTCCTCGACGGCAATCCAATCATCCTCCGACGCAACCGAGGTTTGAGGTCGCCAACATGGTCAAGTCAACTTTTGCGCACCGGTGCCGGACGCTGACATTCGCGACGGGCGTCTGTCTCGGACTCGCTGGCGTTCGCCTCGTCGCGCACGCCCTCAGTGGCGCGGACGTCGCCACGCTCGTCAATCAGCGCTACCAATCCACGGTCTCGCGATGCGGTCTCAAAAGCGCCGCATGGCAGTGTTCCGGCGTCCTGATGCGAGCGCCGCCCGCCGACGCCCTCCATCATTTCGCCGGGGTTCCCGCCGAGGAACGGGCGCTGACATCGACACAGCGCAGGAAACGCCATGAAAAAACCGCCGGCCCCATCACAGGGCAGGCGGTTATTCCTTCGATGCCACGATGCACGGGTGCCACAACGCTCCCCCTTGCCACGCAACCGATCGGTGTTGCGCTCATCGGGTAGCCTTGACGTTGGCGTGGGAGTGCGTTGGACTGCGCCCGGTTACATCACTTACACCACTTACGCCACCCAGCGGCGCGCGTTGCGGAACATGCGCATCCACGGGCTGTCGTCGCCCCATTGCTGGGGCGCCCAGCTCATCTGAACGGTACGGAACACACGCTCGGGGTGCGGCATCATCACGGTAAAGCGTCCATCACCGGTCGTCACGGCAGTCAGGCCGCGCGGCGAGCCGTTCGGGTTGAACGGATACTGCTCGGTCGGCTGACCGCGATGATCGACGAAGCGCATCGCCGCAATCGCCTGATCGATGTTGCCCTGCTGCCCGAAGTTGGCGAAGCCTTCGCCGTGTGCGATCACGATCGGGAGTTGCGAGCCCGCCATGTCCTTGAAGAACAACGACGGCGAGTCGAGCACTTCCACTTGCGTGAGCCGCGCCTCGTACTTCGATTGGTTGTACGTGAACTTCGGCCACGCCGCTGCGCCCGGAATCAGGTTCGACAGGTTGCTCATCATCTGACAACCGTTACAGACGCCCAATGCAAACGTGTCCGCACGGTTGAAGAAGCCGGCGAACTGCTCGGCGAGCGACGGGTTGAACAGAATCGTCTTTGCCCAGCCTTCCCCGGCGCCCAGCGTGTCGCCGTAAGAGAAACCGCCGCAAGCGATGAAGCCCTTGAACGCGTCGAGCGAATGACGGCCCGCGAGCAGATCGCTCATGTGCACGTCGTAAGCCTCGAAGCCGGCCTTATCCAGCACATAGGCCATTTCCAGATGCGAATTCACGCCCTGCTCACGCAGGATGGCCACCTTCGGACGCGCGTCCGTCGCAATGAACGGTGCGGCCACGTCTTCGCTCGGGTCGAACGTCAGCTTCGGCGAGAGACCCGGATCGCTGGTGTCGTTGAGCGCGTCGTATTCGGCATCAGCCGCAGCCGGGTTGTCGCGCAACCGCGCAATACGCCAGCTCACTTCCGACCACACGCGCTGCAACTCGGCGCGCGAAGCGCCGAAGATCTTCTTCGCATCGCGATAGATTTCGATGACGTCGCTCGTGTTCGGCTTGCCGATCACATTCGTGACGGACGACAGGCCGGCGTCGCGCAATGTTTGCAGCACTGCGTCACGCTCCGAGGCGCGCACCTGAATCACGCCACCTAGCTCTTCCGAGAAAAGTGCACGCAGCGTCTTGTCTTCGCGACGCCCCGCCGTCTGCTTCGCCCAATCCTTGGCATCGCCATAGTCGGACTCGAAGCCGTCGTCGAGCGTCAGCATATCGACGTTGAGCGACACGCCGACGTGACCGGCGAACGCCATTTCCGCGACGGTGGCGAAAAGGCCGCCGTCAGAGCGGTCGTGATACGCGAGAAGCTTGCCGTCGCGATTGAGTTTCTGAATGACGTCGAAGAAGCGCTGGAGGTCGGCCGGGTCGTCAAGATCCGGCGTGACGTCACCGATCTGTTGCGTGACCTGCGCGAGGATACTGCCCCCCAGACGGTTCTTGTTGTGCCCCAGATCGATCGCGATCAGCACGGTCTCGCCGGCGTCTGCGACCGAGCGCAGTTGCGGTGTGAGGTGGCCGCGAACGTCTTCCACCGGTGCGAACGCCGACACGATCAGCGAAACCGGTGCGACCACGTCCTTGGCACGGCCCGCATCGTCCCACTTGGTGCGCATCGACAACGAATCCTTGCCGACCGGGATCGACAGACCCAGCGCCGGACACAGTTCCATCCCGACGGCCTTCACCGTATCGAACAGGGCGGCATCTTCCCCTTGCGTGCCGCATGCCGCCATCCAGTTGGCCGACAGCTTGATCTGATCGAGCGACGCAATCGGCGCCGCCGCAATGTTGGTGATGGCCTCGCCGACCGCCATGCGGCCCGACGCAGGCGCGTCGATCACCGCCAGCGGCGTGCGCTCGCCCATCGTCATGGCTTCGCCGCGATAACCGGCGTAATCCATGAGCGAGATGGCGCAATCGGCCACCGGCACCTGCCATGGGCCGACCATCTGGTCGCGCGCGGTCAGGCCGCCTACGGTGCGGTCGCCAATGGTGATCAGGAACGACTTGCTGGCCACCGTCGGGTGACGCAGCACGGCGCGCGCCACGTCGTCGAGCGACAGGCCCGTTACGTCGACCGGCGGGAGTTCCTGTTTGACGCGGGTGACGTTGCGGTGCATGCGCGGCGGCTTGCCGAGCAGCACGTCCATCGGCATATCGACCGGATCCGGCGATTCCGGATGCATCGGGTCGACCAGCTTCAATTGACGCTCGTCCGTGGCAATCCCCACGACCGCCACCGGACAACGCTCGCGCTGACAGATTTCCTGGAACGCCGGGAAGCTGTCCGGTGCGATGGCAAGCACGTAGCGCTCCTGCGCTTCGTTACTCCAGATTTCGGCGGGCGACATGCCCGACTCTTCGAGCTGCACCTGACGCAGATCGAAACGCGCGCCCTTGCCCGCACCGTCGACCAGTTCGGGGAAAGCGTTGGAGATGCCGCCCGCGCCCACATCGTGAATCGACAGGATCGGGTTGGCTTCGCCCTGACGCCAGCACCAGTTGATGACTTCCTGTGCGCGACGCTCGATCTCCGGGTTGCCACGCTGCACCGAATCGAAGTCGAGTTCGGCGGTGTTGGTGCCGGTCGCCATCGAGCTGGCCGCGCCTCCGCCCATGCCGATGCGCATGCCCGGGCCACCGATCTGGATGAGCAGCGTGCCGGCCGGCAGATCGTGCTTGTGCGTGTGCTGTGCAGCGATATTGCCCATGCCGCCTGCGATCATGATCGGCTTATGGTAGCCACGCACAAGACCGCCCACATTCTGTTCGTAGGTGCGGAAATAGCCGCCGAGGTTCGGGCGGCCGAATTCGTTGTTGAACGCAGCGCCGCCGAGCGGGCCGTCGATCATGATCTGGAGCGGCGACGCGATGCGGTCCGGGCGACCGTAATCGGCACCGGTGTCGTCGGGCTTGCGCAGCGACGGCGGCACGGCCACATCGCGATCGTTTTCCCACGATTCGCGTGCGTCCGGCAGCGCCAGATTCGAGACAGTGAATCCCGTCAGGCCGGACTTCGGCGTGGACCCGCGACCCGTGGCGCCTTCGTCGCGGATTTCGCCGCCCACGCCCGTCGAGGCGCCCGGGAACGGCGAAATGGCGGTCGGGTGATTGTGCGTCTCCACTTTCATCAGCGTGTGCGTGAGTTCGACGCTGCGGCCGTATTTGCCATCGGCGCCGCGCGGATACCAGCGCTCGACTTCCGCGCCTTCCATCACGGACGCGTTATCCGAATACGCCACCACCGTGCCCTGCGGGTGCAGTTGGTGCGTGTTCTTGATCATCTGGAACAGCGACTTGTCCTGCGCCTGACCGTCGATGGTCCAGTTGGCGTTGAAAATCTTGTGACGGCAGTGCTCGCTGTTGGCCTGCGCGAACATCATCAGTTCGACGTCCGTCGGGTTACGCTTGAGCGAGGTGAAGGCGTCGACCAGATAGTCGATCTCGTCTTCGGCCAGCGCGAGGCCCAGATCCCGGTTTGCGGCCTCGAGGGCGCCGCGGCCGGCGCCGATCACGTCGATCGTCTGCAACGGCTTGGCCGGCAGTTCGACGAACAGCGCTTCGGCGTCCTTGCGCGTGGCCACCACCGCCTCGGTCATCCGGTCGTGCAGCACGCCGGCGACCTGAGCGAGGACGTCGGGCGCCAGCGACTTCTTGCCGCCCAGCAGACCCGATTTCACGCCGATCGTATATTCGACGGCGCGCTCGATACGGCGCACATGATCAATGCCGCAGTTGCGGGCGATGTCGGTCGCCTTGCTCGCCCACGGCGAAATCGTTCCCAGACGCGGGATCACCAGCAGTTGGTCGCCGACCGGTTCTTCGCGCACCGGCTCACCGTAAGTGAGCAGACCGGCCACGCGCGCCATGTCGTCGTTCGAGAGCGGCTCGGCGCTGGCGACGAGGTGCACGTAGCGGGCATCGATACGCACGATCGAACTATCGATGGCTTGCAGGGTCTGCAAAAGACGTTGCTGGCGGAATTCGGAGAGCGCCAAGGCGCCGGCGAAGCAGGCAATGTGAGTCATGGAAGGACGGAAGGCGAGGCGTTCAAAACGCGGGGGAACGACAAACCGGGATTATACCCTGCTTACCCCGGGTTATACCCGAGTGTGAGGCGGGCATTCTTCGTGGGGTCCCGCCCTGTGAGGGCGTCTCTCTGGTAACCTATGCGCCCCGTATCCAAACGGGCCGCGATGTACCCGATTTTGGCCGTCCCGGTCGATTCCGACCGGTCTCCGGGCACGCGGCGCGTCCAAGAACGACACTAACAAGCGAACGAACGGGCGTTCGCCACACACCAGACGGTTGGGAATGAAGGTCATCGTTATCGGCGGCGGGGTCATTGGCACGTGCACCGCCTACTATCTGGCCGCCGCGGGGCACACGGTCACGCTCGTCGAGCGCAACAGCACGGTTGCGCAGGAGAGCAGCTTCGGCAATGCGGGCGTCATCGCGCCAGGCTACGTCACGCCCTGGGCCGCGCCCGGCATGCCGCGCAAGCTGTTGGGCTACATGTTCAGTTCGGCCAGCCCGCTCATTTTCCGGCCGGGCCTGTCCGCCTGCACGTGGCGCTGGGCGGCGCGCTGGTTGCGCGAGTGCAAGCTCGAGCGCTACCGCGCCAATCGCGAACGGATGCAACGTCTGGCGTTCTACAGTCAGCGTTGCCTGCACGAACTGCGCGAGAGCCACATTTTCGAATACGAACACACGCAGGGCTATCTGCAACTGTTCCGTACCGAACGCGACATCAAGATGAACGAGCCGGCGCGCGCCATGCTCACCGAGAACGAAGTGCCGCATCGCCTGCTGAGCGCAGACGACTGCCGCAAGCTCGAACCCGCGATCTCGACCGATGCTCCTCTCGCCGGCGGCCTGCATCTGCCACGCGACGAGACCGGCAACTGCCCGCTCTTCACCAAGCGCCTCGCCCAGATCGCCCGCGACATGGGAGTGACGCTTGCCACCGAGACGACCGTGCAGTCCGTTCGTCCGAACGTCGGCCGGGCCGGTGTGACGATCGAGACGGCAAGCACGGCGCAGCCGGGGCAGAAGTCGTCGCTCGAAGCGGACGCGGTGGTCATTGCCGCCGGCGTTGCCAGTGCGTCGTTATTGCGCCCGCTCGGCATCGATCTGCCGCTCTGGCCGGTCAAGGGCTATTCGATTACGGTGCCGGTCAAGACCGAGCTGTTCAGCCCGCGCATTGCCGTGATGGACGAGTCCTACAAGACCGCCATCACGCCGCAAGGCAACCGCTTGCGCATTGCCGGCACGGCCGAACTGGGCGACACACAACTCGTGTTGCGCGAGCGCGCCATCGCCACGCTCTACAAAGTGGCGACGGACTGGTTCCCCGGGGCCGGCAGGTATCGTGAGGCACGGGCATGGGTCGGCGCGCGTCCGATGCTGCCCGACGGCCCGCCGTTGCTGGGTGCAACGCATCTGCCGGGCATTTTCCTCAATGTCGGCCATGGCTCGACCGGTTGGGCAATGGCCTGCGGCTCCGGGCGCGTGCTCGCCGACGTCGTGTCCGGGCAAACGCCCGACATCGACCTCAACGGCCTGACCCTCGCGCGATACGACGCGCGCTAAGCCCCGGGTAAGGTCCGCAGTACGGTCGGAGAGCGGTTTCGCCGGGGGGGGGTGCACGCCCTCGCACGCCCTCCCCCGTCCTTACCCGTCCTTGCTTCATTCCCCCGCACTCCCCGCTTCTTGCCCCGCTTCTTGCCCCGCTTCTTGCCCCGCTTCTTGCCCCGCTTCTTGCCCCGCTTCTTGCCCCGCTTCCTGCCCCGCTTCCTGCCCCGCTTCCTGCCTCGCTTCCTGCCCCACCTCCAGACTTGCGGCCACCGCCCCCGACAACGTTCCAACGACATTACGGCAGTGCCCCGGGGAAAGACGCCATCATGACATCGGGACATCGCGTCGGAGACGACCGACAGCACATCGGGAATCGCACCGGCAGGCAGAACGGAACATTCACGGCATAATCTGCAAATCGGTACGCAGACCGTGGTCCCGCCTGAGCGGTCCTCGCCTCGGCCATCTCGACCGCACGCTGCGCGCGCCGCCTTCGTCTCCGGGAGCCTTGCCTGACATGTCCGATTCTCTGCGCGCCGACGCGTCCCTCACCATCACGCCCCATGCCGCCCCCGTCAACGCCGACCCGCTGGCTCGCCCGTCGGCGCCGTGCCAGCGCCCCGATACCGTGTCGATCGCCGCAAGCGCAACCGTCTCGCTGGACTTGCACCTGCCCGGCGCGCTGCGCACCGTCGAACAAGACGCCGCCGCAACACTCCCGCCGCACACCCTGATGGCCCGCGCGGGCGAGGCAATCGCACACTGGCTTTACGGCCGCCTGCCCGCTTTGGCGAGCGCCGGCAAACAGCCCGTACTCCTGCTCGCAGGCCCCGGCAACAACGGTGGCGACGCCTACATCGCCGCCCTCGCATTGCATCGCCGCGGCGTATCGGTGGACGTATGGCAACTCTCTGCGCCGGTCGCCGACGACGCGCGCTGGGCACTCGCCGAGGCGCAGGCCGCCGGTGTGTCGGTCCGCCCTGCCCCGCCCACATGGCCGGAACCTCGCGCTTACGCCTGGATCGTCGACGGCCTTTTCGGCATCGGTTTGTCCCGCGCCATCGACGGCGCCGCGGCAACACTCGTGCGCAATATCGCCCATGCCCATGAACACGGGACCCCGGTGCTCGCGATCGACATCCCCAGCGGCCTGTACGCCTCAACCGGCATGGCCGACGGTCCCGTCATTCATGCCGATGTGACGATTGCCATGCTGGGCGCGTGTCCGGGATTACTGATCGGTATCGGCCGCGACGTTGCGGGTGAGATTCTCGTCGCGCGACTCGGCGCAGACGCTGCTCTCGCGCGACATGACAGCGCCCTGTCGACCAGCGCGCCGGACGCCTTCATCGGCAACATGCCACGGCGCCGCCATGCGTCCCATAAGGGCAGCTATGGATCGCTTGCCGTGCTGGGTGGACAGGAAGGCATGATCGGCGCGCCGCTGCTGTCGGCGCGCACCGGACTGATGGCCGGTGCGGGGCGCGTCTACGTGGGCTTCGTGGCGCACGACGCGCCGGCCTGGGATCCGATGCATCCCGAGTTGATGCTGCGCCAGGCCGAAAACCTCGATCTCGCCACGATGCAGGCCGTCTGCGTCGGACCGGGACTCGGCACATCTGCGGCGTCTGCGGCGTGCTTGTCGCGCGCGCTCGCGCTCGAACACACACCGCTCGTGATCGACGCCGACGCGCTCAATCTGCTGGCAGCCGAACCGTCGCTTGCCGAACGCGTGCGACGCCGCGCCGGGCCGACGGTCCTCACCCCCCACCCGCTGGAAGCTGCGCGACTGGCGGGGTGCGATGTCGCGCGCATTCAGTCGGATCGTCTGGCTTCGGCGCGCACCCTGGCGCAGCATTTCGGCGCAACCGTCGTGCTCAAGGGCTCGGGGAGCCTTGTCGACGATGGCGCCCGCACCTGGATCAATACGACGGGAAACGCCGCGCTGGCGACCGCCGGGACCGGGGACGTGCTGACCGGCGCGATCGGTGCATTGCTCGCCCAAGGCATGCCCGCGACGCAGGCTGCACTGGCAGCGGTCTGGCTTCATGGCCGGGCCGCAGATCGCTGCGTGCAGGCGGGCGCGGGACCGGCGGGACTCACGGCATCGGAACTCTTGCCCGCGATTCGGGCAGAACACTGCGCGCTGACGCCATCAGCCCAAGCCGCCCGGCATCGCATTTCAGCGTGAATCCGCGGCGACACCCGTTATACTTCGCCTTATCGAAATGGCCATACTGCACATGCCGTACAAGACATCCGTTCGTCTGGACCAACTTCCCGCCTGGCGCACCCTGCTCGAGCACCGCGACGAGATCGCCGCGCAGCATATGCGCGACTGGTTTGCCGGCCCGGGCGCCAGCGCACGCGTCGAGAATTTCTCGCTGCGCGCCGCGGGTCTGTACCTCGATTATTCGAAGAACCGCATCACCGACAAAACGCGCACATTGCTCGCCCATCTCGCGCGCGAATGCCATCTGCCCGCCAAGCGCGATGCCATGTGGGCCGGCGAACACGTGAATGTCACCGAGGATCGCGCGGCGTTGCACATTGCGCTGCGCGCACCGAAAGGCGTGACGTTTCGCGACACGTCCGGCGACGTCAGTCGCGGCGTATGCGAGACGCTCTCACGCATGCGCGACTTCAGCGAACGGGTTCGCGACGGTCGATGGGTCGGCGCGACGGGCAAGCGAATCAAGCATCTGATCAACGTCGGCATCGGCGGATCGGATCTGGGGCCGCGCATGGTTTGCGACGCGCTCGCCGTCTACGGCCGCGACGATCTCTCGGCCCATTTCATCGCCAACATCGACCCCACGGAACTCGCACGCACGTTGCCGACGCTGGATCCGGAGTCGACACTGGTCGTTGTGTGCTCGAAGACGTTCACGACGCTCGAGACCATGACGAACGCCTGCACGATCCGCGCATGGCTCGTGGCGCACGGCATTCCCGAGCACGAACTCAACCGACACTTCGTCGCCGTGTCGACCAATGTCGAAGAAGCGATGCGCTTCGGCATTCTTCGCGAGAACGTGTTCCAGTTCGGCGAATGGGTGGGCGGACGTTATTCCCTGTGGTCGTCGGTCGGCCTGATCGTCATGCTGTACCTGGGGGCAGCACATTTCGACGCCCTGCTCGGTGGCGCGCATGCGATGGACGAGCATTTCCGTCACGCACCGCTCGAAGCGAACATGCCGGTCCTGCTCGGTTTGCTGGGCATCTGGTATCGCAATTTCTTCGACGCGCAAACACTGTCCATCGCGCCGTACACGGACGCGTTGCAGAAGCTCCCGCCGTACCTGCAACAGCTCGACATGGAGAGCAACGGCAAGTCCGTGCAGGTCGACGGCTCGCCTGTCTCATGGCAGACCGCGCCGATCATCTGGGGCGAGCCCGGCACCAACGGCCAGCACGCCTATTTCCAGATGCTGCATCAGGGCACGACGCTCGTGCCGGTCGACTTCATCGCTGTGCTCGAACCGCAATACGAGCAGCCCGCCTATGTCGAGCATCACCGCAAGCTGCTCGCCAATTGCTTCGCGCAAAGCGAGGCGTTTCTGCAAGGCGGCTCGATGGCGACGCCCGAACAGGCCGGCGGACCGTTGGCGGCCCAACGCCGCTTCGACGGCAACCGCCCGAGCAACACGCTGGTCATCGACAAGCTCACGCCCGAGCGACTCGGCGCGCTGATCGCCCTTTACGAACACAAGGTGTTCGTGCAGGCAGCCATCTGGAACATCAATCCCTTCGATCAATGGGGGGTGGAACTGGGCAAGACGCTGTGCCGCGCCATCGAGCCCGAACTGGTCGATCCGGACTCCCTGAAACCCGACGCCCACGACGCCTCCACGGCGTCGCTGATCCGAATCGCCGGCGAAGCGCTCAGCAAGCGATCCTGACGTCGGCAGCGCCGAGCGGCCAAGGGAACAAAAAAGGAGAAGCCGCACCGGCTTCTCCTTTGTCTTTTCGGGTGTCCGACGCTCAGACAGCAGCGCCGTTGACCACGCGCCCGCCCGCGAGTTGAACCGTCGCGTCACAACGCTGCGCAATCGCCAGATCGTGCGTGACCAGCACCAACGTCGCCCCGCTGGCCTCGTTGAGCGAGAACATCAGATCGATGACCCGCTCGCCGGTCGCCGTATCGAGGCTGCCCGTCGGCTCGTCTGCGAACAATACGGCCGGCTCGGTGACAAATGCCCGGGCGAGCGCCACGCGCTGCTGTTCGCCGCCCGATAGCTGCTTCGGGTAATGCGTCATACGCGACCCCAGCCCCACCTGTTCGAGCAATTTGACGGCACGATTGCGCACTTCGCGTGTCTCACCCAGCAGTTCGAGGGGCAGCATCACGTTCTCGAGCGCCGTCAGGTGCGGCATGAGTTGGAAGGATTGGAAGACGAAACCGACGGCGCCGCGTCGCAACGCGGCACGGCCCTCCTCGTCGAGGTCGCCGAGCGACTGGCCCAGCAGCGTAATATTGCCGTCCGTCGCGGTGTCGAGCCCGGCCATCAGTCCGAGCAACGTGGATTTGCCGGATCCCGACGCCCCGACGATCGCCACGCTCTGGCCTTTCGCGACGGCAAAGTCGATATCCTGCAAAATGACAAGCTCACCGGTGGCGTCGCGCAACCGTTTGCCCAGACCCCGTACTTCAATAACGTTTTCGGAAAACGACATGACAAGAAGAGAGTTCTTGAAATTGGCCGCCTCAGCCATCGTTGGCTGGGGCATGCTGACAGGGACCGCGGCAAACGCGGCAAGTTCTGGCGCGCCGACGATTCTCGTCGTGGGCGACAGCCTTTCGGCAGAATATGGCATTGCGCGCGGCGCCGGCTGGGTCAACCTGATGCAGCAGACGATCACGCAAAGCGGATTCGATTATAACGTCGTCAACGCCAGCATCAGCGGCGATACCACCAGCGGCGGACGTGCACGCCTGGCCCCGTTGCTCGAACGCTATCGCCCCGCCATCACGATCATCGAACTCGGCGGCAACGACGCCCTGCGAGGCATTTCACTCGACCTCACGCGCAGCAATTTGCGCGACATGATCACCGCCTCCCGGAATGCCGGCAGTCGCGTCATCGTCGTCGGCATGCGTATTCCCCCGAACTACGGGCCCGACTACAGCGAGCAGTTCTTCACCATGTTCTCCGCGCTCGCCAAGCAGGAAAAGGCCGGCTACGTGCCGTTTTTGCTCGCAGGCGTTGCCGAGCATCCCGACTGGTTCCAGCAAGACCAGATTCATCCGCTCGCCAAGGCGCATCCACAGATACTTCAGAATGTCTGGCCCACAGTGAAGTCGCTGCTCAAACCCGCAGGCAAAGCGTCTGCCAAGGCGGCAGACTCGCGCTCACCGAAGTCCGGCGCATAAAAAAACGGCCAACGCAGTTGGCCGTTTTTCATTTCAGGCGTCGCCTGTCGCGCTCAGTTGCCCGACGACTTCGTCACGTCGTTCACGATCTTGACCTTCGAGCGTGCACGCAGGTCACCCAGCCAGGCGTTCCATTCGGCCTGAGCGGCCAACTGGCTGAGTTGTTGTGCCTCGGCGGCCAGACGCTGCGCGTCCTGTGCGGCCGGCTGCGACACCTTGCTGATACGGTACACCGCGTAACCCTGACCTTCGCCCAGCGCGACACCCACGTACGCCGGCAGCTTGCTGGCATCGGCACTAAAGATGGCCGTCAGTGCGCTCGGCGCGAGCTTACCCGGGTTGTCGCGCGAAACGTTCTGCACCGCACCGAACGCGGCCTCGCCACCCTTCTTGAGCGCATCGAGCTTGGCCTCGCCGGCCTTCTTCGCTTCCTGCTCCGCCAGATCGGCAACGGCCTTCTGCTTGACCTGTGCTTCGATCTGAGCGAGCGGCGGCGTGGCAGCCGGGTGGTAGTTCACGACGTGGGCCGACACCAGCACACCCTGACCGACATCGACCGCTTCGGTGTTGCGCTTGTTCTTGAGCGATTCGTCGCCGAATACCGCCTTGAGCAGCTTCTCGTTACCGAGCGGGCTTTGGGCGAGTGCAGCGTCCGGCGTGCGCATCACCGTCGCCGTTTGCACCTTGAGGTTGAGCTTGTCGGCCGCCGGTTGCAGGCTATCGGGCTGCTCGTACACCGAGTTCGTGAACTGGTCGGCAAGCTTGGCGTAGCGCTTCGCGGCTTCCTGCTGGCGATACTGATCGGCCAGTTGCGCCTTCACTTCCTCGAACGGCTTCGTCAGCGCCGGTTTGATGCCGGTCAGCTTGATGATGTGATAACCGAAATCGCTCTTCACGACATCGCTCACGTCGCCTTCGCCCTTCAGCGAGAAGGCCGCATCGGCAAACGGCTTGACCATCGCGTCACGCGTGAAGAAACCCAGATCGCCACCGTTGGCCTTCGAACCCGGGTCCTCCGAATTTTCGCTGGCCAGCTTGGCAAAGTCGTTCGGGCTCTTCTTGATCCGGGCGAGGATGGCTTCTGCCTTGGCCTTCGCCTTCGCATGATCCGCCGGGGATGCGTCGGCCGGCGAGGCAATCAGGATGTGCGATGCACGACGCTCTTCCTGCGTCGTGTATTGCTTCAGATTATCGTTGTACATCTTGCGCAACGCATCGTCGGTCGGCGCCGCCTGATCCGATGTCGGCAGCGCTTTCGGATCGAGCACCACGTACTGAATCTCGGCGGACTCAGGCGTCTGGAATGCAGCCTTGTGCGCGTCGTAATAAGCCTGAATCTGCTGCTGCGTCGGCACGATCTTGCCAGCGTAATCCGATAGCGGGAACTCGAGCGCCGCGACTTCGCGTTGTTGCGAACGCAGTTGCGAGAATCGATCCAGCACCGTCTTGGGCAGCATGGCGCTGGCCTGCACGCTGGACGGGAGCTGGTTCGATGCGAGTTCGAAACGGATCTGCGCTTCGAGACGCTGCGGCGTCAGATTCTGCGCCGACAGCAGTTGTTCATAGGCGGCCTGATCGATCGAACCATCGGGGCGACGCATTTGGGCAATCGCGGGAATGGCAAGCAGCGCATCGCGCACTTGCGCGTCCGACACCGACAGATTCTTCTTCAGCGTTTCCTGTGTGAGCAACTTTTGCTGGATCAGGTTATCCAGCACTGCGCTGCGCATTTCCGGCGTGTTGATCTGGCTCGCATCGACGGCGCCGCCAAACATCTGCTGCATGCGCTCGGTCTGGGCACGCAGCACGCTATCGTACTCCTGACGCGTCACGGTCTGATCGCCGACCTTGGCAATCGTACCGGCATCCGAGGCATATTCCTGCCAGCCATGAACGCCAAACACCACGAACGACGGCACGATCAGCACCGTCAGGAAGATGAGGACCAATCGTTGATGACGGCGAATGAAGTCGAACATACGAAATCGGAAGAGTCGTCTGGATGCGTTTTATGACGCTATATGGCAAAAAAGGCGAACCGAAGTTCGCCTTTTCACAATTTGGCGGAGCGGACGGGGCTCGAACCCGCGACCCCCGGCGTGACAGGCCGGTATTCTAACCAACTGAACTACCGCTCCCCAAGATCTGGAACTGGTGGGTGCTGAGGGGTTCGAACCCCCGACCTACGCCTTGTAAGGGCGCCGCTCTACCAGCTGAGCTAAGCACCCGTTCCTGATTTTGTCTTGTTTGTTACTGCCTCCTGCCGAAGCAGGAAAGCATACTAGTTTACATTATCTTTTAAATCTTTGCCAGGGCGAAATTTCGGAACCTTTGCCGCCTTGATCTTGATGGCTTCCCCGGTACGAGGATTGCGGCCCGTTCGGGCGGCACGCTTGGTAACGTAAAAGGTGCCAAAGCCAACCAGCGTCACATCGTCACCTTTTTTCAGCGACCGCTTTACTGCACCCACCAATGCGTCAAGTGCTCGACCGGCAGCAGCTTTCGAAACGTCTGCCTCTTTCGCGATGTGATCGATCAGTTCCGTCTTATTCACTGTAACCCCCTTGCAAGGATAGTAGGCGATTGAGCCGCGGAGGCGCTCTTCACGCGCCTTGACATTGATCTGATAGGTCCGCTGGCTTTGCCATTAGACAAGCCGCAAACCCTGATGTCAAGCCGTTTTGCGGCCTCTGAGCACCATCGGAAGCACTCCTGAATCAGTACGTACCGGTCGCTGTTCTCGAGCACTTTGCGTCAATAAAAAAAGCCCGGGGAAAACCCCGAGCTTTTTGCGCATTTTTTCATCGGGCAGTGACCTGACCTTCAGTCACTCGCCCGACAAAAACGACACTCAGTGCTTGATGACGTCCTGCTTGCCACCGGCATCCGCACTCGGCGTCACCGGCGCCGCTTTCGCTTCCTCTTCAGGCAGCGGCGTCGGGGCATGCTCCAGTGCGAGTTCCAGCACCTTGTCGATCCAGCGCACCGGCACGATCTCCAGCGCGTTCTTGACCGTATCCGGAATTTCGGCGAGATCCTTCACGTTCTCTTCCGGGATCAACACGAGCTTGATGCCGCCACGGTGAGCCGCAAGCAACTTCTCCTTGAGGCCGCCGATCGGCAAGACTTCGCCACGCAGCGTAATCTCGCCCGTCATCGCCACATCCGCACGTACCGGAATCCCGGTAAGCACCGACACGAGCGCCGTCGTCATTGCGATACCGGCAGACGGACCGTCCTTCGGCGTCGCACCTTCGGGCACGTGAATGTGGATGTCCTTCTTCTCGAACTGCTCGTCGGCCACACCGAGGCGACGTGCGCGCGAACGCACCACCGAGCGGGCCGCTTCGACCGACTCCTTCATCACATCGCCGAGCGAACCCGTGCGGATGATGTTGCCCTTGCCCGGCATCAGCGCAGCTTCGATGGTCAGCAGATCGCCGCCCACTTCCGTCCACGCCAGCCCCGTGACCTGACCAATCTGGTTTTCCTTCATTGCCAGACCGAAGTCGAACTTACGCACGCCCAGGAAGTTATCGAGGTTGCCCGCATCGACCTTGATCGACGAGCCTTCGACCTTCTTGAGCAGCAACATCTTCACGACCTTGCGGCAGATCTTCGAGATCTCGCGCTCGAGCGAACGCACACCCGCTTCACGCGTGTAGTAACGAATGATGTCGCGGATCGCGGCTTCCGTCAGATCGATCTCGCCTTCCTTCAGCCCGTTGTTCTTCTTCTGCTTTGGCAGGAGATAACGCTGGGCGATGTTGACCTTTTCGTCTTCCGTGTAGCCCGACAGGCGAATCACTTCCATACGGTCGAGCAACGGCGCCGGAATGTTCAGCGAGTTCGAGGTGGCCACGAACATCACGTCCGACAGATCGAAGTCGACTTCGACGTAGTGATCCGAGAACGTGTGGTTCTGTTCCGGGTCGAGCACTTCGAGCAACGCCGAGCTGGGATCGCCCCGGAAGTCCATGCCCATCTTGTCCACTTCGTCGAGCAGGAACAGCGGGTTACGCACGGCAACCTTCGACAGACTCTGCAGAATCTTGCCGGGCATCGAACCGATGTACGTGCGACGGTGGCCGCGAATCTCGGCTTCGTCACGCACGCCGCCCAACGCCATGCGAACGAACTTGCGGTTCGTCGCACGCGCGATCGACTGACCGAGCGAGGTCTTACCCACGCCCGGGGGCCCAACGAGGCACAGGATCGGCGCCTTGACCTTGTCCACGCGCTGTTGCACGGCAAGATATTCGAGGATGCGTTCCTTGACCTTTTCGAGACCGAAGTGATCTTCGTCGAGCACCTTTTCGGCGTTCGACAGGTCGTTGTTCACCTTGCTCTTCTTGCGCCACGGCAGACCGACCAGCGTGTCGATGTAGTTGCGCACGACCGTCGCTTCAGCCGACATCGGCGACATCAGCTTGAGCTTCTTGAGTTCGGCGTCGGCCTTCTTCTTGGCTTCCTTCGGCAGGTGCGCGGCCTTGATGCGCTTCTCGAGTTCTTCGAGATCCGCACCTTCTTCACCTTCACCCAGTTCCTTCTGGATCGCCTTGACCTGCTCGTTCAGGTAGTACTCGCGCTGGCTCTTTTCCATCTGGCGCTTCACGCGGCCACGGATGCGCTTCTCCACCTGAAGAATGTCGATCTCGCTCTCGAGTTGCGCGAGCAAATGCTCAAGGCGCTCGATGACCGGGAACATCTCCAGAATCTTCTGCTTCTGCTCAAGCTTGAGCGGCAGATGCGCGGCGATGGTGTCGGCGAGACGACCCGCTTCGTCGATCCCCGACAGCGACGTCAGAATCTCCGGCGGAATCTTCTTGTTGAGCTTCACGTACTGATCGAACTGCGCCACGATCGCACGGCGCAGGGCCTCGGATTCCGGCGAGTTGCCGTCGTCCGGTTCGAGCGGCATGACTTCCGACGTGAACTGGGTTTCCTCTTCGTCCACACTCAGGGTGCGGGCGCGCTGAATCCCCTCGACCAGCACCTTGACGGTGCCGTCGGGCAACTTGAGCATTTGCAGAATGTTGGCCACGCAGCCGATCTCGTAGAGATCCTTGGCCGTGGGCTCATCCTTGGCCGCGGCTTTCTGTGCGACCAGCATGATGTGCTTGCCGCCTTCCATCGCGGTTTCAAGCGCTTTAATCGATTTCGGACGCCCCACGAAAAGGGGAATCACCATGTGCGGAAACACGACCACGTCGCGCAAAGGCAACAGGGGCAGTTGAATCGCTTCGGGCGGGAGGATTTGGGTGCCTGACATCTCGTTCCCCATATTTAACGATACCGTTGTGTTCCAGCTAATTGAGGCCGCCGGCGAGAATTACAAGGGGCTGGAAACGCCCTTTCGCCAACAAGTTGCACCACTCGGGGTTTCATTGCCCGTGGCACTAGTATGAAGGAAAAAAAGCCGTCCATGTTTCCATGAACGGCTTGGGGTAGCGCTAAGTTGACCGTTCAATTGGAGCCGGCAACCTTGGGCGACTCCTGATAGATCAAGAGCGGTTTTCCGTCGCCGCTGATCGCGTTCTCATCCAGGATCACCTTGGTTACGCCCTTGAGCGACGGCAGTTCGTACATCACTTCCAGCAAGGCCTGCTCGATGATCGAACGCAGCCCACGCGCGCCGGTCTTGCGCTTGATGGCCTTGCGCGCGACCGCATGCAGCGCCGCCGGACGAATTTCCAGCTCCACACCTTCCATCGAGAACAGGCGCTGATATTGCTTGACCAACGCGTTCTTCGGCTCGATCAGGATCGTGACCAGTGCGTCTTCGTCGAGCTTACCCAACGTGGCAACCACCGGCAAACGACCGATCAGCTCGGGAATCAGACCGAACTTGATCAGATCTTCCGGCTCAACGTCGCGCAGCAGCTCGCCCGCATCGCGCTCTTCACCGGTCTTCACCGTCGCACCGAAGCCGATACCGGTCTTCTCCGTGCGGTTCATGATGATCTTCTCAAGACCGTCGAATGCGCCGCCGCAAATGAACAGAATATTGGTTGTGTCGACCTGGATGAAATCCTGGTTCGGATGCTTGCGGCCACCCTGAGGCGGCACCGACGCCATGGTGCCTTCGACCAGCTTGAGCAGCGCCTGCTGCACGCCTTCGCCCGACACGTCGCGCGTAATCGACGGATTGTCCGACTTGCGGCTGATCTTGTCGATTTCGTCGATGTAGACGATACCCTTTTGCGCCTGCTCGATCTCGTAATTGCAGTTCTGCAGGAGCTTCTGGATGATGTTTTCGACGTCTTCCCCCACGTAACCGGCTTCGGTCAGCGTAGTGGCGTCTGCGATCACGAACGGAACGTTGAGCAAACGTGCGAGCGTCTGCGCGAGCAGCGTCTTGCCCGAGCCGGTCGGCCCGATCAACAGGATGTTGCTCTTCGAGAGCTCGACCTCGTCGCGCTTGTCGCCGAGGTGCTTCAATCGCTTGTAATGGTTATAGACCGCAACCGCCAGAATCTTCTTGGCACGGTCCTGACCGATCACGTATTGATCGAGGCTCTCGCGAATTTCCTGTGGGGACGGCAAATCCGACTTCGCGCCGCTGCCCCCCTCGTCTTCGGCTGCTGCGGCCTCGTCGCGAATAATCTCGTTGCACAGATCAATGCACTCGTCGCAAATGAACACGGACGGACCTGCGATGAGCTTCTTGACCTCGTGCTGACTCTTTCCGCAGAAGGAGCAGTAGAGCAGCTTTTCGCCGTTGGAAGTGCTTTTTTTATCCACCATATCTGTGTCAGCCTGCTAGCAATTTGCGCCCCGGTCGTCCCCCGCCGGGGCGGCAAACGCGGCATACGTGAATCCCATTGTAACGCCATGCTGTACGAGCGTGTGGCCCACTCGCGACAGCCGTAAATTTCCTTTTACGACAAAGACTTGGCGCGATCACCCTGCTTCCCGAAACGAAAACGCCTGGTGTCGCGCCAACGATTTTGCCGTCAGGCGCCCCGATTCAGGTCCGAATCAGGGACGCTTTTCGAGCACGCGATCGATCAACCCGTACTCGACGGCATCGGCCGCCGACTTGAAGTTGTCTCGATCGGTATCGCGTGCGATCACCTCGAGCGACTGCCCGGTGTTCTCCGCCAGCAGACGGTTCAACCGATCCTTGAGCAAAAGAATTTCCTTCGCGTGAATCTCGATATCCGATGCCTGACCGCGAGCGCCGCCCAGCGGTTGGTGGATCATGATGCGCGCGTTCGGCAGCGCGAAACGCTTGCCCTTCTCACCGGCGGCGAGCAGGAAAGCGCCCATGCTGGCCGCCATGCCGAGACACAGCGTCGAGACCGGCGGCTTGATGAACTTCATCGTGTCGTAGATCGCCAGACCCGCCGAGACGGAACCGCCCGGCGAGTTGATGTACATCGAGATTTCCTTGTCGGGATTTTCACTCTCGAGGAACAGCAACTGGGCGACGACGAGGTTGGCGCTCTGGTCGTTGACCTCGCCAACCATGAAAATGATGCGCTCCTTGAGGAGTCGCGAGTAGATGTCGTAAGCGCGCTCACCGCGACCACTTTGCTCGACGACCATCGGCACGAGGCCGAGGCCTTGCGTGTCGAGAGCGGAGTTGTGCGTCTGGGAGGCGAGTTGGGCGAGCAATTCGGAACGGGTAATCATATCGGTTCGACCCTTCTATCGAGATGGTTTTGCGCGCCGCAGGGAGGAAGCCCGAAGGCCATTTGGAAAAGAACCGCCACGGCCTCGCGGCCGCGGCGGTTCAGTCGGTCGTGTCGCGTTCGATCAGGCTTGCGTATTGCCGGCCAGCTCTTCGAAGCTGACCTGCTTGTCGGTCACCTTGGCCTTGCCAAGGACGAACTCGACCACGTTGTTCTCGACGACGAAACCTTCCATTTCCGCCATGCGCTGCTGATCGCCATAGTACCAGCGGACGACTTCTTGCGGGTCTTCGTAGCTCTTCGCGAACTCTTCGACTTCGGCCTTGATCTGTTCCGGCTTCGCTTGCAGGTCGTTTTGCTTGACGAGTTCGGCCAGGATCAGACCCAGCTTCACACGACGCTCCGCCTGTTCCTTGAACATTTCCGCCGGGATCGGCACATTGCCAGCGTTCGGCACGCCGCGTTGTGCGAGGTCCTGACGAGCCATCGCGACCAGACGCTCCTGATCCTGGGCCACCAGTGCGTTCGGCACGTCGAGTTCCGACACTGCGATCAGGGCGTTCATGACCTGATCCTTAAGGAGCGCCTGCGTGCGACGCTTCACTTCGCGCGACAGGTTTTCCTTGATGTCGGCACGCATCTTCTCGATGCTGCCGTCGGCGATACCGAGCGACTTGGCGAACTCGGCGTCGACTTCCGGCAGGTGCGCCCATTCGACCTTCTTGAGCGTGACGGTGAAGGTGGCGGTCTTACCGGCCACTTCCTTGCCGTGGTACTCGTCCGGGAACTTCAGCTCGAATTCCTTCGACTCGCCGACCTTCAGGCCCAGCGTCGCCTTCTCGAATTCGGGGAGCATGCGACCTTCGCCCAGCACGAATACGAAGTCTTCGGCGCTGCCGCCGGCGAACACTTCGCCGTCGATCTTGCCGACGAAGTCGACCGTCACGCGATCGCCGTCCTTGGCTTCAACCGAACCGCCGTCGCCGTGGGCGCCGGCTTCGCCGCGCACATGGTAGTGCACGCGTTGCTTACGCAGGATATCGATGGTGCGATCGATCTCGGCTTCCGAGACGTCGGTCGTGGTGCGGCTCACTTCGGCCGTCGCCAGATCGCCGATCTTCACTTCCGGATAGACTTCGAAGGTGGCGTCGAAAGCATACTCGGTCGCCGCCGCGTCGGCCTTCGGCGCAAAGCTGGGCTGACCGGCCACACGCAGATCCTGCTCCTTGCTGACTTCGAAGAATTGCTGGCCGACCTTGTCGCTGACGACTTCGGCTTCGACCTGACCACCGTACTGCTGGGTGACCATCTTCAGCGGCACCTTGCCCGGACGGAAGCCCGGCATACGGACCGTCTTCGACAGCTTCTGAATGCGCGCTGCAACTTCTTTTTCAACGTCCTGCTTGGGCAGGGTGATGGTAAAGCGACGCTCGAGCTTGCCGAGGTTTTCAACAGCGATAGTCATGAGGATATTCGTCCATCCAGAGGGTCGTTCTGTGTTGCGGCGAGGGAGTGCCGCAAGCGGACCCTGTCAGTTAATCAACCTTGGGCCGGAACCGACGATGCGACGCCGGCTTCCCTCCGCACCCGATAAATCGGGTTAGCGCCAAAACGGTCTTGCACACAAAGCGGGACATTCTAACAAACTATTGTCCCGCACCCAGACTTTCCGGCGGGAAAGTGCCGAAATCAGACCTTTCCGCCGCCACGCAGGTTCCACTGTCAGGATCGCGCCGAAGCCCGCCAGGCCTGCCATGGCCACGACTTTAGAGGCCGCCGTCCATAAAAAAGACTTGGGAGACGTCCACCGAGCGCCTAGGATTCAATCGAACGTTTGAATGAAACGGAAGTTCCTTGAGACGACGCGGCGTGGCGCCGCGTCTTACTGGAGGTACGTCGTGAGTCCTCGCGTCCCTGCCGGCCGCCAAGCCGGCGACACCAAACTGCGCATCCTCGATGCCGCAGAAGACCTGTTCATCGAATTCGGCTACGAGGCCATGTCGCTGCGTCAGATCACGTCGCGCGCCGAGGTCAATCTGGCCGCCGTCAACTACCATTTCGGCAGCAAGGAAACCCTGTTACAGGCCATGCTCTCGCGCCGGCTCGACCGGCTCAACGACGAGCGCCTGGCGCTGCTCACGCGCGCCGAGGCGGAGTGGCCCGCACCGCAACTGACCTGCGAGCATGTGCTGGGCGCCATGTTCATTCCCGCACTGGCCATCTCCCATCACCGCGACATCGGCGGTCCGGCGTTCCTGCGGCTTCTCGGGCGCGTCTATGCCGATCCGTCACCGTTCATCCGCGATTATCTGCAACAGCACTATGCGCCCGTCTTCGAGCGCTTTTTCGAGGCCTTCGCCCGGGCATTGCCGGAGTTGCCGCGTCAGGAACTGGGCTGGCGACTGCATTTCGCGCTGCAAGCGCTCTCCGGTGTGCTCGCGAGCGGCGATACGTCGCGACTGATCGACACGTTTGCGCAGGGCCAGCCGATGGGCGACCTGCAAGTCGTCGCCAGGCTGACCGCCCTCATGGTCGCCGCGCTCAAGGCGCCGATGCCCGGCGAAGCGCAACTTGCGAGTTTCGCCGCCGTATTCGCCCTTGCGAAAGACGCCGACGTCACGCCGCCACGCGAGGCAGGACAGGTCTGCGGCGCGTCGACACCGCAAGCCAACGATGACGGCCCCGCCGCCAACGACAGGTCCCTCGCCAGCGCCTGAGCCAACGCCTGAGCCAACGCCGAGATTCACTCGGCAGCCAACACGGCAGAGGCACTTGGCAAAACACGCGCAGCGGCGCGCATCGACACACATCAACCAGCATCAACCAACATCAACCTGCACCAACCCGCACCAACCCGCACCAACCCGCAGCCCCCCGCAGTGACAGCGGCAGTGACGACATTCCCTCGTTCGCCCGCGCTGCGGGGCATGGGCAGGCAGCATCCGAATGCCCTGAAGCCTGAAGATTCGACGCTTTACTCGAATTCCCGGCGCACCAATACGTCGCCGAACGATCGAACAAGAACGCCGTCATCGGTTCGACCGTGGCGCAACGCCACCGAAAACCGGCAAACGGCATGAGGACGATAGCGCCAAGGCACGGCATGTGCGCGCATCGCGACGGGGTGTCTGGCGACGGCGGGCCGATGGCGCTCGCCGCGACGCTGAACCCAAAGGGAGGAGAAAATGATGGCCGTATGGATTCTCGCGTTTGTCGTGGGCGTCAGCGCCCTGCTGTTCTATCGTGCGCAGGCGTGGCAATGGCTGATCGCGACCGCGCTGTGGGTCGGAGCGGGCTTCGCGTCGGGCCTCACGGGCGCCGTCACGACCACCATCCTGGGCATCGTTCTCGTGCTTCCCGCGCTGATACTGAGCCTCGGCCCGCTGCGACGGGCATGGGTCACGGCGCCGATGCTCGCCAAGTTCCGGACCATCATGCCGGAAATGTCGGACACCGAAAAAGATGCCATCGAAGCCGGCACCGTCTGGTGGGACGCCGATCTGTTCTCCGGACGTCCGGACTGGCAGAAATTCACCGCCTTGCCCGCCCCGGCGCTGTCGGCTGACGAACAGGCCTTCATGGACAATCAGGTCGAGCATCTGTGCGACTTGTCCAACGATTGGGAAAGCACGCAAGTCTGGCAGGACCTCCCGCCCAAAGCGTGGCAATACGCGAAGGATGCGGGCTTTCTCGGCATGATTATCCCGAAGCGCTATGGCGGACTGGAATTCTCCGCGTACGCCCATTCTCAGGTCGTGATGAAGCTGGCGTCGCGCTGCTCGGCCGCGGCCGTCTCGGTGATGGTGCCGAACTCGCTCGGCCCGGCCGAACTGCTGCTGCACTACGGCACCGAGGCGCAGAAGAACTATTACCTGCCGCGTCTTGCCAAGGGCGAGGAAATTCCCTGCTTCGCGCTCACGAGTCCCTACGCCGGCTCGGACGCCGCCGCCATCCCCGACATCGGCGTCGTGTGCCGGGGCGTGCACGAAGGCCGGGAGACGTTGGGCTTTCGGGTCACGTGGAACAAGCGTTACATCACCCTCGGCCCGATCGCCACGGTGCTCGGCCTCGCGTTCCGCGCGCTCGATCCGGACCATCTGCTCGGCAACGACGACGAACCCGGTATCACTTGCGCGCTGATTCCGACGAAGCACCCCGGCGTGGTGATCGGCCGCCGCCACTGGCCGCTGAACGCCGTCTTCCAGAACGGTCCGAACTCGGGCAAGGACGTTTTCATTCCGCTCGACTGGGTGATCGGCGGGCAGGCCCAGGTCGGCAAGGGCTGGCGCATGCTCATGGAGTGTCTCGCGGCGGGACGCGCCATCTCGCTGCCGTCGTCGAACGTCGGCTACTCGAAGATCGCCGTTCGCGCGACAGGGGCCTATGCGGCCGTGCGTCGCCAGTTCCGCACCCCCATCGGCAAGTTCGAAGGCGTGCAGGAGGCGCTCGCGCGCATGGCCGGCAATCTCTACGCGATGGACGCCGCGCGTCGCATGGCCGCACTGGCGGTCGACCTTGGCGAAAAGCCGTCGGTGATTTCCGCCATCGCGAAGTACCACGTGACCGAGCGTGCGCGAAAAGTCGTGAACGACGGGATGGACGTCGTTGCGGGCAAGGGCATCTGCATGGGCCCGAACAACTTCCTGGCGCGCGCCTATCAGCAGATTCCCGTGTCGATCACCGTCGAGGGCGCGAACATCATGACGCGCTGCCTGATGATCTTCGGCCAGGGGGCGATCCGCTGTCATCCCTACGTTCTCAAAGAACTCGCCGCCGCACAAACGACCGACGAGACGGCTGCCGTGCGCGCCTTCGACGACGCCCTCTTCGGCCACCTGACGTTCGTGACGAGCAACATCGTGCGCGGCGCGCTCCATGGTGTCACGCACGCCCGCTTCTCCGCGGTACCGTCCAACGCGTCACCCGAGTTGCACGGCTACTACCGCGCGGCGAATCGCATGTCGACGCTGCTGGCCATCGCCGCCGATGTCTCGATGGCGGTCCTCGGCGGCTCGCTCAAGCGTCGCGAGAGCATTAGCGCACGCCTGGGCGACGTCCTCTCCCAACTTTTCCTGCTGACGGCCACCCTCAAGCGCTTCGAAGACGAGGGACGCCCCGAAGCCGACCTGCCGCTCGTGCATTGGGCCGCGCAAGACGCACTGTGGCAAGCCCGTAACGCATTCGAAGGCGTGCTCGCGAACTACCCGTCGCGCAGCGTGGCCTGGTGGATGCGCTGGAAACTCATGCCGCTCGGCCTGCCGTATGCCCAACCGTCCGACGCGCTGGCCGCGCGCGTGGCCGAGATCATGCAGACGCCGGGCGACGCCCGCGAGCGCCTGATCGCCGGCAGCTATTCGCCCAGCCCCGATGTCGACGATCTGGCCTACGGCGAAATCGTCTTCCAGATGACGCCGCAGGTCACCGTCATCGAGCAACGTCTGCGGGCCGCCATCAAAGACGGCCGCCTGCCCGTCATGCCGCAGAGCCTGCCCGACTTCGTCGCATGGGTACAGCACGCCACAACGCTGCAACTCGTGACCGACGAGGAACGCCGTCTTCTGACGCAGTACGCCGATTACGCAGCGAAGGCCGTCGCCGTCGACGACTTCCCCGCCGACTTCGGACGCGCCGCCGACATGCGACAAGCCCAGCACCACCCATTGGCGGACGAAGCGCTCACGCCGTGAGTCCGTCCCCCTTGCCGACACCCATGACTTTGAGGATCTGCGTGCCGTGACGATGTCCGATCGATACCTAGCCTTCGCCAACTCCGCCGTCGGCAGCCGCCTTGCCAACGCGCTCGGCCTGCCCCGCCCGGTACCGCTGGAGCGCATGCCGGCCTACGGCGACGATGTCGCTGAAGCACGCCCCCTCGCGGCACCGCTGGCCGTGGTCGGCGGTGCGGGCGATGCCCTGCTGCTCCCGGGCCTCGCACGCGAGCTGCATTGGCTGGGCGTGCCGAGTCTCGCGCATGCCGAGCGACTCGACTGGATTTCGTACGCGAACCAGGCCGGCACCATGAGCGGACGATTCAACCCGAGCGAAGGCGTGCGTCCCAAGGCGTTGCTGTTCGACGCCAGCGCCATCGCCGACACCGACGGTCTGCGCGCGCTCTACGCGTTCTTCCATGACACGCTCGCCGCGCTCGACCGATGCGGGCGTGTGCTGGTGCTCGGCTTGCCGCCGGCCATGGCCTCGACCCCGCAGGCCAGCACGGCGCAGCGTGCGCTGGAAGGCTTCGTGCGCTCACTTGCCAAGGAACTCAAGCGCGGCGCCACGGCGCAGTTGCTCTATGTGGCGCCCCACGCCCGCGAGGCGCTGCACTCCACGCTGCGCTTTTTCCTCTCCCCTCGCGCGGCGTACGTGAGCGGTCAGGCCGTCACGTTGCAAGCCCCGGTGTTCGACACGCCGCCGATGCGCGACTCGCGCCCGCTCGCCGCACAGGTAGCGGTCGTCACCGGCGCGGCGCGCGGCATCGGTGAAGCCATCGCCACCGTGCTGGCCCGCGACGGCGCCCACGTCGTGTGTGTCGACATCCCCGCCGCGCAGGACGCGCTCACGACCGTCGCCACACGCCTCGACGGCAGCGCGCTGACATGCGACATCGCCGCCCCGGAAGCGGCCGCCACCCTGCTGGCGCATCTGTCGACGCACGCCCCGCGCGGCCTCGACATCCTCGTACACAACGCCGGCGTCACGCGCGACAAGACGTTGGTTCGCATGAGCGATGCGCAATGGCAGAGCGTGCTCGACATCAACATCGGCGCACCGCAACGGCTCAATGCCGCATTGCTCGACGCCAATGTGCTGCGCGCGAACAGCCGGATCGTGGGCGTGGCGTCGATCAGCGGCATCGCCGGCAATCGCGGGCAGACGAATTACGCGGCGTCCAAAGCGGCCGTGATCGGCATGGTCGACGCGTGGGCGCCGGTACTTGCCGAACGTCGGATCAGCATCAACGCCGTCGCTCCCGGGTTCATCGAAACGCAGATGACCGCCGCCGTACCGTTTGCCATTCGCGAAGCCGGACGCCGGATGAACTCGCTCGGCCAGGGCGGTCAACCGGTCGACGTTGCCGAGACCATCGCATGGCTGGCGCACCCGGCGTCGGGCGCGCTGACCGGTCAGGTCGTGCGCGTTTGCGGGCAAAGCCTGCTCGGAGCATGACGATGGCCAACGACCGCGCCGACATCGTTCCCGTGCAGCATGTGACACAGGTCACGTCTTTGCCCTCCCCGCTGTCGCTGTATCTGCGCGCGTTGCTGTCGTCGCGCAAACCGGTACGTGCGCAACCGATGCCGCCGCTGGCCTTCGCGCGCCGCAACGTTGTGCTGGACGCCGAGGAGGTCGCCCGTTACGCACGTCTGTGCGGTTTTGGCGAGACGGCGGGGGTGCCGCCCACATGGCCGCATCTGCTCGCTTTCCCACTGCATATGTTGCTCATGACGGATCGCACCTTCCCGTTCGCGATGCTCGGCATGGTGCATCTGGCGAATCGCATCCGGCAGCACGCGGAGCTCGCCGTGGGCGACCGCCTCGCGCTCGACGTGCGGTGCGGCCCGCTGCACGCGCACGACAAGGGACAGGTGTTTACCGTCGTCACTACGGCGCGGCGCGACGATCGCGTCGTCTGGACAGGGGAGAGCCTGTATTTGAGAACGGGCGTCCAGAACGCGCTCGGCATGCCCTATCGTGCCGAACTCGGCGCGCATGACAGCGTGACCCGGTCCGCCACGTGGCAGGTGCCGGCGGACCTTGGCCGCCGGTACGCGCGCGTCTCGGGCGACTACAACCCGATCCACCTGTGGCCGCTCACGGCGAAGCTGTTCGGGTTTGCGCGTCCGATCATCCACGGCATGTGGAGCTTCGCGAGAACACTTGCCGCCGTGTTGCCCGCCCACGCCGTCGCTCTCGATCTGCGCGTGGAATTCAAAACGCCGGTGCTGCTCCCCGGCGATGTCACTTTCTGGCGCAGCGACGACGGCGAGCGCTTCGAACTGCGCGACGCCGCCGGCGCCGTGCCGCACCTTCGCGGACGCTGGCATGCCGACGCCGCGCCAATCGACGCAACAAACTCGATAAACCCGGCCACCGCCGCCAACCCGGACCCGACATGAGCGCCTTCAAACCCACCGCGCCCGCGCCTGCGCTACGACGCGTCGCCATCCTCGGCGGCAATCGCATTCCGTTTGCGCGTTCGAACACGGCCTATGCGACCGCCTCGAATCAGGACATGCTCACGGCCGCGTTACAGGGGCTCGTCGACCGCTTCGATCTGCATGGTCAGACACTGGGCGAAGTCGCCGCCGGCGCCGTCCTCAAGCACGCCCGCGACTTCAACCTCACGCGCGAATCCGTGCTGTCGACCACGCTCGCCGCGCAGACCCCGGCCTACGACGTGCAGCAAGCCTGTGGCACCGGATTGGAGACGGCCATCCTCACGGGCAACAAGATCGCCCTAGGCCAGATCGACGTTGCCATCGCGGGCGGTGTCGATACGGCATCGGACGCGCCCATCGGCGTCAATGAGAGGCTGCGCAAGATTCTGCTCGAAGCGAACCGTCAACGCAGCACGGGCGGCAAACTCGGCGCCTTGGCGAAAGTGCGCCCCGGCATGCTGTTCAACCCGGCGCTGCCCCGCAATGGCGAGCCACGCACCGGCCTGTCGATGGGAGAACATTGCGAGTGGATGGCCAAGCGGTGGGAGATCGCGCGTGTCGCGCAGGATGAAATCACGCTCGCGAGTCACGAGCGCCTGGCGCAAGCTTACGAACGTGGCTTCTTCCTCGATCTGATGACGCCGTTCCGTGGCCTGCAACGCGACAACAACCTGCGCCCCGAACTCACGCTCGACCAGCTTGCGGGCCTCAAACCGGTATTCGACCGCAGCGCCGCCGGCACGCTCACAGCGGGCAATTCGACACCGTTGACCGATGGCGCGTCGTGCGTGTTGCTCGCGAGCGAAGACTGGGCGAACGCGCACGACGTGCCGGTGCTCGCCTACCTGACGTACTCGCAAACGGCCGCCGTCGACTTCTTCAATCCGGACGAGTCGCAGCGCGAAGGTCTGCTGATGGCTCCGGCCTATGCGGTGCCGCGCATGCTCGCGCAAGCCGGCCTCACGTTGCAGGACTTCGATTTCTACGAAATTCACGAGGCGTTCGCCGCGCAGGTGCTTTGCACATTGAAGGCGTGGGAGGATCCCGCGTATTGCCGCGACAGACTCGGACTGGCCGCGCCGCTGGGCAGTATCGACCGCCAGCGTCTGAACGTGAACGGCAGTTCGCTCGCTTGTGGACACCCCTTCGCGGCAACCGGCGCACGCATTCTCGCCACGCTTGCGAAACTGCTCGCCCAGCGCGGCGGCGGTCGCGGCCTCATCTCCATCTGCGCCGCCGGCGGTCAGGGCGTGGTGGCAATGCTGGAGCGGTAAACCAACGGCGCCGAACCCCAAGTGCGTCGCACCAGCGACAGCACAACAACAACAACAACAACAACAATAACAACGCAATAAGGCGCAAATCGCGCATCGCGCCTCATCGAATTCGAATTCGGGCAACACCACACAGGGGTAGTGAAAAAAGCGCCGCCACGCGAAGCGATGCGAGCCGACGGAAGATCGGCCACAACGGTTGACATCGTTTGCGAGTCGCGGCGAACAAAAAAGTGCTGACATACTCAACGGAGACTACGATGGATCAAGCCGTCCAGCAGGAACGCGTGTGGCTAAAAGCCTACCCTCCCGGCGTTCCCGCCGACATCGACGTAAATCGCTATACCTCGCTCGTGCAGGCCTTCGACGAATGGATCGAAAAATATCGCGAGCGCATCGCGTTCGTGAGTCTGGGCAGCGAAATGACCTACGCCGAGGTGTCCCGTCAGGCTTACGCCTTCGCGGCGTGGCTGCAAGCGCAAGGGGTGCAAAAGGGCGAGCGCGTCGCACTGATGATGCCCAACTGCTTCCAGTACCCGATCTGCCTGTTCGGCACGCTCATCGCCGGCGCCGTCGTGGTCAACGTCAACCCGCTGTACACCGCGCGCGAATTGAAGCACCAGTTGAACGACAGCGGCGCGCAGACGATCGTCGTCTTCGAAAACTTCGCCAGGACGTTGCAGGACGCCATCGACGGCACGCCCGTGCGCAACGTGCTCGTCACCCAGATCGGCGATCTGCTGGGCCCGGGCGTGAACGCGAAGGGGCGCGCCGTCAACTTCCTCATGCGTCACATCGCAAAGCAGGTCCCGGCCTATCATCTGCCGCAAGCGATACCGCTGCGCCGGGCGCTGACCGAAGGCGCCCGACGCCAGGCCACGCCGGCGCCGCTCGTGCGCGAAGACCTCGCCTTCCTTCAATACACCGGCGGCACGACCGGTGTCGCCAAAGGCGCCATGCTCTCGCACGGCAACGTGCTGGCGAATCTGCTGCAAACGGAGGCCTGGGCGGCCGATCAGCTGGACGGCGATATCGAGGTGAATCTGTCGTTGCTGCCCATGTATCACATCCTCTCGCTCACGCTGAACTGTCTGGTGTTCATGAGCCTTGGCGGACGCAACATCCTGATCGCGAATCCCCGCGACGTGAAAAAGGTCGTCTACATCATCCGTAACGAAACCTTCACGGGCGTGACAGGGGTCAACACGCTATTCAACGGCTTGCTCGACAACCCCGACTTCTGCGCGCGCGACTTCTCGAAACTCAAGCTCTCGCTCGCGGGCGGTATGGCGACGCAACGCGCCATTGCCGAGCGCTGGAAGCAAGTCACGGGTAAGCCGATCATCGAAGGCTACGGCCTGACCGAATGCTCGCCGATCGTGACGATGAACCCCGTCGACATCGCGCACATGGACGCCTTCGACTTCACCGGCTCCATCGGCCTGCCCGCACCGTCGACCGACGTGCGTTTCAAGCGCGACGACGGCACGTGGGCGCCGATCGGCGAGCCGGGCGAGCTGTGCGTGCGCGGCCCTCAGGTCATGCGCGGCTACTGGAACCGCCCCGAGGAAACGGCCAAAACGTTCGACGCCGACGGCTGGCTGCTCACGGGCGACGTCGGCATCATGGACGAACGCGGCTACGTCCGGCTGATCGACCGTAAGAAGGACATGATTCTGGTATCGGGTTTCAATGTCTATCCGAACGAGATCGAAGACGTGGTGATGCTGCACCCGGGCGTGCGCGAGGCGGCGGTCGTCGGGGTGCCGGATCCGGTGGCGGGCGAGCGCGTGAAGCTCGTCGTGGTCGCAAAGGATCCGCAACTGAGTGCCGAGGAGATGGCCGCGCACTGCCGCAAACACCTGACCGGCTACAAGGTGCCGCGCATCATCGAATTCCGTCGGGGCGAACTGCCCAAGACGACCGTCGGCAAGATCCTCCGGCGGGAGCTTCGCGACCCGGCCCCGGCGAGCGCCGCACCTGCGCCGTCCTCAGGGAGATAGCCTCATGCCCCTCCGCTCATCGGCGCCTGCGCATCGCCGCGCGCGTCAACGTGCGCACGACATCCGCCGCACGACATGCCGACTCAGGCTAACGGCAAGGCTCCGGTCAGGGTTCAAGCAGGCGCTCTTACCGGTCGTGCTCGTTGCCGGGGCATTGGGCGCGCCCCATGGCCTCGCCAAAACCAATGCCCACAGCAGCGGCACCAACGCCACCGACGCCACCGGCGCCATCAACCCGGCAGACACCCCGGCCAGCCGCCCCGCCGGGGCGACGACGCCCGATGCCGACATCGCCAAACTCGCCGCGTTGCCTGTCGCTGCGCAAACACAGTGGCTCTCGCGCACGATCAAGAGCGGCGAACTGGCGAAGATGAGCGACGACGGGATCGTTGCCCGCATGCAGGCGATCCAGCCGGACGCCCTCGTGCACTTTCTGAAGGCCGAGTCCGCCGCCCTGCCCGAGTACCAATACGAGCTCACGCGCCACGAACGCATCAACGGTCAGTGGCAAACGACGCCGGATCGCATGCTCGTGAAGATTCGCGAAAGTCCACGGCAAATCTACGCGAAGTGGCTGCCCGACGGTGCGCATGCGGGACAGGAGATCCTCTACGACGAAACGAAACGGCCAAAGGAGATGTACGGTCATCTCGGCGGCATTCTCGGCTTCACGTCGATCTGGAGCAGCATCGACGGCACGCTCGCGCGCTCGCAATCGAACCACACCGTGCGTGATCTGGGATTCGGTTTCATCGCAGAGCAAATCGCGCACGACGGCAGGAGCTTTCGCGCCGCCGGGCTTACCGGCAAACCGACAAATACATCGGTATCCGAAGTGAATGGCGTTCGCGTGCTGGCGTTGGATTGGGATGCCCCATCGGGACCGCCGCAACACTACGCCAGCAAGTCACGCGTGCTGCTCGACCTGAAGACGGGCAGGCCGCGAGGCATCGAGGCGTGGGACGCGTCCGGCCAGAAGATCGAGGAAATGCGCTTCGAGAAAGTTCGCAAGGAACAGTGGACGGACACGACCTTCGATCCCCGAAACCCGGACTACAAGTTCTGAGCGGCGCGTAGACACACGGAGGAAAAACCACGACGAAAGCCCGCCACCCTTTCACGAGGGCGGCGGGCTTTCGCGTATTCGCACATCCGGCTACCATCACCGGCTACAACCACCGGCCACGCCTCACGGCGCCTGCCGGTGAGACAACCCGATCAGGTCTGCGGCAGCTCGATCTTCACTTCGAGCACTTCCAGGTTGTCCTGATGCTCGACGCTGACCTTGATGTCGTCTTGTGCGATTTTCACGTACTTGGAGATGACGGCGACCAGCTCGCGTTGCAGTGCCGGCAGGTAATCGGCCGGCGGCGACGAGCCCGCGCGTTCGTGCGCCAGAATGATCTGCAGGCGCTCTTTGGCAACGGCGGCGGTCTTTTTCTTCTCCCCCAGGAGGAAAGACAGGAAGGACATGGGCGCTCCTTACTTCGAGCCGAAAATGCGCTGCAACAGGCCCGGCTTTTGATAGTCGGTAAAGCGCATGGGCTTGTCTTCGCCCTTGAATCGGCTCACCACGTCGCGATACGCGTCGGCCACGTCCGTGCCATCCAGATGAATGGCGGGCGTACCCTGGTTCGAGGCATGAAGCACCGACTCCGACTCCGGAATCACGCCGATGAGCTTGATTCGCAGAATTTCCTGAATGTCTTCCAGCGACAGCATCTGACCATCGTTCACACGCTTCGGGTTGTAGCGGGTGATGAGCAGATGCTCCTTGATCGGCTCGCTGCCTTCGATGGCACGCTTCGTCTTCGACGACAGAATGCCGAGAATGCGATCCGAATCGCGCACCGACGACACTTCGGGGTTCGTCACCACGAGCGCTTCGTCGGCGAAGTGCATCGCGAGCAGCGCGCCGGACTCGATACCGGCCGGCGAATCGCACACGATGTATTCGAAACCCATGTCGGCCAGGTCCTTGATGACCTTCTCCACGCCGGCTTGCGTGAGCGCATCTTTGTCACGCGTTTGCGAGGCGGGCAGGATGAACAGGTTCTCGCAGGACTTGTCCTTGATGAGCGCCTGATTGAGATTCGCTTCGCCCTGAATCACGTTGATCAGGTCGTACACCACGCGGCGCTCGCAACCCATGATGAGATCGAGATTGCGCAGGCCGACGTCGAAATCGATGACTGCCGTCTTGTGCCCCTGCAAGGCGAGGCCGGCGGAAAAGCTGGCGCTGGTCGTCGTCTTGCCGACACCACCCTTGCCAGAGGTCACCACAATCACTTTTGCCATCTGTCGATGCCTTCCCAAACTTGAGGATGAAATTAGCTACGAATCATTTGAGCCCGAGGGGCTCGAAAATCAGTTTGTCGTCTACCAGCCGCACCTGCACCGACCGGCCCTGAACATCGGGCGGCAGCGCATGTTCGCCAGTCCGGTAAATACCGGCGATGGAAATCAGCTCAGGCTCCAGACAGGTGCAGAAGATGCGCGCGTCGAGCTTGCCCTTCACGCCTGCCAGTGCCCGCCCCCGCAGCGGCGCATAAATGTGAATATTACCTTCCGCGATCACCTCGGCTCCATAACTGACGAGATCGAGGATGATCAGATCACCCTTCGCGTAGACCTGCTGGCCCGAACGCAACGGCTTGTCGATGATCGTCGAGGGGATGGCAGACACCTCGGGCACGGCCGGCGCCGGCGCTGCGTGCCCCGACTCGGCACGTCCTTCGCCTTCGCCCCCTTCGCGTCCTTCGCGTCCTTCGCGTCCTTCTCGCCCGGCGCGCGGCGCGCGGCGCTCGTGCCGCTCCTGGCTATCCAGACGCGGCAGCCCCGCCACCACCGCCCAATCGGCCTGCTCGGTGTTGGCCACCACGCCGATCGGTTTCATGCGGAATTCGGCCAGCATTTCGGCCAACGCCGGCACGGCAACGCGTTCGTCGCCGGCCAGACGCCGCACGTCGATCGCGACCGTGTCGCCAGCAAAAAACTCCGGGGTCGCTTCGAAACGTTGCGCCAACTCGGTGCGCAAGGTCTCCAGTTCAGGCGTCTTGACAACGAAATGCAGGGTATCTACGGCACCGCTGCGTAACTCGAAGTACGGCGTTTTCTTTTGCGGCATGTCAGGTTGGTGTGCGCGAATTGCTGGCAAATTGGGCCATTCTACCGCCCCTTCGCTCCCAGCAAACCGGTAATAAGCGGGGCATCACTACAAATCGCGCAAATATTGCAATTGCTGCATCGCAATATATCAATGCATTTTGTATACGCTGAATGCGGTGCGAAATGCTAGACGATTGACATGCCCATGTCATCTGCCAAGCCTATTCTGCACGTGGGAAAGTCCACTACGAGAAGTGCTGCGCAGCAGCATCGAAAGTACGAATTTTGTCGCGCAAGCGTCTTTTTCGTGACCTATCCTTAAAGTCCCTGACGAGGGACCCCCCTGTGGAACCGCAAACCGGGAGACGAAGATGCTGAGTCATCATGAATTTGCCACCCTGATGCTGGTCAAGGATGCTCCGGAGCAAGTGGAGCTGAATCGCCTGGACCTCGAATCGTTGCTCGAAAGCAAACTGATCGAGTGGGAAGAGTTGGAAGCGGGGAAGAAGACGCCGCGTCTGACCGTCCAAGGCAAGTACTTCCTTCAGGCCGTTGCCTGAGCGCCCAGCCAGTTGTTTAAGGTGTCTTAGTCGCAAAAAAGCCCGCCGGAAGGCGGGCTTTTCATTGGTCGACCGGTCGGCGCGAACTCAACCGTGTCGAACGTCACGACGATGGCGACGCCACGTATGACGCGCCGCCGGGTGCTCCCGGCACCAGTTGCGATCTGCCAGCCAGGCGACGGCAGCGCCCACGACCAGCGCAATCACCAACATCCCAATCAAGCTCCCTGTCAGCATAGCGGCCTCCTAACTTCGATATGGCGGGATGGCACGATTTCATTCTAGGCAATCCCTATCGAAATAGGTACCCGAAAGTGATTCGGGTATACCGCGTTTATATGACGGCAACGTGTACGCCGGATCGGGACCCTGAAAGATGCCGCGACGCAGCATCGTTCAGGATTTCCGTTGCCGATGTGTGGCCTCAGGCGATCGCGCCGCCGGCGTCGATCAGCACGGTCGACCCTGTCGCGCTGGGGGTGCCGGCGAGATAGAGAATGCTGTTCGCGACGTCTTCGGCCGCCACGACGCGGCGTGCGGGGAGCCGCTCTGCCGCATTGCGATACATCGCCTCGCGGTCCGCTTCGGACAATTTGTTCCACAGCGGCGTCGCCGTCAGGCCCGGCGACACCGTATTGACCCGTACCGGCGAGAGCTCCAGCGCCAGCCCGCGTCCGAGCGCTTCGACGGCGGCATTGATCGCGCCCTGCACGACCGACGACGTATTCGGTCGCACGCTCAGGTAGCCCGACGTCAACGTGAGCGACCCCCCATCTTCAATACGCGCGAATTTGGCGACGTGATACGTCCCCCAGAACTTGCTGTTGAACGCCGCATGGGCGTCTTCCAGAGACAACTTGCGCACTTGCCCCGTGGGCGTCTGCGCTGCGGAGATCACAACGTGCTGCCACGGCGCATGCGCCGCGAAGAAGCGTTCGACGGCCGCTACGTCGCCGGTATCGAGCACGACTGCACGTGCGGTGCTGCCGATGGTGGCGAGCGCGTCGTCGAGCTTTGCCTGATTGCGCGAGGCGATCGTGACGGTCGCGCCGGCGTTGGCGAACGCTTGCGCCGCCGCACGGCCGATGCCGGAACTGCCGCCGATGACGAGCACGCGCTGACCTTCGAAATTGAACATGATGTGACTCCGGAAATGGGGAGGAGGATCGGAAAACCGCGACACCCCCGGGCCACCGGCGATGTCATGAAGCTATTGTGATCCTCATCCTCGAAGACGATAATCCCCCAAAAAACTGAATGACTCTCTTCAATTTATTGAGAATTGCATCCCGATGATCGATCAGACGCTGGACCTTACCCTCTTCGACCGGGTGGTCGCGACGGGCAGCATGTCGGGCGCCGCGCGCGAGCTGGGATTGTCGCTGGCGGTCGTGAGCAAACGCCTCGGCCTGCTCGAACAGCGGCTCGGTGTACGCCTGCTCAATCGCACCACGCGCAAACAGGCGCTCACCGAGGAAGGACAGGTCTTCCATGCGTGTTGCCAGCGAATTCTGGCGGAAATCGCCGAGACTGAACGGTTGATGACGCGACAGGCAGGCACCGTTGGCGGCGTGCTTCGCATCAGCGCGCCACGCGCGTTCGGGCGTCGCCATCTCACCCCGCTGCTTGTCGCATTTCGCGAACAGCATCCCGACGTGAGGGTGCATCTGTCGCTGAGCGACCTGTGGGTCGATCTCGTTGCCCACGGCATCGATGTCGCCATCCGCGTGGGCGCCCTGCCCGACTCCAGTCTCATCGCGCAGGAACTTGCGCCGAACTATCGCGTGCTGGTCGCCTCCCACGCTTATCTGGCGCGGCGCGGTACGCCCCACGATGTGGGAGACCTGCGCCGTCACGATTGCATTCTGTTCGGCAACGCGCCTCACGGCGATTGGCGATTTGTATCGCAATCCGAAACATTTCGCGTGCAAGTCCCCGATACTTATGTCGTCGACGACGGGGATACGGCCCATGAACTCGCGTTGCATGGCGCGGGCATCACGCAGAAATCGATCTGGGATGTCGGCGACGATATTCAGGCAGGCCGCCTCGCACGCGTGCTGCCCGACCTGCGGATTCCGGCGGCGCCGCTGCATGCCGTATACCCGCACAGCCGCCATCTGGCGCCGCGCACGCGCATGTTCGTCGAGTTCCTGCGCGACAGCCTTCGTGCCACGTGGCGCTGGCCGCAGGACTGACCGGCCGCCGCGCCTCACGACATCCCGTCAGTCGGTCGCGGCGCGCTGATCGGCTTCGTTATCGGCTTCGTTATCGGCTTCGTTATGGACCTCGCTATGGGCCTCGTTCAGCGCCTCACGCCCCGCCGCCAGTAATGCCTCCGACAGCGCCGGGTCGGCGCTCACCACGGCGCGCGAAAGCACGAGCGAGCCGACCATCTGCGCGAATCGCGCCATGGCGCGTCGATGCGCCTGCTCGTGCGTCAGCCCCTGCGCCATACCTGCTGCGGTCATGTGTTCGAGCGAGTCCGCCAGCCCTTTTGCGTAAAACGCCTGCGCCTCGCCACCGATACGCGACACGTCCCCCGCGAACCCGGCCATCGGGCAGCCGCACGCCACATCGTCCCGATGTGCCGTCGACAGATACCTGTTCGCGCCGGCCTTCGCCGGCTCGCCTGAGGCCACTGCCGCGGCGCTCTGCGCGAGGCGTCCGTTGTTCGCCTCGATCGCCCGCGCCATGACGGCGGCGACGAGCGCGTCCTTCGACTTGAAGTGGTTGTAGAAGCCACCCTGCGTGAAACCCGCCTCCTTCATCAGCGCCGTCAGCCCGACGGCATCGACGCCTCGCTCGCGAAACAACCGATCGGCCGCACTGACGATCGCCTCCCGGTTCTCCGCCGCCTGCTCTCTTGAAATTCCCATTTTCCTGCTCCTTGACCCATAGCCGACGCATCGCCGCTATCGACCTCATCGAAAAAGACAATGTCGATCACCATTGACAAATTCGCTCTCCGTTTGCACAATGCGCTCAAATTGACGATGGCGACCACCATTGTCAAGAACTGTAACCGAATTCGCCGGTCGTTTCCATGGTCGATTCGGCCCACTTACCTTGCTGGAGCAGTGAAATGAAGATCAAAGATGCCGTCGTATTCATTACCGGTGCAAACCGTGGCCTGGGACTCGAATTCGCAAAGCAGGCGCTGGCCCTCGGCGCGAAGAAGGTCTACGCCGGATCGCGCGATCCGTCCAAGGTGACGTTGCCGGGCGTCGTTCCGGTCAAGCTCGACGTCAACAATCCGCACGACGTGGCCGCGGCCGCGGAACTGGCCGGCGACGTGACGCTGCTCATCAACAACGCCGGCATTGCCCGCGTGTCCGAAGGACTGACTCGCCCGGGCGCGGCGCAACTGCTGCGCGAGACGCTGGAGACCAACCTGTTCGGCGTGCTCGCCATGACCCAGGCGTTCGCCCCGATCCTCGGCCGCAATGGGGGCGGCGCACTGCTCAACGTGCTGTCCATCGTGAGCTGGGTCAACTCGCGCGTGATCCCTGAATATTCGATCACGAAGTCGGCCGCATGGTCGCTGACCAATGGCGTGCGTCACGAGCTTCGCGCACAGAACACTCAGGTGGTGGGCTTGCATGCGGGTTACATCGACACCGACCTGACGAGCGGCTTCGACGTGGAAAAAGCCGCGCCGTCGGACGTGGTGCGTCAGGCATACGACGCCATCGAGGCGGGTGAGCTGGAAGTGAGCGTCGACGAGCGGACCCGCGCCGTCAAGCAGGCGTTGACGCAAGGCGTCTACCTGATCGATCCGTCCGCGCAATCGTAAAAAAACGCCGCGGCGCCCTGCCCGGGCGTCGCGGCGTTCCGTGTGTCGGCGAAACAGGTCGCGGGCGGGCGTCAGGCCGCCTTGTCCATCTGGCGCTCACCGCCCACGGCTTCGACCAGATCGTCGAGCATGCGGGCGAGTTCGCCGGTCATGAGCGCCACATCCGCGTCGAACTTCTCGGCTTCGCCTTCGGCAGTCGGGTCGGCGGCGTCCTTGATGATGTCGAGCGGCGTCACGCGCTTGATGATGAAGGCGTCGGTCAGGACGAACGAGATGCGGTCGTTCCACGTCATCGCCAGCTTCGTGCAGCGCTTGCCGGCCTCGATGTGCTGGCGCACGTCCGCACCGTCGAGCGGATGCGCCACATAGCGCACCGCCGCCTTTTCATCGGTGTTCGAGCGCAGTTCGACGTCCTGATCGACGGTGAAACCGGCGGGGGCGTCGTTGCCGGCAAGCCATGACGTCATCACGGCCACCGGCGCTTCGTTGAGCTCGACGTTCTCCAGCATGATGTCCAGCGTCTTGAGCAGCAGGCTGCGCACTTCGTCGGCCTTCGCCGGCGACGCAGCATCGATCACCAGCCAGCGATTGACCGGATCGATCCACACACGCGTATCGCGACGAATGCCGAACGCGCGCGGCAGCAGCTCGTCGGTGACTTGCTCCTTGAGCTCGCGCATTTGCTTGCGGCCCGGCTTGAAGCCCTGCTGCTCCTCGAGTTCGGCGGCCTTGGCCCGCGTCACCTGATTGACGACGGTCGTCGGCAGCAGCTTCTTCTCGGCGCGATAGGCGAGCAGGAACTGACGATTGATGCTGTGCACGAGTTCACCGCCTTCGCGCGGCGGTGCCCAGCCCTGCACCTGCATTTCGAGGCTGCCGCCCTCACGGAAGGCGTGCTTTTCGAGCGCCTCTTCCATTTGCGCGACGCTCATGGACCAACCGGCAGGAATTCGGTGCAACTGAAGATTCTTGAACCACATCGGCATCACCGCAAAATCAAAAGCACGGATTTTACCAGCGCCGGGAGGTACGGCGAAGTGCGGTCACGCCAATCGTGCAAAACGCCTTCGAAAGACGTCAGAGGAAGCGGTCGAGAATCTTCCGGCTGGGCTTGTCCAGCGTGCCCGTGTCGCGAATCAGGAAGTGGATGCCGTGGTTGTCGGTAATGAGCAGCGTGTGCGCACCCAGACGTCGAATGTCTTCTTCGCCGCGCAGCACGAACGACGCCTCGCCGCGATTCGTCTCGACGGTCCATTTGCTGGGCGTGGCGAACGTCGACACCCCCTTGATGCGCAGCACCTCCGGCATGAATTCACGGGCGGCCAGTTCGTCGTGCACGAGCGCGCGCATGGCCGACGGCAATGCATCGAGCGAATCGAGCCAGACCAGTTCCCGGCCTTCGGTGCTCACGAGCGCGAGCCCCTCCTGGGGTGCGGCGATCGGGAACGCGCGCACCGGCACGACGCCTTCATGGGCGACGCCCTCGGCGTCGGTCAGCACCAGACGTCCGAAGGCGTTGCGCGACAGGGTGAAATCGATCTGCATAAGTAGCTTCGCGAATGGTGCGGTTGACGATTAGTTGACGGAGAGCGGCTGGGCAGGCGCGGCGGTGACGGCGGCGACCGTCGCGGCAGCTTCGGCCGACTCGACGACCGCGTCGATATCCGTATCGACGTTGCGCTGCTGCGCCTGATAAAGCTTGTAGTACGCGCCTTCACGTGCGATCAGTTCGTCGTGGTTGCCCACTTCGACGATCTTGCCGCGATCGAGCACCACGAGCCGGTCGGCCTTGCGCAGCGTCGAGAGACGGTGCGCGATGGCAATCGTCGTGCGGCCCTTGACGAGGTTGTCGAGCGCCTTCTGAATTTCCTTCTCCGTCGCGGTATCCACCGACGACGTCGCTTCGTCCAGAATCAGAATTCTCGGATCGATCAGCAAGGCACGCGCAATCGAAATGCGCTGACGCTCACCGCCCGAGAGCGCCTGACCACGCTCGCCGACAAGCGAGTCGTAACCGTGCGGCAACCGCAGAATGAACTCGTGGGCGTGGGCCGCGCGCGCCGCGGCGACGATCTCCGCGCGCGTCGCATTCGGCTTGCCGTAGGCGATGTTGTCCGCAATCGTGCCGAAGAACAGGAACGGCTCCTGCAACACCAGACCGACGTTGCGGCGGAAGTCCGAGACCGGCAGCGCACGGATGTCTACGCCGTCGATCTGAATCGAGCCTTCGGCCACATCGTAGAAGCGGCAGATCAGGTTCACGAGCGTGCTCTTGCCCGAGCCGCTGTGACCGACCAGACCGATCATCTCGCCCGGCGCGATGCGCAGATCCATCCCCCGGATCACGGCGCGGTTGCCGTAGCGAAAACCGATGTCGCGCAGATCGATGGCGCCCTTCACTTCCTTCAGATGCACCGGATTGACCGGCTCAGGCACGTTCGAGACGTGATCGAGAATATCGAAAATGCGCTTCGCGCCGGCGGCGGCTTTCTGCGTCACGGAGACGATGCGGCTCATCGAATCGAGACGCGTGTAGAAACGGCTGATGTACGTGAGGAACGCGGCGAGCACGCCGACCGTGATCTCATGCTTCGAGACTTGCCAGATACCGAAGATCCAGACAACCAGCAGGCCGACTTCCGTGAGGAACGTGACCGTCGGCGAGAACAGCGACCAGACCTTGTTCACGCGGTCGTTGATCACCAGGTTGTGACGGTTCGCCTCCTTGAAGCGCGCCACCTCCCGATTCTCCTGCGCGAACGCCTTGACCACGCGAATGCCCGGAATCGTATCGGCCAGCACGTTGGTGATTTCCGACCAGATGCGGTCGACCTTCTCGAAGCCGTGACGCAGCCGATCGCGCACCAGATGAATCAGCCACGCGATGAACGGCAGCGGCACCAGCGTGACGACTGCCAGCCACGGGTTGATCGATACGAGAATGACCGCCGTCATCACGATCATCAGCACGTCGGTCGCGAAGTCCAGCAAATGCAGCGAGAGAAAGACGCATATACGATCGCTCTCCGAACCGATGCGCGCCATCAGGTCGCCCGTACGCTTGCCGCCGAAGTACTCCAGCGACAGGCGCAGCAGGTGCGAATAAGTCGCCGTGCGCAAATCCGCCCCGATACGCTCCGACACCTTGGCGAGCAAATAGGTGCGCGCCCAGCCCAGCACCCAGGCCACAAGCCCCGCGCCCATCAAGCCCGACAAATACATTCCCACCAGGTGGTAATCGATGGGCTTGCCGTTCTGGAATGGGATCAGCACGTTGTCCATGAGCGGCATCGTCAGATACGGCGGGATCAGCGTGGCCCCCGTGGCACAAAGCGTCAGCAGGAAACCGGCCAATAACTGAAAGCGATACGGACGCGCGAAGCGCCACAATCTGAGCAATGCCCACGTCGACGGCGGGGCTTCTGCTTCCGGATTGCATTGCGGGCACTCTTCGGCCCCCGTCGGCAACTCCGCCTGACAAATCGGGCAAACCCCGGCATCTTCCGGCTCGTGGCTTGCGGCATGGCCGGCGACGAGCGCGTCACGCTGGCGCACGATCGTGTCCATCAGCGTCAGCGCCGCAGGATTCTGGCCGAGCGTGTAGCGCCAGTTGGCGAGCTTTCGGGTGGCGTCGCACAACTCCAGCGAGCCGACGCCCGCGTGGTCCGTGTGCGCGAGCGTCAGGTCGGCCCGGTACGCCCACGAATGCCAGGCCCCCGAGGGCGTGTCGCGGCGTGCTTCACGGGCGATGACACGACGGTCGGTCGCGACGACCACCCCCCGCGCGAAATGCAATTGCGCATCCAGATCGACGGTAAGCCAGGCCAGCACCGTCTCGCCTTCGGCGAGTTGGGCGGTGAGATCGAGGTACCAGGATTCGGCGGCGGCACTGCGGGCCGGCGTGGCAGCCACAGACGCGGCGGCGGAAACATCTGTCGATGGGGCGGCGGGTGACGCCGCTTGAGCGGAGGTGTCAGTCATTGATGCGGCAGACGTGTCCTCAAGGGGCGGACATCGAGCAAACGGAGAAAAATCGACGCGGACTTTCCCTGTCAGGTCCGCAAAATTGCCGCAAGTATAACCACAGCGACGCTTTTTGCGACACAGAGTTCCCGCATGACACGGTGCAACATGGAAATATTGTTGCGCCTGTCAACCGTTTACGGAATTTTTGCGTTAAGCATCCAGTTAACTGTAAAAGCGCGACCGGCTGTGCCGCCCCCAATTGGCCTCGCCGGCTTTCTCGTACCAGCCCTGACGCGTGAATTAAAGCCTTAGATGAAAAAGAAAGACATTGAGATTTTCGATGTCCTGTCGCTGCGCGGACCGAATATGTGGACATATCGGCCAGTGCTTGAGGCATGGGTCGATATCGGCGAACTGGAAGCGTTCCCGTCCAATAAGATCCCGGGGTTCCCCGAGCGACTGTCCGAGTGGCTGCCCACCCTCATCGAGCACCGTTGCAGCATCGGCGAGCGCGGCGGCTTCCTCCAGCGTCTGCGCGAAGGCACGTGGCCGGGCCACATTCTCGAGCATGTCACGCTCGAACTCCAGAACCTCGCCGGCATGCCCGGCGGCTTCGGCAAGGCCCGCGAGACCCCGATCACCGGCGTGTACAAGGTGATCGTGCGCGCCTGGCATGAAGACGTGACCCGCGCAGCGCTGTTTGCGGCCCGCGATCTGGTCATGGCTGCCATCGAAGATCGTCCATACGATGTCGAGGCCGCCGTGGAATCCCTGCGCGGGCTGGTCGACAAACACTGTCTCGGCCCGAGCACGGCGTGTATCGTCGACGCCGCCGACGACCGCGACATCCCGCATTTGCGTCTGTCCGACGGCAATCTGGTGCAACTGGGCTACGGCGCTGCCGCCCGTCGCATCTGGACCGCCGAGACGGACCGCACCCCCGCCATCGCCGAGAGCATCTCGCGCGACAAGGATCTGACCAAGCAACTGCTCGAATCGTGCGGTGTGCCCGTGCCGGAAGGCCGTCTGGTCTCCAGCGCCGACGACGCCTGGGAAGCCGCCCAAGATATCGGCCTGCCCGTGGTCGTCAAGCCGTACGACGGCAACCATGGCCGTGGCGTGTTCATCAATCTCACCACGCGCGACGAGGTCACGACCGCGTTCGGCGTGGCGCTCGAAGAAGGCAACGGCGTGATCGTCGAGCGCTTCGTGCCGGGCCTGGAGCACCGTCTGCTGGTCGTGGGCGGACGCGTCGTGGCCGCCGCGATGGGCGAAATGGCCTGTGTCGTGGGCGACGGCCAACATACCGTCTCCGAACTGATCGAGTTGCAAATCAACAGCGATCCGCGTCGCGGCAGCGCGGAAGACCAGCCGCTCAACCGCGTGCGAATCGACTCGTCGGCCCGCCTCGAACTCAAGCGTCAGGGCTTCGACGCCGACTCCGTGCCGCCCGAAGGCAAGAACGTGCTGATCCAGCGCAACGGCAATGTCGCCTTCGACGTGACCGACCGCGTGCACCCGAGCGTGGCGGCGCATGCATCGCTTGCCGCCCGCATCGTGGGTCTGGACATCGCCGGCGTCGATCTGGTGGCGCAAGACATCTCCCGGCCGCTCGCAGAGCAACGCGGCGCCATCGTGGAAGTCAACGCCGGCCCCGGCCTGCTGATGCACCTGAAGCCGGCCGACGGCGCACCGCGTCCGGTCGGCCGTGCCATCGTCGATCATCTGTTCCCCGATGGCGACGCCGGCCGCATTCCGATCGTCGGCATTACCGGCACGAACGGCAAGACCGTAACGGCGCGTCTGCTCACCCATTTGCTGCAACTGGCGGGCGAGCATACCGGCCTCGCGTGCAGCGACGGCCTGTTCCTCGGCAAGCGTCTGGTGCAAGGCGGCGATCGCGCCAACTGGGACGCCGCGAACCGCGTGCTGATGAACGCCGGCGTGACCGCCGCCGTCTTCGAAAACGACAGCACCGCGATTCTGTCCGAGGGCCTTGCCTACGACCGCTGCCAGGTCGGCATCGTGACGAACATCGATCGCCCGGACCATCTGGGCCAGTACTTCGTAGAAGATGTCGACCGCATGTTCAGCGTGCTGCGCACGCAGGTGGACGTGGTGCTGCCCGACGGCGTGGCCGTGCTCAATGCCCGCGACCCGCTGGTCGTGGAAATGGCCGAGCTGTGCGACGGCGACGTGATCTTCTTCGGGCTGGACGAACAACTGCCGGCCATCGTGGCGCATCGCGCCGCCGGCAAGCGCGCCGTATTCGTGCGTAACGGTCAGGTGATGCTCGCGACCGGTGCGGAAGAAACCGGCATCGGCGCGACGGCCAACATGCCCCTGACCTACGCGGGCCGCGTCGGCTTCCAGGTCGAAAACGTGCTCGCCGCCGTGGCGGCCGCATGGTCGATGGGTGTGGCGCTGGACATTCTGCGCGCCGGCGTGACCACCTTCGACGTCGGTCAGGTCGATGCCCCGGGCCGCTTTACGCTGTTCGAAAAACAAGGCGCGACCGTGATCGTCGACGACGCCCACAACGCACCGGCGCTCGCCGCGCTGGCCGCCGCGCTCGCCACCGTGCCCGCCGAGCGTCGCACGGTGGTCTACGGCCCCGGCGCCGATCGCATGGACGAGGACCTTCAGGCGCAAGGCAAGCGGCTTGCGCAGACGTTCGACCACGTGGTGCTGTGCGACGACCTGAGCATCGCACGCCATCGCGAGTCGGCCGAGTCGCGCGCGCAACTGCGTGCGGGCATCGACGCCGCCGAGCGCAAAGTTCAGGTGACGGACGCCGGCGAGCGCCGCACTGCCGCCGAAGCGGCGCTGGACCGCATGACGAGCGGCGATCTGCTCGTGTTGCAGGCCGACGAAGGCGGTGCCGCCGCGATGCTCGAACTGGTGCACCTGTGGATGGGACAGCCGCTGCGCACGCTCGGCGGGCTTGCCGCCTGAGCACGTGCGCGCCAAATGAGTGAAGCGCGGCGTCCGGCAGACACGTCTGCCGCCGCCGTCGCTATATATAGATCTTCACCAAACACCTAAGCCACAGTCGTTTTTCTCGCCAAGCATCTGCCATATATAGACATATAGGGACGCGAAGTGGACAGACAGGGATTGCAATTTATGGAAGTCTCCCGTATCCGCGCATTGCGCGGGCCGAACCTCTGGAGCCGTCACACCGCCATCGAGGCCATCGTGACGTGCACCGATCTGGAATATTCGATCGGCAATCTGGCCGGTTTCGAAGCCCGTCTGCGCGCCCGCTTCCCCGAGCTGCCCGCGCTCACGCCCGACGCCGAAGAGCGCTCTGTCTCGCTGGCCGACGCACTGGCCACCACGGCGCTGCACCTGCAAGCCGCCGCCGGTTGCCCGGTGACTTTCAGCCATACGACGCAAACCATCGAACCGGGCACGTTCCAGGTGGTGGTGCAGTACAGCGAGGAGCCGGTCGGACGCCTCGCCTTCGATCTCGCGCAGCAACTCATTTACGCCGCGCTCGAAGACAGCCCGTTCGATCTGGCCGATGCGCTCTTTCGCCTGCGCGATCTGGACGAGGACGTGCGCCTCGGCCCGTCGACCGGCTCGATCGTGTATGCGGCCGTCGCGCGCGGCATTCCGTACCGTCGCCTGACCGAAGGATCGATGGTGCAGTTCGGCTGGGGCAGCAAGCAGCGCCGCATTCAGGCAGCCGAGACCGACCGCACCTCGGCGGTGGCCGAGTCGATCGCACAGGACAAGGATCTGACAAAGACGCTGCTGCACGCCGCCGGTGTGCCGGTGCCGCTCGGCGGTACGGTGCGCGACATCGAAGACGCGTGGAAGCTGGTGCAGGAGATCGACGCCCCGGTCGTGGTCAAGCCCCGCGACGGCAATCAGGGCAAAGGCGTCGCCGTGCGTCTGCGCACGCGCGAAGAGATCGAAAAGGCATTCGAGGCGGCCCAGGAGATCTGCCGCGACGTGATTATCGAGCGCTACATTCCCGGTCACGACTTCCGTCTGCTGGTCATCGGCAACAAGCTGGTGGCGGCTGCACGTCGCGATCCGCCGCAAGTGACCGGCGACGGCGTGCATACCGTGCGTCAGCTGGTCGACGCCGTGAACGCCGACCCGCGCCGTGGCGAAGGCCATGCCACGTCGCTGACCAAGATTCGTTTTGACGACATCGCGCTCGCCACGCTGGCCAAGCAGGGCCTGGACGCCGACTCGGTGCCGAATGCGGGGGCGCGCATCGTGCTGCGCAACAACGCCAACCTGTCCACCGGGGGCACGGCCACCGACGTGACGGACGACGTTAATCCCGAAATTGCTGCCCGCGCCGTCGCGGCGGCCCAGCAGGTCGGCCTGGATATCGCCGGCGTCGATGCCGTGTGTGAAACGGTCATCAAACCGTTCGAGGATCAGGCCGGCGGCATCGTGGAAGTCAATGCGGCACCGGGGCTTCGCATGCACCTTCAGCCGTCTTACGGCAAGGGCCGCGCAGTCGGCGAGGCCATCATCTCGACCATGTTCGAAGACGGTGACGACGGTCGCATTCCCCTCGTGGCCGTCTCGGGCACGAACGGCAAGACGACCACGGTGCGCCTGATCGCTCACCTCATCGCGCAACAAGGGTTGCGTGTGGGCATGACGGGCACCGACGGCATCTACATCAGCGGCGAGCGGATCGACACCGGCGATTGCAGCGGCCCGCGCAGCGCACGCAATGTGCTGATGCACCCGGATGTGGACGCCGCGGTGTTCGAAACGGCGCGCGGCGGACTGCTGCGCGAAGGTCTCGCATACGACCGTTGCGACGTCGCCGTCGTGACCAACATCGGCATGGGCGACCACCTCGGACTGTCGTACATCCACACGGTGGAGGATCTGGCCGTACTCAAGAGCGTGATCGTGCGCAATGTGTCGCCGCGCGGCATGGCGGTTCTCAATGCTGCGGACCCGATGGTCGCGCGCATGGCGGACGCCTGCCCGGGCGATGTGACCTACTTCGCCGTGGACGCCGCCCATCCGGTACTCGCCACGCATCGCGCCAAGGGCAAGCGGGTGGTCTATGTCGACGGCGCGCATATCGTGACGTCCCATGGCAGCGAAGCGACACGTTACGCGCTCGCCGAGATTCCGCTCACGCGCAACGGCGCCATCGGCTTCCAGGTCGAGAACGCAATGGCGGCGATCGGCGCGGCCTGGGCGTTGAACCTCGATCCGGCGACGATTCGTGCCGGACTGGCGACATTCGTGAACGACGCGGGCACGGCGCCGGGCCGCTTCAACGTCTTCGATTACAAGGGCGCGACGCTGATCGCCGACTACGGCCACAATCCCGACGCCATCGCCGCCCTCACGCAGGCGGTCGAGACCATGCCCGCGCGCCGCCGTTCGGTGGTGATTTCGGGCGCAGGCGACCGCCGCGACGAGGACATTCGTCGTCAGACGGAGATCCTCGGCGACGCCTTCGACGACGTGCTGCTCTATCAGGACCAATGCCAGCGCGGCCGTGAAGACGGCGAAGTGATCCGGCTGCTGCGCGAAGGGCTGGTCGATGCCCGTCGCACGAGCCACGTCGAAGAAATCGACGGCGAGTTCGTCGCCATCGACAAGGCGCTCGCCCGTCTGCAACCGGGCGATCTGTGCCTGATCCTCATCGATCAGGTCGACGAAGCGCTGGCGCACATCGCACAACGCGTTGCCGAGGCCAGCGCCCGCTGAGCCTGCACCGGGAGCCTCCACGGTTCCCGGCATTTTCGGTTCGCATCAACGCTCGGATCCGGCAACAGGCGGCGCCTCGACGATGCCCGCCCCGGTTTGCGTCACGACCTGACGCGTTTCCGACAACAACAGATCGAGCGCCGCCAGACCGTCGACGAAGTCCGTCGACGCGATCGCCCGATCCAGATACGGGTGCCGACGTCGGCTGCCGAGCAGTTGCCGCCGCGATCCCTCGGTGATGAGTTCGTAGACGTTGCCGGTGGTTTTGCCGTGCCCCCGCAGCAACAGCAACCACTCCAGTGGCGCATGTTCGCCGAACTCATTGAACTCGCCGAACTCATTGAACTCGTCGAACGAGAACGGATCGGACCTGCCGTCGAAATGAATGACGCAGGTTTTTAGCTTCAGGCCGTCTGCCGAACTCAGTTCGTCAAGGTGTTGCGCGATCGCCGCCCGGATCAGCGCAGGCGTTGCCCCCTGCCTCATTCGCGGCGCCGTGGCGTCCAGATATCGCTGCGCGAGACTCAGATGCACCGCCTCGTGCCCGGCCAGAACGTCGCTATCGCCATGCCGGTGCCGAATCGCGCGCAGATAGGCCGCCGCCAGTTGGTGTGTCATGGCCTCGCTATGCGCGAGCCCCCGCGCGGCGAACGCCTCGGCGCAGCGCCGGCAAATCCTGCACAGTGGATCGTGATCGACCCCGTAACTCCTGGCCGCGCCGTCGAGCGCGTGTTTCACCACGGCGAAACTCTCGATCTGCGCCAATTTTTCGGCTGCCGACGCATAGAGACAAGCCGCGATCGCAAGCTCCCCGGCTTCGGCGAAATGTTTGGCGGACGCGAGATATTCCTGCGCCGCCAGTCGGGGTTGCGCGGCGCAATCGTAATGAAACGCCGCCAACTGCCGCTGCTTGCCGGCGCCGATCTGATGGACGCGCAGATCGTCTTCCAAGGGCGCGCGGTGGCCTTCGGAGGCCCCGGCAATGCGAAGTATCGTGCGCATGGCGATCGCGCCCTCCATCGTGGCCGCGCGTTGACGCGCCTCGCCGGCCCGACGCGCGTCCCCCATCCGATGGAAAAATCTCGCCAGCGTTTCGCTGAAATCCAGTCGCAGGTTTTCACGCCGCACCGCATCGTGCACGCCGACGGCGAGCACGTAGATCTCGTCGGCATGAAGGTCGGGCGTCAGACTGCCGTCGGAGCCGATGACGGCGCTGAGCAAATGGTAAGTGGGCGCGGCGTGGGTCTTCGAAATATCCGGCAGCAGGCGAAGCAACGTCGTGCCCGCCGAGGTTCCTTCGACACGCGCGAGAAGCAATTGCGTCGCTTCGCGCTGCGTCAGATTCAGGCCGCGAGGCGACAGTCCGCCCGCCATCATCGCGCAACGGAAGCCCGTCCCGGGAAGATCGACGGCGAGAAGCTTCGCCTCGGTCAGATAAAGCGAGGTTTCCGAGGGCTGCGACCAGCGTCGAACGATTTCGTCGCGAACGCTCGACGACAACGTCCCGAACAATGTCTCGGCGTGCCCGTCCAGTTCGTCAGGTTTGCGATTGTGCAGCGCGCACTGAAGTCCGCCGGGCAGTGTGGAGAAGTGATTCAACACGAGCCGCGTGACCGTCTGATCGCGATCCACGTCGGGGCGAAAGCAGCGCCTGATGACTGTCCATCCAAGGGTTTTCGCCACACCCTCGAGCCGATCGCCGGCCTCGTAAAGCGCTGCGGATCCCGGTGAGCAGGTATGCACGCTCTGCTTGAACTCGCGCATGGCGCACGCCAGTGCTTCCTCCGGCGTGTCGACGCTTCGACACCGGATCGCCGAATGATTTACCGACAACAGGGCCACCGAATTCATCGCATTTCCCGCCCCCACGACCTTGCAACGCATAGCGATACGCCAGTGTCCCATTGCCCCGGTTCACCGGCGTGCACAAATCGCTCAGCCTGCCACTTCTCGGAGGGTGGCCGGCGTGCCGCGCCCGGCGTCGGCCGGGCGGGCGCTGCAACGCGTTACAGATCGGTCGACTCGATGTCCTCGGACGCGTCCGCCGACGCGCGGTCCTTCGTCGCCGGTGACAAAAGCATGTCGAGCGCGGCCACATCGTCGATGAAATCGGACGCCGATAATGGATCCTGACGGTAGGGATGCCGGCTATTTTTGGTCTCGAGCAGCCGTTGCCGCGACGCATCCGTCATCAAGTCATATACGTGTTTGGCGTCGCTGGCTTTGCCCCGGCGCAACAACACCCACTCGGTCGGCGACTGAACGTCGAATTCCTCCGCCGAGATGAAGTCGCACTTGTCTTCGAAGCGAATGGCATACCCTTGCCGCTGCAATCCGTCGTCCGAGGCCAGTGCCTCGAGATTCGCGTCGATCGCGGTGCGGATCATCGCGGCAAAATCCCGGTCCTCGCTCGACAATCCGACGCTCGCGAAATATGTGCGCGCCATTTCGCGATGCGATGTCGCAAGCGTACTCGCAGGCCCCGCCCCTACCGCATCGAGCGCCTCGGCGGCGAGCTCGTGGATCATTGCGGCGCTCACGTAGAGGCCGCGCGCAACGAATGCGTCGGCGCAACGTGCACTGATCCGCGACGCACCGTCGACATCGCTTTTGTATCCTTCGATCGCCTGGGTAAGCACGTTGCCGACTTTCGGAAACACATCGAACGTCGCCATTTTTTCGAGCGCACTGGCGTACATTCGCGCCGCCATCACCTGGTCGCCCACACCGGCAAAACTTGCGGCGGACTTCAGATACTGGCTCGCGGCCATGCGCGGCTCGTTGGCCCGCGCATAGTGAAAGCCCGCCCAGCGCCGATTCTCGGCAACCCCCATCTGATTGAATCTGCGAACCTCACCGATCGTCGTCAGGCCCTCGCGCGCAACTTCGCCGTTCTCCATGTTCTCGGCGGGCCGCATCTCGGCCCGGATCGTCGCCACGATCTCGCGCGATTGCGCAGCACGCCGGTTATCGCCGACCCGGCTGAAAAAGCGGGCGAACCGCTCTCGCAACGACACGTCGCCGCTGTTGTTGAAAACCTTGTCGTGCGCGGGCGCCGCAAGGGCGTAAGCCGCATCCGGGTCCACGCCGGGCAAGAGGCTGCCGTCCGCGCCGATGGCCGCGCCGATCAGGTGGTAGTCGGCGGGCGCATGGTCCTGCGGAAGCCCCGGGAGCATTTGCAGCAACGTGCTGCCGGGCGGCTCACCCTCCGGTCGGGCAAGCAGAAGCTGTGTCGCCTCCTGCTGCGAAAGGTTGAGCCCTTTTTCCGACAAGCCGCCGCCCATGAGCGAAATGCGGAAATCCGTGCCCGGTATGTCGAGCGCAATGAACTTCCCCTCGGTCACATGCACCGATGTGCCTTCGGCTTGCGCCCAGCGCCTCACGATCTCCGCGCGCACCTCGGGTCGCAACGCGTTGATCAACCCTCGTGCCTGACGATCCAACTGGTAATACTCGTGCGTCCTGAGCGCATGGGTCAGGCCCGTTTCGGTCGTCATGATGTGATTTCGGACGAGACGCCGGACGAACGTGGTGTGATCGACATCCCGCGTAAAGCATTGCTTGATCGCCTTACGCCCCTCCCCTTTGCAAAATGCTTTCTCGACACGATGGATCGCATCGTCGAGTTGCGCAGAACCCGCAGAACAGGTTTGCAGGCGCTCTTGCAAGACCTCCATCGCATGCGTGAACTCCGCCGATGGCGACTCTAATGTGCGGCAGGGGTGAAGTGCGCCTCTGAGGGCGTCGAGCGCCCCCGAAATCATTGCAGCCCCCGCAGCGCAGGCACATTCGACGTCGTCGAACGTCCTCCGCAATACCGCGCTCCGGCGGTGCGTGCGGTGTCGGCGCCGACGAAGGCGACGCGGGAAACCGTCTCGGAGGTGAGCCGGCAAACGCCGGCAAATGGAAGGATGGTCGCCAGGCACTGGCGGCGGGTCGTCGATAACGTCATGGTCGAATCCGGCGGGCACGGTCATTTCCACGCCCGCTACGTGAAGAAAAGGCCCAAGTCTCCCATTGGGCCTTTTCACACGCGTGCAGAAATCGCTCAAACCACGACTTCTTGCGGCGCCATTTCCGTGCCGTACGTCGCCCAGCGATGGTCGCCATCTTCGGCGGCGGCCACGGTCGGCTTGCATTCCCCCGCAGTCTCGTCGAGGCCTTGCAACAACGGACAGCGCTCGAAGATTTCCGCGATGAAGTCGACAAATACCCGCACCTTAGGCGACAAATGCCGGTTATGCGGATAGACGGCCGAAATCGGCATGGGCGGCGGTTTCCATTGGTGCAGGATCTCCACCAGTTGCCCCGATTGCAGGTACGGCAACGCCATGAAGCGCGCCAGTTGCACCGTCCCCACGCCGGCCAGTCCCAGTTGGAGGTATGCCTCGGCGTCGTTGACCGCGACCGTGCCCTGCATGTGGATTTCGATTTCCTTGCCGTCCACCACGAACTGCTCTTCGATGACCCGGCCCGTGCGGCTCGAGAAGTAGTGCACCGCCGTGTGCCGCTGCAAATCGTCCAGCGTATGCGGCATGCCCATGCGCTCCAGATAGGCCGGCGACGCGCATGTCAGGCTCTGGAACAGGCCGACCCGGCGCGCCACGAGGCTCGAATCCTGAAGCGTGCCCACGCGCAGCACGCAGTCGACCCCTTCCTGAATCAGATCGACGGGCTTGTCGCCCATGCCGATCATCAGTTCGATCTCGGGATAGCGGTCGCGAAACTTGCACATTTGCGGCAACACCACGAGCTTGCCGAGTGAGCCCGGCATATCCACGCGCAACTTGCCGCGCACGCGCTGACTGCTCTCCCGGAACGAAGACTCCGTCTCCTCGATGTCGGCGAGGATGCGCAGGCACCGCTCGTAATAGGCGGCACCGTCGGGCGTGAGATTCAATCGCCGGGTCGTTCGCTGAAGCAAACGGGTCCCCAGATGCGACTCCAGGTTCTGAATGATCGTGGTCACCGAGGTGCGCGGCAACCCGAGATTGTCGGCGGCACGCGAGAAGCTGTTCGCCTCGACCACCCGCGTGAAGACCTGCATCGCTTGCAAGCGATCCATGATATTTCCCCATTGAAGACACCGTTTCCCTGGCGGGCCCGACGAAAAGTCGCCTCATTGCCGACGCATATCCTTATGGGCCGGACGCATAAGCCAACGCCCATAAGGCTGAGACGGATTAGTCGAGCTGGCCGAACAGTGTTGCCAAATTATAGGCGTTTATCCCAATGTCCGTGGCCTCTAGACTTCGCTCCATCGAATGTCATCAGAGGGGTATCGCTCGCGCGAGCCCAAAGCCATATGTCAACCAACGCCAAGTCGAAATCGGGCCAAGCGGGAAAATCGGGGTCGCCGGGATCGGGCGGTCCGATGTTGCGCACCGACGACGGACTGCGCATCGAAGAGGTGAGCATCGAGGGGCACATCGCCCCCGTGACGCTGCGCCTGTACCGGCCGGTGGGCGCCGCCGCCGGCACGCCCGCCGAGTCTGTCGGGCAGCCGGGCGTCGTGGTGCCGCTTGAAGCCCATTTGCCCGCCGTACTGTATTTCCACGGCGGGGGGTTCTGCCGGGGTTCGCTCGACGACGGCGACGCAGCCGCTCGTTTCCTGGCGCTCAATATTCCGGCGCTGGTCGTCTCGGTCGGTTACTCGCTCGCGCCCGAGCACCCGTTTCCCGCCGCGCCGGAAGACGCCTGGTGCGCCGCGCTCTGGCTGCAACGCCATGCTCGCCGTTACGGCGCCAGTCCGCGCCGTCTGGCCGTCACCGGCCACGACGCGGGCGGCAACATCGCGACGGCCCTCACCATGATTGCCCGCGATCGCGGCGAAGTCGTCATTTCGGCGCAAGCGCTGCTCGCCCCGCTGCTCGACCCCAGCATGACGCGTCTGGCCGATGGCCGCACGCCCAGCGACATCGAGGCAAGCGAGTGCGCCCGTTGCTACCGCGCCTATCTGCCGCATGCCACGCAGCGTCTGCATCCGTACGCCGCGCCGCTCGAATCCCGTCGTCTCGCGGGCCTGCCGCCCACGCTGATCGCATCCGCCGAACACGACCTGCTGCACGTCGAAGCTGAAAAATATGCTGCCGAGCTGATCGCGGCCGGCGTGCCGACGCAGGTCACGCGCCATCGCAGCGCGTCCCATTACGGTCTGGCCGCGCTGCCCGCAGCACTGCGGGAAGTGGCCACGTTCCTGACACGTCGGCTGGCGCCGCCCGCCACCGGCTCTACCCAGTGAGTCCATCCGATCCCGGAGATTTGAAAAATGACCACCCTCGCTCGCAAACCCGTACTTATTGCCGCTGCCGCCACGGCCGCGCTGCTCGCCATCGGCACGCTCACCGTCGTGCGCGTTGACGCCAGCACACCCACCGCGCAAGTGATGCCCACCGTAGAGGTCGACGTCGCCAATGTCCTGTCGCGCACGGTGACCGACTGGCAAAGCTACTCGGGCCGGCTCGACGCCGTCGACCGCGTCGATATCAAGCCGCTCGTGTCGGGCACCATCACCGCCGTGCATTTCAAGGACGGCCAGCTCGTGAAGAAGGGTGACGCCCTCTTCACCATCGATCCGCGTCCGTACGCCGCCGAAGTCGATCGCGCCGCCGCGCAACTCGCGTCTGCGCAGGCGCGCGACGTCTTTACCAGTACCGACCTCGCCCGCGCGCAGCGCCTGATCGCGGATAACGCCATCGCGAAGAAGGACTTCGACCAGAAGGAAAACGCCGCTCGCGAAGCCGTCGCCAACGTGAAGGCCGCGCAGGCCGCGCTGGAAACCGCCCGCATCAACCTCGGCTACACGCAGATCGTGGCGCCGGTGGCCGGGCGCGTCTCGCGCGCGGAGATCACCGTCGGCAACACGGTGTCGGCGGGTGCGCAATCGCCCGCGCTGACCACGGTGGTGTCGGTCTCGCCGATCTATGCGGCGTTCGATGTCGATGAACAGACCTACCTGCGCTACCTCTCGCGCGACACCGCCAAACCGGGCGCCGTGCCGGTCGACCTGGGCCTCGCCAACGAGTCGGGTTACTCGCGCAAGGGCACGGTGTACTCCGTGGATAACCGCTTCGACACCACGTCCGGCACGATCCGCGTTCGCGCGCGCTTCGACAACGCCGACGGCGCGCTCGTGCCGGGTCTCTATGCACGGATTCGCGTCGGTGGCGGCGAGCCGCACCCGGCGCTGCTCGTGGACGAAGCCGCCGTCGGCACCGATCAGAGCAAGAAATACGTGATGGTGGTCGATCAGGCCAACAAGGCGCAGTACCGCGAGGTGCAGTTGGGCGAGCGCCACGGCGGGCTGGTGGAAATCGCCGGCGGGCTGAAGGACGGCGAACGCATCATCGTGAACGGTCTGCAGCGCGTGCGCCCGGGCGACGCCGTCACGCCGAAGGTCGTGAAGATGGCGGGCGACACGGGCGATGCCCGCGACGTCGCACCGACGGCGGTGGCCGCCACCGGCGCGGACGATGCCGCCAAGGCTGCGGCACCGGCGGCCAACGACGCAAACGCTACGCAGAAAACTTCGCACAACGGCAGCAAGACCCAATCGGTCGCGGCGGCCAAAACCGCTTCGCGTTCGTAATGCCCGCCACGTTCGTCGTGCTGTCATTGCGTCCGATGCCCGACATGCGCGTGCAGGCACACAGCAACATCGCACGCTGAACGACACCCCAGAGTTTCGTCATGAATATCTCAAAATTCTTTATCGACCGGCCCATCTTCGCGGGCGTGCTTTCGGTCCTCACGCTGCTGGCCGGCCTGATCGCCGTGTTCCAGTTGCCGATTTCGGAATACCCGGAAGTGGTGCCGCCGTCGGTCGTCGTGCACGCTCAATACCCCGGCGCGAACCCGAAGGTGATCGCCGAGACCGTTGCGTCTCCGCTCGAAGAGCAGATCAACGGCGTGGAAAACATGCTCTACATGCAGTCGCAGGCCAATAGCGACGGCAACCTCACCACGACGGTCACCTTCCGTCTGGGCACCGACCCGGACAAGGCGCAGCAACTCGTGCAGAACCGCGTCTCGCAAGCGCTGCCGCGCCTGCCCGACGACGTGCAGCGTCTCGGTGTGACGACGATCAAGTCCTCGCCCACGCTTACGATGGTGGTGCACCTGATCTCGCCGAACGACCGTTACGACATGACGTACCTGCGCAACTACGCGCTCATCAACGTCAAGGATCGCCTCTCGCGTATCAAGGGCGTGGGCGAAGTGCAGATGTGGGGCGCCGGCGACTACTCGATGCGTGTCTGGCTCGACCCGGCCAAGGTGGCGCAGCGGGGTCTGACCGCGTCTGACGTCGTGAAGGCCATTCGCGAACAGAACGTGCAGGTCGCCGCCGGTGTGATCGGCGCGACGCCGGCCGGCCCGAACACCCCGTTGCAACTGAACGTGAACACGCGCGGTCGCCTGAACACGGAAGAAGAGTTCCGCGACATCATCCTGAAGACCTCGCCGGACGGCGCCGTCACGCACCTGAGCGACGTTGCCCGAGTGCAACTCGACGCCTCGTCGTACAGCCTGCGCTCGTTGCTCGACAACAAGCCGGCCATCGGTCTGGGTATCAACCAGTCGCCGGGTGCGAACTCGCTGCAAATCTCGGACGATGTCCGTGCCGCCATGGTCGACCTGCAAAAGGACATGCCCCCGGGCGTGGAATACCGCATCGCGTATGACCCGACGCAGTTCGTTCGCTCGTCGATCGAGGCGGTCGTACACACGCTGCTCGAAGCCATCGCACTGGTGGTGATCGTGGTGATCGTGTTCCTGCAAACCTGGCGCGCGTCGATCATCCCGCTGCTCGCCGTGCCGGTCTCGATCGTGGGCACGTTCGCCCTGCTGCTCGGCTTCGGCTACTCGATCAATGCGTTGTCGCTGTTCGGGATGGTGCTGGCCATCGGTATCGTGGTGGACGACGCCATCGTGGTGGTCGAGAACGTCGAACGCAACATCGCCGCCGGCCTCTCGCCGAAGGAAGCGACGTATCAGGCCATGCGGGAAGTGAGCGGTCCGATCATCGCGATTGCGCTCACGCTGGTGGCCGTGTTCGTGCCGCTCGCGTTCATGTCGGGCCTGACGGGCCAGTTCTACAAGCAGTTCGCCATGACCATCGCCATCTCGACGGTGATCTCGGCCTTCAACTCGCTCACGCTGTCGCCGGCCATGGCCGCGCTGCTGCTCAAGGACCATCACGCCAAGCCGGACTGGCTCACGCGTCAGATGAACCGTTATCTGGGCGGCTTCTTCAACCTGTTCAACCGCGTGTTCCATCGCGGCTCGGAAAAGTACGGTCACGGCGTGACCCGCGTGATCGGTCGCAAGGCCGTGATGATGGCGATCTTCGCGGTGCTGCTCGGTATCACGGTGCTGCTGGGCAAGGTCGTGCCGGGTGGTTTCGTGCCGGCGCAGGACAAGGAATATCTGATCGCCTTCGCGCAATTGCCCAACGGCGCATCGCTCGATCGCACCGACAAGGTGATCCGCGACATGTCGGAAATCGCGCTGAAGACCCCTGGCGTGAAGAACGCCGTGGCCTTCCCGGGGCTGTCGGTCAACGGCTTCACCAACTCGTCGTCTGCGGGGATCGTGTTCGTCACGCTCAAGCCGTTCAGCGAACGCAAGGACAAGTCGCTCTCGGCCGGTGCCATCGCCGCGAAGCTCAATGGCGAATACGCGAAGAACAAGGATTCGTTCATTGCCGTGTTCCCGCCTCCGCCGGTGCTGGGTCTGGGAACGCTCGGCGGCTTCAAGCTGCAAGTGGAAGACCGCGGCGCGCTCGGTTACGAAGCCCTGAACGACGCCACGCAGGCGTTCATCAAGAAGGCGTCGCAGACGAAGGAACTGGGGCCCACGTTCTCGTCGTACCAGATCAACGTGCCGCAGCTGAACGTCGACCTCGACCGCGTGAAGGCAAAGCAACTGGGTGTGCCGATCACCGACGTGTTCGACACCATGCAGATCTACCTCGGCTCGCTGTATGTGAACGACTTCAACAAGTTCGGCCGCGTGTATCAGGTCCGTGTGCAAGCCGACGCGCCGTATCGTGCGCACGCCGACGACATCGGCCTGCTCAAGACGCGTAACACCAATGGCGACATGGTGCCGCTCTCGTCGCTGGTCAAGGTCTCGCCGACCTACGGTCCGGAAATGGTGGTTCGCTATAACGGCTACACCGCTGCCGACATCAACGGCGGTCCGGCCCCCGGCTACTCGTCGGGTCAGGCGCAAGCGGCGGTGGAGCGCATCGCGGCCGAGACGCTGCCGCGCGGTGTGAAGTTCGAATGGACGGACCTGACGTATCAGCAAATCCTCGCGGGCGACTCCGCGCTGTGGGTGTTCCCGATCTCGGTGCTGCTGGTGTTCCTGGTGCTCGCCGCACAGTACGAAAGCCTGACGCTGCCGCTGGCCGTGATCATGATCGTGCCGATGAGCATCATGTCCGCCCTGTTCGGTGTGTGGCTCACGCGAGGGGATAACAACATCTTCACGCAGATCGGTTTGATGGTGCTTGTGGGGCTTTCAGCGAAGAACGCGATTCTGATCGTGGAATTCGCCCGGGAACTGGAAATGCAGGGACGCACGGCCATCGCGGCCGCTATCGAAGCCAGCCGTCTGCGTCTGCGCCCGATTCTGATGACCTCCATCGCGTTCATCATGGGTGTGGTGCCGCTGGTGACGTCGACCGGTGCCGGTTCGGAAATGCGTCACGCGATGGGTGTGGCCGTGTTCTTCGGCATGATCGGTGTGACCGGTTTCGGTCTGATCCTGACGCCGGTGTTCTACGTGCTGCTCCGTACGCTGGCGGGCAAAAAGCCGCTGCACAGTGCGCACGCGTCGACCATGCCCGCCAACGTCAAGGCCGAAGTCTGAAGGATGCCAATCATGCAATCGCAATGGATCAAACGTAGTCTGGGCGTCTCGGGCTTGCTCGCCACCTTGCTGGTGGTGGCGGGTTGCTCGATGGCCCCCACGTACGAAGTGCCGAAGGTGAGCGACAAGGGCACGCCCACGGCCTTCAAGGAAGCTGCCCTGCCCGCCAGCGAGGCCGGCACGTGGAAGACGGCCGAGCCGTCCGAAGCCGTGGCGCGCGGCGAATGGTGGAAGGTGTTCGGCGACGCCGCGCTCGACAAGCTCGAAGACGACGCGCTGGCCGCCAACCAGAACCTGAAGGCCGCCGCCGCCCGCGTGCAGCAAGCGCGCGGCATACAGCGTCAGGCACGTGCCGCGCTCTTCCCCACGCTCGATGCCGGGTTCGGGCCCACGCGCCAGAAGATCTCGCCGGCGTCGCAGTTGCAGCCGGACGGCACGAACATCGCGCCGTACACGCTGTGGCGTGCGCAGGCAAGCGTCGGTTACGAAGTCGACCTGTTCGGCCGTGTGTCGGATAACGTCGCCGCCGCCCGTGCAGACGCCGAGCAAAGCGAAGCGCTGTATCGCTCGGTACAGCTCGCGCTGCAAGCGGACGTCGCACAGAACTACTTCAACCTGCGCGAACTCGACGCCGAACAGGCGCTGTACACGCAAACGGTGAAGCTGCGCGAAGAGGCGCTGAAGCTGGTGCAGCGGCGCTTTACCGAAGGCGATATCGGCGAGCTGGACGTGGCGCGCGCCAAGGCCGAACTGGCCACGGCGCAGTCCGATGCACTCGCCGTAGCCCGCCTGCGTGCGGCGTCCGAGCACAGCCTGGCGATTCTGCTGGGCAAGACGCCGGCCGAGTTCACGTTCGCCCCCTCGCCGCTGGCGCCGGTGACAGTCCGCGTGCCCGCGGGTCTGCCGTCGGCGCTGCTGGAGCGTCGTCCGGACATCGCAGCGGCCGAGCGCGCCATGGCCGCCGCAAACGCGCGGATCGGTGTAGCGAAAGCCGCCTTCTTCCCGTCGCTGTCGCTCACCGGCTCGGGCGGATTCGAAGCCGCCACGCTGGGCGATCTGTTCAACTGGTCGAGCCGCACCTTCCTGCTCGGCCCGGTGGTCGGCGGCCTGCTCTCGATGCCGATCTTCGACGGCGGCGCGCGCAGCGGTAATTTGTCGCGTGCCCGCGCGCAGTACGAAGAGGATGTCGCGAACTATCGTCAGCAAGTGCTCGTGGCGTTCCAGGAAGTCGAGGACAACCTGTCGAACCTGCGTCTGCTCGATCAGCAAACGCGTGCGCAGGACGACGCCGTCAAGGCATCGAGTCGCGCCGCGCAGCTCTCGCGCACGCAGTACCAGGAGGGCTCGATCGCCTATCTGGATGTCATCGATGCCGAGCGCACGGTGTTGCAGACGCAACGCAGCGCGGTGCAACTGGCCGGTGCACAGGCGGTATCCACCGTCAACCTGATCCGCGCGCTTGGCGGTGGCTGGGGCGATTTGCCCAAGTCGCCGGTGGCGCCGGCCGACGCGACAACCGCGCCCACGGCGAACGCCTCGGGTGCGACAGTCGCCGCACGCTGATTCACGTTGGACTGAGATGGACTGAATTGAACTGAGTCGCATCGACTGCGCTGCGACCGGCGTGGTGTTCGCCCCCGGGGACACCACGCCAGCATGGATGCATCGAACCGGCGGCCGCGCTCGTACCCCAAGACGAGAGACGCGCCGACCCGCCCCCGACGCGCGCCTGGCGTGCCGCCGGTCTCGATGCGCCTCACGCGTCGCGTGACAGCGCCGTCGTCGCAGGTTTCCTCCCTGCGTCCCTGCTTGCCCGGTACCTGTCCGGCGTCAAAAGACGCCGGGCTCGTCCGGGCTTTTTTTTTGGCAGACGATGGTAGGATGGACGCACGGTCTTCGCTCACGCGTCACGCGTGTCGCGCGCCTGCGGCCAGGGTTCGTGCGGCTCGGGCAAGTTGTGCGATGCGAGCGGCACGACAGCGACGACCGTTGCTGGCAAGTCATCTCGAATGCTTCCCCCAAGTGCGGTCCGTCGTCCCGGCGGGCCCTACGATAAGGAGTGCACATAATGAAGATGCGCAAGACACTGTCGCTTTGCGTTGCCGCCGGTCTGGCGGTTTCCTCCTCTCTCGCGCTCGCGCAGGGCGGCCCGCCTCCCGAGGGAGGACCGGGCGGTCCGCCTGGGCACCAACCGGGCGGTCCGCACGGCAGCCCTCCGGGTCACGGCCCGCAGAAGGGGCATCACAATGGCCCGCCGCCGCGGGCGCAAGGTGGCCCCGGCGGCCCCGGCGGCCCCGGCGGTCAGGGCAACGATACTTCATGGCAACACCCCGAATGGCGCAAGGGTGATCGCGTGCCGCAGCAATATCGTGACGCCCAGTACCGCGTCGACGACTACCGCCAATACCATCTCGACGCCCCCAAGCGCGGCCACCACTGGGTTGGCGTGGGCGGCGACTTCCTGCTGGTCAACGGCTCGGGCGTCATCGTCCAGATCGTAGGCGGGCACTGAGAACCGATGAGCGGATGGGCGGCAGACGCCCACGCGTTTCTCCGGCGTCCCGAAGTTCCGCCGACTCGCCAGCCATGCGGCAGGGTGCAACGCTCTGCCGCATTCTCTTTGCCCTCTCTTGCCATCATCTCGCGGTCGTCTCGCTGTCCTTTCCTGACAGCCTGAGACATCCCAAGACATCCCGACGCGTCCGCCGACCTCGGCGCCCCTGCCCTGCGCCGCCGCCACGCGGGCCACGCGGGCCGCTCCGGCCGCTCGGATCGCCATCGCGCACCCTGGCCCGATCAGTTTGCTTCACGCCGCTGCTCACCCATTCGCATTCGCGCAATACCACCAATACGACCAATACGACAAACACGGCCGAAATGTCTCGTTTTCCTCACTTTGGTGCACGGCGTTCATACCAGTGGGATGCAAGCGCGGCGTTCGCTGCGACGCAGCATTAAAATCACGCGCTCCCGCTCTCCCAATTCATCGATATACGATATATCATGCGCAAAATATCAAGACGTCGCCCCAAGACGGTGCGGCCGATGGAGCGGGACGACATGGCAATGACACGACGCGATGTGCGCGATTGGATGGCGGGTTTTCTGCCCGCCGTGGCGGCGGTGCAGGTGCGCGAGCGGCTTCGCGCGGGCATCGGCGCGCTGTGCGGCATCGGCCTGACCGGCGGCCTGATGCTCTGGTGGCTCGGCCCAACGACATACGTCCCCTGGCTGGTCGCGCCGATGGGCGCGTCGGCCGTTCTGCTGTTCGGTGTTCCCGCCAGTCCTCTCGCACAACCGTGGTCGATGCTCGGCGGCAATCTCGTTGCGGCCGTCGTCGGGGTGACGTGCGCCATGTTGATCCCGACACCGGTCGTCGCCGCCGCCGCCGCCGTGGGCGTCTCCGTCGCGTTGATGTTTACGCTGCGCTGCGTGCACCCGCCCTCAGGGGCCGTCGCCCTCACGGCGGTGCTCGGCGGCCCGTCCGTCCATGCGCTCGGTTACGGTTTCGTGCTGACGCCGATCGCCTTGCAGTCGGTCATGTTGCTCGGTTGCGCCATCGCCTATCACGCGATCACCGGCCACCGTTACCCTCATGCCGTGCGCGCGCACGCGCCGGCGCGCCCGGTCGATGCGCAGGCGATGCCGGTCACGACGGCCGACGCCGAAAAGGCTCTCGCCCGTCGCAGTGAACTGCTCGACATTTCTGCGGACGATCTGGTCAGCCTGCTGCGCGACACGCAGCGTGAAGCTTATGCACGACGTGCGCGCGAATTGACGGCGGCGGACGTCATGGGCCCGCCGCTAGCGAAGGTGCAGGCGCACGACGAAGCGCCGGCCGCATGGCGTCTGTTGCAGCGGCATGGGCTGGACGCCTTGCCGGTCGTCGATGGCGATGCGCGCGTCATCGGACTGGTAACGCGTCACGACCTGCACGCCCGACGCGCACGCGGCCAGCGCTGGCCGCGCTTCACCGCATCGTTGGGCACATCGTTAGGCGCGGGACAACGCCCCGCGATACGCGATCTCATGCAGGGCGATCTCAAGTCGGCGACCGCCGGCATGCCGCTCTCCGAACTGGTGCCGCTGCTCGTCGCGCAACGCCACGGCACCCTGCCCGTGCTCGACGACGCTGCCCGGCTCGTTGGCGTCGTCACGCACGCCGAAGTGCTTCGCAGGGTCATGACGGCGTAGGCGTAGGCGTAGGCGCAGGCGTCGGGCGAGATCGAGATCGGCGTCGCCGACCGGCGCTCTCGCTGCACGCGACCTTTGCACCGGATCCCGTTGCATCCCTTCCTGGGCCGCCCTGCCCGTCGCCCTGCACGTCGCCCTGCACGTCGCCCTGCACGTCGCCCTGCCCGTCGCCCTGCCCCGACATCGACGGCAACGGGCACATGCGCGATTGTCAGCCTTATGCCGATCTGCAAGAATGGCGGCGTTGTAACGCACCATGTCGTACAGCTTCGATCAACGAAGCGATATCCGCTCAGGGGGAAACATGGAACCGATAACGTTCACGCAGTGTTTCAAAGGCGCATGGATCGACGGCCTCAACGCGTTACGCAATCGGCCGCTGCTATGTCTGTCGATTACGGTGGTCTTGCTTATCACGTCGGCGCTGGGCGTTTCGTTTCGACAACTGGCACTGACCGCATCGCAAAGCAGTTCCCCCGCCTTGTTCCGATTCCAGATTTCGTTGCTGTCGCTGGCCGTCAGCTTCGTGAATCTGTGCGCCCTGGCGATACTTGCCGTGCATGTTCTTCGTTATGTCGTACTCGGACCGGACGCCGCCCGACACGCCTCCTGGCTCGATCGCGGTGTGCGACGCTACGTCGCGACGTCGTTTCAGGTCGCCATCGTCTGGTGGATCGCGCTCATCATCGCCATTCCCGCCGGGGTCTTTGGTATGCGCCTGGTCGGACAGGGCAGTTCACGAGCGTTTGCGGCCACGCTTCTCGCGTTGCTCGTGTGTGTAACGCTCTTTCTGCTGGTGCGTATTTCTCTGATCTTTCCTCAGATCGCCGCAGGGCGCAGCAAACGCTGGCGCTCGGCGTGGCTTGACTCGCGGGGCCATTTCTGGTCGATGTTCGGCACCTCGATCGCGACCCTCATCCCGCTGATCATCGGCGGATTGATCGCATTTGCCATTGTGCAGGTCATCCTGAAGCTCATGCCTCAGGTGACGGTCGCCGTGCTGGCCTCGCTCATTCTGCAAGCCGTGATCTCGGTCATTTATCTCGCCGTCGCTTGCGCCGTGCTCGGCTGGCTCTATCACCGCTACGCCGATCAGTTACTCGTCTTCGAGGACGCCCCGGACGGTTTGTAGGCGATCCACGCAAAACGGGGCGCATGCGCTGCGCCCCGTTTCACGTCCATCAACCGCGACATCAACCCGCTTCCGGGCATCGTCGGTCAGGCGGCATTCACCGTCGCCACCGCCCCTTCGCTCGCATCGAGCGCACCATAACGCGCATACTCCCCGAGCCCGTCCGGCCACTGCGTGAGCACCTGGAATCCTGTCTCCGTGACGGCGACCATGTGCTCCCACTGTGCCGAGAGCGAGCGGTCGCGCGTGACGACCGTCCAGCCATCGGCGAGTTGCCTCGTATCCGGCTTGCCGACGTTGACCATCGGCTCGATGGTGAAGATCATGCCGGGACGCAGCGCCAGGCCCGTGCCCGGACGACCGTAATGCAACACCTGCGGGTCGTCGTGGTACGTGGTGCCGATGCCGTGCCCGCAGTAGTCGCGCACGATGCTGAAGCCCTCGCGATGCGCCACCGTCTGGATCGCGTAGCCGACGTCGCCGAGCGTCGCCCCCGGTCGCACCGCGCGAATGCCCGCGAGCATCGCTTCGTACGTCGTATCGACCAGACGCCTGGCCAGAATGCTCGGCTTGCCGGCGTAATACATGCGGCTCGTATCGCCGTACCAGCCGTCCTTGATCAGCGCGACGTCGATGTTCACGATATCGCCGTCGTGCAGTTTCTTGTCGCCCGGAATACCGTGGCAGACAACATGATTGACCGACGCACACACCGTCTTCGGATACCCGTGATAACCGATGTTGGCGGGAATCGCCTTCAGCTCGTCGACGATGAAGTCGTGGCAGAGACGATCGAGCGCATCGGTCGTGACGCCGGGTCTCACGTGCTCGCCGATCATCGCGAGCACCTGTGCGGCCATCTCCCCGGCGCGACGCGACAGGGCAACTTCTTCTTTCGAGCGGATCACAACGTTTTCGCGCACCATTACGCCACCTTGTTCAATACGGTGACGGGTGCACCGGTTGCTGGAGAAACGACGGTCCCGGCCTCTCCGACCGGCCCGCCCTCGGACTCGATGAGTCGGCGGCAAATCTCGCCGTAACTCATCGTGGGATTCAACTCGGCGAGCATGCCGACGCGCAGCCAATGCTCGGCTTGCGCGTTGATGGAGCGGCTGAGTGCGCCGCTGGTGTTGCGCAGCGCCTCATGCATTTGCTCCGATATTTTGACGATACCCATGATGCAGGCCTTTATATGCGAAATAGCTACGAAACGTATATTACCAGCCTTGCCCTGAATTGTCTTCCCCCGTCTGCGGTGCCTCGTCAACGGCTCGCCGTCAACCGATGATGCATGGCACGCAGACGCAACGACACGCCGCACCCTCGCCCCCCCGACCGGGTGATGCGGGGCGCAGCGGCCCCGGTCGAGTCGCCCGTCGCGACAAATTGCCGCAAGGCGTCGCATTCATCGCGAAATTGACGATGGCGGCGAATTGCCGCGTGCGCGTGCGTGATAGCATCCGGGCTCGCCTTCACGAACGCGGTTTGTCGCCGCGTGCCCCGAACATGCCGGTATGGTCTCGCAGCAAGCGCATCGCATGGGTCGGCCTCGCCGCCATGTGGATGTTGCTTTGCGCACCGCTGATCAGCCAGTATCTGCGCGCACACCCGTCGTCCGTCGACGACGCGCTGTCCGGCGCCTTCTGTACCAGCCTGGATGAAACGGCCGCCCAGAGTCGGCACACGCCGATCTCCCATGCGGCCAGCGCCGCCTGCGGCTATTGTTCGCTGCTCGCGCACAGCCCTGCGCTGCCTCCCGCATCGTTCGCGCTCGTCGACACCCGCCTCGGCGGCACGCGCCTTGCGCCGTCGCCGACATTGACCGACGTCGGCACCCCGCTACGTCTCACGCCGCCCTCCCGCGCTCCGCCCTCGATCTGACCCGCATCGGCCGTCGCGCCCCTGACAGCCCGCCACGCCTGTCGCCCATTTCGATCGATGGCGATGTTCCGGCGCGAGCGTGCATGTCCGACGCATACGGCCGTCCCGCATCGCTCACACGCATTGCCTCGAACCTTGCTGGCGCCCCTCCAGGGCGACGGCTTGCACACGCTTGCGCACCACTGCACGGCAGGCGCTCGCGCGCGCCCCGATAACGATAAATCCAGACAGCGTCATGAAAACGTCATTCCCGATGCGCACCGCCGTCGCGGCGGCCATTGGCTCGCTGTGCGCCTTCGCGCACGCCACCGACACCAGCACCACCGTCACCGCCAGCACCACCATCACCAACGGCGCACCTTCGCAGAACGTTCAACTGCCGGCCACGCAGGTGCGGGGGGACACCGTCAAACCGCTCGATGACCCGATACAGACCGGTAGCCGTCTCGGTCTGTCGATCAAGGAAACGCCTGCGAGCGTCGACGTCATCGACCATCGGCAATTGGCGGAGCGCGGCGATGCGAGCATTGTCGACGCCGTCAGCCGCGCGACCGGCATCAACGCGTCGCCGCACCCCGGCAACGGCGGCTCGGAACTCGGCGCGCGCGGTTTCGTCGGCAGCGCCTCGGTCACGCAGCTCTACGACGGCGTTCGCCCTTACGGCGCCATCGGCGTGACCTTCCCTTTCGACACCTGGTCCGTGGAACGCATCGAAGTCCTTCGTGGTCCTGCGTCCGTCATCTATGGCGAGGGCGCCATCGGCGGCGTGATCAACATCGTCCCGAAAAAGCCCGAGCAAACGCCGATCGAAAACGAGGTCCAACTCGGCATCGGGACGGAAAAGACGGGACGCGCGGCCATCGGCAGCGGCGGCGCCATCACCGACAAACTCGCCTACCGGTTCGACGCGAGCGCCAATCGCTCCAACAACTGGGTCGATCGGGGCGACTCGCGCAATGCGTCGTTCTCCGCCGCGATCCACTACGACTTCACACCGCGCTTGTCCGTGACGGCCTCACTGGCCGAAGGCAACCAACACCCGATGCAGTACTTCGGCGTACCGCTGGTCGGCGGCCGTCTCGATCCGGCCACGTATCGGAAGAACTACAACGTGGGCGATTCGCTCATCACCTACCGGGACAGTTGGACGACGCTGGCGGCATCGTGGCGGCCGACGGACGAGATCGTCGTCACCAGCACGCTTTACCGCATGAAGAGCAAGCGACACTGGAAAGATGCCGAGGACTACACCTACGTGCCGTCGTCCGGACAGGTCCGGCGCAGCAGCTACACCGAGATACTCCACGATCAGGCGCAGATCGGCAACGTGACGGCCGCGACGCTCAAGGGACATCTCTTCGGCATGGAAAACGCCGTCTCGGCGGGCTTCGAGTTCAACCACACGACGTTCCGGCACACCAACAACTCGCCCTATGCCGGCACGTCGTTCGTGGATCTCGACAACCCCGATCCGGGCAACTTCGTGAACGTGGCCGGCACGTATCCGAAATACCGCTCGCAGGCGAATCAATACGCGTTCTTCGCGGAGAACCGTCTTAAGATCACGTCGCGCTGGTCGGTGATCGGCGGCGTGCGCTACGACCATGCGAGCATCCACCGCGACGACCTCGTTGCGGGCAGCGCCTTCTCCAAAGACCTCGGTTACACCGGCTGGCGCGTGGGCACCGTCTACGACGTGACGGCCGACACCACGGTATACGGGCAATACGCGGTCGCGGCCGACCCGGTGAGCGCATTGCTCATGCTCACGCCGGCCAAAGCGAAGTTCGATCTGGCGACGGGCAAGCAGATCGAACTCGGCGTGAAACAGGACTGGCTCGACGGCCGCGTCGACGGCACGCTGTCCGTCTACCGTATCGTAAAAAACAACCTGCTGTCGGTCGATCCGCTCAATCCGTCGCTCAGTTTGCAGGTCGGCCAGCAATCGTCGCGCGGGGTGGAACTGACGCTCGGCGCGCAACTGACCCGCGACGTGCGCATCGACGCGAACGGTACGTGGCTGCGCGCCAAATACGATCGGTTCGATGAAAGCGCAGCCGGCGCGTCGGTCTCGCGGGCAGGCAACGTGCCGGTCAACGTGCCGCAACAGATGGCGAACCTTTGGATGCGCTGGCGCTTCGCTCAGGCCTGGACCGCAAGCGGTGGGCTGAAGTACGTGGGCAAACGCTACGCGGATACGGCGAACACGCTGACCCTGCCGTCCTACACCACGGTCGATCTGGCGCTCGCCTGGCAGCCGCGACGCGACCTTACGCTCACCGGCCGCCTCTACAACGTCTTCAACCGCCATTACGTGCAAACGGCTTACTACAACAACACGCAGTGGCTGCTGGGCAACGACCGTCGCGCCGAACTGGCGATGCTTTACCGGTTCTGAGCCCCCCCGCACGAGTCGGCGAGGGCGGGCGTGCGCGGCGGCACCGGTCAGCCTGCGTTTTCGGTCACGGCGCACACTGCGTCACACTCGCGCTCGCCGCGACCGAAGGCGATTACGCTCATCAACGCCATCGACCACGCCCCGACGACGCCGTACAGCATCACCCATCCGAAGCCGTGCACCAGCGCGTCACGGGCCACATCGGCAACATGCGTGGCTTGCACGACCTGCCCTTGCGGGCCCGCAAGCGCCATGGCATCGACAATGGCATCGAAACTGCCTGCGGCGACCCTCTCCGCGAGCGCGCGCAACGACGGCGCGTCGAGGATGCCCGGCAGCGCACTCGTCAGATAGGTATGGACGCCCTTGAGCAAAATGAAGCCCATCAGCGCGATGTTGATGGCCAGACTGATCAGTCGCGCACTCATATCGATGCCGGAGGCCATGCCCGCCCGATGGGTTGACACGGCACCCGTCGCCGTATTGGTGACCGGCGTATTCGTCAGTCCGAGTCCTGCGCCACAGAGTACGCAGCCCGGCAGCATCGTGAGCCAACTGGCGTGCGCCATGCCCGAACCGAGCTTCATCAGCAGGAAACCCAGGCCGATGGTGAACAACCCCAGCGGGATCACCCGGCGCGCATCGAAGCGCTGCGAAAGCCGCTCGGCAACGGGCGGCACGACCAGCGTCGGGAGCGTATAAGCCAACAGCGACCAACCGGCCTCCACGCTCGAATATCCCAGCGCCCCCTGAAAGTAGATCGGCAGGTAAATCATGAACGCCCAGTAGCTGAAGTTCATGCCCATCGAGCCGAACATGGCCCCGGCGAAGCGGCGAATCCGGAACACCGAGAAATCGAACATCGGACGGGGGCTACGCGTCTCGACCAGGAGAAATGCGAGGAAACAAGCCAGTGTGGCGGCCGCGATGCCCAACGTCTGAGGACTGCCCATCCCCAGGTCGGGTCCTTGCGTAATGAGGTACACCAGACCGAACGTCGCCAGCGACAGCGTGACGACGCCTGGCAAGTCGAGGTCATTCGCGTGCGGATCCCGAGACTCCTGCACACCGACGAACACCAAACCGAGCGCAACGATCGCAAGCACCGCATGAACGAGAAAAACCCACTGCCAGTCGGCCACCGCAACGATCATGCCGCCAACGATCGGGCCGAAACCGAGTCCGATGCCGAAGATGATGCCCCATGCACCGAACGCCTTGCTGCGCTCACGCCCTTCACGAAATTGATGTGAGAGCAACGCGACCTGACAAATCAGCATCGCGCCACCGCCCATGCCCTGCAGGAAGCGACTCACGATCAGCACCGGCGCGCTCTGCGCCAGGCCACAGGCGAGCGACGTCAGTCCGAAGGCCACGATACTGATCACATACACGCGCCGGCGTCCGAAGCGATCGGCGAGCGTTCCCGTCGCCATCAATACGGTCGTACACGCGAGCGTGTAAGCGTTCATGATCCATTGAATGTCCTTGAAGTCGGCGTGAAGCACGCCTTCGAGGGTGGCAAGGACTGTCGGGACACTGGAGATTTCGAGACCGAACATCAGCGACGTCAGGCAGATGGCGGCGAGCGCCATCGCGTTCTGAGGGACGCGAGGAAATGTCATGGGAGCGCAAAAAAGAATGAAGTCGGAGGTAATATATCGGGAATCAAATTCCCGATTACCGACATTTCTTCCCGCAATACGCGCCTCTTGGGAACCAATCGAATCGAGACGCCCTATGACGAACAAACTCGACGGTGTTGCGGTCTTAGTACAGGTCATCGAAGCCGGCAGCTTTACGCTCGCCGCCGAGCGCATGCACCTGACGCGCTCGGCCATCGGCAAGGTGATTTCGCGCCTGGAAGCGCGACTGGGGGTACGCCTGCTGCATCGCACGACGCGCAGCCACACGCTCACGGAGGCCGGGCGCATCTACTACGAGCGATGCGTCAGGGCGCTGGCCGAACTCGACGCCGGCGCCGCCGAGGTCGAGAGCGGTCTTGCCGAGCCGCGCGGCCGGTTGCGCGTGAGCGTGCCGATCGCGTTCGGTCATCAATGTGTGGCGCCGGTGTTGTTCGGCCTGGCGCGCCAGTACCCGAAGCTGCAAATCGACATCTCGTTTTCCGACCGGGCCGTCGATCTCATCGAGGAGAACATCGATCTTGCGGTACGCATCGGCGAGTTGCGCGATCGCACGACGCTCGACGCGCGGCGCCTGGGCACGCAGTACTTGAGTATCGGAGCATCGCCGTCATATCTCGCCCGGTACGGCATGCCCGTCTCGGCAGACGACTTCGCAGGGCACACGGCGATCTCGTATTCGAGCGACGGCGCGACGTCGAAATGGCGAATCCTGCGTGAGGACGGCGGCGAACAGGAACTGCAAATCACCCGCCAGTTGAGCCTCGACGACGTACAGGCCATTGCGGACGCCGGCATTGCAGGATTGGGACTGGTATATCTGCCGTGCTGGCTGCTAGAGAGGCACGTGGCCGCCGGCCATCTCGTCGCGGTGCGCGAGCGGTGCGGCGTGCGTCCACAGGCGATTCACGTCGTGTGGCCGAAAACGCCTTATCTGCCGTCAAAGACACGGTGCGCCATCGACGCGCTGAGCGTGGAGATTCCGAAGCTGAAGATCGGTTGACGGGACGATAGTCCGCGCTGTCGGCAAGCGCACGAGAACCGACCGACGCAAAACGATGGCGCGAGCGCCCGGACGTCTCTCGTCCGGGCGCATGGGGACACGCTTACTGATGGGCAGGTTGCGCCACCCGCCACTGCGCGTGCTCGATCTTTAGCATCACGCGCGCGCGTGCGTCGAGGCCCGCATGATCGGTCGGGCTCATGTTGAAGATGCCCTGCGATCCCGCGACTTCACGCACGTTTTCCAGACCGTCGCGCAACGCGGCGCGGAACGCTTCGGTACCGGGCTTGGCGGTCTTGAGTGCGCTCATCACCGCGTTTTGCAGCAGCAGACCGGCATCCCAGCCGTTCGCGCCGAACGGCGACACCGAACCCGCCCCGTAGGCCTTCTCATAGATCCGCTTGTATTGCTGAGCCGACGCATATACCGGGTTGGACTGCGGGAGATCGTCCACGACCAGCAACGGGCCGGCAGGCAGCAGGGTCCCTTCGCAATCCGCACCGCACAGACGCAGGAAATCGTTGTTCGTCACGCCGTGCGTCTGATAGATCACGCCTTTGTAGCCGCGCTCCTTAAGGGTTTTCTGCGGCAGCACGGCGGGCGTTCCGGCGCCGGCGACGAGCACCGCATCCGCGTGGCTGGCCACCATGCGCAGCACCTGCCCCGTCACCGAGGTATCCGTGCGTGCATAACGTTCGTTCGCGACGATCTTGATGCCGCGCGCCTGCGCCGACTTCGAGAACGAGGTGTACCAGCCTTCGCCGTACGCATCGCTGAACCCGATGAACGCCACCGTCTTCACCTTTTGGCTCGCCATGTATTCGGTCACGGCGTCGGCCATCAGGGCATCGTTTTGCGGCGTCTTGAAGATCCAGCGCCGCTTGTCGTCGACCGGCTCGACGATGGCGGTGCCGGCCGCCAGGGAGATCATCGGCGTATGCGATTCGGCGGCCACCGCCGACATCGCCAGCGAACTCGGTACGGTCGTCGAGCCGAAAATCGCGTCCACATGGTCCTCGGAGACAAACTTGCGCACATTGGCGACGGCCTGCGTCGGATCGCTCCCGTCGTCGAGCACGATGTAGGTCACAGGTTCGTTGCCGATGCGCCGGGGCAGCAGCGCAATGGTGTTCTTCTCCGGAATACCGATGGACGCCGCCGGGCCAGTCGTCGAGAGGCTGACCCCGACCTTGATCTCGGCGGAAGCGAGCGGCGCATGCAGGCCGAGCAAAAAGGCACTGCATCCGAGCATGACGGCAGTGCGAGACAACGCGGGAAATTTCATAGGATGTGACGAGAAGCGACGCCGCCCGGCGAGCGTCAGGCGAAGCAGCGCAGCGAAGTTTGGGGGGCTGGCGCCGGGGCAGATGACCCAGGCTGAATCAGGCTCGCGGGGCGCAAGCTTAGCAAGCACGAGGGACGCGACATTCACATCGCTTCGTTTTAGGACTCATGCGAAGTTTTATCAGGCAATACCGCACGGCGCGATATGCACATTTGCCGATGCGGATTCCATGGCGATGCAGGAGATGGCGGCGATGGTGGCGAACGGCGCCGGCGTTCGCCGCCAGCACCGTTCGCCACTTGCCATCGCCTCACTCGGCCTTGCAATGCCTTGCTACGCCGCGTCAACCCTGAACGAAGCGCAGATTCGCAATACGTGACGCCATCTGCGGATCGCTCGGTTGCTCGTACATCCGCGTAAACACTTCCGTGGCCTCTTCCGCCGACTTCGTATTACGCAATGCGTTGAGCGCGTTGCTGTAGGGCCCCTTCATTTCCTGCACGATGAACTGGGCGGCGTTCAGGGGGCTGCCGACATCGTTGCCGGTCTTTGCTGCCAACGCCTTGAGCCCCTCGAGACGCGTACCGCTCCATTGCCCCATACCAAAGCCGCTTTGGTTGTCGTCGGCATGGAACGAGCTGTCGAGACCGCGGAAGTGGTCCGCGCCAGCCTCGCCTTGCGAAATGTTGGCGTTCAGGCCCGCGCTCTCGTGGTACAGACTGGCGACCATGCCTTCGGCGGCGTGCCTGGGCAAGTGGAGCTGGTCCATGAAATAGTTGACGAGCGCTTTCGCCATGTTGCGGCTTTCGCTCTCGCTCAACGGGCGCGTGCTCGCCTTGCCGCTGAGCCCCTCGGCGCCACGCTGACCACCCGAGTCGCCGACGGCGCCAGCGCCCGTGTTCTCCGGTGTACCCGGCGTGTTGTCGGTGTCGTTATCGTCATCGGCACCGCCAACGTCACCGCCATCGTCCACGTCCCCACCATCGTCGACATCGCCACCGTCATCGACATTACCGCCATCACCACCGGCATCCACACCGCCGTCATCTGGCGGCGCGGCCAGACGCGTTTGCGGCCCGCCCGCACCGCCGACGGGGGAAGGACCGCCATCGTCCGACTGGTTGGACATTGCCCGTTGCAGCAGCACCATCATCTCCTGCATCAACTTCTTGATGTCCTCCTCGAGATGCGAAATGTCCTGGGACAAACCGGAAAGGTCGTCATTTGAGAGCGGCGAAGTGGCAGCATGGGCTGCCGATGAACTCACATTTATCATGATCGTGGGCCTTGCAAGACGAAGTAGAAACGCGTTAAACGATGTTGTGCAGGCACGCCGGAGGGAAACTTGTGCAACCTCAGTGTCCTGCCAGACGATGTTGATCCAGCCAAATGGACTCGCCCAAAGAAATCTGTATCGATGGCGAAAAAAGCGAATTCCCGAACGTGAATCTCAATTCTTTTCGTAATTGCGCACATCGCTTCGCCTAGGATTCCTAATCGTAAAAGACGATATGCAGTATCGATTTCATCAGCGATCGCCGCTGTAGCACGCATAACCAGACCGGACGAGAAACCGCCGGCAAAGCGCGAGACGCCTACCACGTGTCGCTTGGAGTACCCTGATGTTAAAACGCCTGCCCTCGCAATCCACATCGACGCAGCCCCCCCGGACAGGCGGGCCTGCCGTTTCGGGAAGCGGTAGTCCGGGTGCTGCCCAACCGGTACCACGTCAGTTCGACGCCCCTGTTGCGACGCTTCCCGCTCGCGCCCCGGTGGCCTGCGCGGCCCCGTCGGGCGACAAATCGCTGCTGTCTCGCATGCAATCGAAGCTGTTCGCCCGCGCCGTGGTCATTCAGCCGGGGGTGACAGGCACAACCCTCACCCGCCATCGCCCCACGGGCCCCGCCGCTACGCCCGCCAAACTACCCGGCGACCCGGATCTGAACCCCGGCGCACTGCTCTCGCTGGCGCAACACATGCACGAGAGTCTCGCAAAATCCGAGATCGAAGTCTGGGCAAGGCCAGCCCCATCGCCTGCCCGGCAACGGCTGGTGCGCATGTTTCCGTTCCTGTCGGCCGGTCCGACGCGCAACATTGCGCGACTCAATGTTCAGCATGTGAACGACGTCGGCCGTCCGCCGTCGGGCGCCTCGAAGCCCACTGCCGTCGAACCGCATACGGGAACGGTGCCGGCCTCCGTCAAAACACTCATCGAGCGCATCGACCGGTTGCAGGGCGACCTCGATACGGCGCTCGCTCGCGTGAAAACGGCGCAACAGACGCTGAGCGCGGCAATGCAAGCCCATGAACGGGAAGTTCGCCTGGGCACAGCGCCCGGCACGCCCCAAGTCGTCGCGACCGAGGCCGCCGTGGCGCAAGCGCGTGACGCGCTTGCGCTCGCCAACGTCCATCGCGACGCGGCCGCCAGCGCCCTGCACCGCACCCTGCATGGTCCGGAAGCCCTGATGATCGCGTCCATCAACTTCCACGAGCAGGAAACGCAGGCGCACACGGCCTTCGCGCTCGACCGGATCGGGGACTTCTCGCGTCAGGTCGACCAATGTCGGCAGGAAACCCCGGGCAAGCTCGACGACATCAAAACCGCGATGCAAGCCGGGGGCGACGCCGTGCGTCACCTCATGGCGCTGGCCCGACAGGCCGATGCGGCGCGTGAGCAGGCCGCGAGAGCCGAAACCGAAGTCGATCGTCTTAGCCGGAAAATCGCGACGTTACCGGCAGACACCTCCGTTGCCGCCCCACGGGGGCTGCGCGAAGGCGCAGACGCGTCGCCTCATGCAAGAACGCTGCTCGATCGGTTGCAAACGGCGCAAACGAGCTATGAGCGTGCGATGTCGATCGTCGCACGCATCGAGGCCGATCACGGCGATCTCGACCTCGCCATCACGCAGAAGATGGGGGAACTGGAGACGCTGCTCGCGTCGCGAAGCCAGGTCGTTCGCGATGCGCATCAGGCCGAGCGGCTCGCCGGGCAGATCGACGCGCTACGGCGCGACGTCCCGTCGCTGAAGAAACCCACCGACAAACGACCGGACAACGACGACGCGATCAAGACGCTGAACGAGCACATCGCAAAGATCGGGGCGGCCAATACGTCCCGGTTCTCGCCCGAAACGCAGGCCAGAATCGCGCCGTTGCTCCAGACGATGGCCGCGCGCCTGCGCGACCAGACCTCCGCGCCTATGCCCGACCACGGCATTGCCGAAGTCGTCTCGAACGCGCTTCACGCCGCGCTGGGCGGCACAGTGGACGACGCGGCGCACGATGCAGCACACGACAGCGCGCGCGGCGAACGCGCGGTGCGCGCACTGAGCGCGATGGCGGCGCGCCCGGCGGCCTACTGGACTCGGGCCGACGGGGCCTCCGGTCAGACCACCAACGACGTGCGCGAGCTGTGCCGGGCGTTGTCCCGACTGCCGCGTGGCGCCGATCTGATTCATTGCCTGAGCGAAGACGGCGATACCGCTCCGGACAAGGAAACGCACACGGCGCTGCGCGTGTTCTGGGCAGCCGACGATGCCCGGGCCGCGCGCCATGGCGACGCTGCGGACGCAGACGTCACGGCGTGGCTCGGCAAAGCCTGCGACGTGGCCGCCGCCAAACTCGCAGCCCGTGGCGGCGACACCGCAGTCCGGCACGACGATGTCGCGCTCGCCGCTTACCATGCCGTGCGCAACGGCTACACCAGTAACGCGGCCGGTTCGGCGTATGCCTTGCACAACGCGCGGATTCACAAGGCCTCGGAAGACTGGGTGATGCATGCGAACGCCAACGCCTCGCCGCAGCAACGTCCCCAGGTACCGGTTTGGGTCAAGGTGTGGCGCAAGGTTTCGCCGCTCAGCGAAAAGACCCCGTTTCGCGCCGCTACGATCCGAACCGCCAATCATCTGGGCGAGCACATCGGTCTGAGTCATCCGGCGCTCACGCTCGATCGCGCGGTGCGGCGCAAGATCGAGACCGCCGAAGCACAACTGGTCGAAGCGCACGCGCAGCCGCTTGCGCCCGAAGCCAAAGAGACGGTGCTCGTCGCCAAATGCATCGTCGCCCATCTCAAGCAGTTGGAGACCAAAGGCGTTCATTTGTCGGAAGTCGCGCTCGGGCCTCACGATCTGGCGGCCGTCAAACGTCGCGTGCTCAGCGCACACAAGGCCGCGACGAAAGCCGATGGCGCACCGGGCGCACCGAAGCACGGCGCCCCGATGTCAGGCAAAGCACCGATGATCGCGCTGCCGGAGGCCTTCTTCGCCTTGTTCGACGAGCATCGCTCGGCATATGAAGCGATGGCAACGATCAACCAGTCGCTCGCCGATATCGTGCCACCCAAAGCGCCCGATGCCGGCGACGAAGACGCGGGCAAAGCGAACGCCGACGTCTCCGACAAGCGTGACAGCGCCATCCTCGAAAAGGCGGCCCTCGATTACGTGCGCACGGGCAAACTCGCTGATAAGACCGGCGTCGAGATGCTGCTCAGCAGCTATGTGGAAGGCTTTCGCAGCGGCCATCGCATCCGTCTGGCCGGCGGCGGCACGCTCGGCGGCGGGCTGCCGAAGCTGCCCGTAGCCGTCTCGCCTGCGGTCGTCACGCCGGTGTTCGGCGCCGAGGCGTCGGTCTCGAGCGAGGCGTCGTTGCAGATCGCGATGAACACGCTGAGTCTCGAAGTCTCCATCGGGCAGGTGCAGACGAAAGCCGCAGAGACGACCATCGGTGCGGCCGTCGGCGGCACGATCCACGGTCCGGTATCGGCGCAAGGCACTGTCACGGCAAGGTTCGCGACGTCACGAACGCTCACGCAGGCGACCGTTCTGCGTGAGCCCCGTACCCCGAAGAACGACGACAAGACGCGCAACGAAATGCTCGACGTGATCCACAGCACGCTGCAATGGGACACGCTCAAGCCCAGGCAAGGACCTGCATACGCCAATCCGCTCGAAGCGATCTTCGCGCGCCACCCCACGATCTCCATCGTCGAGCTGCTCGAAAACGGCCGCTCGGATACCACGACCGTGCGCGCGGCAGCCACGCTGCCGGCCATCAAACGCAAAACGCATGGGAAGGCGACGCAGACGCTCGGACTGGAAGTCTCGGTCGCCGGCGAGCACGACAAGGCGCGCTCGCACCGCATGGAGACCGGCGGCGGCGTGCAGATCAATGCGCAAGGGGTGAACGCCCAGCAGCGTATCACCGCGGGGGCCGCTGTCGGGTTCTCGCCGATCGCCAACCAGACCGCCAAAATCAAAGGAAGCGACGCCTCCGTTCTCACACAGTCCCTGCCGCTGGGCGTTTCGGTGACGCGCGACATGTATTGGCACATGGATCGCAAGGAAATCAGCGCCTTTCAGGTCGACGGGAAGTTCGACGCCGACCTCGATCGCTACCACGCCACGGCCCGCGACATGCTCGCGGAAATTTCGGCCAACCGGGAAAGCTGGCTGCGTCAGGCCGTCTCGAAGATGACGCCCGACGAGACGGGCGAGAAGAATACGCCGACGAACCGCATGCGGGCGGCGGCGCAGCTCGAAGCGTTCGAGTCGGCGGTGCGAGAGATCGACAAAGACAACAAGCTGTGCCATTTCCAGATCAACTACAGCCTGTCGCCGCACATCGGTCCGTGGGTCGACAACCTGCGCGCGCTCGCCCAACAGGCCGAGGCGCGGGGCGACCATGCGACGGCCAACCAGGCCCGTAACGATATCGATGCCGTATTGCAAATGCCTGGCGCGTGGCACGGGAGCCGACTCACGGTGCGCAAGCGCGTGAAGGACCAGCACGCATTCGGGGTTCGCACGGTCATCCGCATGCAGACGACGCGCACCGCCGAAGGTCAGCAAACGCTGGCGCAGTTCCCTCCCGCCTAATCGCCCCCGGGGCCGACGCTGGCGGGGCAGCGTGCGGTTGAGGTCGGTTGAGGTGCCTGGGGGCGTGTCGCAGGTACGTGCGGCGGCCACGCAGACGCAGTCAATGCGTCGCCTGCGCCGCCACTGCGCCACTGCCCTCGGCGCCTGCGCCGCCCGTGCCTGCCGCCCCGACCGGCGTCGACAGGTTCTGCATCAATTCGGAGAACCCGTGCAGGTGCAATGCGTCACGCACCTGATCCGCCACCGCGAGCGTCATGGTCGCCAGCATCAATACACCGATGAAGCCTCGCACGGGCTGACTGAGCGAGGACGGCTCCAGCTTCCCGGCCGCGCGCGCGACGATTCCGAGCCCGACGTCCACCAGCACCAGCGCAAGCATGATCGGCGTGGCCAGACGCACCGCCGTATCCGTCACGCCGCCGCCCGTCGTAATCGCCAGCTCGATCGCCCGCGTCTGAAAATCCGGCAATGTGGACGCGAGGGGCCACCAGCGGAACGAGGCAAACACGACACCGAGGACAACGGGCATGCCGCCCGCCACGTAGAAGAGCGTGCTGGCGAGTTGCAGCAACAGATTCGACACCGGCGTGCTTTGATCGCCCAGCTGTGGGTTGGTCATCTGCACGTTGTTGAAGCCGGTGAGGTCGTCGATGATCACGCCCGCGCTCTGCGCAATCCAGAAGATCGACGCACTCGCGTAACCGATCAGCAAGCCGATCAGGCTTTCCTTGAGCGTGAGCAGCAAGAGCATGCCGGCGGGCAGGCTGTCGAAGTCTTCGGGCGACTGCCCCGCCGCAATGAAACCCGTCAGCAAATAGACCATCCCCGCACGCGCCAGTCCGGGAATGGCCTGTGAGCCGGTTGGCGGCAGCACGAGAAAGAGCACGAGAATGCGGATGCTCGACAACGCGATCATGAACAGCAAGCCCTCCACATTCGAATGGAGCGTTTGGAGCGCGGTGAAGAAGGACGTCAGATCGAGCATGGCGTGCGAAGTGGGGGGCGCGAGCGTGGCGTGGGCGCCGAAAAACGGTCAGGCGCGCGACGCGCGCGCGCGTTGGCGGGCGCGATAGATGCGAGCGGCGGCCACTTCGCCGCTCTCGTCGTCCATCGCCATTTCTGCGGCGAGCGCGGCTTCGCGCACCATGGCATTGCGTGCGTCGATACAGGCGTCGCGCGAGGCTTCGGCGCGCCTGAGCCCTTGCTGCGCCGTCGTCACCCCGGATTGCGCCGACGCTACGCGGTCCTGCGCATGCGAGCATTGCTGCGCCGCCTGTTCGAGCACCGCGACCTGGTCCTTGAGCAGCAGGTCGTGACGCAGCCAGTCTTCGGGCGAGAACACGGGATTGTCGCGGATCGAGGCTGCCCACACGGCCCGGGTGTTCTCCAGCGTGGCTTCGGCGGCGTCGCGTTGGGCGTCGGCCGCTGCGGCCGCTTCCTGCGCATTCGCCAAGACGGCGGACGCCTCGGCAACCGCCGCCTGTGCACGCTCGCAGTGACGCGTCTTGACCCGAACGACCGTCGACCAGGCGCGCAGGCTGGCGGCCATGGCTTACTCCCCGTACGCGTATTGCGCGACGGTCGCGAGCGTCTCCTCGAACGGCGCGAGATCGTCGACACGCTGTCCCAGAAACGCTTCGAGCGCATCGTGATGCGCAAGCGCTTCGTCGCTGAGCGGATCGGCGCCGGAAGCGTACTCACCGACCTGCAACAGCGTTTCGATCTCGTTGTACCGCGCGAGCAGCTTGCGCATGTGCCCGGCCCCGGTCTGATGATCGGGGTGCGCCACCAGCGACATCACGCGGCTCAGGCTGTTGAGGATGTCGATGGCCGGATAGCGGTTGCGCGCCGCAATGTCGCGAGACAGAATCAGGTGGCCGTCGAGAATACCCCGGACTTCTTCCGTCACCGGATCGCTGCCGGACTCGTCTTCGGCCAGCACCGTATAGAGCGCGGTGATCGAGCCGGTACTGCCCATGCCGGCGCGTTCGAGCAGACGCGGCAATTCGGCGAAGATCGATGGCGGATAGCCACGACGCGTCGGCGGCTCCCCTGCCGCGAGCCCGATTTCACGCTGCGCGCGGGCAAAGCGCGTGAGTGAATCCATCATCATCAGCACACGCAGTCCCCGGTCGCGGAAGTATTCGGCGACGGCCGTGCCCACGTAAGCGGCCTTCGCGCGCTCGATGGACGAGCGGTCCGACGTCGCACAAACGACCACCGAGCGACGCATGCCTTCCGGGCCGAGCGTCAGCTCGATGAATTCGCGCACTTCGCGGCCGCGCTCCCCGATCAGCACGATCACGCTGATGTCGGCGTCAGTGCCGCGCGCGAGCATGCCCAGCAACGTACTCTTGCCGACACCGGCCGGTGCGAAAATGCCGACGCGCTGACCTTCGCCGAACGTCGTCAGACCGTCGATGGCGCGTACGCCGGTCGCGATGGGCGTATCGATCATGCGCCGGTGCATCGGGTCCGGCGCGTTGGCGTGAATGGAGATGGATTCCGTCACGCGCAAGGGACCGAGCCCGTCGATAGGCTCGCCCAGTCCGTCGATCACGCGGCCCAGCAACGCGTCACCCACCCCGACCGAGAGCGGCTTGCCGGTGCCGGCGACGCGCGTCTCGCGCGACAGGCCGATCATGTTGCCGAACGGCGCGAGCAGCAGCCGGTCGCGGCTGAAACCCACGACCTCCGCCCGCTGGCGCACGGTACCGTCCTTGTCCAGCAGTGTGCAGAGTTCCCCGAGACAGGCGTCGAGGCCCGTGACCTGAATCAGCGTGCCCGCGACCTCCGCGATCTTGCCGAAGCGCCTGCCGAACGGCAATGCGTCGACCGCATCGCCGAACCAGCGGTCGATGGGCGGGGCGTCGGGAAAAGTGCGCGTTTCGGTCATGCGTGGTCATGCGCCGCCAGGGCATCCTCGTCAAAATCGGCAAACTCGACAACCTCGGGAATCTCGACCGCCGCCACGCCTGCGGCAAACCCAGTGGCCTCAGCGACCTCCGCACGGTCGGTGTGCCAGGCCGGATCGACCGCGAGGTCGGCGGAGTCGTCGGAGTCGTCGGAGTCGTCGGAGTCGTCGGAGTCGGCAGGCTCGGCAGACGCAGTGGACTCGGCGGGGTGGGACAGCGTCATGCGCTCGACCGCATATCCGAGCGCTTGCCGCAACGCGTCCAGCTGGATCGACAGGCTGGCGTCGAGAATGCCGTCGTCCCATTCGCACCGGCAGTCGCCCGGTTGCGCGGCGTCGTCGGGCATGACATCGAAACCGCCGCGCCAATCCGTCGCGGCCGCCATCTCGTCGAGTGCGCTGCGCGCCATGTCGACGTCATCCGGATGCACGCGCAATACCAGATGCGTATGCTCGTCGATCATGCGATGCAGGGTCGCCAGTACCGTGCGCATACGTACTTCGCGCCCGGCGTCGCCGACCATCTGTTCGACGGCGCGGCACACCACGCCGGCCAGACGTTCGCCCATTTGCTGCATCGCCGCCTGACGATCTTCGACACGCGCATGCATCGATGCATGCGCCGCCTCGATACCCTGTGCGAAGCCCGCTTCGTATCCGCCCGCCTCGGCCTGCGCGAAGCGCTCGCGAGCTGCTTCGTCGATCTGCTCGGCGGCAGCCCGGGCGCTCGCAACGAGTGCGTCAGCCTCCTGACGGGCTTGTGCAAGCAGGGCCTGCGCCTGCGCGAGCGCCGAATCGAGATCCACCACGCGCGCAATCTGCTCCCGACGCAACACGCGCTGACGCAGCCCGATGCGCGGCGCGTCGTGAGACGAAGGATTGAGCCAGACGATCATACGAATTCAGGCAGAAGTGAAGGCAGGTCTACAAAAAAACGCGTGGTCTCGCGCGCAAGTTCCGCGTGACCGGGCATCTCGTGGACGGGCACCCCATCGAACCGGGCAAGACGCAACGACAGCAATGGCATCAACGACGGATCGTCGATGCCACCCGGGTGGCGCAGGCGCGATAAGCCGTCGGCGACCAGCGTTTGCGACGTCACGTCGGCAGGCCAGTCCGGCTCGCTGACGCCATGCACGGGCGCGACAGCGAGCAGACGCGTGAACGCCTCTCGGCCCACCGCGGCACGCAACGTCAACAGCCGCTCCCGATCGACGCAACGCCGCACCAGCGCGCCTCGCGCATACAGCGCGCGCATCGCCAACACGCGCAAGAGCAGCGGTTCGTCGCACACGGCCAGCCGGGCGGCGGGCGACAGGAACGTTGCCGGAGACACGCTCGTCAGCGCAGCGACACTGCGCCATGCGCCGGGTCCCGGCGGCACGGGCCGTGTCGGCGACGACAGGCGGGATGTGACATCCTGGGCAACACCGCGCAAACATTGCTCGAAACGTCTCAGCGCGTCCAGCAGCACCTCGATGGGGACGTCTGCCGCCGACATCGCGCTCATCGTGTTCATCGACCCCGTTGGCGCTGACATACGCTGCCCGCTCATGACTGCGTGGACGCGCCGGGCGCTGCCGTGGCGCCGTCGATATCCTCCGGCGCGGCCGTGTCATCGTTTCCGGCACGCTTCGCGCCGAACTTTGCCCCCAACAAACCGGCGATCCGCTTGCGCATCACGAACCCCGCCACGCCGAGCCCTGCCAGCACCACACCCGCAAGCGCCGCGAGCGCCCACGCGGGCAGCCCGCCGCTCTCGCGACGACGCATATTGCCCGCATTTGCCTGGGCTGCCGGCACGAATGTCACGCTGACGTTTTCGTACGTCAGGCCTTCGACGCTATGCATCACCAGATTCTTGATGTTGGGCGTGAGCGAGGCGACGTCGGTATTCGGCCGATAAGTAATGAAGACGGCCGCAGACGACGGCTTGACGACAGACGACAGCGGATCGTTGTTCGGCAGCACGATCTGGACACTCGCGTACGACACACCGTCGATACGCGAGAGCATTGCCGACAACTGCTGCGACACGCCGTAAATGAAACGCACGCGTTCTTCCGTGGGCGTGGAAATCAGCCCGTCCTTCTTGAACATTTCGCCGAGGTTGGCGTACTTGTCGTGCGGCAATCCGTGCGCGTGCAGCACCTGAACGGCAGCCGCGAAATCGTCTTCCGCCACGCTCACGGTCCACGACTTGCCGTTGTCCGGCGACTGCTTGTCCGAACGAATGCCCTGCTCATACAACACGGTGAGCATGTCGTCGGCGTCGCTCTCGCTCAACTGCGAATACAACTGCTTGTTGCATCCCGCGAGCAGCAACACCAGCGCTAACGCCAGAACTTTCCACTTCACGCACCCACGGGGCGCCACGGCTCGCGTCATGTCACTGGTTCTTCATCAGGTTCTGCACGGCGCCTTTCCCGCCCTGCGCGAAGCCCACACCCAACTCGATGCGGGCCATCGTCTCCGCCATTTCGAATTGCAGACGGACCATATTCGCCGTCAGTTCCCGCGTGTCCATCTCGCCGGCTTCTGCCTGAAAGTGCGCGACGTCGGCCGAGACACGGTTGACTGCATCGTCCTGACTGGCCACCATCTGCGCCGCGATGGACGTGTGCGCGCCGCCCACGTTGCTCGGACGCTCAAGCGAGGCATTCGCCATCGACTGACGAAAACGCGCCTCGGCGTCGACGGACGCCGGGGGCGGCATCGACGCCGCCGGGCCCTGGGCTCCGGCAGGCATTGTGCCCGGCACCGCCCCCAGCCCCGCGCCGGGGCCGACTGCCGTCACGGCGCTTTGGGCGGCCAATGCGGTCACGGGCGGCACCGGCTTCACAGACATGATGGCCATGAACTCCCTCGCTCGGCGCGATCAGGCGCGCATGAAATGCATGGTGGCGAACGGCGAAATGTCGCCGGTGGTGGTCGCCGACGGCTCGGCTTCCTTGCGCTTGCCCATGAGCAGGCTCACGAGATTGACCGATTCCGTATCTTCGTTGCGAGCAAGCACTTCGTTGGCGTAAATACGCCACGAAGGATCGCGCAACGAGAAAAGGCAGATCGCGGTGAGCGCGCTCACATAGGCGCCATACGGCGAGCGAAGCTGCTGATTCTCCAGCTCGCGCAACAGTTGCGTCGCCTCGGTGTACTTCTTGCGGCCCATCAGCAGCCAGACGTCGTACACGTGCAGCTCGCGAAAGCGCGGGCGCATCACGTGCAGCGCTGCGAGCAGACGTTCGGCCTCGTTCAGATATTCCTTGTTAACGCTCGTCACGAGCAGTTCGATGAGACCGGATACCAGGTTGTCCGGACAGGACGTCAGTTCGAGCACGCTCGCCTCCGTGGGTGGTAGATACCACGCCGACGCTACACGCACACCGTGCACGCCGGCCTTATGTCACCCACGATAGCCGCGCCACCCGTCATGCGATGGGGCCTAATGCGAACAATCGTCGCCCGGTGCGAATCCCCATGGCCGCTCGCATGCGCCTTCACATTTGCCTCAGCGGACGTTTCGCGATGCGCATCGCGACTTCGCATTGCGTTTACGACGACCGCAGCGCATCGACCAACATCGCGCTCATGTCCGACGAAAAGACCGAAGAGCCCACAGAGAAAAAGCTAGAGCAGGCCAAAAAGGACGGGGAGTCGCCCAAGAGCACCGACCTTCCCGCGGCCCTGCTCTTTCTCGCGGGCGCCGCCGTGCTCGACTTCGCCCCCGGTTTCCAGGGCGATCACTTGCGTCAAATGTTCCTGATCGCGTTCGACGTCGGCCACCTCAGTTCACAGGGCTACGACATTTTCGACGCCATGCGCGTCATCGGCATTCAGGCCGCATGGGTCCTGCTGCCCATGCTCGCCCTCGCCTTTCTGGTGCCGATCATCGGTTTGGTCGCCCAGATCGGCGTGAACGTCACTTTCAAGCCGCTCACGCCGAAGTTCGACGCCATCAACCCCGGCGCCGGCCTCAAGCGCATGTTCTCGCTGCGCTCGTTCATCGACCTGATCAAGATGACGATCAAAGCCGTGGTGCTCGTGGCCGTGCTCTACAAGGTGACGTGGCTGCTGATGCCGGCTGCGGCGGGTCTGGTGTACCAATCGACGTTCGCCGCTGCAAGCATCGCCTGGACGCTGCTGTGTCGCTTCATGGCTGTGGGCGGCTTCATCACACTGCTGCTCGGTGTGGCCGACTACGGCATCCAGCGCTGGCTGTTCATTCGCGATCACCGCATGACCAAAGACGAAATCAAGCGCGAGAGCAAGGAATCCGAAGGCGATCCGGAGATCAAGCACAAGCGCAAGGCCTTTGCCAAGGAATTGCTCGAGGAACCGCCGAAGGCTCCGCTCTCGCAAGCGAACGCGCTCGTCGTAAATCCGACGCATTACGCCGTGGCGATTCGCTATGCGCCCGAGGAGCACGGGCTGCCGCGCGTGATCGCCAAAGGACTCGACGACGAAGCGCTGCGCATGCGCGCCCATGCCGAAGCCATCGGGGTGCCGATCGTGCCTGCGCCGCCCCTGGCGCGCGCGCTCTACGAAGTTCCGCTCGGAGACGCCGTGCCCGACCCGCTGTTCGACGCCGTTGCCGAAGTGCTGATCTGGGTCAGCCAGTTGCCACAGTCCGGTGGTTCCGGTCTGCCCGCCTGAGGTTCAAGCCGCCATGAAAGCCAACGTCCATCGCTATTCCGGCGAAGTCGCCATCGCCGCCCTCATCGTGGCAGTGGTCGCCCTCATGATCCTGCCGTTGCCCACGCTGCTCATCGACATGCTGCTGTCGGTGAACATTACGCTCAGCGTGGTGCTTCTCACGGCGACCATGTATGTCCCCAGCGCGACCTCGCTGTCCTCGTTCCCATCGCTGCTGCTGTTCACGACACTGCTGCGACTGTCGCTGAACATTGCCTCGACCAAGTCGATTCTGCTTCACGCCGATGCGGGACACATCATCGAGAGCTTCGGCGAACTGGTCGTCGGCGGCAACCTCGTGGTTGGCCTGGTCGTGTTCCTGATCATCACGACGGTGCAGTTCATCGTGATCGCCAAAGGCTCGGAGCGTGTGGCCGAAGTCGGTGCGCGATTCACGCTCGACGCCATGCCGGGCAAGCAGATGAGTATCGACGCCGACGTGCGCGCCGGGAACCTCACCGGCGAAGAGGCGCGCAAACTCCGCGCGTTGCTCGCCGTCGAGAGTCAGTTGCACGGCGGCATGGACGGTGCGATGAAGTTCGTCAAGGGCGACGCCATTGCGGGGCTCGTCATCACCATGGTCAACATTGTGGCCGGCATCGTGATCGGTGTGACGTACCACGGCATGACCGCCGGCGAGGCGGCGTCGCGCTTTGCCGTGCTGTCCATCGGCGATGCGATGGTCTCGCAGATCCCGTCGCTGCTCATTTCCGTGGCCGCCGGCGTGATGATCACGCGTGTGGCCAACGATCACGAAAAGCCGCGCTCGCTGGGTATGGAAATCGCCGCGCAACTCTCGACGAGCCCGCGCGCCCTGTGGACAGCGTCGATCCTGCTGTGCGGCTTCGCGCTTGTGCCGGGCTTTCCGTCGACGATCTTCCTCGTGCTCGCCTCCGCCATCTTCATCGGCGGGCGTGCGGTGCGCGCTCACCTGCAACGCAATGCCCGCAGCGACGGTGAAGCGCTCACCTCGTTGCAACGCGAAGGCGCGAAAAAACTCGCGGGCAACATGCTGCGACATGCGCCGTCGTTCGCCGCACCGCTCGCCGTCAAGCTCTCCGTATCGCTCGCCACGCAGATCGACAGTACCGTGCTGAACGAAGCCTTCGAGAAAGGCCGTCGCGCCGTCACCGACGAACTCGGCCTGCCCTTCCCCGGCATCGTGTTCTGGGCCGATGAAAGCTTCGCGGAAGACGAGTTCGAAGTGCTCATTCACGATGTGCCTGTCGCGCGCGACGTCTGCGTCGCCACCTCCGCCGACTCGCGCGAGGTGCAGATCAGCAAGTGCGTGGTGACGATGCTGCGGCGCGAAGCGCGCCTGTTCATCGGCGTTCAGGAAACGCAATGGATCATGGAGCGCGCCACGCCCGACTATCCCAATCTGGTGACGGAAGTACAAAAGGCCGCACCGGTGCAGCGTATCGCAGAAGTGCTGCGCCGCCTGCTCGAAGAGCAGGTGCCCATCCGCGACATTCGCGCCATCATGGAAAGTCTGGTGGCATGGGGGCCGAAGGAAAAAGATCTGATCATGCTCACGGAGTACGTGCGCAGCGATCTGGGCCGGATGATCGCGCACCGCGCCGCGCAGGGGCAAGGCCGCCTGCCCGCTATCGTGCTCGATCAGGCGCTGGAGCAGACCATCCGGCAGGCCATCAAGCCCACGCCGGCCGGCAACTTCCTCACGCTCGAACCCCATCTCATCGAGGCGATCGTGCGACGCCTCGCCGAACTGGCGACCGATACGCCGCCCGAGAATCTGGCCGTGGTGACTGCGGCCGACATCCGTCGCTATTTCCGCCGCCTGATCGAAAAGCGCTTCCACTGGATGAACGTGTACTCGTTTCAGGAACTCAACGGCGAAGTCGACTTACGCATGATCGGCCAGTTGTCGATCTGAACGACGCACGAGACCGCCGGAACACCGGAACGCTCGGGAGACGACCCCTCATGAACCAACGGATACGACTTCAGGGCGCGATCCTCCATGCCCCCGCTCAGGACGAGCGCAACGCGTCCGAACTGCCCGCCGCCGATGTCGACACCGCCGAGCGGTTCCGGCAGTCGCTGGCGCGTCGCGGACTTGGACGACGCGACGCACAGACGCCCGACGACGCAGCCCGGGAGCAGGAGAATGCGGGCGAGTCGGTCTACGGCGCGGTCGGCGAGAAGACCGACGAGACGTTGAACGACGAAAAGCGCGCCGGCGAACATGACGGCGCGTCGTCCGGCCATCCTGCCGACGAGACACTGTCGTGGATACCGAGCGACGCACGCGAGCGCATGATGGCTTCTGCCGACGCCCCGCCCGGCACTGTGCACCCTCGGCCCCATCACCACCGCACGCCGACACGTCGCAGCGGCGCGTCCGGGGCATCGGCGCCATCGGGGGCATCGGCGTTGTCGGCGTCTCAGGACGCTGACGCCCATGACGAGGAGACAACGCGTGCGCTCATCGACGCGCCGCAGGGCCTGTTTCCGATGTCGGACCATCGGCAGCGCTTCGACGACCGGCCCGTACCGGAGCGCGTCGACGAGACGGCTGCGGGGGGGCAGGCCGGGCGCGCAGTGCAACGTGTCGCCGCACCGGCGCTGCATGCCATCGTCGACACGGTCGCGCAGGCGCTGGCGTCGCATCGCACGACATCCGCGCACACGATTGCGCAAAGCTCTGCCGCCGCGCCACGCGAAATCGTAGTGACGCTGGATCCTTCGGTCCTGCCGGATACGCGCCTGCAACTTCAACTTTCGGGCGGTGCCCTATCGCTTCGCTTCGAGACATCGCACCGCCAGTCGGTCGCACTACTCTCGGATCAGGCGACGGCGCTGGCACAGCGTGTTTTCCGTCGCACCGGCCGCGCCGTGACGGTCAGCCTTAACGGCGAAACACTCGCCGGCAGCCACCGATTCGCATCATGAACCCGACGCCGTCTCTGCACGATCGCCTCACGCCCGCACCGCTGCCGCTGCCGCTGCGGCGCTATCGCCCCGCGCTCGCCCGTGTGGCGCGCTGGCTGTTGCGCGACGCGACCTACGGCTTGCAGGTGCGCTACGGCGCGGCGTCGCTCACGACGGGCGCGCTTGCCCGCATCGTGCTCGCCAGTTCGGTAGGCCAGGCGCGGCTACGCCTTGACCTCTCGCGCGCACCGGCGTTGGCCGCCATCGTGCGCGATCCCGACCCGCTGCGCGCCCGCCTGCTCTTCAATCTCTATCTCGACGTCCACCTTGCCGCGCTTCGCCGATCCGGCATTGCCGGGCTTGCCGTGCGCGATTGCGAGTGGGACGACTCGCCGTTGACGGACGGTGCGTTGCCCTTCGCCACGCGAGACGGCGAAGTGACGGGCGCAATCGAGTCGGTCGACGATAGCTTCACCGATGCGCTCTGCGGCGTCGAACTCGCTCAAGCGCCGGTGCGCGCCGACCTTTCACACGCCATCGATGCACTACGTGTGCCCTGCCGGCTGTGCCTGTCACGCCAGAAAGTCGCGCTTTCCCTGCTCGCCTCGCTGCGTGCCGGCGACGTGCTGTTCGGCTGGCACGACCCGCTGCCGGTCGACACGCTGAGTCCTGCGCCCGTCGCCGTGTGGCTGCCCGATTCGAATCCCTCGGAAGGCAGCGGCTGGGTCGCGTACGCGACGCGCCTCGGCGCTTCCCTCACCTTAACGTCCCCCTTTGCCATGACCACCGATTTCAACGCCGACCTGCCGGACTGGAATGCCGCCGACGACATGTCCGGGGAATTCGACATGCACGAAGCGTCAGCCGCCCAGCGGGATCCCCTGCCCTATTCGGACGATAGCGATCGCGACATCGAGTCAGAAGCGATGCCGACTGCCGCGGCCGCGGCGGAAGATCGCCCTGAGAGCACCGTCGCTTCGGGCCATGCGCTCGCCGGCCTGGTCGTGCCGCTGCATCTCGAAATCGGCACGCTCGACCTGCCGCTCGCCGATATCGCCCGCATGCAACCGGGCTACTTGCTGGAACTGCCGAACGCCGCCGCCAATGCGCAAGTGCGCCTGAGCGTGCACGGACAGACCGTGGGCTACGGCGAACTCATCGCCATCGGCGAGCATCTCGGCGTGCAGATTACACAGATGGACTGTGAGGCATGAATACCAGTCTCAATTTCGCCTCGCTGCTTGTCACGCTCCTGGCGCTGGGGCTGCTGCCGTTCGTGGCGATGGTGGTGACGTCCTACACGAAGATCGTGATCGTGCTCGGTCTGCTACGCAACGCGCTCGGCGCGCAGCAGGTGCCCCCCTCGACCGTCACCAACGGCATCGCACTGATTCTGTCGTGCTTCATCATGGCGCCTATCGGCATGACGGCGTTCAAGGGCACGAACGATCTTGCGGCGGACGGCGGCACGAACGCCGTGCAGGTGTTCGACGCGGCACGCGAGCCGATGCGCCAGTTCCTGTCGAAGCACGCGAGCGAGCGCGACAAGGCGTTCTTCCTGCGCTCCGCCCACGAAATCTGGCCCGCCGCGCTCGCCGACAAGCTCGGTCAGGACGACCTGATCGTACTCGGCCCGGCGTTCATGACGAGCGAACTCACGGCGTCTTTCAAGATCGGTTTTCTGCTCTACCTGATGTTCATCGTCGTCGACCTGATCATCGCGAACGTGCTCATCGCGCTCGGCTTGTCACAGGTCACGCCCACGAACGTATCGATCCCCTTCAAGCTATTGCTCTTCGTCGTGCTCGACGGCTGGTCCGTGTTGTTGCATGGCCTGATCTCCACCTACAAGTGATGCGATGGATTACGAGAACATTGTCCAGCTGACGACGGGCGCACTGACCATCTGCCTGCTCGTCTCCCTGCCCCCGGTGCTCACTGCGGCCTTCGCCGGGCTGTTCATCTCGTTCATTCAGGCCGTGACGTCGCTGCAGGACGCGAGTATCTCGCAGGTCGCCAAGCTGATCGTCGTTACCGTGGTAATTCTGGCGACGGCATCGTGGGGGGCCTCGACGGTCGTGGCCTTCGCCAAATCCATTCTGAATGTGGTGTTCGCATGAAGGTGATCTCGAACCTGCCCGGCCTGCCGCCGATTTCCGTCACAACGCCTGACGATACGTCGGCGTCCGGCACGTCATCGCCCGCGACATCCGGCGCGCACCACCACCATCATCACCATCACGCCACCTCGACGAACAATACGTCGAGGCGGCGCGGACGCGGCGCGCACGATCCTGCCCATACGCCGGACGCGCACGAACTGCTCGAAGAACTGCATCAACTCGCCCAGCACCATCCGTCCACGCATCGCCGCAAGATGCAGCGGCGGGCGGCGGCAGCCGACACGGATCCGGAATCGCCGAAGGAGGCGGACTCGTCCGATGAGGTCGAAGCGCTGCGATGGGAGGCCCTCGAAGCGCAGGAGCAGGCGCTGGAGCGTCTCATCGTGCAGGTCAGCGCACGCGACAGCGGCAACGAACGCGACCAGAAGGATCGCGAGCGCGACAATCGTCGCGAAGCCTCGTTGCGAACGATGCGTCAGGCCACGGAACAATTGTCCGCGTCGTCGCAGGCGGCGACGAAATCTGCGGCACAGGCCGGACCCTCTGCACAGACGGCACGTGGCGCGCCGACCTTCGCCCGCACGCTCAAACTCAGCCCGAGCGAACTTGCCCGCATGACGCACGCGGCGAGCGTCGACACGTTCGTGCAGCCAGCGTCGCAAGAGGACATCAGCGCTTTCGCCGCGAAAGAACTCCTCGCGCTCGGCAACCGGTATCGCGCCGCTCGCCACACGTCGACGCCGGGCGAGGCGTTGATGGAGGCGACCCGCATCATCTCCCGGGCGCTCGCCATGCCTGTCGCAGAGGGCCCCGCCTCGCGGCGCTACGCCACATTGCGCGCGGTCAGGCATACGCTGGTCGAAGCGATCCGCCAGGTGCCGTCGGGCAACAAAGCGTCGGGACCCGATCATCAGGATTCCTTTCTGTTGCTGCTTCCCCTCATGATGCTCGGCCTTGCCGCGCCGGTGCGTGCATCGCAACGCGGCATTCGTCAGGCGCGTTTCCAGGCCTCGACGCGTGAGCGTCTTCCCGCTTCCGAAGGACTTCGCAAATGACCCAAAGAATTCGGATTCTTACCGGAATACACGCAGGGGCTCAGATAAATTTGTTTGCAAGCAGGACGGCAATCGGTTGCAGCGAGCAGGCAGACGTGCAGATCAGCGACTGGCCCGGCCCGGACGGTACGCTAACGTTGCCGGGCGACGGATCGATGTGGTTGACGCTGACGGCCGCGAACGGCTCGCCGCAGACGATCCCGCTACAAGAGAAAGTGCCGGTGCAGTTCGGCGACATCGTTTTCTGCCTCGGTGCCGATAACGACGTGTGGCCCGCAGACGCCGTATTGCTTCAGCAGCACTTCGCCAGCGTGCATGGCACGGCGGCGAGCGGCGGCGATGCTCCGATCAGCGAACCGTCGCCGCGGCAAAATGACGGACGTCGCGGGTGGCGCAATGTGTCGCTGGCCATGGCGGTGGTGGTATTGAGTGCAGGTGGTCTGACGTGGTTCGGCGTACGCGATGGGAGAGCCCTCGCCGCCCCCGAGGCCAGCGTGAGGCCGGTGTCGGCCGACGCCTCGCTCGATGCAGTGAAACAGGCTGTCGACGCGCTGTCGCTACACGATCTGAGCGTGCAGCGTCAGGGGCGGCGACTGGTGGTCAAGGGTGTAGTCCCGACGGCGGAACAGGCATCGTCGCTGAGTCATCGGCTCTCGAAGCTCGATGCGGAAGGTGTCGATATGCGGGTCATCGTGGCCGCGCAGGTCGCGGAAGATATCCGCGCACTGTTGGGTGAGAGCGGCGTGAGTGTGGCGTATGTCGGCAATGGACAGTTCCGCGTGACAGGCGCTGTGGTCGATATGAATCGCACGACGGCGCGGCTGGCGCAGGTGCAGAGAGATTATGCAGGTGCGATCGCCGGCATCGAAACGTCGCTGAGCGCGAGCGAAGTTCCGCTGCGGAACGTGAGCGCGATGCTCGACTCGGCCGGCGTGCAGTACGTCGAACAGACCGACGGGACAAAGCGTTTTTCGCTCAACGCACAGTAGCGGCGCAAGTCCGTGCGGCGTTGGCAAGACAAGCTGGTTTTTCGGCGCGGATAGCTGGCGGCGAAAACCGGAAAAGCAGTCCTCACGATTTAGGAGTACGAATATGTTTGAAGCGATTACGCCGGAAGTCGGCGCAGCCCTGGACAATATCAACGATATCGTGGCGGCGAACCCGCTCGACGCGCGCATCGAGAACAGTGTCGCGACGCTGCGCGAAGTGGCGCAGACGGTCACGCAGGCATCGGTGCGCTGCGCAGAGCCGCTTCAGCGCAACGAAGGCCATATGGTGGCCGACGGACTGATCGCTGCCGCGACCATCTGTAACAAGTTGCGCGGCATGTAAGGTTTTCGAGGGTGACGCGTGGCTTGCGCGTCATCGGTCAACGGAGTAGCACCCTACCGGCGGGTAAGCCGGCAATCTCACTATTGTTCGGTTCGAGTCGAAAGAGGAGTTTTACCATGAGCAAATTCAGCACTGGCATGAACATTGGCGCAGCAGCAGGCAACGCCGCATCGGCCGCCGGTAACGTCGGCATGGATACGGCAGGCACGATCGCCCAGATCAACGCCGCTGCCGAAGCCGAAAACCAGATCAACCTGGCCACCACGTACGCTCAGCTGCGTGAAGCGGGCCCCAAGAACATGAAGAGCCTGACGCAGGGCTAATCGGGGCGATATCCGGCTGCGCGGCCACAAGTTGCGCGCCAACGCCCCATCGCAGTGCTGTGCGGACGCCTCGGGCGTCCGCGCTTTCGTTGTAATGCCCGACTTTGCCGGCAACGGCTTTCGCCACCCACTCCAATGTCGTCATTTACGCCTGAATCCTGCGGGCGGACGACGCCTTCGCCGATCCGATGAGCCTGGAACGCCGCAACGAACTGCTCGCAGAACTCTGCACGCTGCTGGAGATTCCGGACGTGAACGGCATCGTTCAGGCCGGTCGCCTGAACGTCAACGAGTTCGAGGTAGCGGTGGACTTCTTCGAGCAGGATCCCGATGCGATCTATCTCGACTTCGAATACGGCATCGTGAGCGGCGGCCGGACGTTGCGCATCTATCGCCTCATGCTGGAGGCAAACCTCACGGTGTATGCGCAGGATCAGGCGCAGCTCGGCGTGAATCCCAGCACCGGCGGCATCATTCTGGTCGTGCGCGTGCCGCTCGGACATGACGTGAACGGCGGCTATCTCTGCGAACTGCTCGATCACTACGTCGAACATGGCCGATACTGGCAGGACAACATCCTTCAGTCATCGGACGACATGTTCGACCAGATCGCGAGTGGTGAGTATCAGTGGATTCGGGCGTGACCGCGCGCCCGTACCCCGCATGCGCACCGACATTGGCGTCCATTGCCCGGACCGGCGCGCTGGCGTCGGTATCAGTGCCTGACGTCGCGCGGCCCGTCGAGCCGGTAGCCGGACGCGTAAACCGCGCGCAACGCCACCGGTCCACCGCCCGAGAGCCCCAGCTTGCGACGCAACTGATTGATATGACGCGTGAGCGCACTCGGCTCGCGCGCGCTCGCCTCCTCGCCCCAGATCTTCTCGGAGATTCTCGGTCGGCTCAGGACCGCGCCGGGATGCGAGAAGAACAGCCACGCCATGGCGAACTCGTACGTGGTGAGGTGGATAAGGCATCCTTCACGCGTGCAACTGCACTTTGCCTTGTCGAAGCGGTAGCCACCGTATTCGATGACCGTCGATTCCAGCTCGTGCATGCGCCGGCGCGCCACGCAACGCTGCGCACGTGCCTGCAACTCGTCGAGCGACAGTGCGCCGGCGACGATATCGTCCACGCCGCTCGCAAGGGCGTCGCGCATCACCGTCGCGCTGAGGTATTGTCCGGTGACGAGAATCGGTAAGTCGTGGCGGGCATGGCAAGCGCGCCATGTGGCCAGGAAAGGGATGGCTTGCGCGTCGGTATCGGCGTCGATGACGACCAGATCGGCATTCGCACGCAAAGAAAGATAACGAATCAGCTCGATACGATCGTCGAAATCGACAACTCGACAATCGCACGAACCCTGTTCGAGCGCTGCGACGACAGCGCGCAGCGTCTTGCTCTGTGTCAGTAACACGATGACCACAATCACCCCCCAAGTCAAACTGCCCCGGCGAAAAAATTTGCTGGGTCTGCCGGGTCGTTCGCGCTCTCTTGCGGCGCTTATTCGGCAGTCAGCACGGGACGCCGCGCTTTGATCGCAGCGTGCCGACCTCGGGTGAAGTCTTGGGACGACGGGTATCGGTTCCAAATACGCGAGTCCGAAGGGTTGATTCGGACTCCTCTTTCGAGGCGGACCATCGCAGTCTGCCTGAGCTAACCGGAGAAATTCCAAATCTCACCGGCCTGTCATATTACGTCACATTACAAAGCCCCCACTTGGGGCGTATTGCCCGGCAGAGCGCCGGGCAATACCCCAAAAGGGGGATGCCGCCGATGGGGGGGCGGGCTCCGCGCCCGCCCCCCCACACCGGTCAGCTGTTCTGGTTCTGGCCGGTAATTGCGGCGTAGACCTGGTTCTCGACCTGTTCCTTAACGTTGTCCTTGACGGTGTCTTTCACGCCGTCCTTCAAGGCGTCGGTCACGGCACTGCGATCGACCGTGTGCCCCGCAAAGGTGAAGGCGCGGCCGGCGGTAGATTCCGCCCCCCGCGTGCCCGCCTCGACGGCGGCGCCGGCCCCGGCTTCGGCTGCGCGCGTGCCGGCGTTGACTGCCGTACTCGCCGCCTTCGCCCCCGCCTCGGCCGCTGCCGTCACCCCCGTTTCCACGCCCTTGACGATGCCCTTCATCACGGCCTTGCCCATCCCCGGCGCAATGAGACCGACCGCCGCCGAGCCCAGACCGATGGCCGCATCGCGTTCCGCCTTGAGAATGTCGGCCTTGCTGCCGCCACCTGCCGCCACGGCCGCCACGTTCAACTGACCGGAAACGGCTTCGGCCGCCATCGACGCCGCCGAGAACAGCGGGCCGATGCCCGGAATCTTGCCGAGGAAACTCAAGACCGTGGAGAAGACCTCAAGGATCTTCGAGAACGCATGCAGAATCTTCTGGCCGATGTTCTGAAGCGCGCCGCCCTTCTCCTTCTTGATGGCCGGCTGATCCATAGCGCCGGCCTGCATCGCAGCCACGGCAGCCTTGTCGGCTTCGGTGGTCGGCTTATGCGCAGGCGGAGTGGGCGGCGGCGTCTGCCCCCACGTCTTCGAATTCTTGACGAAGTTGCTCACGTCGCTTTTCGAGATATGCCCATCGTCGGCAGCGTGGCGGGCCGAGCCGTTGTTGCCGTGCGTGGCGTTGTCGAGCATGCCGAAGAGGGCCGGATCGTCCAGCATCTTCTGCGCGGCCTTGCGCACCGCGTCGCTCTGGCTCGAATCGTTGGCGATCGACTTGAGCTTGTCGCGCGTCAAGTCGCCCTTGCCGAAAAACGCGCTGCTATTGTTCTGGATCGTCTGGATCGTTTGCGTTTCGTCTGCCGTCAGATGCACGCCATGCGAAATGTTGTTCAGCAGATCGCCGCGCTTGATCGAGCCGCCCGTGCCGGCGATGGCCTGCCATTGCCCCGGATGGTCGAGGTAGTACTTGGCGGCGGCGATCACCTGCGGCGGCATCTTGCCTTCGCCGCCGGTGCCGTTGACGATGTCCTGCAACGTCTGCTGCGAGATGTTCTTCGGCAGATAGTCGGAGTACTTGAACAGTTCGTGCTGCGCATCGTCCGCGGTCATGTCGCGCGGCTGGGCATTGCCGCTCGTGTCGTCCGACGGAATGTAGTTGTGCGTGAACGTCTCGGCTTGCTGCTGCATGTACGCCTGCACTTCAGGGTGCTGCGAGATGAGCGCCTGCACGTCCTGTCCTGCGTAATGGCCGTCGCGCTTACCGGTCTTGCCGGCATCGAGTTTTTGCTGAAGGATCGGGTCCGAGGCGAACTGTTGCAGCGCCGCTTTCAGATCGGGCGGCGTGTTCGGGTCGTTGATCTTGTTGATCATGTCGCCCGTGCTGCCCTTGACGGCGTCCTCATGGCGCGCCAGCACAGCAAGCGTCTGAATCTCTTCGTCGGAGAGCGGTGTGTCGTGATCGGCGACCACATAGTCCGCGAAGTTGTTCTGGTGCGCGACGCCGCCCTTGCCCGCGATCTCTTTCGTGAAACGCTCGCCGCCGTCGGCCAGCATCGCTTTGGCGGCCTGCTTCACGTCGTCCGGGGCGCCTGCGCCGACACCGGTGCCGTTCGCAATGTCTTTCAGATCGGACACGCTCACGCCCTTGCCCTGCATGTTGGGGCTGGTGCTCATCCACGCATCGAGCGTACGTGCCGCCTTGCCGAACGATTTGTCATCGTCGTCATCGCCGGCGTCGCCATGCCCGTCGCTGGGCGGCGCCTTAATCGACGCGATCTTGGCCTGCGCGTAAGCAGGGTTGTAGAAGCCATCGGCCGTGAACATCGGAATCGGCTTGCCGTTTTCGTCCTTCACGGTGTCGTCGTCGCCGTCGGCATCCGACGCCCCCGACGCCCCGGTACCGCCCTCAGCCTCTTTGGATTCGGTCACTTTCGTGCGCGCAGCCGGCGTGGCGGCGCCTTTCGCGCCATTGGGCACGACCAGACCAATACCGAAGTGTTCGAGTTGCCCCGGCTTCGGCTGAAGGTTTTCCGCGCCTCCCGGGCCAGCATTGACCAGACGCGACTGCGGCAGACCTATCCGCCCCGCAGCACCGCCCAGCATCCCGGAGATTTCGGTCTCGAGGTCCTTGACGGCGTCCTGCGCTCCTTCGAGCGCCGACTCCAGTCCGGCCAGCGCCGGAGAACTTGTTCCTACACGCATGTTCATCGTTTTTCACCGTATCGTGACGTCACACCGATCTCGCCGGACCCGCAATACACCCACTGCGCACCTGGCGGCCTGATGCGATTATCGGAAGCGCATTTTTGTGTTCACGGCGGGAATGCGAACTTTGCGACGCCCCGACGAAAGGTGAAGAAAGCCGGCGAGGTTTCACGGAACCTACTTGATAGGAATACTGACCAGCGGGCATTTGCGATGAGAGCCCCCTTCGCTATGCGCCGCGCTGCTTCGCCTCCGGCGCATCGATTGCCCGGCAGAAGGCTACGCTGCAACCTCCTCCACGTCCCCTGTAAGGAGTCACCGTGAGAATTTCGGGAAATCACCCTTCGTCAACGCATCACTCCGCACCGCCGGAACCGCATGGCCCGTCGGGCAGTCACCATGGCCCGAGCGGCGCGCATGGCGGCAAGCCCAACGACTCCGGCATGGATATTCCGCCCTTGGGTGGCAAATCGGGGGGCGGCAATAGCGAAGTGTCGCAGGCACTCGATCAGATGATGATTCAACTCGGTCAGCAGATGCTGAGTAGCGGCAAGAAGTGGGCCGCTCAACTCAAGGCGGAGAACAACGACGGCTGATCGATGTCGCCTGATGTTGAGAGACCGGCATTAACACGTCGGTCCGTGGCCAGCAGGTCACGGACCGACGCGTCGTTACCCGACCGGTTCAACGAACCGGTAGCGGCACCGTACCCACCGAACTGGCGGGCAAACTGGTAGGAGCATCGGTCGGCAACCCGACCGGCGTCACCGCATCCGAGGCCGGATCGCGTGGCGCGACGACCACCGGCGGCACGCGAGCCGCTGCGGCGCCGGCCGCGGACGCGGCAGCATCGAGACCTCGACGACCGTCCTCGAGACCGCTCTGCACCGCACGCTGCAACGACGCCGCACGCAGCTTATCGGCTTCAGCCGTACGCGCGGCCTCCTCAAGCGAGCCTTGCGGCGTGATGATGCGCGGCGTCAGGAGGAAAAGACGCTGCATCTTCTTCGAGGAATCGTTGCTGTACTTGAACAGGCCGCCGATCCAGGGAATCTTCGAGAGGAACGGCACGCCCGAACCTTGCTTCTCGCTGGCATCGACCGCATAACCGGCGATCAGCAGACTCTGTCCCTCGTTGATCAGCGCTTGCGTGTCGATCGTGCTGTTCGTCACGACAGGCAACGTGCCGACCTGATCGCTCGTCACCTTGCCGTCTTCGATATGCACGCTCAGGCGAATGTGCGACGCATCACCCTCTTTCACGACCGTTGGCAGTACCCGCAGCGTGACCCCGGCGGAAATGCTGTACAGATCCGACGACTGATAGCCCGGCACCGGCACATAGAACGTCTTCTTGCTGTCCATCAACGCTTCCACGTTATCGAGCGTGGCGACCTTCGGACTGGCGTTGATGGTGGCCTGATCGGTTTGCGCGAGCGCGTTGATACGCGAGAGCAGATAACGCCCCGTGTTGCCGAGCACCGCCGTGAAAACGCCCCCCACCGGCGTTGCCAGCACGCTGGTCTGCCCGGAGACGTTCGGGTTGCCGAAGCCCTGCGGGTTGATGGAGTCGGGGAAACCCGCCTGCTGATTCAGGCCGCTGCCCGTCTCGAAGTCGAAATGACTGTTATGAAACCGCCAGTCGATGCCGAGCGACTCCAGCGCCGAGTCGGAGATCTGGATGATGCTCGCATCGATCTCGATGACGGCCGGACGCGTATCCAACGACGCAATCAACGCCTCGAACGCCGGCATGGCGTCGGGCCGCGCCCTCACGAGTACCGCGTTGGTGCGCGGGTCGGGGCGCACGATCGGACTGTCGAATCCGGTGACGTCGCTCTGCGTGTTCGCCGGCGCCCCGGCAGTCGGCGAGGGGTAGTTCGCCGCGTTCGCCGCATTGCCACCATAGTTGCCGGCGGGCAGCGAACCGGGCATGCCCGGCGGCAACGGCGTCGTCGGCGCGGCAGCGCCCGGTGTGCCGAGCAACCCTGGCAGACCGGTCGTCCATCCGCCCGGTCCCGAAGCGGGCGTGTCGCGACGCGGTGCACTCGGGCCATTGGCGCCCGCCGCCGCATTGGTCATGCGCTTGGCGTCCGAGCGATTGCCTTGCGCAGTACGGGCCACCGGCGTCTGCGCATCGTAGAGACTGCGCAGAATCGAGGCCACGCCCAGCACCGAAATCGACTCGCCGTCCAGATTGATGACGTGATCCGCCGCCCATGCATATCGCAACGGGAAGACCCTCACCACCTGTCGATCCTGCGACTGCGAATGACTCTGGTCGACGAGTTTCGCTGCGTTCGCGACCAGTTCGACGAAGTTCGGCGGACCGGAGACCAGCGCCGCATGCGCATCGTCGTCGTACCGTACCGGAAAGCGGGGATCGGCGATCCCGAGCCGGTCGAGCGTACGGCGCAACTCGCCGGGTTGCGCCGCCCCCGTGCCGATCGTGGTGCTAACGATTTCGTCCGGAGAATACAGTCGCAGCACGGAGCCGTCGAAGTACCAGATGAACCCGAAGGTGCTGGACAGCCGCTCCAGCAATTGCTGGGGGCTGGCGTGAAAACGCCCCGTCACACTGCCCTGCACCTTCGGCGAGACCCAGACGGCCACACCGCTGCTGGCGCCGATGTCCCGAATGGCGTCCCGTATGTCCTTGTGCTCGGCCGCATAGTCGATCATCGTGGTTCGCCACGGAATGATCGCTGCGGCCGCGCTCACGGACACCGCCATCAACACACTTGCCGCGCAGCATTCGAACAGCCGGCGTGCGCACTTATGCATTGATCGTCTCCGACGGCGATTCGTCGAACTGCTTGCGGTAGCTCTTGACCAGCGCCGAGCGGCTGGTCACGCCCCAACGGTTGGCGGTCCCCAGCACAGAGCCGGTCACGCTCGCGTCGTCCATCAGATCGCTGCGAATCCCCTCGAGGCGAAGCTTTCGGATCAACGCGCCGGGCGACATGCCCAACGAGCGCTTGAACACCATTTGCAGCGCACGTTCGGTGACGTTGACCTGCGCAGCCACTTCACGCGTCGTCAGTTCGCTGTGCGCGATGTGCTCGACGATGTAGCGGTAGGCCTTGCGATACTTCGCCGGCAGGCGCGCGGCGATGTCGTCGCCACGGGCGAGTTGCGCCGCATCGGCCTGCGGATCGAGACTGCGCGCCGGCACGATTTGCGTGCGCAGGCAATGCAGCGCCTGCAACGTGTAGGTCGTGTAGAGCGACATACTCTGATGCACCTGCCCGCGCTGAAACGCAAGCTTGGCGTTGACATAAAGCCATTCGAGGTCCGAGTGGCGCGCGGCGGTCTGGATGCTGCGCGCGCAGTTGGTGTCGTACAGCCGCAACGCCAGGTCTCCCTGACCACCGGCGAAGGCCGCCAGCACGACATTGAGCTTCATGTGCATCACCATCTGCGGACTGCCGCAGCCGCGCATCGTCTGGAGCAGTTCGTTGAGCGCTTCGACCTGACTGCGTGCGCCGTCGGCCAACTCGCGAAGATGGCGCATGTAGGAACGATACCTACGTGCAAGTACGCCATCCACCTCGACAGAAACGGAATTGATGGGCGACAATTCATTCCCGTTAACGGAATCATTATCCTGCATTGACGCCGACAACGGTTCCGCACTTAACCACGCGGATTGCCAGAATACGTGATCGGATAATGCGGAAGAGCGGCGAATTCGGGTATGAAGCGTTATGTCGGAGATAAGTAACGAAATAATCGATCGCCAAATCGGATTTAAATCACCGACCGATCGGTCGGCTCTGAGAAGGACCTGCATCGCGGCATGCGGGCGGCCCAGCCGATGCTCAACGATGGCAAGGCCAACACGCGCTTCAATCTCCTGTTCGGCATCTGTCGCGCGATCGCGCACGATGCTCACGAAGCAATTGCGCGCCACCGCGAAGCGATCACGCAGCAGCGCCTGCCAGCCGGCATTGCGCGCGGACATCAGACGCAGCGCATCACCGCCGGCGCGGCAGCTGCGCTGGGCGCGCGCGTAGCTCTGTTCGGCTTCCTCGTCGAGTTCGCGCAGCGCCTGGATATCGGCGAGCGCGCAGAGATTCGCGCCGCTCATGTCCTGAAGTTGCTTCTCCTCGTGATCCGCCACGCCGCACACGGCGGCATAGGCCCGAGGCCAATCGCCCGAGAGAAGGGCTTCCGCGCTGCGCGGCAGCGTCTCGCGCATACGCGCGCTGGAGATCAAAGCGAAGTAGATCCGAACGTTCATGGCTTTCGCCTTCTGTTGAGTTGGGGGGTGACTCAAAAAGTAAATCCCCCGACGTCCGGAAATTCTCAACAATCTGATGCGAAATCTTCACTTTTCAACGTTCGTCTTCAAGTGTTTTTCAATCAAAGGACTACGACCTGACCAGAGACATCAGGCATTTAAAATGGTTGGCAATTGGAAAATCCGATGAAGTTTGCAATCTTGACGCGAGACTTTGCGCTTTATGAAGCCGTTCGCAACAGCTTTGAAGTCGACGGCGCGTGCCACCACTTCACCGACGCCGAGCAATATGCCGCTGCCGCTTTGTCTGCGAGCTACTGCGCGATTCTCGTCGATGCTTCGTTGGGGCCGGGCGACATGCAACGCGTGCTCGCCCGACGCCGAGGTGGTCGCAGCGAGGGCGTGCCGGTCATCAGTATGGCAACGCCCGCGTGGATGCTGGATTTCGCATTTCGCTCTGGATGCGATGATGTCGTTATGTACCCGCTGGACGTCAACGAGTTGCATGTTCGTCTCAGTCTGGCCATGCAGCGCCGTGCCAGCGCTACCGCAGCGCGTAGCAGCGACATTCTGGAAATTGGCGCCTATGTCGTCGACCGGGGGCGCGATACCGTGACCGTGCAAGGCGTGGAGGTGGTGCTCACCGCTCGCGAATTCGCGGTGGCGTGGCTCTTCTTCAGTCAGCCGGAAGTGCGCATCAGCCGCCAGGAGATCGCGGGAGCCATCTGGGCAAACGACGAGGGCGTTGTGGGACGCAGCATCGAGCAGCATGTCTACAAGCTGCGCAACCGGCTCGGATTGCGGGGCGACCACGGGCTCACGTTACGCACGGTCTACGGCGGTGGATACACGCTGGAGCGGCAGGGGCAGCGCGTCGAACCCGCGCAACGCAACACCGGGAGTTTTGCACCGGCCTGACCGAAACGTTGTGTGCAATGGCGAAGTCCACATGCGCGTCATCACTGCCGCGCGGTTACGCTTCGGATACCGCGGGGCCGAATATCACCTGATGTCGGCCGGCGCGCGGCAATGAGCCGTGCGCTTTCCGCATGTCCCGACGCTCAGTGAGATCGCCATGCCGCCAAGATTGCCGCGCGCCCTGCCGCCCACGTTAACGTCCGTCATTACGGGCGCGAGCAGGCATCCGTCGCCATCGCCCGGCGTGGGCGCACCGCCATCGCAGCCGACGCCTCCGTCACGCCCCAACCCATTGAGCGGACTGAGCGCGCGATCGGCGACGCTCTCGGCATCTGGCGATATCGCGCACGCCACCCCACGACGCAGACCCTTGTCGCAACCGCCACAGTTGTCGTCTCGACCCTCGGCGCGCTTCGCCATGCCGGCGCACGGGTTTGCCCAGGGGGGTGCGCAGCCTTCGTTCATGCCACGTCAAGGGCTCGGCATCATTCCCGTGCCACGCGATGCGCAGGAGGAAGCGGAGCAACTGGCGCTTGCAATGCGCGAGAGCGCCATCGAAGGGCACGAAGCCATTCCCGAACCGCGCAATGCGCACGAGGAAGCGGCGCAGCTGGCGCTCGCGATGCGCGAGAGCGCCATGGAAGGACATGAAGACATTCCTACTCCGCACAATGCGCAGGAGGAAGCGGCACAACTGGCGTTCGCGATGCGCGAGAGCCGTATCGAGGCCATGTTGTCGAGCCTGCCGTCGGAGTTGACGATCACCGCGCGTATGGAAGCCGAGTTCGATTTCGAGGCTTTGCCCGATGAACTCAAAGCGCCTTATCTGGCCATGGGAAACGAAGGCAAACTCAAGTTTCTCGAAGAAGTGATGGCGACGCGTTCGCATACCGGCCCATTGCGAGAGGCCATTGCGGAACACGGTATGCGCATCGTGCCCAACGACGGACGCACACCGAACGGCATCAACAACTGCTTCATGCTCTCTGTGCTGGAACATGTCGAAGGGCTTGATCGTTCGCAGCATGCAATGCTCGCCGATCACTTCCGCGACATCCTCGTATCGACGCCAGGCACGGACGCGAAACCCGACGAGCCGCTGAGCGCGGGCGGTGCAGCGGCAAAGCAATTTGTCCACCTTATCAACAGCGATCCGTCCGTGAAGCCCAAGCTCAACGTCGAGGTACTGTCGATGGTCGGCGGGCATCTGATCCGGGACCGTATCGACTCCGGATTTGCCAACGCAAAAACCGTCCTGGTCATCGATCACGGCGGGCATTTCGAAGCGGTTTGCGACGTAGCGCCGACGCCTGAACCGGCGGACGTGCCGCCGCCCTATACCGGAGGCAACGCGCAACATCCTGGCACAGCCTCGCCCACCGCTGCGCCGGAAGACACGCCGCCGCCCTATGCCGAGGAAGATCCGTATCGCCTCGGCGTTGCGCCGCAAATGCAGCATCAGGCGCCGCCCCCGTCGCATCACGACACGCCGGAAGCCTCGTCCGTGCCGGACTTTCAGCAAAGCCACATCGGACAACTACATCTCGAAGTTGCACGCGCCTTCCACAAGGCACGTACGGCTCTGGGCGAGGCGCTGCGCAGTCTGACCAGCCTTACATGATGGGGTCGGGCGTACTGCGCGAGCGGCAAAAGCGATAATAGTAAGGTCAGCGAGGTCAGCGAGGTCAGTCGATGGACAACGCCCCGCGCATCATCGCCGCGTGAGCGGGGAATGAGCAGTAGTACGTATAGTCGGTACCGCGCGAGAGTGCCGACACATCGAACGTGACCGATGTGCGCTGCCCGCCGCCGATCATGGCCGTTTTGGCAATCACACGGTCGTCACCGGGCTTGACCCAGTCGTTCTCCGCCCCCGCGGCGAGACCATCGGCAACCGTGGCCTGAATGTCGTCGGCGCGCACCAGCACCCAGTTATGTCCGGCCGCAGCCTTGGGCTTCTTCCCGGTATGGATCAGTTGCACGGTCAGTGTCTTGCAACTCGACGGCACGCTGATGTGCGCAGGTGAGAACTGTTTCCCGGGGCGGCCCTGCACATCGATTTGGCAGGCGTCACCGACCGCTTTCGCTACGGCCGTAAGCGCCTCGGGAGCTGGCGACATCGCCGACATGTCGGCGTGATCCGCCCCCTGTGCGAGAGCGGCGACAGGGAGGTAAAGACAGGCAAGGCATGCGACGTTGAGCACACGCGAGCGCATGCTTGGGAACTGGGATTTTGCCGACAACACGATCTCTCCAAACAAAACGAAGGCATTAGCGAATCTGCTGACGGGTGCGTCTGCGTTGCAACGCATGGCAATGCATGGGAACGCAAAAATCGGAATGCGAATCAATCACAACCGAACCACACCCGTCTGCGACGATATCGCCCAATTGCATTGGGAGTTTGTTGATCGTCCGGAGATTTGTATTGGTTTGTATTGCCGCGCGACTGCGCCCCGGCGACTGCCGGTGTCAGACGACGGCCATCGATAGTGCGAACTGGCGCACGCTGTGCGGGATACCGGAAAGTTCGGAAGCGTCGGTACCGCACGCCTCGCGCTCGTCACGCGCCTCACGCTCGGCACGCGGTGCGTTGCCGAGCGCGTCCGGGCGACGGGCAGTTGTCGACGTCGTGCCCGTCTTCCTGGAACGGGCACGGCAAACGAGTCGGATGTCGGGTACGAGTTCGCCCGGGATGGGCACGTCGTTGGCGAGAATGCTGCGCATGCCGGCGAGTACCCCGGCGGCATCGACCTCCTCTTCTCTCGCACGCACCATCAATGCTTCGATGGCGGAGATTTCCGCGCGCGCCGACGCGAACGGCGCTGCGCCCGAGCGTCCGATGTAGTCGGCGAAACTGTCTCGCAGCGCCGCAAGCGAATCCGAGTAGCGACGTGTGCAGAGCACGCGGGCGAGCAAGCCGTTTTTGACGAAGACGTCGACCACGACGGCGTCGACGAAATGGTGGTGTTCGGCGATCAGTTGATCTAGCGTGCCGCGACGAAGGTCAGGGATGGCGCGTTCGGCGACACGAGCGACGGAGGTGCGATATCGGGCGCGTAGCGCCACATCTCGTCTGGCCAGACTTTCGAGTTCTTTGCGGGACTTGTCCATCGCAGCGGCGAGCCGTTCGATGGCGTCGCGCATGTCCTGACTTCCGGGGTGCGCCATTCCTGCTCCGACAACGCTGGGTGCGAGACGCATCCGCAACATGCCGATGACACCTCCGATCACCTGTCGCCATCGATGCTACCGGTCAATTGAGGATAAATCGTGGAGAGATTGCGCAGAATCGCGTGAAATCGTATAGTGTCGGGCGTGAGGACGACCTCACCTGCGGACGATACATTCCGGGACGGCCCGGCTCTTTTACGGAGAGCCTTATGGCCTGGATCTATCTGATGCTCGCAGGTGTACTCGAAGTACTTTGGGCGTATACGATGAAGCAGTCTGCCGGCTTCACGAAACCGCTCCCTTCTCTTGTCACATTCGTGACGATGGCCGCCAGCTTCGGTTTGCTGTCGGTTTCCATGAAATCCCTTCCGCTAGGCACGGCCTACACGATCTGGACCGGCATCGGCGCCGTCGGCGCGTTCGTCGTCGGTATCGTCATGCTCGGCGAACTCGTGAGCGTCGCGCGCGTTGCCGCCGCCGTGCTGATCGTCAGCGGACTGGTTCTGATGAAACTCTCATCGTAAAACGCAGTCCCTTCTCATGGTTTATCCGACCGGCGAGGCGATTGCGCGATGCTCGTTTTGCGTGCGCCCCAGCCGGCCTGCATTTCCCTAACGTGGTCGCTCGATGGACGTCTCCGAATACTATCCGGTCCTTCTCTTTCTCGTCGTTGCCTTGCTTATCGGCGCGGGCTTGCTGGTCGTTGCCAAACCCATACGTCCGGACCGGCCGGACGACGCCAAAGGTTCCCCCTACGAATGCGGCTTCAACGCGTTCGGCGACGCGCGCAAACAGTTCGACGTGCGCTTTTATCGTGTCGCAATATTTTTCATCATTTTCGACATCGAACTGGCCTTCACCATCCCGTGGGCCGTGTCGCTTCGTGAAGCGGGCATGGTCAGCCTCATCGCCATGATCGCGTTTCTGGGCGTGCTGGTCCTCGGTTTCGCATATGAGTGGAAGAAGAAGGCGTTCGAGTGGGAGTAGGCGCGGCGTACCGCTCCCTCGCCCTTACGGCTAGGCAAATGCCCATCGTGCCGATACGAGATTCGTCGCGCCAGTCACACAACGTTTGCGGGAACCGTACTGCCTCGCGCTTCGGTCGATGCGCCCCTGCTGCCATGCCACGCCGGTGCACATGGCTTCTAGATCGGCCTCTTGCGGCTTCCCTCTTCACTCCGCCCTCTTCTCCCTTCCGGCTTCCGGCTTCACGCCTCCCGCTTGCGGCACGGCGCCCCGATCCGGCGAATGCTCGATGTGGCCGAGGTATTCCAGCATGATTTCGGCGGGCTTCTCGCCGTCCTTGCCCGCAAGCGCCCGAACGATTCCTTCAGGCGCGTGCGGCACGCCTCGGCACATCCCATGCCCGCGCGACGTTGGGCTGTGCTACGAACCAACCCTTCTCGGATACATCTGCACGATCGGCTCGTAAGCCAGCTTGCTCAGCGCGTGCCGGACACGCGCCCGGTTCGCATTGAAGATCGCCGTCGGCCGCTGCTCCGGCGGCGCGAGGTGGATCCGCTCGTAGCTTTCCTCGCTGATGCTTTCGGGGGCGGTCGACTTCAACGTCCTGTCGCGTCGCTGTCGAGAGGTTCTCGGCATGGTGGGAGCGGTCAACCCCAGGCGCGGACGGCGGGAAGTCTGGCAGGCGCGCCGCAAATCGCGGCGCGCAAAAGAAAGAGAAAGCACTTCCGACGCGCAAAGCGCGCGCCAGCCCGAGGTCCACGGTACCGCTAGTGTCAGCAATTGCCCTTCTTCGCTTGCCCCGGCGGGCAGAACCCGTTACCGGGGCCGCCGCGACCACCATGCGGACCATCGTCAGGAATGTACACAGCGCAACTTGCGAGCAGCACTGTGCTGGCGAGAAGCAGGAATGAGAATTTGCGCATTTGCGATGGGTCTCCTGACAGTCGTGAAATGGATGGCGTGCCTGCGCCATCAGGCCACCATTTTACCGCTCGGAGGGCGCTCCCCTCGCAAGCGCACCAGACCTCACAGGGCGACATTGCGCCGCCCCTTGATTCCCCGCAACGATGGCCCCGACACGCACACAGCGTCGGCCGACACCCCGCCCATTTGGATGCCGAGAAAAAACGTCCGAGATTGTCGCTGGAATTGGGGGAACCAAAATCATGATCTGCCCGAAGGCGCGTTAGCGGGTCCAGTCGGACTGTCACCGACTGGACATGTTAGACACTCAATCGGCGCGCTTCGCTTCGGCAGGAATTAGCGGGGCGACAAAGTCTTTCGCAACAGCGAGGTTCTTCGTCGCGAGATCCTTAAACTCGTTCGGGATCGGCAGCGAACAATCGCCTTGCTGCACACGTTCCCAGAATGTCTTCGCAGCGGGATATGCCCTACCCCAAACGTTTGGCTTTGCGCCAATTGTTCCGATCTTGGGGGTTATGGGCGAAAGGTCCGGATCGATGCCCGCGCCTACCGGTGCGTAGTTCATCGGTAGGATGTCGTACGCGGGAGCCACGCGATCAAACCCGCCTCGCTCGTTCAAGAGCAAAGAAATGTTCTCGAAGTGCCTGTCGCCGTTCCCGATAAGTTCGCTGAATGCCGCCATGACGTGGATCTTTTCCGCTTCGCTTGCCGAGAGATATCTCGCTTGCTCACATCTCGTCGCGAACTCAGACCAGGTGTTTCGCTTCCCGAAGTACTCATCGTCAATCGCCCCCGCCGACAGCATCCCGATGCGGCCGAAGCGTCCGATGCGGTCGAACCGTTGTACCTCCAGAAAGGTATAGCTATCGGTCGCAAGAAGACTGGTCGAAGCGGACGACACCGTCGCGATACTTAGCGACTGAAGGGCAAGATGTTCAAGCGAGAGAAGATCCGCCATGCGACTTCCACGCTTCGCAAACTTCACGATCACATGGCCGACGTCTTCGGTCAGCGAAAGAAACTTGGGTTGCTCGCCGCCAGCACTGGAGCCATAGGAAGCATCCTTGAGCTGATTCGCCATGTCCTGGTAGTGGTCAAGCTTCTGCGCTGAAGGTATTGGTTGCAACCGACGGAACGCCATCTCCCTCTCCAATGACGCGTCGCCGTAGACTAAATCGCCGGGAAGATTCAGCCCGCGAGTGAAGAGATACGCGACACGATGATCGTCGCTCCAATCCCTGAGACTCTCCGGAAACTGCATTTCCAAGGCGACGGCTCGCGCAACCTGCCGTCCCAGAAAGCCCGACGGGGTAGCGAACGTCATATGCGGAGGCAAGCCTTCGTAGAGCGTATTCCGAGAATCTGCGAGTTCGAGCGTCGCCCCGCCAGTCATAAACTCGACTCGGGCACACGGCGCAATCGCGCCGTCAGTTGAGATGCGATAGACGGTCTGACGTGGGGACAACCCGCCAGGAAGCTGACGCAGCGCTCCGTACTTGGGCGTGCGATCCCCCGAAATTCGAAAGCTCGTGAATAGTTCAGGAGCTTCACGAATAGTCCGCGAAAGGGTCGGCTGGCTGATCGACAAATCGGCCATCAGTTCCTGCGCGTTGCGCGGCCCAAGCCTTAGCAGACGGCGAATTTCCTCAATTCGAACAGATTGATCAGCCACGCGACCCTCACCTATGAACCAGTGCATGAATAAATCATGAATAGTTCAAGAATAGCATATGCGCAAATTCAATGCCTTGGTCGTAACTTACCCCCGGTTCACCAGTGCATCTTGTCACGAGAAACGCATAAGACATCAGCGACATTTCCCGCGACGTCGACGCCCCGGAAACTTCACGCATCCGCGCGTCCCGCCAAGCCGCTATATGACTAGGACGAAGATCCGCCAGCTTGAAATCCCCAAACTTCCGCCCGCCGATCACCCTGCTCCCAATCAACGGCAGCCGCAGCTTCTCCCATCTAGCCCCGCTTGGTAGGACTCACCTTCAGCTCATATTCCTTGAGCACATCTCCAACCGTCAGCGTCTTGCTTCCTGAGCCATTGGCAATCGACCGCAGCTCCGTCTCCCGCTGCGCGCTCCAGGCCATCGCGGCCGCCTTCGTATCAAACGTCCGGCTATCGCGCGGACCATCGACCATCACCTGCGCGCGCCAGCCCTTCGCCACCTTTTGAATAGATGCCATTGCGTGGGTAATCCTCGGGTAAAAAATGGGGGATCGGCCACGATTTTAGGTGGGAAGAGGTGAGATTTGGGACGTACTACGAACAATCGGAATCGACGCAAAAATCCCGGCCTGCCTTACCAGCCGGTCATTTGCGAGATATTGCGGGAAGAAGTAAGACCTACAGAACCGATGCCAAAACGGGGAGTTGGTGCGAGGAAGGGGACTCGAACCCCTACACCCTTTCGGGCGTCAGGACCTAAACCTGGTGCGTCTACCAATTTCGCCATCCTCGCAGCCCGTGGGTGTCGGCACTTGGTGAAGGCGACAGCCCGGCATCGGGTCGACGGCATGCACGTGTCCTGTCGGACATGAAAAGGGGCGACTTGTCGCCGCCCCGCTGCACGCGTCAAAGCAGGCGCACATTCTACACGAACCGATATTGACCGGCAATCTCTCCGCCACCATCCGGCATCTCGCGCGTCACTCCCGCGCCCAATGCTAAAATTCGCACCAATTCATGGCAGTTGCCCCGCCGCGCGCCTGCGCACCCGCTTCCGGGCACCTGACCAAACCGATACCCCATTCGCATGCACCCCCACGAGACCGCCGACGATACTCCCGGCACCACCGGCGCCAATAGCTCCCCCGCTCAGGCCAATGCCTACTGCCGCCAAAAAGCAGGCCCGCCCGGATCCGCGCTCTACTACGCCCTGCTCCAACTGCCCCCGTCAAAACGCGACGACGCTTACGCCGTCCACGCGTTCTGTCAGGAAATCGGCGATATTCACTCAGCCGTCCATGACCCCGGCGTCGCTCACGCCAAACTCGATTGGTGGCGCCAGGAACTCGCACGGCTCTTCTCCAGCCATCCCGCTCACCCCGTCACCCGAGCGCTCATCCCGGTCGTCAAACGCCTCAATTTGTCACGCGAAGCATTCGAGGCCGTCCTCCATGGCGCCGAGATGGACCTCTCGCAGATGCGCTATCTCGACTTCGCCGGACTCACCCATTATTGCGACGCCGCCGGCGGCGCACCCGCCGAACTCGCGTCGCATGTCTACGGTTTCGACGATCCGCAAACCCCCGCCCGCGCACGCACCCTCGGTCACGCGATCACACTCGGCCGCCGCGTCTCGGACGCCGGCGTCGACGCGCGTGCAGGCTACGTCTACTTTCCCATCGACGAACTCCAGCGCTTTGGCGTTACCGCCGCCGATCTCCAGAACGGCAAGTATTCGCCCGCCTTCGTCGAGCTGATGAAGTTCCAGCACGCACGCGCCCGTCAGGCGATCGCCGATGCCGCCGCCGCGATCCCCAAACACGACCGTCGTCGACAACGCCCCCTACTCGCCCTCGCGGCGCTGCAACTGGCGCTGATGGATGAAGTCGCCGCCAGCGACTATCAAGTCCTGCACCAACGCATCGACCTCACGCCACTCCGTAAATTCTGGAAGGCCTGGCGCGCCCGCTGAAACAGATTCGCCAATGCCCCGCTCAAACCCGCAACACGTCCAACGGCTTGAACGCTCCGCCAAGGATGGATTGCGGGTTCAATCCCCACCAGCGTTGCAGCACCGTGGCGTACACCTCCCGGAAATCGACCGCGAACGGCAAGTTGCCGTTGCCGTCCAACTGATCCAGTCTCGGCACGTCGCCGTACAAACCGCCTCGCACACGCCCACCCGCAATGAAGTGCGGCGCAACCGTGCCGTGATCCGTCCCACTACTCTGGTTCTCTCGCGGACGTCGCCCGAACTCCGCATACGTCACGATTAGCGTCGAGCGCCAACGATTCAGCTCCGTCAACCCCGCCCGCAACGCCATCATCCCCTGCGACAACTGACGCAACAGATTCGCCTGCTGCCCCGGCTGGTTCTGATGCGTGTCGAAGCCGTTAAGCGTCAGACGCAACACCGCAACGCCACGCCCCGCCTGCGGCACCCCCGCCGACGAATCCGCCGCCGCCACCACCTGCAACGCCGTCTTCACCACATTCCCGAACGCGCCCTGCGGCATCGGCGTGCGTAATACATACTGCCCCTGACGGGGACGCAAACCGTCCGCCGCCTTGACGATATCGTTCTCCACCCGCAGCACATGCGCCAACGCCGGGTTGCTCACCTGCGCCGCATTGGCCGACGCCAGATTCGCGTCACGCAAAAACTGCGCAGGATTCGTCAGCGTTACCGCCCGCGCGCCACCGCCAAGCGGCCCAAGCTCCGCGCTTCCGACGATCACACCGTCCGCATCGAACCCCGCGGGCACCGCCTGCTCGGCGAACGCGCGCGATAACCAACCGTCTCGCAAATACTCGTCCGAGCGCGACGCCGTATTCCATATCTCGATCGACCGGAAGTGCGACAGATTCGGCTGCGGATATCCCACCCCCTGCACGATCGCCAACTCATTCGCCTGCCACATCGGCAACAACGCCCGCATCTCCGGATGCAAACCACTGCCTTCGTCCAACTGCACCACCTGCTCACGCTTGACGCCAATATTCGGGCGCAAGCGCAGATACATCGGATCAGCATACGGGATGACGGTGTTCAACCCGTCATTGCCCCCTTTCAATTCGATCAGTATCAGCAGATTGTCGTAGTTGCCCCCCATACCCGGTGCGCCCGCAGACAGGTTGTGCGTGGCCGCCAACACCGGCGTCGGGGTCAGCCACGCGGCACCGAGGCCACCGGCGAAACTCAGAAAATCACGTCGTCGCATCTCTCACCTCTCATGACTCACCTGGCCGCACCGCATCGCGTTACTTCAGTTGATACGCCGGATCCATCAGCAACGCCTGCAAATAGGCCGCGCTGCTCACACCGACAGCCTGCGGCGCTGCCGGAGCAAACGGCAACACGCTCCGCTGCAACGCCTCGCGCGACGCCTCGTCAGGAACATCGACCGGGCCCAGCGCGTAAGGTTGCAACCAGCGAGACAGGTCGAAGCGCACGCCAGCCACCGTGCGCGGCATCGGCTGGCCCGGCCGAAGCGCCACGCGCTGCACACGCTCACGTGTCGGCGCCGTCGGCATCTGCGACATCGATGGCGACAACATCGTCGACGGACCACCCGCATTCGCATTCTCCGTCGCCCGAAACATCCGCTCGACGAACTGCTTGCGCGCCAGCAACGTGGTGCTGTCGATCCACGTCTCGCCGCCCGGCCAGCCCTTCACATTCGGAGGACGGAACAGGTCCTGCCCCAATACTCGCATCTGCTGCGCCAGCATCTGCGGATCGTCGTAGCCGATATCGAACGCCCGCACGGTGTCCGTCACAAACTCCGATGGCGACTTCACCAGCGTACCGCGTGTTTGCATGTCCCAGAAAGCAGGCGTGAGCAACAAGGCGCGCATCGCCACCTTGATGTCGTAGCCGCTCGCGCGAAACGCACTCGCGATCCGTCCGACCTGCGCCGGGTCGGGAGTCGGCGAGACAAACTCGCGCCACAATTTGCCAACGACGAACGTCGCAGTCTCGGGACGCGCCAACAAAATGTCGAGCACCTGATCCCCATCGAAGTCGCCCGTCTGATTCAACACGGTCTTGGCGCCGGTGTCATGCACATTGGCCCGCCACAGATATGTCATTGACGCGCGGTCGATGCTCCAGCCCGTGTAAGCGCGCGCCGCTTCGCGCACGTCCTGCTCGGTGTAATGCCCTTCACCGAGCGTGAACAGTTCCATGACTTCGCGCGCAAAATTCTCGTTCGGACGCCCCTTGCGGCTTCCGGCCCCGTCCAGATAGATGAGCATCGCCGGATCTTTCGACACGTCGTGCAGCATCTGCCCAAAGTTGCCAAGCGCATTCGCCCTCAGCAGCACATTCTGCCGGTACAGCACAATCGGCTCACGCACCTTGTCGTCGCTGGACACGAAATGGTTATGCCAGAACATCGTCATGCGCTCGGTCAGCGGCGACGGCGTGGTCGCCATCTCCTGCGCCCACCACGCCGAGAGCGACGCCGCCATGCGATTGCGTCGCTCGTTCACCTCGCGACGCTCGTCAGCCGTCTTCGTCCTGGCAGGCGCACCGTCGAGCGGCGGCTCGCCGGACCAGACGGGCGGCGGCGTCACTGCGGTGCAGCGCGTCTGCGAGAGCAGCCGGTCGACGGCCTGCGCTCGCGTCAACCCGACGAACGGCGCCAGTTCGCGCGAATCCGGTGCATAGCCGGTTCGGGTGAGCAGGTAGCGGGCATCGTCTGCCGTTAATGACGCCGATGGGGCCAATGGAGGCAACCGGGGGGATGAACGTATCGGCACGTCAGCCCCCGGTTTTGCGGACTTCGGCACCGTGACATGCCCGGGTTGCGCAGTCCGGTTCCCGTCCGGCAGACGCGAATCGGCAGCTTGTGCTGCGGGCGCACCAATGCACCAGACAAACCCGGCGGCGGCCACCGCACCGAAAACATGCCGCTTTTCAAAGGCGCAAAAAAAGCCAGCGTCGGCAGCAGCTGGCGGATGTCGTTTCGGCTTCATGGCACGCTCGCGTCAAAGAGGGATCACTGGCGTTTTCAAGGGAAGCGTGGGATCGGCATGGACGGGCGCAAGCGCGCGTCGTATCCCATATCAGTGGCTGTAGAGTTCACGCACGGCGTCTTGAATATGTTGACGCAGCAGTCGCCGGTCTTCCGGCGACATATGCCCATTGGGACGGCGTCCCGGCGGCGGGTTCGGGAGATCGTCGTTGCGACGGTCGGCCTGAGAATCGTTCTGCGGCGCCTTCTTCGACGGATTGCGCGGCGACGGCGCGGGGGCGGCATGCTGCACATGCGACCCGCCCGCACCCTGGGCCTGCGTACTGAAATGCGCTACGGGACGGGCATAGGTCACGCCCAGGTGTCCCCAGAGCATGATTCCCCCGAACAGTAGCGTCAACTCAGCAGCCCATCTCATCTTGTGCGTATGTCCTTCATGCCATACGGCTGTTTTCGCCCTGGCAGGGCTGCAAGTGTACCCACTGCCTATGGTCAGCGCACAAGCCGTAGGGTAAATTGTGTAACCCTTTGTAACCCGCTTTGGCGGTCTCCTCAGTTCGCAACATTTCGGGCTAAGATACGTGGCATGGAAAACAAAAACTCTCCCAAAATTCTGGTTGTCGACGACGATCCGCGCCTGCGCGACCTGCTTCGTCGTTACCTCGGAGAACAGGGTTTCAATGTCTTTGTCGCCGAGAATGCGACGGCTATGAACAAGCTGTGGGTGCGCGAGCGTTTCGACCTGCTCGTGCTGGACCTGATGCTCCCCGGTGAAGACGGTCTTTCGATTTGTCGCCGCCTGCGTGGCGCCAACGATCGCACGCCGATCATCATGTTAACGGCCAAAGGCGAGGATGTCGACCGAATCGTCGGCCTCGAAATGGGCGCCGATGATTACCTGCCGAAACCGTTCAATCCCCGCGAGCTTGTCGCACGTATCCACGCTGTGCTGCGCCGTCAGGCACCGCCCGAATTGCCCGGCGCGCCCAGCGAAACCATGGAGACGTTCGAGTTCGGCGACTTCGCCCTGAACCTCGCTACGCGTACGCTCACGAAGAACGGTCAGGAAATCGCACTCACGACGGGTGAGTTCTCCGTGCTGAAGGTGTTCGCGCGTCATCCGCGTCAACCGCTCTCGCGAGAAAAGCTCATGGAGCTTGCGCGTGGGCGTGAGTACGAAGTCTTCGACCGAAGCCTCGATGTGCAGATCTCGCGCCTGCGCAAACTCATCGAGCCGGATCCGGGCAGCCCTCGCTTCATTCAAACGGTCTGGGGCCTCGGTTACGTATTTATCCCGGACGGCGGCGCGTGATCGGCCGTCATCACGTCTCACGCTTCGAAACGACGCCGGTCGCCATGCTGTCCCACACCGGCGTCATGTCTTGCGTTTCATCGTCTTCCATGCGGTTCGACGTGGTTTCCCCGAGCCCCCGCCCCGCCGTGCTTCGAATGTCCCGACACGCTCAAGCCACGCATTAGACGGAGCAACCCCATGCATCCGATACGGATGGTACGCGGGCTGTTCGGCGGTCTGTTCTGGCGTACCTTTTTCCTCATCGCCCTGCTCATCGGCGTCAGCCTTGCCGCCTGGTATCAGAGCTTTCGCGTCATCGAGCGCGAACCGCGCGCGCAACGCGTCGCGCAGCAACTCGTCTCCATCGTCAAGCTCACCCGCACCGCTCTGCTCTACTCGGAGCCGGACCTGCGACGCGCATTGCTCCAGGATCTGGAAAGCAACGAAGGCATTCGGGTGTACCCCCGTGAGCCGGCCGACGCCGTCGAGAAGCCGCGCGCCGGTGTGGTGCAGGACCTGATCGTGCGCGACGTGCAGCGGCGACTCGGCACCGACACGGTCATCGCCGCGGCGGTCAACGAGATTCCCGCCATGTGGATCAGCTTCAAGATCGACGAAGACGATTACTGGGTCGCCATCGAACAAGACCGGATCGACACGGCCACCGGCCTCCAGCTCTTCAGTTGGGGGACGTTCGCCCTCGCGCTCTCGCTCATCGGCGCCGCCTTCATCACCGCGCTGGTGAACCGTCCGTTCGCCAGACTGGCGCACGCCGCACGCGCCATCGGCGAAGGACAACGCCCCGAACCGCTGCCCGAGCGCGGCATGGGCGAAGCCGCCGAAGCCAACCGCAGTTTCAACCAGATGGTGCAGGAACTCGACCGGCTCGAGGCCGACCGCGCGCTGATGCTCGCGGGCATCTCGCACGATCTGCGCACACCGCTCGCGCGCCTGCGACTGGAGACGGAGATGAGCCCGTCGGACGAGACGGTCAAGCGCGACATGATCAGCGACATCGAGCAAATGGACGAAATCATCGGCCGCTTCCTCGACTACGCCCGCCCCGCCTCGCGCACGACGCAATCCATCGACCTTTCGGAAGTCGCACGCGATACGGCCGCGAATTTCGAGGGGCGCGAAGATTTGAATCTGAGCGTCGAGCTGGCCGATACCGCCCCCGTACTCGCCGAGCGCACAGACCTGAAACGTCTGCTCACGAACCTGATCGAAAACGCCCGCAAGTACGGTCGCGACGCCCGGACCGACATCGCCAACGTCCATATCACCACGCGAATCCTCGGAGAGCGCGTGGAGATGCGCGTGCGCGATACCGGGCCCGGCATCCCCGAAGAACAATTGCACCTCGTTTTCCGCCCGTTCTATCGCGTGGACACCGCGCGCACGAAAGCGGACGGCACCGGCCTGGGCATGGCGATCGTCCAGCGCATCGCAACGCGCTACAAAGGGCATGCCTCGCTGCGTAACGTTCGTCCGGGATCCGGGCTTGAAATCATCGTGTCATTTCCGCTTGCTAAATAAGTGTTTGATGCCAGGCGGCGAAAATTTGGCTATGCTCAAGGTTTGGCGGCACGCCATGTCGCAAAATCCTATCGACGGGATTTGTTTTAGCTATCCCCCACATAAAATAAAGCTATTGCTATCATAGTATTGATAGCGTATACTGCTTTGGTTGACCGGGAGCGCGTGAACTCGGTCAGTTGCCAGTTGCGATGTCCCTGCGGCGTCACGACATAAACCGCACTAAATTTAGGAGTAATCGATGAAGACTGTCGGCGATAAACTCGAAGCATTCTCGGTCGAAGCTGCCAAGCCGGGTTTCAACAACCACGAAGAAAACGGCCAGTCGGCTTTCGAAACGATCACGGAAGCCTCGTTCCCGGGCAAGTGGAAGATCATTTACTTCTACCCGAAGGACTTCACCTTCGTGTGCCCGACCGAAATCGTGGAATTCGGCAAGCTGGCCAAGGCATTCGAAGAGCGCGATGCCGTGCTGCTCGGCGGTTCGGGCGACAACGAATTCGTGAAGCTGGCATGGCGCCGCGAGCACAAGGACCTGAACAAGCTGAACCACTACGCGTTCGGCGACACGACCGGTGCGCTGATCGACCAACTGGGCGTGCGTGACAAGGCAGCAGGCGTGGCACTGCGTGCAACGTTCATCGTTGACCCGGACAACGTCATTCAGCACGTGTCGGTGAACAACCTGAACGTCGGCCGTAACCCGGAAGAAGTGCTGCGTATTCTGGACGGCCTGCAAACGGACGAACTCTGCCCGTGCAACCGCGCGGTCGGCGGTGCAACGCTGTAAGCGTCGTTTCGAAGCCCGCGTAAGCGGGCTTTTTCAGCCCAAAGCAATAGGAGAAATTTATGGAATTCCTCACTGCGATTAAGGAACAGATTCCTGACTACGCCAAGGACATCCGCCTCAACCTCGACGGCACCATCGCCCGCTCCTCGCTCGAAGGCAACGATGCCGTGGGTGTGGCGCTGGCTGCGGCCTTCGCCGCCAAGAGCCAGCCGATCGTCAAAGCGATCCGCGAAGCCGGCGTGCTCGCCCCGGAAGAGCTTGAAGGCGCGTTGACCGCCGCCGCGCTCATGGGTATGAACAACACGTGGTACCCGTATCTCGAGATGGCCGACAATGCCGAGCTCAAGAACGAGAAAGCCCAGTTGCGCATGAACGGCTACGCCACGCGCGGCGGGGTCGATCAGCGTCGCTTCGAGATGTACGCACTGGCGGCGTCCATCGTCGGCAAATGCCATTTCTGCGTGAAGTCGCACGCGCACCTGCTCAGCGCCGAACACGGCATGAGCACCGCGCAATTGCGTGACGTGGGCCGTATCGCGGCAGTCGTCAACGCCGCTGCTCAGGTCATCGCAGCAGAGGCCGCTTAAGCGAGTCAGATGAATCAAGTGGCGTCAGCGGCTGACGCAGATTGAGCCACTCAAGCGATTCAAGCGATTCAAGCGGCTCAAGTGATTTAAGTGATTTAAGTCATTTAAGCGACGAGTGAGCCGCGAGAGCCGTCCGAGTCGCCCCAAGCGACGCGGGCGGCTCGGCATATGCAGGCCACTTCGGCCAAATCAGGCCGGCCGCTCGACGACGGGATCCGCCGTCGTGAAGCCAGCCAGCAAAACGGCGCTGCCGGATGCTTCCGGTAGCGCCGTTTTTGCATGCTCGCCCCCCAGGGCGAGGGGCACACGCCGCCGCCCTGCACTTGCCTGCTCAGCGACCGATCAGCAATGCGGCCGCCTGCGCTTCGATCCCTTCCTGGCGGCCGAGGTAGCCCAGCTTCTCGTTCGTCTTCGCCTTCACGTTGACCTGACCGACGCTCACGCCCAGCGCATCGGCAATGGACTGCGTCATCGCGGCGATGTGCGGCGCGAGCTTGGGCGCCTGAGCAATCACCGTGCAATCGACGTTCAGGATCTCGTAGCCCTGCTCGCGAACGCGGCGCATTGCCTCCTTGAGCAGCACGACGCTGTTCGCGCCCTTGAAGGTCGGATCGGTGTCCGGGAAATGACGGCCGATGTCACCCAGCGCCGCCGCGCCGAGCACGGCGTCGGTAATCGCGTGCAGCAGCACGTCGGCGTCGGAGTGGCCGAGCAGACCGCGCTCGAACGGAATCGTCACGCCGCCCATCACGAGCGGACGGCCCGGCACGAGCGCGTGCACGTCATACCCCTGCCCGATACGCAGCCTGGAGAACGGTACCTGCGAGGCAAGTGAGACGGGGGAAACAGCTTGTTCAGTCATGTGGAATCGCCAGATGCGGAAATACGATGTGCCGGATCCGTCGGACCCGGCGGTGCGGAACGGTCGAGCGCTCAGGCAGACCTGGCCGTGCCGAGAAATGCCTCGGCGAGCGCGAAGTCTTCGGGATACGTCACCTTGAAGTTGCGCAGGCTGCCGCGCACGAGCTTCGGCGCATGACCGATGCGCTCGATGGCGCTGGCCTCGTCCGTAACTTCGGCGCCGGCGGCGAGGGCATCTTCCAATGCGTGACGCAGCATGCCGAGACGGAACATCTGCGGGGTCTGCGCCTGCCACAGACCATCGCGCGACTCGGTCGCCCCAATGGCGGCCAGGGCCGTCAGCTCGCGCTTGCCGGTCGCCGTCTGCTCGCGCTTGAGCGTATCCGCGACAGGCAACGCCAGAATACCGCCGACGGGATCGTCGCGCAGCGCACCAACGAGCGTGCGGATCAACTCCGGCGTGATGCCGGGACGCGCAGCGTCGTGCACGAGCACCCAGTCGCTGTCCTGCGCGCCGAACTCGGTGAGCGCCTGAAGGCCGCCCAGCACCGACGCATGACGCGACGGCCCGCCACAGCGGCGCACCGCGAAACGCAGCGTGCCGAAACGTCGTCCATCGAAGTGATTGTCGTCAGGCGCAAGCACCAGTACGGTCTGCGCGAACTCGGAACACGCGTCGAACGCCGCGAGCGCGTAATGAAGCATGGGACGTCCGCCAACGCTTCGGTATTGCTTGGGCACGTCGGCCCCGGCGCGTACACCGGCCCCGGCGCACGGGATCACGGCAAAAAGTCGGTCGCTCACGATAAAACGCAGGTAAGGAGAAAGCAGGGATTTTATAATAGACACCGACTGTCACGGGGCCCCATGCCGATGGAGCCCCGTGCTTTGCCATTTCTGCAACGTTTTTCCTATGTCCGCCGCCAACGCCTTATCCCGTAATACCGTGCCTGTGCCGCTCGTGAAAGCGGGACAGCGCTACGCTTTCCCCGGCTCGCACGCATCGAGCGACGCCCTGCTCATTGCCCGCTACTTCGAAGAGAATCGCGAGCGCCTGCCGCTGCTGGCCGTCGTGTGCGCGCAAGCCACCGACGCATTGCGCCTTCAGCAGGAACTCAAGTGGTGCGCGCCCGACGCCCGGGTCCGTCTGCTCCCCGATTGGGAAACACTCCCTTACGACACCTTCTCGCCCCACCAGGATCTGGTCTCCGAGCGGCTGGCCACGCTGCACGATCTCGGCGAGAAGCGCTGCGACATCGTGCTGGTGCCCGCCACCACGGCGCTCTACCGCATGGCCCCGGCAAGCTTCATGGCGGCCTACACGTTCTTCTTCACGCAAGGCGAGCGCCTCGACGGAGCGCGTCTGAAGTCGCAACTGACGCTCGCCGGCTACGAGCACGTGAGTCAGGTGATGCGCCCCGGCGAATACTGCGTACGCGGCGGCATGATCGATCTCTACCCGATGGGCTCGGCGCTGCCGTATCGTCTCGACCTCTTCGACGACACGGTCGACAGCATTCGCGCGTTCGACCCCGATACGCAGCGCAGCCTTTATCCGGTGAAGGAAGTCCGCCTGCTGCCCGGTCGCGAATTCCCTTTCGACGAGCCCGCACGCACGGCCTTCCGTGGCCGCTGGCGTGAAGTCTTCGAAGGCGACCCGAGCCGCAGTCCGATCTACAAGGACATCGGCAGCGGCGTGCCCTCCGCCGGCATCGAGTATTACCTGCCGCTGTTCTTCGAAGAGACGGCAACGCTCTTTCACTACCTGCCGGCCGATGCGCACCTCGTGTTCGTCGGCGATCTCGACGCGGCCATCAACCGCTTCTGGAACGACACGCGTCAGCGCTACAACTTCCTGTCGCATGACCGCGAACGTCCCGTATTGCCGCCCGAGCAACTGTTCCTGCTCGATCAGGACTTCTTCACGCTCGCCAAACCGTTCGCCCGCCTGACGCTGCCCACGCCCGGCGACGGCAGCTGGGCCATTGCGTTGCCGCCGCTGGCGGTCAACCGTCGCGCAGACGACCCGCTCGCCGCCCTGCGCGCGTACCTCGCCCGCACGCCCGCGCGCGTGCTGCTGTGCGCCGACTCGGCCGGACGTCGCGAGACGCTCCTGCAACTGCTGCACGACAACGACCTGCGCCCCGCGAACGTCGAATCGCTCGAAGACTTTCTGACGTCGGACAAGCGCTTCTGCATCGGCGTCGCGCCTCTGGCCGCCGGCTTCCTGTTGCCGGCGGAAGACCTCGCGTTCGTCACCGAAAACGAACTGTACGAGGGGCTTGCACGACGGGCGGGCAAGCGTCGTCAGGAACAGGCGACCTCCGTCGATTCGATGGTGCGCGATCTCGCCGAATTGAAGGTCGGCGACCCGGTCGTACACAGTCAGCACGGCATCGGCCGCTATCACGGTCTGGTGAGCATGGATCTCGGCGAGGGCGAGACCGAATTCCTGCATCTCGAATACTCGGGCGACAGCAAGCTGTACGTGCCGGTCTCGCAGTTGCATCTGATCTCGCGCTACAGCGGCTCGGACCCCGACACCGCCCCGTTGCACTCGCTGGGCTCCGGCCAGTGGGAGAAGGCCAAGCGCAAGGCGGCCCAGCAGATCCGGGATACCGCCGCCGAGTTGCTCAACCTCTATGCGCGTCGCGCCGCGCGCTCGGGCTACGCCTTCACGTTGTCGCCGCGTGAGTACGAGAAGTTCGCGGACAGCTTCGGCTTCGAAGAAACCCCGGATCAGGCCGCGGCCATCGCCGCCGTGATGGGCGACATGACCAGTGGCCGCCCGATGGACCGCCTGGTGTGTGGCGACGTCGGCTTCGGCAAGACCGAGGTCGCCCTGCGCGCGGCCTTCATCGCCGTACTCGACGGCAAGCAGGTCGCGATTCTCGCGCCGACCACGCTGCTCGCCGAACAACACGCACAGACCTTCTCCGACCGCTTTGCCGACTGGCCGGTGCGCATCGCCGAACTTTCCCGCTTCAAGACGGCCAAGGAAGTGAACGCCAGCGTGAAGGCCATCAACGAGGGGCAGGTCGACATCGTCATCGGCACGCACAAGCTGCTCTCGAACGATATCCAGTTCCAGCGGCTGGGCCTCGTGATCATCGACGAAGAGCACCGCTTCGGCGTCCGTCAGAAAGAAGCCCTCAAAGCGCTGCGCGCCGAAGTGGACATGCTCACGCTGACCGCCACGCCGATCCCCCGTACGCTGGGCATGGCGCTCGAAGGCCTGCGCGACTTCTCGGTGATCGCCACCGCCCCTCAGAAGCGTCTGGCGATCAAGACGTTCGTGCGACGCGAGGAAGACGGCGTGATTCGCGAAGCCATGCTGCGCGAACTCAAACGCGGCGGACAAGTGTATTTCCTTCACAACGAGGTGGAGACGATCGAGAACCGCAAGGCGCAACTCGAAGCGCTGGTGCCCGAAGCGCGCATCGTCGTCGCCCACGGTCAGATGCACGAGCGCGATCTCGAACGCGTGATGCGCGACTTCGTGACCCAGCGCGCCAACGTGTTGCTGTGCACGACCATCATCGAAACAGGGATCGACGTGCCCACGGCCAACACGATCCTGATGCACCGCGCCGACAAGTTCGGCCTCGCGCAGTTGCACCAGTTGCGTGGCCGTGTCGGGCGCTCGCATCACCAGGCGTACGCCTATCTGCTTGTGCATGACCCGAAATCGCTCACCAAGCAGGCACAGCGCCGTCTCGAAGCCATTCAGCAGATGGAAGAACTCGGCGCTGGCTTCTACCTCGCGATGCACGATCTGGAAATTCGCGGCGCCGGCGAAGTGCTGGGCGACAAGCAGTCAGGCGAGATCCACGAGATCGGCTTCCAGTTGTACACCGACATGTTGGCCGACGCGGTGAGCGCCCTGAAAGCGGGACGCGAGCCCGATCTCACGGCGCCGCTCGCCGCAACCACGGAGATCAACCTGCACGTGCCCGCGATCCTGCCGAGCGACTATTGCGGCGATGTTCAGGAGCGTCTCTCGCTGTACAAGCGTCTGGCCAACGGCACGCACACCGATGCCATCGACACGATCCAGGAGGAACTCGTCGACCGCTTCGGCAAGCTGCCGCAACAAGCGCAAGCGCTCATCGAAACGCACCGTCTGCGTCTGCTGGCCAAGCCGCTGGGCATCGTCAAGATCGACGCGAGCGAGGAAGCCATTGCGCTGCAATTCGAGCCGACGCCCGCCGTCGACCCGATGCGCATCATCGAGCTCGTGCAGAAGCATCGGCACGTCAAACTTGCCGGGCAGGACAAGCTGCGCATCGAAGCCAAACATGCGCAACTGACCGACCGCGTGCGCGCCATCAAGGACACGCTGCGCGCGCTCGGTTCGCCGGGAGCGAAGGCCGCCTGAATCGGTGCCGGCCCGACAGATCCCATGCACACGACATCGCCGCGCCCCATCGGTCTGGCGAGCGAATGAAACCGGCGAACGTCGTGTGCAACGCAGCAATTGTTTCCTTACCCCTTTCGCGCACGTCCGGGCAAAGCCGCGCCCGGCGTGCCCGCCCTGCGCTCCCGCCACACGTTCCTGCCGCACTTTCCCGCGAGGCAAGAATGGTTGTTCACACAACCTTTTACCTCTAAATTATTTTTGAGTAACATTTCCCAGTAGCAATACGTAAGAGACGTATTACACGTATGACTGGAAGATTCACGGAGATTCGAATGACAAGCGCTTCCCAAGCTATCGCCCCGCAGGCCACCACCGAGGCTCAACCGGCATCGCTCGACTGGATCACGAAGCTGGTCAGCATCGACACCACGAGCCGCGAATCGAACCTCGGCCTGATCGAGACGGTGCGCGACAGCCTCAAACATGCCGGCGTCGAGCCGTGGTTGTCGTTCGATGCCACCCAGCGCAAGGCCAACCTTTTCGTCACGCTGCCCGCCGCCGACGGCAACACGCAAGGCGGCATCGTCCTCTCGGGTCATACCGACGTGGTGCCGGTCGACGGCCAGCCGTGGGACACCGATCCGTTCAAGCCGGTCGTGCGCGACGGCAACTTGTATGGCCGCGGCACGTGCGACATGAAGGGCTTCATCGGCTCGGTCATGACGATGCTGCCGGAGATGCGCGACGCCAAGCTCAAGACACCCTTCCACTTCGCTTTTTCGTACGACGAAGAAATCGGCTGCGTCGGCGCGCCGGTAATGCTCGCCGAACTGCGGGAGCGCGGCATCCGCCCGGACGGCTGTATCGTCGGCGAGCCGACGAGCATGCGCGTAATCGTCGCGCACAAGGGCATCAACGCCTACCAGTGCTGCGTGCGCGGTCACGCGGCGCACTCGTCGCTCACGCCGAAGGGTTCGAACGCCATCGAATACGCGGCGCGCCTGATCTGCTACATCCGCGATCTGGCCGATCACTTCAAGCAGAACGGCCCGTTCGACGAACTGTTCGACGTGCCGTTCACCACGGCGCAAACGGGCACGATTTCGGGCGGTATCGCCCTGAACACGATCCCGGCGCTGTGCGAATTCGTCTTCGAATACCGCAACCTGCCGGGCGTGGACGCAGAAGGTATTTTCCAGCGCATTCAGGAATACGCCGTCAACGAACTGGTGCCGAAGATGCAGAAGGAGCATCCGAACGCCGGCATCGAGTTCAAGAAGATCGCTGCGGCCCCGGCCCTGGACGCCTCGGAGCAAGACGCCATCACCCAACTGGTGCGCGCCCTGACGAAGGACACCGACAAGCGCAAGGTCGCTTACGGCACCGAAGCGGGACAGTTTCAACTGGCCGGGGTGCCGTCGATCGTGTGCGGCCCGGGCAACATCGAACAGGCCCACAAGCCCAACGAATTCGTCTCGCTCGAACAGATTGCACAGTGCGAGTCGTTCCTGCGCAAGCTGATTCGCAGCAACACCGTCGGCGCCTGATCGTGACGTCCGGCCTGAATCGCTTCGGACCGGACGCCCATCTCACGCGACGCAACGCTACGCGGGCCGTATTCCGTTTGCCGGATGCGGCCCGTTGACTTCGCGGCAGTCATTGCCGCCCCGGTGGCGCGGCTTCGCCCGCAGTCGGTGGAAGACAGGAAGTAAGCGGTAGGAAGTACGAAGTAGAAAGTACGAGGCAGGAAGTACAACGCAGGACGCAGTATCAGACGCCTAAAAAAGGCGCACAGGACATTCATCCGCAAGATAACAAGCACGTACATCAGACAGGTTCTGGAGATCTCGCCCATGAGCGCAAGCGCATCCCCCAACGCGGCGGCACCCCTCGCCCGCACTTCCCCGCACGCCTGGCGTGTGATCGTATCGGCCTCGATCGGTAATGCGCTCGAGTGGTTCGATCTCGTGGTGTACGGCTTCTTCGCCGTGACCATCGCCAAGCTGTTTTTCCCCACGGGCAACGATACCGTTTCGTTGCTGCTCACGCTGGGCACCTTCGGGGTGTCGTTCTTCATGCGTCCGCTGGGCGCCATCGTGATCGGCGCATACGCCGACCGTGCAGGACGCAAGGCCGCCCTCACCCTATCGATTTTGCTGATGATGGTCGGCACGCTGCTCATCGCGATCATGCCGACGTACTCGGCCATCGGTGTGCTCGCGCCCGTGGGCATCGTCATCGCGCGTATGGTGCAGGGCTTTTCGGCCGGCGGCGAGTTTGGCAGCGCCACGGCGTTTCTGGCCGAGCACGCCCCGCAGCGTCGCGGCTTCTTCTCCAGCTGGCAAGTCGCCTCGCAAGGCCTCACCACGCTGCTGGCCGCCGGCTTCGGGGCATTGCTCACCGGTAATCTGTCGGCAGAGGCCATGGCCTCGTGGGGCTGGCGCGTGCCGTTCTTCTTCGGTCTGCTCATCGGCCCGGTGGCGTACTACATTCGACGCCGTCTGGACGAGACGCCCGAATTCCTCGATATCGAGCCCACGCAAAGCCCGCTGCGCGACACGTTTGCCAGCCAGAAGGAGCGTTTGCTGCTCGCCATCGGCGTGGTCGTGATGGCCACCGTCGCCACGTACCTTGTGCTCTATATGCCGACATACGCCGTCAAGCAACTGGGACTGCCGTCCTCGGCAGCGTTCTCGGCGGTGCTGCTTACGGGGGTCGTGCAACTGATCGTCGCGCCCATTGTCGGGCACTGGTCGGACACCCATGGCCGCATCAAGCCGATGCTTGCCGCTGCGGTGGCGCTGCTGGTGCTCGTCTACCCGATGTTCCGCTTCCTGGACGCAAACCCGACGTTCGGCTCGCTGATGGTGTTCCAGATCGTGCTGGGCCTGCTGATGACGACGTACTTCGGCGCCCTGCCCGCCCTGCTCACGGAACTGTTCCCGGTGCAGGTGCGCACGACCGGCCTCTCACTCGGCTACAACATCGCAGCGACCGTGTTCGGCGGCTTCGCACCGTTTATCATCACGTGGCTGATCGGCGCGACGGGCAACAAACTCGCCCCGAGCTTCTACCTGATCTTCGCCGCAATCATCAGCATCACCGCGCTGCTGCGCAGCCGCAAGCTGGGCCTGCGCTAAGTTCGGTGTCCCGGGCAGCGCATGCGGGTCGCCCCCCGCACCTGCCCGGCATTTCATGCGCATTCATTATTCCGGAGACACAGTTCAAGTGACGCAATCGACCCCCGCGCTGCATGCCGAGACCATCGACGGCCAACCGGTGCCGACGAAAGACGCCATCGCTGCGCTGTACGAGACGCTCAAACCCTACGCGCGCAAGACACCGGTTTTCACGCGTAACGATTTCCCGACGCTCGGCGACACCGAGGTAACGTTCAAGTACGAGCTGCTGCAAGCCTCGGGAACGTTCAAGGCGCGCGGCGCTTTCTCGAACCTGCTCTCGCTCGACGACGCGCAGCGCAAGGCGGGCGTGACGTGCGTGTCCGCAGGCAATCACGCGGTGGCCGTCGCCTACGCCGCGAAAGCGATGGGCATCGGCGCCAAGACGGTCATGCTCAAGACCGCCAGCCCTGCGCGCTCGTCGCTGTGCCGCGAGTACGGCGCGGACCTGATTCTGGCGGAGAACGTCCACGAGGCGTTCGAGATCGTCAAGCGTGTGGAGCAGGAGGAAGGCCGCTATTTCGTGCATCCGTTCAACGGATATCGCACGATTCTGGGGACGGCCACGCTCGGCTACGAATGGATCGGGCAAGCCCCGGATCTCGATGCCGTGGTCGTACCTGTCGGGGGCGGCGGACTGATCGCCGGCGTGGCCACCGCGATCAAGCTGTTCGCCCCGCATGTGAAGGTGTACGGCGTGGAGCCGGCCGGGGCCGACGCCATGGCGCAAAGCTTCGCGCAAGGCGGTCCGGTCAAGATGGGGCCGATGACCGGTATTGCCGACAGTCTGATGGCGCCGCACACGGAGCTGTACGGCTACACGCTCTGCCGCCGCCATATCGACGAACTGGTCACCGTCACCGACGACCAGATGCGCGCGGGCATGCTCACACTGTTCCGTCAATTGAAACTGGCCGTGGAGCCGGCATGTGCTGCCGCGACCGCCGCCTTGATGGGGCCGTTGCGCGACAAACTCATGGGCAAACGCGTGGGCGTGCTGCTGTGCGGGACGAACACCGACACGGCGACGTTCAACCGTCACATCGAGGCGGCCCTGGCCGCCGAGGCGAACGGCTGAGCAACCTCGGTGACTAACGCCGTGTAATGTATCGACGCGACCTGACGGTCGCGTTTTCGTTTACGATGCGCACTCGTGGCGCGACAGCCCGACACGTTCACAAGGATTACGCATGGACGCCTCCGCTGAATCCCCTTCCGTTCTGCTGCTTGACGCCGCGCAAGTCGCCGCGCTGATGCCCGTGGCCGACGCGATCCCGGTCATGTCCGACATGTTCGCCGCGCTCGCGCGCGAACAGATTCACTTGCCGCTGCGTCAGATCATTCGACCGCCGCAAGCGCTAGGCGCCAAGGGGTTGCTGGGCATGATGCCGGCGTTTCTGGGCAGTGCCGCCGGCGGTGCGGGCGTCTACGGCGCGAAGGTCGGCACGTTCTTTCCCGGCAACAGCGCGCTGGGCAAGGACCCGCATCAGGGCTGTGTCCTGCTGATGAGCGCGGAGACAGGCGAACTGCTGGCCGTCATGAACGCCGCCGAGATCACCGGCATTCGCACCGCCGCCGTCACAGGTTTGGCGACGCGCCTGCTCGCGCGTCACGATGCGTCGCGACTCGCGCTCGTCGGGGCAGGTCATCAGGCGCACTGGCAGCTCGCAGCGCTCTCAGCCGTGCGGCCACTGCAACACGTGCGTGTCGCCAGCCGCTCGCTCGCCACGGCGCAAGCGTTCGTCGACAAGGAACAACCCAACTACGCTTTCCCACTGGAAGCCGCCGAGAGCGTGGAAGCCGCCGTACGCGACGCCGATATCGTTGTGACGGTCACGAACTCGACGGACCCCGTACTGCGTGCGCAGTGGATTGCGCCGGGCACACACGTGAATCTGGTCGGCAGCAGCACGCCGCGCCATCGCGAGGCGGACACGATGCTGATGGCGCGTGCGCAACTGTTCGTCGACCGCCGGGAATCGACGCTCAACGAGTCGGGCGACTATCTGGCCGCGGCCGCCGAAGGGCGCATCGGCCCGGACGACCTCGTCGCGGAACTCGGCGAACTGGTCATTCGCGCTCACCCGGGACGCACCGACGCCGACACGGTCACGCTGTTCAAATCGCTCGGCATGGGCGCGCAGGACGTGGCGCTCGCAGCGGCGCTACATCAACGTGCGCAAACCGCCGGCAGCGGCGTGCGCGCGAAGCTGTAACCGCGATCGCAAGTGCACCGGGTCCTACGAACGCGCTGATCGGGACCCGATAGCACCGATAGACCCGGTGGGCCCGATAGGGCCGACACGTCCGATACCCCCGACACGACGGTTGGGATGCCAGCCCGGTGCACTGCGGTTCGTCCACGCCGGCGCGGTGACGAGCCAGCCGCCTTCACGCCAGTCGTACGGTCCCACACCGGGAATCGCTTCATATTCACGTGCGGCGGCCACGATATCGGGGACGATGTCGAACTCCCGGTACTTGATGCACCGCTCGCCCGCGTGGCGTCGATATGTCGCCAGCCAGTCGGCCTCGTTTTGCACCGCCCCCACGGACGACACGGCGTGCCCGAGTAACCGTCGCATGAACAGATCGACGACGAAACGTTCAGGTGTCCCCTCTCCGATCGGGCGGGCCCCGTCGTCGAACATCCTGTGCGGCGTTTGCCCGGTCAGCGACAATGACATCACCGGCAGCCGCTGATTCGGCCCCGACCAGCGCAACACCAGACGGTACTTGATACGCACCACACCGAATGTCGCGAGTCGCTTCGACATCGTGAGCAATAGCGCGGCCTTGTCGCGCCCGAAGCCCGTCACCGTGGGGTCGGGGTTGCGTTGGATCTCCGCCTCGACCGCCTTATCACCGATCATCGCGCGCAAGATGCCGATGTCCTTTACGGGCCGGTGGGAAGGCGCGTTCCTCAACGGATCGACGAACACGCCCGGGGTGCCCGGCTCGGCCCAGAGACTCACCGGGGTGGCGTCGGCAAGCGTCGCGCCCGACGCTGTGAAATTCAGACACCCGTTGTCCGAGAGCAGATCGAGACGACGGTAGGCCACCGCAAACGCGTCGGTCGCATCGTCACGGCACCACGCCGCAACGGTCCCGTTGCCGAGACTGAGCATTTCGTAATGCACGCCGCTCCTCGCTTCGTCGAGCGTGCCGTTGCGACTCACGAGAATACGGTAGCCGGGCGCCAAGCCGCGCATTTCGGCGACGAGATCGATACGGCGATATTCACTGTCTGCCGGCAACGACACGGTGCCGAGAGCGCTTGGAAACACTTCCCTGCCGATCGCCTCTCGCGCCAGGGCGAAACGGCCCCGACGAAACGCCCGGTTCGATTTCTGCATCTGACGGCCGAATTCCACATGACCGACACCGAACCCGATCAGATCCGCAAGCGCCGCGTGAACGGCGTACATGGCGTAACCCTTGCGGCTTCGGGCGACATGCGTCATCACCCGCCCCCCGAGCACCTCACGACTGCCGGATGCGCCGTCCGACGCCAACACGTCGGCACCGGCATCGGAAATCGACTCGCCCAGATAGTACGCATAGGGCAGGCTTGGACGATCTCGCCATTCTCGGTTGGCGCGGTTGGCGCGGTTGGCGCGGTTGGCGCGGTTGGGGGCGCCGTCGGTGGACTTATCGGTTGCGCGCTCGTCGGCGGCCTCGTCGACTGCTTCGCCGGCTTTTGCATCCACTTCTGCACCCACTTTTGCACCTGCCTCGTGGGCGGCTTCGTCGATCCAAGCGCCGCCCGCCTCGTCCCTGAAAATATGCTCAAGGGGCACGCTCTCGCGCGCTTGCGGCGTCGCAAGCGCCCTGACCAGTTCGACGATGGCGTGCCCGTCCGGCCCCGGCGCGTGCTGCCCTGCGGCGGCGATCAGATACGGAAAATCGTCGTCTCGCTCGACGCTCAGACAAATGCCGGACTCCCCCCGTGCGCATTTGATCTGGTCCAGCACCCATTGCCGCGATCGCACGACCAGTTCCGTCATGACATGCCGCTGCGGTTGAAGGTTCAGCACACAGGACGACGGCCCGACCGGACGTTTCTCGTCATCCAGCAACGCGCACGCCAGCCTTGCCGCATCGACATCGCTCAGGTGCCGCTGCACGAAGCGCGGCAAGTCGGCGGCCGTTCCGGCACCGGTCGTGTCTTCCCAGCACAACGCCTCTGCGGTCGTCAGCGAAATCAGCAGCCGGGCGCTGCCGTGCGACATGGCGACTACGCCCGGCACATCGATGCCGCCCAGCGTGATCGTGTGCGCCGACGATTTCCCCTGAAGCCGCGAGAGAATCATGTCTTGCTGTGCGGGCGGCACGCGAGCGAAATGCCAAAGCAGCAAACCCGCTTCCACACGCGTCAGGACATGTTCCAGCGCCTTCGTGAATCGAGGGCTCCAATGCTGCCTCACCGTCGCGCTCGTCACGCCCGGGCGGGGACTCGTGGTCCCCCCTTCGCTCGTCGGCGTTGTGCGCGTGGCAGATGTCGTCGCCGGCACGACGTCGTGCGACGGCGGCGACTCGCCGGGCATACCGCGCCAACGCGCTCGCCACTGCGCGACCATGCCGGCCCACGCGGCCTCATCGACATCCTTGGCGTCATCGGCCTCGTCGACGTCGCCGGCATCCTTAGCGTCATCGGTGTCGTTCCCGGCGACGGGCGGCGAGTGGGTGACAGCGCCGGGATCCGCATGCGCCGGCGGCGTCGTGGCGATGCCGGTAGCAGACGACGCTGCCATCCATGCACGGACCTGCGAGCGGGCAAGACTGAGTTCGTCGGCGTTCATCCGGACTTCGGGCGTCGCGTCGTTGAGCGACTCGACCCACACATGAAACGTCACGCCATCGCACTCGACTTCGCCGTCTGCGCCGAACGACAGCGTGTCGCGGTCGTCTCCAAGAAAATCGAGCATGTCGAACTTGCCGTTCGGCAACAGGGCGATGGTGTCGTCGTCGCTGTAACCGGCGAGCTTGCCGTCCTCGCAGGTGATGCCGACGAAAAAAACCTGATCGTCACGCCCGGCGAACGCCACCCGAAAGCCGGGTGGCAGTCGCGTGAGCAGGTCCGGCGACAGGACCCGGCGCGCACCGCGCCCCAGAAAGTCCGACACGGAGATCGCCTGCGACTGCCCCTCCGGGAGGACAGGCTCGCCGTCGGTCATGCCGAGCGTCGCCATCATGTCGCGCACGACCCGCCATGGCTTCCTGTTTGCCCCCTGCGACGCCCGCCGGGCCGCGAGCGCTTCGGCCTGACGGGCAAGCAGCGCCCGCTTGCCGAGCTGCACTTGCCCGGCCTGCGCGAGTGTCATGACCTGCCCGAAGAGATGCCGCGCGGCCTGCGTGAAATAGCCCGCCAACGCGCGCCCCACCTTCACCAGCGGCTCTGTCGCAGGCACCTGATTCACGGTCAGCATGATCATGGCGAACTTCGTATTCGTATTGGCAGCCCTCAACTGCTTGAGCGTGGCGTGTTCGGCCGACTCCGAAAGCACGGAAAGGTACATGGCGGTACAGCCCAGCGAGCTGACGCGAAACGCCGCGTCGACAACGTGCTTCGCGCCGCCCTTGAACATCCCGCCGAGCGCACCGCCGATGATGGGAAACATCGTCATCCCACCCTGCATCATCGCCGTGCGTATCTGCGCCCAATCGCGTTTCGCGCGCAACGCAGGCGTCACGATCTGCATGTCGAGATCCTGACGCATGCGGCGAATTTCCGCGTGCCACAATGCCTTTTCGATGGACGCCACGTCCAGGAAAGCGAAGTCCGGCTGCCATAGCTCGGCCAGGCGCAGACTGATTCGGGACAACACATCCGCAGTCCTGGAAAGCGACGACTCGCAGGTGCCGCTCGACCAGCAGTCCGGGGCAATGGAGAACTGATTGCCGTCGAGGCGCAGCGGATTGCGCAGGAGTTCGGCGTCGTGCAGGGGCAGATGATCGCGCATGAACCCGCGCCAGATCTCGCAGGATTCGACCTCCGGCCACCACCAGAGGGTGCTCTGGCGCCGCAAGGACACAAGCAGCGCCGTGCGGCTCGGCGCATGCCGCAATGCGACCAGCCCCGGCACGACATTGCCTCTGAATGTCACGACGCAAAGTGCGAGCGCCTGCTGCAAGACGTCGGGCGGCGGCAGCGGTACGACCGGCGAGCGCCAGTTCGCCGCGCCGCCCTCCGACTCTCTCGCGTGAAGCATCATGGAAATCACATTTGATTTGACATACTTGGCATACAGGTCGAACGCCTCGGTCGAGCGACCCAGCGCGTCGATTCGGGCGAGGTCGAGTTCGTGAAGCGCCATGCGAAACGCATCGGTATCGATCGTCTGCAACAGCGCCTGCGTGGCCGTCTGCGCGTTGGCATCGAGGGTGTTGGCCGCGCTGACACTGCGTACCGTGCGCGCACTGCCCGAGGCGATCAATTCTTCGTAGTAATGGTGTCCGAGCGCAATCTGCAAGAGGCTGAACTGTTGGCGCGATTTGACGCCGGCGCCGAAACTGGCGGTCGTACCGAAGAATCCCGCCTCCTGATAGACCACGTCGACTTTGGCGTCCCAGTCCACCCGCGTGCGGGGGGGTTGGGTGCTGCTATTGCTGCTATTGCCGATACTGCCGCGATTGCTCCCCTTGCCGCGCGCACCACCCTCGCCCGCGGTGCCATTCCCTTTCAGACGGCCGACGAAACCGTCATACCCGTCCTGCAACAGCCGCTTGGTGTACGCGGCAGCACGCTCACGATAGTTCCGCCACTCCGTGATGTTGCGGATACCGCTGTCCCACATCACCCATTCGGCGAACGTCACCATCTGCTCCAGCGTCATCGACGCACGCGCATCGACCTCGATGGTGGCCGCGGTGGTGGCCGTGGTGGTGGCCGTGGTGGTGGCCGTGGTTGTTGCGGTGGTGTCCGTAGTCTTGGCCGGGGTCGCCGCACCGCTGACCCGTGGCATGTGCAGCAGCGCCGCCGTGAGCAGTCCCCCGCCCATTGCCGTCGCCACGGAGGTGTCTGCCGCGGTAGCGACGGTGCCGACCTGGCGCAAGCGCCGCAATGTCGCACCGGCAACGGAAGCGCCGAGGCTCAGTCCGGCATCGACCAGCAAAGCGGCATTCGCGCCGAGGGATTCCGACACGCCCGGGCGTGACGCGACGCGCCGATCGGGCGGCATCCCGCGATTCATGTCGGGCGGCTGGGCGGCACTGGCCGGCAAGCGCAGCCTGCGGGGCGCGTCACGGTCCCAGGCGTCGAGAGACGCGTACCAGTCGGCGAGCCGCGCCGCATAGGGTCGGGTGGTGATTTCCTGAGACGCGCGCACGAGCAGCCCCGCGTCGTGCAGAAGATGGATGCCGGCCTCCAGCGCGTGCCCGGGCGTGAAGCGCATCGACGGCTGAGCCTCGCGATCGCGCACCATCGCCGCCTGAACCATCTCATGCACGGGAAGCGTCTCGATCAATGCGTCGGGGGAGCGTCCCGAGCCGTCGGTGAGCGACCGTTCCAGCCAGGCCACCAGCGCCACGACGTCAAGCCGGGCATCGCATCCCTGGAGCCGATCGCAAAGACGCAGGATCTGACCTGCGGTCAGTTCGGGCAGCACGTTGGAAAACCACGCGGCCAGTCGAACCCGCTCCGTCGGATCCGGGCCGCGCGGCGCCGCGCTCAGCATCACCCCCGCCGCCGCCGCCTCCATCACCCCCGCCAACCACGGTGCGGCGGGCCACATCCACGCCGCGCCCGCGCCGCCGGCGAGCAAGACGCCACCGAGCGTCAGGGCGCACAACGCCCCCGGCCCGGCTTTCGCAATGGGCCGACCGCCGTTGAGCACCCCTTCCAGCGACGCACGCGCCGCCTCCGGATACCGAACGATCAGCGTCGGCAAGGCCCTGAGCAACGGCGCGATTTGCGTGTCCTCGACGCTCGCGACCCTGCAATTCCACGCGGCGGCGCAAAGCGCGTGACACAAGCCGCCGAACGGCTGCGCTTCGGGCGACCAATCGGCATGACCGTCGCACCAGACACCGAAGCGACGCCCGTCGTAGGCCATCGGAACGGCATCGTCGAATTGCCGGATCCAGTCGCCCCCGATGTCCGTCACGCCGCGCGCCAACGCCTCGCAAATTGCCGTGGCGTGTGTGCCGAGCGGCGCGCCGCCCTGTGTCGCGGCAACCTCGCCGTCGATGCCGAGCAATCGGCAGGTGAGCGCCGCCGCCACCGGCCCCCAGTATGCGGCGCGCACGATGTTGCGATAAACGATGCGCGTCGGCCAGTCCAGCGCGCGAATGTCCACGGGTTCGCCTTGCGCTTGCGCCGCGAATCGTGCGAGCACCTGAGATTCCCCGGCCTGGCGCGTCTGCGGCGCAGCGCCCGTGTGCCTCTCGCAACTCGACCAACTTAGCGATCCGATCTCCATGGGGTCCCTCCTGAACGTGACGGGCACGCCAGATGTTCCCGTGGCAAGGTCGGCCGTTACCGCAATATTTCGCCCATGGTCAGGTGTTTGGGAACTCGCTTATGCGCCGGGCGACGCGGCGATTCGGATGCCACCCTGGCGACGGCGCTTGCCGCCACGCCGGATACTGGATCAGTTTCGCGCCCTCTCGATGGTCGTAGGGCCGGACACCGGGCAATTGCTCATACTCGGGCAATGCGGACAGGATGTCCGGAATGTTGTCGAACTCCCGGTATTTGATGCACTGCTTGCCACCGTGCTGCCGGTAAGTGGCGAACCATTGCGCCTCACTCTGCACATCGCCCACCCGCGACACAGCCCCACCCAGCAGCCGACTCATGAAGAGGTCGACGACAATGCGCTCGGTCTTCGCCGCGCCGTGGGCCGGCAGTTGCTTCGCGAACATCGAGTGCGGCGTCTGGCCGGTCAGTGTCAGCGACATCGACGGAATGACCTGATCCGGCGTCGACCAGCTCAGCACGAGGCGGTATTTGATACGCACGACGCCGAAGGTCATCAGCAAACGCGCCATCGTCACCAGCAACGCCTGCTTGTTGCCATCGAAACCGCGATACGCGTCGACCGAGTTGCGTTGAATCTCGGCATCGATCAGGGAATTGCCCTTCATCGCGAGCAAGATGCCGATGTCTTTCACAGGCAGACTGCGCGGCGCCACGGCAGCCGTCTCCGAAAACACCCCGGGCGCCCCGGGCTCGATCCACAATTCGACGGGCGCCCCGTCGGTCAGCCCGACGCCGGACTTCGTAAAATTCAGGTAATCGTTCTCGGACAGCAAATCCAGACGTCGATAGGCCATGGGCGATGCCGCACTGTCGTTGCCATGGAACCACCCCGCGACCACACCGCCGCCCAGACTCAGCATGGAGTGGTGCACCCGACTTTCCGTCTCGTCGATCGGTGCGTCGCTGCGCAAAAAAATCTCGTACCCCGCCGGCAGATCGCGCATCTCCCGCACACTCTGGATTTGACGTGCGTCTTCGTCAGCGCCTTGCCTGCCATCGATGCCCGGCAGCACGTCGTCGCCAATCGCCGCGCGCGCCGGACCGAAACGGCCCGCGCGAAGGGGTTCGCTCGATGCGAGCATGGCCAGACCGAACCGGTCGTCGCCGGCGCCGAATTCGACGAGGTCCGCGATATCGTCATGGATGACGCGAACCGCATAGCGCTGTCGGCTTTGCACGATGTGGCCGGAGACCAGCGCGACGGCGCGCGCGACATCCTTTGTGGAATAACGGGAGAACAGTTGCGCCTCAACGCCGCGCACGGACTCGCCCAGATAGTAAGCAAACGGCAAGCTAGGGGCGCCGCGCCAGTCGGTGGCGTTCTCGCTGCGAAAAATATGCTCGACGGGAACGACATCCCGATCGCCCGGCGACTCGCTGCGTCGGACAAGATCGATCAGCGCCTCGACACTCGAGCCGGGGGTGCGGTGTGCTGCGGCGGCGACCAGATACACGAAATCGTGATCGCGGGCCACGGGCTCGCAGTACGGCGCCCCTTCGCGCGCGCAGGTGATCTGCTCCGTCATCCAGCGTTGCGAGCGCTCGACCAGCGCGGCAAAGCCATGCGCCGGGTGTTGAAATGCGATATCCACCGGGAGATGGGCGGGCGATGGCGTTGTGCCGGGCGCAGATGACGCCTCGAAAAATGCGGCATCGGCGTTGCTCAGATGGCGTCGCAGGAATTGCCTGATGCCAGGGTCGCTGCCCATGTGCGCGACGTCGTCGCCGTAAAGGACCTCGCCCGTCGTCAACGAGACGAGCAGATAGGCGCGCTCGGCTCGCATGGCGCAGACCCCGGGAATATCGATGTCGTCGGCCTGAAGCGTCGCCACCGGGGCGCTTTGCTGGAGTCGTTTCAGAATCATGCCCTGCTGGGCCGGCGGCATCCGCCCCAGATACCACAGCAACAGCCCCGTCTCCACGCGCGCGAACACCTCGCCCAATGCGGTCTCGAATCGGTCGGTCCAATGCCGGGCCAGCGAGTCGCGCAAGATCGGCACATCCGAAATCGACGCCCCCCCCCGGTCTACGACGGACGTTTGCTCTGTCGCCCGCGTGCCGTTCCGTGACACCTCGGACGTCGGGGACGTCGTGGACGTTGCCAAAGTCACCGGTGTCGCACCCGCAGGCCATGGCCCGATCGCCTGCGTCGCATTCACACTGCCGTCACTGCGCAACGCCCGCCACTGCCGGACCATGACATCCCACTTCGGTGCGTGCGGGTCGGCGCGCTCGCGCTGTTGCTGCGTCGAGGTCACGACGCCGTGTGTGTTGCCGCCGTCCCGACAGGGCGCAAGCGTCGTCGAAGCGTTCGCGGGACGGTCGTACGGTACCCGCCGCAGACTAAGCAACTCGTCCCGCCGCATTTCCAGCGCCGGTATCGCGTCTTCGAGCGATTCCACCAACATGTCGAACACGTAGCCATCGCACATGACCCGCCCGTCTGACTGAAACGTCAGCAAATCCCGGTCCTCGCCGAGAACGTCGAGCATGTCGAAGCCACCGTGCGGCAGCAGCATCACATTGTCGTCCACGCTCTGCCCGGCAATCGCCCCGACACCGCATGTCACCCCCGCATACACCACCTGACCATCGGCCCAGGTAAGCGCCACGGCGTATCCCGCGGGCAGACGCGTCAACAACTCGTACGACGGGACGCGATGTGCGCCGCGGCCGAGAAAACCCGTCGAAGAGACGGTTTGCGTCTGTGAGGCGTTGTGAGATGGCACAGCGTCCGCAAGCCCGAGTTCGGACTTCAACTCGCTCACGACGACCCATGGCTGCTTGGACGACTTCGGGGCCCCTCGCGCGTGCGTGAGCGCTCGCGCCCGCGCAGCCAGTCGAAGACGTGCGTCCGGCACGGTCCCGCCCAGACTGACCCATCTCGTCAGGTGCGCGATCGCCTGCCGTGCCGCAGTCGTCCCGGCAATCGACACGGTTCGCGCCGCCTTCATGAAGGGTTTGGCTGCGGGGACCTGACTGATCGCCATGAGCACGGTGGCAAACCCCATGTCCGAGTGGATCGCCCGCAACTCGCTGAGCGTCGCGGTCTCGGCGCTCTCGAGCAAAATGGCGACTTGCGCCACGGTGGCCCCCACCCAACCGAGTCTGAACGTCCAGTCCGGCAACACGGCCGACGCCGGAAGCATGCCGTTCGCAATGGGAAACCAGGCCAGCCAGCTCTGCACCATCGCTTTGCGGAACTGCTGCCAGTCTCGTCTCGCCCTGAGTGCCGGCGTGACGATCTGCACGTCGAGATCCTGACGCATCCTGCGAACTTCGGCGTGCCAGAGCGCGGCTTCCGGTGCGGGATGACTGGCGAACGCGAAGTCCGCGCGCCAGATCGAACTGAACCGGGGGGTGCGGAAAACCAGCGGATGCGGGGCGGACGACTTCCGAGCGCCGCACCCGTTCAACGGATGGCAAATCGGGCCGATCGCAAACTGCAAGGCATTCACGCGCAGCGGATCGTTCAGCCGTTCGGCATCGAGCATCGACAAATGATCGCGCATGAAATCCCGCCATGTCTGACGCGACTCGACTTCCCGACGCCACCAGTACCAGGACCTTTTCTTGAACGACAACAACAGCGCCGTCGCACTCTGTTCATGCCGGATCGCCACCAGGCCGGGTACGATCTCCCCCCGGAACAGGATCAACTCGAGCTTGAGCGATTCTTCCAGTCGCTCCGCTGGCGGCAGAAAGACATGTGGCGATGTCCAGAACGCGGCGCCGGGCAGGCCGGGGGTTCTGGCTTTCATATGCGTTGTCAGCAAGATCGATCTGACGTACCGGGTAAACGCGTCGATCGCTTCGGGCGAACGACTCAGTTCGTCGATGCGCCGCATGTCGAGCCGATGCAGCGCCGAGCGAAAGTCGTCGGTGTTCACGATGTTCAGATGCGCCCGCGTGCGGGAGGTCGCGTTCGCCGCGCCGGAATTCAACAGCCGCACCGCTTGCACCGTGCGGGATCCGCCGATCGATAACGACTCCTCGTAGTAGTGATGCCCCAGGGCGATCTGCATCAGGCTAAACGTGAGCCGGGAGCGCATTCCGGCGCCCGCCGCCCCGCCCGCCGGGGCCAGCAAATAGCTCACATCCTGATAGACGACTTCGACGCGGGCGTCCCAATCCACCGCCTCCGTTGCGTTGGGTTTGTCGTTAAAGGTGTCGTACCCGTTTTGCAGGAGCCGCTTCGTATAGGCCAACGCGCGCTGCCGATAATTGCGCAGCGCCGAGGCAACGCCAATGTCCTTGTCCCACGCCACCCATTCGGACAGCGTCACCATCTGTTCGAGCGTCATCGTCGCGCGAACGTCGATCAGCGTCGCAGGATCCGCCATGGGGGCGGTCGTGGCGTTACGGGGTGGCGTGACCGATGTTGGCGTGACATCGCGAATCGGCGGAGGCTTCAGCGGGCCGAAGTAGCCGTGATCGCCCGGGTCGCGCCGTGCAGCAACGGGCAATGCCAATGGAATTCGTATCTCCGCCGACTCGTCCGAAGCGGTTGGCCATGCCCCGGTGCGATAGGTCGGTGGCGTGGCGGCCCACGCCCCGCCCCATGCGTCGGATGGCGCAGAGACCTCGCGATCCATGCGATCGAGCGTCTCGTACCAGTCGGCCACGCGAAGCGACGACGGCCGGGTCGTGATTTCCTGTGACGAGCGCACCAGCAAGCCCGCGTCATGCAACAAATACACACCGGCTTCCAGTGCGCCGGCCAGCGTGAACCGTTCGAGCGACTGCGCGCGACAATCGCGGTCGATCGCCACCTGCTCGATCTCCCGAACCTTCAACTGCTCGATGGCGTCGTCGGCCGAGCGCGCCGAGCCGTCGCGCAATGCGCACTGGAGGGTGGCCGCCAGAACGACGACGTTGAGCCGGGCATCGCACCCCTGAAGCCGGTCGCAAAGGCGATGGATCTGCGTCACCGTCAACTCGGGCAGCACATTCGAGAACCATGCCGAGAGGCGAAGGCGCTCCGTCGAATCCACCCCGTGTGGCGCCGCCCACAGCATGATCCCGGCGGCAGCCGCTTCCATCGCGCCCGCCAGCCACGGCGCCGCAGGCCACGCCAGCGCCATGCCTGCGCCGCCTGCGAGCAAAGTGCCGCCGAGCGCGAGCGCCTGCACAGGCGTCAGCCGGCCGTTCGCCGCCGGCCTGGCGTCATGCAGCACGGCCGACAATGCCGCCGCTGCGGCACCGGGCGTGCCCAGAATCAACGCCGGTAAAGCGCTCGCCAACGGCGCAACCTGCCCATCCTCGACACTCGCGATGTCGCATCGCCATGCGGCCGCACACAACGCGTGACACAACCCGCCGAAACCCTGCGTCTGCGGCGACCAGTCGGCACAACCGTCGCGCCAGACACCGAAGCGGCGTCCGTCGAAACACAACGGCCACGCGTCGTCGAATTGCCGAACCCAGTCGCCCGCGATATCCGTCACACCCCGTGCCAACGTCTCGCAAATCGCCGCTGCCGACGATTCGAGCACCACGTCGCCTCGCGCCGTCGTGCACGTCGTCTGAATGGTCTGAATATTGAGTAACGCGCAGGTGAGCGCCGCCGCGACGGGCCCCCAGCACCCGGGCGTCATGATGTCGCGATAGACGATTTGCGTCTGCCAATCCAATCCGTTGAGCGCTGCGGGGTCTGCGTCCCCATGCGCCGCGAATTGCCTGAGCACGTATGATTCCGATCCGTGTGACACGCGCTCGTCCTGCCCGTGAGCGTCACCATACGGCCGATGTGGCGATCCGATCTCCAAGATTCCCTCCCAGATTTAACGGGTACACCTCATCGTCCCGTATCCCGGACAGCCGTCGCCGTCATAATTCGCCCATGATCGGAAGGTTTGGGAACTCACCTGAACGGCCACACGCGCGCCATCGAACAGCCTCGCCACGACCGCGAGGCAATGTCCGAATCCGTCCGATTCTGGTCGTCACATGGGCTGTCGGGACGTCGTTGGCGTGCGTAAGATCTGAACACTGCCACCTACGCCACGGAGTCGCCCTCATGTCACAAGCCCCGCAAGCCCAGCAAACCCCGACGTCTCGCACCGCCCTGCTTGTCATCGACGCGCAGGAGTCTTTCCGTCAACGCCCGTATTGGCGCGAAGACGATCTCGCCGTGTATTTCGACCGTCAACAGGCCCTGATCGACGGCGCCGTCGCACGCGGCGTGCCTGTCGTGCAGGTGTTTCATATCGCGGGCGGTGCGTTCTCGCGCGACACCGGCTTCGTGCGGACGCTGGAGGAATTGCGCATCGACCCTGCCTTCACCGTCGACAAAGTCAAGCACAGCGCGCTGGCCGGCTCGACCCTCGGCGCGTGGCTGGTGGAGCACGGCATCACGCGTTTGATCGTGTCCGGCATTCGCACCGAGCAATGTTGCGAGACGACCACGCGCGCCGCGTCGGACGCCGGTTACGAAGTCGATTTCGTGACGGAAGCCACGCTCACGTTCCCGATGCAGCATCCGCGCAGCGGGCGCGTGTTGTCCACGGCGGAATTGAAGGAGCGCACGGAGACCGTGCTGGTCGATCGCTTTGCGCGCGTCGTGACAGTTGAGGAAGCGCTCGCGGCGGTGTAACGTCGCGCTGATGCTTTCCGTCCAAATCCGTCCGAACCCTTCCTGAGCCGATGCCCGCGATGCCGAGACACCAACCGGTCTACCTGCTGGTCATGCCGAACGCGCTGCTCCTCGACATTGCGGCGCCGGCCGAAGCGTTGCGCATCGCCAATCATCAGCAGGACGACGTGCGCTTCGTGCTGCATTACGTCGGTACCCAGCCATCGGTCGCCACGTCGATCGGCCTGCGCCTGTCGCCGCTCGGCCCGCTGCCCGACACCGTGCCGCACGACGCGTGGGTGGTCGTGACGGGCACCGTCGAAAACCCCTTGCCGTTGCCGTCACCATCACCGTCGCCGTCACCGTCGCGCGCACGCGCCGCACATAGCGCGCCGTTGGAAGAGAGGGACGACATCCACCACGTGGCGCCGGACGCCGAAGCCCGCGCCATCGCGTGGCTTCGGCGCGTGGTGCGCCCAACGCAGCAACTCGCGTGTATCTGCACGGGTGCCTTACTCGCTGCACGCGCCGGATTGCTCGATACCCTGGCCTGCACGACGCATCACGGCAGTTGCGACGAATTGCGCTCGCTCGCGCCCGGCGCGCGCGTGGCCGACAACCGACTGTACGTGCGCGACGGCAATGTGTGGACGAGCGCCGGGGTCACGACCGGGCTCGATCTGATGCTCACGCTCATTGCCGACGCCACGACTCCGCTATGCGCTGCGGCGGTCGCTCGCCAGATGGTCGTCTACGCCCGCCGCGCCGGGGCCGACCCGCAACTGTCGCCGTGGCTCGAAGGCCGCAATCACCTGCATCCCGCCTTGCACCGCGTGCAAGATGCGATTGCCGCCGACCCGGCCCACGACTGGACGCTTCCTGCCATGGCGGCCATCGCCTGCACGAGCGAGCGGCACGTGACGCGACTGTTTCGCGAGCATGCCGGCGTAGCGCCCATCGACTATCTGCACCGCCTGCGCATCGCGCTCGCGCGCGAAATGCTCGGCAACAGCCATCTCGATATCGAACACATCGCACAACGCGCCGGCTTCGGATCGAGCCGTCACCTGCGACGCGTCTGGCACAAGTTCGATGCCTTGCCGCCGAGCCACGCGCGACGCCTCGCCGGATGACGTGGGCGCCGACGCGATACTTGACTTCACTCGATTTCACGTGCCTTTGTAAGCCCCTCATGGACGATCGGGGTGCCACCCCGGCTGGGGATACCGACGCCAGTCCGGCACATTGACCAGATAGGTATCAGGGCACGCATCGTACGGCGACAATCCCGGCGACTTGCGAAACGCGTCGATGGCGGCGAGCAATGCCATGGGAAGGTCGAAATCCCGATACTTGATGCAACGCTCCCCCGCATGCTCACGGTAAATCGCTCGCCAATCGGCCTCGCTCGTCACATAGCCGACCGACGACACGCCGTTACCCGCGCCGAGCACCCGGGGCGCGAACAGATCGATGACGATCGGATGGCGTTCTCGGTCGTGGGAAGACACCCTGGCGCATTCGACCGGATCGGGCTGCGCGTAGACGGTCGTCTGCCGGCCGGGTCTCACGCCAACGAGATTGCCGATGACCGCCACCGACAGTTTCGGGCCGCGTTGCCACGGGCTGTCCCACGCAGCGATCACCCGGTATCGTAAATCGACGAGGCAGGATCGGGCGTCGTCTTTGCGGTGCCGCTTCGCTATCGCGACGATCTCGGGAAGCACATCCCTGACGATGAACTGCGAATCCAGTGGCGTATCGTTCAGATTTCGCTGCAACGCATTTTTCACGATCGCGTTGTCTTTCAACGTTTTGAACAACTCACCGTCCGGCGACTCGCCGGATTCCATATCCGGCGGCAAGCGATCGGACATCATGCCCGGTGCGTTTCTGTCGACCCAGACACTTACCCGCGTTCCGTCGGCGAGCGCGAAACCGTTTTTTCGGGTGAAGCGAAGCCGGGGGCCGTCGCGCGACAGGTCGTAACGCTTGTAGGCCATGGACCAGTCGATCGGATCCCCATTGCCGGAGACGAGCCACCCCACGGCGAAACCGCCGCCCGTGCTCATCAGATCGCAGCGCACGGTGTGCGCGTTTTCGCCCACGCCCTTGCTCAGCACCAGTAGCGGATACCCCGGGGCGACTGTCTCGATGGCATCCTGATGCGTGATCTCGACCATTGCCGGCCGCGATGGCGCGCCCTCACCGAAGCGAGCGCTTCCGTGTTCGTGTTCGTGCTCACGCACCATCGCCTCGACGACCCCGAATGCGCCGAAATCGTTGAACGCCCCCATGCGCCGCAATGCGTTGCCGAAAGCCGTATGACCGACGCCCGTGTCCAGCATATCGGCGATATCGCCGTGCGTGACGTAGGAAGCAAATCGCGCTCTGATTGGGGCGAGCCACGCGCTGGCGGTCTTCTTCGCCTCGTCCGGCGCCGCATGCAACGCGCTGCGGCGAAACGCACACCGGTCGTACGCCTGCACCGACGCGCCGAAGTAGTGCGCAAACATCAGTGTCGGGGGACTTTGCCCCCGAATCGCGCTGTCGCGACGTCGAACCGTCTGGGCCGAAGGAGGCAAGTCGGCCGGATTCAGCACATGGCGAACGTCCTGCATCAGTTCATAGCCCACATCCTCGTCGAGCATGCGCGCCGAAAGCCCGACGAGATAGATCATGTCGTCGTCGGTGCGATCCGGCGTTCGGCATTTCAGCACACGGCCCACCTGCCGGTTGCCCGACAGGCATGAGGCCTCGCCCGAGAACCAGTCGTACAGCGATCGGGCGACGGCCTTGCGCCAATCGCCGTCGAACAGCCGACACGCCACCAGACTGAGACTGGGATCCGACGGCTTGAGCCCGTCATGAAGCAGATCCCACAGATCGTTGGCATCTGCCTGATTCAGATGCGTGAGCAGGAATTCGCGCATTGCGGCGGGGTTCCGATAGCGCTCATCATGAGACCACGATTGCGCCTGACCGGTGCGAAGCGACAGCACAAACATATCTCGGCCGTCGGTCAGCGCGACGACGCCGGGCACGCTCACGCCGAAGGTCTGCACGCTCGATGGCGTGAGATTTCCCGTCAATCGCTTGACGATCAGCATGGCCGACACGTGACCCTGCGTTCGCAGATACCACAGCAGCAACCCGGTTTCGATCGCCTGCAATGTCGAGCGCAACGCCGACTGGAAGGGGGCCAGTTCCCAATGGGCGTCGATGGCGCTTCCCAAGGCGGGCACCTGCGGCAACGGCATCGTGACGTTTGGCGTTGCCGTAGACGTGCCCGACGGCATGGAAGTCATTACCGGCGGCATGGGTGGCGTCGGTGGCGTCGGCGGTATGGAAGGCTCCGGTGTCGCACCGAGCGACGCACGCGGCAGCGTGACGTCGGCGTCGGCGTCGGTCGTGACACCCGTTGCATCTTCCCGGACCACACCCGGCCACTCGCCCCAACGCTTCAGTCGCCATGGCGCGGACGCCTCGTCCCAAGCCTGCTCGGCCCGCGCACGCGCAGCGTGCCAGGGATCCCGGCCGGGCATTTCCAGCATGGCTTGCATTTCGGCCCCCTGGGGCCTTTCGGGCTTTCCGGGCTTTCCGGGTCTTCCGGGCCTTTGGGGCGACACCGTGCCTTCGGACACACCGCCCACTCCCTTCGCGAGGTCCGGTGCGAGCTTACGCAGCGCAGGCACCTCGATGCCCTCAGGCAACGCCGGCAGCCGTTTTCGCAGCGACGCATCGACAAAGATGTCGAGCGCCGTTCCCTCGCAACTCACCGTGCCGTTGGCGGCAAAATCCAGCAGGTCCTCGTGCGCTCCGTAGAAGTCGAGCGATTCGAACCGTTCCGTGCCGAGCAGCAGGATATCCTGGTCGGTGCTTCGCCCGACAATGACGCCCTTGCCACAGGTGACGCCGGCATAGAACATGCCCGCTGCGGCCGGACGCCGGTCGCGACGCTCGCCCCGCCCCACTTGCTTCTCCTGCCCCTCCTGCCCCTCCTGCCCCCGGTAGACGAATGCAATGGCGTAGCCCGGCGGAAGTTGTCGCAGCTGGGCGAGCGTCTTGACCGGCAGGCACGCCGCTCCCAGAAAGTTTCGAACGTCGTGCCGTCCATCGTCACCGGGCATCGACACCGTTGCATCGCTCGCGCCCAACGCTTCGCGACGTATCCCGTCGATGACGCGCCAAGGCGTGTCCTGGGTTGCGCTTGCCGCCGACAACGATTTCAACGCCTGCGCCTTTTGCACGAAAGACATTCGCGCCCCTTCATGCGTAGCGATGGGGTCGGCGATCGGCTCCAGACGCTTGAGCAACACGCTGGCTGCCGACGTGCCGTACCCCAACATCGCTCTGACGATTTTGCTTAGCTCCGTGCCGCCGGGTAAATGGTTGACCAGTAGCAGCGCCGCCGACAACTTGATTCGCTCATGCATGCGCCTGAGTTCGGTGAGCGTGGCGTGCTGTTCGGCTTGCGTGTCGGCGACAACATGGCCGATCGACAATGCCGTGGCACCGGCTCTGAAGAACGCATTGGACGCGAGAAGCGGAATCGTGTCCTTGAGCGCGCCGCCCAGTATCGGGAATGCAATCATCGCGCTTTGCAGCATCGCCGTCGTCAGTTGCCCCCAGTCGCGGGCGCGCCGCACTTGCGCCGTGACGACCTGCAAATCGAGATTGGACCGCATGGTGCTGAGCTCCGCACGCCACAGCGCCGTCGAGACATTCTCGCGCGAGACGAATGCCAGCTCGGGCACGTAGGTTCCGCCGTAGTAGCCGGATTGCATGATGGTGAGCGTCGACACACCGTGCTGACCGTGGTTGGCGTGTTGCGGTAGCCTAACCGCCTGGATGCTCGGCGGCTCGACGAATAGCAGCGGTGTCGGTTTTGCGGGCAGATCGTGACTGACCTCGGACACGAATTGACGGCCCCTTTGAGCGGCCCGCGGCGACGCGAAACGGAACTGGACGTCGTTCCACCGCAAGAAGCCTTTGACTTTGAGCACGCTTCGCATCGGCAAATGCTCGAGTACGAAGTCGCGAAAGGTCTCCGAGAGCTCGACCGCAGAATTCCACGCCAGACAGACCCCTCGCTTGACGGAGATCAGCAGCGCACGATCGGACTGCGTGTCCCGAATGGCGACCAGGCCGGCCACCACATCGCCGCGGTAAGTCACCAGATTCAACTCTGCCCGGGCGATCTGGTCCAGCCGATCACGTGGCGAAGCACTGTCCTTTCCAACAGAAATCGTGACGCCCTGTGCAAGCGCGCGGAGCAGGATCGTGCTCACACTGGCACTGACATACATCGCATGTGCGGCAGCGGCCGCCCGATCGTCTCTTAGCGCCTGAAGGGTCGCCAGATCGCGCGCGTGCAGGGCGTTGCGGAACGTATCGCTATCGACGATTTTCAGAAAAGGTTTGACCGCCGGATCGTTCGTATCGACGTTGCATACCACCTTCGTGAAGCCCATCTTCAGCGATTCGAGCAGATAGTGATGACCGAACGCGATTTGCATCAGCGTGAACGCGCGCGTGACGCGAAGGCCGACACTGAGGCCGTGGGATTGATAGAAGTGCCCTGATTCCTGATATGTCACATTGACCGGTGCATCCCACGGGGCATCGCCGGCAGGTCCGCCGTGGGTGGATACGTAGTCCGACAACACGCTCGATGCCGTTTCGCCGCTGTACTTCTCGGCCCGCGTGCCGAGCGCGTAAAAGCTCGTCGGCGTCACGTCCCAGTCTACCCATGCGCTCAATGTCAGCACCTGATCGAGATCCAGCGTGTCGCGCAGATCGACCGGCGTGGGACAGGCCGGTGTCGCATGCGCGGCGTTGCCCCCCGTGGCCACACACGCGTCCGAGCGCCTGTCGTTGTCGGCGGCGACGCCACGGGGCCGTCGCGCACCGACAGGCGCTGCGCGTCGCGCCTCGTTCGACGCGACGCACGACGGCCCTTTCACTGTTCCCCTCAGGGCCCCCCTCAGGGTTTGACTGCGCAAGTACCCGAACGTGAACAGGCTCAGCGCGGCGAAGCCGGCCGAAGTCCCGACGGCCATATCCCAACGTCGTCGGCCAAGCATTGCCCCCAGCGACCATGCGCCGCTTTGCAGGGCGGCGTCCAGTATCGGCGTCTGGGCAGACGCTGCCGTGTGCGGGCCCGCCGGGACGACGTCGCACGACGCAGCGGCCATGACGCCACCGCGCGAATAGGTCTGGCGACACCTGGGGGCTTGCACCGCGCTCCCGGTGCGCTCGGAGCTTGCGGCGTTCGCCGATCTCAGCCGGCGTAACGGCTGGCCCGTCGCCGATGGCATGTCGGCGTCCCACCGCTGCGCCCGACGAATCGCATACGCTTCGCGAACCTCCGTCAGGCCGCCCCAGGGCGTCAGCACGCCCTGATGGTAACGACTCCAGCGCCTGCCCCGCACGCACGCGCCAACGCACAGGCCGACTGAGCGCTTCGCGTGCGACGGCGTTCTCAAGCGCCTCCACCGACCAGTCCGCAATGACATCGTCCGTCGTGCGAGATCCCGACCGGGTCGCCAGTGCGGCGCGCAACGTGGCGATGACATAAAAGAAGTCCGGACGTTGCCCTGCCCCGCCGAGCTTTCGCATCACCTCCCGGATATGCTCGACCCCCAATTCCGGCAAGGTCAACGCCAGCGCCGCTTCATGGTGCGCGCGCGATATGTCGTGCGCCCCCATGCCCGCCAATGTCTTGACACCGTAGCGCAGCGCTGCGGCTTCGAGACACCCTCCCGCGACGGCACCGACCACCGGTGACAGCGCACTGCCGACATAAGCGGCGACACCTCCGGCCACGAGCAGCCCGCTGCTGCACGCGAGTGCATGGATCGGCGACGTCTGCCCGGACGCAGCATGCAACGTCTGCGCCGTCTCCCCGCCCATGACCGCACACCATGCCCGCTCCGCGCGCTCGGGATATTGCACGACCAGTTGCCCCGGCAACCGTTGTATTGCGGCGACCTCCATCGCCGCCACACACGCAGGATCGCGCTGCTGCACCGAGGCGATCAAGGCATGGGGCAACCCGCCGAATACGGCGTCGTGCGGCGCCCAGCACGGATCGCCGTGCATCCACACGCCGAAGCGCGTGCCGGTGTAACACAGAGACAAAGGTTCGCCGCGCAGACAAGGCTGCACGGGCGACGTCACACATCCGGCGAGGTGATCGATGACATTCACCACCGAAATCTCCGGCGGCCGGGCGGTGCCCCCGACGTCCCTGTCTTGCGCCTCCAACATGTGCAATGCCAGCCTGGCGGCGATCTCTCCCCAGCACTCGGGAACCGACAGCAAACGGTGGACCGCCTGCACCGGCCAAGCCATGCCCGACACCGCCGTCGCCTCGCCGGCTCGCCGCTCCCAGGCGCGGCGCTCCTGCGCCGCCAGGTCCGCAGGCGACGATCTTTCGAACCATCGTCGCGCACTCACGTTGTCCGAGTCGACTCTCATGGCACCCTCCGCGAAATCGCGCTGTGTTGCCGGACGGCGTTATGTCAATGCAGGGGTCCCGGTGGCGGTGCGCCACTCGGGCAACCGAAGCATCACGCCTTGCGGCCTGAAGTCTCCGGCCAACGCACCGGGCATCGTCGTGATTTCCCACGCCGCGTCGAGGGCGTCGTTCAACGACGCGAAGTCGATGTACTTAATGCACCGGTTCGCCCCGTGGTCGGCGTACTGGGCCTGCCAATCGACCTCGCTTATCACCCGCGCGTCGCTCGATATGCCCGAGGCGTCGCCTAGCGTTTGCCTCGGAAAGCCATCGGCGATCACGCGATCGACATTGCCTGCCTCGACCCATGACGCCAGCGCTTTTCCCGTCACCGCCAACGACAGCTTCGGCCTGTACTGATCGGGCGACGACCATGCCGCGATCATCCGATAACGGATATCAGCGACGCCGTAGTCCCGTAATGTCGTCGCGACGGCCTCGACCATGAGCGCAAGCCGTGCGTCGACCGTCAGTTCACGCGAACCGGTCCGTTCGGGCTGTAACGCGCTCACGGCGGGGAGCGAGCGCAACGCGCTCTCGCATTGCGCTGCGCTGACCGTGCCCGCTTGCAGTCGGGGCGCGGCGGGCTCCGCGTAGATGCCGGGCGTATCGCTTTGCATCCAAAGATCGACATCGACACCGTGGCAATGCCATGCGCCTCGCTCGTCGGACCACCTGAAACTCGCATCGTCGCGCGTCACATCGACGCACGCGAGACGAAAACCCGCATGTCCGGTCGTTCCGAACGCCCTCGCCTCGGCGATATGGCCGTTGCCCAAACTGAGCATGTCGTCGTACGTGAGCGCGTCGTGCGTCGCGGCCTGACGACTTTCGGCCGATGCCGGTCGGCTCAATATCCGATGGCCGCGCGGCACGCCGGCAAGCGCCTCTGCACTGCGTAACGGGATAAGTTGCAGCGCCGCCGGTTGCCGCGTGCAAAGGCCGGGACGCCCGGGCACCTGCGCACGCAGCGCCGACATCGCCGCGCCGAACTTGCCGTCGTCGAGTCCGACCCCCGCGCCGAGCATGGCCCTGGCGAAGTCCGGCCGGCCGATACCGAATTCGATCAGACTCGCGATATCGCGGCTCACACGGTGCTGCACGCGGCATTGCCTGATCCGATCGACGAACGCGCTCGCGAATGCCGTCGCCTCGTCAACGCGCTCGCCCACCGACGACCGCAGGAAGATGTCGTCGGAGAATTCGCGGATCGCCGTGCCGATGTCGTACGCCCAACCCAGACCGGGCGAGGTTTGCGAATGCCCGACCGCCTCGTTCAGATAGACGACTTCCTCGCGCAGCTCCACGGCGTCCGGCGCCGCATCACCGAGCGTGGCGCGCAGCGCGCGTGCGTCCTGCGGCGACAACGTCCGGGCGACATGACCGACGAGATCGACGATGCCCGCGTCGAGCGTCTGGTTACGCTGCCGGGTGGCGCTCACGTGATCGAGAAGATCGTCGATGATCGGATCGATCCCGTCGTCGCTCAGCGATGGCCCTAGCGCGACACGCATGGCTTGCCCCGTGCCGTGCCGATGCGGGGCAAGAAACGCCCGCAAAGCCGCAGCCGATGCATCCGACGTGCCTGATGCCGCAGACGCCGCCGGCGGCAGCTCTGGCGCCCCCTCTGCGACCGCGCTCCCCACGCCCAGCGCAACCGCTTCGCCCGACGTCAGCGAAAACAACACCCGGCACGGCCCGTCGCCCAGCCCCACGACGCCCGGCAGGCGCACGGCGTCGACCGTGACCAACCGGAACGGGGCCGTCTTCCTCAACGCGTTCAGCACGAGTGCGGCATGCGTCGGCGACATCTGCGGCAGGTGCCACAGCAGCAGCCCCCGCTGCACGCGCGCGATGAACTGCGTGAGGGCGTGTTTGACCGGGGCCGTATTCCAGTGCGCGGCGATCGCGTGCGCGGGTAGGGTCGGTGTCGGGGGTGTTGAGGGCATCTGCGCGCCCCGACCTTCCCGACCGATCACTGCCTCGACACGCGGCGGTGGCGCGGTAGTTGTCGATTGCGCCGTCGTCGCATTCCGTCGCATGACATCGAGCGCGGCCCCGGCGCTCACGCGGCCTTCTTGCGCGTACCAGGCGTCCACAAACGTCGTCCACCGGTCGGCGGCGCGCTTACCCCGGATGTGCGACGCCAGATGCTCGGCGTTGGGTTGAGGTTTGAACCATCCCGCGCCGGCAGGCATCGCCCCATCGCGCGACGCCGGTAACGGTGTGGTCGAAGTCCCCATCGACGTCGCCCGCAAGGCATGCGACGAGTTCGCGCGAGCCGCGATCCGCTTCGCGCTGTCGGACCAGACCGGCAGCCGATCCGTGAGCGGCTCGACATACAATTTGCCCTCACGATCGCCATAGCGGCACAGACCGTCTGCCAAAAACGTGAATTGGGCGATATCGATGCAGTCGATGGCGTACGGCACGGGGGCCCCGGTGTCGTTGACCAACGCTCCGAGAATCGTTCGCTCGCCGCTCGTCACCCCGGCGAAACCTGTCGTGCCGTCGGCCGACATCAAGGCGACGCAATAGCCCTGCGGTATCCTCGACAACCGGTCGTTGGAGATCACCTGCGCCGCAGCGCTTCCGAGAAACCTATCGACCTGTTTGTCCTGAACCGAGAGCGGCTGTGTCGCCACGCCACCGGTCCGAAGCCCCTGCCGCGACTTGATGGCGCTCAATGCCACCCATATCGGCTGCGTGACGGGCGTTGCCCCTGCCTTCGCCCCCGAGTGCAAGGATGCCACCTCATCGGCGAATTTCTGCCGCCGGCGGCTGACCTCGGGCCACGACGTCATGAAAGTGTCGATCGAGCGCGAGATCTCGCGCATGTTGTCGAGATTTTCGAGCGTCCAGTCTGCAACGGCATCGATCGGTCGCAGATGCGGGTTGCGAAACAACGACGACACCGACGCCGCCACCGACATCTCCCGTTGAATCCGCCTGAGCTCGTCCAGGTCCGCACGCTGAGCGCGGTCGGCAAGCGTCGCATAAGCCGCGCCGTGGGGATCGAGTTCACAGGCCAGTGTCATGATGGCGCCGGCCTGGCCCGTGCCGTTGAACGCCATTGCGGTGGCGGGACCGCTGAACTTCAGGGCATCGAGCACCTTCTGACGCATGGTGCTCGACCGGAACATGTCGCGCATCTCGTCGGTGACGATCAGCAGGTCGCGATCGGCGTCTGCGCGAGCGACCTTCGCGAACCACAGCTCACGTTCCGGCGACGGACACGACACAAACGAGAATGCCGGCTTGAGCGACACCTGGCTGTACGACTCCGCAGTGGCATTCAACGGCCGCTGCGCGATGGGTTCGCGCCCGCTATCCGCACGCGACGCCCGGCATGGCCGGTTGGTCAGCACCCCGGTATCGATCCGGAACCTGAGCGGACTCCATCGCGCGTACCGCTCCAGATGCTGACGCTGCATTTTCGACAGATGGCAATGCATGAATCGTTGAAACGCCTCGGTCGATTCGGCCGTCGGGCTCCAGTGAAACGCCATGGCATGCGCAATCGAAATCAGCACCACCGCGCCGCCGGATGGCTGCGATACGCAAACCAGATCCGGCACGATCTGTCCGTCATAGGCAAGCAGACGAACCGCACCGTAGCCCACCCGGAAGCGCCGCCGCTGACCGGAACCGGCGCGCGACGGATGCCACGGGCGATGGGCGCCGCCCACGCGACCGCCCGGCGGCGACTGACGCTCCCAGGCGTCGCTGGTGGCGTTGACGAGTACCCCCGTGAACACATTCCGTACGTACGCTTCGTACGCATCGATCAACAGTGGATTGTTTTGCTGACGCTTGAGTTCGTCCGCGAGACAACCACGCAGGGCTTTGCGGAAGTTGTCGTTGTTGACGCGTGCGAGCAGCGTTGCATGATCGGCATCGACCGGCGCCACCGACACGATTTCGCTGATCCCCGACGGCGTTCTGAATTCCCGCAGGAAGTGATGCCCCAGGGCGATGTCGAATATCGTAAAGTTCTGCGACATCCGGCTACCCCAGCCCATCGTGAAACGGCTGGGATCGGGAGAGCGTCCCCAGAACTGGAATGTCACCTCGACCTCGCCGCCCCAGGGCATCGTCGGCTTGACGGGCGCGGCGTCGGCGCCGTTCGTACGGGGTGTGGTTGACGAAACCGCTCCCCCCTGCATCCCATTCAATACGGCCTCCATCTGGAGACACAGGTGCGCCTGGGCACGGCCCGCATAGCCGTCGATCGAGACGTTTTGCGCCCGGCTGATCTCCGTCGCCTCGATCATGTGGAGCATCTGATCGAGCGCGGAGGACTCGACGCCCGGCACGAGACGCATCGGCGGAGTCGGCGCAGGGGCGTCGGTGACGTGCAAAGGCTTCGCGTGATGCATCGGCCGGTTCTTGCGAGCCGATGCGCCCGGCAGGATCAGAGAGGCCACCCCGGTGAACAGCCCGGACAGCCAACCCGTGCGCGACCGGACACCCAGCATGGCGCCCAGCGCGGTCGACGCCGCCGGCAGGAACGCCGCGTTTGCCAGCCGATGGGCGTGCCCGGGTGGTGCGCCCGCGCCGGCGGCATCCGACGCATCCGGCGTCGCGGCTCCGTGCGCCATGAAATCCTCCGCACGCCACGACATCGCCGACGCGGCCTCGAACCCGACGAGCAGGCGATGCTCGACGATGTCTCGGAGCATGGTGCGGTTGGCCCGGGTGTGCATGTCGGGAAGCGGCAGATCGTCGGTCTTCATGACGAACGTCCGGGCGATCGGCGACGCCTTGCGCTGGGCAGACGGTTCGTCGACGCGCGCGGTCAGGCCAAGCGGCGCCCGCGCCTGCGCTACGGCGTCCTGCTCCGCGCACCACCGCGCCCATCGCTCGCTGCGGCGAAGCTCCCGTCCTTGCCGAATCCTGTTCGCCCCCGGGGCCAGCATATCCATGGCGCACGCCATTTGGAGCGCAGCTTCGAGCGCTTGGGCCGCCCCTGGCGGATCGAAGCGAAACGCCTGGCGCTCGCGCTCGCGTGCCTTGCGGTACAAACGCCCGACGTTCAGGCGATCGATGATCTGTTGAGGTGTGCGATGCGGCGCGCGTGCATCGACACGCTCGAGGCGGCGTTGGACGGCAGACGCGACGTCGTACAAATCGAGCCGGGCAAACTGCGGCCCGAGCCGCAAGACCAGTTGGCGTAACTCACACGCCCGCAGCGACGGCAGCAAAAAGGACAATACCGACAGATACTGAGCCCGCTGGAACGCATTCGAACTTTCCGCATCGGGTAACGCCGCATACGTGCGAACCGCAGCCGCCAGTTCCAGCACGCCTGCTGCGGCCGCCACGGCCAGCGGCATGTGCGTCGCCAACATGCCTTGGCCCGGCTGAGCACTGCCGGCGCTACCGAAGCTACCGAAGCTACCTCCGGATGCGCGGGCGGCACCGTCGGTCCGGACGATCGAGCCGGCGGGGAACAACGCACCGCTCGCGAACCCGCTCGATACGCCCAGCGCCGCGCCGGTCGCGAGCAATCTTCCGCATGTCCTCAGGAGATCGCGCAACGTGCCGGGAACCGGCACGCGAAACTCCGGCGCGTTACCGGCAAGCTGCGTCTGCCATGCCGCAACGGCGCACGCCGGATCCGACAGCACGAGTCGCGACATGAGCGCCCGCCACATCGAGCGGTCTCCGAGGTCCACCTCCGACATGCGCCGGGCCTCGACGCCCGCCAGCAAGGCATGCCAAAGTCCGTGGCACGCCATGGACGCCGCCGCCCACTCGACGCCCCCCTGGCGGCATATGCCGAAGCGTTGTCCATCGTAGAGCACTTCGGCTGGCGGCGCGCCGGTCGACATGCCGCGCGAGTCGGCGAGCCAGCCCGTGAGCAGGCGCACGCCGCACTGAATCGCCGGGTGCCACGTCGTGTCTCTTCGATCCAGCAGATGAAAAGCGAGCGCCGAGGATACCTGCCCCCATGCGCCATCCTGCGTGCAGACCAACGCATGCACCACGCGCGCACGCCAATCGAGCGCCGCCAGCGCGGCCAAGAGATCCGCCGACACACGGGCGGCTTGCGGAACGTCTTCGATTTGCGTGTCGCCGCCGGTCTCGGCCACGTACGTTGAATTGCCGGGAGCGGCCCCGGATTGCCCTCCTCGCGACGGCGTTTCGGATGACGTTGCCGCATGACTCGATTGCCATGCGAGGGCCAATGACCCTGACTGCGAAGCGATTTGCATGTGGACTCCTGCTGAAAACGAGAGGCATCGACTCCCTGCGAGCTGATACTCCCGCCGACGTCAACACCGTCGAGTTCACTTTTCGCTCAAATCAAGGGCATTGGGAAAGCGGCTACGGGATCCGCAACCCTGTAAAATGCGGTTCCATTCGTGCGCAGCGCCCCTCGATGGGGCCGTCCGCGCACGATATTTGCGCAGTCGATTATTTACATTTCCAGATGGCTCACGACCTCGTCATATTGGGGCCCCATGCCCCCATCGGTCCCGACTCGGGCACAGCAACGCAATCGGCAGGTGGGCGTTTGCCGGTGCCTCTGACGGCGATTCAGGCCCTGGCCCCGAGCCACGCCGTTGAGACCGCCCACGGGGTTGCGCGCGTGCGCGACGTCGTCGTCACGCCCGCGCTGCAAAGCGCCGTCGATGCCCTCGCGCAGCAGTACGGCGTCGACGTGGCTATCGTCGATAGCGCACGACGCTTGTCCGATTTCAAGCTGGTCGCGATGGACATGGATTCGACGCTCATCACGATCGAGTGCATCGACGAAATCGCGGATTACTGCGGCCTGAAAGCGGAAGTCTCCGCCATCACCGAAGCCGCCATGCGCGGGGAAATCAAGGACTTCAACGAAAGCCTCACCCGCCGTGTCGCGCTACTCAAGGGGCTTGACGCCAGTGCGCTGGAGAAGGTTTTCGAGGAGCGTCTGCAACTCTCGCCGGGCGCCGAGACGATGCTGCGCGGCGTGCAGGCGCTGGGCATTCGGACGCTGCTGGTCTCAGGCGGCTTCACGTTCTTCACCGATCGCCTCAAGGCGCATCTGAATCTCGATGTGACGCGGGCGAACACGCTCGAAATCGTCGACGGCAAGCTGACCGGCCGCGTGCTGGGCGAGATCGTCAATGCGGAAGTGAAGGCGCGCACCGTCACCGAGGTCGCGGCGCAATTCGGCGCGACGCCGGCGCAGGCGATCGTGATGGGCGACGGATCGAACGATCTTCAGATGATGGCCATCGCCGGCCTGTCGGTGGCGTTCCGGGCCAAGCCGGTGGTGCGGGAGAAAGCATCGGTGGCGTTCAACCACGCCGGTCTGGACGCTTTGCTGTCGTTGTTCCGGCGCTGAGTCCCTCAAGGCATCGGGGCCATCGCGGCCCTTCGCGGCCCTTCGTGGGCCTTGAGAAGTTGAGAGATTGGGGTATCGCAGCACGACCGGCGGCCCCGAGGAACGCGGTCGCAACGCCGCACAGCGTGACGGGCCGCTCGCCTCACAGACCCGCAGTGTCTTGCTGGGGGGCTCGTGCAGGCGGCGTGCACCGCCTGCTCGGATGGCGTGATCGAAACGAATGATCGAACAGCGCGATCAGGCGGCCCGATCAGGCCGCGCCATCAAGCCCCGAGATGCGCCTTCAGGCTGGCCTCGATATCGGCCTGAAGATCGCGTACGTCCTCCAGCCCCATGTAAAAGCGCACCAGCACCCCTTTGTGCGGCCACGGTGTGGCCGTACGCATCGACGGCACGCGATACGGCACGACGAGGCTGTGCGCGCCGCCCCAGCTGAAACCGATCTTGAACAAGCGAAGCGCTTCGATGAACGCGTCGATCTGCGCTTGCGTGTAGCGCTCGTCGAACACCACGGAGAACAGGCCGCCCGCGCCCGTGAAATCGCGCCGGAAATACTGATACCCCGGGCAGTCCTCGAACGCCGGATGCAGCACCGCCGCGATCTCGTGACGCGTCCCCAGCCAGGTCGCCAGCGTCATGGCTGCGCGGTCGTGCGCCTCGAAGCGCAACTGCATGTTCGGCAAGCTTCGCAGCACCAGACTGCAATCGTCGGCCGACACGCCCACCCCCATGCGCATACGCGCCTGCTTGAGACGGTGGTGAATCTCGTCCTCGATAGTCACGACACCCCCCATCAGGATGTCGCTGCCGCCTGACTGATATTTCGTCAACGCCTGCACCGAGATATCGACCCCATGATCGAAGGGACGAAACGCGAGACCGGCGGAGTAGGTATTGTCGATAGCCGTGAGCACGCCGCGCTCGCGCGCCACACGCGCAATCGCAGGAATGTCGGGCACTTCCATCGTCACCGACCCCGGCGCTTCGAGCCAGATCAGCTTCGTATTTGGCTGAATCAACGCACCGATGCCCTCGCCGATCAGCGGGTCGTAGTAACGCACGGTGATTCCCCACGACTCGGCGAGCCAGTCGCCATGGTCGCGATTCGGGCCGTACGCGTTGTCGGGGATCAGCACGTCGTCGCCTTGCTTGACGAGGCCGAAATAGACGTTCGAGATGGCGGCGAGGCCCGAGGGAAACAACAGGCAATGCTTGCCGCCTTCGAGCGCGGCCAGACGTCGCATCAACTCCATGGACGTCGGCGTGGCATGCAGGCCGTAACGCCACTGACTGTCGTTCTTCCAGTCAAGCGCGCGCATCGCGGCCAGATCGGGGAAGACTACCGTCGACGCACGCGCTACCGGGACCGGCATAGCCGAGAAACCGGCGGGCAACTGCGTGTCGGTATGCAGAATATTGGTTTGCCAGTGCCAGCCGTTGGCTTCCGGCTTGTCGAGGGGCTTGCGGTTGTCTTGCGTCATCACGGCTCCGGAAAGACTCGGGCCGGCAACAACGCCGGCCCCCGGCAGTAACTTACACGCGCTCGAACACGGCCGCAATGCCCTGACCGCCGCCGATGCACATGGTGACAAGCGCATAACGGCCGCCGATGCGCTGCAACTCATGCAGCGCTTTGACGGTGATGAGCGCGCCCGTCGCGCCGATCGGATGGCCCAGCGAAATGCCCGAGCCGTTCGGATTCACCTTCGCCGGATCGAAACCGAGGTCGCGCGTGACGGCGCACGCCTGCGCGGCAAACGCTTCGTTCGCTTCGACCACATCGATGTCCCCGACCTGGAGGCCCGCACGCTCCAACGCCTTGCGTGAGGCCGGGACCGGACCGATCCCCATGTAGTTCGGGTCGACGCCGGCGTGCGCGTAGCTCACCAGCCGCGCGAGCGGCTTTGCACCACGACGCTCGGCCTCGGCGCGCTCCATCAGAATCAGCGCGGCGGCGGCATCGTTCAGGCCGGACGCATTACCGGCAGTGACGGTGCCGTCCTTCTCGAACACGGGCCGCAGTTTCGCCATGTCCTCCAGACTGACTTCGGCGCGCACATGCTCGTCGGTGGTGAAGGCCACATCGCCCTTCTTGGACTTGAGCGTGATCGGCACGATCTGATCGGTAAAGTAGCCGGCCGCCATCGCGCGCGCAGCGCGCTGGTGCGATTCCACCGCCAGCCGATCCTGATCCTCGCGCGTGATGCCCCACTTCTTGGCGATATTCTCCGCCGTCACGCCCATGTGGATGTTCGCGAACGGGTCGTGCAGCGCGCCGAGCATCATGTCCACGAGACGCGATTCGCCCATGCGCGTGCCCCAGCGAGCCCCCGGCATCACGTAAGGCGCGCGGCTCATGCTTTCCGCCCCGCCGGCCATCGCCACCTCCGCGTCGCCCAGCAGGATCGACTGCGCGGCGGACACCACGGCTTGCAGGCCGGAGCCGCACAGCCGGTTGACCGTCATCGCGGGCGCGTGCTGACTCACGCCGGCCTCGATGGAGGCCACGCGCGCCAGATACATGTCTTTGGGTTCCGTATGGATGACGTTGCCGAATACGACGTGTCCGACGTCCTCACCGCTCACCTCCGCGCGGGCCATGGCCTCGCGGGCGACGATGGCGCCGAGCTGCGTCGGCGCGAAATCCTTCAGGCTGCCGCCAAAATCACCAATCGCGGTGCGTACGCCGCTGACGATCACGACCTCTCGTTGCATGTCTCTTCTCCAGGTGGATATCGGTTTGCAACGAGTATAGCGCCGTGGGGGTTACCGCGATGGCTGGCTCAGTGGAGGGAAACTTCGATGATGCGTGCTTGCGCGGGCAGCGATCGTTTTCATCGCCGCCCGGCAGAAGGAGGCACCCACGCGAAATGAACGCAAAATGAACGCCAACTGAACGAGAAACGCCCACTTGTCAGGCGCGGAGCGAACGTGGGCCGAAAGTGGGCTGGGCGCGAACTGAACGCGCCCCGACGCGCTTGTGCGGACGTCAGTCCGCCAGTTGCTTGCGCACCTGCTCGGCGTATGGCACCGGCGCGACGGCACCGTAGCCGGTGGTCGACAGGGCTGCACAAACGTTGGCATAACGCGCTGCCGTGAAGGGATCGTCGCCCAGCGCCAGACGCGCGACGAACGCCCCGCCGAAGCAATCGCCGGCGCCCGTGGCGTCGACCGCCTGCACCGGATACGGTGCAACGATGCGACGCGCTTCGGGCGTGGCCACGTAGCATCCCTCGCGTCCCAACTTCAGGGCTACGACCTTCACACCGTGGGAGAGCAATTCGTCGAGGATGGCGTCGCGGTCGTCGAGGCCGGTCACGGCCGTCACATCGTCCCAGCTCGGCAGGCACACGTCGGTGAGGCTGAACGCTTCGCGCATCGTGGCGCGGGCGCGGGCCAGCGGCCACAGCTTGAGACGCAGATTGGTGTCGAAGGACACCTGACCGCCCGCTGCGCGGATTTTCGACATCGCGTCGAAGGCAGCGTCGCAGGCATTGACGCTGATGGCGAGGCTGATGCCGGACAGATGCAGGAATTGGGCGCCGCCCAACGCCTCGCGCGGCAGATCCTGCGCACGATAACGGCTCGCGGCGGAACCGGCGCGCAGATAGTCGAAATGGTGCCCGTTCTCGTCGTGCGAGACGAAGTAGACGCCCGTGGGCGCCTGCGCATCGACACGCACATACTGCGTATCGACGTTCTCGTCGCGCCACAGATCGAGCAGCATGCGGCCGAACAGATCGTCGCCGACGGCGCTCACGAACCCCGTACTCACGCCCTGACGGCGGGCGGCAATCGCGAAGTTCGACGTGTCGCCGCCGAACCCCTGAAGATACTGATGAGCGTCAGAGGGCGACTGGTTGAACTCGACCATCGCCTCGCCCATCGCGAGCACTTGCGGTATCGGCATGGCTTTCGCCTCCCCTTGCGTCATCAGACCACCTCGCCCCACAGATCGTGACCGTCGGCCCCCGTCACCTCGACGTTCACGAACTCACCGACCTTCAGGCGCTTCGCGGCCTTGGGCGTAGGTTCGATGTAGACGAGACCGTCGATTTCCGGCGCGTCGGCGGCCGAGCGGGCGATGCCGCCGTCCTGATTGATTTCGTCGACGATCACCTGAATCGTCTTGCCGACCTTGCGCTGCTGGCGCTCGGCCGAAATTTCTTCCGCGACTTCCATGAATCGGGCGCGACGCGCTTCACGCACTTCGTCCGGCAGCGCGCCGGGCAGTTCGTTGGCGCGCGCGCCCTCGACCGGCGAATAGGCGAAGCAGCCCACCCGATCGAGTTCCGCTTCCCGCAGGAAGTCCAGCAGGTATTCGAACTCGGCTTCCGTCTCGCCCGGGAAGCCGGCGATGAACGTGCTGCGGATCGTAAGGTCCGGGCACATCTTGCGCCATGCCTGAATGCGTTCGAGATTCTTCTCGCCCGAGGCGGGACGCTTCATGCGCTTGAGCACGTCCGGATGCGCGTGTTGCAGCGGCACGTCGAGATACGGAAGGATGTGCCCTTCGGCCATCAGGGGAATGATTTCGTCGACGTGCGGATACGGATAGACGTAATGCAGACGCACCCATGCGCCGTACTGCTTTGCCAATTCGCCCAGCGCCGTGACCAGTTCGGTCATGCGGGTCTTGAGCGGACGTCCGGCCCAAAAGCCGGTGCGGTACTTCACATCCACCCCGTAGGCGCTGGTGTCCTGCGAGATCACCAGCAGTTCCTTTACGCCGGCCTTGAACAGATTCTCGGCTTCGAGCATGACCTCCGCCACTGGACGCGAGTCGAGATCGCCGCGCATGGACGGGATGATGCAGAACGTGCAGCGATGGTTGCAGCCTTCGGAGATCTTCAGATAGGCGTAGTGACGCGGCGTGAGTTTGATGCCGGCCGGCGGCACGAGATCGGTGAACGGGTCGTGCGGCTTCGGCAGGTGCGTGTGCACCGCGCTCATCACCTCGCCCACGGCGTGCGGACCGGTCACGGCCAGCACCTTCGGGTGCACGGCGCTCACGATGTCCTGACCGGCGGCGTCCTTCTTCGCGCCCAGACAGCCGGTGACGATCACCTTGCCGTTCTCGGCGAGCGCTTCGCCGATGGCGTCGAGACTTTCCTGAACAGCGTCGTCGATGAAGCCGCAGGTGTTGACCACGACGAGATCGGCACCGTCATAGGTACCGGCGATGTCGTAGCCTTCGGCACGCAATTGGGTCAGGATCTGCTCGGAGTCGACCAGCGCCTTGGGGCAGCCGAGCGAGACGAAGCCGACCTTGGGGGTGCCGGCGGGCGATGGGCGGGACATGGGGCGAATCCTGATCTAATGAATACGTGTGACGATCGAACGTCAATGCGCGGCGAGCGGCCTGGCACTGCGTCAAATAACCGCGCATTTTACCCTGATCGCCTCCGGTTCGTTCCAACTATCGTTCGGACACGCCGAAAGACGGCACTGGGCAACGCAGGGAAGTCACCGCGAAACAGGGGAAATGCGAGCGGAATGCCGCTGCGGTGTGCGCCCCATGTCACACCGCAGTGTCAAATCCCGGAATGTCTGCTCAGGGCTTCTTGTTCGGATCCCGGCCCGGCGCACCGGGCGCGCCCGGACCACCCGGAAACGGGAACGTGCTGAACATGTTTTTCGCCTGGCTCTGCATCTGCTCCTGCATCTGCACGAACAGATTCTTCGATTGCTCGATGTAGTTGGTCATCATGCCCTGCATCATCGGCGCCTGCATGTTCATGAACTGCGCCCAGACGTCCGGGTTGAAGGCCGCACCTTCGTAGATGCCCTTCGACTGATCGGCCAGCTTGTTCTGAATCTCGATGAAAGTCTGGATGTTCTTCTCGAGGTACGTGCCCATCATCCCCTGGAGCGCATGGCCGTAGAAGCGGATGATCTGGGCGAGCATCGCGCTCGAGAACATCGGCACACCGCCGGTTTCCTCTTCCAGAATGATTTGCAGCAAGATGCTGCGGGTCAGGTCCTCGCCCGTCTTGGCGTCGACGACCTTGAACTCCTCGGTCTCGAGCACCAGTTGCTTCACATCGGCAAGGGTGATGTACGTACTGGTTTGGGTATCGTACAGACGCCGGTTCGGATACTTTTTGATCAGGCGCTCGTCAGTCTTCTTGCTCGCGGTCATGCGGTGGGTTTCCTGCATTTTTGAAGGACTACCCCGACCGGCGGTCGGGGTTAATCACATATTATCGATTCTAGGACGTTTGCTGCTATGCGGCAAAGCCCTAACCCGCAACGGGGCGCCGTGCTCTGCTTCGGCCCGCACCGGCACTCGCCCCGTCACCGCTTAGCCCATATGCAGGCCGCCGTTGAGCGAGAAATCCGCCCCCGTCGAGAAGCCCGAATCTTCCGATGCCAGCCACGCCACGATCGAACCGATCTCACCCGGCTCGCCCAGACGCTTGACCGGGATCGTCGCCACGATCTTGTCGAGCACGTCCTGACGGATCGAGCGCACCATATCCGTTCCGATGTAGCCCGGCGACACGGTGTTGACCGTCACCCCCTTGGTCGCCACTTCCTGCGCCAGCGCCATGGTGAAACCGTGAATGCCGGCCTTGGCCGTCGAGTAGTTCGTCTGACCGAATTGCCCCTTCTGACCGTTCACCGACGAGATATTGATGATGCGGCCCCAGCCACGCTCGCACATGCCCTCGATCACCTGCTTCGTGACGTTGAACAGGCTCGTGAGGTTGGTGTCGATGACGGCGTCCCAATCCTCGCGCGTCATCTTACGGAAAACGACGTCGCGCGTGATGCCGGCGTTATTCACCAGGACGTCGACTTCACCGACCTCCGACTTGACCTTATCGAACGCGGCCTTGGTCGATTCCCAATCGCCGACGTTGCCTTCCGATGCGACGAAATCGAAACCCAACGCCTTCTGATCTTCCAGCCACTTCACACGGCGCGGCGAATTCGGGCCGCAGCCCGCTACCACTTTGAAGCCATCTTTGTACAGCCGCTGGCAAATGGACGTACCGATACCGCCCATCCCGCCTGTCACATATGCAATGCGTTGAGTCATGGAACGCTTCCCCCAAAATAACGGCTGATTGCCGCCTGTTGCGACTGCCGATTGACCGACGCGCAGGCCGCGCGTTCCCGCGCGTGCCTTTCGTCTCCTGACTACTGATTTCAGTGCGAGCCCGTGCGCGTTGCACCCACGGGCGGCACTGCTTCTTCTGCGGTTCTGATGACCCACGCGAAACGCGAGTGGGCGTCAGACGCGCTCCACCGCCAGCGCCACGCCCATACCGCCGCCGATACACAGCGACGCCAGACCGCGACGTGCGTCACGACGCGCCATTTCGTGCAGCAGCGTGACGAGAATACGGCAGCCAGACGCCCCGATCGGGTGACCGATGGCGATCGCACCGCCGTTCACGTTGATCTTCGAGGTGTCCCAGCCCATCTGCTTGTTCACGGCCAGTGCCTGCGCCGCGAACGCTTCGTTGATTTCCATCAGATCCAGATCGCTCGCCTTCCATCCCGCACGCGAGAGACAGCGCTGCGATGCCGGAACCGGACCAATGCCCATCACCGACGGATCGACGCCGGCATTCGCGTACGCGACGATCCGGGCGAGCGGCGTAAGCCCCAGTTGCTCGGCACGCTTGGCCGACATCACGACCACGGCGGCGGCGCCGTCGTTGATACCCGAGGCGTTTGCGGCGGTCACGGTGCCGTCCTTCGAGAAGGCGGGCTTGAGCCCGGCGAGCGACTCGGCGCTCACGCCATGACGCACGAACTCATCGGTCTTGAAGACGACCGGATCGCCCTTGCGCTGCGGGATCGACACCGGCACGATTTCCGCGTCGAAGCGCCCCGCCTTTTGCGCAGCTTCAGCCTTGTTCTGCGACGCGGCGGCAAACTCGTCCTGCATCTCACGCGTAATGCCGTACTCCTTGGCGACATTCTCCGCGGTAATACCCATGTGGTACTGGTTATACACGTCCCACAGACCGTCGACGATCATCGAATCGATGAGCTTGGCGTCGCCCATGCGGAAGCCGTCGCGCGAGCCCGGCAACACGTGCGGTGCGGCGCTCATGTTCTCCTGACCGCCGGCCACGACGATGTCGGCCTCGCCTGCGGTGATCGCGTTGGCGGCGAGCATCACGGCCTTCAGCCCCGAGCCGCACACCTTGTTGATCGTCATGGCCGGCACCATCGTCGGCAACCCGGCCTTGATCGACGCCTGACGCGCCACGTTCTGCCCCGAACCGGCGGTCAGCACCTGCCCCATGATGACTTCGCTGATGTCCTCACCCTTGAGCTTCGCGCGCTTGAGGACTTCATCGATCACGATCGCCCCCAGTTCCGGCGCAGCCACCTTGGCCAGCGAGCCGCCAAACTTACCGACCGCCGTACGGGCAGCCGACACAATCACGATATCCGTCATGTCTCATTCCTCTTTTTTCAATAGGTTCGAACCAGGGGGGATGCCCGTCGCGCAGATCACCACTCGCACGACCACTCACAACATGGTGCGCTATGTTCAGGCCTTCGCCTTCACATAGCGACCGGGCGCCGGTTCGATGGGTGCATAAGCAACATTACCATACGCATTTTGCGCCTTAACACGTTTTCCGGCATAGCCAGCGAGCCATTCACTCCAGTCGGTCCACCAACTTCCCGGGTGCTCTGTCGCGCCCGCCAGCCAGTCGCTCGCCTCGACACCGACATCGTCGTTGCGCCAGTAACTGCGTTTCTTTTTCACCGGCGGATTGACGACACCCGCGATATGGCCGGACGCGCCAAGCACGAAGCGGCGCTCGCCGCTCAACAGCGGCAGCGAGCGGAACGCCGACGTCCAGGGCACGATGTGATCTTCGCGCGAGCCGAACACATAGGCCGGCGCATCGATCGCCCCCAGATCCACGGGAACGCCGCAGGTCCGGATCGCACCGGGTTGCTTCAGTTCGTTCTGCAAATAAAGATGACGCAGATACCAGCAGAACATCGGACCGGGCAGATTGGTGCCGTCGCCGTTCCAGTAAAGCAGGTCGAACGGCTGCGGCGCATTGCCCTTCAGATAACTGTCGACCACATAGTTCCAGACCAGGTCGTTCGGACGCAGGAAAGAGAACGTGTTGGCCAACTCGACACCGCGCATGAGCCCCGGCGGCTGGCCGAGGCCGCCCCCGATCGTCTGCTCGCGGAACTGCACATGCGGCTCGTCGACGAAAACGTCGAGGACGCCGGTATCGGAGAAGTCCAGCAGCGTGGTGAGCAGCGTCACGCTCGCGACCGGCGACTTGCGTCCTTTCTGCCCCTTCGCCGCCAGCACGGCCAGCGCGGCGGCGAGCAGCGTGCCGCCCACGCAGAAGCCGAGCGCGTTGATCTGCGACTGGCCACTGATCTCGCGCACCACGTCGATGGCGGCGATCGGCCCTTCGCCCACGTAGTCGTCCCACGTTTTGTGGGCGAGCGACATATCCGGGTTGCGCCAGGACACGACAAACACGGTATGCCCCTGCTCCACGGCATAGCGGACCAGCGAGTTTTCGGGCTGAAGATCGAGAATGTAGTACTTGTTGATGCACGGCGGCACCACGAGCAACGGGCGCTGATGCACCGTGGGCGTGAGCGCTTTGTACTGGATGAGCTGAATCAGGTCGTTCTCGAAGACCACCGCGCCTTCGGTCGTCGCCACGTTGCGGCCGACTTCGAAAGCCGCTTCGTCGGTCTGCGAGACCTTGCCTTTGCCCATGTCCACGAGCAGGTGTTGCATGCCGGCGAGCAGGCTGTCGCCGTGGGTCTGCACGAGACGCTGTTGCGCGTCCGGGTTGGTAGCGATGAAGTTTGCGGGCGAACTCGCGGCTACCCATTGCTCCACGGCGAAACGAATACGCTCGCGCGTTTTCGCATCGGCGTCGACCATTTCGGCCATGCGCATCAGAAAGCGGCCGTTGAGCAAATAGAGCGCGGCGGGTAACGCATAGAACGGATTACGCCAGCCATCTCCGGCAAAACGACGGTCGCCCAACGGCGGCGCGTTATCGAGACCGGGTTGATTGAAGCTGGCGACAAGTTCGGAAAACTCTCGGGCGTAATCCGACTGAAGCGCGTTCAGTCGTGCCGGATCGACGTGCAGGGACGTCGGTTGCGGCAGTGTGCCCGTCTTGCCGAAAAGATCGAAAAGCCCCGCGAACGGATTCGCGGCGGCCGCTGCACCATTCGCAGCGAAGGATGACGGGCCGGCAGCCCCCGGCAAAGCGCCGAACATTTGTTGGGCGGCTTTGAACCACTGCGACATGTCCTGAGCGGAGAGCGAAGCGGAGGGAAACTGCTGGGCAAACGAGGCGGCAAACGAGGCCGGATCGAAGTTGGCACTGGCGCGATTCATGGTAGCCTGAGTGTCACGTCCGTTGCGTTCAGGGCCGGCGCCCGGAACGCGGCGGCGTGCTTCGCTTTATGAGCGATGCGCCCCGCCTGTGAAGCATTCTTGCGTGCGCGCGCAGGCGTGTCAATCTTTGCGGCGAAACGTCACGGGCACGTTGTTCCTGATTGTCCCGTTACCGCCCCCATTTTTGAATGCGCGTTTGTCCCGATGCTCATTATTCTTCTCGGCTGGCTCTACGTTATTGGCATGGTCGCCATCACCGCACCGTCCGTGTGGCTGGGCATCGCGATCTTTCTGTTCGGCGGCATCGGCCCCGCCCTGCTCGTGCTCTACCTCTCGGGCAGCCGTGCTCGGCGCGCCCGCGCGATGAGACGTGATGACAAGCGATGACACGCAGTAAGCGTCGCTCCCAACGGGGTCCATCGCACATCGACGGCGTTGCACACTAGCCTTTGGGGCCGCCGATGCGTGGGCTTAAGGGGTGGGCCGAGGGGTGGGCCGATGAATGGCCCGATGGTGTGATCGACGGGTGAGCCGCTAGCCAGGCCGATACGATCGGCCGGGCGACTTCCGAGGCTCAGGCCTGACGCCAGACGAGCGCCGCCATCCGACCCGTGGTGCGATCGCGGCGATAGGAATAGAAGCGCGCCGGATCGCTGACCGTACACCACCGCCCGCCCGTGACGTTCGTCACCCCTTCCCGCGCCAGTCGCAACCGCGCCAGCGCACAAAGGTCCGCCAGCGACTTGCCCGCATCGGGGTCCCCATGCGGCACGAACGCGGCTTGCGTTGCCTCACGCGTCTGCGGCGTCGCGGCGTCGAGAAACGCCTCACGCACTTCCGGTCCGACTTCGAACGCCGTCGGCCCGATGCAGGGGCCGAGCCACGCGATCACCGGCGCATCGGCGTCATCTTCCGGCAAACGCGCGCGCAACGCCTGCACGGTTTGTTCGAGCACCCCCGCGCAAAGCCCACGCCAGCCCGCATGGGCGGCCGCCACCGCCCGCCCCTGCGCATCGCACAGCAGCACCGGCAGACAATCCGCCACCATCACCGTACTTGCCAGTCCTGCGGCATTCGTCGCGCTGGCGTCGGCTTGCAGCGGGTTGCCCGCATTCTCGGCATCGAGAGCCGCCTGTGCATCGACCACGCGCGGGCCGTGCACCTGCGCCACCCACGCCGACGCGACACCCGTTCGCGCCGCCAGCAACGCACGGTTGGTCCGCACGGCTTCGGGGTCGTCGTCAGCCTTGAAACCCAGATTGAAAGTCGCTTGCGGACCCTGACTGACACCGCCCGCGCGCGTGGTGAATACCGCGCGAACATTCGCCGGGGCAGGCCAGTCGGGGACGATCCAGTCCGCAGGTATCGTGTCTTGATCAGGCAGGAAAGAAGTCATCGAGCGAATCGGGGAGCGTTGTAAAGTCGAATTCGAGACCGAGTGCGGTCATGAGTTCGCGCATATCGTCAGGCAGCGGGGCTTGCCAGTGCATGGCGCTGTCGTCCTCGGGATGAATCAGACCGAGTCGCCACGCATGCAATGCCTGCCGCGAAAAACCGCCCGGCAATGCCGGACGCTTGTGACGGGGTTTATACAGCGGATCGCCCAGCAACGAATGCCCAAGATGGGAAAGATGGACGCGAATCTGGTGCGTGCGGCCCGTATCGAGCGAACAAAGGACGAGCGACACCGGGGAATCTTCCCATTCTGCGCTGGCGACCGTCACGACACGGGTGCGCGCCGGCTTGCCGCCCTGCCCCTGCACAACGGCCATGCGAGTGCGCTCGCGCGGGTCGCGGCCGATCGGTGCGTCGACAACGGTGCGCTGTGGCGGACGTCCCCACACGAGCGCTGCGTAATGCCGCTTGACGGAGCGCGCCTGCAACTGGCGCACCAGATCGGTCTGCGCCACGAGGGTACGCGCCACAACCATCAGGCCGGACGTCTCCTTGTCGAGCCGATGGACGATGCCCGCGCGTGGCAGGTCGGCCGCCGCCTGTCCGTAGCGGTGCAGCAAGCCGTTGAGCAACGTGCCGGACCAGTTGCCTGCGGCCGGATGGACGACGAGGCCGGCCGGCTTGTTGAGGACGGCGAGCGTCGCGTCTTCATAGACGACGGAAAGCGGCACCGGTTCGGGCGCAAACGCGAGTTGTTCCGGCAAGGCCGCAGGGGCGATGACCACCGCCTCGCCACCCGCGACTTTCTGGCGGACTTTGGCGGTTTCGCCGTCGAGCGTGACGCGGCCGTCTTCGACCCACGCCTGCAGACGGCTACGGGAATATTCGGGAAAACAGGACGCCAGCGCCTTGTCCAGACGCTCACCGGCGAGCGAATCGGGTAACGTGGCAATTAGCGGCGTTGCCGTCGAAACGACGGCAGTCGTCCCGGCGGGGGCGTGATCGGCGGCACTTGGGAAAGCCTGCGGAAGCGAGTCGAGATCGTCGTCAGACGAATCCTCCGCATTTTCCGTGGCAAATGAGGCGGTTACGCTATAATCCGGCACTATTGAACGGGTCATCGAGAAGTGAAGCCAACGAGCATGCAAGCCCTGAAACTTGTCAAACATCTGACGCTGGCCGCCATCGTGGTCGGCAGCATGGCCGCCTGCGGGATTCTGCCGGAGAAGGTCGACGAAACGGCCAGCTGGTCGACGAACAAATTATACTCGGAAGCCAAAGACAGCTTCGACAGCGGCGACTACACCAAGGCCGCCAAGTACTACGAGTTGCTCGAAGGTCGCGACCCGTTCGGCCCGCACGCCCAGCAAGCGCAGATCAATACGGCCTATTCCTATTACAAGGACAATGAGCCGGCGCAGGCCCTCACGGCCGTCGACCGCTTTATCCGTCTGCATCCGGACAGCCCGTCGATCGATTACGCCTATTACCTCAAGGGCCTGATCAACTTCAACGACGACCTCGGCCTGTTCGGTCGTTTCTCGGGTCAGGATCTGAGCGAGCGCGATCCGAAAGCCCTTCGCGCGGCGTACGACAGCTTCAAGTATCTGGTCGAGCACTATCCGAACAGCAAGTACGCGAACGACGCAGCCCTGCGCATGCGCTACGCCGTGAACGCCATGGCCGCGCACGAAGTGCACGCTGCCGAGTATTACTATCGTCGCGGCGCTTACCTCGCGGCCGTGAACCGCGCGCAGAGCGCGTTGCAGGACTACGATCAGGCACCGGCGCTCGAAGACGCGCTCGGCATCATGATCAAGTCGTACGACAAACTCGGCATGACCGAATTGCGTGACGACGCGCGCCGCGTGATGGAGAAGACCTACCCGAACAGCGGCTATCTGACGGTCGGCCGCCGTATCGACAACAACCCGAACGACAAGAAGTCGTGGTGGCAGATCTGGCGCTAAGCCGTCTCGGTTGTGCAATGCCATCCGTCGAAAAGCCCTCGCGCACGCGGGGGCTTTTTGTTTTCGTCCCGATGTCTCCGTCTCTCGTCGCGTGCCCGCCCGAAAGGCCCACAGGCGCCTGACGACCTGACGCCCCCTCAACAGGAGTTGGTTTCGTGAATCTTTCTCTCGCCCCCGGCAAGACGCTGCTGGCCCTGCGCCATGTCCACTTCGAAGACCTCGGCACGTTGGCGCCATACTTCGCCCAGCGCGGTTACGCCATCGAGTACGTGGAAGCGCCGCTCGCGGATCTGCGTGCGATCGACGCCCGCGCCCCCGATCTGCTCGTGGTGCTGGGCGGTCCGATCGGCGCGTTCGACGACGCGTTGCATCCGTTCGTTGCGGACGAACTCGCACTGGTCAAGGCTCGCCTCGACGCCGGCAAACCGATTCTCGGCATCTGCCTGGGCGCTCAGTTGATGGCGCGCGCCCTGGGCGCGAAGGTGTACCCCCTGGGCGTGAAGGAAATCGGCTACGCCCCGCTGACGCTTACCGATGCGGGCCAATCGTCGCCCCTGGCGGCCTTGGGCGACGCGAGCGTGCTTCACTGGCACGGCGACCAGTTCGACATTCCGCCCGGCGCCGTGCATCTGGCGCGCACCGCCATCGGTGAAAATCAGGCCTTCGCGCTCGGTACGCATGCGTTGGGGCTGCAATGCCACCTGGAAGCCGACGCCGCACGCATCGAATCGTGGCTCGTGGGTCACGCCTGCGAATTGGGTGCCGCGAAGATCGATCCCGTTGCATTACGCAACGATGCCCGGCAGCATCATGCGCGACTGTCGGAAGTCGCTCCGGCCGTCATCGGCCGCTGGCTGGATGCAATGCCCGGCTGATCACGACGGGTCGGCACCATGAAAATAGCCAGACGCGCCGACGTCTGGCTATTTCCTCCCCGGAGAATGTTCGCGCCGGGAGCAACCGCTGGATCAACTGCCGGATCAACTGCCGAATTCAGCGCCGGCTCAACCGCCCGCATCGGCCGCGATCTCGTCGAAGAAACCGCGCACGATCGGCAACTCCCGCGTGCGCTTGAACGGCGGCAGGCTCTGCCAGATTCGCCGCCCGTAAGGCTTGTCGACGAGACGCGGATCGCAAATCATCAGCACGCCCCGGTCGGCTTCCGAACGAATCAAACGCCCCGCCCCCTGCTTGAGCGTGATCACCGCCTGCGGCAACTGGTGCACGGCAAACGGACTCAGCCCCTTCTTCGTGAGCGCATCGAGACGCGCAGCCAGCACCGGATCGTCGGGTGGCGCGAACGGCAACTTGTCGATGATGACGAGCGAGAGCGCCTCGCCCCGTACGTCGACCCCCTCCCAGAAGCTCTGACTGCCGATGAGCACCGCGTTGCCCAGCGCGCGGAAGCGATCGAGCAATTCGGTGCGACTTGCTTCGCCCTGCACCAGCAGCGGATAGGGCCAGCCGCGACGCTCGAACTCGTCGCGCAGACGCTCCGCCGCCCGATTCACCGCCCGCAACGTCGTACACAGCACGAACGCCCGGCCGCCACTGACTTCGAGCACCGGCAGCGCGGCGTCGAGCACGGCATCCGTAAAGTTGGGAGCCGACGGCTGCGGCAAGCCGCGCGGCACGTACAACAGGCTCTGATTCTGATAATCGAACGGGCTCGCCAGCGTGAGCGACTTGCCCGCATCGAGTCCCAACTGCGCGGCGTAATGCATGAAGTTGCCCTTCACCGAGAGCGTCGCCGACGTGAAGATCCACGCGCGCGGCGCCCCCGCGCGCTGCTTTGCGAAGATTGGCGCGATCGAGAGCGGCGTCTGATGCAACTGCACTGCCTGCGAGAACACCTCGATCCAACGCACCGTCTCCGGTGGCGTATAGGTTTTTTCCGATTTCCCTTCGCCGCTCGCCCCTGCCTCCGACGCCGCAGCCTCCACCGCCAGCCGCGCCGCTTCCGCTTCCGCTTCACGCGCCTTTGCCGCCTTTGCCGCCTTTTCGCGCTTGCCGTCGGTCACGCGTGGAGCGTCGGGATCGAGCAGCGGCAGCGGCGACTCGCCGGGGGTCGGCGGCGTCACCCCCAACTGCCAGCGCTCCAGTTGCTCGTGCAACTCCAATGCGCGACGCAGACATGCGCCCAGCGCTTCGGCGCGCTCCGCCTGATGCTGAAGCGTTTCGATCACGTCTTGCAGCGCCAGATCGACGCTCTCCAGCGCACCGAACAATTCGTGATCGTCCGGGAGTTGCGTGACGGACATCCGCACGTTGTCCTGGCCGAACGTCAGACGCACGTCGCGCGCCGCCCGCTCGAGATTCGCGCCGAGTTTGACCCAATCGGCGGCGTCGCGCGCATGAATCAGGCCTTCCGCGACGCAATCGCGCGCCAGTTCGAGCAGTTGCGTGGTGGAGACCGTCTCGCCGAAGAAAAGCGTCGCTGTCTCCGGCAACTGATGCGCTTCGTCGAAGATCACCGTGTTTGCGCTCGGCAGCAGTTCCGCCATCCCCGTGTCGCGCAGCATGACGTCTGCGAAGAACAAGTGGTGATTGACGACCACGAGGTCGGCCTGCTGCGCTTCCTTGCGCGCAAGCATCACGAAGCAGTCCTTGTAACGCGGGCAATCCTGTCCGAGACAGTTGTCGCGTGTGGACGTCACCTGCGCCCAGATCGGCGCGTTTTCCGGCACGGAGGCCAGTTCCGCCTTGTCGCCGCTATGCGTAATCTGCGCGAACGTCGTGATCTCGCGCAGTTGCGCGGCCTCATGACGCGAAGCGAAGCGCCCTTCCTGCTGTGCGCGCTCCAGATAGTAGTGGCACAGATAGTTCGAACGGCCTTTGAGCATGGCCACCGTGACCGGCACCGCGAGCGCCTTACGCACGGTCGGGATGTCGCGCGCGAAGATCTGATCCTGCAAATGCTTCGTGCCGGTCGAGATGATCGTCTTGCCGCCCCACAGCATGGCGGGCACGAGGTACGCGTAGGTCTTGCCCGTGCCCGTGCCGGCCTCGGCGATCAGCGAATCGTGCGTGTCCATCGCGGCAGCGACGGCGCGTGCCATCTCCGTTTGCGGCTCCCGCGAACGATAGCCGTCGATGGCGCGCGCGAGCATGCCGCCGTCTCCGAAGATTTCCTGCAACTCTCGCTCACGCTTGGGTGCGAGCGGCTTGAGTCCGTGGAATGTCGGCGTGTCGGGGCTTTGGGAGAGGTCGGTGGAATCGCTGGATGCGGCGGCGGAATCGGTCAAAACGGCTCTGAAAACTCGAAGGCGCTGCGCATCGCCTCATGGGGGATTCGCAGCGCCGCAATGAAAAAAGTGACCGCGCGAACGTCAGGACGCTTGTCGCTGGCGTCGCACGAATTCCCGGTTCAAGGTCCGGCGCGTCCGCTCAGGCGGGCTGGTCCGGCGTTTGCTGCACTTGCAGCAGCGTGATCGTGTCCTTGATCTTCAGACGACGCTTCTTGAGCCGGGTGACCTGAAGTTCGTCGTACGCCGGCTCCGTCAGTAGCTTGTCGATCAGGTAGTCGAGATCGCGGTGTTCGATCTGCAATTCGATGATGCGACGTCCAACGGAATGAAGATCGTGCTGCATCGTGGCAACTCTCCTGCGACTCTCAAGTGATTCCGGTTCGGCGCCAACTGTCGTTATGCGTCGCTTACTGCCCTTGCAATGCCTTCTGTGCCGGCGAGCCAGATTGCGACTCGTTGCGACGCGCATCCGACTTCTGCTGACGCTCGATGGCTTCCTGCTGTTTCTGGTTGTACTTGCGCACGTTCTCTTCGCGCTCTGCCGCCTTCTGCGCCGCCGAGGCCTTGGCCTCGTCGAGCTTCTGCTGCTGGGCGGCCTGCTTCGCATTGTACGACTCGGCATTCGCCTCGCGCTGCGGGGCCTGCCCGGTGCGCTCGGTCACTCGCTGCTGATATTCGGCCTGCTTGGCCCGATAATCGGCCACATTCTGTGCGCGCTCGGCGGCGCGCTGCGGCGCTTCGGCGGCGGTTTGCGCACGCTTCTCGGCAAGCCGCTCGTCACGCGCCTGCGCACGCGCCTTGCGCTCCTGATCCTCCAGCACCAGCCGCTGGCTGCGAATGGCCTTGAGCGCTTCGCGCTGCTCGTCGCGGGCGTTGTCGATGCAGTAGTTCACGAAGAACTTCGACGCGCACTCGTACTTCGCCTCTTCGAAACGGTAATCGACCCAGGCGCGCTGACGATCGAGCACCGCCCGGCGGCCGGCGAAATCGCTCTCGGCCGGGTGCATATCGAGGTTGTCGTCATAAGGAACGGGCTTGTCTTCCTGCGCCATGGTCGCTGCGGCGCTGGCCCGGCTGGCGGACGACGGCGTGCGGTCGGCCGTGGCATCGAACGGCACAAGCGGCACGCGCAGTTGCTCGGTCGTGCGTCCGGCGGACTCGACGGCCGACAACCCCTGTGCGAACGCGGCGCCAGGCACGAGGGCGGCCGTCGCAATACCCAATACGGCGCCCGCGGCGATCCGCGTGCGGGCCGGACGGCTGGAAAGCCGACGCAGATTCAATCGCAAAAACAATTTTTCGAAGGAAATCATGAGGTTGAGCAGAGTGATGCCAAATTTTAGCATTGCCTGCCCGGACGCGCCCGCGGTTTATGGCAAAATGCCCCGCTTCTGGCACTTGGGTAACTCGCAACACTCATGACGCAAAACGTAGCCCTTCAGATCGTTCAACGCATCGCCGACGAACTCAGCGTGCAGCCGCGTCAGGTCGCCGCCGCCGTGCAACTGCTGGACGAAGGCGCCACCGTGCCCTTCATCGCTCGCTATCGTAAGGAGGTGACCGATAACCTCGATGACACGCAACTGCGCACGCTCGAAGAGCGCCTGCTGTATCTGCGCGAACTGGAAGATCGCCGCGCGGCGATTCTCGCGAGCATCGAGGAGCAAGGCAAGCTGACGGACGAACTGCGCACCGCCATCGTCGCAGCCGACACGAAGCAGACGCTCGAAGACCTTTATCTCCCTTACAAGCCGAAGCGCCGCACCCGCGCGCAAATCGCCCGCGAAGCCGGTCTCGAACCGCTCGCACAGGCCTTGCTCACCGATCCGACGCTCGACCCGCAAGTCGAAGCCGCCAAGTTCGTCGACGCCGAGAAAGGTGTCGCGGACATCAAGGCTGCGCTCGACGGCGCCCGCGACATCCTGTCGGAACAATTCGGCGAGACGGCCGAGCTGCTCGGCAAGTTGCGCGATTACCTGTGGCATCAGGGTGTCGTGTCGTCGAAGGTCGTCGAAGGCAAGGAAAGCGAGGAAGGCGAGAAATTCCGCGATTACTACGACTACGCCGAGCCGATCGCTGCGGTGCCGTCGCACCGCGCGCTCGCCCTCTTCCGAGGCCGCAATCTCGGCATCCTGATGGTCAAGCTGGGCCTCGGCGAAGAACTCGATGCGCAGATCCCGCACCCATGCGAAGGCGTGATCGCCGGACACTTCGGCATTCGCCAGCAGAACCGCGCCGCCGACAAATGGCTGGCGGACGTCTGCCGCTGGTGCTGGCGCGTGAAGGTGCAGCCGCACCTCGAATCGGAACTGCTCACGCAGATTCGCGAGAGCGCCGAGAGCGAAGCCATCCGCGTGTTTGCCCGCAACCTCAAGGCGCTGCTGCTCGCTGCGCCGGCCGGCCCGAAGGGCGTGATCGGCCTGGACCCGGGCCTGCGCACCGGCGTGAAGGTGGCGGTGGTCGATCCGACCGGCAAGCTGCTGGGCACCGACACCATCTATCCGCACGAACCGCGTCGCGATTGGGACGGCTCGCTCGCCCGCCTCTCGAAGATCGCCGCCGCAACCGGTGCCCAGCTCGTGAGCATCGGCAACGGCACCGCGTCGCGTGAGACGGACAAGCTCGCGCTGGAACTGATCAAGCGGCATCCGGAACTGAAGCTCCAGAAGATCGTGGTGTCCGAGGCTGGCGCATCGGTGTATTCGGCGTCCGAATTCGCCGCGAAGGAATTTCCCGAACTCGACGTCTCGCTGCGGGGCGCGGTCTCGATCGCCCGCCGTCTGCAAGATCCTCTGGCGGAACTCGTCAAGATCGAGCCGAAGGCCATCGGCGTGGGTCAGTATCAGCACGACGTGAACCAACGTGAACTGGCGCGCATGCTCGACGCCGTCGTCGAAGATTGCGTGAACGCCGTGGGCGTGGACGTCAACACCGCGTCCGCTCCGCTGCTCGCCCGCGTGTCGGGTCTGAACAGCACGCTCGCGAAGAACATCGTGGACTTCCGCGACAGCAACGGCCTGTTTGCCAACCGCGAGGCGCTGAAGAAGGTGCCGCGCCTGGGCGACAAAACGTTCGAGCAGGCGGCCGGCTTTCTGCGCGTGAACGGTGGCGACAACCCGCTGGACCGTTCGTCGGTTCACCCGGAAGCGTATCCGGTCGTGGAGCGCATTCTCGCCAAGATCAAGAAGTCGATCGGCGACGTGATGGGTAACGGCTCGGTCGTGCGCAGCGTATCGCCGGCGGAGTTCGTCGACGAACGCTTCGGTCTGCCGACGGTCAAGGACATCCTGACCGAACTCGAAAAGCCGGGCCGCGACCCGCGTCCCGAGTTCAAGACGGCGACGTTCCAGGAAGGCGTCGAGAAGCTGACCGACCTGAAGCCGGGCATGCAACTCGAAGGCGTGGTGACGAACGTCGCGGCCTTCGGCGCGTTCATCGACATCGGCGTACATCAGGACGGCCTCGTCCACGTCTCGGCCATGTCGACGAAGTTCATCAAGGATCCGCACGAAGTCGTGAAGGCCGGCGACATCGTGAAGGTCAAGGTGCTCGAAGTCGACCCGCGTCGCCAGCGCATCTCGCTCACCATGCGTCTGAACGACGATCTGCCGGTGGCGGGCAGCAGCGACCGTCCGAGCAGTGGCGGCGCGCCGCGCGGCGGGAACGGCGGTGGCGGCCAACGTGGCGGTAACGGCGGTGGACGTCAGCGTGAACCGGAACCGGTCAACGCCATGGCGGCGGCCTTCGCGAAGCTCAAACGCTGATCGGCGGATGTGGCGCTGCGGCGCGGCGAGCAGCACGCCCCGCCGCAACGCGCCGCCGGCGCCCCTCCGGCCCATGTGAAAAAGCCCATTCTTTCGAGTGGGCTTTTTTTCGTCTTTCCGCCACCGCATACGCACCAAATCTGCAAGCGTGGGGTGTCACAACGGTCACACAATCCCGAATATTTGCCGGCCCGCATGGCTCGCGAGCCGCACGTCCGAGGAGTCGCGATGATCGCCAACCTTTGCACCGAGGCATTGCCACTGGCTACGGCCACCGCTGCCGATTCGATGACGCGCTTCTGCGAGGCCCTCGTCACCCCGAGCGAAAGCAACGTGCGCGCGGCCTTCACAGGGCTCGCCGAATACGCCGAAACCCTCGGGGCGAATCATGCCGCGCGGGCGCATGTCGCAAGACAGGCGAAGACGCTGCTCGAACTCGCGCTCTCCCACGGCGTGCTGATCACCCCCTTCCCCTGTCAGCAGGCGGGCGCGGACAGCATCGGATACGCGCTGGGCGCAACGGGCGCGACGAACGACAGGTCATCCCTGCTCGACGCATTGACCGCCGACTTGCTTTACCCGCCCGACTTCGATGTCGCGGCCACGGCCCTGTTTGCCGACATTCAGGCCTTCTGCTCGGCAGACACCTGGGTAGACGTTACATCCGAGCCGTCCTCGCCGCCGTGTCACGACCTGCTGCCGCCCGAGATTTCAGCGCGCAGCATTGCCGTCTTCTGGAATGCGCAACATCCGCTGCTCTTCGTCAAGGACGATGCCTCGCCCTTCTGGAGCTACAAGCCGGGCGACGGCAAGGAGGCGTGCGGCTACCTCTGGCACAACACGGGGCGCTATCCGGTCAATATCGACGATGACGTCATGACGTCGTTGGCTACGGGAACGGCTGCCTTCGGCAATCGGGAACGGTTCGTCTGCTACGCGCTGCTACAGAGCCCTAGCGCCTTGCCGAACGCGTAAGCGTGTAAGCGTTTCAGGGTTTAGATGCGTGGGCGCGTGAGCGCTGACGCTGTCGGCGCGGCATGAGATGTCTGCGGGAGCCGACGTCTCAGTGGGCACAGACGCTTCGCACACTACGCAGTATGGGATGACGCCCGCCCTGGCGACTTGAGACCGGTGGCGGGCGCGTGTGTCAGATCTCGATCTTCGTTCCCAGCTCGACCACGCGGTTCGCGGGAATGCTGAAGAAGTCGGTCGGTTTGGCGGCGTTCTGATGCATCCATGCGAACAGGCGTTCGCGCCAGATGGACATCCCCGGCAGCTTGGTCGGCACGACCGTCTCGCGCGCGAGGAAGAAAGACGTATCCATCAGTTCGAAGTGCATATCGGTCTTCTCTTCGAGCAGATGAAGCACTTCCTTCACATCCGGCGTTTCGTTGAAGCCGAACGTCGCGACCACGCTGAACAACCCGCCCGAATGGTCCTTGACCTCGATGCGGCTGGCGTCTTCGGCGTACGGCACGTCCAGCGTCCGGAACGTCAGGAAGATCGTGCGTTCATGCAGGATACGGTTGTGTTTGAGGTTGTGCAGCAAACTCACCGGCACCAGCGTGTTGCCCCCGGTCAGGTAGATGGCAGTGCCCGCCACGCGATGTGGCGGATGCGCCAGCAGGCCTTGCAGGAACGGTCCCAGCGGAATCCCGTCGGCGGCCGTACGCTCGCGCAGCAGTTGGCGACCTTTATGCCACGTCATCAGCATGAAGAACAGGAATGCGCCCAGCGCCAGCGGCAGCCAACCGCCCTCCTCGACCTTGATCAGGTTCGCACCGAAGAACGCGAAGTCGACCACGAGGAAGCCCGTGATGATGAGTGCGACGAGGAACTTGTTCCAGTTCCAGACCTTGACCATGACCACGCAGGCGAGAATCGTCGTGATGACCATCGTCGTCGTCACGGCAATGCCGTAAGCCGCTGCCAGATTGCTCGACGACTTGAACGCCAGCACGATCCAGATGATGACCAGCAGCAGCGACCAGTTGATCACCGGCATGTAGATCTGACCGATCTCGCGATCCGAGGTGTGGAGAATCTTCATGCGCGGCACGTAGCCGAGTTGTATTGCCTGGCTCGTGAGCGAAAACGCCCCCGAGATCACCGCTTGCGACGCGATCACGGTCGCGGCCGTCGCCACGATCACGAGCGGCAGCAGCGCCCAGTCAGGCGCGAGCAGAAAGAAAGGGTTCTCGATGGCCTTCGGATTCGACAGCAGCAACGCGCCCTGACCGAAGTAGTTCAGCGCCAGCGCGGGGAAAACGAGGACCGACCAGGCAAAACGAATCGGACGAATGCCGAAGTGGCCCATATCCGCATAAAGCGCCTCGGCGCCGGTCAGCACGAGAAACACGGAACCGAGCACGATATACGCTTGCAGCGCGTGGGTACGGATGAAATGGATGCCGTAGTACGGGTTGATCGCCTTCACGATCTCCGGGGCAAGCACCATGTTGTAGACGCCCAGCACGCCGAGAATGATGAACCAGAGCACCATGACCGGGCCGAACAGGCGTCCGACCTTCGCGGTGCCGGACTTCTGCATCGAGAAGAGCACGATCAGGATGACGATCGTGATCGGCAGCACGAACCGGGAGAGCGACGGCGCAGCGATTTCCAGCCCCTCGACCGCCGACATCACGGAGATGGCAGGGGTAATGACCGCATCGCCATAGAACATGCAGGCGCCGAACATCCCCAGCATCATCAGGACGGAGGCCCATCGGCTGCCGGCCCTCACACTACGCAGGCTAAGCGCCATGAGCGCGAGCACCCCACCTTCACCGCGGTTGTCCGCGCGCATCACGAACAAGACGTATTTCAGGGAAACGACGATCACCAACGCCCAGAAGAGCAGCGAGATAATGCCGAACACGGCCTGTTGATCAAACGGAATGCCGTGCTGCGGATCGAAACATTCCTTGAGCGCATAGAGCGGGCTGGTGCCGATATCGCCGAAGACCACGCCGATGGCCGCCACCATGAGCGCGGGCATGGCCTGAGGGCGCTGCCCGTGTCGAATGTTTTGCGTCATAAGGTTTGGGTAATCGCTTTATTGCGCTGCACAAAATGGGCGCTATTCTAACTGGGCGCCGGTTCCCTCGCCAGCCCGGGCAGTTCCTGATCGCCGGGCCTGTGACACGACATGCTCCGCTAGGATATGACGAGCCGGACGCCGTGACCAGTCCCGCACCGCAAGGGTTTTGCCCATCCCGTATGCCCGGCGGCCTGCCCAAGCGGCACCGCATTTCCAGTTGCAAATGCGCGACATATGCCGGGCATGCGCGATTCGCGAGTCGACAGCCTCGTCAATTGCGTGTAGCGATGCACCGTCCCAAAACGAAAAAAGCCGCCCGAAGGCGGCTTTCTCACATATTGGGACATCTGCCCATCGGCTTAGCGACGGCGCGAGGTCTTCTTCGACGACCCCTTGACCGAACGCACGAGGTCCGAATCGACGCTGTTCTGCTGCGCTTCCAGCGATCGGATCTGCCCCTGCACGTCGCTCAGGCGAATACGCGCCGCGCTACGCTCGGTCTCGAGGGCCGCTGCCTGCTCACGTACGGCCTGCTGGTTCTGCGCGAGTGCCTGCTCCTGCTGACGCTGGATGGCAAGATCGTTCTGCACGGCGTTCAGACGCGTTTCGCTCTCGGCCAACTGACGCTCGATCATCGCCTTCTGGGCTTCGAGCTTGATACGGCTGATCTCGACGTCGGCGAGCACCTGCGTCTGATGCACGAAGTCGGCATACAGGGCCTCGGCCTTCTTCTCATTATTGAGCTTGACCACGCGCCAGAACTGGCCTTCGTGGAACAGGGCGACGTAGTAACCCAGCGTTTGCGGGTAGAACAGCAGACTTGCGCCATAACGCCCGTTGTAGGTCGTGCGCAGTTCGGTGACTTCCTTGTTCTGAATGCGATCGCGCAGTTCCTGGATCGTGCCAGATGCCGCTGCCGGGGCGTTAGCCGATTGTGCAGGCACTGCCGGAGCTGCAATTTGCGCGGACGTCGCCCCCGTGACATCACGGACCGCGTCGGCAGCCATCGCTGACGTTCCCCAGGCTGCCAGGCATGCCACCCCCACGCCCCACCACAACCGCCCCCGGCAATCACTGATTTTCATCTGATCTGTTTTCCTGTTATCGACCGGATCGTTGCACGACCCTTATTCGTCGCATTCATTCGCCACCCCGGACTCCGTCCCGAGGATCTGATACCTGCGTATTTGTGGAATGATAACCGCATGCCCGCAATAGCCGCCAATTCTATCCATTGAGACGCGCACTTCCAAGCAGGGAATGCGTTATTGTGCCGCCGTGATTTCATCTGTTGATACGGCGCAACTCAAGGCGACCCCGACTTCCGCCGAGCGGAAACTGCTTGTCGGAAAAATCCCGTCATTGAAAGTCACATCCAGATATTACCCACGCACGACGCGTGGGGTTCAACCCCGCGTGGGACGGGGCTCATCCCTCGAACTCGCTGGCCAGCTCCGAGTCGTTGCCGAGAATCTGATATTTGCGCATCTTTTCCCACAGGACCTTACGGCTGATGCCCAGCGCATTGGCGGTGTCCTGCCGCCGCCAGCCGTTCGCATCGAGCGCCGCGACGATCCGCGCGCGCTCGGTAGCATCCCAGCGGGCGCGTTCGCGATCGCCCGGCCCGCCGCCGCGCGAGGCGTCGTCGGGTCGCGCCACCGAGCCCATCGACAGGGCGTCGAAGATCGGTCGGATACGGCGCTCGTCCCAGCCGCCCAGTTGCCGGTAGATGATGCCCACGCGCTCGGCAATATTGCGCATCTCACGCACATTCCCGGGAAACAGCCCGCCCTCGACCAGTTCGCGCAGCCAGCCGGGCACCTGCGCCCCGATCTCGCTATCGCCGACGACCTTGCCGAGATACGCGGTGAAAACGGCCAGCTTGTCGACCGGCCCGCGCTCTTCAAGACTGGGGATGTGCAACTCGATCACCGCCAGACGATAAAACAGGTCGGCACGGAACAATTCGTCGCGCACCATAGACTTAAGGTTCTTGTTGGTCGCCGCCACCAGACGGAAGTCGAGCTTCACGGGCTGCGCGGACCCCAGGCGCGTCACCGCGCTGTCTTCCAGCACCCGAAGCAACTTGACCTGCTGGTACAGCGGCAAGTCGCCGATTTCGTCGAGAAAGAGCGTGCCGTCGTTGGCCTGTTCGAAATAGCCCTTGTGCGAGTAAAGCGCTCCCGTGAACGCACCTTTGGCGTGACCGAAGAAGTGGGACTCGAACAGGCCGTCGGGAATCGCCCCGCAGTTCACTGCAACAAAGGGCCCTTTCCCGTAATGACTCTGCTTGTCGTGCAGCAAACGCGCGATGCGCTCCTTGCCCACGCCGGTCTCTCCATGGATCAGGACGTTCGAATCGCAATCGGCGAAAGCGTCCACCTCGGCAAGCAGGCCGAGCATGGCGCTCGACTGCGCAACGAGCGGGTCGGTCGGCGTGGGCGCCTGATCGGCCTCGGCGATTGCGCCGGAGAGTTTGAAGATGAGCGTGCGCAGTTCCGCACCGGAGAAATCCAGCGTGAGAATGTTGCTGTACTCGGGCGGGAATACCCGTCCGTCGTTCTCGCGCGGGGTTGTCGCGACCCAGATCACCGGCATGCCGTGGCCGAGCTGCCATTCGTTCGCATTGGTCGACGCGCCCTCGATCACGGACACGCTCACGACCGCGATGGACGGACGCGCACGAGTGCGCTCGCGCGACAGGTCGATGCCATCGGCGCGAATGACTTCCATGTCGAAGCTCGCGAGGCAGTGGGACACACGGTCGGCAATATCCGACTTGCCCTCCCACACGTACACGTCGAGATCTTCACGTACTGGCTTGCTTTTCATGCTTATCCGCTCGTTGGCGAACGCCCCCCGGCGTTCGTCATGATGAAGTTCAGTGCGCTGGCCCGGCCCCATTTCGGGCATCACTGATCGTTTTGTTCGTCATGCGCTGCGTCAACTCCCTCTTGCCCGGCATCTTCGATCGCTGCGACGCCGCCACGCCCCCGACACCCGTGACACCCGTGTCGTCCAGGACATCTGCGACATCCGAAACGTCGTGCGCATCACCACCGCTGCGTCTCGACAGTCTCGGCAGTCTCGGCGCCCTCACCCGCGTTCGGGCGCCGCTAATACACCAGTTGCACCAGCCCGTTCTGACAATTGATGCTGTCCACCGTGACCGTCGTCATGCCCAACGTGATACCCAGCGACGACAGCAGGGTGTTGAGCACGTTGCTCAACGGCGTGAGCAGCGGATTGAGCAAGGTGTACAGCACACTGCCGAGCACCGGTGAAATATCCGAGGTCCCGATCGAGCCCGAGACCGCATTGATGCGGCACTGGTTGGCGTTGCCCGACAGATTGCACAGCAAATCGGAGACGCCGCCGAGCAACCCCGTCACGATGCCGCCCAGGGTGTTGACGAGTCCTGTGACCAGCCCCCCCACGCCGCCCACCACCTGCGGCAGATTGAGCGAGAGCACGCCGCCAAGCGTCGTGCCCAGCGCGTTGGTCGTCGTCTTCAAGCCGGCGGCGGCCGTACTCAGGAAAGCGTTGACTGTGGAAATCGACGACCCGGCGAGTGCGAACGGCACGTTGTTCACCAGCCCGGTGCCGATGGTGCCCGACGTCGACGTTCCGCCTGCGCTCACATCGAGCGAGAGGCCCGTGAGCAATGCGCTCACGATCTGACTCAGATTCACGCTCGACCCGATCGGCCCGACTTTCTGCGGGAACGGGCCGGTGAAGGTGATCGGCGCGGGCGAGTTCGTCACGAGCGACAGGTTGACGTTCGCCCCGACGTTGATGAGGCCGAGCAGCGTCGCGATATTCGTGCGCTGGGTCATGAGCGTGGTGCAGCTCGCCGGGTTGGTCTGCACGTTGACGCCTGGCGCGGTGCCGCCCACACACACGTTCACCAATCCGGAGTTGACCTGTAACGTGGTCGATGGCGTGGCGCCGCATTGCAGGGCCGTCACGGTCGCGGTCGACTGGGCCACTTCAAGCACCAGCGGCAGATTCAGTTGCGTGCCCACGGCACTGAGAATTCCGGCGAGCGGCCCCGCCGACGACGCCGCCGAGTTGACCGTCAGAAACAACCGCACCTGTGCGGTCGTCGCCGTGGCACCGACCCCGCCCACGCCGATCTGCGGCGGGGAGATCACTCGCGCCACGACAGACACGGTGCCGCCGAGAATCGAGAGCGACGGAACGGCGACCGCGTTATTGCCGTTCGCCCCGACCACGGCGGCGGTAATCAGATCGGAGACGCCGACATTTGCGCTCAGCGCGTTCGCCGCGCCGACCCCGGCGGCATCGATATTCGCGATGACGCCGGGCGACGTCGCAGTGCCGAGCAGGTTGACGGGCAAGTTCAGCACGGGGCTGTTCGCGAACACGTTGATGAGGTTGTTCATCGCGGTGACGGATACGGACAGCGCGCCGTTCTGCGTGGCGAGCGCCGTATTCGTCGCATTCAGCAACGAGCCTACCGTGAGATTCTTCACGGCGGCCACGCCCGAGAGCGATGCGACACTGACGTCACCCGTCACCGGCACGCCCAGCGCCTGCAACAGCCCCTTGGGCGTGATGTTCACCCCCACGAGCTGCTGCGCTGCGCCGACGTACAGCGACGGCGTGATACCGATCGAACTGAGCAACGGCGCGAGCACCGAATTGTTGGCGTTGAGCGCCAGCAGTCCGGAATCGACGGTGAACGTGACGACCGCAGGCGCTTTGCGCGCAATGGCATTGGCCGCAATCGTGCGTGTGCCCGCCAGTTGGAAGAACGACGGCACACCGAGCGTAAGCGTGACCGAGACGGCGTTGCCGCTCGCCGCGTTCGCAGACGTTGCCGCAACAAAGGTGCCGGGCGTGCTCGACGACGCCGCCGACGTGGTCCAGATGCCGCACGACGTCGCGACGGTCAGCCCCGTGACGTTGCTACCGAGGTTCGATGTCACGTTCGCGCGCGCCACGGTGTCGTACGACGTCGCGTTGGCGCATCCCGGCAGCGTTTGCGCGCCCGCGAGCGCCGCCATATCGGCCGTGCGTTGCAGATCGCGTCGCTTCATGAACGCATAGCCGGCATCGATCGCGAATGCCAGGATCAGCACCACGATCAGGAAGATGAAGGCGAGGATCGGCACCGAGCCGCGCTGACGCGCCGGGAGCCATCCCGAACGCCGCTCACCCCTGCCCGGTGACGTGACGGCCGCTGTCTTCGTTGAGCGCCCATGCGCACGCGCTTTCATGACGCATCACTGGCTCGCGCCAGCCCCCGCCGATGTTGCAGGAGCCCCACCTCCACCGCCGCCACCGCCGCCTACGCCGTCACTCTGGATCATCGTCGCGAAGAATGCGGGGATCGGGTAATTAAAGCTGTCCAGATAACGACGGTAGGCGCGCGATGCGGTCGCACCGAGCATCGGCAGCCCGGGTCCGGCAGCGAGATTGTTCCTCTGCACCGCCAGCAATGCCTCGGTTTCGTCGCCCAGCATGCCGTCGCGGGCGGGTTCGCCGACGCGCGGCGGCGCGGTACGACGCACGACGTTGGACGGGGTGCGCGCTGCCTCCTGCGCGACCGGGGCCTGCCCGCTCGTGCCGGCAACGGCGGACGCCTGCGCAAACGTCTGCACAGATGGCTGGAGAGCCGGCGTGACAGACGATGTGACCGACGTTGTTGCCGACGGCGATGCCACGGCCCGCGCGTCGTCGCCGCCCATCGCCCCGGTGAGCGGCGTGTTGCTTTGCGCCACCGCCCCACCGCTACAGAGCGCGAACACGGCCAGTCCGATCTGCGCGAACCGTGCGGACCGGGGCGTGCGGGGTACCGGCACCAGCCGGGCGCCCGATTTTTCCTGAAGTGTCTGGCCTGCCATCATCCCATCTCCCTGAGGTTGCGCGATTGGCAACGCGTGTCCTGCCATGACCCCGACGACGCAGGCGAGCGCTCGGCGGCGATCAACGCCGCCGCCACGCCTCACTGCGAGTGCGCGAAGCGATCGAGCATCGACGTCGGCATATCGCTACGCGTGGCCTCGCCCGCGCGCGCGAGCTTGGCATCCGACGTCGCCACCTTCGTCGGTGCGGGTGCTGGCGACGCCGCCGTTTGCTGCGCAGCGTTCGTCGTACCCGGTGCGAGACGCACGACGACCGGCGCGCCGGCCGCCGCATCCGCACGCGATACCGTCGTCGCGACCGGCGCCGCCGCCGGAACCAGCGACGCTGCCGCCTGTGCCGCCGCGCGTGCAGCCGCCGCGTCCGCCGCCTGTTTGCGCGCCTGGGTATGTGCCCGGATGTCGGCAGCGAGCTTGTTGATGGCGTCGCGTGTGGCCTGCGGCATCTTGGCGCTGGTCATCATGTCTTCGGCGCGCGAGCGGTCGCCCGTCACCACCAGATACACCGCGAGATTGCTGAGCACCTTGCGGCTGTCCGGCTTGAGTTCGGCCGCCTGCGCGAGCGGCACGCGAGCGCCCGCCGCATCGCCGTTATTAAGCAAGGCAAAGCCCAGATCGCTCAGATAAAACGCCTCGGTCGGCGCGCGGTTCACCGCCTCGCGAAGCGCCTGAGCGGCTCCCGCGTAGTCTTTTCGCTGCGCCGCCACGAGCCCGATGCCGTGCCACGCGGCCGCCGCTTCGTTGCTGCCCAGCAGCGCGCGATAGGCCTGCTCGGCCGGCTCCGGCTGCCCGGTCTCGCGCAACGCGTCGGCGCGCAGAATGTCGACGTCGGGCGCGGCGCCGTACTGAATCCGGAACTGCTCGATGTGGGCGAGCGAGGCGAAATACGACCCTTGCTCCTGCGACTGGCGAATCATCGACAGATACAACTCGCGCGTATCGGGCTTGGCTGCCTTGGCGCGCTCCTCGTCGTTCTGCTGCGCCTGCATGAGGGCCGCAGCCGACGGCGCACCATAGCCGCCCAGCGTCGGCCCACTGCTGCACCCGGTCAGCACCACCACGCTCAGCCCGGCGCATAGGCCGTTACACAGCCCGGCCAACAGCCTGGTACGCGGCGCCGGCTTCAGCGAAGCCGGCCCGAAAGGCTCCCGTCTCGCGCTGCGAGGCACCGGGGGCAGCACGTCTTGCGTCTGGATCGGCATGGTCAATTCATGGCCTCCATGGATTTGGTCAGCGACAGAATCGCGGGCCCCGCGACCACGAGCATCAGCGCCGGCAACAGCGTGAGCATCATGGCCAGCGTCATCTTCACCGTGAGTTTGCCGATGCGCTCCTTCATGGTCTGACGACGCTGCTCGCGCAGGCGGTCGCTGAATTGTTGCAACGGTTCCTGCACCGCGCCGCCGTGCTGCTCGACCTGCACGATCAGCCGCACGAGCGCACGCAGGTCGTCGTTATCGTAGACCTCGCGCAACCGCCCCATCGACGCCTCGCGGCCGCGCCCCGAAGCGTACTGCCGGTTCGCGACCTCGAACTCCTTCGACAGAATCGGCAGCACCTCACGAAAATCGGAAACCACCACGTACAGGCTCTGGTCCATCGACAGGCCCACGCCCTGCAACAGACGCAGCAAATCGATGAGCAGCGGCAGTTCGTCGACCAGATCGCGACGACGCTGGCCCGCCTTGCGCTGGACGTAGAACTTCGGCGCCAGCAATCCTGCTCCCGCCGCGCCGATCAGACGCAGTATCGTGCCGAGGCCGCCGTCGCCGGCAAACCACAGCCACACGAGCAACGGCAGCACGAGCGCCAGCGCCACTCTCGAAAAGATGAACAGCGACTTGGCCCGCACGCTGTCGTAACCGCATTGCGCAAGCAGCAGGCGGTCTTCCGCCGCGATCAGGCTCTGCCCGAGGCGCGTCTCCGACCATTGCTTGCCGAGCGCCGCCGCGCGATCGAGCAACGAGCGCCAGCCCCGCTGGCGGCCCTCCGTCGTCTGCGTCGATTCGTCATCGCGATTCGCACCGGTCTGACGCAGGCCGGCCGGCGCCGTGGCGGCCCGCAGCGCCGCGAGCGCCTGTTGCTGGCGGCTCGCCAGCACCTGATCGATCATGCGGCCGCTGCGTCCCTGGCGCATCGCGCGCAACAAGATGGCCGATGCCGCCAGCAGCAGACCTGCCGCGACCATGAGCAGGCCGAGCATCATCCACGTTTGCGAATCAGCCGACAGGGACGACAGGTTCATGTGCGAGATCCTTGTGCTTCGCGATATCGACGACGCAACGCGCCGCTCAAAGCGATTTGGCCAGCCGGTACAGCACGAATCCACCGAAGACTTCCAGCCCCAGACCGATCGCGAGCAACCTCTGACCGGCGCCCTCCTGGAACATCGGCTCGAAGAATTTCGGGTTGAGCAACATCAACAACGCACTCACGACGATCGGCAACGCAGCCAGCACCCAGGCCGACATGCGCGTCTCCGACGACAACGCGAACAACTCCGCCTGCGCCTGTTCGCGGTCGCGCATGAAGCCCGACATGCGCGCCAGAATCTGGTCGGCGCGGCCGCCGAAGCGTGTCGAGAGATCGACCACCGAGGCGAACAGATAGATCTCGTCGACCTGATACACGCGGGCGATCTGTTTGAGCGCCACGTCCAGCTCGACGCCCGCCTGCACCTGGCGCACTGCCCGCTCGAGCAACTCCCGCAACGGCAGGTCCGCGTTGCCCGCCGCCGACTGGAACGCCGACGGCAAGCTGTTGCCGACGGTCAGCATGCGCACCATGCCGTCGAGGAAAATCGGTAACTGACGCACAATGTCGCGATGCCGCCGCGATGCCTTGAGCCAGTAACGGAGCACCACGCCGACGGCGTAGACGATCAGAATCACGATCGCCGACAGCGGCCCCTGCCAAACCCAGAACCCGAACGTGAGCAACACGCCCGGGACGACCAACATGGCGTAGAACGCGGCGTCTGTCTGCGCGCCCGCACGCTCGAAGAAGAACTCCCAAGGCAACGACTTGCGACGCGGCGCACGCGCTTCGGTCGTGTCGCTCCCGGCAAACCTCGGCGCGTTCTGCGCGAGTTGGCGTTCGAGGAACTCGCTCGTCGCCTGCTCGCGCGCGCGCTGGTGCGTGCGGCGCCAAAGCTCCAGCCCTGCCGCGACCAGCAGCAGCGCGATGCAGGCGGCCCACAGCACGAAGGGATTCATCGCCGGCGTCCGAAGAAGCCACCACCGCCACCCGAATCCGGCGGCACGTTGCCTTGCTGGGCCTGCGCGGCTGCGGCGGCACTGCGCGATTGCTCCTTGAAACGTTGCAGCTTGGGCGAATGCGGCTGAAGCCCGAGCGACACCCACTTGTCCTTCTCTTCGCCGTCCGGCCCGATGACCGATTCGTGGCGAAACAACTCCTGCGTGGAGATCACCGTGTCCGAAACCCCGGTGACTTCGGTGATCGAGAGAATGCGACGCCGGCCGTTCGACAAGCGGCCGATCTGCACGATGAAATCGAGCGCGCTCGTAATCTGACGGCGCAGACTGCTCTCGCTGCCCTGAAAACCGGCGAAGCCCGCCAGCATCTCCAGACGATAGAGACATTCACGCGGCGAGTTGGCGTGAATCGTCGCCATCGATCCTTCATGGCCGGTGTTCATCGCCTGCATCATTTCAAGCACTTCCGAGCCGCGCACTTCGCCCACGATGATCCGGTCCGGACGCATACGAAGACTGTTGCGAATCAGATCGCGAATCGTCACCTCGCCGGAGCCGTCGAAACCGCCCTGACGCGACTCCAGCCGCACCACATGCGGGTGGTTCAGCGACAGTTCGGCCGTGTCCTCGACCGTCACCACGCGCTCGGTCGCCGGGATGAAGCTCGCCAGCGCGTTGAGCAGCGATGTCTTGCCCGAACTCGTACCGCCCGACACCAGAATGTTGCAGCGCGAGCGCACCGCCGCTTCCAGCAAGGTGTAGATCTCCTCGTTGAAGCTGCCGAGCGCGAGCAGATCGGAGGGCTTGAGCGGATCTTTGCGGAACTTGCGAATGGAGACGACGGGGCCATCGACCGCAAGCGGTTCGATGACGACGTTCAGACGTCCGCCGTCGGGCAGGCGCGCGTCGACCATCGGATTCGATTCGTCCAGACGACGGCCGATGGGCGCGAGAATGCGGCGCACGATACGCAGCAGATGCTGGTTATCGGAGAAGCGCAACGCTTCGCGCGCGAGCACACCGCGGCGCGAGACATACACGTCGTTGTAGCCGTTGATCAGAATGTCCTCGACCGCCGCGTCGGCCAGCAAGTCCTCGATGGGGCCGAACCCGGCGAGTTCTTTGGTCAGCGCATCGGAAATCTGACGCAGTTCCGCCTCGTTGATCGGAATGCGACGCAAGCGCACGAAACCGTCCATCTCCAGATCGACGAACTGCTGAATCGCGCTACGGCTCCAGCGTCCGAATTCGGCGCCGAGTTCCTCGATGCGCGCGAGCAGATGCTCGTGCGCAGCGGTCTTGATGTCCTGAAACTGCTGTGAATTGGCGAACGCGCGCTTGTCGTCGGCGAATTCGATGGAGTCGGTCATATCAGTGCTTTCCCATGAATCGGCCCAGCCAGCTCGACGATTGGCGTTGTGCCGCGCCCCCCGCATGGTGAGCGCTGAGCAGCCGCTCCACCAATGGTTGCAGCGCGCGCACGTATGGGTCGCTGCGTGCGGTATCGATGATCAGCTTGCCCTGATTGGTCGCGGAGAGCATGGCGAGCGGACGATCCGGCAACGTGGCGAGCAGCGGCACGTCGAAGCGCTTGGCGATCTGATCGGCCGCCATGCCGTAGCGTGGGTCATAGCGGTTGAGCACGAGATGCAGGTGATCGCGCTCCACGCTTTTCTCCTCCAGGTCCCGCAACATCGAGGCCAGCGAGACGATGGCGCCTACGCTCTGGTCGACCACGAGCCACACTTCGTCGGCCGCACGCACGAGGCTGGCGACGAACGCCGGGTTCGAGAAGCCGCCGAGATCGGCGATGATCAGATCGAAAAATGCGCGCAGACGGTCGGTGAGCGCCAGCGCGTCGGCTGCGGCCACGCTGCGCATGTCGCCCAGATCGAGCGGCAACGGCAGCACGGCCAGCCCGCTGGGCGCGTGCGACACCGCCGTATGGACGAGCGTTTCGTCGAAGCGCCGCAGGTTTTGCACCGCCTCGGCGAAGCTGAACTGGCTCTGCGTGTTGAGATAAAGCAGACCGTCGCCGGACGGCAAGCCGAGATCGAGCAGCGCGACGTGGCCGAGCAGCGAGCTGTCGAACTTGTCGTCCTTGCCTGCGGTGCCGGCTTTCGCTGCCTTGGCGGCCCGCTCCGCGCGTTCCGCGCTCGTCCCCACGGACATCTCCTGCCCGAGCTGCGACAAATGCGCGGCGAGCGTGCTGCACCCCACGCCGATACGGGCGCCGAGCAGCACGACGAAGCGACCGTGCCGCTGGGGTGCAGACGCGGCCGTCACCGTCGGGGTGTGGTCGATCACGCGGCGCACGACGTCCAGGGCTTCCTCGTGCGTCGAATGCATGTCGATGAAGTCGTGAACGCCGGCGCGCAGCGCGGCTTTCATACCGTCGGCGCGTACCATCGAGCCGACCGCCACCAGCGGCAGCTTGGGCGCGATACGTTTGAGCATCTGCGCGAGTTCCGCGGCCTGCGCAATCCCGCCGTCGGGCGGCTCGTCGGCGTGACCGGTCGGCTCTCCCGAGAAGTCCAGCAACACGACCTGCGGGTCGAGATCGCCGATGCGCTGCTGCAACTGCGCCGGACGTCCGGCCTCTTGCAACACGACGCCCTCTTCGCGCAAAGCCGCCGAAAGCCACTGTCCGTGGCCGGCATGAGCACTGCAAAAAAGAAAGCGATGCAACTCAGTCATGGTGTCCAGTATTCGCGTCGGTGCGTTCATTTGTGCGCTCCTTACCACCCCATCCCGCTTCTCGCCGATGCTTCACCCGGTGTCGCTTCGCCGTCGCCCAGACGCTTCGTCTGCCTCGTCTGCACTCGATCCGGCATCGGCATTACTTCGAGAAGCCCGGCAGTTCGCTGTCGCTCGCGACCCCCATCAGATACGCGCCCCACACTTGACCCGGCCGCTTTTCGCGAGTGTCTCCCGGCAGCGGCAAGGCCACGTCCCGGGCAACCGGTTTGACGAGGCGCGGCGTCACGACGATCACCAGTTCCTTTTCGGTACTGTTGTACTTCAGATTGCGAAAAAATGCGCCGATGAGCGGCAGATCGCCGAGCAGCGGTACTTTGTCGACGGCGGCGGTCGTAGTACGCGAAATCAGACCACCGATGATGAAACTCTCGCCGTCGCCGAGTTCAACCGTCGTATCGGCCCGACGTGTGGTGATCGCCGGAATCTGTGTCGACGCGATCACCACGGCGTTCGTGTAATCCAGGTCGGACGCCTCCGGCGCGACCTTCAGTGCAATTCGGTTCGGCGAGAGGATCGTCGGGGTGACGGTCAACCCCACACCGAAGGACTTGTAGACGATTGTGGTCGTGCCCAACCCGCCGGACTGCGGCACCGGCAACTCGCCGCCGGCGAGGAAGCTGGCGCTTTGTCCCGAGAGCGCGACCAGCGTCGGCGCGGCGAGTACGCGGCCCAGCCCGTTCGTCTGCAACAGATCGATCTCTGCCGAAAGGTTGAACGCACCTCGCGTAATGGAGCCGAAGAACGAGCCGAAGTTCGATACGGACGTGCCGCCGCTACCGAAGGCCGACGCCAGTTGCGAATTCACGCCGAAGCTGCCTGAACTCGTCTTCTTCGATGCACTGAAGCTCGCCCCCAACTGATTCAGGATATTGCGGTTCACTTCCACGATCTTGACGTCGACCTGCACGACGCCCGTGTCGCCCACGGTGGAGCGATCGACGACGACACCGCCCTTGCCCGTCGCATCGACGGCTGCCGCTTGCAGGCCGCTGTGTTCCACCAGCGTGGCGGCGTGGCCCTTGATGATCGCGGCGCTGCCGCGCGCATCGACGCTGGCCCCGCCTGTGTCGCCGAGCGCGCCTTGCAGACTGCCCTGCACATGCACTTCCCAGCGCGTCGGTTCGCCGCCGCGCGGCCATGTCGACACCTGCGTCGTGCCCGCCTTCTTGCCAACGACCAGCACCGAGCCGCGCCGCCCACCCGACCCCTTGAGGACGACGATATCCGCGATTTCCGGGTCCGCGACGGCCACGCGTTCCAGCGTGCCGGCGATCTGCAGTTCGCGTTGCTCGTGAACCCCCAGCGTCAGCGAGCGCGCCCCCGGGCCGGCCGCGACCTCAGCGGCTTCGGCCATGCGTACCGCGACGCTCGCGCCGCACGCGAGCAACGCCCCAAGGCACAACAACATTCCCATGACACGTCTGGCATCTCGTCGGGCAGTGCGAACCTGGCTTCTGATCATGGTGTGGCTGTATCGGTCACTGTGTCGGTGGAGTGGCGTGGCCCGGTTCGGCGTCGTGCCGGGACGTCACTGGATCTGCGTGTCGATGCTCTCAATTCGTTTCGTCTTCGTTCGCCCGGCGTCTCGCGGGCGCCTTGCACGCTGCTGACTAATACGCGGCAGTGGAGCGCTCCGCGCCGCGCACGATCTCGATCGTGCCGCCGTTACTTCCCCCGCCAGTGCCCCCACCGCCAGGTGCACGCGGCGCGGCGAGCGCCGGCCGGCGCTGCGGTTCGCCGGCGAGCCCCGTCGTGGCGATCCCGGCATAGGCGCGGTTTTCAGGTGACTCGAGGGCCGCCCTGGTGTCGCCTGTCAGCCCCGCCTTGCTCACCAGCACCGGCGGGGGCGCAGGGAACAGCGAGGTGTCGGGTTGGGTGTCGTCGGCCGGATTGCGCAACGCCAGGGTGATCTTGCCCTGCTGGGCGCCGAGCACGAGACGGTTGACGTCTTCGATGGGCACGGCCACCACGGCGGAGGTGGCGGGCATCGGCGGCTGTGCAGGTTGCTGAGGCGGCGGCGCGCTCGACGCGGCGGTGGCGACCGTCGACGCGACGCTGGGCGTGGCAGGCGGCGGTGTCACATCGTCCAGCGACGCCGTGCCGTAGGTCAGCACGCGCACTCGCGAGGCGAGCAGGCGCGCCTGCGTATCGTCCACCAACCCGACCGTCGGGCTGCCTGCGGGCTGGTTCGTCTTCATCGTGAAGAAGACATCGACGAAATCGCCCGGACGAATGCGATTGCTGACGCCGACGGTTTCGGTGACGGGAAGCGCGACGGCGCGCTCGCCCGGCGCAAGTTGCATCGCGAGCCCGCGGGCGAGCACGTTTTGTGTCACGGGCACCCCTGCGGCGAGCGCGACGAGCGGCACGCGACCGACGACATCGGCCGGCACGCTGAAGGCAGCCGGCGTCGGGCTGTCGAATTGCGCGATCTTGACGTCCTCGGCCGTGATCGGCTTGCCGGGCGCCAATGCCCTGGCCGCCACCACGGCCGGGAAACGCTGAGTGAGCGTCTGCGTCACCGCCGAAGGCGTGGTCTGCGGCGCAGGGGCGTTCGCCGTCCCCAATCGCAACGCGAAGAGCGCCAGCACCACGCCGGCGACAACCAGCACAGCAGCGAGAATCTTGGTGGCTTTGTTCATGGCTTGGGGCCTGTCGGCCGTTCAGTCACAACTTGCGGGATGCCGGCGAACCGGCGGCATGTCAATCTCCAGCGACTTCGCGAATTCGAATTCCTGACGTCCGGATCCTGCACAACCCTCGCAACGTCCGTTTCACGCTTTCATCGTCCCAACGCGCCCGCCCCGTCATCAGCGCCGGCTCTCAACTGCCGCCGAGCGTCGAAGTATCGAGCGTGACCGCTGCCGTGCCGACGACAGTTGTGGGCACCAGCGCGCCCAACCCCGGCCAATTGACGGTCATCGGCTGGTTGAGCGTGAGCGTCACATGAACGATGCATTGCGAGGCTGCCCCCGAGCCGGAAGCCGGGCACGGATACGTGGCGTCGGCCGGGAAGGTAGCGGTGACCGCCGAGGCCGACGGCCACGTCAACGTCGTATTGATCGCTGTCGTGGCGTAACTCTGGCGCTGCGCCATCGTGCCGGCGCGCAGCATCGCACGGCCAGCTTCGGAGGCGGCCTGCGTAAGCATCTGTCGGGCAAGAATATTGAGAGAGAAAGCGACGGCGACGTAGAAGGCTGGGAGCAGGATCATGAGGATGAGCATGAATTCCAGTGCCGCGACGCCGCGCATGTCCGCGCATCGCGACCCTGCCCTTGCCTGTGCCCCAGACCGTTTCATGACGATACTCCCCGTCGCGCACGGCACGCATTATCCGTGTCTGGCGACGCATGAACCTGCTAATTCGCGCGGCGTCGCCCGCGCCTCCCATTATTACGGCGCTGCCTTCGGCAGCACTCGTCACGACTTTCACGCGTGATGCTTGCCATGCGTGCGACCGGCGCCCTCACGCCTGAACCGCACCTACTTCACGACGAGCGCCGCTGCGGCGAGATACGCCCCGTAAGGCAACCCCACACGCCCCGCCCGCCACTGCAAAATTCGTCGCCACACCGTCGAGGCCGTCAGTCGCTCGCGCCATTGCGCCAGCCCTTTCAACCGTCCGACCAACAACACCAGCGCATGCACCCCGGCCGCCACACTGGCCAGACACCAGACCGGCAGCAGCGCCGGATACCCGGCCACCAGTCCGATGAGCGCAAACAACTTCACGTCGCCTGCCGCCATCACGCCGCGCCACCAGAACGGTAGCAGTACGATCAATCCTAGCAACGCACCGAGACCGTGAACCCACAGCACGCGAGGCCCGGTATGCCACGTTTGCCAGCCGATCCACCCCAGCGCCGGCACGCCAACACACAGCAGCCATACGTTCGGGATACGCCGCGCGATCAGATCGGTCAACACGATCGGCATGCACAGCAACCACAACAATATCAGCACAGCGCGTCTCGCCTCCGAAGCCGTGCAACACAGGCCCGAGCGTTAGCCCGGCGTTTCAACGCGACGCGGCCGACGTGGCTGCCGAAGTCACCGAACTGAATGCGCTCGAGAGCACACTGCTCATGTTCGTGTACACCGTGCCGCCAATGATCACCGCCACGATGGCTGCGAGAATGCCGTACTCCAGAGCGGTCACACCCTTTTGCCGCAACAGTCGAAGCTGTCGTCCGGACTTGCCTGCGCGATTGACTTGCATGATTCGCTTCCTCGCGAATACCGCCCCCACTACCCCGAATGACATCCGAACGACAGACGCCCTTCCCCACTATCCCAACTTGCCAGCACGATTCCTCGCTACCACACGCAGACCCGAGGAACGTATGCCGACTTATCTATGACCGCTGACGTCCGCCTGCCGAGTCACGTCTTCCGACGAGCCTTACGTCTGTTGGGTCTGTTCGGTCTGTTGGGTCTGTTAGGTCTGTTGGTTACGCACCCGCCGCCGTGACCGCCGACTGAATCTTCGAGAACACGGAAGCGAACGTCGTGCCCAGGTTGGTATATACGGTACCGCCGATGATCACCGCCACGATCGCGGCGAGGATGCCGTACTCGAGTGCCGTCACACCGCGCTCATCGCGCGCAAACCGTCGAAAACGATTACCGAGCTTCATATCACCCTCCCTCAAAAAGGCGCGCGAGCGCCCGTTGGCAAATAGCAGGACATCACACCGCCCCTAAAGGCTGACGATTCAGTCCTGCCGTATCGCTTATCAACACTTGACTTTGGCCTCGGGCTCGTTGCGGCATAAGGCTCACGAACCTCTTTTACGTTGTACGCCAATATTTCTCAGGCTGTTGGTACAACCTTTGCTGCGGCGTACTATTTTTTCTGATGCTAATTTAAACTAAATCGCAAAAACTAGAGTCTTGCCTCCAATCAGCCGGGCGATTGTAAAAAATCGTTACACGGCTGATCGAACAATACTCCAAAACTAAGCCAATCAGCGAGTGCGAGGGAAAACCATGATTGGTGCGATGCCACACACGTTAGCGAAATCCACTCCACTGACTTCATTGCGTATTTAAATAATTATTCATCCATTCTTTCCGTTCCGTGCCAGCCCCGCAGGCCCGGCATCACGCCGATCCCCTGCCGTTTGCCATTCCTCGATAAGAGGCGGCTCGCTTTTGCATAAAAGTAAGGCTTCCTCAGCATCGACTTCGATCCGGCATTACCCGAATCACCCACAGCGCTGCTATTGCCCGCGTGCGCGACGTATCGCTGGCTTTGACCACTAATTGGCGTTTGCATTTCGCTGCGTGACAACGTGATCGTTACGTTACGTTACCCGTAACGCACCCCGTAACGGGAACGCCATTCCCCCTGTTATTCGCCATTTCCCGATGGCGTTAACCCTGACTTTCCCTCTCCCTCACCCAAAGCGATCTCTCGATTCGAAAGATTCTTGTTTTCCGAAACGCAAATAAATACAGGCTTTTCAGCCGATTGACGGAAAAACTAGAAGACTTATTCGAACCCTGAATCATCGATTGGCACACCTCTTGCGGATATCCCTGCATCGCAACGCTAAAGATCACGAGGGACACCATGATCGTTGGCAATACAAAACAAACGATGTACGGCGCAGCAGCCATCTCGGCAGAGCGTCAACGCATCTCGGCGAAGCAGCAAAGCGCTGCGGCCGACACGGATCGTAGAGGCGCAAGCCCAGGGAGGGGCGGTGAAGAAGGCGGTGGCGTACGCGCCACCGCCACACCGGCTGAAGTGGCAAACGCCCGTAGCAGCAGCAATACGCATTCGGCCCAGGCGATGACGGGCCCCGAAAGCGCAGTCGTCAATGCGCTCCTGTTCGCACTCATCGCACAACGCATGAATAACCGCCTGGCGGCGCAAGACGTGCTCGCCTGATTACGACAAAGACCAGAGGACTCCATCATGAACAACATCCAACGCAACCTTCTCGCTTCCGCCGTTCTTCTCGCCGTCGTCACGATGACCGGCTGCGCCAGCTCCGGCTCGGGCGGTACCAGCGGCTCCCTCGGTGACGGTGGCGGCAGCGGCACGAGCGCCGGCACCGGCAGCGGCGGCGGTTCGGGCGACGGCACCGTGCCCGACGGTTCGGGCAACGGCGGCACGGGAGGCACCGGCGGTACGGGTGGCAACGGGAATGGCAACGGTAACGGTAACGGTAACGGTAACGGCAACGGCAATGGCAATGGCAACGGTGGCACCGGCGCCTCGGCCAACCCGATCGGCAACGTCGCCGCGGCGGCAAGCACGGGCGTGGTGACGCAAGTCGGCAAGACCGTCAGCAATCTGGGAACGACGCTGGGCAGCACCGATCTGCCGGTCGTCAGCTCGCAAACGCAAGCGGGTCTGGCAGGCGCTGCGGTGAAGACCGGCGACGCCGTTCAGTCGGTCGGTAACGGCCTCACGAACGGGCTGGGCCAGCTCGGTACGGGTAAAGACGTACTCAATCCGACGCTCACCGGCGTGACGGGTGCCGTAACCAACCTCGGTCAGGCAGGTCAGCAACTCGGTAACGCCGTGGCAGGCCTCGGTCAGACCGCAGGACTCAACCAGATCGCGCCAGTGAACAGCGTGACCTCTCTGCTCGGCGGAACCGTGAGCGCGGTCGGCAGTGCAGGCGCCGCCCTCGGCACGGGTCTGACGCAAGCGGTCAATGCCGCCCCGGTGCAGCAATTGACCTCGGGTCTGTCGCAAACCATCGCCCCGATCACGACGGTCGTGACCAACACCACGCAAACCGTGGGCAACGCCACGGGCCTGGGTACCCCGGTTGCCGGTCTGCTGGCGCAAGTCGGCGGCGGGCTGGTCGGTTTGGGTACCAAGATCGGCGGCCAGATCAACAACCCGATCGCAAACGATGTCGGCGGCATCGTTGCCGGGGTGGGCGCCACGGTGGCAAGCGCCGGTGGCCTCGTTCACGGCACGCCGAGCAGCACCAACCCGCTCGCACCGCTTAGCACGGCCCTCGGCGGCCTGACGGGTGTCATCGGTGGCGGCACGGGTTCGGGTAGCGGTCCGCTCGCTCCGGTCACGAATCTCGTCTCCGGTCTGACGACCACCCTCGGCGGTGCCGCCGGCGGCGGTTCGGGCGGCAACCCGCTCGCCCCGGTCACGAATCTCGTCTCCGGTCTGACGACCACCCTCGGCGGTGCCGCCGGCGGCGGTTCGGGCAGCAACCCGCTCGCCCCGGTCACGAATCTCGTCTCCGGTCTGACGACCGCCCTCGGCGGCGCCGCTGGTGGCGGTTCCGGCAGCAACCCGCTCGCCCCGGTCACGAATCTCGTCTCCGGTCTGACGACCGCCCTCGGCGGCGCCGCTGGCGGCGGTTCGGGCAGCAACCCGCTCGCCCCGGTCACGAACGTCGTGTCGGGTCTGACGGGCGGCATCGGCGGCTCCCTGTCGGGCGGCGCAGGCGCCTCGGCAGGCTCGGGCGGCGCGTCGGCAGGTGCAGGCGCCTCGGCGTCGGGCAATGTCCTGACCCCGGTGGGCACGCTGCTCGGCTCGGTGACGGGTGCGGTCGGTGGTGCGACGTCGGGTAGCGGTAACGCCAACGGCGGCCCGCTTGCTCCGGTCACCGGCCTGCTTGGCGGGTTGCTCGGCGGCGGCAAGAAGTAATCCGGCGAGTTGCATCGATCACGCCCTCGCACACGAACCGGCCAACGATCATGACCCGCGCCATTCCGCCGCCCGCCTGTGACCGCCGCGATCCGGCCCTCGCTCCGATGCTCACGCATCGGCCCGGGCCGGCCCGGATCCGGCTCACCCAACACGCCGCATACGTTCAACGGCATCACAGCGAGCGGCCCCGGTTTCTCAAATGGAAGTAGCGGTACCGGACAGTCAGTCCCAACACGAAACAGCAGTACAGAACGGCGTCATCGAGCGGTCCCCCGCCAGCCAACATTCAAATCGACCAAGGGAGATAGACATCATGAGCAACGCACTTCAACGCACCCTTCTGGCCTCGGCCGCCATCGCAGCCATCGCACTGACCGGTTGCTCCAGTGGCGGCGGCGGCAGCGGCGCAACCTCGACCGGTGTGACGGGCACACCGAACGCCGTGGGCACGACCGCCGGCGGCGCGGGCGGTGTCGTGAGTTCGGCCGGTAACGTCGTGAGCGCGCTGGGTGAACAGGTCGCGGCAACTCCGGTTCCGCTGCTCTCGTCTCAGGCAACGCAAGGCACGGGCAATGCGCTCAAGAACACCGGCCTGGCAGTGAGCGACGTCGGTAACGCGGTCAGCAACGGTCTTGGCAAGACCGGCACGTCAGCGGACGTCGTCGGCATCACCGCCGCAGGCCTTGCACCCGCAGTCAACCATCTCGGTCAGGCAGGCGTGTCGCTCGGCGACGGCATTCAGGGGATCGGCAAGAGCGGCCCGCTTGCCAATACGCCGGTCGACAGTATCACCAGCGCCCTCGGCAACGTGGTGAAGACGGTCGGCCAGGGCGGCATCGCCGGCAGCGCCGTCCTTGGCCAGGCCTTCTCGGGTGGGCCGGTGACGCAAGTCACTTCGACACTTTCGTCAGCAATCAATCCGCTCACGAACTCCGTTTCTGATACGACGCGCGCGATCGGCAACACCACAGGGCTGGGCGGCACCTTGAACAACGTGATCGTCGCCGCCGGAGGCGCGGTCAGCACCGTCGGGACGACCATCGGCGGCTCGTCGTCCAACGGCATCGTGAAGGCGCTCGGCAACACCGTGGACGCCACAGGCAAGACCGTCGCGACGCTCGGCGGCATCACCTACGGCCCCACATCGACCGGCGGCGCGAACTCGTTCGGTTCGCTCCTGGGCAACCTCGGCACGACCGCGGCGGGCGGCGGCGCAGCGAGCCCGCTCGGCTCGCTTAGCGGCCTGCTGGGTGGCGGCAGCGGTCCGCTCGCCCCCGTGACCGGTCTGCTCGGTGGCGTAGGTGGGGCCGGCGGCAGCAGCCCGCTGGCGCCGGTAACGGGCCTGCTCGGCGGTCTGGGCGGCGCCACGTCGGGCGGCAGCAGCAGCCCCCTCGCCCCCGTCACCAATCTGCTCTCGGGTGTGACGAGCGGCGCAGGTGGTAGCACGGGCAGCGGCAGCGGCGTGGGCTTGCTCGCGCCGGTGACGAACCTGCTCGGCAGTGTCGCGAGCCTCGGCAAGTAACGCACGCGCGCATGCGCGCATGCGGTAAGTGGCACGGCGCGCCCTGCGCCGGCCACACCACAACCCACAAGAATCGATAAGGAGATGCCATGGCCCGCTTCATATCCGACACCGGCGTTCTGATGCGCGGTCATGGCGACGCCGCCTCGCCAGTCTCCGAACCCTCCGCAATGCGCGATACCGGCAACGGTTACGCCAGCAGCCACCGCCACAACACGGAGGGCGCCGACGCCGGTGCCCCGGCATCCGCACCCGCCCATGCAACGCATGGGATGAACGGGATGAACGGGACGAATGGAACGCCCGGCACCATGAACGACCGACACACGAACCGTAACGATCTCGTCGCCGGTATCGTCCGCTCGCTCGGACGCCGGCTCGCCGTGTACACCGCGCTCTATCACGCGGCGTTGGCCGAGCAGCTCGGTCTGAACGTCACCGATCTGAACGCGCTCGATCTGATTCTCGAACTCGAATCGATCACCGCAGGACAACTCGCCGAACTCATGGGCGTGAGTTCCGGCGGCATCACCACCGTGATCGACCGGCTGGAGCGCGCGGGCTTCGTCGAGCGCGAGAAGAACCCGCATGACCGCCGCATGGTGATGATTCACCCGATTCAGGAACGCTGCGCGCAAATCGAGCAATTCCTGTCGTCGGTGTCACGGGAGCTCACGGCAGTGAGTGCGGCGTACGACCACAGCGAACTCGCCGCCATTCACGACTTTCTGGTGCAAAGCATTCGCACGCTCAAGAGCGAAACCTTCCGTCTGCGCTTCGAGGCCGACCAGGACATCGCCGGTCTCGTCTCGAACGCACGCGGCACGTCTTCCAAAACTTGAATCCGGGCGACGTGCGCCCACGCGCATGGGCGCATCTCGGCATCACCGCGTGATAGCCAGGGCGCCGCCCCATCGAGGAGAGATGTCATGACGAATTTTCTGCGTCCCGCGTTGCTCACCGCCCTGATCGCCGGCGTGATCGGCGTCACCGGCTGCTCCAGTTCAGGCGGCGGCAGCGGCGCGACGGGAGACACGCCGACGAACCCCAACAATCCGAATACGCCGACGAACCCGAATGACCCGAACCATCCGACGAACCCGTCCACAAGCAACGGTGTGGTCAGTTCGGTCGGCTCCGTCGTGAGCGCGGTCGGCAATCAGGTATCCGACACCACGATTCCCGGGGTGTCGCCGCAGGTCACGCAAGGCGTTGGCGGCGCGATTTCGCAAACCGGCAATGCCGTCACGGATCTGGGCAAGGGCGTGGGCGACGGCCTCGGTCAGCTTGGCAAGACAGGCGCCAATCCCGTTGGCACCACGCTCGCCAGCACCGGTACGGTGGTCTCGGATCTCGGCAACGCCGCGAAGTCGCTCGGCAGCGGCGTCGCAGGCATCGGCAACAGCGGCCCGCTCGCGAGCACGCCGGTCGGCACGCTCACCGGCGTGCTCGGACAGGTTGTCACGACCGTCGGTCAGGGCGGCGTGACGGGCGGTCAGGCGCTCACGCAAGCCTTGAACAGCCCGCAAGTCGTTCAGGCGACCGCTGCCCTCTCTTCGGCCATCACACCGATCGCGAATACCGTCGTCTCCTCCACCCAGACGCTCGGCAACACGACCGGCCTCGGCGCACCGCTGGCAGGTGTGCTCGGTACGCTGGGCGGTGCGCTGAACTCGACCGGCGCACAGGTGAAGTCGAGCGCGCCGAACGCCGTGGTGGCCAGTCTCGGCAATCCGCTGATGGCGCTGGGCAACACCGTCGCCAGTGCGGGGGGACTGCTCTCCGGCAACACCGGCAACACCGGCAACACGACGCCGAACGCGTTGGGCAACGTGCTGGCGAACGTCGGCAATACGACCGTGACACCGACCACGACCAGCGGCGCGTCTGCGCTCGGCGCACTCACCGGGCTGCTCGGCGGCGTGACGAATGCATCGGGATCGTCGGGCAGCAATCCGTTGGGACCCGTCACCGGTTTGCTGGGCGGTGTGACAAGCGCCACGGGCGGGACCAGTGGCGCCGGCAACCCGCTCGCGCCCGTCACCACGCTGCTGAGCACCGTCACGACACCACTGACGTCGCTCGCGAGCACCGGGCAGGGGAACGCCGGCAGCGCCGGTGGACTGCTGTCGCCCGTCACCGGTTTGCTCGGGGGACTCGGCAAGTGAAACACATCATGCAAGTCTGAAGATCGCGAGGGGGACCGTCGGCAGCGGATAAGCGCTGACGGCGGCGCAGGACGGCAACGCCCGGACAGTGAAGCGACACTGCCCGGGCGTTGTCGTTGTTGCGCTGCCGCTGTCGTTACCGCTGTCGTTGCCGGTGACGTCGTGACCTGGCACGAGGCATGAGCGATGCCCGCCCGCCGGATGAGCCATTCTTGATTTCCCGGAGGTCACGGCGTCACGCAGAATCGCTCGCCTTCGCCTCTGCGCTGCATCATGCGCTGGCCACAAGCCGGGGTTGTGACACGCAGGGGCGCTTTACCGTGGCAACCATGACCCCCATGCACACATTGACTGGCGCACTGAACCCCGCGCTCTCCTCGTCTGTCTTCACCTCATCGGCCGCCAACGAACCCGCTGCCTCGCCGCCCGACAATGCGGCGAGGCCGGTGCCGCTCGCCGACGCCCACGTCCCGGATACACCGCGCCAGTGGTCCGATCACGTCATTGAGCGCCGTGTCGCAGCGGACCAATGGCGCCGCACGCTGCAACGCCTCGGCTCACACACGTCGCACGACACCGCCCCGCCGCCCGACCCGCCGCTTTCCCTGAACGACCGCCTGTTGAACCTCACGCAGGTATGGCGCGACGCGGTGCGAAAATTTCCCTCGTTCACGGCGCAGGAACCGCGTCGTTCGGGTTGCGATTCGGCGTCATGTGCGCTTGCCCGACTGCAAGCGGCGGTCTACCGCAACGTGCTGACGCAAATGACACCGCTCGTCGGCACACAGGTCGCCCACGACTCGGCGCAAGAGACGTCGATGCTGGTGGCGATCGCCCGACGCGTTGATGAAATCGATGCGTGGATCGAGGCGAAAGGTCTGCGGAACACCCCGGCAGACTTGCTCGAACAACGCAATGTCATGACGGCCGCCCTCGTGAATCACGATGTCTACTTCGATGAGGCCGTGCCGCATATCCTGCCTTCCCGCGTGCAACGGCAGCGCCACTTCGACCACAATGGATCGGGACAGTCCGGCTACTTCGGCGCGGTCTACTCCGACGCCCTCGGTGATCGGCTCATCGTGGCGAATCGGGGTACGGAGATGGGCGTCGCGGGCCGTTCGGGCGTCGACTGGAAGGAGAACATCCGACAAGCGCTCGGACTCGAGACACCGCAATACAACGAAGCCATCAATCTGGCCAAGTCGTTGGCGATGGAGCATGCGCCCTCGAAACTGGTGTTCACCGGGCACTCGCTCGGCGGTGGGCTTGCGTCGGCGCAAGCGTCGGTGGTGCCCGGCTCGAAGGGGCTGACGTTCGACACCGCCGGCCTGCACAACCGTACCGTAGCGCGGCATTCGGCCACGCCGGCATCGACACGCGTCAAGGCCTACCACATTCATGGCGAGGCCTTGTCGATCGTGCAGGACGCCATGAAAGGCGCCGAGTCGCTGGCGCTGCATATTCCGCTCGTGCGCAAGGCGGTGAGCTGGCTGACACGCATGGCGCTCCCCCGGCCGGTGGGAGAACGCATCGGCGTGCCGCTCGCCACGCCAGCGCAGCCCCGCGCGGGACGTCACCCGTTGCCGATTCCGGACGACGACCCGTCCACGGCCTCGGGCATCTCCGGTATTTCAGGCATTCGGGGCGCCATCGAAAAACACTCGATGGTGCAGATGATCCATTCGCTGTTCGATCGGCTGCCGAAGCAACGCCTGTCGCGCGACGAAACGCATCCCATGCAACGCGCGACGGGCTAAGACCGCAGCGGCATGGCCCAAACGAAAAGACCCGGAGCGCGAGGCGTCCGGGTCTTTGCGTGACGGGCGAGAAGCGTGGCCGGCTTACTGCTCGCGAATCCAGGTCTGCGTGCGGCCGATCAGCGAGATGCCGATGAAGCCGCGAACGTCGAGCTTCTTGCCACCGTCGATCACGGTCAGCTTGCACTTGTAATCCTTGCCGTTCTCCGGATCGAGAATGTAGCCGCCCGAATACTCGTCGCCGTCTTTCTTGATGCCGCGAATGATCTGCATGCCGAGCATCTTCTGCCCCTTGCGGGCGTCCGTGCACTTGTCGCAGACACGCTCGGGATCGTCGTTCTGCCCGAGCCCCTTCGTGATCACCCCCACGTACTCGCCGTCCTTCTCCGAGATCGTGACGAGCGCCTTCGGCTTGCCCGTGCTGTCGTCGATCGTCTTCCACACGCCGACCGGCGAATTCTCGTCGGCAGCCATCGCCGCCTTGGCCACGCCACCCAGCAGCGCCACGGCGACGAGCGCATGCGCGCCCAGACGTCGCCACGACATCGCGTTCGAAATCTGCATCATGATTGTCATCCTCCCAGATACGGAATTGATTGTCGTAGGACTCACCGTAGCCGCGACGCGCCCATCGCAAGCGCCGGGCTTTCACGCGCGAGTCGCTTTGCAGATTACGCCAAAGGCGTGACGTCGTGCTGAGGAAGTCCTCTAGGCTGCGCCAGACCGCGCCAGGCCGGCGAATGCCTCTGCCCTCTCGACCTCTCGCCCCTCGCCTTCGTGCACGACCACCACCGTGGCGCCGCGTCCCGCCGGAGACGACCGTTACGGCTCGCGAATCCAGGTCTGCGTGCGGCCCAGCAGGGAGATGCCGAAATAACCTCGAACTTCGAGCTTCCGCCCCCCGTCGACGACACGCATCTTGCAGCCGTACTCGCTGCCGCTGTCGGGATCAAGAATTTTCCCGCCGACGTATTCATCGCTGTCGGGGTCCTTACGCAGCCCCCGGATGATTTGCAGCCCCTGGAGCTTCTTCCCCTTGCGCCAGTCCGTGCATTCGTTGCAGCGGCGCTCCAGACCGTCGGGCCGACCGAGGCTCTTGGTCAGCGCACCGACGATCTCGCCATCCTTCTCCGAGAGAGTGATGAGCGCTTTCGGATCGCCGGTTTCATCGACGATGCGCCACACGCCGAGCGGCGTCGACAAATCCGCGGACGCCACGGCGACGAGCGCGTTGCCCGTCAGCATGGCGGCTACACACAGGCGTCGCCAGGACACCGCATTGAAAATCGCACTCACGATTGCTATCCGATACGAGGGATGGCGCGAAGCCCGCCAGCGTGGCAGGCGTTACAGCGGCGGCAGCGCAATCGCGGTCAGACGCCACTGCACGAGGTTACGACGCGTGAGCGTGAACGTCACCACCCGCTCGGGACGATCGCTGCGCGACACGTGCACTAGGAAGTGGTCGAAGTCCTGAAACTCGGTGCGCGTCGTCGTGCGCGCCGGCTGGCCCTCGGACGAGGTCGCCGCGCCGCTGTTCGCCTGCGACGCGGGCGCGGCCGGCGGTACGCTTGCCTGGGCTTGCGGCGGCACGACATCGCTCGGTGCGGGCGCCCCCGGCGCCGGCGGCAGACCGGTGCTGTCGCCGCGCAGCATGGCGGCCACGGCTTCAGGCGTCAGCAAGGCCTCGACCACCCGATCCGACACCCATCCACCGAGCGCCAGCGCCAGCGAACCCAACGCGTTACCGCGCTGTTTATCCATCTGGCGCGAGAGCTGATCATGCAGGCTCGTTTTCAGACTGTCGCGCACCGCCGGGTAGTCGACGTACGACGATAGCGTAGCGGCGTCGCGGGCCTGAGCGGCGTCGCGCGCCCGCCACAACGTGTAATACGGCGTTCCGAAGAGAAGACCGAGGACCACGACCAGTGCTACCACCAGGACAGAAAGCTTACGCATTACAAGACTCCGATATTCGAAACAGCGCATGGTAGGCGACGTATGACGACACGCCCCTATCGGCTTACATTGCTTTACAAATCTTTACAGCACACAAGTCGCCGCCCTCTTACTCTCGAAGCGTAGCCGCAATCGTTCGTGATTGTCATGACAGACCCGGGCCCACCGCCTATCCGGCCGGTGCGGCGCTCACGACGGGCGGCAATTCAGGGCAGTTCAACCGACAAGGAGGTGGCACCATGCGTCACACCCGACTTGTCCGGATACTAAGTGCCGTCATACTGGCCGGCGCGTCTTTGAGCGCGACGGCTCAGTCGTCGTCGAACAACCGATTCTTTCAGGGCTGGTTCGCGCAGGGCGCCGAACGTCCGGGCGGACGCGGTGACAACCATGGCGGCGCACGGTCCGGACCGTCACGGCAGCCGCCGCAGGAAGTCCGTCCACAGGGGGATTTGCGCGGTGACATCTATAACCATATCCGCGAGCGCCGCCAACCGCCGCCGCCCCCACCCCAACCCTCTCCGGACTCGCGCCAGCGAGGGCGCGGGGACCGTGGCCGATAGCCTGCGCCGAACCGCGTCAGACCCGCAGTGGCGTCACGCCCGGACGGCTCTGCGGGGCGCTTGCGAGCCACATCCGGCGCCTTCCGGCTGTCGGAGCGGCCCGCAACGGCATGGCGCGGGCGGCGTCAGGTGAGCGACGTATCCACCACCCGTCGAGGCGCTTCGAGGTACTCCAGCGACTGCATCTCCACCAGACGCGATACCGTCCGCGTAAATTCGTTGGCCAGCGTCCCTTCCGTGTACAGGGCCTCGGCGGGCACTTCCGCCGACATCAGCAACTTGACCTTGTGATCGTAGAAGACGTCAACGAGCCAAGTGAACCGGCGCGCTTCCGAGGCCATACGGGGCGTCATCTTCGGCACGTCCGAGAGCACCACCGTGTGAAAGCGGTTCGCCAGTTCCAGGTAATCGTTCTGCGAGCGCGGGCCGCCGCAAAGCGTATGGAAGTCGAACCAGACAACGCCCCCGGCACGGCGCAGCGCCTTGAGTTCGCGCTGCTCGATGTGCAGCAGCGGGCTCTCGTCGGGTACACCAGCAATCTCGCTGAACGCGGCACGCAAGGCGCGGTTCGCATCGTTGCCCAGCGGATAGTGATACACCTGCACCTGCGCGAGCGTACGGCGGCGATAGTCGATACCGGCGTCGACGTTGAGCACGTCGAGCTTGTCTTCCAGCAAGCGAATGGCGGGCAACACGCGGTCGCGGTGCAGGCCGTCCGGGTAGAGCGTATCGGGACGGTAGTTCGACGTCATCACGAACTGCACACCGTTCTTGAACAGTTCGGCCAGCAAGCGGTGCAGGATCATGGCGTCGGCCACGTCGGACACGTGAAACTCGTCGAAACAGATCAGGCGATAGCGCTTGGCAATCCGCTTGGCCAGTTCATCCAGAGGATCGGGCAGCCCTTTGAGCGCCTGCAACTGATGGTGCACCTCCCGCATGAACTCGTGGAAGTGCAGGCGCGTCTTGCGCTGCAACGGCACCACCGAGTAGAAACTGTCCATCAGGAAGCTCTTGCCACGGCCCACCCCGCCCCACAGGTACACGCCCTTGGGCAGGTCCGGGTGGACGAGCCACTTCTTGAGCGCGTTCGAGCGCTTCGATTTGTAGGCGGCCCACTCGTCGTAGCATTTCTGCAAACGCTCGACGGCGCGCTCCTGCGCCTCGTCGGGCTTGTAGCCGCGCGCGGCCAATTCTTGTTGGTAGTATTCGCGAACGTTCATGCAGTGCGGCGACGAGCCCGCGCCGGGGGGCATAGGAAATCGGGAAAAAACAAAGGCGAGTTGCCTCGCCTTTGTTCATACAGGTAAGCGAAAGACGGCTTACTTGTTCAGTGCACGCTTCTCGACATCGAGGGCGGCTTCACGCATCACTTCCGACAGCGACGGGTGCGGATGGCAGATACGGCCGATGTCTTCCGACGCCGCCTTGAACTCCATCGCCACGACCGCTTCGGCGATCAGGTCCGAAGCGTTCAGGCCGATCACGTGCACGCCGAGGATTTCGTCGGTCTTGGCATCGGCCAACACCTTCACGAAACCGTCCGACGAGCCCATACCCAGCGCACGGCCATTGGCCGCGAACGGGAACTGACCCGGCTTGAACTCACGGCCTTCGGCCTTCAGTTGCTGCTCGGTCTTGCCGACCCATGCGATTTCCGGCGAGGTGTAGATCACCCACGGAATGCAGTTGTAGTCGATGTGCGGCTTCTGACCGGCGATGACTTCGGCAACCAGCACGCCTTCGTCTTCGGCCTTGTGCGCGAGCATCGGGCCACGCACCACGTCACCGATCGCGTAGACGTTCGGCAGCTTGGTACGGCAGTGGTCGTCCACGGGGATGAAACCGCGCTCGTCGGTCGCCAGACCGATGTTGCCCAGGCCCAGATCGTCCGTGTTCGGCACGCGACCGACCGACACGATCAGGCGATCGACTTCGAGCGAGTGCTCCTTGCCGTCCTTGTCCGTGTAGTTGACCGTGACGTTGTTCTTGCCGGTCTTCACTTCGCCGACCTTCACACCGACGTTGATGTCCAGACCTTGCTTCTTGAACTGCTTGGCGGCTTCCTTGGCCACACCGGCATCGGCGGCGGCCAGGAATTCCGGCATGGCTTCGAGCACGGTGACTTCGGCACCGAGGCGGCGCCACACCGAGCCCAGTTCCAGACCGATCACGCCGGCGCCGATCACGCCCAGCTTCTTCGGCACGGTATCGAACGAAAGCGCACCTTCGTTATCCGAGATGAGCTTGTTGTCGACCGGCATGCCCGGCAAATGACGCGCCTTCGAGCCCGTCGCGATGATCACGTGCTTCGCAGTGAACGATTCCGTCGGTTTTTCCGAATCGTTCGGCTTCACGTCGATCTGATAACCGCCGTCGTTCTTGGCGACGAATTTTCCGTGTCCCTGGAGCCACGTGATCTTGTTCTTCTTGAACAGGTACTCGATACCGCCCGTCATCTTGTCGACGATGCCTTGCTTGCGCGCGAGCATCTTGGCGATGTCGATCTTGACATCCGACGTGGTGATACCGTGATCGGCCAGGTGATGGCCGACCTTTTCGAATTCTTCCGACGACGCGAGCAGTGCCTTCGACGGAATGCAACCGACGTTCAGGCACGTGCCGCCCAGCACCATCTTGCTGGCCGGGTTGGTCCACTTTTCGACGCAAGCGACGGTGAAACCGAGTTGAGCGGCACGGATCGCGGCGATATAACCGCCGGGGCCGGCGCCGATAACGACTACATCAAATTCTTTGTTTGCCATTTTGAGACTCAGTGAAGGTTGACGGCAGGGGGAGGCGCGGCGCGCCGACCACGCGATGCATGGTCGGTCGACACCGCGCAGTGCGCGCTAACGCTTACAGGTCGAGCAGCAGGCGCGCCGGATCTTCCAGCGCTTCCTTCATGGCGACGAGGCTCAGCACGGCTTCGCGACCGTCGATGATGCGGTGGTCGTAGCTCATGGCGAGGTAGTTCATCGGGCGGATGACGATCTCGCCGTTTTCCACGACCGCGCGGTCCTTCGTGGCGTGCACGCCGAGAATGGCCGACTGCGGCGGGTTGATGATCGGGGTCGACAGCATCGAGCCGAACACACCGCCGTTCGAGATCGAGAACGTACCGCCGGTCATTTCTTCGATCGACAGCTTGCCGTCGGCAGCCTTCTTGCCGTACTCGGCGATCTTCTTTTCGATGTCGGCCAGGCTCATCTGGTCGGCATTGCGCAGGATCGGCACCACCAGACCACGCGGCGAGCCGACGGCGATGCCGATGTCGAAGTAGCCGTGGTAGACGATGTCGTTACCGTCGATCGAGGCGTTCACGGCCGGGTATTTCTTGAGGGCGTGCACGGCGGCCTTGACGAAGAACGACATGAAACCCAGCTTGACGCCGTGTTCCTTCTCGAACTTGTCCTTGTACTTGTTGCGCAGATCCATCACCGGCTTCATGTTGACCTCGTTGAACGTGGTCAGAATGGCGTTGGTCTGTTGCGATTGCAGCAGGCGCTCGGCGATACGGGCGCGCAGGCGCGACATCGGCACGCGCTGCTCCGGACGGCCTTCGAGCGACTGGTCGCGGCCGGTCGGGGCGGCGACGGACGGCAGTGCGGCGCGTTGCGCCGGCGCCGGGATCGACGAAGCGGCCACGGCGGCCGGCTTGGCGCCGGCGGCCAGGGCGTCGCCCTTGGTCACGCGGCCGTCGCGGCCCGAACCGGCGACGTCGCCGGCCGACAGGTTCTTCTCGGCCAGCACCTTGGCAGCGGCCGGGCTGGCGATATTGCCCGAAGCACCACCGGCTGCGGGGGCAGCGGTCGGGGCGGCAGCGGCGGCCGGCGCAGCGGCTTCAGCCGGCTTGGCGGCGACCGGCGCGGCGGCGCCTGCCTTGGCTTCGGTGTCGATCTTGGCGATGATTTGTTCGGACGTCACGGTGTCGCCGGCGGAGGCGGACACTTCGACGAGCACGCCAGCCGCCGGGGCCGGCACTTCGAGCACGACCTTGTCGGTCTCGACTTCAATGATGGTTTCATCCTGAGCGAATGCTTCGCCGACTTTCTTCTTCCAGTCGAGCAGCGTGCCTTCGGAAACCGACTCGGAAAACTGGGGGACTTTGACTTCAACAATGGCCATTTCTGGATCCTGGATTCGATAAACGTTCAATTCGGAAATACGGCAGCGGCCGTCCCTGGGGGAGGACGACCGCTGTAAGACCTAACCGGTTACTGCACCACAGTCGCGCTCTTCAGGCTGCGACCGAAAGCGACGTCGAGCAGCGACTTGAGCTGTTCGTAGTGCTTGGCGTAGTAGCCCACCGCAGGCGAGGCCGATGCCGGACGACCGGCGTATGCCAGCTTCTGACCGGCGCTCATGGCTTCGAGCAGGTGGTGCTCGATGTAGAACCACGGACCCTGGTTTTGCGGTTCGTCCTGGGCCCACACCACTTCGGTGAGGTTTTCGTACTTCTTCAGCTCGTTCTCGAACGCCTTGTGCGGGAACGGGTAGAGCTGTTCCACACGCACGATCGCCACGTCGTTCGACTTCTCTTCACGACGGCGAGCAATCAGGTCGTAGTACAGGCGGCCCGAGCAGGCGATGACGCGCTTGACCTTGTTGGCGTCGATCGCGGCGTCGGCTTCGCCGATGACGGTCTGGAAACCGCCCTTGACGAGTTCCGACAGATCGCTCACGGCTTCCTTGTGACGCAGCAACGACTTCGGCGTGAACACGATCAGCGGCTTGCGCTGCTGACGGATCATCTGACGACGCAGCACGTGGAAAATCTGTGCCGGCGTGGTCGGCTGCACCACTTCCATGTTCGTATCGGCGCACAGTTGCAGGTAGCGCTCCATACGTGCGGACGAGTGTTCCGGCCCCTGGCCTTCGTAGCCGTGCGGCAGCAGCATCGTCAGGCCCGACACGCGGCCCCACTTCACTTCACCGCTCGAGATGAACTGGTCGATCACGACCTGCGCACCGTTGGCGAAGTCGCCGAACTGGCCTTCCCACAGCACCATCGTGTTCGGTTCGGCGGTCGAATAACCGTATTCGAAGCCCAGCACCGCCTCTTCGGACAGCACCGAGTCGATCACCGTGAAGTTGGCCTGACCGTCCGCCACGTGTTGCAGCGGGGTGTAAGTACCGTCGTTCCAGCGCTCACGGTTCTGATCGTGCAGCACGGCGTGACGGTGCGTGAACGTGCCACGGCCGGCATCCTGACCGGTCAGACGCACGGCAAAGCCCGATGCAACCAGCGAAGCGAACGCGAGATGCTCGCCCATCCCCCAGTCGAGCGGCTGCTCGCCGACACCCATCTTGCGACGGTCGTTGATGACCTTCTCGACGAGCGGGTGGACCTTGAAGTTTTCCGGAATGGTCGTGATGCGCTCGGCCAGTCGCTTGATTTCTGCGAGCGGCACCGCCGTATCGGCCTTGTCGATGTACTTCTTGTTCAGGAACGGCACCCAGTCGACGGCGTACTTGCTCTTGTAGTTCGAGAGCACCGGATCGACCGTGTGATGACCGTCGTCCATGGCCGAACGGTAAGCCTTCACGAAGCCTTCGCCTTCTTCGGCCGTGATCACGCCTTGCGTGACCAGCTTCTCGACGTACAGCGCGCGCGTGCCCGGGTGTTGAGCGATCTTCTTGTACATCAGCGGCTGCGTCACCGCCGGGGTGTCCTGCTCGTTGTGGCCCAGTTTGCGGAAGCAAACGATGTCCACCACAGCATCCTTCTTGAATTCCTGACGGAATTCGAGGGCCAGTTGCATGGCCAGCACGACCGCTTCCGGATCGTCGCCGTTCACGTGCAGCACCGGCGCTTCGATCATCTTGACCACGTCCGAGCAGTACGTCGTCGAGCGGGCGTCACGCGGATCCGACGTGGTGAAGCCGATCTGGTTGTTGATGACGATGTGCACCGTGCCATGCGTGCCGTAACCGCGCGTTTGCGCGAGGTTCAGCGTTTCCATCACGACGCCCTGACCTGCGAAAGCGGCGTCGCCGTGCACTTGCACCGCCAGCACGCTGGCCGCGTCGGCTTCGCCGCGACGGTCCATACGGGCCTTGGCCGAACCTTCGACCACCGGGTTCACGATTTCGAGGTGCGACGGGTTGAATGCGAGCGACAGGTGGACCGGCCCCCCCGTCGTCGAGACATCGCTCGAGAAGCCCTTGTGGTACTTCACGTCACCGGCCGGCAGGTCGTCGACGTGCTTGCCTTCGAATTCGGCGAACAGGTCCGACGGCATCTTGCCGAGGGTGTTGACCAGCACGTTCAGACGGCCGCGGTGGGCCATGCCGATCACGATTTCCTGCACGCCCTTGCCGCCGGCGTGGTGCACGAGTTCGTCCATCGCCACGATGAACGATTCGCCGCCTTCGAGCGAGAAGCGCTTCTGGCCGACGAACTTGGTATGCAGATAACGCTCGAGACCTTCAGCGGCCGTCAGGCGTTCGAGGATGTGCTTCTTCTTTTCAGCGGTGAAGTTAGGCGTAGCACGCACCTTCTCCAGACGCTCCTGCCACCAGCGCTTTTGCACCGGATCGCTGATGTACATGTACTCGGCGCCGATCGAGCCGCAGTACGTGTCGCGCAGCGCCTTGAGCAGATCGCGCAGGCTGGCTTGTTCGAAACCGAAGTACGTGTTCTCGGCCGAGTACACGCTGTCCATGTCGGCTTCGGTCAGGTCGTAGAACGCGGGTTCCAGTTCCGGAATGGCCGGACGTTCCTGGCGCTTGAGCGGGTCCAGATTGGCCCAGCGTGCGCCGAGAAAGCGGTAGGCGGCGACCAGCGACTGCACGTGCACCTGCTTGCGGGCAACGGCCAGATCGGACGCGCCGGCATGCGACACGAAGGCATTGGCCTTGGCGCGCTGGGCGAACGACTCCACGATCGGGGCGTGAGCCACGTCGTTGGCGTTGGAACCATCAACAGCGGGAACGTTTTGCAGCGCGTCGAAATACTGGCGCCAGTTGTCCGGCACGGAAGCCGGATTATCAAGATACGATTCGTACAGTTCTTCGACGTAGGGGGCATTGCCGCCGAAGAGGTACGAGTTCGCTTGGAATTGTTCCATCAAACTCATTTTGCGCTCACCTTTTCTACGAGTGTCTCGAGAAATAGCGGGTTACGAAACCTTCCGCGACACGGCCTGACCGATTAGCGGATTGCGAGAATCAAGTGGTGCTTGGAAGGACCTGATCAATCACGGCGTGGAGCATAGCACGTTTTCCCGGCGATCACCGCCCCGGAAAGCCGTCGTACGGGGACTTGCGGGGTGTCCGCCGCATGGGTCGCAACGCACCGCATGCGAGGTGCAGAACGGTCGGTCGCCTCGTTGCGATCATGCGCGCATCCGACCCCGATTTCACATCACCTGCCCTCGATTTGCCCGACAACATGCCGTCATCACGCACCCTTACCGCGTATTTCCGTTACGCGTCGGGCGCACGTCGGGTGCACGCCTTTATCGTGCCCCTTTACACTGATATGGAAAATAAATATATAAGAATTGGTTTTTATTATTTTAATTTCTAAAGACGACCATCCATGGTGTTGGGTGTCTGGCCGGGCGCTTCCCGATAAACAAAAAGCCCCGGCGTCTGCACGCCAAGGCTTTGTCCGCATGAATCTCGGGCAGTCTGCGGAATCTGCCGAACCTTGCGCGGCAGACGTCGTCTCGCGTCAGTCCGTGCTTCCCGAGTAAGGTACGAGGCAGCGTTTGACCGTTTTTTCGTAGTCGCGGGAGAGATGGCTGCCGGGCGTCTCGAAGTATTGGATGCGTGCGCCGAAGCCGCCCTGTGCGATATCGACGTACGGGTTGTACGTCGCCTTGCCCTCCTTGTCCGGTCCGGCATACACGCGCACACGGTCCCAGCCGTCACGTGCGTACGATGTCGAGTCGACGTTACGCGACAGTTCACCCCAGCCGTGATAGATGCAGTTGAGCACCATGAAGCGATCGGCATCGGTGCCTTGATCGAGCAGTCGCCCCGTCACCGGATCGGGCCGGCTCATCTGATTGATCGGGCCACAACCGGCCATCACGCCGGCCAGCACTGCCATCGTCGCCATCAGCGCCACTCGATTCATACTTCGACATCCTCAACTGAGCAAAAGATGGGCAATGGTACCCGGTTCGGCACGCCACCGCCATGAACACGCCCATCCGATGCCGTCCCGACCGCCCTATCGGCTGCGCCCTCGCCCGCCTTTCAGCTCTCACGCATCCAGCACGCCTCCTGTACTCTGCCTGCACGCTGCCTGCACTCCGTCTGCCCCAACCCGCTCTCAGCTTGCGATCAGCGCGCCACGCCAGCCGAGTGTGACGAGACTCACCGGGATTCCCTGAAGGCTCAGGCAGCCAGCGACAGCGTGGCGCCGTCTACGGCATGCAACGCCGGGCGCTTTGCTCCGCCCGACGCCGCCCCTTCTTCCCCGAGCCGGAAACGCGCCATTTCCTCCCGCAGCGCGTTCGTCTGATCCTCCAGCGACGCGGCCGCCGCAGCCGCCTGCTCCACGAGCGCCGCGTTTTGCTGCGTGACGGCATCCATCTGCGTGACGGCCTGATTCACCTGCTCGATGCCGCCGCTCTGCTCATCGGACGCCGCCGAAATCTCGCCCATGATGTCGGTCACGCGCTGCACCGCTTGCAGGATTTCATCCATCGTGCGGCCCGCTTCCGTGACGAGCGACGAGCCGTCCGCCACCTTCTGTGCCGATGCCTCGATCAGCGCCTTGATTTCGCGAGCCGCCGTCGCGCTGCGCTGCGCCAGCGTGCGTACCTCGCCTGCCACCACCGCGAAGCCGCGTCCCTGCTCGCCCGCACGCGCCGCTTCGACGGCGGCGTTCAGCGCCAGGATGTTGGTCTGGAATGCGATGCCGTCGATGACCGCGATAATGTCCACGACCTGCGACGAACTCGCCGAGATGCCCTGCATCGTGTCCACCACGCGCGCCACGACCTGACCACCGCGCGCGGCGATATCCGAAGCGTTCACCGCCAGTTGGCTTGCCTGCCGAGCGTTGTCGGCGTTCTGCTTCACCGTGGCCGTCAACTGCTCCATCGACGACGCGGTCTCCTCGAGCGACGCCGCCTGCTGCTCGGTACGCGCCGACAGGTCGGTATTGCCCGCCGAAATTTCCGCAGTCGCCGTCGCCATCGTTTCGCAGCTATGCCGCACGCCGCGAATCGTGTCGGCCAGGCGCGACTGCATCGTCTCCAGACCGCGCATGAGCATCGACATCTCGTCCTTGCCGCGTACGTGCACCGGGTTGTCGAGTTGCCCCGCAGAGATGTGCTCGAAGTGCGTCAGCGCTTCTTTCAGGGGACGCATGATCGCGCCGCGCAGCGAGAAGTAGCAGGCGATGGCCATGAGCACGCCCAGCACCGTCGCACCGATGCTCAGCCAGCGAAACGCCACGAGTTCCACCATCGACGCCTCGTAAGTCTCTCGCCCGAGCTTCAACTTGTAGGCGGCCAGCGCGTCGCTCGCCGTGGTGAGCGCAGCGTAATGCTTGGGCAGGACGTTCATGGTGATGTCGTCCATGGCGGTGCGATCGCGCGCGTCGATTGCGGCGAGCATCGGCTCCATGCCCTGATCGAAGAACACCGCGCGACGCGCGGCGACGTCGTCCGCCAGGCGCTGTTCCTCCGCGCCATGCGGCAGTGCCTGATAGGCGACCCATGCCGCGTTCGCCTCCTTGATCATGCTGCGCGCGCGCGCGGCGATCTTGTCGGCGTCGGGCGATTCGGGATGCAGCACCACGCGATCGAGAATGGCGCGCGTGCGTGCCAGCGTCGCGTTATCTTTACCCAGCTCGACGGTGGCGGCGAGGTGATTGGCATACGTCTCGCGAAGCGCATTACCGGTACGCGTCATACCGGCAATACCCAACGCGCCCAGCAAAATCAATAACACCGCCAACAGCGCCATCGTGATGCCCAGGCGCGCCTTGATCGAAAAGCTTCGAAACATGCTGTCGTCTCCGTCTTACGTGGTGGCTACCTCAACCCTGTCCGACCTCTGCCGGGCCGTTCATACTTGTCACATCGGCGTATCTCACGTCAGACTTAAGCGTCCTGCGGGTTTACGTGCCCGTGATTTACGTGCCCGTGAGTCAGAATGCCGATCCGCGCGAGATGGATGGATATCAGTCGCCGCTCATGCGCGAAGGTCGGAAAGCGACGTGCTGCGGACCGAAACGAAAGCGCGTGGGAATGGCACTGGAAAAACAGCAAGTCACTGTGCGCGAATTGCGGGAGTCAACGGGATCGTATTACGTTTTTTATATATATACGCAATATATTCGGATCATGATCGAGGGACTTGAGAAACTGTTGGCCGCAGGCAAAGACAACGCGCTGCTGCGCTTCGGCCTGGGCAAGGCCTATCTCGACGGGCAGCATTTCGCCATCGCCGCGGATCATCTGGCGCACTGTGTGGCGTTCGACCCGGCTTATACGGCGGCCTGGAAGCTCCTCGGTAAGGCGCGGCAAGGCGCCGGTGACGCGGACGGCGCGCGAGAAGCATGGACGCGCGGCATCGCTGCCGCGCAGGCGCATGGCGATCGCCAAGCCGAGAAGGAAATGACCGTTTTTCTCAAACGGCTGGGCTGAATTCCTACCGTGTAACTGCGCCGCTCCGGCGAGCCGGCGAGCCCCTTGCAGGCGTGGTATCTTGCAACCTCTCCTTATCCAATACCGCGAACGCTTCGCGCGTTCGGGACATCCATACAATGCCTGATACCTCCACCTGGCTCGCCTTTGCTCTGGTCGCCATCGGCATGGCCCTGACGCCGGGACCGAACATGATGTATCTGGTCTCGCGTTCGCTGTGTCAGGGTCCTGCCGCCGGGCTCGTCTCCCTCGGCGGCGTGGCGCTCGCTTTCGTCTTTTACATGCTGTGCGCCGCGTTCGGTATCACGGCCCTGCTCTTCGCCGTACCGTTCGCCTACGATGCGCTGCGCTTCGGCGGCGCGATCTATTTGCTCTGGCTGTCATGGCAAGCGCTCAAGCCGGGTGGCCGCTCGCCGTTCGAGGTCAGTACGCTGCCCAAGGACAGCAATCGCCGTCTTTTCATGATGGGCCTGCTGACTTCGGTGCTGAATCCGAAAATTGCGATGCTCTATCTCGCGCTGCTGCCGCAGTTCGTCCACCCCGAGCATGGCAGCGTGCTGACGCAGTCGCTGGCGCTCGGCGCCACGCAGATCGTCGGCAGTGTGGTGGTGAACGCGTCCATCGCGCTGTCGGCAGGCGCCATTTCGCGATTCCTCGGTCAACGCCCTGCCTGGCTGCGCATTCAGCGCTACCTCATGGGCGGGATGCTCGGCGCGCTGGCCGTGCGCATGGCGACGGAAGCCCGGCGCTGAGCGTTACCGCGCCGCCGACCGGGATTTCTCGGGGGACCGGCGAACGCCGGCCCCACCTGCCGTTCTAATACTTCGCAGTCTGCTACGCGTGCACCCCTCCCATTTTTTTGGAGGGTGACGCCCCGGCCGTGGCATACTGCTTCGATTTCGCCGCGCGGCGGGGATCCACGCAGCGCTAGGCCGGCCGGCCTGTTCCCATCCTGCATTTTTCGTTGGGTATGTCCTTGAAGCATTGTTTGCCGCCTCGTGCGCCGTCGCATCACGCGCACCGCAAGTCCCCCGTCATTCCCCACCTGGCGCAGTCGCCCCACGCCGCCTCGCCTTTCCCTCTCGGTCCCGATCGGCCCGGTCGCGCCAGCCGCCACGGGCGCCAGCGAGGATTCGGCACGATTGCGGTCGTCTTTGCCACGCTGGCAGGGTTGGCGGTCGTCGCGGCGCTGATCGTCGGCTATGCGCTGATCGTCATGCGCCCGAACCTGCCGCCGCTCGACGTCATCACCGACTACCGTCCCAAGGTGCCGCTGCGGGTCTATACCGCCGATAACGTGCTGATCGGCGAATTCGGCGAAGAGCGCCGCAGTCTGGTGACCATCGACCAGATTCCGGACGTCATGAAGAAGGCGGTCCTCGCCATCGAAGACTATCGCTTCTACGATCACGGCGGCGTCGACTTCATCGGGATTCTGCGCGCCGGCGTCTCCGACGTGCTGCACGGTGGCGCAGCACAGGGCGCCAGCACGATCACCATGCAGGTCGCCCGCAACTTCTTCCTCTCGCGCGAGAAGACGGCTACCCGCAAGATTTACGAAATGCTGCTGGCGTACAAGATCGAGTCCGCGCTGTCGAAGGACAAGATTCTCGAGCTGTACATGAACCAGATCTATCTGGGCCAACGCGCCTACGGCTTCGCCAGCGCGGCGCGCATCTACTTCGGCAAGGACCTCAAGGACATCACGCTCGGCGAGGCGGCCATGCTCGCCGGCCTGCCCAAAGCACCGTCCGCCTACAACCCGATCGTCAATCCGAAGCGCGCGAAGATTCGTCAGGAATACATCCTCAAGCGCATGCTCGATCTGGGCTACATCTCGCGCAATCAATACGAAGACGCGCTGCATGAGCCGATTCGCACGCGCACGTCCGGCAACGAGTACAACGTGCACGCCGAATATGTCGCCGAAATGGTGCGTCAGGCGGTGTACGACGAATACAAGGACGACGCCTACACACGCGGCCTGACCGTCATCACGACCCTCGACTCCAAGAAGCAGCAAGCGGCTTATGAAGCGGTGCGTGCCGGCGTGCTCGATTACGAGCGCCGCCACGCCTATCGCGGCCCCGAGGGTTTTGTCGAACTGCCTGCGGCGATGCCCGATCGTCAGCAACTGATCGAAGACACGCTGCTGGAACATCCGGAAAACGGCGATCTGGTCGCTGCTGTGGTCGTGGCGGCGAGCGCGTCGCAAGTCACCGCCGTGCCGCTGTCGGGCGATGCGGCCGTCATCAACGGCGACGGCATCGGCTTCGCCGCCGCCGCGTTGTCGCCCAGGGCGAGCGAGAAGGTGCGTATCCGCCCCGGGTCGATCATCCGCGTGATGAAGGACGCACGTGGCAAGTGGCGCATCTCGCAGTTGCCCGAAGTGCAAGGCTCGCTCGTCTCGCTGTCGCCGGACGACGGCGCTATCCGAGCCCTCATCGGCGGGTTCGACTTCAACCAGAGCAAGTTCAATCGTGCGACGCAGGCATGGCGTCAGCCGGGTTCGACCTTCAAACCGGTGGTCTACTCGGCAGCCATCGAGAAAGGCGTGAGCCCGGCGACGATGGTGATGGACGGGCCGCTGAATCTGCCGCCCGCACAGACCGGTGGTCAGGCGTGGGATCCGCATGACGACGACGCCTTCAGCGGTCCGATGACGGTGCGTGAAGGCTTGCAACGCTCGAAGAATCTGGTGGCGATTCGCCTGCTGCAATTCGCCGGCACACAGTACACGCAGGACTACGCTACGCGTTTCGGTTTCGATGCCGATAAGGTACCGCCGTATCTGCCGATGGCGCTGGGTGCAGGGCAGACCACGCCGCTGCAACTGGCCGGCGCGTACGCCGTGTTTGCGAATGGCGGCTATCGTGTCGCGCCGTATCTCATCAGCGAGATTCGCGATGCGCGCGGCAACGTGCTCAACAAGGCCACGCCGGTCGTTGCGGGCGTCAATGCCGCCCGCGCCATCTCCGCACCGAATGCGTACATCATGAACAGCCTGCTGCAATCGGTGGCGCAACGCGGGACCGGTTCGGGCACGAACGTGCTCAAGCGCACCGACATCGGCGGCAAGACCGGCACGACGAACGACGCCGTCGATGGCTGGTTCGCCGGATATCAGCGCACGCTCGTCGCCGTGGCATGGCTCGGCTTCGATCAGCCCAAAACGCTGGGCAGCCGCGAGTTCGGCGCGCAACTGGCGCTGCCCGTCTGGCTCAAGTACATGGGCGTGGCGCTCAACGGCGTGCCGCAACAGCAAATGCCGATGCCCGAGGGCGTGAGCGTCGTGAATGGCGAACTGTACGAATCCGACAAACTGCCGGGCAACGGCTTCGTCGCGAGCATCGGTATCGACGATAACGGCGGCGGCTTCTCGCTGCCGTTCTTCGGTAACAATTCGCCGTCGTCGGCGTCACCGCCGCCCGCCGCAGGTCAGCCGCCCTCGCCCGGCGGCGCCGATGCCAGCGAGAAAGCGCGTATTCTCGATATGTTCAAGCATCCCTGAAGCCCCGGCAGGAGGACATCAGCGCCTTCGCCATCCACGCTCGATACGTTTTCGCAACGGCCGCCTGTCAGGCGGCCGTTTTTTACATGCATGCGCGCCTGAGATCGTGCCGAGCGCAAGAACGTACAAGCGTCCAGGGGACGCAAACCGCTATCCTGCGGATTCGACGTATTCCCACTGCGCCCAACTCAGGAACGTTTCACCATGCCGGTTCTGTCCCGCGCGGCAAGCTTTGCCGCAGGCGCTCGCGATACCGTACCGATGATCGTCGGTGCGGCCCCGTTCGGCCTGATCTTCGGCGCGCTGGTTGCCACGACGCCGCTTGCGCTGTGGCACGGCCAGCTCATGTCGCTCTCAGTGTTCGCCGGTTCCAGCCAGTTCATCGCTGCCGGGCTGTTTGCAACCGGCGTGGGTTACGTCGTGCTTTGGGCAACGACGCTGATCGTCAATCTGCGTCACATGCTGTACGCCGCCAACCTGCTGCCGCACGTCAGGCATCTGAACTGGCGTTGGCGCGCCGTGCTCGGATTCCTGCTGACGGACGAAACCTTTGCCGTCACAAGCAGCCACTTCCACCGGCATCGCGCCGACCCGATGGGGCACTGGTACTTCCTCGGTTCGGGCCTCTCGATGTATGTGAACTGGCAAGCGTGGACGCTGGCCGGCCTGCTGTTCGGCGCAGCATTCCCGCGTTTGCAAACGTTGGGACTCGACTTCGCGATGGTGGCGACGTTCATCGCGATCATCGTGCCGCAAATGGCGCGCCTGCCGTGGGCCGTCGCGACGGTGGTAGCGGGCGCAGCGGCGTATCTGTGCCGGGGGCTGCCTTACAAGCTCGGGTTGCTCGTCGCCGTCGCGCTCGGCATTGCGGCGGGCATGCTGGCGCTGCATGCGCGGCGTCGCGACGGTGCGCGTCCGCCCCCGGAGTCCGACACCGGCGCACCGAGCGAGCGCGCCGAGGCAAACGAGCGTCCCGATCTGCGGGCAGAGCAAGCGTGCGCAGGTGCCTCGCAATGAACTATGTACTGGCCATTCTCGGCATGGCGGCAGTGACCTTCGCGGTCAAAGCCAGCATCTTCGTGCTTGGCGATCGCGTGCGCTTTCCCGAGTGGTTGCGTGAGGCGCTGTCGTTCGTTCCGGTCACGGTGCTCACGGCAATCATCGTGCCGATGACCCTGGCGCCCCATGGCAACGGACTCGAATTGACGTGGCGCAATCCACAACTCGTGGCAGCCCTCGTCGCGATCGCGGTGTGTGCCGCAACGCGCCACCCGTTGCTGACGATCGGTGCCGGACTGGCGGTGTTCTTCGGCTGGCAACTGGGCGTGCTCGGATAAGAAAAAAGCGCCTCGCGAGCGCTTTTTCCATTCCCTGATGTCGAGCTTCGTGGATACCGTGGACGCCTCGTCAGGCGCGATCGACGCTCGACGCCATGTCCGTCAGACGCTCACCGTGCCGAGCGTTCCTGCACGATAGGCGGCCACGAAGGCATCGAAGTCACCGACTTGCGTGCGTTCGAGTTCAGCCTGCGCGTCGAGCGACTTGCGGGCGAGCGTCTCGAAATGATCGACGACGGCCGCATCGAGCGGCATATCGCGCAGCGTCTGTGCATGACGCCGGCTCTGATCCAGCGCAAATGCCTGAAACGCACCGCCCTTCGTGCCGCGCAGCGGTTCGAGCGCGGCCATCACGCGTGCGGACGGCGTGAGCGACACATCCTGCACCTTGGCGCGTTGCAGCGCCATCGAATGCGCATAATGAGCGCCGCCGCGTTGCGCGTCGAACGCAGCGGCCGTGCGGTCGATGCGATCGAGCAATGCTTCGGCCCAGTCGAACAACGTGATGGCCTCGCCGCCACGATGCAGCACCAGTCCCGGCTTGCGACCTTCTTTCACGACATGCGCGAAGTTATCGCGATTTTCCACGTTCTCGGCGTTCGAGCATGACGGGCTGTGCTCCAGCGCGCAGAACAACAGGAAAGCATCGATGAAGCGCGCCGTGTCGACGTCGATACCGACCGGCTGGAACGGATCGATGTCGATACAGCGCACTTCGACGTACTGCACACCGCGACGCGCCAGCGCCTGCACCGGGCGCTCGCCGCTGTACGTCACGCGCTTCGGACGGATCGTCGCGTAGAACTCGTTTTCGATTTGCAGCAGATTCGTCGAGAGCTGAATCCACTCGCCGTCACGCTTCGTCCCGAGCGCCTCGTAGGCCGGATGCGGCTGGCTGACGGCTTGCGTAAGGGCGTCGATATAGCTCGGTAGGCAGTCGTAGCACGGCGAGACTTCCGACTGCGCGCTGTTCTGGTACCCCAGATCGCTCATGCGCAGGCTGGTCGCATAAGGCAGGCCGAGCGTGCCTTCGTCGTAGGTATCGAGGCCGTGATCGCGCCCGCGCAGAAACTCGGCGTGCAGCACCGGCGACGCGCCGAACAGATACATCAGCAGCCAGCTGTAACGGCGGAAATTGCGAATGAGCGCGACATAACGCGCGGACTGATAGTCGCGCGCGGATTCTTTCGACCCTTCGGCCTCACGCAGCAATTCCCACACCGGTTCGGCCAGCGAGAAGTTGTAGTGAATGCCGGCGATGCATTGCATCGGCTTGCCGTAGCGCAGCGCCAGACCGCGACGATAGACATGCTTGAGCATGCCGATGTGCGACGTGCCGTAATCGGCGATCGGGATCACCGCTTCCGGCGGCAACGCGGGCGGCATCGAATCGCTCCACAGCAGTTCCGCGCCGAGCTTGCGGTAAGCGAACTGGTGAATTTCGTCCAGACGGGCGATGACGTCGGCGGCGTCGCGTTGCGGCGGCGTGATGAATTCGAGCAGGGCTTCCGAGTAATCGGTGGTGATTTCGTCGTTGGTCAGAGCGGAGCCGAGCGCACGCGGGTGCGGCGTCAGGGCGAGTGCACCATTATCTTCGACGCGCAGCGTTTCACGTTCGATGCCCGACAGCCCCTGACCGAGCAGATCCCGGTGCGCGGGCTGCATGAGGCGCGCCAGACGCTGGTCGAGCAACGCGTGAGCGTCGGTTTGGCCGGCGTGAGCGGTGGGTTCGTTTTGACGATTCTGGCCATTCTGGCGATTCTGGCGATTCTGGTTTTCCAACTTCCATCCCTCTGGACAAGCGCAGTGCTTTGGCATGGCTATCGCCGGCGACATCCGCCATGACGGTGTCACGATCGGTGTGGGCTTCGACGGCGAACGGCATACGGAGGTCTACGGGGTGCCGACGGCAACGGCACGACCGCCGGAATCTGGACTCCGGAGGACACGCACGATGCGCGGCACGGCGCGAATTTGGCCTGAGCATAACTGAAAACGCCAAACCGCGTCGGACGCCACCTCGGCCCGGGTTCCGGAACGACGGGTCGATGTCGGGATCCGCGCCGCACGCGGGAGCCCGTCCCGACATCGGCTTCAACTTCGACCTCAATGCCACGCAACGACATGCAACGACATGCGACGGCATGTGACGAGCAGCGACGACCGGCAACGACGCGTCTTGATGAGCGGCGCGCCGACGTCAACGAGAGCCTCAGTATTCGCCTGAGTCGCCCTGCGCGAAAGCCGCATTGGCGGCGTATCGACGCTCACCGATACTGGCGTCATGATAAATACGCAATCCCTCACCGATCTCATGCCCCTGCTTGCTCTGGGGCTCGTGACCTTCCTGCTGGCCGGTTTCGTCAAAGGCGTGATCGGGCTGGGACTGCCCACGGTCGCCGTGGGCCTGCTCGGGCTCGCGATGCCGACCGCCGAGGCCGCCGCCCTTCTCATCGTGCCGTCCCTCGTCACCAACATCTGGCAACTGCTGGCAGGCCCACGCTTCGCTGCACTGGCCAGACGTCTGTGGCCGATGCTGCTCGGCATCTGTATCGGCACCTGGATGGGGGGCGGATGGCTCGCCAATGGCGGCGATCTGGCGGGCATGGCGTTGGGTGTGGCGCTGCTGGTTTATGCGGCGCTCGGGCTGGCGGCGATACGTTTGCATGTGCCGGCAGCGTGGTCCCGCTCACGAGTGAGCGCGCTCGGTGGCGGCATCGGTGTGATCACGGGACTGGTGACGGCGGCGACCGGCGTCTTCGTAATCCCCGCCGTGCCCTTCCTTCAGGCGCTCGAACTGGACAAGGACGACCTCGTGCAGGCGCTGGGCTTGTCGTTCACTGTCTCGACGATCGCGCTGGCGGCAGGGCTGGCGCGCGACGGCGTCTTCCATGGGCATGCGATCGGCGTCTCGCTGCTGGCGCTGGCCCCGGCGCTGGGCGGGATGTTTCTCGGGCAGTGGGTACGAAACCGCGTGAGTGCGCCGGTGTTTCGGAACAGCTTCTTCGTGGGCCTCGCCATGCTCGGCGCAGAGTTGGTGATTCAGCACATGCGCTGAGGTGCCAGGTTCGGGGTCGGGTGCCGGCCTGCCGGGGGGCGCCACGTTGCGTCGCGCCATGGTACGACCGCCCCGTTGTGCACGCCATATCGCGCCGCGCTGGCCGACGGCGAAGCGAGGCTGTGCAGGACGGATCGCCTCACGTCATTTCAAATCCGCGAAGTCGACGTCCCAGAACTCCCTGTCGCGGCGCAGTTCGAGGCTGCGCCCCTCTTCCGTGCGGCGCAGTTCCACACGTCGGATCTTGCCGGAGATCGTCTTGGGCAAGTCACAGAATTCGATGCGGCGAATGCGTTTGTACGGCGCGAGTTGATCGCGGCAAAAACGCAGAATGTCGAGCGCGAGTTTGTCGTTCGCCTCGAAGCCGGTGCGTAGTGCGACGAAGGCTTTCGGCACGGCCAGCCTCACCGGGTCCGGGCTCGGCACGACACCGGCTTCGGCCACCGCCGGGTGTTTGATGATTTCGCTTTCGAGTTCGAAGGGACTGATACGGTAGTCGGACGCCTTGAAGACATCGTCGGCGCGGCCGACGTAGGTGAAATAGCCACGCTCGTCACGCATGGCGACGTCGCCGGTGTGGTAGTAACCGTCGCGCATGGCGTCGGCAGTCTTGTCCGGATCGTCCTCATACCCTTGCATGAGACCGGTCGGGCGCGGCGTGAGCACCAGCGCGACCTCGCCCTCGTCGGCTTCGTTGCCATCGGGATCGAGCAGGACAACGCGATACCCCGGCATCGGCCGTCCCATCGCGCCGGCCTTGACGGCCTGTCCCGGCGAGTTACCGATCTGGCAGCAGGTTTCCGTCTGCCCGTAGCCGTCCCGAATCGTGATGTTCCATGCGCGTCTGACCTGATCGATCACCTCGGGATTGAGCGGCTCGCCCGCACCGATGAGCTCACGAAACTTCACGGCGTGACGGGTCAGGTCTTCCTGGATCATCATGCGCCAGACGGTCGGCGGCGCACACAGCGTCGTCACGCCGCAGCGCGCCGCCGTCTCAAGGGCGGCGCGGGCGTCGAAGCGCGAGAAGTTGTAGATGAAGATGGTGGCCCCGGCATTCCACGGCGCGAAGAAGCAACTCCAGGCGTGCTTCGCCCATCCCGGCGAACTGATGTTCCAGTGGACGTCGCCGGGCTGCAGGCCGATCCAGTACATCGTAGCGAGATGGCCGACGGGATAGCTCTGGTGCGTGTGGAGCACGAGCTTGGGGCGCGACGTCGTACCCGACGTGAAGTACAGCAGCAGCGGATCGGTCGCGAGCGTGACGCCCTCGGGGTGGAACTCGTCGGATGCCTCGTAAGCGGGCGAGAGCGGTATCCAGCCATCGGGCGGGTGATCGCCCGCGGCAATGCGTCCGTAGTCGCCGGGCAAATTGGCGAACTTGGGCGCGTCTCGCGTCGTGGTGACGACATGACGCACGCGTCCGCGTTCGAGGCGATCGGCCAGATCGTTTGCAGCAAGCAGTGTGGTCGCGGGAATCATGACGGCGCCGAGCTTCATGCAGGCGAGCATGAGATCCCACAGTTCCACCTGATTGGGCAGCATGAGCAGCACCCGATCACCCCGGGCGACGCCGCGGTCGCGCAGGAAGTTGGCGACGCGATTGGAGCGTGCCGACATGTCGGCGAACGACAGCCGCACCTCGCGAGCGTCCTCCTCGACGATCCATAGGGCGGCATTGTCGTTGCCTTTTGCCTGGGGATCGAAGAAATCCAGCGCCCAATTGAAGCGGGTAAGGACTGGCCAGCGGAAATCACGGTACGCCACGTCGTAGTGGGCGCGCTGCGCGAGCAGAAGGTCACGCGCGTCGCCGAATCCCTGGGTGTGCGGCATCGCTTGCCTCCGAGCCTCGATGGGCAATGGACATGGGCAGATTTCCATTATCGTGAGGCCCTTCGAATTCGACATTCGGGATAACCATCATGGGGATATCGCGCGGCAAGACGGCACGGATGAAGCGATTGGCGAGCCGGGGACTCGCGAAAAACAGCGACGATTCAATGAGTTGATGCGCACAGCAGCGACGCGAACAAAAAAAGATGCGCTTAACGCGCACGTCCCCTATCTTTCTCGCAAAAAGCTCTGCTATAATCGCGTTCTTTCGAGCGATGCTTCTTAACGATGCATCTCTCACGGGGCGTAGCGCAGCCTGGTAGCGTACCTGCATGGGGTGCAGGTGGTCGGAGGTTCAAATCCTCTCGCCCCGACCAGAATTGAAAAACCCGCACAGTCTTTGGCTGTGCGGGTTTTTTCGTTATGGCGCAATCGGCCGGGCAAACTCAATCCCTCTGGGCCGGGGTAACGCCCGACTTAACGCCCGACACTCGCCGAGCAAACTTACCTGGTCCTGATGCAAAACCCGGAGTTCTCAGGCGCAAAGCAGGTCGCGGACTACACGCGCCGGTTCTCCACCGAAGCGCTGACAACGCTGCTGGACGAAACGTGGAAAACCCAAGAGTTCCACAACATGAAGGCGCTGCTCGCCGCGATCAACGCAGAGATCCGCAAAGCGAAATCCGAAGTGCGCTCGAAACGGGAAGAAGACGAGCGACCGAAGATTCTGGAGAAAATAAACACCTACACGTTAAAGACATCGCGGCAGGCCTGGACAAGCGACTGGGATGCCTTTACCGGGAACCTCGTGCCGTTTGCCGCTGCCTTCATCGGCATCGTCGATACCAAAAAGGCCCAGTTGATCTGTCGAAAACTGGCGCTTGTCGAAATCTTCGACCCCGCAACCGCCGCCAGATTTCTCCAGCAGGCCGAGAAACTGGCCCAGGCCCGGCGACTCAACCTGCCTTACGACTGGGTCGGCATCGGAAAGACGCTCGGCATGATCACCAGCGATTTGCCCGGCCAGCCCGCGGACTACAGCCCGTTCGACGGCGGCGGGCAATACTTCGATGCCTTTTATGGCATCAGCAAACAGGGAGGCATCCCGCTTTCCTTCCAGGGCATTACCTCCGAGCTGGATGCCATTCTTCATGTGCATCCCGACGAGCTCGCGAAAGACGAGGTCGTCTTCAGCGGTTCGAAATACACCGACGAGCACAAAGGCGAGATGAACAAGGATGTCGACGTCTCCTATATCGACAGCGCGGGGGTGCTGCATCTGATCGAGAACGGCAAGGATATGAATACGCTGAAGAACAAGGCCGTCGGTGTTCACGACCAGAAGCGCATCTATATGCACCTGTCCCAAAAGACGACGTCGTTCATCCACGCACCGGTCGCGCCGCTTACCGAAGCGCAGGCCGGTCGTAATCAGATTACGGGGGTGCAATGGTGGTACGCGATCCCCGCGCACGCCCTTGATATCGACCATCTCCGCGCGGAAGACAAGATTACGCTATCTGCCGTAGCGGCCGCCGGCGCCGGCCTGCGTTGCGCCGACCGGCGGCTGACCCCGGAAATGCTGCGCAAACTCTGCAAAGGCTGATCGCCGGCGACTCAGCCCCCCCTGACGCAAACCTCTCCTTTTTCCCCATTTTCCGCCTGCCACGCCAGCGCCCATGTCTCCAGCTCGTTGTCAGGCAACGGCTTGCTCAGGAAATAACCCTGGGCGTAATCGCATCCCAGCGCTCGCAGCGTCTCCAGCGTCACCGCATCCTCGATGCCCTCCGCCACGATACGAATGCCCATGCTGTGACCCAGCGCAATCGTGGAGCGCACGATCAGGGCGTCGTTCTGCTCATGCGCCATGCCCTTGACGAACGAGCGGTCGATCTTGATTTCCTCGACCGGCATGCGCTTCAGATAAGACAGCGACGAATAGCCCGTGCCGAAGTCGTCGATCGCGATCCGTACCCCCATGCGGTGCAAACGCTGCATTGTGATCAGCGCCTGCTCGGGATCGTCCATCAACGCGCTCTCCGTGATCTCCACGCACAGCCAATGCGGCGGCAACGCATGCTCGCGCAACACGCGCTTCAGATAGTCGGGCAAGTCGGTATCGACCAGATCGCGCGCCGACAGGTTGATCGACATGCCGACCACCACGCCCCGCGCATGCCACGCCGCGCACGCGGCGACCGCCTCCGCCGCCACCCAGCGCGAAATCACGCGGATGAACCCCGTCTGCTCCGCAAACGGAATGAATTCCGCCGGCGGTACGATGCCGCGCTTCGGATGACGCCACCGCACCAGCGCCTCCACCCGTACCGCGCGTCCGTCCGACAGGTCTACCTGCGGCTGATAGCACAGATACAACCCGCCATGCTCGATCGCATGGCGCAGATCGCTCATGAGGGACAACCGATCCCGGTCGCGGCTCTCGGTATCCGGCTCATAGACGGCCACACCCAGATTCGACCGCTTCGCCACGTACATCGCCAGGTCCGCACGCCGCAGCAGCGTATGCATGTCAGCGCCATGATCCGGATACACGGCAATGCCAAAGCTCGCGCCGACATCGACCGTTTGCCCCTCCACAACGATGGGCGCGTCGAGCGCACTCGCCAGACGCGTTGCACACCGATGCGCCGCCGCCTGATCGCCGCCGCGCACGAGGATCGCGAACTCGTCGCCTCCGAGTCTCGCGACGAGATACCCGGAGTCTTTCAAAGCCGTACTCAACCGATGCCCCGCCTCCCACAGCAGACGGTCGCCCACGTGGTGGCCCAGCGTGTCGTTCACATCCTTGAAGCGATCCATGTCCATCAGAATGACCGCAAACGGCGCACCGCCCTGATAAGCCTGCGTGATATCCGTCTGCATGCGTTCACTGAAGGCCGCCCGGTTAGGCAAGCCGGTCAGCGTATCGACATACGCGAGTTCCGTGATCCGCTCCTCGCGCAGCGCAATCGCATTGCGCATCGAATCGAACGCGCGGGCCAGATCGCCGGTTTCGTCGCGACGCCGTATGTCGATCGCCGCGGCATAATCGCCCTTGCCGATACGCCGCGCCAGATCCACGAACGACGCCAATGGCCGCGTCACGCTACGCGCGATCAGCGCAGCGCCGAGAATCGAGATCACGATGCCGCCGAGCGTCAGCCACAACAGCGTCGAGCGTAATTGACGGAACGGCCCCGCCGCCTCGGTCAGCGACCGCTGCAACACCGCCACGACAGGCGCACCGTCCCCCGAAAGATTCACCACTTTGAGCGCGTATCCTGCGACGCGCGTCATGCCTGCGTCCTCCGTCATATGGAAGAGGCCGTTCGTGAGCGCCGCCTGCAACGCGGCGCGGTCCGACGCGTGTAACGAGCTCGCCACGACCTCCCACTGCCCCGACACGCCCCGGTGCACCAACGACACTTCGAGCCCGGACAACTCGTGCATGTCGCGCGCAAACGCATCGTCGAGCGAGAACCCCATCGTCACCCACCCGATGATCAGCGGCGCCTTGACCGGCACGCTCACCAACTCGTAGGCGCGTGCGTCAAGCATGCCGATCGACGACGCCGAAGCCCCCGCCCTGCCCCCGAACCGCCCTTGCGACGTTCGCGGCTGAGCCGGGTCCGCGCCGTCGCGTCTCAAGTCGCTCAGATCCTTTAGGTCCCTTGCGTCCCTTGCTTCCCTTAAATCCCTTCCACCGCTTCCCCCCCGCTCACGCCCGCCCCCCGCCAGGCGCCTCTCCGCCTTCACGGCCCCCCGCACGCCTGAAATGCGCGAATCGGCGATCACCTCGCCATTCAGATCGACAAGTAACGCCACATCGGCATGCACACGCTCACGCACGTTCTCCAACGCGGAGTGCATCGTGACCGGATCGTGCAACGCCACCGCTTCACGAAAACCGAAGTCGGCCGTCACCACCTGCGCGACCTGCGTGAGTTCGTCCGCCTTGGTCTGCAACGCACGGCAAAACACCCGCTGCCCGACGGCGAGTTGCTCGTCGAGTTGCGCGGTCGATGCATCGTTGAGCGCACGGCTGGCCGTCATCTGAATCACGGCCAGCACCACCAGAATCAGCGCGACGAACACCAGCGTGATTTTCGTGCGCAGGCGGTACCATCCAAGGCTCACACCGAGGCGAACCGCTTTGCTGCGCCATCTCAGAACTGCGGGAATGAACGACACGCCTCACTCCCCATGCAGCGGCAATGTCAGGGAAAGCGGCGGCGCGGCGCCGGGCGCGGCGGTGGAAGCGTCACCCGGCAAGCGAAACGTGCCCACCACGGTCGCGGGGGTATTGCCCAGTCGCGGGTGCCACACGGCGACCCGGTAACGCCCGGCAGGCACCTTCGGCAACTCGCCGCGCCCGTCGTCGCCCGCCTTTGCGAAATACGGCGTGTCCACGACCACGACATACGCGATCATCATGTCGTGGATGTTGCAGCCGATGGTCACTACCCCCGGCTTGTCGAACACCACCTGTTTGGATCCGCCGCGATAGAGCTTCAGCTCGAAGCGCTTCGCATCGGAGAGGGAATAGACGTCGTGCGCGATGTCGTCCCGATTCGGAAAGTCGATAGCCGCGCCTTTCTGCACGACGGTGATCATCGGCATGAACCGCTTGTGGTTCTGCACGATGGAGGCCGGCGCAGGGCGCACGGCAGGCACTTTGCCGTCTTCCGGGGTGAGGTAGACCACGGCATCGCTCAGCACGAGGCCCTTGGCGTCGCGCACCTGAAAATCCTGAGCCCGGGCGGCCGCGCCGGACAAGGCCAGCGCCAACACCGCCAGGCGCCCGCCCGACCGGAGCGCGCGCAGCGACAGACGTCTTGTTGCGTTCATGATCTTATTGCTCTGTAAAACGCGCCTTCACTGCTTTGCCGACGCGGCGCGCACGGCTTCGGCTCTCCCCTCCATAACGACGCACACCCCCGAAATATTCCTACACATCGTTAAGCAATTTGCCGTCGCCGCAGTATCCGTCAGGCATCCCGTCGTTGCCGTTCAACGCCCCGTCAATCCAAATGCATGACCAAACGCCGGAAGATGCCATTGCCACGCGCCCCGATCGTCGGGGCAGCGGAGCGGCGCCCAAAGAGACATCCAAAGAAAAAGGCACAAACGCGCTAAACGCGTTTGTGCCTTTCTTTTCCCGCTGGCTTTCCCCCCGAATCCCCCTACGCCCGGGGGAACGGCGCCGATCAGGCCGTCAGCCGGGCCAGCAACGTGCGCGGACGCCCCGCCCTGACCTGGGCGGCAAGTGCCGCCTCGCGCCAGCGCGCCGTCGGCACCTCTGACGGCGAGAGCAGGCTGTCGAAGCCGCAGGCCCACAACATCGCCAGCTGATCGGGCAGCAACGGGCCAGCCGCGCGAATCGCGCCATGGAAATTCCATTTGTCGCGCAGGACCTTCGCCAGCGTGAAGCCACGGCCGTCGCGCGTCTTCGGGAATTCGATCACGACGAGTTCGAGTTGCGGCAGCAGCGCGGCAATGCGCTCGGGGTCGTCATGACCCTGCACACGAATGCCCGCAGGCGCCACGCCCTGCTCGTTCGCGGCCAGCCATGCGTCGAGCGGCAGCACGCTTTCGCTACGGATCGGGTTCGCGGCGTCCGGCGAGAATTGCGCATCTGCGCCAAGATAGGTCCAGACGTCCTCGGCCGGCAGTCCGTTACGATCAATCAACATGCAAAGCTCCCTTGAATGCTTCCGCGCCGACACGTCCCAGCGTATCGATAAAGCGCTCACCCTCGTGACGCAGTTCCAGATAGCGTTCGAGAATGTTTTCGATCACCTGGGGCACCGCCTCGTACGACACGCCCGGGCCGAGAATCTTGCCAATGGCCGCGTTGTCGTCCGCCGAGCCACCCAGCGTGATCTGATAGTTTTCCTTGCCCGCCTTGTCCACCCCGAGAATCCCGATGTGCGCCACATGGTGATGCGCGCAAGCGTTGATGCAGCCGGACACGTTGAGCGTCACCGGACCGATGTCGCGCTGCTGCGCTTCGGTGAAGCGCAATGCGATACGCTGCGCCACCGGCACCGATCGTGCATTGGCGAGCGCGCAGTAGTCCAGCCCCGGGCAGGCGATGGCGTCCGAGATCAGGCCGATGTTCGGCGTAGCCAGTCCCGCAGCCTTCAATTGCGCCCAAAGCGCATACAGATCGTCGAGCCTGACGTGCGGCAGCACGAGGTTCTGCTCGTGCGTCACGCGCAATTCGCTGAATGAATACTGGTCCGCCAGATCGGCCAGCACGAGCATCTCCTGCGCGCTGGCGTCGCCCGGAATACCGGCGGCCGGCTTGAGCGACACGACAGCGCTGATATAGCCCGGCACCTTGTGCTCATGCGTGCAAGCGTCAACCCAGTGCTTGAAGGCGATATCGCTTTCGTAAGCCTGCGCAAACACGCTCGATTGCGCCGGCAGCGTCGCGAATTCGGGCACGACGAAGCGCTCGCCGATTGCCTTGATGACGTCGTCTGCCAGGGGACGATGCGTCTGAGCGATGCGGGCGAACTCTTCTTCGATCATCTCGATGAACTTCGCCGGCTGCATTTCCTTGATGAGGATCTTGATGCGCGCCTTGTAAATGTTGTCGCGACGGCCCAGCGCGTTGTACACGCGCAGAATCGCCTCGACAAAGCGCAGCAGGTCGGCCTCGGGCAACCACTCCCGCACCAGCGTGCCGACGATCGGCGTTCGGCCCAGACCGCCACCGGCATAAATCTGGAACCCGACTTCGCCCTGCTCGTTCGTGCGCGCCAGAATGCCGATGTCATGAAACCGCACTGCGGCCCGGTCCGTCTGACCGCCGGTAATCGCGATCTTGAACTTGCGCGGCAGATAGGTGAATTCGGGATGGTCCGTCGACCATTGACGCAGAATTTCCGCGTACACGCGCGGATCGACCACTTCGTCCTTCGCCGCACCGGCGAACTGGTCGGTAGTCACGTTGCGGATGCAGTTGCCGCTCGTCTGAATGGCGTGCAGGTCGACATCCGCCAGCGCCGACAGAATGTCCGGCGAGTCGGTCAGCGTCGGCCAGTTGAATTGCAGGTTCTGACGCGTGGTGAAGTGGCCGTACCCCTTGTCGTAGCGATTCGCCACGAATGCGAGCTGACGCAACTGGACCGCGCTCAATGTGCCATACGGGATCGCCACACGCAGCATGTAACCGTGCAGTTGCAGGTACAGGCCGTTCATCAGACGGTAGACCTTGAAGTCGTCTTCGCTCAGTTCGCCGCTCAGGCGGCGAGCCACTTGCTGGCCGAACTCCTTTGCGCGGTCCTTGAGGTATTCGCGCTCCGACGGATCGTAGCGATAGATCCCGGCATGTTCTGGGGCAACGCTCAGCGCGGGCGCGTCGGCAAGCGCCGCATGCACGCCTTCGCCGCTTGCCTGCTTGCCGAGGTCCTCTCGCACCGACGGGCCGCGCGAGCGCAGTTGCTCCCGGAAGTCCACCGGCACCGGGCCGGCCTCGCCGATTTCGGCCGGACGCGGCACAGGATCCACAACGAGATTGGCCGTGACAGAGGCCTTGGCGGCGGCTTGCGCCCGATCGAGACCGTCCGCATCAAACACGTGCGCCTGCGTCAGATCGTCCACCCAGTGATGTTGCTCGTCCAGCCAGACGACCAGACCGTCTTTGAGTCGGTTCGCCGAAATCAGATTGCCTGCATTCATTCGATGCTCTCAATACTTGTCATTTTGGTCGCGAGTTGGTGGGAAACAATTCGCGATTAGAACCACAGGCTATCAAGAGGCGATGGAATATACGAATATTGACTAGTTATGTAGGCATTACGGGATGTTGTTTGGCAAAAAATCGTCTCCGACCACTGTATTTTTATACAGTCCTCATGCTACATTCCCCATCATTCAACTTCCTCGAGAGGGACACCATGAGCGACGCCAAATCCATCAAGTTCATCGTCGTGCCATATCGCAAGAACAAAGACGGCGTGTTGCAACCCGGCGAGCTGCGTCAGGCGAGCACGGAATTCGGCGCGGTACGTATCGCGCAGTCGATGGCCTCGGGATTCGCCGGTATCGCCGCCTACGAAGTGCTGGTCGACGAAGAAGACGGCACGATGGACGCGCCGCGTGTCCTCTTCCAGGAGGGCGCCATTCCCGCAATGGCCGACTGACGCTCGCCGCCTCACTCCGGCCGGGACGGCCGGGCGATGCTGTCGAACGTTTGGGTCTGGCGCGGATGCTGCATATCGCGTGTGTCGAGCGCCCGACGCTGCCCAAGCACTTCCTGAGGGCTCGGTCCGGTGGATGCGCCGTTGCGCTCGCTTGCCGTGCGGTTGATGCTGGCGCTCGCGCCGTGCGCATCGGTAACGGCGGCGGTCTGCCCCCCGAGCGCCGCCACGGCGGGACTCACGGCAGGCGTCTGGTTCGACTCACGGATACTGCCGAGATCGCCCGCGCCGAGATACGACTGGGCGTGAGCCTGGCCAAAGACCAGCGTGCCGGCCAGGCACAGACAGGCCGCGAAACACCTGATGCGATAGGCGTTGCTGTATTGGATGCTGTACGGATACGGAGTGCGATTCATGTTGGCTGCCCTTTGGCGAATCAGGTGTCGGCGAATCAAGGCATGTCGGTCGATAGCTGAATTGTCTCAGCAGCCATGCGCATTGTCGCCTTGTATTCATCACAGTTGCCACTGCGCCTGTGACGACTCGGGGGGCATTCGATTGCGTCATCCGATGGCATCGCCGCGTCAGGCGGTGCAACGCGATCACGCGCGCCTGCCTGCATAAGATCCGGGAAGAGATCCGCGATGGCGCGGGTGATGGGATCCGTGCGGCCGACACCTGGACATCGGGCAGCGTCTCCTAAGTCGATGTGGGCGTGGTGTCCGGGGCCTCGCCGGCGGATGAACTCGCCCGCAGCACCACCGTGCTGATGCGATTACGGCCGCTCTGCTTGGCGACGAAAAGCTGCTCGTCCGCCGCCTTGAGAATGGCCTGCGCGCTGTCGCACTCGTCGGCCACACCGGTCGCCGCGCCGACGCTGACCGTCACCATGCCCGTGGCGCTCCCCACGTGATTGATGTGCAGACGTTCGATGTCGCGCCGCACCTGCTCGGCCATCACGGCGGCCGCCTGCGCATCGGTATCGGGCAGCACCACCGCGAACTCCTCGCCCCCGTAGCGCGCCGCCATATCGCTGTCGCGCCGCACATGGCCCCCGATATTCTTGGCGACGGCGCGCAGCACGTCGTCGCCGACCGAATGGCCGTAAGTGTCGTTGAAATGCTTGAAATGATCGATGTCCACGAACAGAATCGAGAGCGGACTGCCCGAGCGCTTCGCCCGTCGCCACTCGGCGGCAAGTTTCGTGTCGAGCGCCCGACGGTTGGCCAGCCCGGTGAGGCCGTCGGTCACACTCAGACTCATGAGCCGTTGCGCGGCGCTCACCCGAGTGCGGATCGCTGCCGCCAGCAGCCAGGAACCGGCGATCAGCGTTGCAGCGCATGCGATCGCAATCGTACTCAATATCCACATCTGTCGTTGCCACTCGCGCATGAGCGCCTGTGTCGACGGCGTGACCACGACGTACATCGACGCGCCCGGCACGCGCACCGATCGGTAATCCGCAGCGTCCATGCCCCGGGGAAACGACAGCGCCGCCGTCAGGTCGCCATTGCGCGCGGCATCGCCCGGCAAGGTCACAAGCGCGCCGGGCCGCGCCCCCGCACAGGGCGCGCAGGCCAGCACCGTCCCCTTCTCTTCCACCACGTCGATGGAACGCAGATCGGCCGAATCGACATCGCTCACCAATGCGCCGAGGTGGTCGAGCCGCAACGCCAGCACCGCCACGCCGGAGAACGCATGGTCGGGGGACGAGATACGCCGTGTGAGCGCCACCGAGAGCACGCCGCCGTGGGTGCGCGACTCGTAAGGTTGCGAAATGTATAGCCCGAGCGACGGGCTGGCGGCGTGCGAGCGGAAGTAATCGCGGTCGGCTACGTTCACTGTCACGGTCGGCGCCCCATCCAGCGGCGCCGCGATTTGCCCCGTCTTGTCGACGACGTAGGCGTCGTCCAGGAAATCGCGGCTCAGCGTCTGCCCAAAGCGCACCCGATCGCGCACGCGCTCCGGGAACAACGGCGTCGTGGGGTCTTCGGCCTCGCGGACCATCTCCTTGAGCAGGGCATCATAGATGGCGATATTGCCGCCCAGACTCGTGGCCACCACCGACGCCACGCTTTGCGCGCGTTCGAGCGCGTGCGCATAGCGCGCCTGCCGGTCGGCACGCAACAGCAGCGAGACGCCGAGCAGAATCGCGATGGCAATCGCGGTGCCGATGACGCCGATCATCGACGGATAGTCGTCGAATTTATCGAACAGCGCGCGTAGCCGCTCTCCGACCCAATGCCGCAAACCGGGAATGCCCGAAGGTGTGGTCATAGCGAATGGCCCGACAGGGATAATCGACCAGTGGATTAATGAGGATGCCTTGTATTGCGAGAGTGATGCGAGAAATCGTCAAGCAGCGGCACGATGGCCAGCATGATCAACACGACCGCCAGAGGAATCGTGGCGACGAAGCCCAAGTATTTGAAGCCCAGCGCGCCCGCCAGTCCACCCAGAAAGAACATGCCCAGCAAGGCGCACAGCAGGCGCAGCTTCTGCCGGTCGCCCGCCACGTGCGGCAAATCCTGCGCCACGCCAGGCCGGTTCCAGTAGCCCATTTTGCCCAGCTCGATCCCGATGTCGGTGACAAGACCGGTGACGTGCGTGGTACGAATCTCCGCCCGGGAAATCTTGGTGATGATCGCATTTTGCAACCCCATCACGTAGCACAGCAAGCCGACGGTCGCCGGCGCGTAAAACAGCCGGTGCGCCTCGAGATTGGCCCCCATCATGCCGAACGTCAGCAGAAGCACCGCCTCGAACATGAGCGGCGCGGCGTATTCGCTGTGCGTGTGGTGCCGCCGCCCCCAATGAATCAGCACGGCCGACGTGGCCGCGCCCAGCACAAACGCGAGCAAAGCGCTCAACCCGGCGAGCACCAGCAAGACTTCGCCGAGCACGAGATTGTCCGACAGCGACGCCACGATGCCCGACATGTGCGACGTGTACTGACCTACGGCCAGAAAACCGCCGGCGTTGGCCGCCCCGGCCACGAACGCGAGCGAGCACCCCAAACGCCGGTTCGCCGCGTCCGTGCGCACCGGCTGGGTGAAACCGCGTAGATAATTGATTGGCATGGCGAATGAGCTTCCCGGGCATCGCACTTGGAGTATTCTAATGCGCGGTGACGCAAAGTCGACGTCAATATCGCACCGCCCTGATGCCGGGGTGCCGCGGTGCCGAGGTGCCGACGTTCCGATTCGCTGGCGCTTAAAGGCGCTTAAAGGCGTGTCAAGGCGGGTATCGGGCCTTAGAGGGGGAGAGACCAAAAACAATGAGCGAGTGCTACGCATACATTAGCCGGGCGTTGCCGGATCTCGATCCGGTCGCGCTCTCGAAAATCATCGTTCACTCCCGGGGTTTCAACGACACCCATGGCGTGACCGGCGTGCTGCTCTACGACGGCACGACTTTCTATCAGTACATCGAAGGACCGGCTCGCGCCATCGCCGACGCCCGTGCGCGCATCGAGGCGTCGCGCCACCATTGCGCGATTCAGGTATTGCTCGACGGCACGCCGCGCCAACTCGGCGCCTTCTCCTCCTGGGGCCTCGGCTACCTGATGCTCGACGAACCCGCTCATGCGCTGCTGATGCCGACCGATCATGAGCAGTTGATCGGGGCCTTCCACCGGCTCGCCGCGAAGGCCGACGTGATGTAGCCGAAACGCGCCTCACCGCACGACACCGCAGAAACGACGACGCCGGGCCACCCCAAGGTGCCCGGCGTCGTTCGTTCGGGGGCTTGCACTGCGCACTAGACGAGGTGGCGGCGCAAGCCCATACTATCACTGCTCGATCTGGCGGTTCCAGCGCTGATCCCACTGGGCGCGGCGCTGGTTGATGGCCTCCCAATCGACCGTCGCGATATTCTTGGTCAAGTCGTCGAGCTTGCCCAGACGCTTTTGCATCGACGGCGGAATGGTCGCTTGCGAATTGGTCGGGATATAGGCGCCGGCAGCGGCAGCCAGCGACTGTCCCTTGGCCGAGAGCAGGTATTGCGCGAGCTTCTGCGCCATGGCGTTATCCGGGCTGTTCTTCACGACGCACAGGTCGACGAGCAACTGCACGGCGCCTTCCTTGGGGGCGACGTAGCCGACCTGGATGCCCTTGTCCTGAAGATCGCTGACGGCCGTCGGGGTCAGCGGGAAGATCGCGGCCTCACCGGTCTGGATCATTTCCGAGAGCTTGGCCGAGTTCGGGATGTACTCGACGACGTTCGGGCCGACGGTCGACGCCCACTTCGTGAAGCCCGGCTCGACGTTCGTCTCGCTGCCGCCCCAGATGCGGTTCAGCGCGAGGAAACCGTGCAGACCGAAGGTGCTGCTCGAGGCCGACTGGAACACGACCTTGCCCTTGTACTTCGGATCGGCGAAGTCGGTCCACGACGTCGGGGCGGCCCAGCCCTTGTCCTTGAAGAGCTTGGTGTTATAGCCGATACCGGTCATGCCGAGTTGCACGCCGGCGCCCATGTCGTCCTTCACACGGGCCGAGGGCAGCAACTCCTTGAGCACGGGCGAATCGTCGAGCTTCTGGCACACGCCCATGCCGATGGCGCGCGCCATCACGCCGTCGTCCAGGAACACGACATGCATTTGCGGGCTGTTGCGGTTGGCAAGCAGCTTGGCGAGCACGTCCGACGACGTCCCCGGCACCACCACGACCTTCACGTTGTTGGCCTTCTCGAATTCCGGGAAGATCTGGCTCGTGTAAGCCTTTTCCATCGGGCCGCCATTCATGCCGATGTAAAGCGTTTTGGACTGCGACCAGGCGGCGCTGCTCGCACCTAATGCCAGCGCCGCAGCGCACATGACGACCTTACGGGATAGCTTCATCGTGGTTCTCCTTGCGTTTTCCAGGGGATTAGGAAGGTAAGTTGTGGACGGACGCTGAACGTCGGGCATGTCCGGGGCTCCTCAAGCGGCCACGCCGACTTTCGCGAACCGGTCGACGGCGAAGGCGCCGATCGGCGTGGCCGTCTCGCCCTGCGTGACCAGATCGGCCAGCACTTCGCCGACACCGGGCGCCAGCAGAAAACCGCCGCCCGAAAAGCCGAAGCCATGCACCAGACGCGGTGTCGTGCGGCTCATGCCGATAATCGGGTTGTCGTCGGGCGTCTCGCCTTCCACGCCGCTCCAGGTGCGAATCAGCAACGCGTTGCGCAACGCCGGGAGCAAGGCGCACGCCTCGCGCATCACTGCACGCGTGGTGTCGGCCGACGGCTGGGCGTATTCGCCGTTGCCGGTACCGCGCCCCCCGCCGATCACGCAATTGCCTCGCTCGACCTGACGCGCGTATACGCCGCCGCCGTAGACGCCGAGATTGTGGCCGACGAATTTCGGCAACGGCTCCGTCACCCACATGTTCGGATAGATGGCATGCATCGGCACGCGCTCGCCGAACGTGCCGGCGATGTGATTCGCCCATGCGCCGGACGTATTGAGCAACCAGTCGCTGCTCACATGCAGGGCGTCGCCCGCTTCGGGCTGCGCCGTCAGTTGGAAGCGCACACCATCATGCGCGATCGAGGTAATCGGGGTGAGTTCGCGCACGTGCGCGCCAAGTGCGCGTGCCGCGCGGGCGAACGCCGGCGAGACCAGACGCGGGTTCGCGTGACCGTCGGTCATGCACAGCGAGCCGCCGACGGCGCCGTCGCCCAGCCATGGAAAGCGCCGACGAAACTCCGCCCCGCGGAACACGGTGGTCGACAGCCCGTAGTTGGCGGCCATCGCGGACCACCGGTCGAGCGGTTCGAGATCGCTCTCGCGACGCGCGAGACGCAAGTGGCCCGAGCGCACGAATTCGCCGTCGATCCCGATGAGCGCCGGCAGACGATCCCAGATCCGGCGCGCGCGCATCGCGAGCGGCAATTGTGCTTCGGAACGCCCCTGGCAGCGCACGCCGCCGTAGTTCACACCGCTGGCCTGCGCGCCGCAATAGCGTCGCTCGAACAGCGCGACCTTCAGGCCACGCTCGGCCAGCGCTCGCGCGGCCGACGCGCCCACCAACCCGCCCCCGGCGACCACCACGTCGTAATGCAAAGGCTTACGCACCTCACTCATCGCGCGCCTCCTCGGGGATCACGGCGACATTCTCGTCGAATAGCATCGGGGCAATCGGAATCGGTTTGATCGGCGCCTGCGCACGCAGACGTCCCACCTGGGCCAGCGTCTGCCCGCTCGCCTCAGCCAGCACATGACACGCCGCTTCGCCACACATGCGGCCCTGACAGCGGCCCATGCCCACTCGCGTGAGCGCCTTGAGGCGGTTGATTTCGGTCACGCCGTCCAGACGGGCGCAGTCACGCAACGTGCGCGCGGTGACTTCTTCGCATCGGCACACGAGCATGTCGTCGGGCCAGTGCACGGCCGGATCGTCGGGCAAGGCGAACGCTCGCTCGATGCCTTCGCGAAAGCGCCGGATGCTCGCGAGCTTGCGCTCGATGGCGGCGGCGTCGGGCGCATCCGGCATGACGGGCGCAGCAACGCCGAGGTCTTCGATGAGCGCGAGTGCGGCGCGGCGTCCGGCGAGTTCGGCGGCGTCGGCGCCGGCAATGCCTGCGCCGTCGCCTGCCAGATAAATCCCCGGCTGCGAACTGCGGCCGGCCGCATCGCGCTCGGGCAGCCAGCAGCGGTTGAGTTCGTCGAAGACGAATCGGCAACCGGCCAGATCGGCGAGTTGCGTTTCCGGACGCAGGCCGTAGCCCAGCCCCACGGCGCTGCATTCGAGCGAATGCTCCCGGCCATGGCGCTGCCAGCGAATCGCGCGCACGCCTGCGGCGCCGTCGATGCCGTCGAGCGTCACGCCGGTTTCGATGCGCACGCCGCGTGCACGCAGCCATCCCACGTAGTACACGCCCTTGGCAAACGTCGATGGCTGATTGAGCAGTCGCGGCGCGGCCTTTGCCTGCGCGACGAACGCGCTGGTGTCGAGCACGGCAGCGACGTTCGCCCCGGCTTTCGCATATTGGTACGCCACGAGGTACAGCAGGGGTCCGGTGCCGGCGAACACGACGCGCTCGCCGATCGCACAGCCCTGCGCCTTGAGCGCGACCTGCGCGCCGCCGAGGGTGTATACCCCCGGCAGTGTCCAGCCCGGCAACGGAAGCACGCGATCCGTCGCCCCGCTGGCAATGATCAGATGGCTGAACGGCACCGCCGTTTCGCGGCCGCCATGCATCGTGTGGAGCCGCTTCGGATCGCAGGCCCACACGAGGGTTTCAGGACGGTAGTCGACGTGCGGCAATAACGTCGCCATCGCGTGGTGGACGGCGTCGGCCTTGGCGGCTTCGAAGCCGTACAACGCCTGTTTGCTGCGCGCGAATCCTGCGTCGGCAGGCGGCTGACGGTAGATCTGGCCGCCCCAGCGCATGTTCTCGTCGAGCACCACCGGACGCACCCCCGCCGCGACGAGCGTCTGCGCCGCACGAATGCCTGCGGGGCCTGCGCCGACGATCACGACGCTCGTGCCATCGGCGGCGTTGCGGCTTTCGGCGCGCTCAGTCATGCGAGCCTCCGTGGATTTCGTCGACGTCGGCAGCGCGCGTCACGATACGCATGCCCGCCTGCACCGTCGTCGAGCAGGCACGCAGCCGCGAGAGCTGGGCGTCGCCACCACCGGCGGGCGGCGTCTCGCAACGCACCCAGCAATCCTGACAAGCGCCGATCAGGCAGAAGCCCGCACGCGGCGTGCCGCTGAACTCGCTGATGCGCACGTGCCGCTGATACGTGAGGATGGCGGTAAGCAGCGTGTCGCCCGCGAGCGCCTGCACCGGTTGGCCGTCGATATAGAACGTGACCGTCGAGCGGGAGGTCTCGGCCAGACGCATCATCTGCGGCTGGCCGGCCGACTGCCCTTCCGCGCGCGACGATTGGGAGAATGGGGAAGAACTGGACATAGGAGTCGTCGGTGAGCGCGCGTTCAATGCTGGCCGATCAGAATGCGATTCAGGCCGTAAATGCGGTCGAGCAGCAGCATCGCGCCGAGCGTCACCGCAATGACGAGCGCGGAGACGGACGCCATCATCGGATCGATCGATTCGGTCGCGTACATGTACATGCGCACCGGCAGCGTGACGGTTTGCGGCGCCGTGAGGAAGACCGACATGGTGAGTTCGTCGAAGCTGTTGATGAACGCGAGCAGCCAGCCGCCGGTAATGCCGGGCAGAATCATCGGCATGGTCACACGGCGGAACGTCGTCCATGAACCGGCGCCCAGCGAGGCCGCTGCATTTTCGACGCTGCGATCCAGACCGCTGATCGACGCGAGCACGAGACGCATGATGAACGGCGTCACGATGATCATGTGGGCGAAAATCAGCGCGCCGAACGAGCCGGTCACACCGAGCATCGCGAAGAACCGCAGCAGCGCGATGCCGAGCACGAGGCCCGGAATCACCAGCGGCGAGAGCAGCAGACCGTTGAGGAAGTTGCGTCCCGGGAAGCGTGAACGGCCGATGGCCAGCGCGGCGGGCAACGCGATCACGAGCGAGAGCGTGGCCGAGATGAACGCGAGCTTCAGGCTGGTGAAAAACGACTCGATGAAGTCGGGATAGTCGAGAATCGCGCGGAACCAGCGCAGCGAAATACCACGCGTGGGCAACGAGAGCGTTTGCTCCGGCGTGAACGCGACCAGCACCACGATGATCATCGGGGCGAGCACGAAGAGGATGACGAGCGTGTGGAACGCGAGCGCCAGGGGACTGTTTTTACGCATGATGGCGAGTGTGTTCTTTTCTGCGACAGACGTGGACGGCCTTAGCCCATGCTTCGCGAATAGCGGCGATCGAGCAGACGGTAGTACGTCAGCATCACGATCAGATTCGCCACGAGCAGCAGGACAGCGATGGTCGCGCCGAGCGGCCAGTTCAGCGAACTCAGGAACTGGTCGTACACGGCGGTGGCGGCGACCTTGAGACGGCGGCCACCCAGCAGGCTCGGAATCGCGAAGGCGCTGGCCGACAGACCGAACACCATCAGGCTGCCCGAGAGAATGCCGGGCACCAGTTGGGGCAGCACGATGCGACGCAACGTGGTCGCGGGCGACGCCATGAGCGAGAGCGCCGCGTTCTCGGTCTGCGGATCGAGACGTTGCAGCGATGTCCACACCGGAATCACCATGAACGGCAGCATCACGTGCGAGAGCGCGACGACGATGGCGAAGTTGGTGTACTCCATCTTGAACGGCCCCATGCCGACCAGCCCGAACGCCTGATTGATCAGGCCGCCGGAGCTCAGCAACATGCTCCAGCCGAACGCGCGCACCACGATGGACACGAGCAGCGGCGAGAGAATCACCAGCAGAAACAGCGAACGCCACGGATCGCCCATGCGCGAGAGCACGTAGGCCTCGAACGTGCCCACCACGGCGCAGATCGCCGTCACCGTCAGCGAAATGCCGAACGTGCGCAGGAAGATCGTGTGGAAGTACGCGTCGAACAGCACTTCCTTATAGTTCTCGAACTGGAACGCCGCGATCGGACCGCTTGCCGGATCGAACTGATAAAACGTGAGCGCGAGCGTCATCAGCAACGGAATGAGTACCAACGCCACGAACAGCAGCATGGCCGGCGCACTCATCACCCACATCGGCAGATAGGCTTGCCACGGCGCGCGCGCGGCGGGCGCGGTGTCCGTGTGCGGCACTTGCAGGGTCTCAGCCATGGGTGCAAGCTCCTGCGGCAACGAAGCGCACCGATTCCGGATGCCAGTCGAGACCGACCGGCGACCCTTCGTTCAACGGCTCGCCGCCTTCGTTCTGGCAGCACACGAGCACTTCGCCCAGTTCGCTGTCCACCCGATACAGCCACTGGCTGCCAAGGAAGAAACGGCTCGTCACCGTGGCCGACAAACGGCCCGCCGAGGGCGCGCAGAGGCGAACCTTTTCAGGCCGCAGACACATGGTGATGGCATCGCCCACAGCCATGCTCCGGTCGCGCGGAGAGAGATCCGTGAGTGCGGTGCGCTGCGTCAGTTGTGCGCCCAGCGCAATGTGCAGATGCTCGCCGTCGCGCGCCGCCACACGGCCTGCCAGCATATTCGCCTTGCCGATGAACTGCGAGACGAACGGCGTTTCCGGACGCTCATAGGCCCGGTACGGTGTGTCGACCTGCGTGATGCGACCGGCCTCCATGACCACGACGCGATCGCTGATCGACAGCGCTTCGGACTGGTCGTGCGTGACCATGATCGTGGTCGTGCCGATCTTGCGCTGGATCGAGCGCAGCTCGAACTGCATGTCCTCGCGCAGCTTCGCGTCGAGGTTCGACATCGGCTCGTCGAGCAACAGCACGGGCGGCGCGATCACCACCGCACGCGCGATCGCGACACGTTGACGCTGACCACCGGAGAGTTCGCGCGGGAATCGATGGCCGAGGGCGTCGAGCCGCACCAGTGCGAGCGCCTCGCGAATGCGGTCCTTGCGCTCCGCCTTGTCGACACCCCGCATTTCCAGACCGAAGCCGACGTTGTCCGCCACCGTCATGTGCGGGAACAGCGCGTAGCTCTGGAACACGATGCCCAGCCCGCGCTTGTTCGGCCGCATGTTGGTGATGTCGCGCCCGTCGAGCGTAATGCGCCCGGTGGTGGCTTCGACGAAGCCCGCGATCATCTGCAACGTGGTGGTTTTGCCGCAGCCCGAAGGCCCGAGCAGCGAGACAAACTCGCCTTTCTCCACCGAGAGGTTGACGTTCGAGACAGCGTTCAACTCGCCAAACGTCTTGGAAACATCCGTCAAAGTCAGAAAAGACATGGTCACTACCTTTGGGGCGCACGCGCGCCACATGAAATGCAATTGCACCGAACAGTAGCGAGCCAAATTGCATGCCGCAAGATAACGATTCCACGAAATGAGATAAATTTTCATATTATTTCATTTCACGGAATGTTTGGCGGATGAACAACCGCTTTCGTTTCGCGTCAGCGTCTCGGGATAATCCCTAATTTATGGTGATTATTGGTTGTTTTTGCCGGTTTCTCGGTGCCATGCCAGTTTTCAATCCATATTGGCTTACGCTAATATTCCGTTTGACGGAATACTAGAGACCCCCATGAGCACCTCTGATTCACCACGCACAACCGACGTGAAGGACACCTCGCCCGCAGAATCCGCCGGTGCGGGTATTTTGCAACGCACGTTTGCCGTCATTCGCGCACTGGGCGCCGCCAAACCCGAAGGCGAGCGCGTCACGCACATCGCCAAGGCCGTCGGCCTGAGCCAGGCCACGGTGCACCGGATTCTTCACGCCCTCATCGCCGAGCAGGTGGTAGAACAGGACGAGACGTCCAAGCTCTACCGGCTAAGCATCGACTTCTTCGCGATGGCCGCCCAGGCGGGCAACCCGAGCGGCATGCGAACGCTGTGCCGCCCGTCACTGCTGCGACTTTGCGCGAGTCTTGGCGACACGATCTTTTTGCTCGTGCGCAGCAGTTTCGACGCCGTGTGCCTCGACATGTGCGAAGGCCCCTTCCCCATCCGCTCGTTTACCGGCGATATCGGCGGACGCGTGGCGTTGGGCGTCGGTCAGGGCAGTCTTGCGATTCTGGCGTTCCTGCCGGAAGCCGAGCGCGAGGAGATCATTCGCTTCAACGTGCCGCGACTACGCGGCTATGGGGTGCTCGACGAGGTTTATCTGCGCACCGAAATCGAACGGGTGCGCCAGTTGGGGTATGCCGGGAGCAACAGCGGCGTGCTCGACGGCATGGCCGGGGTCGCCGTGCCGGTGTTCGATCGCACCGGGCACGCGGTCGCCGCGCTGAGCGTGGGCACGCTGGCTGCGCGCCTGTCGCAGGATCGTCTGCCGATGGTGGTGGAATTGCTGCGGCGTCAGGCCGAGCTGATCGGCCCGCAGACCAATCCCTTCGATGTCGCGATGCGTCGCCCGATGCACGGTCTCACGCGCGCACTGACGACCGAACCGCTGGCTTGAGACGGCGGCGATCCCTCAACCAAGACAAGCACGCAGACAAGTCATGACATCAGGCGAACACGAGTACCGTGTCGATGTGGAATGGACCGGCAATCAGGGCAGCGGCACCTCGGGCTATCGCGCATACGGGCGCGATCATGAGATTCGCGTAGACGGCAAGCCACCGATTCCCGGCTCGGCCGACCCCGCTTTTCGCGGCGATGCGGCACGCTGGAATCCCGAGGATCTGCTGGTCGCGTCGGCCAGCGCCTGCCATAAGCTCTGGTATCTGCATCTGTGCGCCGAAGCGGGCGTCGTGGTCGAGCAGTACCGGGACGACGCACTGGGCACAATGATCGAGACGGCCGCAGGGGGGCGCTTCACGCGCATCGTGCTGCGTCCGCACGTCACGATTCGCGCGGGTGGCGATACTGCACTGGCAGAACACCTGCATCACGCCGCGCACGAGAAGTGCTACATCGCCAATTCGGTCAATTTCCCCATCGACTGCGAACCGGTGATCCGGACAATCGGGGCGTGATCGGGGCATGATCGAGGCTTGCTCGCGATGTGCCGGAAGGCGCGCCGATCAGGCACGCGCAGGACGCGGCTCGGACGATTGGCGTCGACAGACGCCGCACAGCGCTAGCGGCAGGCGAGCGAACACCCTGCCGCACCAACGACGGCAGCAGCGCCGACGGCGGTGCCCAACAAGAACGTTTGGACCGAGGTGGCACACCCCTGCATCCCTGTCGCCCCGACCAACAAGGCAGTGACGATCAGCCTGCGCATACGGACTCCCATTTTGACGTTGGCGCATCTTAATGCGACAACGTCCCGAGCGGCGCAATTCGTAAGGGCAGGAAATGGATATGGCGGATATGGCGGATATGGCCGATGTGGCGCGCCGTCAGGGATGCCGGGGATATCAGGCATCCCGGGCTCGACGCGCGCGCTGCGGCGCTGACGGCGGCAATCGGATCCGGCGTGAAGCACAGGGAAGCACACAGGATCGGACGGGGACCGGACTGGGACGAACGCATGAAATACTGCGCTCACATCTGATCCGGCACGCGCTCCCCGCACCGTGCCGTTTGCACGGCCCGCAGCTAACCCTGCGGGCCGCCTTTTTTCTATTGGGCTTGCGCCCCCCCGTTTGCATGCCAGCCTTCGTTGCGCGCACGGCCCGCCCTTGCGCCGCCGCGCTATCATGAGCCGCTCGATCAATACCATGCCTCTCGATTGCACGGATTGCCTGCCATGACCGAACACCTGCCCGTCGAACTCCCGAAAGCCTACCGTCTGCTCAATCACGGCCCGACCGTCCTCGTGGGCAGCGCTCACGCGGGGCGTCGCAACGTCATGGCGGCCGCCTGGTCGATGCCGCTGGATTTCTCGCCGCCGAAGGTCGCTGTCGTGATCGACCGCAATACGCTCACGCGCGAACTGGTCGAAGCCTCAGGCGAGTTTTCGCTGAACGTGCCCGCACGCCGCATCGCCCGCGAGACGCTGGCCGTCGGTTCGGTCTCCGGACGGGACACCGACAAATTTGCCGAAGGCACCGGTGTGACGGCCTTCGCAGGCTCGCACATTGCCGCCCCGCTGATCGACGGCTGCCTGGCGTGGCTGGAATGCCGCGTGATTCCCGAGCCGCACAATCAGGATCGCTACGACCTGTTTCTCGGCGAAGTCGTGGCCGCATGGGCCGATCCGCGCGCGTTTCGCAACGGGCACTGGCAGTTCGAGCCCGGCGTCTCGCGCAGCCTGCACTATATCGCCGGCGGCAACTTCTTCGAGACCGGCGAAGCGTTCGAAATCCAACCCGACAGCGCATCCACCCCCCACTCATGAGCCACACCCTGCCCAAGCCCCACGCCACGGACGACGCCGACGACATTGCACACGCCGCGCAAACGGCGCAGCACGCGCTCGCGCGCTGGCGGACGGGCGCGGCCGACCTGCAAGGCATTGACGGCATCAGCGACTTGGGCGGCGCCGGAGACTCAGCGGGCATGACCCAAAGCAAGGGCAGTGCGGCAGGCGCGGTGCCGTCGCGATTGCCAAGCGACTTCGGGCGCGGCAGAATCGATAGCGTCACGGATGTTTTCGATCGGGAGTCGACCTGGCTGCGCGCCCAATCGCTCGCGCCTTGTGCGACACCCGGGCCTTCCGTGAAACCGGCGTTTGTACGCCAGCACGTCGAGCGTGACGTGCAACCCGAGCAACACGTGCTTTTCGGAACACTCGAGTCTTTCGAACATTTCGTGCAGTTGCCGGATCCACGGCCAGAATCTGTGTCGTCGGCACTGCTGTCGTCCACCCGCTGGGCTTTGCCCTACCGTCGCGACATGACTGCATCCGACGCCGATTCACCCGATGTCAACCGCGCCCGCCTGAGTCCGCAACGCCAGGCGGCGTCCTCGCTGACCCGCTCGACTGGCGTGGGTCTCGACGAAGCGGAGCGCCTTGCGGCGCTGCGCCGCTACGAGATTCTCGACACGCCGCCCGAGCCGGCGTTCGACCGGATCGTGCGGCTGGCATCTCATATACTGGGCGCGCCGATCTCGCTCATCTCGTTGCTCGACGAGTCGCGCCAGTGGTTCAAGGCGCGGCGCGGCATCGACGCCCCGCAAACCCCGCGCTCGATGGCCTTCTGCGCGCACGCGATTCTCGGCGACGACGTGCTCGTCGTGCCGGACGCCCGTGCCGACCGGCGCTTCGCCGACAATCCGCTCGTCACGGGCGACCCGAACATCCGCTTCTATGCCGGTGCGCCGTTGCGCACGCCCGAAGGGCATCGGCTGGGGACGTTGTGCGTTATCGACCGCCGCCCCCGCGATCTCGACGAAGAGAAGCGCGGCCTGCTTGCCGACTTGTCCTCGCTGGTCGTCGACGAACTCGAACTGCGCCGGGTGAATCGGGTACTCGGCGACATGGCGATGCGCGACGGCCTGACGGGGCTGCTCAACCGCCGCGCCTTTCTGATGCAGGCCGAACGCCTGTTCGCGCTCGCCCGCGCGCAGCAGCGCCGCCTGTCGGTGCTGATGCTCGATATCGATCATTTCAAGGTCATCAACGATACCTGGGGCCATGCGATCGGCGATCGCGTCATCGTCGAGCTGACGCTGGTATTGCGGGCGACGCTGCGTAAAAGTACCGTGATCGGCCGTCTGGGCGGCGAAGAATTCGCCGTATTGCTGTCCGAAACCGATGCACACCGTGCCACGCAGGCTGCCGAGCGCATTCTGGCGGCGGTCAACGGCGCCAGCGTGCCAGGGCCGAACAACGCCACCGGTCCCGTACGTTTTTCCGCGAGCATCGGTGTGGGCAGCATCACCCCGGACGACACCGACTTCGGCACACTGCTGCAACGCGCCGACCGCGCGCTGTATGCCGCCAAGCAAGCCGGTCGCAACCGCGTGGCTGCGCTGTGACAGCCCGACCGCACCGAAGCATCGGCGAGTCAATGAAGCGAGTCAACGAATAGACGAAAACCATGGGCAAGAGCCGGCTCGAAGCCTTCAGCGATGGTGTGATCGCCATCATCATCACGATCATGGTGCTGGAAATGAAAGCCCCGCACGGCAGCGAACTCGCCGACCTCATGCCGGTGGCGCCCACGTTCCTGACCTACATTCTCAGCTATGTCTATGTCGGTCTTTACTGGAACAACCATCACCATCTTTTCCAGGTGGCGCAGCGCGTCTCCGGCGGCGTGCTTTGGGCCAATCTGCATCTGCTTTTCTGGTTGTCGCTGATTCCGTTCGTGACACACTGGCTCGGCGACAACCACTTCACCGCGTGGCCGACGGCACTCTACGGCGTGGTGCTTTGCATGGCGGCCATTGCCCACTTCATCCTGTCGCGCGCCCTGCTGGCCGTGCACGACGGCGGTAACAAGAAGCTCGCCGCCGCGCTGGGGCACGACTACAAGGGCAAGCTCTCGGTCGTGGTGTACGCCGTGGCCATCGGGCTGGCGTTCGTGGTGCCGGCGGTTTCGCTGGCGTTGTATGCGCTGATGGCCGCCGTCTGGTTGATCCCGGATCGCCGTCTCGAACACGTGATCGAGTCGTGAACGCCTGCCCCGACGCGCCGCCGCAGTCGACGCGCATCGGGTTTTTACGTAGTATCCGCTCCACTATGCAAAACGTAACTTTTGAATTGACGGGCGAGTTCGTCGCCCTGAACGACTTGCTCAAGCTCACCGGCGTCGTCGACTCCGGCGGCGCAGGCAAGGTCATGGTCGCCAACGGCGAAGTCACCGTCGACGGCCAGTTGGAAACACGCAAGACCTGCAAGATCCGTGCAGGTCAGACCGTCGCAGCGAACGGGGTTCGCATTCGCGTCAAGGCGGCCTGAACGCCCTGACCGAACTGCCGGGCAGCGTCCCGGCGACCGCGCAACACCGTCAGGCGACCCGGTTTTGCGCTTGCCGTCTTGCCCCGGAACAGGGTCGTAGCTCGACACTCTCCCGGTTTCTCCCATATGGGCCTGCCTGCGCAGGTCGCTATACTTGAAAGCGATTTTGGCGTGTCAGCCCCCGTCACACCCGACAATGTCAACAGGACGTCCGAGGAGGCCCTTGCGATGGTCGTGCCCCGTTCACCTTCCGCCGCAGGCGCCACACAGGCACCGGGGCGCGAAGCGTTGCTCGAAGCACTCGACCGCTCGCTGGGCATGCTCACCCTCACGCCCGACGGCATCATCGTCGACGTCAACGACAAACTCCTCGGTGTCTTCGGGTACACACGCGATGCGCTGATCGGCAAGCGCCACACCATGCTGTGCGATCCGGCCGATGCGACTTGCGGCAACGCCCTCGCTCAGGTCGTGAGTACGCGCCGCGCGCACACGGATCAGGTCCGGCGCCTTCGCCGTGACGGCACCGCCCTCTGGCTCGAAGCCACCTACAACCCGGTGTTCGACGACGACGGCAAGCTCACGCACGTGATCAAGTTCGCCGTGGACGTGACGGCCCGCGTGGAGCGTCAGGCCGCCGACGACGCCCGCCTGCATCTGCTCTCGCTCGGCGTCGACGAGACGGACAACGCGGTACTCATCACCGATGCCAAGGGCAGCGTTTGCTATGTCAATGCGGGCTTCACGCGCATGCTCGGTTATGCCGCGAACGAAGTCGTCGGCAAGTCGGCGCATGCCCCGTTCGCGCAGGCCTCGCTGAACGAGCTCGCGGACGACGCCGCCGCAGTCGACGTCCGACAAGCCCTCTCGGGGTGTCTGGTCGCCGCACGCGACGGCGGGAGCTGTCACTGCGAAGTCCTTGTGCGCACCGCACAGCAGCAGCCGCTATGGGTCTCGGTCGTGACGAACCCGATTCTGGATCCGCACGGCAAGCTCTTGAACGCCGTGGCGCTGTTCACCGACATCACGCAATCGAAGATTCAGGAAGTGTTGCAGCACAAGGCGCTGGCCGCGATGGTGCGCGATGCGCCGCTCGTGGAAGTGCTCACGCTCGTATGCCGCGAACTGGAGCAGATCGCCCCCGAGGTCATGGCCTCGGTCGTGCGTGTGGACGCCGAGGGCCACTTGCGTCCGCAAGCGGGGCCGAGCCTGCCCGCGCAATATCATCAGATGATCGATGGAGTCGCCATCGGGCCGAATGTGGGGACCTGCGGGACGGCAGCGTTTCTCGCGCGGCCCGTGATCGTGACCGACATCGCGACCGATCCGCGCTGGGCCGACTTCCGCGAAATGGCGGCCGAGTTCGGACTGGCGGCGTCGTGGGCCATGCCGATCATTGCGAACGACGGCCGCGTGCTGGGCGTGCTCGCGTTCTATTACCGCACGGCGCGCGGCCCGGACGCGCTGCATGAGCGGCTCGTCGACGTATGCGTTCACCTGTGCAAGCTCGCTTTCGAGCGCGACGAATCGCGCACCCGCATTCGCCAGTTGGCGTTCTCGGACAGTCTGACCGGCCTGCCCAACCGCAGCATGCTCGGCGTGCTTGCCGCACAGGCCATTGCGAGCGCGACGGAATTGAACACGCGCATGGCCGTCATCTTCATCGATCTGGATCGCTTCAAGCAGGTCAACGATTCGCTCGGGCATCAGGCAGGCGACGTGCTGCTGCGCACGATCGCGCAACGTCTGCGCCGGGCGCTGCGGGGCGCAGACATCGTCGCGCGACTCTCGGGCGACGAGTTCGTCGCCGTGCTCACCGAATGCGACCCCGAGCGGCTCGACATCGCCATCGAACGCATGCGCAGCGCCCTCACCGCGCCCTGCCAGATCGACGGCGTAACGCTGGTCCCCTCGGGCAGCTTCGGCATCAGCCTGTTCCCGAATCACGGCCGCGAGTTCGACATCCTCCTGCAACACGCCGACATGGCGATGTATCAGGCGAAGATGACGAGCCCGGGCAGCGTGCGCTTCTACAACGAGGACATGAACATCCACGCGCAGGAGCGCCTCGAACTCGAGACCGCCATGCGCGACGCCCTGCGTCTGGGCAAGCTGCAACTGTTCTATCAGCCCCAGATCAATCTGCTCGACGACTCGGTGTACGGCGCGGAAGCGCTCACGCGCTGGCAACATCCGCAGCATGGCGATGTGCCGCCGTCACGTTTCATCGCGCTTGCGGAGGAATGCGGACTGATCGGAGAACTCGGAACCTGGACGCTGCGCGAATCGTGCCGCCAGTTGGCGGACTGGCGTCGGCGCGGCATCGGCATCGGTAACGTGTCGGTCAATCTCTCGCCGACCAATTTCCACGACCACGATCTGCCGCGCACGATCGCCGAGGCGCTCGCCGACCATGAGCTGCCGCCGTCGTGTCTGGCCGTCGAAATCACGGAAAGCGTGCTGATGGATCACAACCCGAGCACGCTGCGCATCATCGAAGAAGTCCACAGTATGGGCGTGCGGCTCTCGATGGACGACTTTGGCACCGGGTATTCGAGCCTCGGATACTTGAGACGGCTGCCGGTCTCGGAACTGAAACTCGACCGCAGCTTCGTGCACGACATCACGCGCGACGAAACGGTACGCGCGCTGACCAATGCCATTATCAGCATCGGCCGCAATCTGCACCTCACCGTAGTAGCCGAAGGGGTCGAGGTCGAAGCACAGCGCGATCTGCTGGTCGCACAGGGCTATCGCGTAGCGCAGGGGTATCTGTTCTCCCCCGCCTTATCGGCCGGCGATCTCGAAGACTGGCTCGCACAATGGTCGGCCCGTCGGCACACCCCCAATCCCGTTCAGTCCTGACGGCGCCCGCTCAGGGCGTGAGCCCCAATTCCATCTGATGCAGGGCCGTCTCGATAGCCTGACTTTGCTCGCCGTTGAGCGTGTCTGCGGCGACGCTCGTCTCGCGGCGATAGATCATCTCGCCATAGACATTCGCCAACGCGCGTGCCGACGGGCACAGCGACAGATTGCTGTCGGCGGCCTGATGGCTCGTCCAGTAGTTGATCGCCTGTTCGATATCGGCGATGGAGTAGTTGGTTTTCATGGGATATCTTGTCTCGCCGTGGAAGGAATACTGTGATTATATACAGTATTCAGGGAGTCTGAGAATGCCTCATGAGGGCATCGCGCATGCGTCGATTCTCAGGCGCACGTTTCGGAACTGCAACACCTGATGGGGGAGGCGTTGTTCCGTCTCGCGTCAGGACGTCGCTAAGTCTATGAAAATCATGGACTTAGCGACACCGGCACGATACTGGCTTTCGGCAGAGGAAAACGCGGCGTCGGGGACAGGGACCGGTCGATATCGACGCAGCACGCCCTCTCAACGATTGCCCCGACGGAGCCCATCATGCCGCCGAGACATGTCATACCGCACACCTCCGGGTCTCGCCGCACTCGGGTGAACGCCGTCGATCGAGCCCGGCGTGCCGCGTGGCGTCACCTCGCGCTCGCGACACTTCTCGCGTTCGGGCTGCTGGCCGTGAGCGCTTTGCCGCACGCACAAGTGCAATCGATACCGCCCGCCACGGCGACACCCCTCGATGCGTTTCACCAACCCTGCGTCGCCGTTCGCACCGAACCGATGACGCCAGAGGCTTCGGTGGGCGCGACGCGCACGTCGCGGCGGACACCGGCGCAAGACGCTCACGTCGGCCAGCCCGTGCGCAAGCGGTACGTCGATCTCGACAACCGGTGCGCGACGCCCCCTGCCTTTGCGCCGACACGCGATATCGATGCGACAGCCGTCTGGCATGTGGACGCACCGGTCGGCGTCTTGACGAGACCGCCTCGACACCTCGGTGCACTCGCCTTGCACAGCATGGCTTCCTGAGCGATCGAGCAGCACGTTTGCTATGCTGCGGCTTTCGCGTGTCGTGCGCTTCGCGTTCAGACACGCCTACCCTCTCTCAAGTCAAGCATCCTCATGTCCGCCAACACCCCCGAGCCTCGAGACACCGCCCACCAAGCCCGTCCTGTCAAACCAGCCGCCGTCGACGTCGCACCGCCACCGCCCGGCGCCATACCGCTTGCATGGATCGGTCTGCTGGCGGCGGCCGCCTGGGTACTCAAGAGCCCCAATCCCACTTGGGGCGTCGGCGTGCTGTGCCTTTGCGCAGGCCTCATTTCGTCGTTCGGTGCACGACGCCGCGCACGTGCGCCATGGCCCGCCTTCTTCACGGGCCTGTTGCCGGTCGGCGTCGCGCTGTTCTTCGCCTTGCTCATGCTGCGCCCGTTGTTTCGATGACAATTCACATGCGAGTCACGGCGCTGACATCGTCGTCCCCTTCGCACCGTCCCCCTGAAGTTACCCACAACTTCTGTGGATAACTCACTGGATAACCTCACATCACCCTCACAAAACGCCCGTGGTTACAGGCTGTCAAGAGGATTGCCCGTTTCGGCGTCAGCATTGGACAAATTTATTGCGCTTGACGTTTCGTCCGGCTTCTGTGCTGCGCTTGCCTGCTCGATGCCCCGCTTTTGGGCATGTTTGTCACGACTTTGACATGGGGCAACCATCGGGCAACGCGGCATGACAAGATGCATGCCATCGCAGCAGACGCCCCGGGTCGAGTCACAGTAAGTCGTGGCAAGCCGCGCGACCAGTGCCCGGAAACGCGTGCACGCGAGGGTTCGCAGCACCGGCGAAACGGCCTATGATGGAGTCATGCGACACTTCGCGAGGAGAACGTCCCGTATGACCCAATCCGACAAGCCGTCCGTCAACGCCACGTCCACAACGCCCGGGCCGGATGCTGCCGACGCATCGGCCACGCAAACCGAGCGCGTCCATCTGGACGAATTGCTCGCGCGACACTCGGTCACCGAAACCGTCGACCGTGCGTCCGTCATCGACCTGATCAAACGATTGCGCGAGCCCGACGTGCAAACGTCGGAAGACCGCGATCGCGTGGTCAAGGAAAGCCGGCTGTGGAAGGAAGTCTCGCATCGCGACACCGCCATGTCGCTGCTCAACTCTCTGGCCCAGATGGCGCCGATCTTCCTCAACCAGATTCACTGGTGACGGCTGCCGCGCCGGTGACACGCCGGCGCATCTCCGCCCGCAGCGTACTGTGCCACCCGGGCGTCCACCTCTCGCTCAATTGATCTGGATTAACTTTGCGCGCGGGCGCACGTCCGCGAGCAGGACGATGTCGCGCGCGTGCCTTACAATGCGGGTCGCCCAAGTTTTCCCTGTTGAGCCGACATCATGACCACCACGCTGGACACCCCGACTGAATACAAGAGCTGGATTTGCCTGATTTGCGGCTGGATCTACAACGAAGCCGAAGGCGCACCGGATGACGGCCTCGCCCCGGGCACCCGCTGGGCTGACGTGCCCGCCGACTGGCGCTGCCCGGAGTGCGATGTGTCGAAGGAAGATTTCGCGCTGTCGGAGTTCTGAGGCGAGACGCCCGGGCGCATCGGCGATGCCGGCAACCCCGGGCGATCTCATGGTGCCGCCCCCGGAGTCGCGCCGCTGACGGTCCGACTGGCCGAGAGGGCATCGCGCCACGCGTTAGTGCCCGTTAGTGTCCATTCGCTAGTGGTGCCAGCCCCACCCACGTCCCCGTCCCCATCCGCGCGAGTAACCGCCGCCGTAGTAACCGCCCGATACACCGAACGTCACCACCGGCGCGGGTGCCACGGCATAACCCGGTGCGTAATACCCGGGAGCGTAATCGTATCCGCTGTAATATCCGCCACCGTATGCGGGCGCCCCATAAGGCACCGCCACACAGCCGCCCAGCAACGTGGCGACGGCAGCGCCGCCCGCCAACATGAGTATGCGTTTCACGATGATGTCTCCTGCACGAACCCGCCGGATCCGGCGTGGCGGAAAAATCGCCACGCCTGCTTGATCCGCGTGATCGGTTAGACATGCAGGTTCCCGCAAAATGCGGTGAAGGTGTGCGCTCTTTGGTTACCAAACGTGACATTGGTAACGGCGACGGACATCCGGCGATTGCGTCAGAAGACCCAGCAGCGATCGCGCCCGGCACGCTTGGCGCGGTACAAAGCCATGTCGGCGCGCTCGACCATGTTCATCGGCGAATCCGTCTCCTGCCACTCCGTGATCCCGAAGCTGGACGAGAAGCGCAGCGGCGGCTCGCTGCCTTCCAGCGATTCGCGTTTGCAACGTTCACGAATCCGGTCAGCCACACGCAGCGCATCGCGCTCGCTCGCGCCCGGCAACAGAATCGCAAACTCCTCACCGCCAATGCGGCCGATCAGATCGTCGCCGCGCAGCGTCGACGAACACACGAGCACGAACCGGCACAGCACCTGATCGCCGATGGCGTGTCCGTAGGTGTCGTTGATCGACTTGAAGTGATCCAGATCGGCCACGATGAGACTCATCGGCTCGTTCTTGCGCTGCGCGGCCTCCAGCAACTGCTCGAAGCGATGGAAGAAATAGCGACGCGTCAGGCTGCCCGTCAGTTCGTCGTAACTGGCTTCGAAAGCGAGTTGATTGTTCGCCGCCCGCAACTCCTCGTTCGATTGACGCATCTGGCGATGCTGCACGCGCTCGCGCCAAAACGTCCAGCCCACGAGCATCACGATCACGACGCCGCCCAGATACAGCAAGAAACACAACGCCAGATCCTTGGCGTGCTGACGCGTCAGCGCATCCCAGGTCTCGACGGGCTCCACCGCGTAGACGACCAGATCGTTGCTCGAACTCGGGCGCGACGCAATGACGTAGGGCTTGCGCAGTTCCTTGAACTCGGACATCCGGTCGAGCAGTTCCTGCGGCACCCAGGCGTTCGAGCGCCCCGGCGCACGCTTGAACTGGGTGATCGGCATGCGCGCGAAATAGTTACGCTGGTACAACGCGAGCCGCTCGTCGTCGGAGAGCGACCCGAGCTTGCCGTCGAGCATGAAACGGTTCTCGAAGCGCGGGTCGTTAGCCATGATGACCACGCCGTTGCCATCGGTAATGAACGACTCGCCGCTGCCGACCCAATGACGCAAACGCGTGAGTCCGATCTTGGTCATCACCACGCCGATCAGCAAGCCGTCGCGATAGATCGGGGCGCTGAAGTACAGGCCGGAGGCCTGCTGTTCCCAACCGGAGGCGTAGCCCTCGAAGCGCTCACCGAGCAATGCGCGCGTCACGTACGGCATGCCCGCCACGGATCGTCCGAGGGGCGACGGCGCATCGCGATAGTTGCTCGCCGCCACGCAAATGCCGCTGGCGTTGATCACCCAGACACGGTCCACGCCGAAGTAGCCCTGGGCCCCGTGCAGGAACTCGTTGGCGCGTGCGACGGCATCTGCGCTCACCGCCGGACTTCCCGAAGCAGGCAGCACGTCGCGCAGCAAATCCACTTCGGCCAGCGTTGACGGGATCGCTCTGACCATCGACAAGTCCGTGTTGATGGCGTGCACCATGCCGTCAGCCACGCGATCGGCCACCGTTTCCCCGGCGTCGACGCTTTGCGCGAGCTTATCCCCAACCAGTGACGTGGCCGTGCGGTCGGCTGCGATCCAACAGGCGACCAGCACGCCGACCGAGACGCAGGCGGCATAAAGCCAATGCCTTATCCTCATCCGAAAATCAAACGCTCGTTCTAATATTTTTCACTTATTACGTTGGCAAAGCATCCGCTTCAATCGAGTCGCGTTTCTGTCACTTCCCCGGACAGCACTTCTGGTCACGACCGGCATTCGTTATGCCAGCGAATTCCCGCCAGTTCTGGTCTGCGCGTCAAACACTTTTCCTCGTTTCCGATCCCCGGCTTGTCGCGCCCCGCGCCTTCGGATCCCTGCTGCCAGACAATTGTTCACCCCGACAATTGCAGGCTGTTGACAGCCCGCCGCCCCTGCCCCGATCTGCTGTCGGTTGAGACTGACGGCCATCCGTTCATACAACTTCAAAAGCCTTGCGAGAACGAAGTGATTCTATAGCACTCCGACGATCGTGCTACATGAAAAACTGTCGAACATTGGAAATATTACGAATACCTATTTAACGTATTAACTAGCGCTGTTTTAGGTTTATCATTTACCTCTTCTTTATCGGCAAATGCCAAATCGGGCAATTAGCGAATCCAGCTGTTCAATTTCCACCGGACGGGAAAATAAATAGCCTTGTGCACTCAGAGGAACGAAGTGACGCAGCCAATCGAGTTGCCGATCGTTCTCCACGCCTTCGACGATCAGATCGATGCCGAGCGAGCGTGCAATATTGACGATGTTCGAAATCATGAGGCACGAGCGTGACGAATCGGGAATCGATTCCACGAACGAGCGGTCGACCTTCAGCGTGTCCACCGGGAAACGCGTCAGATAGGACAACGACGAATAGCCGGTGCCGAAGTCGTCGAGCGCAATGCGCAATCCGGCGCGCTTGAACTGCTCGATCTTCATCTCGACGAGCGCCGGGTTCTTGACCATCACCGACTCGGTGATTTCCAGTTCCAGACGATGCGGCTCGATCGCGTACTCTTTGACGAGACGCTCGACCAGCTCACCGATATCCCCGCGCCAGAACTGCACCGACGACACGTTGACGGCCAGACGTAGCGACCCCATCGGCGTATCCCGCCAGGCGACGAGTTGACGGCACGCCTGCGTCAGCGCAAATTCGCCGATGGCGACAATCTGGCCGGTCGTCTCGGCCAGCGGGATGAACTCGCCCGCACTGAGAACCCCGCGCTCCGGATGACGCCAGCGAATCAGCGCCTCCATCCCGCACACACAATCGCTGCCAAGCGAGATGATCGGCTGATATGCGAGAAAGAACTCGCCGTTGGCCAGCGCCTGTTCCATCTGACGCTCCCAGACAACCAACTGATGCGCCTGATAAGTCATCTGCTGCGTGTAGACGCGCACCACGCTCTTGCCGGCTTCCTTGGCGGAATACATCGCCAGATCCGCTTTCTTGATGAGATCCGCTTCGGTTTCTTCCGGCTTCGTCCAGAAAGTCACGCCGATACTGGCGTGCAGCGCAAACGAGGTGCCATCGGCCACCATCGGCGCCTTGAGCGCGGCGAGCAACGTCTCGCCCAGCGGCTCGGCTTGCTCGGGCGCGCCATCGCCTTCGAGCAACACCATGAACTCATCGCCGGCGAAGCGCGCGAGCATGGCCCCGGCGGGCATCCGAGGGATAAACCGCTCAGACACCTGCCGGATGATTTCGTCGCCCTGCGAATGGCCCAGCGTATCGTTCACGCTCTTGAAGTTGTCGAGATCGATGTGCAACAACGCCACTTTGCCCAGCCGTTCCGGGTTCGCCAGCGTCCGGCGAAGCGACTCCATCAACGCATAGCGATTCGGCAATCCCGTGAGCGCATCGTAGGAAATCAGCCGGGTGAGTTGTTGATCCCGTCCGATCAGACGCTGCATCAGATACGCGATGAGCGCGAAGAACACGACGAGCGCCACCGAAATGAACGTCGCCATGGTGAGATAGACGCGTTCCACGTGACGGTACTCGGACAGCTCCTCGTCGAGCGACAGCCCGACCTGAACCGCGAGCGGATAATCGCGCAGATGCCGATACGCCACAATGCGCTCGACGCCGTCGATCGGATCGCGCTGCACGCCGGAATTGCGTTGTTCGGCGGTAAACGGCGGCAACTCCCCGGTCCCGGTGATGGCGACGCTCGCGCCGGTGCTGCGCGCGAGCAAGGCGCCATCGTCCGCGATGACTGCGATCTGACTGTACTGCCCAAGCACGGCGTTCGTATAGAAATCGGAGGTGAAGTAACTCGGCTCCTGCGACACCACGACAACGCCCGCGAACGTACCGTCGGGATTGTTCAGACGCCGGCTGAACTGGAGCACCCATTTTCGCGAGAGGCGGCCGAAGACCGGGTGGCTGATGAACAGGCCGTCGCTCTCGTCGTCGAGATGCACGCGGAAATGCTCGCGATCGGCAATATTCACACCCGCGCTTGCTGGCATCGTCGCGGCGACGATGTTGCCTTTGGCGTCCACCACGCTCACGAGCACCATAAAACGCTCGGACACGATGCCGTCGGCGAGCGTCTGCTTCAGATCGAAATCGCTGCGACGACGCTCGTATTCATACTTCACGAAGCGGGTGATCTGGTCGACCTGGCGAATGGCCCGCAAGGTCTGCTGTTCCAGTGCCGTCGAGACAGTGGCGGCCGACGCCGCCGTATCGCGCAAAATCGCCCGGTACTCGATGGAGATGCGCCAAAGCACGGCCGTCCACAGGAGGACCAGAATCAGGAGACCGAAAATCAGGATAGCGACGATCGAGCGATAGGAAGTCGCCCAACGTCCGCGCCGCGCTCCCATCATGCTCGGTTCCGCCATAGGTCGAGATCCTTTCAGCCCTCGCGCCCCCGCGCGATAAGGTCGATATTGGCCCGTTTATTAAGAGGATCCAAGGGACGTCACTGATTGACGTCGGTGTTTCCGGCAAGTGTAAGGCAATCCCCCCGCACCCGGAAGTCGTTCCAAGTCCTCTCAATCGAGGGATGTATGGCGTTCATCATGCCGGACGAGCGCCGCCCCGCCTTGCGGCGTGCCTTATCTCGGATTACGGAAGTTTGCGCGCCCGCCGCATTAGGAGAATCCCGAATTCTGCGGCAGTCTGAAGCGTGCTTGACCGCGCCTGCTCAGGATTTGAGCAGATCGATGACGGACTCGAGGCGGCGACGCAGATCGCCCACGTCGAGCGCGCCCTCACCAGCGATCCCAATCGCCTCGGCGGAAGCCGTCGCCCCGCTCGCCTGGGCACTGGCAGCGCTTGACGCGCGCGCACCGCGCGGCGTATCCGCCTCCAGACGATTACGAGCGCCATTGATGGTGAAGCCCTGCTCGTAAAGCAGTTCCCGGATTCGCCGGATCAGCAGAACTTCATGGTGTTGGTAGTACCGTCGGTTGCCGCGTCGCTTGACCGGACGCAGCTGCGTGAACTCTTGCTCCCAATAGCGCAGCACATGCGGCTTGACACCACATAGCTCGCTCACCTCACCAATGGTGAAGTAACGCTTGGCGGGAATCGGCGGCAAGACAACGTGATCCATCGCGGCGTTAGCGGAATGGGACGACGGTTAAATTGCGGACGAAAAACCAGCGGCCGCCACAGAATGCGGCGGCCGGGAATTACTTGCTCAGAACACCAGACTCGACCATCGACTTGAGCTTCTGGCTGGCGTGGAAGGTGACGACACGACGCGCCGCAATCGGAATCGCTTCGCCGGTCTTCGGATTCCGGCCCGGCCGTTGCGGCTTGTCACGCAGCTGGAAGTTACCGAAGCCGGACAGCTTGACGCTGTCGCCCGACTCAAGCGCGTCGCGAATCGATTCGAAGAAAGCTTCGACCATATCCTTCGCTTCGCGCTTGTTCAGACCGACGTGCTCGAACAGCAACTCCGCCAGTTCGGCCTTGGTCAGCGTCGGCGCTTCGGTCGAGACCTCGTTCACTTCGCTGCGGCCCAGCGCGATGCGCTGCGCCGCGAGCATGGCTTCAAATTCACCAGGATTCATTTCGTTCATACGTCCCACGCGATGGCGATGACAGTGCGATAACCCACTCGCACCCGGATTTTTACTGGGCTTCAGGCGCGCAAACGTGCGCCGAACCCTTCTACCCGTTGTACCAGTGCGTTAATGGCGCCCTGGACCGTCTCATCCTGCAACGTACCCGAGGGGTCTTGCAGAGTAACACGAAACGCCACGCTTTTGTCCTGCGCCCCCAAGGAGCCCGATGCCGTACCCGCCTTGGGCCGGAACTCGTCGAACAAGCGCACCGATTGCACCACACTGCATGCCGGGTCGTCCTGACGCGCGGCAAGCATGGCATCGAGCAACACCTGAACCGGCTGCGACTGATCGACCACGAGCGCGATGTCCCGCGTGACCGGCGGGAACTTCGAGATGTCCTCGTAGCTCGCCACGTCTCGACCGAACAGCGCCTCGGCTTCGATTTCGAACAGGACCGGCGCCTGCGGCAGGTCATACTTCTGCTGCCAGCGCGGGTGGAGTTCACCAATGAAGCCGACGCGCTTGCCGTCGATTTCGATCGCAGCGCTGCGTCCCGGATGCAAAGCCGGATGCTCGGCCTTGACGAAACGCGCCGTACGAGGGGCCAGCAATGCCTCGAGGTCGCCCTTCACGTCGAAGAAGTCAACCTGACGTGCGGGGGCGCCCCACTGTTCTTCGAGCACCGGGCCATAGGCCAGCGCAGCAACGCTCAGCGGCTGACGATAACCGCCAACGCTCAACTCGCCCGACGCAACCGTGTTGTCACGGTGATAAGTCCGGCCGATTTCGAACACGCGAACGCGCGATGCCTTGCGATTCAGGTTGTAACGGGCCGTCGCGATCAGGCTGCCGATGAGCGTGGAACGCATCACAGCGAGATGGCTGGCGATCGGGTTGAGGAGCTTGATCGGATTGTCGTTGCCGGCGAAGTCGGCTTCCCACTCGACGTCGACAAAACTGAAGCCGACCGTCTCGTGATAGTCGCGCGCCGCCACGGCATGACGCACCGCGTGTTGCGAGCGACGGCCTTCCTGCGTCGGACGCATTTCGCTCGCCGCTACCGGCGGATTGGCCGGAATGCGATCGAAGCCGTAAATACGCGCAATCTCTTCGATCAGATCCTCTTCGATCTCGATGTCGAAGCGGTAAGACGGCGGCGTGACTTCGAACACGCCGTCCTGCAACGTGAACGGCAGTCCGAGGCGCGTGAAGATGGCGCTCATCTCCGCTTCGGAGACGGGCACCCCCAGAATCTTGACGGCACGCGCCACGCGCATCTTCACAGGCTGACGCTCGGGCAGCTTCGCAACCTGGTCTTCCAGCGGGCCGGCCTGACCGCCGCAAATGTCGAGCACGAGTTGCGTTGCCCGCTCCAGGGCACGCACGTTGCCGGCAAAGTCGACACCACGCTCGAAGCGGTGCGATGCATCGCTCGTGAAGTTGTACTTGCGCGCACGGCCCTGAATCGCCTGCGGGAAGAAGAACGCACCTTCCAGGAAGATGTTCTGCGTCTCGAGCCCCGCCTTGGTCGAATCGCCGCCCATGATGCCGGCAAGGCCGATCGGGCCGCTGGCGTCGGTGATGGCCAGCGTACTCTCGTCGAGCGTTACGGTTTGCTCGTTGAGCAGCTTGAGCGTCTCACCCGCACGGCCGAAGCGCACGTCGATCCCGCCTTGCAGACGGTTCAGATCGTAGACGTGCAACGGCTGCCCCAGTTCGAGCATCACGTAGTTGGTGATGTCGACCAGCGCCGAGATGCTGCGCTGACCGGCGCGCTCGAGGCGCTCCACCATCCAGCGCGGCGACGGCGCTGCGGCATTCACGTTGCGGATGATGCGACCACCGAAGCGTCCGCAACCGTCCGGCGAACTGATGCGCACAGGCAGCGTGTCCGAGAGGGTGGCAGGCTGAGCGCCCTGCCCCGGCAACGCCTTGAGCGGCGCGCCGGTGATGGCGGAGACTTCACGCGCCACGCCGAGCACCGACAGGCAGTCTGCCTTGTTCGGCGTGAGTTTGACGACAAACACCGTGTCGTCGAGATCCAGATACTCGCGGATGTTCATGCCGACCGGCGCGTCTTCCGGCAGGATCATCAGACCGGCGTGGTCTTCCGAGAGCTTCAGCTCACGCGCCGAGCACAGCATGCCGAAGCTCTGCACGCCACGCAGCTTGCCGATCTTGATCTGGAACGGCGCACCGCCCGCTTCCGCCGGGGGCAATGCCGCCCCGACGGTTGCACACGGCACCTTGATTCCCGGTGCGACGTTCGGCGCACCGCAAACGATGGTGAGCGTCTCCCCCGTGCCGGCGTCGACCTGACACACGTTCAGACGGTCGGCATCCGGATGACGGGCGACTTCGAGCACCTTGGCCACGACCACCCCGGTAAACGGCGGGGCAACCGGATCGGTTTCTTCGACTTCCAGCCCCGACATCGTCAGGGCGTGCGCCAACGCGTCCGTCGACAAATCCGGGTCGACCAGGGTACGCAGCCACGATTCAGAGAATTGCATGGATCAGTTCGCTCGCAGTTAAGTCTTCACTTCCGGCAGCCCGGCGGCAGCGGCGATGCGCGCCAGCCAGGGGCTACCGGTATCGATTACATGAATTGGCGCAGGAAGCGCAGGTCGTTCTCGTAGAACAGGCGCAAATCCTGAACGCCGTAACGCAACATCGTCAGACGCTCCAGGCCCGAACCGAAGGCAAAGCCGATATAGCGCTCCGGATCCAGCCCCATGTTACGGATCACCGTCGGGTGCACTTGGCCCGATCCCGAAATTTCGAGCCACTTGCCGGCGTTCTTGCCGGTCTCGAACTGCATGTCGATCTCGGCGGACGGCTCCGTGAACGGGAAGTAAGACGGGCGGAAACGCACCTGAATGTCGTCGCGCTCGAAGAACTTGCGCAGGAAGTCGGTGTACACGCCCTTCAGGTCGGCAAAGCTGATGTCCTCAGCAATCCACAGCCCTTCGACCTGGTGGAACATCGGCGAGTGCGTAGCATCGGAGTCGACGCGATACGTACGTCCCGGCGCGATCACCTTGATCGGCGGCTTGTTCATGCGGGCATAGCGCACCTGCATCGGGCTGGTATGCGTGCGCAGCAGCAGCGGCTTGCCGGCGTCGTCATTGCCCTCGACGTAGAAGGTGTCCTGCATCGAACGAGCCGGGTGATTTTCCGGGCTGTTCAACGCAGTGAAGTTGAACCAGTCGCTCTCGATCTCGGGGCCGTCGGCCACATCGAAACCAATGGAGCGGAAAATCTGTTCGACGCGCTCCCAGGTGGTAAGCACGGGATGCAGGCTGCCAGCGCCCAGGCCTCGGCCGGGCAGCGTGACGTCGATAGCCTCGGCGGACAGGCGCGCATCGAGCAGCGCATCGGCCATGGCCTGACGGCGCGCCTGCAATGCGCCTTCGATCTGTTGCTTGGCCGCATTGATCCGTGCGCCTTCGGTCTTGCGCGCTTCGGGATCGAGCTTGCCGAGGCCCTTGAGCAACTCGGTCAGCTGACCGGTCTTGCCAAGAAAGCGGGCTTTCTCGTTTTCCAGTGCGGCGGCGTCGGGAGCGGCGGCGAATGCACGCTGCGCTTCGCTGACGATAAGTTCCAGATCCATATGCTACAGACTCAAGTTAGGCGGTCCGAAGGCCGCAAATTCAAGCAAAAAGGCAGGCGAAAAACAAAAGGGGGCTCCGATGAGAGCCCCCTCTTGGCGTAAGGCGCGCAATGAAACGCGCGATGCGCTAACTACAGCTTAGGCTGCGACGGCGGCTTTCACCTGAGCGACAACCGCAGCAAACGCCGGCTTGTCGTTGATGGCCATGTCGGACAGCACCTTGCGGTCGAGTTCGATCGAGGCCTTCTTCAGACCAGCGATGAACACGCTGTAGGTCATACCGTGCTGACGCACACCTGCATTGATACGCGCAATCCACAAAGCGCGGAACACGCGCTTCTTGTTGCGGCGATCGCGATAGGCGTATTGCCCGGCGCGCATGACCGCTTGCTTGGCGATGCGGAAGACGTTATTGCGGCGGCCGCGGAAACCCTTGGCTGCTGCGATGACTTTCTTATGGCGGGCCCGTGCGGTGACCCCACGTTTGACTCGAGGCATGTTTCTCTCCTATCTAAGTCGGGGTTTAAGCGAAGGGCAGCATTGCGCGTACGGAGTTCAGATCAGACTCATGAACGCCGACGGCACCGCGCAGGTGACGCTTATTCTTGGTGGTCTTCTTCGTCAGAATGTGACGCTTGAAGGCCTGACCACGCTTGACGGTACCGCCAGGACGCACGCGAAAGCGCTTCTTGGCACCGCTCTTGGTTTTCATCTTGGGCATGAAAAACTCCAGGGTTTTTAACATGATCACAGGTGTGACGCCAAAATCGCGCCCCTTTCAGAACCTGAGACCACTTATTGTCAGGGCCGAACTGCACCCTGTATCGCTACCGCACCCCTCGCGGGCTACGGCGGCAATGCTTACTGCCCGGCGGCGTCATTCGACACCGCCACGGCCTTATTTCTTCTTCGGCGCGATGACCATGATCATCTGACGGCCTTCCATCTTCGGCATCTGTTCCGGCTGACCGAACTCTTCGAGATCGGTCTTCAGACGTTCCAGCATACGAGCGCCGATTTCCTGGTGAGCCATCTCACGACCGCGGAAACGCAGCGTGATCTTGGTCTTATCGCCGTCTTCGAGGAAACGCTTCAGATTGCGCAGCTTGACGTTGTAGTCACCGTCGTCGGTGCCAGGCCGGAATTTGACTTCCTTGATCTGGACGACCTTCTGCTTCAGCTTGTTCTCGTGCGCTTTCTTTTGTTCCGAATACTTGAATTTGCCGTAGTCCATCAGACGGCAAACCGGCGGATTCGCGGTCGGTGCAATTTCCACCAGATCGACATCAGCCTCTTCGGACAGACGGAAAGCCTCTGCCAGTTTCACAATGCCGAGCGGCTCGTTGTCGACGCCATTTAGACGCACCTCGGGCGCAGTAATTTCGCCGTTGATGCGATGCGACTTATCGGTAGCGATGTTGCTTATCCTCGAAAAAAGTCAAAAATTTAGCCGCGCTGTCCGACAGGCGTTATTGGAACGATGCGCAATCCTGCGCAAGACGTTCGATGAGCGCGTCAACGGGCATCACACCCAGATCCACGCCGCCACGGGCACGCACGGCTACCGTATTTCCCTCCTGCTCTTTGTCCCCGACTACAACGAGATAGGGAACTTTCTGCAAGAAGTGCTCGCGTATTTTATAGCTAATTTTCTCGTTGCGCAAATCGCTCCGAGCCCTAAGCCCTTGTTCTTTCAACTTTTTCGTCACTTCTTGGGCGTAATCGGCCGTTTTTTCCGAGACATTCATCACGATCACCTGTTCCGGCGCGAGCCAAACCGGCAATGCACCAGCATGGTGCTCGATCAGAATCCCGATGAAACGCTCGAGCGAACCCAGAATGGCGCGGTGAAGCATGACCGGCCGCTTGCGGCTGTTGTCCTCGGCCACGTACTCGGCATCCAGGCGTTCCGGCATCGAGAAGTCGACCTGCATCGTGCCACATTGCCACTGACGACCCAGTGCATCCTTGAGCGTGTATTCGATCTTCGGACCGTAAAACGCCCCGTCGCCCACAGCGATCTCGAACTCGCACCCCGAACGGCGCAGCGACTCCATCAGCGCAAATTCGGCCTTGTCCCAGTTTTCGTCCGAACCGACGCGATGCTCAGGGCGCGTAGCGACCTTGTAGATCATGTCCGTAAAGCCGAAATCCTTATAGACGGAATGCAGCAGCGCCGTGTAGTTCACGCACTCGTCGAGAATCTGGTCTTCCGTACAGAAGATATGACCGTCGTCCTGCGTGAAGCCGCGCACGCGCATCAGCCCATGCAAACCACCCGACGGTTCATTGCGATGACATTGACCGAACTCGCCATAACGCAGCGGCAGGTCGCGATAGCTATGCAGCGCCGAATTGAAAATCAGAACGTGCCCAGGACAGTTCATCGGCTTGAGCGCGTAAGCGCGATTCTCCGACTCCGTCGTGAACATGTTGTCCTTGTAGTTCTGCCAGTGCCCCGACTTTTCCCACAGCGAGCGGTCGAGAATCTGCGGCCCCTTCACTTCCTGATAACCGTTGTTACGGTAGACGCGACGCATGTACTGCTCGACCTGCTGCCAGAGCGTCCAGCCCTTCGGGTGCCAGAAGATGAGACCCGGCGCCTCCTCCTGCATGTGGAAGAAATCCAGCGCACGGCCGAGCTTGCGGTGATCACGCTTTTCCGCCTCTTCGAGCATGTGCAGATAGGCGTCCTGATCTTCCTTCTTCGTCCAGGCCGTGCCGTAAATGCGCTGCAACTGCTCGTTCTTCGCATCGCCGCGCCAGTAGGCGCCAGCGACCTTCATCAGCTTGAAGACCTTGAGCTTGCCCGTCGAGGGCACGTGCGGGCCGCGACACAGGTCGACGAACTTGCCTTCGCGATACAGGCCGATTTCGTCCGTCGCCGGAATCGATTCGATGATCTCGGCCTTGTACTTCTCGCCCATCGACATGAACAAGCGCACAGCATCGTCGCGCGACATGACTTCGCGCGTGACGGGCTCGTCCTTCCTGGCGAGTTCGTGCATCTTCTTCTCGATGGCTTCGAGGTCTTCCGGCGTAAACGCACGATGGAAGGAGAAGTCGTAGTAGAAGCCGTTTTCGATGACGGGGCCAATCGTGACTTGCGCTTCGGGGAACAGTTCCTTGACGGCGTACGCCAGCAAGTGGGCCGTTGAATGGCGGATGATGTCCAGACCGTCGGCATCCTTGTCGGTGACGATGGCGAGACTCACGTCGCGCTCGATCAGATAGGACGTATCGACCAGCTTGCCGTCAACGCGACCCGCGAGGGCCGCCTTGGCCAGACCCGTGCCGATCGAGCCGGCGACTTGCGCCACCGTGAGCGGGGCTTCGTACTGGCGTTGCGAACCGTCAGGCAAACGTACCGAAATCATGTCGCACTCCCATGCGCAAAAACGTCACGCGCGGCCAACGCCACGCGGCAAACCACGAAAAAAAACGGCCTCGACTGTCGTCGAGGCCGTCTCTTCATTCCTTGCATCCAGACGAAAAACACCCTCGACTTAACGTCGCACCTTCACCACTGTGAAAGTTCGGGCAGTCTTCAACATGAGTGTTTTCCAGCGCCTGTGTCTGCGGGGTTTCGCGGACTGTAATGCATTAAATTTCGTTGGTAGGCTCGATTGGATTCGAACCAACGACCCCCACCATGTCAAGGTGGTGCTCTAACCAACTGAGCTACGAGCCTACTGCAAGAGAACAAGATTCTAGCAAGGTTTCGTCGCATCGCCAAGCGATTATTGTGCCTGACGATGAAAAACCGCATGCGCCAAGGGTTTCACGCGTCGTTGCGCCACGAGAACGCGCCCGGCAAGGCCAGTCGACTGCGACAAAATCTCGGCGCAACCGACCGCCCTCCAGCGCTCGCACCACCTATCGTCGACGCGACGACACCACGCCCGCGACCCCGGTCAGTTGGGCCAACGCTCGCTGCAACTGCCCGCCGTCCCGCACTTCCACGGTAAATTGCATGAACGCCTGCGACCCGCGCGACTGCGTGCTCACCCCCGTTACGTTGAGCTTTTCGCGGGAGAACACTTCGGAGATGTCCCGCAGCAATCCCTGCCGGTCCGTCGCTTCGATCTGAATGTCCACCGGATACGCTGCAACGCCGCGCCCTTCGAGCACGTCGGACGACCACGCCGTCTGAATCACACGCTCCGGCGCCCTCGCCTTCATCGCCTGAAAACTGCTGCAATCCTGACGGTGAATCGACACACCCTTGCCACGCGTGACGAACCCCACGATCGGATCCGGCGGCGCAGGACGGCAGCACTTCGCCAGTTGCGTGAGCAACGCGCCGACACCGACCACGAGCACACCGCTTTTCGCGCCTTGCACCACGCTCGTGTCGAGGCTCTTCTTCGCGACGAGCGTATCTTCATCACGCGGCTCGGGGCCCGGCAGATTGCCCGACAACGCCTGTTCGACATGCCGCAGACTGAATTCGTCTTTCGCGATGGAGGCGTAAAGGTCATCCGGCGTGCGAAAGCCGAGGCGTGTCGCCAACTCTTCGAGGTTGACAGACGTCTTGCCTTCACGCTGCAACGTTTTGTCGACCAGCGTCCGACCATGGGCGATCGTTTCTTCGAGGTCGATGGCATTGAACCACTGACGCACCTTCTGACGCGCCCGATGGCTCTGCAAATACCCCAACTGCGTATTGAGCCAATCCCGCGACGGCCCGCCCTGCTTGACGGTGACGATCTCGACCGTCTGCCCGTTCTGCAGCGGCGTGTTGAGCGGCACCATCGCGCCATCGACTCGCGCGCCCCGGCAGCGATGCCCCAGCTCGGAGTGCAGGTGATAGGCAAAGTCGACCGGGGTGGCGCCTTGCGGCAACGAAATCACGCGGGCTTGCGGCGTTAACACATAGATATGGTCATCGATGGTCGCCCGCTTGAGTTGCTCCCAAGGCTGCACTGCGCCCTCGGCACCGACGGTATCCGCGACATCGTCCTTCCACGCGAGCAACTGACGCAGCCACGCGATCTTCTCGTCGTAAGCCTCGTTCGCCGAAAACGCCCCACCGTAACCGCGCTGCCCGGCTTCCTTATAGCGCCAGTGCGCTGCAATGCCGTACTCGGCGAAGTGGTGCATTTCGTGCGTACGGATCTGCACTTCGAACGCCCGCCCGTCGTCACCGATCACCACCGTATGCAGCGATTTATAACCGTTGGGTTTCGGACGCGAGATGTAATCGTCGAATTCTTTCGGAATCGGCTGCCAAAGGTTATGGACGATGCCCAATACCGTGTAGCAATCCTTGATATCGTCGACGATCACGCGAAACGCGCGCACATCGTAAAGCTCGGCAAAATCGACCGCCTTGCCTCGCATCTTCTTCCAGATGCTGTAGATATGCTTCGGCCGCCCCGACACCTCGGCCTTCACACCGGCGCGCGCCAATTCGTCCTGAAGCCGCTGAATCGCGCCTTCGATGAATGTCTGGCGCTCGACGCGCTTTTCCTCCAGCAGCTTGGCGATCTGCTTATATGTGACCGGCTCCAGAAAACGGAACGCGAGATCTTCGAGTTCCCACTTCAGTTGCCAGATGCCGAGACGGTTCGCCAAGGGTGCGTAAATCTCGAGGACCTCATGAGGCATGTCTTCCGGCGGCGCCTTCTTCTCGGCGGCGTACCAACGCAGCGATTGCAGACGCGACGCCAGCCGGATCATCACGACACGGATGTCCTGCGCAAATGCCAGCAACATCTTGCGCAAGCCTTCGACCTGAGACTTTCGTTCGGCGGAGGCATCGCGATCCCGCCCGTCGGACGGCATCGCCTGCGCCGCGCGAGCGCCCGCGCCAGAGAGACGTTGCAGCTTGCGCACGTCGATCACGAGCGCAGCCACCTCCGCACCGAACTTCTGCGTGAGCGTAGCCTGCGGGTCCGGAAGAAATTCAACGGCGGAGAACAGCGCCGCCGCCTGATGCGTCGCCTCGTCGACACGCAGCGTATCGAGAATCGCGATCATGCCGCGCGCATGCGCCATGATCGGCTCGCCGGAAGAGAGCACGTTTTCCCCGCACAGCGTTGCGGCGAACGCGAGGGCGGCGTCGAGCGTCGCGGGCAAAGGTGCTTCACCCACACCCGGCGTCGAGAGCGACTCTGTGGATGTCGGTGCTTGATGTTGGTTCATGTCGGAACACGGGGCGACCAGCGCCCCGGATGTTGCGGGCCGTGCACTCAGCTCTCGCGCTGAGCTGCCACGACCACGATTTCAACAAGCATGGCAGGGTCGGCGAGCAACGCCTGCACCGTGGCGCGCGGGGGAGCGTTACCCGCCGGCACCCACTCATCCCACACCTGATTCATTTCGCCGAAGTACTTCATGTCCGAGATAAAAATCTGGCAGGACAGAATCAGCGACTTGTCGCTATTGGCTTCACCGAGCAGGCGATCGATGTGGGCGAGCACCTGGCGCGTCTGGCCCGCCATGTCCTGCGAGCGGTCGTCCGGGGTCTGACCGGCCAGATAGACGGTGCCATTGTGCACGGCCATGTCCGACCAGCGCTTCTCGACGTAAAAACGTTGTACTGCCATGATGTAAGACTCCTCGTATTCTTCCGACTTCGGATAAGCCGCCGTATTTCGCCATCAGGGCGAATATCAGTCGGCGTATCCGTCAAAAAACCGGCGCGCGATCTCGATCTGATCCGCATGCACAAACGTCGGCGCGTGTCCCACGCCGGGAATTTCAACGGCACGCGCATGCTGCGCGTGCGCCAGCATTTGTTCGAGTGTCGTACGCGAGAGCAGATCCGACTGCTCACCCCGCACGATCAGCGTGCGCCCCGAAAACGCCGCAAGGGACGCCCAGAGCATGGCCTCACCGGCCGCGATGGCCTCGGGCGTCACTGCGGCGAACGCCGCACCGATGGACGGATCGTAACGCAGCACATAACCATCGCCATCGGCCTTAAGCAACGGTTCGCTCAAGGCAAGCCACGCCTCGCGCGTATGCGGCCCGAACGCCGACGAGATCGACCAAAGGTAATCCGCGCCCTCGTCCAATGACGCGAAACGTTTCGGAATGCCGACATATTGACCGATACGCGCGAGCGCCGCCGCGTCGATATGCGGCCCCACGTCGTTGAGCAGCAAATTGCGAATCGGCGACTCCGGCAATCCTGCGAGGCCCATGCCGATGAGTCCCCCCATCGACGTGCCGAACCAGTCCACCGACGCGACACCGAGACGTGCAATCAGCGTCACCATGTCCGAGACGTACTGCGGCACCCCATAACCGGCGGCATTCGCCAGCCAGGACGACTGCCCTCGCCCCACGACGTCGGGACACACAACACGGTAGTCGTTCGCCAGCGCATTCGCCAGCGCGTCAAAATCGCGCCCGCATCGTGTCAAACCATGAACGCAGACGAGCACTCGCGGATTGTCCGGGTCGCCCCACTCCGCATACGCCATGCGATGCAACCCCGAAGGACTCAGACACTGAACGTTCGACAGACGCGGCACATGGCTCGGCATAGCAGGCTCATCGGATCGGTTTCCAGACCCGAATTCTACCGCGCTTGCCGCAAACCGTAAGCTAGAATGAGGCCACTCATGAGTCACGTTGCGCCGCAACTTGCGGCCGCGCTCATCGACCTCGTATTCATCCCCACCTTCCTCCCGCACGGAGACGATGCAATGCTGAAAGGAAAAATCGCCCTCGTGACCGGCTCGACCAGCGGCATCGGTCTGGGCATGGCACAAGCGCTCGCGGCCCAGGGCGCCACGCTCATCACCAACGGTTTCGGCGACGCCGATGCCGCACGTGCGGCCATTTCCGCCGCCGCGGCAAAGGCTGGCCACACCGGCACACGGGTCGGATATCACGGCGCCGACATGAGTCGCGCGAGCGAGATCGAAGCGATGATGCAGTACGCCGAGTCCGAGTTCGGCGGCGTGGATATCCTGGTGAACAATGCCGGCATTCAGCATGTTGCGGAAATTCAGGATTTTCCGACGGACAAATGGGACGCGATCATCGCCATCAACCTGACCTCCGCCTTTCACACCACGCGACTTGCTTTGCCCGGCATGCGCACGCGCAACTGGGGCCGCATCATCAACATCGCGTCGGTGCATGGGCTCGTGGGCTCAGCAGGCAAGTCGGCCTATGTTGCGGCAAAGCACGGCATCGTGGGATTGACGAAGGTCACGGCGCTGGAGAACGCGCAGACCGGCGTGACGGCAAATGCCATCTGCCCGGGCTTCGTGCTCACACCGCTCGTGCAGAAGCAGGTCGATGACCGCGCCGTGCGCGACAAGCTTTCCGGCGATGAGGCGAAGCGCTCGCTGCTTGGCGAAAAGCAACCCTCCGGCGAGTTCGTGACGCCGGAGCAACTCGGCGCCCTCGCAGTTTTCCTGTGCAGCGAAGCCGCAGCGCAGGTGCGTGGCGCCGCATGGAATATGGATGGTGGCTGGGCGGCACAATAAGTCTGCCGTATCGCCAAAACAAAATGGGCGGGGAATTCCCCGCCCATTTTGCGTTTCACCGCCCAACTTCCTTCTTGCACAGGTTGCCGGACGCAACGGCCTGGGCACCCCCCAGCCGTCGGTGCGGCGCCCTGCACCCACGAGCCGAGCGCAAGAGACGCGCGCGGCACTCGGCACAACCTCAGACGGCGCTCGTGTCCAGCGATGCGCCGGTCTTCTGCGAAATGTCTTCCTTCGTCACACCCGGCGCCAGTTCGATAACCTTCAGGCCGTCCGGGGTCACGTCGATCACGCCGAGGTCAGTGATAATGCGATTGACCACCCCAACGCCCGTCAACGGCAGATCGCAAGCCTTGAGGATCTTGTGGGCATCGCCCTTGGCGACGTGCTCCATGAGCACGACCACGCGGCCCACCCCTGCGACGAGGTCCATCGCACCGCCCATGCCCTTGATCATCTTGCCCGGGATCATCCAGTTCGCGAGATCGCCTTTTTCGCTGACCTGCATTGCACCGAGGATTGCCAGGTTGATGTGGCCGCCGCGAATCATCGCGAACGAATCGGCCGACGAAAAGATCGACGAGCCAGGCAACGTCGTCACCGTCTGCTTGCCCGCATTGATCATGTCGGCGTCGACTTCCTCTTCCGTCGGGAACGGGCCGATACCGAGCAAGCCGTTCTCCGATTGCAGCCAGACTTCCATTCCCTCCGGCACATGGTTCGCCACCAGCGTGGGCAAACCGATGCCGAGGTTCACGTAGAAGCCGTCTTCGAGCTCGCGCGCAGCGCGCGCAGCCATTTCATCACGATTCCATGCCATGGTTTTCTCCTTGATCTCGGCGCTTACTTGGCACGTACCGTGCGCTGTTCGATGCGTTTTTCCGGATGCGCGTTCAGCACGATACGCTGAACGAAGATCCCCGGCAGGTGCACATCGTCCGGATCGATCGAACCGGTCTCGACCAGTTCCTCGACTTCGACGATGGTGATCTTGCCGGCCATGGCGGCCACCGGGTTGAAGTTACGGGCAGTGCGATTGAACACGAGGTTACCGGCGCGATCGGCCTTGGCGGCCTTCACCAGCGCGACGTCGGCGCGCAGGGAGCGCTCCATGACATAGGTCTGGCCGTCGAACTCCCGCGTTTCCTTGCCTTCGGCCACGACGGTGCCCACACCGGTTTTCGTGAAGAACGCCGGAATGCCTGCGCCGCCGGCGCGCAGTTTCTCGGCCAGCGTGCCTTGCGGGGTGAATTCGAGCTCGAGTTCGCCCGCCAGATATTGGCGCTCGAACTCCTTGTTCTCGCCAACGTACGACGAAATCATTTTCTTGATCTGACGCGTCTCGAGCAACAGTCCGAGGCCAAAGCCGTCGACACCGGCGTTATTGCTGATACAGGTGAGCCCCTTGACGCCCGAGTCGCGCAGCGCGGCGATCAGGGCCTCCGGAATGCCACACAGGCCGAAGCCACCGACGGCGAGCGTTTGCCCGTCTGCGACGACGCCGGCGAGCGCCTCCTTGGCGCTGGCGTATACCTTGTTCATCGTTTGTCCCTTTCCCTCGGTTGAGAATTGAAATTATGCCGCGCTCTCGCGCGTTGCGAGGCTTGCGCCGACCTGCAAAACTCCGCGGCCCACGCGCCTTATGCAATCACAGAGCTTACGGTGCCGCGCAAATGGGGCACAATACGTGAAATTACATATCTTCCCGCGCGCCGGGCCGCAGCCCGCGGCGAACCGGCACGTGACCCGACCGGATCGTACTTCCCCCATGCCGACGTTCGACTACCAGACAGCTTTTCACATCGCACCCGTCGGTCTGGTCATCTCTCGCCAGCGCATCATCGAGGACTGTAACCGCCAACTCGGCAAGATTTTCGGTTACGACCACGAGACGCTGATCGGCCAATCCTTTCAGGTGCTGTACCCGTCGCCGAAAGAGTTCGAACGCATCGGCGAGCGCATTCCCCCGATCATGAGCACGCAGGGCGTTTATTCCGACGAGCGCATCATGCGACGCGCGAGCGGCGAATTGTTCTGGTGCCACGTCACGGGCCGCTCGCTCGACATGAATGACCCGCATGCGGCCGGCCTCTGGACTTTCGAGGACATTTCGGCCACGCGCCGCGTCGCCGTCGCCCTCACCGCCCGCGAGCGCGAAATCGCCGCACAACTCGTGCAAGGCAAGACGAGCAAGCAGATCGGCAAGATTCTCGAGATCAGCCCGCGCACCGTCGATATCTACCGCGCGCGACTGATGCAAAAGTACGGCGCGGGTACCGCCACCGAACTCGTTCAACGCCTGCTCGGCAACTAGCCGTTTTCCGCGCGGGATGTCGTGAAATGTCGCGGGGGACACGCCCCCCGCTGACCCGCGAATCGTCACCGCATCACTGATCGGCGAACAACGTCCGCACCGCTTCCGGCAGCGGCACCGACTTCTCGGCGTGGTAGTTCACCCACACGATCTTCGCACCGCCCTCGGCCACAAGGACCTCCGGCATATCCGCGCGCCGCAGCTCGAAGCGCGTGTCCACACTGCTACGCCCGGGTTCGCCGATGAACATGCGGCAATCGATATCTCCCGGATACCGCAACTGACGCAGGAACGTCATATTCGCATTGACGATCACAGGGCCTTCCCCCGTTTGACGCTCCTCCGACGCGATGTCCAGCGTCTCCAGCCACGAAATACGCACTTGCTCCATGTAGCGGAAGTAGACGGTATTGTTGACATGCCCGAAGGCATCCATATCGCCCCAGCGAATGGGCATGCTCATTCGGAAAACTTCTTTGAACTCTGACGACACTGCAAATTCCCCGTGATCAAAATCAGCGCCCCGCCGCGAAATGGCAGAGCGTCATGGGGATAAAGTGTAGCGCCTCGGACCGAACGGCGCGCGCCATGCCGTAGGGAATTGCTTCGACAAGGCGCCTTTTGGGATTCGCAGGAGAGCGACGTGTCGGAAAATTCCGAAGCGGCGCGACGACAATCGAATCGCCAACCGATTTGGGCGAACCGATGGCGTTACTTGCGAGCGCCAGCGGGCTGGGGTTTGCCCGTCATCGCATCGTCCTTGACAGCGGCTTCGGCCTTTTCGACCAGATCCCGCCCGACGAGCGCCTTCCATTTCACATAGACGGGACGCGTCGCATCGACAAAGCGCTGACGCTGTTCGGGTGTGAGCCGCGTGACTTTGACGCCTCGCGCTTCCAGGTCGTCCCACATGCCCTGGCCGGTGCTCAGAAGGTCCTCGCGAGCGAGCGTGACTTCGAAGCGTGCCGCTTCGATCGCCGCATCGCGCACGATGTCGCGATCCTGCGGCGACCAGCTGTCCCAGACCTGCCGGTTGACCACGAACACGATCGGATCGGCCACGTAATCCCAAACCGTGATGTAGCGTTGCCCAGCCGTATCGAGCTTGGCGTTGTTGAAGATCGTGATCGGGTTCTCCTGCCCGTCGATCTTGCGCGCGCGCAGCGCGCGAATGGCTTCACCCCATGTCATCTGGGTCGGCACAGCGCCCAACGCGGTGAAGATGTCATTGAAAAGCAAGGAGCCGACGACGCGAAAACGCAGCCCACGCATGTCGTCCGGCGAGCGGATCGCCCGCCGTGCATTGCTTAGTTGACGAAAGCCGTTTTCCCCCCAGGCAAGCGGCACAACGCCCTGCTCTTCCACGCGTCGGAACAACTCTCGCCCCACGTCGCCTTGTGTAAGCGCATCGACCGAGCGATAGCCGCGCAGCAGAAAAGGCAGCGAGAAAATGTTGAATTCGGGAAGGGCCGACGACCAGTTGATCGTCGAGCCGACCGCCATGTCGATGACCCCCTGGCGCAACGCCGTGAACTCGCGTGTCTGGTCGCCGCCCATGAGTGTGGCGTTAGGGTGCAGCCGGATGTTGATGCGCCCGTGCGTGCGCTCGCGCACCATGTCCGCCCAGAGTTGAGTGCCTTTGCCCCAGGGCGTGCCCGTATCGGGCACGATCGACAGCGTGTATTCAGCCTTGTAAGGTTGCGCGGCCACCGGCAGCGCGATTGCGGCGAGGGCAAGCGCGACTCCGACGAGCCCCCGCCAGCCTTGATTACGCATGTTGTCCTCGAGATGATTCGGGATCCGACGTCAACGCGACGTCTTTCGCGATTCCCGTGAGCGTCCCGAAATTATGCGCTCGTCGTCATGACGCTGACTGCCTCGGACAATCCCCGATTGCCGCCATGTCACCGGCCTGTGCAATCGGGGCTCCTCATCTCTTCATCGGACCGGATTGAGCGCCCGCCCTTTGGCTTCCGGGGTCCGGCCAAGGGATCAGCCAATCGCCAGACCATCGTCGATGGTCATGATGGAGCCGTTGATGAATCGGGAATCGTCTGAAGCCAGAAGCAGAATGAGCCCATCGAGATCGCTCGGCTCTCCCACCCGCTGACGCGGCAACATCTGAATCAGCTTGCGACCGGCTTCGGTCTGCCAATGATCGTGGTTGATTTCCGTGTCGATATAGCCCGGACACAGCGCATTCACGTTGATGTTGAAGCGCCCCCATTCGAGCGCCATGGAACGGGTCATGTGAATCACGGCCGCTTTGCTCATGCAATAGACGCCCAGCATCGAAATCGCACGCTGCCCGGCCACCGACGCCACGTTGATGATCCGGTGCTGTCGCTGCGGATCGCCCTTGCTGCGGCGGATCATGCGCTTGGCCACTTCCTGGGCGACGAAGAATGCGCCGCGCGTATTGGTATCGACCACGTAGTCGTAGTCCTGCGGCGTTACATCGACGAGCTTCTGCTGCGTCGACACCCCCGAATTGTTGATCAGAATATCGATGGCCCCGGCTTCGGTCTCCGCGTGGGCGACCCCTGCGCGAATGCTGTCGTAATCCGTGACATCGAGCGGCACGACATGGGCTGCGCCCCCCTGCGACTCGATCTCCGCCCGCAACTCCTTGAGCCGCTCCACACGGCGGCTGGCCAGCACGACTTTGGCCCCCGCCTGCGCCAGCACCTTGGCAAACTGCATACCAAGGCCGCTTGACGCCCCTGTGACCATCGCGACTTTGCCTTCCAGATTCAGCGAACGACCCATCTTGTTCTCCCTCGTACCCCGACGTGCATTGAACTACGGCGCGGCCACAAGGCCCGCCGCTAGAGCTTCCTACCTACCTAACCGAACGATCGTGCTATTAATATGCGGTTGCGAGGTGCTCCCCATTCCCGGAAAATGACCGCACCCACGAATTCTAACGTTTATAACAGGAGCATCAATGGATCCCAAGCTGCTTGAGCAGTACGGCCCGAGGGAGTCGATGGAATATGACGTCGTCATCGTTGGCGGCGGTCCGGCCGGCCTGTCCACGGCTATCCGTTTGAAGCAACGCGCGCAGGAAGCAGGCAAAGAAATTTCCGTTTGTGTCCTGGAAAAAGGCTCGGAAATCGGCGCCCACATCCTCTCCGGTGCCGTCATGGATCCGCGAGCGCTCACCGAACTCATCCCCGACTGGAAGGAACTCGGTGCCCCCCTCGATACCCCCGTCGTCGAAGACCGGTTCCTGTTCCTGAACGAGACCGGCGCGACCGCGACCCCGTCGTGGCTGCTGCCCGCCTGTTTCCAGAACCACGGCAATTACGTCATCAGCCTGGGCAACGTCGTGCGCTGGCTCGGCCAGCAAGCCGAAGCGCTCGGTGTCGAAATCTTCCCGGGCTTCCCCGCCGCCGAAGTGCTGTATGACGATAACGGCGCGGTCATGGGCGTGGCGACAGGCAACATGGGCGTAGGCAAGGACGGTGAACCGACCGAAAACTTCCAGCTCGGCATGGAGTTGCACGCCAAGTACACGATCTTCTCGGAAGGTGCGCGCGGCAGCCTCGGCCGCCAGTTGATGCGCAAGTTCAACCTCGATGACGGGCGCGATCCGCAGGCATACGGCCTGGGCATCAAGGAATTGTGGGAAATCGATCCGTCCAAGCACAAGGAAGGCCTCGTCATTCACACCGCCGGCTGGCCGCTCAACGCCCAGACCTATGGCGGCTCCTTCCTGTATCACCTACCGAACCATCAGGTTGCCGTCGGTTTCATCGTCGGTCTCGATTACAGCAATCCGTACCTGTCCCCGTTCGAAGAATTCCAGCGTTACAAGACGCACCCCTCGATCCGTCACTTCCTCGAGGGCGGCAAGCGCATTTCGTACGGCGCGCGCGCGATTACGGCGGGCGGCCTGCTGGCCCTGCCGAAGCTGGCCTTCAAGGGCGGCGCCCTGGTCGGCTGCGAGGCCGGGTTCCTGAATGTGAGCCGCATCAAGGGTAGCCATGCCGCCATCAAGAGCGGCATGATGGCCGCCGATGCCGCGTTCGACGCGCTCGTGGCAGACCGGCAGCGTGACGAACTCACCGCTTACCCGGCGGCATTCGAGCAATCGTGGCTGCATGAAGAGCTGAACAAGGCGCGCAACTTCAAGCAGTGGTTCAAGAAGGGCCTGACGGTCGCCACGCTGATGACCGGCATCGAGCAAAAGCTGCTCGGCGGCAAAATGCCCTGGACGATCCACCGCAAGAAGGCCGATCACGAATGCCTGCTGCCGGCCGCGCAATGCCAGCCGATCGTGTATCCGAAACCGGATGGCAAGCTCACGTTCGACCGTCTCTCGTCGGTCTTCATTTCGAACACCAACCACGAAGAAAATCAGCCTGCCCACTTGACGCTCAAGGATCAGAGCGTGCCTGTGGGCATCAACCTGAGCGAGTACGCCGGCCCTGAGCAGCGGTATTGCCCGGCTGGGGTGTACGAGTTCGTGAAGAACGACGATGACTCGGAGCGCTTGCAGATCAATGCGCAGAACTGCGTGCACTGCAAGACTTGCGATATCAAGGATCCGACGCAGAACATCGTATGGGTCACGCCGGAAGGTGGCGGCGGTCCGAACTACCCGAATATGTAATGTTGTGCTGCCGCCGGTTCGTCCGGCGGTTTTTATTGGGATGTCGGCTTGTAGTCGATGGTATGTCGGTGGTATGTCGGTTTAGACGTCGGCAAGGGCACTCGCCTGGCAACTTGCCCGCGGCCAATGTGTCCGATCCAGCATGTAGAGGATTCGTTTCCAATCCACGCCAAAGGCAAGGAGGCGGTATGTCGCGATCTTCCCTGGGACTTTCGGGTGCGGCGCTCGTCGGCGCACTTGCGCTTACCGCAGGCGCTGTGCACGCCAAGACGGTGAGCTATTTGTGCGATAACAAACGTGTGGCCGTGGTCGTCTACGACGACGACAATCTCGGCGGCAACGTGACGCTGTATTGGATGGGCAAACGCGAGGTGCTCAAGCCCGCTCGCGCCGCGAGCGGGGAAAAACACGTGGGAAGCACGCTCATCTGGTGGAGCAAAGGACCGGAAGGCACGCTTTATACCGCGAAAGGCGAACAGCCTATCACGCAGTGCCGTGAATGACGCGGTAACGCCGAGACGAAAAAACGCCAGCGGAATGTCTTTCGTTTTCGTTTTCGCTTTCGTTTGACACGCGCTGCAACGACGGCTTAGGCAGACTTCGTCAATCCCCGGGGTCCGTCGCACTCACTCCGGCGCACGCGCAGGAACAACCGGCGTGTCGACGCGGACATCGCCGCATTGCGCGCGATGACGGAGCGCATGATCGATCAGCACGAGCGCCAGCAGCGCCTCAGCGATCGGCGTGGCACGAATGCCCACGCATGGATCATGACGGCCAAACGTCTCCACCGTCGCCGGTTGCCCGGTCACATCGACCGATCGACGTGGTGTACGAATGCTCGATGTCGGCTTGATGGCGATCGAGACCTCGATATCCTGACCGGTCGAAATGCCACCGAGAATGCCGCCGGCATTGTTGCCGACGAAGCCTTCCGGCGTCAGTTCGTCGCCATGCTCGGAACCTTTCTGCGTCACACTACGGAATCCCGCACCGATCTCCACCCCTTTGACGGCATTGAGCCCCATCATCGCGTGGGCAATATCGGCATCGAGACGATCGAACAGCGGCTCACCCAGACCGACCGGCACGCCGGTCGCAACGACGCGCAGCTTCGCCCCTACGGAATCCCCTGCCTTGCGCAGGTCGTCCATATACGTTTCCAACTGCGGAACAACGTCAGCGTTCGCGGCGAAGAACGGGTTCTGCGAGACCTGCGACCAATCGGTCTGCGCAATCTCGATGTCCCCCAGTTGCGTCATGCAACCGCGCACCTGCACACCGTAGCGCTCGGCCAACCATTTCTTGGCCACGGCGCCCGCCGCCACCACGGGCGCGGTCAGGCGGGCCGATGAACGGCCACCGCCGCGATAATCGCGCACGCCGTACTTCTGCAAATAGGTGTAATCGGCATGGCCGGGACGGAACGTCTGGACAATATTGCCGTAATCTTTGCTGCGTTGATCCGTATTGCGGATGAGCAAAGCGATGGGCGTGCCCGTCGTCACGCCTTCGAAAACCCCCGAGAGAATCTCGACGGCGTCCGGCTCGTTACGCTGCGTGACGTGACGCGACGTACCGGGACGGCGGCGATCCAGTTCGACCTGAATGTCGGCTTCCGTCAGCGCCATTCCCGGCGGGCAGCCATCGATGACACAGCCGATGGCCGGGCCATGCGATTCGCCGAAAGTGGTAACGGTAAACAGGGTTCCAAGCGTATTGCCAGACATACGGGGATCAGGTTGGGGTGTGACGGAAAGACTCTATTATACCGGCCAGGGGCCGCGCAGCTTGAGCACCTTATCGCGTAGCGACTCCGGTGTGGCCTGAGCCGGTTCGACGGGTTCGCCGATCACCAATTCCAGCCGATTCAGGATGCCTCGCTTGAACGGACGCGTCATTGCCGCCCCACCGTGCCGGGAGAAAAAGCTGCCCCACAGCCCGCGCAACGCCATGGGCACGACCGGCACCGGAGAGCGCTCGATAATGCGCTGCACACCTTGCCGGAAGACTTGCAGATCACCGGAGGCCGTCAGCTTACCCTCCGGAAAGAGACAAATCACGTCTCCCGCGTCGAGCGCCTCAGCGATTTTCCCGTAAGCCCGCTCAAGCCCTGCCGCGTCTTCATGCGCTGGCGCAATAGGAATCGCCCCGACGGTACGGAAGAACCACGACAGCACGGGGATACGAAAAATTCGGTGATCCATCACAAAACGCACCGGCCGGCGGATCGAAGCGCCGATCACCACCGCGTCTGCGAAGCTAACGTGATTGCATACGAGTACACATGGCCCCGCATCGGGAATCCGATCGGCCCCTTTGACCTCGATCCGATAGACGGTATGGAGCATCAGCCACATGACGAAGCGAATCAAAAATTCCGGCAGCAGCGAGTACAGATATACGGCGACCAACGCGTTGAGAACGCCTGTCACCAGATACAACTGGTCGATGGTGAATCCGGCTTTGGTCAGCATCATCGCCATGAGCGCGGAGACGACCATGAACAGCGCATTCAGGATATTGTTCGCGGCAATGATGCGCGCGCGATGCGACGGCTGACTGCGACTCTGGATCAGCGCGTACAACGGCACGCTGTAGAAACCGCCGAACATGGCCAGCAGGAACAGGTCAGCCAGAATGCGCCAATGGCCCGGTCGCGACACGAACTCGCCAACGGTCAACAGCGCCGCGCCCGCAGAGCCGCCACGGCTCGCGAAATAGAGATCGACGGCGAACACGGTCATGCCGATCGAACCGAACGGCACCAGCCCAATCTCCACTTTGCCGCCGGAGAGCCGCTCACACAGCAATGATCCCAGGCCGATCCCGACCGAAAACATGGCCAGCAGGAGCGTGACCACATCCGGATTCGCGCCCAGTACATCACGCGCGAAATTGAAAAACGAGGCCAGGAAAGTCGCGCCCAGGAACCAGAGCCAGGAAATACCGAGCAGGCTCTGAAATACCGCTCGATCCGCACGCGCAATTCGCAGATTGCGCCACGTCTCGGTAAACGGGTTCCAGTTGATACGCAGATCCGGTTGCGCAGCCGGCGTTTGCGGCACCCATGTCGAGACCACGCGCCCCAGCACGGCCACGCCGATGCACACGCCGGCGATCCAGGGCAACGCCCCCGCCCCGGCCCCCGCCATCTCACCACCGACGATCGTGCCGAGAAGAATTGCCACGAACGTGCCCATCTCGACGAGCCCGTTACCGCCGACCAGTTCGTGATCGGCGAGATGCTGCGGCAGATAGGCGTATTTGACTGGCCCGAACAGCGTGGAATGCAGCCCCATCAGGAAGGTGCAAACGTAGAGGAGCGACGCATTCGTCCAGACGAACCCCGCCGCGCCCACCACCATGATGGCGATTTCCAGCGTCTTGACGAATCGAATCAGACGCGCCTTGTCCCACTTGTCGGCAATCTGCCCGCTGGTCGCCGAAAACAGCAGAAATGGCGCAATGAAAATCGCGGAAATCAGGAACGCCGCGGTCTTGCCGTCGACGTCCTGAAACAGCGACGCATGGTAGGTGACGAGCGACGTGAACGCGATCTTGAACACGTTGTCGTTCATCGCGCCGAGGAACTGCGTCCAGAAGAACGGCGCGAACCGGCGTTCCTTCAGCAGTCGCGATTGGTGGCCGTCGCCGCGAGCCTCGCGCTGACTAGCCTCACTCACTTTGCGTTTTCCGCTTCCTCGGCCGGCCAGTCGCGAATGTAGGCCTTGAGCATGCGGTTCTCGAAAGATTGCTCTTCGACGACCGCGCGCGCTACATCGTAGAAGGAAATCACGCCCATGAGCGTGCGACTCTCCATGACCGGCAGATAACGAGCGTGACGCTCGAGCATCATGCGGCGCACTTCGTTCACGTCGGTCTCAGGCGTACACGTGAGCGGATGGTCGTCCATGATCTTACGAATCGTGGACCCGCCGACCGTGCCGCCGTTCTTGCTGATGGTATTGATGATTTCGCGGAATGTGAGCATGCCCACGAGGTCGCCATACTCCATGACGACGAGCGAACCGATATCGTGCTCCGCCATCGTGTCGACGGCATCGGCCAGGGACGTTTCCGGGGTCACGGTGAAAAGGGTGTTGCCCTTTACTTTCAGAATGTCAGACACACGCATGGCACACACTCCTCATTGTGTTGCTCGGGCAAAACGTCGCGGTACGCAGCAAGCGCTGCCACCGAACGTCGCCGGACTTCGGCTTGCGAGACGGATGGCCGACGCGTACGCCCGCTGTCTCCGCGTTATATTGGAATTGAAACCTGTTCGATGGATGCTATCGGAAAGCGTCTGAAAAGGAAAGGCGAAAGACGCGCACATGACCGCTTGGCGCGGGTTTTCGGCCGATTCTGCATCGACGATAAGACAACACCTTACCCCCGACATCGGACAACACCGCAATTTCCCTGATGCGGCCCGCAAAGGCTGCCGGAGCGCACGTCGGTGGTGCTAGGATTGCCGTATACGTAAAGTCTGCTTCACGCGTCTGCCCGGTGAGCGTTTTTCACTCGAGCGCCCACTTCACGCCATCAGCGAGGCCCTCTCCGACATGCCAGTTCCGCACTTCGACACGCTTGCCCTGCACGCCGGGGCCGCGCCCGACCCCACCACGGGAGCACGCGCCACTCCGATCTACCAAACCACGTCGTTCGTCTTCTCCGATGCCGATCAGGCCGCCGCGCTATTCAACATGGAACGCGCCGGACATGTGTATTCGCGCATCTCCAATCCGACCAACGCGGTGTTCGAAGAGCGAATGGCGGCACTGGAGAACGGCGTCGGGGCCATCGCAACCGCAAGCGGACAGGCCGCCCTGCATCTGGCGATCGCCACGCTGATGGGCGCGGGTTCGCATATCGTGGCGTCGAGCGCGCTCTATGGCGGCTCGCATAATCTGCTGCATTACACGCTGCGGCGTTTCGGCATCGAGACGACCTTCGTTCGCCCCGGCGATCTGAATGCCTGGCGCGCCGCCATCCGGCCTGAAACGCGCCTGCTCTTCGGCGAAACACTTGGCAATCCGGGGCTGGACGTGCTCGACATCGGGCAAATCGCCGGCATCGCCCATGACGCCGGCGTGCCCTTGCTCGTTGACAGCACGTTCACCACGCCATGGCTCATCCAGCCGTTCGCGCACGGCGCGGACTTCGTTTATCACTCGGCGACCAAATTCCTGGGCGGTCACGGCACGACGATCGGCGGGGTGCTGATCGACGGCGGCACGTTCGATTTCGAGAAAAGCGGCAAATTTCCCGAACTGACCGAGCCCTACGATGGCTTCCACGGCATGGTTTTCGCGGAGGAGAATTCCGTCGCCCCGTTCCTGCTGCGCGCACGTCGCGAGGGGTTACGCGACTTCGGCGCGTGTCTGCATCCGCAGGCTGCATGGCAATTGCTGCAAGGTATCGAAACCCTCCCGCTTCGCATGGCGCGGCATGTGGACAATGCACGCCGCGTGGTGGACTTTCTGGCCGGGCACGAAGCCGTCGCGAGCGTGGCCTACCCCGAATTGCCATCGCACCCCGATTACGCGCTTGCCAAACGATTGCTGCCACGAGGCGCAGGTGCCGTGTTCAGCTTCAATCTGAAAGGCGATCGTGACGCCGGCAGACGGTTCATCGAGTCATTGCAACTGTTCTCGCATCTCGCGAACGTGGGAGACGCCCGTTCGCTGGTGATTCATCCGGCATCGACGACGCACTTTCGCATGGACGCCGCAGCGCTGGCCGCCGCCGGTATCGGAGAGGGCACAGTGCGGCTGTCCATCGGGCTGGAAGATCCCGACGACCTGATACAAGACCTCGGGCGCGGCCTGAAAGCCGCGGTCAAATCGTCCACGAAGGGGCAAGCCCGATGAATTTCAAAATTGCAGGCCACAACCTTTATGCCTACACGGCGGGCAAGCCGATTCATCCGGCACTGCCCACGGTCGTCTTCGTGCATGGCGCGCAGCACGACCACAGTGTCTGGGGCTTACAGAGCCGGTACCTCGCCAATCATGGCATGAACGTGCTTGCGCTCGATCTGCCGGGACATCATCGAAGCACCGGCGCACCGCTCGGAACGATCGGCGAGATGGCGGATCGGGTGGTCGACGTACTGAACGCCGCCGGCATCGGCAGCGCTGCGTGGGTCGGCCACAGCATGGGGTCGCTGATCGCGCTTGACGCGGCAGCGCGCCACCCCGAGCGAGTCACGCGCATCGCACTCGTCGGTACGGCGTATCCGATGAAAGTCTCGGACACCTTGCGCAACGCCGCCGCCGAGCGCGAGTCCGAGGCTATCGCGCTGGTCAACGCCTGGTCGCACAGCACGCTCGCCGCGAAGCCTTCCGCGCCCGAGCCCGGATTCTGGACCTGGGGAGGCAATCAGCGCTTGATGGAGCGCGTGGCGCAGCGCAATCCGGCGAAGGTGTTTCTCACGGATTTCGAAGCGTGCAATTCGTACGATCAGGGGATGGAGGTGGTCGCCCGCGTGAAATGCCCGGTGCTCGCCGTACTGGGACAACGGGACCAGATGACGCCGCCACGCGCGGCGCAGGCACTGCTCGACGCCCTGCGCGACGCCGGCGTGCCGGTCACGATAACGCTCGTGAACGCGGGGCACGCCATCATGACGGAGCAACCGGACGCCCTGCTCGATGCCCTCAAGCGATTCATGCGAGACTAAGTGCGTCACCTTCGCCAATCGGGACAGGAGGCTTGCCATGAACGAGGAACAGAAGCCCGCAGCGCCGTCGCAAACCTTTGACCGGTTTGCGGACTTTTACCCGTTTTATCTCGGCGAACACCGGAATCCGACGTGCCGGCGTCTGCATTTCGCAGGCTCGTGGGGCGTCATCGCGTTTTTGGTGACATTCGCGGTGACGGGTCATGCGTGGTGGTTGCTCGCAGCCATCGTGTGCGGCTACGCCTTCGCATGGATCGGCCACTTCTTCTTCGAAAAAAACCGGCCCGCCACGTTTCGCCACCCGATCTACAGCCTGATGGGCGACTGGGTCATGTTCCGCGACATCTGCGTGGGGCGCATCAAGCTTTAGCGTGTCGACGGATACGGCCGCCCCTCGCGGTCGACCTCACCCTCGTCGCCCAGGGCCACCTTTCCCACCTTGCTCACCTTTCTCACCTCCCCCACCCCGTCCACCTCATCCACTTCTGTCGACGAAAGCCCCGAAAGATCGGAAGGATCGCGCGGCAGGGCGTCGGCCAGCGGCACGTCCCATTTCCCTTCGCGCAGCATCTCCGCCACGTGAGCGCCATCAAGCGCGTGACGCTCCATCTGCCGCGCCAGCTCGTCGACGTTCAGGGCGAGTTGGGCGACCAGCGGTGAAAGCGTTGTCGTGCGCGGGTTGGCGAGCAACAGCCAACGCTCGGCAGGCGGTTGCATCGTGAGCCGTCCCACCCAGCCCATGCGTTCGAGTCTGCCGAGCAGCTCACCCGCGTGTTCCAGGCTGGTGCGCATGGCACGCGCCAACTGCTGTGTGGTGTACCCGCTGCCCCCCGCCTCCCGGTCCTGATTGAGCAGATGGATCAGCGTGAGGCCGTCGAGCAAGTCACTGCCCGGGAATCGCGGATACTGAAAATGACCGAGACGCAGCGCCGGCAATACCGACGTGATCGTCGCGCCCAACAGCGCCACCAGCCACGACAGGTAAATCCACAACAGAAAGATCGGCACTGCCGCAAATGCCCCGTAGACAGCGGTGTAAGTCGGGAACTGACGGATGTACATCCCGAAGCCGCGTTTGGTCAGATCGAACGCGAGCGCCGCCACCACACCACCGACCAGTGCATCGCGCCAATCCACTTTGCAATTCGGCATGTAGACGTACATCAGCATGAACGCCACGCTCGTGAGCGCCAGCGGAATCAGACTGAGCAGCGAAGCTACGGCGGGCGGCAGCGTGCTCACGAGCGACATCGACTGCGTGAACACATACGAGCTGATCGACAAACTCACACCGAACAGCAACGGCCCAAGCGTAAGCAGGCTCCAATAAATGAGCAGACGCTGAGCCAGGGGGCGCGGACGCGGCACGCGCCAGATCACATTGAAGGCCGACTCGATCGTCATCAGCGTGAGGACCGACGTCACCAGCAAACCGATCAGGCCGAACGCGGTCAGGCTCTTCGCCTTCGACGCGAACTGGTTGAGATAGTTGAAAATCTGCGCGTTGACGCTCTCAGGCATCAAATGTTCCAGCAGGAAACCCTGCAAGGCGTCGCGAAACGAATTAAAGATCGGAAACGCCGTGAACAGCGCGAACGTGACGGCAAACAGCGGCACGATCGACAGGATCGAAGTGAACGTCAGACTTCCCGCCACTTGCGGAATCCGATCGTCCTGTGCCCGCGCAAGCGCGTACCTCAGCAATTGGCGAACGTTATTCCAGTTGATGCGGGACAGTTTGAGCAAATCAAGCTCCTAGAGGTTGACGTCGGTCAGAGGCCGGAAAGATGCGGGGACGTCGGGGAACGCATGTGCATCGACGACGCGCTGGCGCACGCGGCCATAAGGGCCATAAGCGGCTTTACGTGGGCATACGCAGCCATATCGCCACGCTGTCACCCGCTTGGGAACGCCCTATAATAACCGCACTTTTTGCAGGCTTTTCACGTTGAACCCAAGGTAGCAGCCGGTTTGCCATGGATCGCGCACGCCGAAAAGCGATCGATACCGGCCGACCGGCACGCCTCTGCCGAAGCCCTCGCCCCACGGGACGAGCGCACGGCAAATCGCCCGCAAGCCCCTGTCAACCCGCTACCGACATTCGGCCAACGCCGATTCGACCGCCTCGATTTCATGACCGAAATTCTCGTCCTGTACTACAGCCGCCATGGCACGACCGCCCAACTCGCGCAATGCATCGCTGCCGGCATCGACAGCGTGCCCGGCGCGCAAGCGCGTGTGCGCACCGTGCCCGCCGTGTCGACGGTGTGCGAAGCCAGCGCACCGGACATTCCCGATAGCGGCCCGCCGTACGTCGAACTGCGCGATCTCGAAGAGTGCGCCGGACTGGCGCTCGGGTCGCCGACCCGGTTCGGCAACATGGCCGCGGCGCTGAAGTACTTCCTGGACGGCACCACGCCCCAGTGGCTCTCGGGTGCGCTCGCCGGCAAACCCGCCTGCGTTTTCACCTCCAGCGCCAGCCTGCACGGTGGCCAGGAAAGCACGCTGCTATCGATGATGATCCCGCTGCTCCATCACGGCATGCTGCTCATGGGCCTTCCCTACACGGAGCCCGCCCTGTCCAGCACCCGCACGGGCGGCTCCCCTTACGGCGCGACGCACTTCGCCCACGACGGCAATCCGCTCTCGGCAGACGAACGTCAACTGGCGTCCGCGCTCGGCGCACGACTCGCACGCGCGGCCGGCAAACTGGCAGAATGAGCCTTTGCGACGCGTCGCCCCCGCCCCCGCAGTGACACAGGCACACGAGACTCGCCCATGACTGCCACACCGCCCGATCTCCCGCACCATCCGCCACACGACGCGCCCAATGGCGTGCCCACGGGCGCGTCCCATACGCACTGGCTTAGGCGGGTGAGCATCGCCAGTCTGCTGGCGTTGATCGCCTTGTCGGTGGCATGGGAATTGTGGCTCGCGCCGCTGCGTCCCGGCGGCTCATGGCTGGTGCTCAAGGCGCTGCTCCTGCTGTTGCCGTTGCGCGGGGTGCTGCGTGGCGATCTGTACACGCTTCAGTGGTCGAGCATGTTTATCCTGCTGTTTCTGGCGGAAGGCGTGGTGCGCGGCATGTCCGACACCGGGGCGTCCGCATCGCTCGCGTGGATCGAGACGGCGCTCTCGCTCGTGTTCTTCTTCGCAACGATCTTTTATCTGCGGCCTTTCAAACGCGCGGCGAAAGCCCGGGCGGCGGCGGCACGCTAGTCGTCGTCACGCGCGTGCACCGGTCGTTCGTCACAGTATCGCCAATCGTTAAGCGTCGATCATCCATACCGCGCGCGGCGAACTCACATCGGGCAACGCCTCCCCTGCCATGAACAACGCCGAATTCCTCACTGCATGCCGCGACCTCCTGGGCCGCGACCATGTCCTGCAAGAGGCCGCCGACACTGTCGGCTACCTCACCGACCAACGCAAGCGCTATGTCGGCAAGGCGCTCGCCGTGCTGCGGCCGTCAGACGCCGCTCAAGTCGCCGCACTCGTGCGTCTGTGCGTCACCCATGGCGTGTCGATGGTGCCCCAAGGGGGCAATACCGGGCTCGCCGGCGGCGCAACACCCGATGTCAGCGGGCGCCAGGTCGTCATCAGCCTGCGCCGCCTGGACCGCATCCGGCAGGTGGACGCCGACAACATGACGCTCACGGCCGAGGCTGGATGCCTTCTCGCCAACGTTCAGGCAGCAGCGGCAGCGGTCGAACGACTGTTCCCGCTGAGTCTCGCAGCGGAAGGCAGTTGCACCATCGGCGGCAATCTCGCCACGAACGCGGGCGGGACGGCGGTGCTGCGTTACGGCAATGCACGCGAATTGTGTCTCGGTCTGGAGGTCGTGACACCACAAGGCGAATTGTGGGACGGACTGCGCGGCTTGCGTAAGGACAATACCGGTTACGACCTGCGGGACCTGTTCATCGGCGCGGAAGGCACGCTCGGCCTCATCACCGCCGCAACCCTCAAACTCTTCGCACAACCGGCAGCTCGCATGACGGCACTCGCTGCGCTCGACAGCCCGGCCGACGCCCTCGCGCTGCTGAACCTCGCCCAGCGCATGGCCGGGCCGCTGCTCACGGGCTTCGAGTTGATGTCCGACTTCTGCCTCAAGCTGGTGGCGCAGGTCTTCGCGCAGCAACGCTACCCGTTCTCTCAACCGTATGCGCAGGCCGTACTGCTGGAGCTTTCCGACAACGAAAGCGAGACGCACGCACGCGAGCTGCTGGAGCGCGTGTTGAACACCGCCGTCGATCAGGGCATCGTGCGCGACGCCATTGTCGCCAGCAGCCTTGCCCAGTCGAACGCTCTTTGGCATTTGCGCGAGAGCATTCCGCTCGCGCAATCGGCCACCGGTCTCAACATCAAGCACGATATCGCCGTGCCGGTCTCGCAGGTGCCCGCGTTCATTGCGGCCACGGATCCGATCGTGCAGCGCATCGCCCCCGGCGCGCGCATGGTGACGTTCGGGCATCTCGGCGACGGCAATCTGCACTACAACGTCATGGCGCCCGAAGGCGTCGATCCCGCTGTCTTCCTCGAGCAATATCAGTCGCCCGTGACCGATGCCGTGCACGACAGCGTGCATACACATCGCGGCACCATCAGCGCGGAGCATGGGCTAGGGCAATTCAAACGCGAGGCCTCGGCGCATTACAAGTCGCCCGTGGAACTCGCTCTGATGCGCGCGCTGAAAACCGCTCTCGACCCGCTCGGACTGATGAACCCCGGCAAGGTCCTGCCGGACTGAACCCTCGGCCTGTCGATGCGTTACGCGTGATACGGATGACTCGGGGGGGTGGCGATCATCCAAGCGGAGGTTTAGCATCAAGAAATCGCCAAAATTCGGAGAAATGTCGTCAATTTCGCGACAAAACGCCGCGAAATCATGCGGTTTTCTTTACAGACGCGCATCGAACCCCTAGAATGACTGCTTTCCAATTACGACGGAGTTTTCCGTGGGCAGTTGCTCTAGTAGCACGCAAGCGTCGGCAATGACCGGCGAGGCGTTGGCCCGGTAACCCGCAGTCGTCTCCGACTGCCGCTGCCGGAACCCATGCCGCAGCGGTAGTGCATCGATCGCGCCAGTTCACCGACGACTTCAGCGTCATCGGCGTTTTCCGGCGGAGGTCTCGCGATTGGGTCATCACGCCCCCTCGCGATACGACCTCGCAATCCACGATCTGTTTTCCGCACCTACCCCGCCGTTCAGCGTTTGTTTGACGGATCGGCTCGTCCGCATCCGGAACAAGGCACGCTCAAGGCGTCGTTTCGCGTCCGACATGTCACCGTCGATCGCGTCAACACCGAAAGCCTGCCGACGCTTGCGTCGAATCACTTATCGCATCACGACATCTCGTGCAACGTCCTTGCGCCCCCCGGGGTGCATGGGCCGCTCAGGAGCGTCGTCGCGATGCGTTGCCAAGCCCCGGCATCCGACGTCTCAGGCCCTTGATTCAGGAGGACACCATGACGCTGCAAATGCTTATCCCTTCGTTGTTCGATCGCGCCCGCGCCCGTCTGGCGCCGAATGCCGCAGCCTCGAATCCGGCCACGTCTGCGGCGGGCGACTCGCGCTCGGCCCACTCGCCGCAATACCGACTGGTGGTGCTGACGCTGGCATCGCGAGCCGACACCATCGACGCAACGGTCCGCGATGCGCTGCGCAACCAAAGGATCTCGCCCGAAATGGCGACCCGCACGGACCGTTCGGGCGGCTACCTGCTCGAACTCGATTACGTGCTGCGCTGCGACCGCAGCCGTCGTGCCGCGCTCGTGCACCTCGTCTCCACCTTGGGCGACACCGCAGGGGTGCGCGCCATTCGCTGGGAAACCGCGCCGAACCTGACGCCGCGCTGACGTTCCCGCCTCCACACTTCGATCGCTCGGCCTTCGGCCCGGCATGCACCGACACCATCACGTCGGCGCGTGTCGGGCCGATTATCTCTGAAGGTCGTCATACCACCCAAACCTATACGTTCACGTATGGGTTGTGCTAACATCCGTCCATCACTTGGCCGGAGGCATGTCCATGCCCGCAGATCTCTCGCCCGCCTCATCCACGTTATTTACGCCCTCCGACGAGGCTTCGCCGGACGACACTGCGTTGCTGACGGTCGGTCAGGCGGCCGCGGCGCTTGGGGTGACGGCCCGCACGCTCAAGTATTACGAGGAACTGGCCCTCGTCGTGCCAGCCCGAAGCGGCGGACATTACCGCATGTACACGCAAGCCGATCTGGCCACGTTCGGCCGCATTCTCCGCATGCGCTCGCTCGGCTTCTCGATCGCGGCGATCACGGAAATGCTCAAGCGTCCGCGCCGAATGGTCGAAGCCGGCAAATCGCGCATGAACGAAGAGGACCTCCAGGTGGTGCGCGAGGCATTGACATCGCAACTCGGCACATTGCGGGCGCGCACCGCGCAGGTGCGACGCGAGTTGCGCGACGCGGAAAAACTCGAAGCCCAGATCGAACACGACCTCCAGTACATCGAGCAACGGCTTCGCGGCGTGCCCGCCGACGAACTCCTGGCCGAGCGCGCGGCGAAAGCGCGCAAGCCGTCGTCGTCACGCTAAGCCCTCTCCGCCACCGATCTCGTCGCGCTCATGACACGCCCCGCCCCGCCGCTCGATGCCGCCGCTGCGCCACCTGCGCAGGCGTCCGGTAGCGCCGGCGGTACCGACCCGCTGCGGCCGATGCGCGTGGAGGCCTATCGCTACGCCCTCGGCCTGATCCCCGGTCTCGAGTTCTTCGAAAATGCGCTGATCGTCTACTTCGCCGTCTACATCTCGGGCGGCGTGGACGCCTCGCCGAAAGAATTCGTCTGGATGACGACGGCCTACGGCATCGCCTCGGTGCTTGCCATTCTCAAACAGCAGTGGTTCGTCGAGCGCATCGGCTACCGCCGCTACCTGACGGCATCGCTGCTGCTGTACGCCTGCGGCGCCATCCTCGCGGGCGCCAGCGAAAGCGTGGCTCAACTTGTGATCGCGCGAGCGTTTCAAGGTTTTTGCGCCGGCAGCTGGATGAGCTCGTGCCGCATTCTCGCGCAAGTCAGCATGCCTGCGGAGCGGCGCGGCAAAACGATTCAGACGTTCGCACTGTTGCTGTTCACCGGCTCCGCCGCCGCACCGCTCATCGGGAGCCTGCTGGTGTCCGGGTACACATGGCGCACGCTGTTTCTGTGTACCGCGCCGCCCGCCGTGCTGCTCGCCGGGCTCGCCTGGTTCTCGGTACCCGACATCGGTCGGCTGCGGGATCGCGTCTCGGGCGGCAGCTACCCGTTCGCGCCATTCATGGCGTTCGCCCTCGCCATGGGCGCTTTTCAGGTGGTGCTTCAGGAGACGCGCTACACACTCTGGCTGCAAACCCCGCTACTGCCGTTACTGACCGTCGTCGGGGTCGGCGCGCTGGTCTGGTTCGGCTACCACCAATGGCAGCACCCCGCGCCGTTCATTCGCCTTCAATCGTTGCGTCGACGCGAGTTCCAGGTCGGTCTGGTCCTTTACGCGGCCTACTACTATCTGGCGAATACGCAGAGCTATCTGATGCCGCGCCTGCTGGAGCAAGGCCTCGGCTTTACCGTCGAGCGAACCGGGCAATTGCTGGGCTATTCGGCATTGCTCACGGTCATTCTGCTGATCGCGTACTTTCGCGTCGCCAAGTTCATCACGAACAAGAAGCTTCTTATCGTGAGCGGTTTTCTGATGACGATCGCCACCAGCGTCTGGCTCGGCGCCATGCCGCCGGACGCGGGCCAGTCGCAGCTTTACGGCGTGCTGGCGCTCAAGGCTGTTTTCGGCATCTTTACCGTGTTGCCCGTGGCGAATCTCACGTTCCGCGCGTTTGACCACGAGAGCTTCGTGCACGGCTACCGGCTAAAGAACATTCTTCGTCAACTCTCGGGCTCGTTCGCCGTTTCGACGATCGTGGCATTCGAACAGCACCGTGAAGCTCTGCACCGCACCCGGCTGACCGAAGTCGCCAACCCATTCAACCCGGTCTTCGTGCAGACGCTGGACACGCTCGCCGACGCCCTGGCTCACGCGGGCATCGCCACGTCGCAGGCGCGCGGCGCCGCGCTCGCGCAGATCGCCCAAATGATCCAGCGGCAGGCCTCGTTTCTCTCGTTCCTCGACGGTTTTCACTTCATTGCCATCGTGGCGCTTTGTGGCGCAACGTTTGCGGCGCTCCAGAAGCAGCTAAATTAGAATCTTCAGGCCATTGCCTTCGCATCGCGGATCATCGCAGGGCAATGCACGAACCCTTTGCCGCAGCGCCCACGCCGGCGCCGTACGCCATGCTAAATATCCTGCTCGCGAGCCTCGGACTCGCACGAAAGGCCACTGCGATCGACGACGACGTCTGGCACGAAGTCGTCAGCACCTTGCCGTTCCTCTCGCGACGCATCCCTGCCGACCTCGAAAAGCTTCGCGCGCTGGCCACCGACTTTCTGGCCAGCAAGCACTTCTCCACCGCGCACGATTTACCGCTGACAGACGCGATGTGCGTCTCGGTCGCCGCGCAGGCATGCCTGCCGATCCTCCATCTGCCGCCCGCCTTATATCGCGGATGGACCGGCATCGTGCTCTATCCGGGCGAGTTTCTGATCCGCAAGACGGTGCAGGACGACGCCGGCGTGGTGCACGATGTCGAGCAGGAAGCGAGCGGCGAGGCGTGGGAAGGCGGGCCTGTGGTGCTGTCCTGGCAGGATGTTCAGGCAAGCGACGTGCTGGCGTACAACGTCGTGATCCATGAGTTCGTGCACAAGATCGACATGGAAGCCGGCGAAGCGGACGGCGTGCCGCCGATGCTCAGGCGCTTTCATGGCGACCTGACGCCTGACGCATGGTGCGACATCTTCGACCCGGCCTACGAGGCGTTCTGCCATCACGTGGCGAACGTTCACGACGCCGACTGGGATGCCTTCGCATCGAGTTCGCTGCTCGATCCGTATGCAACGGAACACGAGTCGGAATTCTTCGCGGTGTGCGCCGAAGCATTCTTCGTAGCGCCCGAGGCCTTCCAACGCGAATACCCGGCCCTGTACACGCTATTTTCCCGCTACTTCCTGCAAGATCCCGCCGCTCAGGTCGGCGCCGCCCCGGACATGGCGGCGGCCCCGACACCCGGGCCTGCCGCAACCCCATGAAAACTTTGCGGAAATCGCTGTTTTCATGGCATAATGCGCGTTTTCCAAATCCGGAAAGTGGTCGACGCGTTTCCCGTCGCAAGACGGCGATAGCGTTAGCGAGCCAGGCGGCCCGCGCAGACTGGCTACCGACTTAACTCAAGGTCCATCATGAAAGAAGGCATTCACCCGAATTACCGCGAAGTCGTGTTCAAGGACATGACCCCGGGCATCGACTTCCAATTCATCAGCCGCTCGACGATCCAGACCAAGGAAACGATCGAGATCGACGGCAAGAGCTACCCGCTCGTGAAGCTGGATACCTCGGCCGCATCGCACAACTTCTACACCGGCGAAACGCGCATCATGGACACGGCTGGCCGCGTCGACAAGTTCCGTCAGAAGTTCGGCAACCGCGCCGGCGGCAAGATCGCCTGAGTTTTACGGCAGATCGCCGCATAACGCGATGCGGGGCCTTGCAGAAGTTTGCAGGTCGTCACATCAGGGGCAACACCCCAACGTTGCGGAAAGTGTTGGAAAGGGGCAGCCAAGGCTGCCCTTTTTTCTTGGTTCTGCCCTGCGCCACATCATCGGTTACTGTCATACTGTCGGCTTTTCCGGTCGTTCCGGGTCGCCTCTCAGGACAGTCCCGGGCATTGCCCCAGGTTTCACCCCGGGCCGCTTCCGGCTCACCTCTTCCGTTTTCCCGATCCGGCAGCCGTGCCGGTCCTGCCGTATTGCCTATGAGACGAGTTCGCATCACTGCCTCCGCCACTAGCGCGCTACCGCGTTCGCTGCTGGTCGCCATTTGCGTCATCTATGTGCTTGCGGGGTTGTTCGGTCGCGATCCCTGGAAAAACGAAGACGCTGCCGGCTTCGGCATCATGTGGACGATGGCCCACGGTCATCTGTCCGACTGGTTGCTGCCGAATATTGCGGGCAAGCCCATTTACGATAACGGCCCGCTCGTCTCATGGCTCGGTGCGCTCGCCATCCGCGCGTTCTCGTGGCTAGACGCCCCCGACGCCGCCCGCATCGTCACCGGCCTGTGCTTCTACATCACCTGCACGTTCATCTGGTACGGCACCTATCTGCTCGGTCGCCGACCGGAGGTACAACCGTTCAAATACGCCTTCGGCGGCGAACCCGAGCCGCGCGATTACGGCCGCACGCTCGCAGACGGCGCGTTGCTGATTCTGCTGGCCTGCTTCGGCCTGGCAGAACGGGGGCACGAAACGACGGCGACGGTCGGGCAACTCACGCTCATCTCGATGGCCATTTACGGTCTCGTGCGCAGCCTGGACAAGCCGCGTCAGGGTGCGGTGTGGTTCGGTCTCGCCCTTGGCGGCATGGCGCTCGCGTCGTCGCCGCTGATGACGCTCTCGCTATGGATCGCGGGCATCGTGGCCGCGGCGGTATGTCGCGCCCTGCCGCTGCGGATGCTGTTGCTGGTCTCCACGCCGATCACGCTGCTCCTCGCCTTCACATGGCCGTTAGCCGCGCTCAAGTTCGCCGACGGCGCACGTCGGTGGTTGGGCGAATGGGCCGATATCGGCGTCGACACTTTCAGCGGCCCTACCCTCGCCTCGCTGAGCTATATCGTCAAGAATCTGGCGCTGTTCGCCTGGCCCGCGTGGCCGCTCGCCGCGTGGTCGCTGTATTCGTGGCGAGGCATGCGCCGCGCGCCGCACATCGCGATCTCACTGGTCTTTGCGATTGCCCTGCTCGTCCTGATCGTGCTGCAAGCGCATCAGGGCAACCAGCTCTTCATGCTGGTGCTGCCTGCGCTCTCGATCATTGCCGCCTTCGGTCTGCCGACACTCAAGCGTGGCACGGTCAACGCCATCGACTGGTTTGCCGTGTTGTCGTTTACCGTGCTGGCGGGCTTCGTCTGGATCGTCTGGCTCGCCGGCATCACCGGCTTCCCGGCGTCGACGGCACGCAACCTGCGACGCCTGGTCCCCGGCTTTGCGCCGGAATTCAGCTGGATCACGCTGATCAGCGCACTGCTCGTGACGGGCGCCTGGGTCGCGCTCGTGGCCTGGCGCGTGTCTCGCAGCCCGAAAGTGTTGTGGCGCAGCGTGGTGCTGTCGTCCGGCGGCACGACTCTGATGTGGGTCCTGCTCATGACACTCTGGCTGCCCGTCGTGAACTACGGCAGAACGTATCGCGACGTGGCGGCACAGATCTCGGCGCATCTGCCTGCCGATTACACCTGCATCCGTACCGCCCGCGTGGGTGACGCGCAGCTCGCGTCGTTCGCCTATTTCGGCAACATGCGTTTCGGTTCGGCAGACGACGATTGCGATGTGTTGCTGCGTCAGGACTCTCAGGACTACAGCGAACCGCTCTCGCTTGCACCGTACGAATGGCGTCAGCTCTGGGAAGGCCGCCGCGCGGCCGACCGCGACGAACGCTTCCGTCTCTACGTCCTGCAAGAGCGCCCGTGGCGCCGCGCCGCGCGGCCGCGCTGATCGGCCGCCCGCCCCCGCCACGCTCAAACGCGTCAACCATGTGGCACGACATCAAACGCATTGCCGCACTGGCGTGGCCGGTGCTGATCGGCCAGTTGGCGGTCATCGCCTTTGGGGTGATGGACACGGCGATGGTCGGCCGCGCCTCCGCGTTCGACCTCGCATCGCTCGCGCTCGGCGGCTCGATTTACATCACGGTCTACGTCGGGCTGATGGGGATTCTCGTCGCGCTCTCGCCCATCGCCGCGCAGCTTTACGGGGCGGGGGAGCGCACCGCCATCGGCGAGGAAGTCCGTCAGACCTTCTGGCTTGCCCTGTTCCTGGCGGTACCGGGATTTCTGGTGCTGTCGCACCCGCAATTCATCCTGAAACTTTCGCAGGCAACGCCCGCGCTGGAAGCCCGCGCGAGCGCTTACCTGCACATTCTCGCTTACGGCCTGCCGGCCGCCATGCTGTTTCGTGTGTATTCGTCGCTGTCGACCGCCGTCGCGCAGCCGCGCATCGTCATGGCCATCCAACTGACCGGACTGGCGCTCAAAGTGCCGCTGAATCTCGCGCTGATCTACGGTGTCGAGCGGATGGGCGTTCCTGCGCTCGGCAGCACGGGATGCGCCATCGCCACCACCGCCATTAACTGGGTGTCTTGCGGGCTTGGACTCACCCTCATGGCGCGCCATCCGAAGCTGCGCGAGTTCGGCGTCTTCACAAGGTTCTGCTGGCCTAAGTGGCCGGCCATTCGGGCGCTGCTGAAGCTCGGTGTGCCGATGGGGCTGAGCTACCTCATCGAAGTGACGGCATATTCGTTCATGGCGATCTTCATCGCCCGCCTGGGGGATGTGACGCTCGCCGGCCACCAGATCGCCGCGAACCTTGGCGCCCTGATGTACATGCTGCCAATGTCGATCGGCATCGCAACCGCCACCCTTACGGCTCAAGCCATCGGCTCGCGTGATCTCAAGGCGGCGCAACGGGTGGGACGACGTGGTGTCGAGCTTGCCGGCACGCTGGGATTGGCGATGGCCGCACTCATGTGGCTCTGCCGCGCGCTGGTGCTGGCGGCCTACACGTCAGACCCACTGGTCGCCGCCGTCACCACACCGCTGCTCGCCATCGTCGCCGTTTATCATATCTTCGATGCGCTGCAAGTCAACGCCGTCTTCGTCCTGCGCGCCTGGAAGGTGGCTGTCGTGCCGACGGTCATCTACGCGTTGTCGCTGTGGGGCGTCGGCCTCGGAGGCGGGTATGTGCTGGGCTTTGATGTCGGCGGCATTTCGCCCGGATGGTTGCACGGCGCGACGGGTTTCTGGGCGGCCAATAGCGCGAGCGTTGCCGTCGCGGCGGTTGGCCTGCTGATCTACCTGCGGTGGGTAGTGCGCACGAAAACGCGGTGACGTCGGCAGGCGTGCGTCGCTCGGCGGATTTCACTGCCCCAACCGTTGTACGATGACACCAAGACCCAGTTCATCCCATCGACGCTGGCACACGCCGCTCCTGCTTAACTAGCACTTACCGCCTTCCCGAGCGAAAACGGGTATACCCGCAAAGGCAACCTTCGGAACTTTCCATAAAATGTTGTCTGACGACATACAACAAATCGTATGTCGCATCACTTCATTCCCTTTGGTCTGATCACCGTTCCCTGCCATGAGCCGAACCCCCATCGTCACTGAATTGCGCGTTGTTCCCGTTGCCGGCCGCGACAGCATGCTGCTCAATCTAAGCGGCGCTCACGGCCCGTTCTTCACACGCAACCTGGTCATTCTTCAGGACAGCGCCGGGCATACCGGCGTTGGCGAAGTCCCCGGCGGAGAATCGATTCGCAAGACATTGGAAGACGCGCGTCCTTACGTCGTTGGACAGTCGGTCGCCAATATTCAGGCAATTCTCGGTCAGACGCGCCGCGTCTTCGCCGATCGCGACGCTGGCGGACGCGGCCTGCAAACGTTCGATTTGCGTACGACGATTCACGCGGTCACCGCACTCGAAGCGGCCCTTCTCGATTTGCTCGGCCAACATCTCGAAGTCCCCGTGGCCGCCCTGCTCGGCGAAGGACAGCAACGCAGTGAAGTCGCCATGCTCGGCTATCTGTTCTTCATCGGTGATCGCCACGCGACCGATCTCGCCTACGCAGGCAACGAGGGCGCCAGCGACGACTGGGAACGCGTTCGTACCGAAGTCGCCATGACGCCCGATGCCGTCGTCCGGCTGGCCGAAGCAGCACACGCGCGATACGGGTTCCAGGACTTCAAACTTAAAGGTGGCGTACTCGAAGGCGATGCCGAGATCGAGGCCGTGACAGCGCTCGCCAGGCGCTTCCCGCAAGCCCGCGTCACACTCGACCCGAATGGCGCGTGGTCGCTGGCCGAAGCCGTGCGCCTGTGCCGCGACAAACACGACGTTCTCGCATACGCAGAAGACCCATGCGGCGCAGAAAACGGTTATTCGGGGCGCGAAGTCATGGCCGAATTCCGCCGCGCAACGGGCTTGCCGACCGCAACGAACATGATCGCGACGGATTGGCGTCAGATGGGGCACGCCATCCAGCTTCAGTCAGTGGATATTCCGCTGGCGGACCCGCATTTCTGGACGATGCAGGGCTCGGTGCGAGTCGCGCAAATGTGTCACGAATGGGGACTGACGTGGGGGTCGCACTCGAACAATCACTTCGACGTCTCGCTCGCGATGTTCACGCATGTGGCCGCAGCGGCGCCGGGCAAGATCACCGCCATCGACACGCACTGGATTTGGCAGGACGGCCAGTACCTCACGCAACATCCGCTGCGCATCGTGGACGGGAACGTAAAGGTGCCGACAACGCCCGGGCTCGGCGTCACTCTGGATATGCAAGCCGTCGAGGCCGCCCATGCCCTTTACCTTGAACATGGGCTCGGTGCGCGAGATGACGGCGTGGCGATGCAGTATCTCGTTCCCAACTGGAAATTCGATCCGAAGCTCCCCTGTCTCGTGCGCTGATGTGTGAGCCTTCAGGGCGTCTTCACGTCAAAAACGAAGCGCCCTGTCACACCCAAGTCGCAATGCGCGTGATTGACGGATTTTTCGGAAATCGCGCGAAAATGCCGCACGCGTTGTTGAGACCGAATCACCGGCATGAAAACCTGGATGAGCACCCCGGAAAAGCCCCGTTGCAGGACTTCCCCACCCGGACGCCACGCTCAGAAATGAGGCGATTGAAATAAAAAAAGCCCAGGCGGTTAAGCCTGGGCTTTCTTCGTTTGGCGGAGCGGACGGGGCTCGAACCCGCGACCCCCGGCGTGACAGGCCGGTATTCTAACCAACTGAACTACCGCTCCAAACTTGCGACAGCATCGTGATGTCACTCACTTTGCTTTCCTGCTAATTGTCCGGCATTGCTGCGTTTTCACGCGCATATCACCGAACTTCGTAGGTTTTGGCGGAGCGGACGGGGCTCGAACCCGCGACCCCCGGCGTGACAGGCCGGTATTCTAACCAACTGAACTACCGCTCCAAAACCGACAAAAAAACCCGCCTAACTTTCAGCGGGCTTTACGCCACTAACTGCTTGGCATTTTCAAACTGATACCGACTCGCTACCGATACCAATTCTGGCGTCCCCTAGGGGATTCGAACCCCTGTACTCACCGTGAAAGGGTGATGTCCTAGGCCTCTAGACGAAGGGGACAAAATCGTCAAAACTTTGTCTGTTTCGCTAACTGCTTACTGCATTTCGCGAAGAACGCCATTCTAAACAACATTTCTTCGCTTGTGAAGCTTTATTTTCAAGTTTTTTGCATCTTTTTCGCAAGAATCTTGCTCTTTCGACGCAGCCTGAAAACCAAGCTTCTGAATCCGTGGTGGAGGTAAGCGGGATCGAACCGCTGACCTCTTGCATGCCATGCAAGCGCTCTCCCAGCTGAGCTATACCCCCCGAACAGAGAAATGAGATTCTAATGACAAACCCATTTCCTGTAAATACCCTGCTCGCATTTTTTCCGCATTATTTTGCGAATCCGTGCGAAAGATGAAAAAACGGCGACTCACCGGAGTCGCCGCTTTGCTTTCGGCCGGGGCAGCGCATCCGCACGCCGCCCTGCGCCAGGTCGATACCCCGCTTACTGGGCGTCGCCTTCACGCTTCACGAGGAGCGGACCACCCTGCTTCTCTTCTTCGGTCAGCGCCTTGTGCGACAGGCGCAGACGGCCCTTGTCGTCTTGCTGGATCACCTTCACGCGTACGGCCTGACCTTCCTTGACGTACTCGTTGATGTCCTTGATACGCTCGTTGGCGATTTCCGAGATGTGCAGCAGACCGTCCTTACCCGGCAGCACCGAGACGATCGCGCCGAATTCGAGCAGCTTGAGCACGGTGCCGTCGTAGACCTGGCCCACTTCGACTTCCACGGTGATCAGCTCGATACGGCGCTTCGCTTCGGCAATGCCTTCGGCGCTCGGGCTGGCAATCGTGACCACGCCGTCGTCCGAAATGTCGATGCTCGTGCCGGTCTCTTCCGTGAGTGCGCGGATCACCGAGCCGCCCTTGCCGATCACGTCGCGGATCTTTTCCGGATTGATCTTGATGGTGACCATGCGCGGCGCGAATTCCGACAACTCGGTGCGAACGCCCGATTGCGCTTCCGTCATCTTGCCGAGGATGTGCAGACGGCCTTCCTTGGCTTGCGCCAGCGCGACCTGCATGATTTCCTTCGTGATGCCCTGGATCTTGATGTCCATCTGGAGCGCGGTCACGCCGTTCGACGTACCGGCCACCTTGAAGTCCATGTCGCCCAGGTGATCTTCGTCGCCGAGAATGTCGGTCAGCACGGCAAACTTGTTGCCTTCGAGGATCAGACCCATGGCGATACCGGCGACCGGCGAGGTCATCGGCACACCGGCGTCCATCATGGCGAGGCTGCCGCCGCAGACCGAAGCCATCGACGACGAACCGTTCGATTCGGTAATTTCCGACACGACACGCACGGTGTAACCGAAGTCGTCGGCGCTCGGCAGGCAAGCGACCAGCGCGCGCTTGGCCAGACGGCCGTGACCGATTTCACGGCGCTTGGGCGAACCCACGCGGCCGGTTTCCCCGGTCGAGAACGGCGGGAAGTTGTAATGCAGCATGAAGCGATCGCGGTACTCGCCTTGCAGCGCGTCGATGATCTGCTCGTCGCTCTTGGTGCCCAGCGTGGCCACCACGAGCGCCTGCGTCTCACCACGCGTGAACAGCGCCGAGCCGTGGGCACGCGGCAGCACGCCGGTGCGGATCGTGATCGGACGCACGGTGCGCGTGTCGCGGCCGTCGATACGCGGCTCGCCAGCCAGAATCTGGCTACGCACGATCTTGGCTTCCAGATCGAACAGGATGTTGCCGACTTCGATCTCGTCCGGTGCAGCTTCGCCCTTGGCGGCCGCGGCTTCGCCAAGCTTGGCGATGACGTCGGTGCTTACGGTGCGCAGTTGTTGCGTACGTGCTTGCTTTTCACGCGTCTGATAAGCCGCGCGCAGCGCGCCTTCGGCCAGCTCGCTCACCTGCGCGATCAGGGCGTCGTTCTTGGCGGCGGGCGCCCAGTCCCACTCCGGCTTGCCGCCGTCGCGCACGAGGTCGTGAATCGCGTTGATCGCCGTTTGCATTTGTTCGTGACCGAACACCACGGCGCCCAGCATCACGTCTTCCGGCAGCTCTTGCGCTTCCGATTCCACCATCAACACGGCTTGTTCCGTACCGGCGACGACCAGGTCGAGCTTCGACTTGGCGATCTGCTCACGCGACGGGTTGAGCACGTACTGGCTGTCGACGTAGGCGACGCGTGCAGCGCCGACCGGGCCGTTGAACGGCAGACCCGAGATCGCCAGCGCAGCCGATGCGCCGATCAGGGCCGGAATGTCGGCCGGCACTTCCGGGTTCAGCGAGACGACCTGCACCACGACCTGGACTTCGTTGTAGAAGCCTTCCGGGAACAGCGGGCGAATCGGACGGTCGATCAGGCGCGACGTGAGCGTTTCGTTTTCCGACGGACGGCCTTCGCGCTTGAAGAAGCCACCCGGGATCTTGCCGGCGGCGTAAGTCTTTTCCAGATAGTCGACGGTCAGCGGGAAGAAATCCTGGCCAGCCTTGGCCTTCTTCGCGCCTACGACCGTGGCGAGCACGACGGTATCGTCCATGTCGACGAGCACAGCGCCGGATGCCTGGCGAGCAATCTCACCGGTCTCCATGCGAACCGTTTTTTGTCCCCATTGGAAAGACTTGACGACTTTATTGAACATTTGCACTCCTATATCGAATCGCGCGAATGCAGCAGCGGCGCGATATCGCTGCCGGGGTGATCCCGACGCCTCACAGGGGGGAGTGTTATGCCATTCCAGCGTAGTCCGGTGCTCAGTGCGAACGCTTGCGCTGAGACGACCCTGGAATGACACAAGCCCTGCTTGCCGACGAGGCCCCGTAAACGGGTAATTTAGCGGCGAATTCCGTTGGAAATTCATCGAGGATCCGATGAATGCTCCGGCGAGTCGCCCGCTCACCGCGACTGGCACGGGAACCGGGTATCGCCGCCGGATCGACGACCTGAAAATCCACTCAGACCAACGATCGGGTACCGCCCAAAAACAAAATGCCTGCATCAGCACGCTGATACAGGCATCTCGTCGTAATCGTAATCGCTTACTTACGCAGGCCCAGCTTCTCGATCAGGGCGCGGTAGCGATCTGCATCCTTGCCCTTGAGGTAGTCGAGCAGCTTACGACGACGGCTCACCATGCGCAGCAGACCGCGGCGGCTGTGGTGATCCTTCATGTGCGCCTTGAAGTGCGGGGTCAGTTCGTTGATGCGCGTGGTCAGCAGCGCAACCTGAACTTCGGGCGAGCCGGTGTCATTTGCGGCGCGGGCGAATTGCGCCACGACTTCCGACTTCTTGATATCTGCGTTCGACATTTTCTTTCCTTTGGATACACGCGGTCACGGAAGAATGGCCGTGCCGTGAACTTACAAAAACATGTACGTTGCCGTACATAAACAAAACTGCAAGTGCGCGATTATACGGGAAGTAGCATTACCTCGCCACTTTTTTCCACGCTGTGCCGCAACAGGCGGGGCGCGAAAGCCGATTTGGGACGCCAAATCCGGGAAACCCGGGGAACAATCCCGTCAAAACTTCCGCATTATCCCGAAATTCACCACTAATCGACGCCAAAAACGCCCGCAAAGCGCCGCCGCGCGTCATTACCGCTGACGCGCCATCCGGCACGTGCTCGGCAGCGCGACCTTGTTCGCCGGCAGTTCCATGACCGTCCGGAAACCGTAGCCCGAGCCTTCGTTATCGAACTTCACGCCCGGCTCGCCCCCACGGCGCATCACCGAAACGTACAGCGGTTCGATCATCTGGTGATCGTTCGCACGCATCCACGCATCGGCCGGCGCCTCGCGAACGCGACGGTTTTCGAGCGCGCGCGCCACCGTCGTCACATCGGTCGTGCCCGCCTGTTCGAGCGCGGCGGCGATCATGTCGATCATTACGCTCATGCGCAACAGCGGATAGTCGTCGCGCGCCTCGGGGTAGCGTGCCCGGAATGCCTTGTAATAGGCATCCGACGCCTCGCCGCCCACATTCGGATGCCACTCGGCCACCGCGTAGACTCGCCCGACGCCGGCATCGCCCAGCGCCGCCGGCGCCCCCAGCGCGTTGCCGTAGAACGTGTAGAACTTGAGCTCCATGCCTTGCTCGCGCGCCGCCTTGACGAGCAACGTCAGATCGTTGCCCCAACTGCCCGTGACCACCGTATCGGCCCCGGACGCCCGGATGCGCGCCAGATACGGCGTGAAGTCTTTCACACGCCCCACCGGGCTGAACTGCTCGCCCACGATCTGCACATCGGGACGCTTCGCCCCGATCATCTGACGCGCCAGCCCTGCAACCTGACGCCCGAAGCTGTAGTCCTGATTGAGCAGATAGACCTTCTGAATGCTGTCGTCCAGCTTGATCGCCTCGGTGAGCGCCTGCATGCGCATGGCAGCATTCGCGTCGAACGCAAAATGCCAGAAGCTGCACTGCTCGTTGGTGAGCGCGGTATCGACGGCCGAGTAGTTGAAGAACAGCATGCGCTGTCCCGGCTCACGCGCATTGCGTTTGTTCACGGCGTCGATCAGCGCCGACGCCACCGCCGAACTATTGCCCTGAAGCACAAACGGGATACCGAGGTCGCCGGCCGCCTTGAGTTGAACGAGGCTGTCCTCGACCGCGCCTTTGCTGTCGAATACCGTCAGTTCGAGCGGATGCGCGCCATCGCGCAACTTCACCCCACCCCGCGCATTCACACGATCGATGGCGAACCGAAGATTGCGCTCCACCATCGCCCCGGCGTTGCCGAACGGCCCGCTCATTCCCTCGATAAGGGCGAGACGAATCGGTGGCGCGGCATTCGCGACGCTGACAGCGGCCAGCAGGCCGAAAGTGCAAACAACGGCACAGATACGCGAAAGCAAGACTTGAGATTTCATCGAGGCCTCTAGGACTGTCCCGGCGCGAATCATAACTTCCACGCCAGCCCCGGGCAAGCCGCGCTACCCCACGATGCGGAACAAGGGCGGTATCCTAGTCCGATGCCACCGGCACCCGATCGCCACACAATCGTCGCACTGCTTTTGGGTTATTCCCCACGAACATGAGGGCCACCATGACGTATCGTACTCACACCCGTTTTGCTACTTTTCAAGCGTCGACGCTAGACCAACCGGATGGGAAACGGCGGACTTACGCGGGCGCTCCGGCACGCTGGCTGATTGCGGGCGCGCTGACGCTTTCGCTGAGCGCGTGTTACACGCCTGCCTGGCAGACACTGCCGCCCATGGCGTCGCAAGCCGACGTTCAGGCGCAGCTCGGCAAGCCCAGGGAGGTCTACCCGTTGGCACCGGGGGTCACGCGCTGGCTGTATCCGACCAAGCCGTTCGGCGAGGAAACGATTGCCGCCGACTTCGATGCGCAAGGCCGCTTGCTGGGCACGACCCAAGTCCTGTCCACACAGGAGTTCAACAAGGTCGAGATCGACAAGTGGACGAAAACGGACGTGTTGCATCACTTTGGCGAACCCGTCGAGACATCGGCTTTTCCGCGGATGAACCGCGAAGTCTGGACGTATCGCTTCAAGCAGGACGACGTGTGGTTTTCGATGATGAACTTCTACTTCGACCCGGAAGGCATCGTCAAAACCACGCAAATCAGCCCCGATCCGCTGCACGAGAAACGGGATAACAATTTGTTCTGACAATAGGAGAGCGCCCTATTCCTGCGAATTCGCCGCTGGACCCCACCTACCTCGCCCATTTGCGTCGCGATCTTTTGCGTTTCGCCAGGCTGCAATTGCGCGACGACCATCTGGCCGAAGACGCCGTTCAGGATGCCCTGACGGCTGCCTGCCAGCCGTCGAACGAGTTCTCGGGGCGCGCTCAGCACAAGACATGGGTATTCGCGATTCTGCGAAACAAGCTTATCGACATCATGCGGGCGCGACGTCGCACGATCAACGCCTCGGCGCTCGAGGGCGACACCGAGGACGACTCCGTGTTCGACCGCGAACTCTTCGACGACGGCGGACACTGGACGAACCATGCACGGCCTCGTCCGTGGCCTCGCCCGGATACGCTTCTCGCCCGGCAACAGTTCTGGCAATTGTTCGACGGATGCCTGAACGCATTGCCCGCGTCCATCGGACGCGTGTTCGCCATGCGCGAACTGCTCGAAATGGACATTGCCGAAATCTGCGAAGAACTCGGCCTGGAAGCCAACCATTGCAGCGTGCTGCTTTACCGGGCTCGCACCCGCTTGCGCACCTGCCTGTCTGCCAAGGGCCTGGAGACCGACGATGCTTTTGGGTAAATGCACAACGATGACGCGACTGGCCTCCGACAGACTCGATCGACTGCTGACGCGACGCGAAAGCGTGCGCGTTCGCGTCCATATGATGTGTTGCTGCGGATGTCGGACCTATGCGTCGCAACTCTCGGCGCTACGTTTTGCGTCGCGCGTCGCATCCGGGCAAACCGACATCGACACCTCACCGGCGCACGACTAAAAAAATTTTCGCAGCCCTGTCATATCCGGCATCTCCAAACGACTAAACGGTGCGATCGGTAGCGATCGGTAGCGATCGGTAGCGATCGGTATCGATCGGTAGCGATCGGTAGCGAACGGAAGCAAACGGAAGCGAACGCCCCCCCCCCGATCGGATCCATTCTGTTCTCATGCACCTTTGGAGATGCCAACCATGAAGACGTCCATTCTCGCCACCACGACCGCCATCCTCCTCGCCGCCTCGAGCGTTGCCATGGCGGCCCCGCAGACCGGAAAGACGCGCGCGGAAGTTCGCGCCGAACTCAAGGCGCTGCAAGACGCAGGTTACACCGCGGCCGGCGACAGCACGCGCTATCCGGCGAACCTGCAAAAGGCGCAGGCCAAGCTGGCGAAGTCGTCGATGGAACGCTCGCAGCCCGCTACGGGCGTTGCCACGGGGGACGCCATGTCGTCCATGCCCGCCGCGTCGATGCCGCCGGCCTATCGCGATAAATCGCGCTTCGACGCCACGTTCCGCGGCCAATAAGCCACCGCGCGCCCACACCGTCGCCGACGATCGCCAACCCGCGAGCCGCGCACACCAGCTCGGTCGCGGGTGACGCGCTCACGCGATGTGTGCTCCATGCGCCATAAGCCCCGCCCCGTGTCGCCGGGATGCCAGTCCCGGCGACCGGCCCCCAACGCCTCTGCCCGGAGGACCGCCACCCATGCAACCGTTTCAGGCGTCATGCCCGACCTGCCTGCGCCTTGAGCGCCTGGCATATCAGTTTGCACTTTACAGCGTCGTGGTCATCTTCATCGGATACGGCGCCTACAAATTCACGGCATACGAGGCTGCCGCCATCTTCCCGCTGGTCAGCAGCCATCCGTTGCTAAGTTGGCTATATCGGATTGTCAGCACGCAGGGCGTTTCCAACCTCATCGGGGTTTTCGAGTTGGCGGCAGCGCTGGCAATGGCCTATCCCCGCAATTGGCGGGTGCGTGTCGCAGGCAGCCTCGGCGTGGCACTAACGCTTGTCGTCACCTTATCCTTCATCGTGACGACGCCCAATTTCGGTGGAAGTGCATTCGGTTTTCTGATCAAGGATCTCTCGCTGCTGGGCATCGCGCTGTTCGTCGCGGCGCATACGCTCGTGAAGGGTCACGAGCAAAGCCTTCACGGCCCGCGTCATCCCGCAGCGCAATAATGAAAAGCGCCCGCCCCTGCGATCAGGGAGCGGGCGCTTTGTCTGCCAGTGCCGGGGCGCGACGTCGTCGCAGACAACGATCCCAGGGTGACGCGTCGATCCGACGATCGGCGCAGCAGTCTGCCGAATTCGTCGATATCCGTCGATATCTGTCGATATGCGCCGAAATCTATCGCCCCCTGCGCCTTACGGCGTGAGCTGCGGGTTCAGCTTCTCGGCCTTCGAGTAAAGCTTGTTGAGCGCCGACAGATACGCCTTCGCCGATGCCGCGACGATGTCCGGATCGGTGCCCACGCCGTTCACGATGCGACCGGCCTTCGACAGACGCACCGTCACTTCTCCCTGCGATTGCGTACCGGTCGTGATGGCGTTGACCGAGTACAACAACTGCTCCGCACCGCTTTGCACCTGTGACTCGATGGCATTGAGCACGGCGTCGACCGGACCGTTGCCGTCCGACTCGCCGACCAGCTCCTTACCCTGCGCCGTGAACACGACACGCGCGCTCGGGCGCTCGCCGGTCTCGGAGTGCTGCGCCATCGACACGAGGTAGAAGTGCTCGCCGCCTTCCGCCTGCGCTTCGTTCGAGACGATCGCGAGAATGTCTTCGTCAAAGATCTCGGCCTTCTGATCCGCGAGTTCCTTGAAGCGGGCGAACGCAGCATTCACGTCCTGCTCCGACGCCATCTCGATGCCCAGTTCCTGCAACCGCTGCTTGAACGCGTTACGGCCCGAGAGCTTGCCCAGCACGATCTTGTTCGCGGTCCAGCCCACATCTTCCGCGCGCATGATTTCATAGGTGTCGCGCGCTTTGAGCACCCCGTCCTGGTGAATGCCGGACGCATGCGCAAAAGCGTTCGCACCCACGACGGCCTTGTTCGGCTGGACGGTGAAACCGGTGATTTGCGAGACAAGCTTCGAGGCAGGCACGATCTGCGTCGTATCGATGCCCAGATCCAGACCGAAGTAGTCTTTGCGGGTTTTGAGCGCCATCACGACTTCTTCGAGCGACGTGTTGCCTGCACGCTCGCCAAGACCGTTGATCGTGCACTCGATCTGACGCGCACCGCCCAGTTGCACACCCGCGAGCGAGTTCGCCACGGCCATGCCGAGATCGTTGTGGCAGTGCACCGACCAGACGGCCTTGTCCGAGTTAGGTACGCGCTCGCGCAGCGTACGCACCAGTTGGCCGTAGAGTTCCGGCACGCCGTAGCCGACCGTGTCCGCCACGTTGATGGTCGTCGCGCCTTCATCGATCACGGCTTCGAGCACGCGGCACAGGAAATCCAGGTCCGAGCGGCTGCCGTCTTCCGGCGAAAACTCGATGTTGTCCGTGAACTGACGCGCGTAGCGCACTGCGAGCTTGGCTTGCTCGAACACCTGATCCGGCGTCATGCGCAGCTTCTTCTCCATGTGCAGCGGCGACGTGGCGATGAAGGTGTGGATCCGCGAGGAATTCGCTGCCTTGAGCGCCTCGGCGGCACGGGCGATATCACGGTCGTTGGCGCGGGCCAGCGAGCACACGGTGCTGTCCTTGACGATGCCCGCGATAGCCTGAATCGCCTCGAAGTCGCCGTTCGAGCTGGCCGCGAAGCCGGCCTCGATCACGTCCACGCGCAAGCGCTCCAGTTGACGGGCAATGCGAATCTTCTCGTCGCGTGTCATCGACGCGCCCGGCGACTGCTCACCATCGCGCAGGGTCGTATCGAAAATGATCAGCTTGTCGGCCATGATTTGCTCCTGTGGGGATCTCGTAGGGTTGGGTCTTGATGTCTGGCGGCGGCGCCAGCGCGAGCCAAATCGCGCGCGGCCGTCCGGGGCGGCAACTACCGGGAGGGAATCAGCGCGCGACGCGCGCAGGCATGGCCGGCCCGAAGGCGGAGAAACGGCATGGCGTTGGCGTTGCGTGAGGAAGGCCCGGAGCCGGGATGGCGCCTGAAATCATGAGCGCCAATATAGTCGCAATCGGGGGTTTTCGCAACGCGCACACCGGCGCAAAGGCCCGTACAGACGGGCCTTTGCGGCAACCGGGCGAAGCTCGGCGACGCCCCCGCCTCCCCCATCCAAAAACGAAACAGCCCGGCGTTGAGCCGGGCTGAAGATCACCGAAGCGCCTTGCACTGCCATCGATGCAGAACGAAATCGCCGGCGCGGCAGGCGGCGTACGCAAGCGCAACAACGCCCCGCCCACCGACCTGACGATCAGCGCGGCGGAATCCGCAACACCTGCCCCGGGTAAATCTTGTCCGGGCTGGAGAGCATCGGTTTGTTGGCTTCGAAGATGGCGTTGTACTTGTTGGCGTCGCCGTACTGCGCCTTCGAGATCGCCGAGAGCGTATCGCCCGACTTGACCGTGTAGTAGGTCGCTTCGGCGGAGGGTGTCGAGACGGACATCTGATCGTTCACCGTCGCGACGCCCTTGACGTTACCGCAACACAGTAGAATCTTCTCCTTGGTGGCCTGATCCGGCGCCACCCCATACGCCGTGGCGGTCCGTGTCGCACCGTCGAACTCGACATTGAGCGCCGTTGCACTCAAGCCTTGCGTAGCGATGTAGTTCTGAATCGCCTCACCCGCCGCACGATTGGCGGCGTCTGCGTCAGTGCCCGGGGGCGGCGGTTCGGCCGCATGCGCCTTGCCGAACAACGCTTCACCCGCGTCTTTCACGAAGTCCATAATGCCCATGATTTCTCCTTCGTCACATTGACCTACGGAAACGGCGCCGGGTCGGGCGCAAAGATTGTCGCGCGATCCGGGCCACAGGGGGTACTTCGATGCCACCATCGTCAAGCGTAGAACATTCCGATGGCGTAATACCTGACAACTCTGACAGGTAGATGTGACAAGGGGCGTATTCACACGCCCCTTGTCATGACTGGCTTTACTCGTCGACCTCACCGAAGATACGCTGCCGACGGCCCTTCAGGAAGCGGAAGGCCCACAGCACATAGCCCGAAATGCTGTAGAGGCAGAACATGCCGAAAAGCACGAGCGGCGGGTCGGACGACACCAGAATGAAGCCGACCATGAACAGCAGCACCACGCCGAACGACACCCGCTGACGGACATCGAGCGCCTTGCCGCTGTAAAACGGCGCGTTCGAGACCATGGACATCCCGGCGTAAATCGTCAGGCAGAAGGCGACCCAGGGCATCCAGAACACGTTGACCGGCAACTTGTTGTCGATGGTGATCCAGACGAAGCCCGCAATGAGCGCCGCCGCCGCCGGACTGGCAAGTCCCTGGAAGAAGCGCTTGTCGACTACGCCGATGTTCGTGTTGAAGCGGGCGAGGCGCAGCGCGGCGCCGGCCACGTACACGAACGCCGCAAGCCATCCCCATTTGCCGATTTCGTGAAGAATCCACTCGTACATCACCAGCGCCGGCGCCACGCCGAACGAGGTCATGTCGGACAGCGAATCGTACTGCTCGCCGAAAGCGCTCTGCGTGTTGGTCATGCGGGCAACACGCCCGTCCATGCCATCGAGCACCATTGCGAAAAAGATGGCAATGGCGGCTTGCTCGAAGCGATCGTTCATCGCCTGAACGATGGCGAAGAAGCCGCAGAACAGCGCGGCGGTCGTGAATGCGTTGGGCAGCAGATAGATGCCGCGATTGCGCGGGCGCACCGGCAGGTCGTCCTCCACACCCTGATCGTGGTCTTCGTTCATCGATGGCTCTGATGGATTTTTGTGACGGCCGAACGGCGAGAGATGCCTGACATTGTTGCGCAAGCGGCCGCGATGGTTTTCCGGCATCTGTAACTCCTTGACGATGCTAGGGTCGGTTCACTGACCCCAAAACTGCGGGCGAACCCGCGACGGATCACCGCTATTGGAACGCGAAAAGCGAAAGCAGTTGCAGACCGCATCGTCACGACATGACGCCACCGCGACGATCAGGCGACGTGCGACCCCGTGTCGCGCCGCCGCCAGCGGCCCTGATGCGGTACATACGGCTTACAGCTCGGCGAGAATCGTCGACGTAGCCGATACCTTGTCGCCGATGGCCACACGCGGACGCGAGCCAAGCGGCAGGTACACGTCGACACGCGAACCGAAGCGGATGAAGCCGTAGCGCTGGCCGCGCGACAAACGGTCGCCCGCCTTCACGTAGCACAGAATGCGGCGTGCAATCAGACCGGCGACCTGCACGCTCGTCACGATCTGACCGCCGACATCGATCACCAGCGCATTGCGCTCGTTCTCAAGCGACGCCTTGTCCAGATCGGCATTGAAGAAGCGGCCTGGGAAATATTCCACTTTGGTCACCGTGCCGTCAACCGGCGCACGGTTCGAGTGGACGTTGAAGACGTTCATGAACACGCTGATCTTCAGTGCCTCACGGCCCGCATAGGGATCCTGCGTGGTTTCGATAGCCACGATGCGACCGTCTGCCGGAGAGAGCACGGCGCCGGCCTGCTGCGGCACTTCACGCGGCGGGTCGCGGAAGAACTGCAATACGAACAGGGCGATCACCCAGAACGGCGCGGCCCAAAACACGCCAGCCATAAAATGCACGACGAGCGCGACGGCGACGGCGATACCCAGAAAAGGCCAGCCCTCTCGGGCGATGATCGGGTGAGGATAATTCATGCGATTGAACTCGCGTCCTTGGTAAAACGGTTGAGTGAGCGGGTCGACCTGCTTCGGGCCAAACCGTGACGTGGCGGCATTGTAGCAATGCGCGCGACATGGCGGCACTTTTTCCCCAATCGACACGTTCGCGTCACATTCGCGGGGCGGGCCAAATTCGGTGACAACGACGCGCAAACCCCGTTGAGTCGAAACGAAAAAGGCCGTCCGCCTTGCCATAGCGGGTGGCTACGGCAAAACGGACGGCCCGGCGCAACGGGTCACGCACAGTCGGGCTCGATGTCACCGTGCCCCTTCCTGCCCGCTACCGTCTGCCACCGGCGCGCGCCCCCCCCCGAAAACTCCCGGAGGCCTGCGCCGAGCGGCACGTCATGCTTGCTGCTTAGTTCTTCGACTGGTCGACCAGCTTGTTCTTGGCGATCCACGGCATCATTGCGCGCAGCTTGCCGCCCACTTGCTCGATCTGGTGCTCGGCCGTGATACGACGACGCGAGATCAGGGTCGGGGCACCGGCCTTGTTTTCCAGGATGAACGACTTGGCGTACTCGCCGGTCTGGATGTCGGTCAGGCACTGCTTCATGGCCTTCTTCGTCTCTTCGGTCACGACGCGCGGGCCCGTGACGTACTCGCCGTACTCGGCGTTGTTCGAGATCGAGTAGTTCATGTTGGCGATACCGCCTTCATAGATCAGATCGACGATCAGCTTCAGTTCGTGCAGGCACTCGAAGTAGGCCATTTCCGGCGCGTAACCGGCTTCGACCAGCGTTTCGAAACCGGCCTTGATCAGCTCGACCGTACCGCCGCACAGCACGGCTTGTTCGCCGAACAGGTCGGTTTCCGTTTCTTCACGGAAGTTGGTCTCGATGATACCGGCACGGCCACCGCCGTTAGCGGCAGCGTACGACAACGCGATGTCGCGAGCGGCACCCGACTTGTCCTGTGCAACGGCGATCAGGTGCGGCACGCCGCCACCTTGCGAGTACGTCGAGCGCACCGTGTGGCCCGGCGCCTTCGGGGCGATCATGATGACGTCGAGGTCGGCGCGCGGGATCACGCAGCCGTAGTGCACGTTGAAGCCGTGCGCGAATGCGAGCGCTGCGCCTTCCTTGATGTTGCCGTGCACTTCGTTCTTGTACACGTCGGCGATTTGCTCGTCCGGCAGCAGCATCATGACGATGTCGGCCGACTTCACGGCTTCCGCCACTTCCTTGGTGTTCAGGCCGGCGTTGACCGCCTTGTTCCAGGAAGCGCCATTCTTGCGCAGACCGACCGTCACGTTCACGCCGCTGTCCTTGAGGTTCAGTGCGTGCGCATGGCCTTGCGAGCCGTAACCGATGATCGTGACTTCCTTACCCTTGATGAGGGAGAGGTCGGCGTCTTTGTCGTAGAAAACTTTCATTTCGAGTGTCCCGTATTACCAAAAATAAACTGCAATCAGAATGGATTGAAATCCGCTTACCGCGTTGTCGTTGCCGGTCAGACCTTCAGAATGCGCTCGCCGCGCCCGATGCCCGAGCCACCGGTACGAACCGTCTCGAGAATCGCCGTCTGGTCAAGCCCTTCGATAAATGCGTCGAGTTTCGACGAATTGCCGGTGAGCTCAATCGTATAGGTCTTTTCCGTAACGTCAATGATGCGGCCGCGGAAAATATCCGACATCCGCTTCATCTCCTCTCGCTCCTTGCCCACCGCACGAACCTTGATCAGCATCAGTTCGCGCTCGATGTGAGCCCCCTCGGTCAGGTCGACCACCTTGACCACCTCGATGAGCCGGTTCAGGTGCTTCGTGATCTGTTCGATGACGTCGTCGGAGCCCGTCGTGACCACCGTCATGCGTGAGAGCGACCGATCTTCGGTTGGCGCAACGGTGAGTGTCTCGATATTGTAGCCACGCGCCGAAAACAGCCCGACCACGCGCGACAGCGCGCCCGGCTCGTTTTCGAGCAAAACAGAAATAATGTGCCTCATGGTGTATCCCGGATTGTCCTGGTTTGGGACGTCGCGCCCGTGCCCCGGCAATGCCGACGGCAACCGACAGCGCAAACGCGCCTCGTCGTCTTACAGATCTTCCGAACCGAGCAGCATCTCGCTGATGCCCTTGCCCGCCTGAACCATCGGCCAGACGTTTTCGGTGGGATCCGTTTGGAAATCCATGAATACCGTACGATCCTTAAGGGCCAGCGCTTCGCGCAGTGCCGGCTCGACGTCCGACGACTTCTCGATGCGCATCCCCACGTGACCGTACGCCTCGGCAAGCTTCACGAAGTCCGGCAGCGCATCCATGTACGAACTGGAGTAGCGCTTGCTGTACTCGATCTGCTGCCACTGGCGAACCATGCCCAGATAGCGATTATTCAGCGACAGAATCTTGACCGGCGTACGATATTGCAGGCAAGTCGAGAGTTCCTGAATGCACATCTGGATTGAGCCTTCTCCCGTAATACAGGCGACTTCTGCATCCGGGTGCGCCATCTTCACGCCCATTGCCGCAGGCAGACCGAAGCCCATCGTTCCCAGCCCGCCCGAGTTGATCCAGCGGCGAGGCTTGTTGAAGCGGTAGTACTGAGCGGCCCACATCTGATGCTGACCGACGTCCGAGCACACGAATGCTTCGCCGTCCGTAAGTTTCCAGTATGTCTCGACCACGTGTTGCGGCTTGATGATTTCGCTCTGGCGATCGAAAGCGAGGCAATCGCGCGAACGCCACTGCTCGATCTGCTTCCACCAATCGGCCAGCGCCGCCGCGTCCGGACCGTGGTCGGCCGTTTGCAGATTTTCGATTATCTCGCGCAGCACTTCCTTCACGTCGCCGACGATCGGGATGTCGACCTTCACACGCTTCGAGATCGACGACGGGTCGATGTCGATGTGGATGATCTTGCGAGCGGTCGAGGAGAAATGCTCCGGGTTGCCGATCACACGGTCGTCGAAACGCGCGCCGATGGCGATGAGCACGTCGCAATGCTGCATGGCCATGTTGGCTTCGTACGTGCCATGCATGCCCAGCATGCCGAGGAACTTGGGATCGCTCGCGCGATACCCGCCCAGGCCCATGAGCGTATTGGTCACCGGATAGCCGAGCAGATCGCAGAACTGGTTCAGTTCCTTCGATGCATCGGCCAGGATGATGCCGCCGCCCGTATAGATATAGGGACGCTTGGCCGAGAGCAGCAGGCTCATGGCCTTGCGGATCTGGCCCGAATGGCCCTTCGTCACCGGGTTGTACGAGCGCAACGCCACCGACTTCGGATACTCGAAGCGGCAACGCGCCTTGGAGACGTCCTTCGGAATGTCGACCAGCACCGGCCCGGGACGGCCCGTCTTCGCGATGTAAAAGGCTTTCTTGATCGTGGCGGCGAGATCGCGCACATCCTTCACCAGGAAGTTGTGCTTCACGCAGGGGCGCGTGATACCGACCGTGTCGCACTCCTGGAAGGCGTCCTGGCCGATGGCGGCCGTGGGCACCTGTCCGGTGATGATGACGAGCGGGATCGAATCCATGTACGCCGTGGCAATGCCGGTGACCGCATTGGTCACGCCGGGGCCAGACGTCACGAGGCACACGCCGACTTTGTCGGTGGAACGCGAATAAGCGTCGGCCGCATGCACGGCTGCCTGCTCATGGCGCACCAGAATGTGCTGGATCTTGTCCTGCTTGTAGAGTTCGTCGTAGATGTAGAGAACCGAACCGCCGGGATAACCCCACAGATGTTCGACTCCCTCTTCCTGAAGCGAGCGCACGAGGATCTCGGCGCCGATCATGTCTTCAGAAGTATTTTGGTGGCGTGTAGCTTCCGCCTCGGAGAATTCCGCGCTTGGCATGTTCATCGTCGACCTTTCAAAGTTTCGGCAAAAATTTTGATCGGGTGCTCTCCCCGCGAACTTGTGGTCCGGGCTCAAGCTGCGCGTCTGAATGATGGACACACCGGATAGGCGTGCCGATATTGAGACAATCACAGATATTGCGAACTGGCAACATTACTGGTTCGCAGCAAAATGGTCAAGCGAGTTTATGCATTTGCAGCATGATCGCGAAGTTCGCTTCGCAAATTTCCCACACTGTTCGGTGCAAGTCCCTACGCTGGTGCACAATCTTCACACGATAGGAACCCGGCGATGACGCCCGGCGTCGTAACTCGGCACAACGTGACACAACCGGAAGCAAAATCGGTTACAGGCAGGCGCGTTTTTGGTAGCATCCGCACCGACTACGCGATCTTTACGTAATCTTTACGCTTAAACGGCATTTCACAGGCGCAGCGGCAGACGCTGCGTGTACCCCACCGGATGGCATCTGACAAGGAACTGGCGGATTTTCTCGCAGGCATCGAGCGGCGCGCTTTCAAGCAGGCCGTCTATGCCGTACGCGACGACGAGGCCGCCCTCGATATCGTTCAGGATGCGATGATCCGTCTGGCCGAAAAGTACGGCGACAAGCCGCCGGCCGACCTGCCGTTGCTGTTCACGCGCATCCTCCAGAACACCATTCACGACTATTTCCGCCGCCAGAAGGTGCGCAACACCTGGGTGACGCTGTTCTCCAACCTCGCCGGCCCCGGCGAGGACGAACGCGACGATTTCGACCCCCTCGAAACCTTGCTGGGCGAGGACGGGTCGGTGCAGACCGAGAGCAGCGAAGACTCGGTTTCGCGTGCCGAAATCCTCACGCTCATCGAGGCGGAAATACAGAAACTACCGACACGTCAACGAGAAGCCTTCCTCATGCGTTACTGGGAGGACATGGACGTTGCCGAGACCGCCGCCACGATGGGGTGCTCCGAAGGCAGCGTCAAAACGCACTGCTCGCGTGCTACCCACGCGTTGGCACAGGCGTTGAAGGCAAAAGGGATCAGGTTATGAGTCACGATCTGGAAACGAGGGAAATTCGCTTCGCACATCGCGTGCGACTGGCATTGGACGAAGCCTCCGATGCACCGTCGCCGAACATCGCGGCCCGGCTGGCCGCCGCGCGCCAGCAGGCGCTCGCCCGCAAGAAACCCGAACCGGTCGCAGTCGTGCAACCGGCGCTGGTACTCGCGGGTGTCGGGGGCATGCAGTCGCCGGAAGTCGGCGGGCCGCGCCGCGCACTGGATAAACTCAGCCGTCTGGGCCTGCTCTGGCCGCTCGCCGCACTGGTGATCGGTCTGGCCGGCATAGCGTACTGGGAACATCAGCAGCACATTCAGGATCTGGCGGATATCGATGCTGCCGTATTGAGCGACGAATTGCCGCTGTCGGCCTACGCCGACCACGGCTTCAACGCCTATGTGAAGCGTGCCCAGTAGTCCCCCCATCCAAGACCGCCCAGTGACGCGACGCAACGTACTTTTTCTGGTCGCCGCGCTAATCGTCGCCGGCCTCGCCGGCACGGCCGCGCTGCGCCGCTCGCAAGCACCTGACGCCGCCCCCGTGGTGTCCGATGCGCCGCCGACCATCGGCGGCGCATCCGTCGTGGCCGGCAGCAGTTCGGCCGGATTTGCCACTTCGGCCAGCCCGGCAGCCCCGGTCGGTACGCCGTCCTCCGGTGCCACGGCGGGCGCCGGCACCGCGGCAGGCGCCCTGCCCTCGCCCGGTGGCGCCTGGGCCAAGCTCAATGCCGCCCAACAGGAAGCGCTCGCCCCCCTTTCCCAAGACTGGAATCGGATGAACGAGCGCCACCGCGAAAAGTGGATCGAGATCGCCAAGCGTTTCCAGACGTTGTCACCCGAGGGCCGTAAGCGTCTGCACGACCGCATGGCAGACTGGGTGCGCCTCACGCCGGAGCAGCGCCAGTTGGCCCGCGAGAGCTATCAGAACGCCAAGACGCTGCCGCCGGAGCGCAAGGCGCAGGTGTGGCAGCAATACCAGCAACTCACGGAAGAGCAGAAAAAGCGTCTCGCCGCAGACGACAAGAAGCTGTCCAATCGCCCCAACGTCGTCAGCGCGCCGCCTTCAGGGCGCTCGGGGGTAAAAAATCCGTACGCGGTCGTGCATCGCAAGGACATCGGCATCGCGGCCAAAAACGGCGCATTGCCGGCTCCCGCCCCGATGGTCGCATCGACGCCGGGCGCCACGCAGCCCGCCACGGCCTCTGCGCCGGGCGTCTCCGCACCGGCGCCGTCGGCGGCCAGCAACGGGACGGCCAGCGCCGCGCCCGCCAGCAGCGAGAAGAACGGCGAAGCCGGGTTCGACAAGCCGTAACGCCCCCCAGGCACCCGAAATACCCGAAGTACCCGAAATACCCCAGTCTGCCGGCGGCCGTTGGCCTTTCGCACCGCCGCCGGCAGGCTGGCGGATGGGCCGACTGGCCCATCTGCACAATCTTCCGCATAATGGACGGCGCTCCCGACGCGAACGCGTAGCGCCAAAGCCGAACGTGGCGCCGGAGTTCTCGCCCCTAAGATCTCGGACCACGCTGCGATGACCGACTCCGTCACGACCCAACCCGCCACGCCGCCGCGCCCGCAAACGTTGACGACCGCCTTCGCGCCGTCAGCTTCCCCTGCCGGGAATGCGGTGCCCACGCTGCGCCGACGCCTGCTGTCGATGGTCTACGAGTCGCTGTTGCTCTTTGGCGTGCTGTTCCTGGCGGGCTACCTCTTTAGCGCGCTGACCCAGCAACGCAGCGGCCTGATGTACCGCCACGCAATGCAGACGTGGCTGTTTCTCGTTCTCGGCGTCTACTTCGTCTGGTTCTGGACGCACGGCGGCCAGACGCTCGCCATGAAGACCTGGAAGATCCGTCTGGTCGATGCCCACGGCCACCCGGTAAGCCCCGGCCGCGCGATCTTGCGCTACGTTCTCGCCTGGCTGTGGGTGCTTCCGGCAATGGCGATCGACTGGGCATTAGGGCTGACGGGCTGGCACAGTGTCGGGTTGCTCGCGGGCTGGGTGGTGCTCTGGGCGCTGGCCATGCGCGTGATGCCCGATCATCAATTCGTCCACGATCGGCTTGCCGGCACACGGCTCGTCAGCGTACTGACCCAATGAGGCGTCGATGAGCAAGCCGGTCCCGCCCACCGCCGACGCGCTGCGCGCCTCTCGCCCGCACCTGATCTATGGCGGCGTGGAGATCGGGCTGTCGATCGTGGTCGCGGTCGCAACGTGGTCGGCGTGGCACAACCCCTGGGCGACGTTTCTGTGGACCCTCCTCTGGCTCCCGGTCTCTCACGCCATCGGACTCGCCGCCGGCTTCGTCATGGCCGCCCAGGGCGACCCCGCGCCCGAGCGGCGAACTTCCGCCGGCACGAACGTCGCGGTCTGGGTGTACGAATGCGCGGCGTCGATCCTCCTGCTCGACCTCTATCAACCATGGTTCAGCACCGCCACGCTGCCGGCGCCCGGCGGCCCGGCGCGTCCCGTCGCCGTGTTGCTGCTGCATGGTTATGGATGCAACCGTGCGTTCTGGCTTCGTTTCTCGCGGCATCTGGCGGACGCCGGCTATCACAGCGACGCGATCAACCTCGCCCCGTTACTCGGTGACATCGACGACTATGCCGAGACGATCGCCGAGGCCGTGCAGGCACTTGCCGAGCGCACGCGCGCCCCGGTCGTCATCGTGGGTCACAGCATGGGAGGGCTGGCGGCGCGCGCCTGTCTGCGCCGCTATCCGACGTTGCCCGTCGTGCACACCGTCACGCTGGGTTCGCCGCACTTCGGCACGCTTCACGCGCGTCACGGCATCGGGCGCAACGTGCGCCAGATGGGCATCGGCAGCGAATGGCTGGTGGCGCTCGCCAGCAGCGAAAAAGATTCGGAGCGGGCACGCATCACGTCGATCTACACGGCGCACGACAACGTGGTTTATCCCGTGCGCACTTCGATACTGCCGGGCGCGCGCAATATTGCCATCGAAGGACTCGGCCATGTGTCGCTCGGCACGCATCCGCGCTCGCGGGCGCTGGTGCTGGAGACGCTGGAGCGTGTCGCACAGGGATTGCGTCACGGCGCCTGAGCGCATCGCCTCGCGCAGAGGACGCGGAGAGCGCAAAGGACGCACAGAGCGACGCACACCGCTTCAGCGGCTTCGGCAATTGTCGCGTCGGCGCGACGTCGGAAGACACTTTCGCGACACGTGCGTGACTGTCATCGTCTCTTCACGAAGCCATGGCGCAATGCACGCATGTTCAACGCGACGTGCGAGCCGCTATGACGACGACCCCCACCTTCGAGTTGCCGATCCCCACGCCCGCAGCTCGCGCCGGTCACTTCGCAGATACCCCGCCGGGCCGCCCCGCTCCCCCGCCCGCCAGCCCGCCCACCGCGCCTCCCACCTCGATCGATCTGCCGCCGGACACCCCCGACCCGCTCGACCCGCCCCCCGAAGGCATCACCCGTTACCGCACGATCTGGCTCTCGGACATCCACCTCGGCACGCAAGGCTGTCAGGCGGAATATCTGCTCGACTTCCTGCGTCACCACGAATCGGACTATCTGTATCTGGTCGGCGACATCATCGACGGCTGGCATCTGCGCAAGGGCTGGCACTGGCCGCAAGCGCATAACGACGTCGTGCAGAAGATGCTGCGCCGCGCACGCAAGGGCACACAAGTCATCTACGTGCCCGGCAACCACGACGAAGCCGCACGCCAGTTCTGCGGGCTGGCCTTCGGCGACATCGCCGTACGAGACGAGGCGTTTCACACCACGCTCTCGGGCAAGCGCCTGTGGATCACCCACGGCGATCTGTTCGACGGCGTTATTCAGCACGCCAAATGGCTCGCTTATCTGGGCGACTCGCTCTACACCCTCACGCTGCTCCTGAACCGCTGGTTCAACCGCGTGCGCACACGCTTCGGCTTCCCGTACTGGTCGCTCTCGCAGTACCTGAAACATCAGGTGAAAAACGCCGTGAACTTCATCTCGGCGTTCGAGCATGTCATGGCGGACGAGGCCCGTCGACGGGGTTGCGACGGCGTGGTGTGCGGCCACATTCACAAGCCCGAAATCCGCGAGATCGACGGGCTGCTCTATTGCAACGACGGCGACTGGGTCGAGAGCCTGTCGGCGCTTGTCGAGACGATGGAAGGCGAACTGAAGATCGTCTACTGGACGCAGAAACGCGATACCCGCCTCACCGTGAAAGCGATACCCGTCAGTGCCTGAGAGGGCCACGGAGGTCAGACGCGTCGGACAGCGGCATGGCCCGACGACATCGCCCGCCCCCTCCGGGCCCACCCGATTTCAACCCGTGCACGAGCGGCAGTCCTGTGCCGCCGGTGCCCCCCCTCACGCGCGATCGCGCGTGTCATTCCACCCGCGCCGTGTGCGCGAAGGAGCGCCCGATGAAAATCATGATCATCACCGACGCCTGGGATCCGCAGATCAACGGCGTGGTCCGCACGTTGAAGAACACGCGCGCTCAGTTGGAGGCCGCCGGCCATCGTGTCGAGTTGCTCACGCCCCAGGAATTCCGCACGATCCCGTGTCCGACGTACCCCGAAATCCGTCTTGCGTTCTTCGCTGCCGGACGCGTCGCTCGCCGCATCGAGGCATTCGCCCCGGACGCGCTGCATATCGCGACCGAGGGCCCGCTCGGCATGGCCGCGCGCAAATGGGCTTTGCGCAACGACTTCCCGTTCACCACGGCCTATCACACCCGCTTCCCCGAATACGTGCAGGCGCGCTTCGGCTTTCCGCTGGCCGCCACGTACCGCTTTTTGCGGTGGTTCCATAAGCCGTCGCGTGCCGTCATGGCCCCGACGCCCGTGGTCAGGCGCGACCTGGAGGCCAACGGTTTCAACAACGTGGTGTTGTGGACGCGCGGCGTCGATCTCGACATCTTCCGTGTGCAGGGAGCACATGTGCTAAATTCAGCACATCCGATTTTCCTCTACGTGGGGCGCGTTGCCGTGGAGAAAAACATCGAGGCGTTCCTGAAGCTGGATCTACCGGGCTCGAAATGGGTTGCGGGCGAAGGGCCGCAACTGGCCGAACTGCGCTCGCGCTATCCCGATGTGAACTATCTCGGCATGCTCTCGCAGCCGGAGTTGGCGAAGGTTTATGCGTCGGCCGACGTGTTCGTCTTCCCGAGTCGCACGGATACGTTCGGACTGGTGCTGCTCGAAGCCATGGCGTGCGGTTTGCCCGTTGCGGCGTTTCCGGTGACCGGCCCGATCGATGTGCTCGACGGGTGCCCCGAGGGCGAAGGCGGCGCGCTGCGAGAGGATCTGCGCGAAGCGTGTCTCGATGCGCTCAAAGTCCCGCGCGCGAGCGCGCGCGCCTGGGCCGAGCGATTCTCGTGGCAAGCCGCCTCGGAAGAGTTCGTCTCGCATCTTCATCCGCGCAAGCCCGAGCATTCGCTCGCGCCTGCGATCTGATCCACCTATCAAGCCCCTTGCGGCGAGGAACCTGACGCTTGTTCATCGATCACCCGCCGCCACGCGACAAACAACCGAATCCGTACAAGGGCAACCGGGGCGTCATGCGCGCATGGCGCGCCCTGAAGTACTCGCTGTCCGGCTTCAAGTTTGCCGTGTTCGAAGAGAGCGCCTTCCGCCAGGAACTCGCGCTCGCCGCCATCCTCCTGCCGGCTGCGATTTTCCTGCCGGTCACCGCCGTCGAGCGCGTACTGCTGATCGGCTCGATTCTGCTCGTGCTCATCATCGAGCTGATCAATTCGAGCATCGAAGCTGCCATCGACCGGATTTCACTCGAGCGGCACGAACTTTCCAAGCGTGCGAAGGATTTCGGCAGCGCCGCAGTCCTCGTCGCGCTCGGCCTGTGCCTGCTGACCTGGGCGTCGCTTGCGGGACCGGTCATCGTGGACCTCGTACGTACGGCATTTTTCTGATATCGCGCTTCCCTGTCTGCCCCCATGCTTGGCAGCGGTCGGCTGCCGGGTATAATCGGTCGCCGTAGACCTGCTACTCAACTCATAAACGCAAGCGGAGAACATCCTTCGCCGAGCTTGCCGCTAACCGGGGCCGACAGACATGGAAGCAAAGCCGCCACGCCGAACCCGCGAACGAATTCTCGAAGTGTCGCTACGACTCTTCAACGAAATCGGCGAACCGAACGTCACTACCACTACGATTGCCGAGGAGATGAAAATCAGCCCGGGCAATCTTTACTATCACTTCCGCAATAAAGACGACATCATCAACAGCATCTTTGCGCAGTTCGAGCAGGAAATCGAACGGCGCCTGCGGCTGCCCGACGATCACAAGCCCACGCTCGACGAAGTCTGGACGTACTTGCAGTACATGTCCGAATTTCTGTGGCGCTTCCGTTTCCTCTATCGCGACCTCAACGACCTACTGGCGCGCAACCGCACGCTCGAAACGCATTTCAAGCAGATCGTGGGCCACAAGAAGCGGTTCGCACGCGAGATGTGCGATCTGCTCGTGGCCGATGGCGAAATGGAGATCACTCCGGAACAGATCGATGTCGTGACCACCAACATGGTGGTGTTGTCCACGTACTGGTTGTCCTATCAATTCGTGATGAATCCCCGCAAATACAACGATCCGGAAGAAATCGGCGCGGGGTTGCATCAATCGAGCTACCACATCCTCTCGCAGATGGCGCCTTACCTGAAGGGCAAGTCGCGCGAGCTTTACGACAAGATGGCTCGGGAATCCTCATCGAAGGGAGTGCAGTAAGGCATGTCGTCGGAAGTCAAATCCATTTGTATCTACTGCGGCGCGGCCACCGGCGTACGTCCCGAATACGCGGATGCGGCGCGTGAACTGGGTCGTCGCATGGCCGAAGCCGGGGTCCGTCTCGTCTACGGCGGCGGCAAGGTCGGCCTGATGGGCATCATCGCCGATGCCGTGCTCGCGCATGGCGGTCAGGCGGTCGGCATCATCCCGAAGGCACTGATGGAAAAGGAAGTCGGCCATACCGGGCTGACGGAGTTGCACGTCGTCGAGAACATGCATCAGCGCAAGCAGATGATGGCGGACCTCTCGGATGCTTTCATCGCCATGCCGGGCGGCATCGGCACGTGCGAAGAATTGTTCGAGGTCTTTACCTGGCTGCAAATCGGCTACCACGCGAAGCCGATCGGTCTGCTCAACATCGAGCACTACTACGATCCGCTGATCGTGTTCCTGAAGTCGATGGTGGCCGAGCAGTTCCTCAAGGCCCCGCAACTCGATCAGTTGCAGGTCGAAGCGTCGCCCGAAGCGATGCTCGACACGATGCGTCACTTCAAACCGGCGCAAATCGATCGCTGGTCCGATCAGCGCTCGCAGATTTGAGCGTTGGCATGATCCCTGCGCGGTAGCAATGCCGCGCAGGACTGCCTTCACGTGGCGCCCCGCCAACGTGCACCGCTTTTTTCCGGCACGCCTGATTTCGCCTGTCGTTCCCACCGGCTCCTGTCTGTCGTCCTGCCCCCACTTCGCTGCCGCCGCCTTGCTGCCCTAATGCCTTGATGCATTGATGCTTGGTGGCTTGGTGGCTTGGCACCCGCCAACGCCGCATCGCACGCGCAGTTCTCCTGCCTCAACGTGTATTACCTGCCATCTTGTGACATCTCCCGGCAACCGTCGCCGTTCGTCACCGCATTGAACTCTTGCCGCTCCCATTACTCAGACATCCGTTACATGCGGACGTTTTTTCACACACGCCCATTCATGCCCGCCTGGGTCAACATCCTACGACGCGCAACCTGCCCATGATGTTAAAGATGCTTCGCCCAATGCGACTGCTGCGTTCGCGCTGGCTGCGTCCGCATGCCGGCATGTTGCTGCGCCGTAGCTTGTGGCAGGCGACGCCGCGCGGCGTGGCCATCGGGTTAGCGTGTGGTGTCTTTTTCGGTTTTTTGCTGCCGGTCGCGCAAATGCCCGTGGCGATCCTCGTCGCTGCCTTCCTGCGCGGGAATCTGTTTCTTGCCACGACGGGCACGCTCATCACCAATCCACTGACCGTGCCGTTCGTCTATCTGGGGGCGCATCGCCTTGGTCGCTGGATGCTCGACTGGTCGCCCAAAGCCGAGTTCGAGGCGACGGTCGCCGCTGCGGCACACGCGAGCGAGAGTTTCTGGACACAACTGTTGCATTTCGACTTCGGCACCGCGACGTTGCATCTCGGCGCCGGTTTGGCCGCCTTTGCCGTGGTCGGCGGCGTGCTCGCGTATGTGATCGGATTCTTTGCCATCCATTGGCATCAGCAACGCCGCGCAGTCACCGTCCGGCACGCGCCGTCGGCGCCGCCTCCCGAGGTCGGCTGAACCCATTTGGCCGCAACGGCGACGCCGCGCGAGAAGCGTAGATACGTCACCCGTCGAAGCGCAAGCGCCTCAGCGCCGATATCAGAACGACGATCCCGGTTCCTTCAGAAACGCGATCTCCTCGGGCGTCGACACACGTCCCAATGCGGCATTACGGTGCGGATACCGGCCGAAACGCTCGATGATGACCGCGTGATTGCGCGCGTAATCGAGGTTGTCGACGAGCCCCGACGCCTGCGCCAATTGCTCGTACAACGCCAATGAGACGTGCTGGCTCTCCAGCGATTCGTCATGTTCGAACGGCAGATAGACGAAGACGCGATGCTGCGCGGTCGGCAGTCGATGGTCGTCGCCCGCCTCCACCAGACGACGCGCCACCGTCAACGCCTGTGCATCGCCGGCAAAGGCCTGCGCCTGATGCCGGAACAGATTGCGTGAGAACTGATCGAGCACCACGATCAGTGCACAGGCGCCGAGCGGGGTGTCGGCCCAGTCGCGCAGTTCCCCCGCCACCGCCTGCGCATGCAATGCGCCGAAGCGGGTGCGAATCTCGTCGTCGAAGGCGTCCGATTTGCGAAACCACTCGGGACGCGCCATGCCATACGCCTCGGCATCCGGCGCGCCGAACCAAAAGTCGAGCACTGCCTGCCAAGGTTGCGCCGAGTGTGATTGCGAGAAATGCGCTGCTGCCGGAGTCGCCATCGGAAATCCTGAGGAAAAGATTGGGGGAATGGCCCGATGATGCCAGACTCAGGCGAATGCCAACACCACCCGACGGGTGCGCGACGTCTTCTTCTCGATCTTCGCCACGCGCAACGCCCCGATTTCCGACGTATTGCCCACATGCGTGCCGCCGCACGGTTGCAGATCGATGCCGTCGATACGCACCAGACGCACGCGCCCCAGCCCGACCGGCGGTTTCACGCTCATCGTGCGCACCAACTCCGGACGCGCCGCCATCTCCTCATCACTGATGCTATCGATCGCCACCGGCCGCGCCGCCGCGACCAGCGCCGCCAGTCCGGCCTCGACCGTCTCGCGTTCGATGGACTCGTTGGTGACGAAGTCGAGCCGCGCATACTCGGTGGTGATGCTGCATCCGTCGACCGGGTGCGGCAGCACCGCACACATCAGATGCGACGCGGTATGAAACCGCATGTGACGGAAGCGCCGCTCCCAGTCGATTTCCGCCCGAACGACGTCGCCTACCGACAAGTTGGCCAGCACATCGGCCTGCCCCTCGGCGGGCACGTGAACGGCGTCGTCGGGCGTTGCGCCTTCGCGCTTCGATTTGCGTGTGTCGCCAATGGCCAGACGCGTGCCGTCCGCGATCACCAGCGCGCCGGCGTCGCCCGCCTGTCCGCCACCTAGCGGATAGAAGACGGTGCGGTCGAGCATGATGCCCATCTCGTCGATATGCGTGATGCGTGCCTCACATTGGCGCAGATAGGCGTCTTGTCGAAAGAGCGCTTCGGTTGTCATGGTGCCTCCTTTGGGAACTGAATATATTCGCGCGACTCCGGCCCCCGTGGCAAGGCACAATCGCGCACCCGAAGGCCGGTACGGTCGGCACACGCCCACCGGCGATCCGGTTCCCGAGCATCGTCCCAACCGGGTCGGCTTTGGTCCTGGACGCCGCCAATCCCGTAGGTCGGCCCCCAACCAAACGCAAGTTGCGCGAATTCTCGACACCGTTTGTCGCGGCGCTATAGCGGCAACGTCTTGTGAGCCGCACATTACGTGGCGATCGCACCGACGCGATCGAATTTGCAAGGAAAGATGCCATGACGAGAACCTCCATTGGCCGGCGCAACGACGTCCCGCCGGCAGCCTTCGCACGACGACTGCCACCGGCGCCCGGCGTGCCGACACGCCCCTCCCGTAGTATCAACGGGCCGGTCGACGCCCACGCCCTCGCACACGCCTATGCCCTGCACGCCGCAAACGATCTGGAGGGCGCGGCACAGGCGTTCGCGTCCATATGCAGCGCGCTTCCCGAAAACGCCGACGCTTACAAGGCGTTCGGTTACGTCCTTTGCCAACTCGGGGACTACGAACATGCCATCACGCCGTTGATCGTCGCCGTCGCCCGCGAGTACGGCAATCCTGAGCCGTTGTATTTCGCCGCCCTCTGTATGCACCAGACAGGCGATATCGAGACGGCACGCGAGATGGCCGTCGATGCCCTGGAAATGGCCCGCAGCTCGCATCATCACGCCGGTCTGCAAGACAACCTGACACGTCTGCTGCGTCTGCTCGACGGACGCTGAAACACTTCTCTGCGCTCCCCTGATTAAGGATTTCCCCCCGAATGCGAAACACCAGCTTCTCCCCGACTACCTCATCGATCTCCCCCTCGTTCGCGACAGGCACGCGGCTTGCCCGTGACAACGAGACGGCACTCAGGACCGACGCCGCCAGAGCGCTCGGTGCACTGGCACGAAACGCAGGATCGATCGCCGCACCCAATCTTGCATCCAGTACAGCATCCACCGCCGGATCGCTGGCGGACCTTGCGCCGTCCCCTCCCGCCGTGGGCCGCTTCGCCGCGTTGCTCCAGCACATCGGCAATTTCGCGCTGAGTGTGAGTGCGTTGAGTGTGGCCAGTCTCGCCACGGTCAAGGAAACGTATGAGAGCAGTGCGCTATCCAACGCTCACAAGATCACGCTGGGTACCGCAACAGCGGCATCGCTGACGAGCCTGATGGATCTCGCGGTCGCCGTTGGCAAATACTGCAATCCGTCGGCGTCCAGCGCACAGATTCAGAACACCGCGTGGCTGGCGTCCGCCGGAAGCCTGCTCGGTTCGAAGCACCTCGAAACCTACGGTGGCAAATATCAGGCGACCCTGCTCGGCACGTCGATGATCTTGTTCATCAACGGCGCGGGACAACTCGCGGGCGGACATGATGGCAAAAAGGAGATCGACGATGCCGTGACACCCGGCCCCCTGGCACTTGCGCGGCCGTCAGAGACGCCGGCCACCGAGTTGCAGCATCTCGACACCTTGCAAAACTGCATCGGCTTTGCCGCATTGGCGTACCGGGTCTTCGGCGATGCGATAACGACCGGCGTCATCGACTGGATGAGCGCTAAAGAGGCGAAGCGCCACATGGATGTCGTCCAGCGTGCGCTGGACTACGAGGAACCGTTCGGCGCGGCGGGAACGTACAAGACCCGCAATGCCGAATCGGACCTCGAAGCCGGCGAGGTTTCGGACGATAGCGGGATGGACGACGGCTCGCTGCGAAGTGTGTCGTCAAGCGTGCCGTACGTGCCCGATGCGCCGCTCGTCTCCACGCTTTGATGTCGCCAGGGGCCGCTGGCTCCGGTGACCGGGTTGATCGACCAGGTAGATCGACCGCGCTCGCCCCTTCGATCTAACCGGCCTTGTTGCGCATCCAGTCTGCGGTGCCGTAGAACGCCTGCATCAGACGCGCCTGCAACGCCTCTTCGACGCCGATATCCTGCATCGCGAGCGCCATGCACCGCAGCCATTGGTCGCGCTCGCCGGAGGCGATCGGGAACGGCAGATGGCGCGCGCGCAGCATCGGGTGACCGAATCGTTCGATGTAATGGTTCGGCCCGCCCAGCCAGCCGCACAGGAACCAGAAGAGTTTGTCGCGCGATCCGTCGAGCGAGGCCGGATGCATGCCGCGAATGCCCGCGAACTCGGGCTCCAGATCCATCAGGTCGTAGAACCGGTCGACAAGCTCGCGCACGCGGGGCTCGCCGCCGAGCAAAGAAAAGGCGGTCGGTTGTGCAGGCGTGTCTTGCACATCGTCTTGCGCCGCAGGGGTTGGGGAGGTGTTTTCGGTCGTCATGGCCGATATTGTGCCCGAGGCCCGTCAGGCCTGCCATGATCGGCCTCGCGCCCACGTCTCGTCGACGTCCCGAAAACCCGAGGAAACGCGCCATCGCGCACCTAAGCGCACCTCAGCACACCTCAGCGCCCCGCAGAGCACGTCGCAGCGACATGCTCTGCCCAGACAGCCCCCAGCGTTCAGACATCGCGCAACGTGCGCAGCGCCGACTGCCGCAGCACCGCACGCAGGCCGCTCCACCCGCCGATGAGCGCGCACAGCACCCCGGCGCCGATGCCCAGCACGGGCAGCCACGGATTGAAGCGCAACGCGAACTCGAAGACATACCGCGCCAACGCCCAGCCCAGCGCCGCCGCGCCCAGCGACGCGAGCAGGCCGGCCAGCGCACCGACCGTCACCAGTTCCGCCAGATGCACGTCGCGCAGCTGTCGCGACGACGCGCCGAGCGCCCGCAGAATGCCGCTCTCGCGCATGCGCTCGTCGCGCGTGCCGGCCAGCGCCGCGTAAAGCACGAGCACCCCGGCTGCGAGCGTGAAGAGGAAGAGCGCCTGCACGGCGTCGATCACCTGCGACAGAATCTGCTGAATCTGCGCGAGCAAGGCGCCCGTATCGATCACCGTCACGTTCGGGAACTGACGCACCAAGCCATCCGCCACCCCCTGCTGTTGCGGCGAGAGATGGAACGACGTGATCCACGTCATCGGAAAATCCTGCAGTGCGGCCGGCGGCATCACCACGAAAAAGTTCACGCGCATCGATCCCCAGTCGAGTTTGCGCAGGCTCGTGATCGGCGCGTCGATGGTCTGCCCGGTCACTTCGAAACGCAACACGTCGCCCAGTTTCAGGCCCAGTGTCTTCGCGATACCCTCCTCCATCGAGATCTGCGGCTTCGTGGCATCGCCGTACCACTGCCCGGCGGTCACGCGGTTGCCCTCGGGCAAGGCAGACGTGTACGACAGGTTGAACTCGCGCTCGGCAAGACGTCGCGCGCGCTCTTCGGTATAGCTTTCGCCCGTCACCGGCGTGTCGTTGATCGCGGTCAGCCGTGCGCGGATCATCGGCGAGAGTTGCGCGTCGGGCAGCCCCGCTGCGCGAAGTTGGGCGAGCACCGGTGCGTCCTGCCCCGGCTGAATATCGATGACGAACCGGTTCGGGGCGTCTGCCGGGCTCGATTGACGCCAGCCCTCGACCAGATCGTTACGCGTGACGGCGAGCAGCAATAGCGCCATCAAACCCAGCCCCAGCGCCACGACTTGCAGCGCGCTGCCCAGTCCACGACGGCGCAATCCCGCCACCGCATAGCGCCAGCCGATGCCGCCCATCGCGCCACCGGCCGCCCCATGCCGCCGCGCCCACGCTGCGAGCCCGCGAATCGCCAGCCACGCCAGCACACCGAACACCACAGCGCCGGCAACGAAACCGCCCGCCACCATCGCGCCCAGACGCAAATCTCTCGCGGCGAACAGCAACAGCGCGCCGAACGCCAACGCGCTCGCGCCATAGGCGAGCCAGCCTTGCCGGCGCGCCCCGCCGGGCACATCGCGACGCATCACATGAAGCGGCGCCACTTCCGAGAGCGGCAACAACGGTGGCAGCGCGAAACCGAGCAGCATGACCAGCGAACTGGCGAGACCGAACGCCGCCGGACGCCACGTCGGCGCCGGCAACCCCGCCGGAATCACGTCGCCCAATTGCGCCAGCAGCACCTCATGCGCCGCATAGCCGAGCCCGACGCCCAGCACGCCGCCGATCAGAGCGAGCCCGATGAATTCGAGCGTCACCATGCCCCGCAATGCCCGGCGCGGCAGCCCCAGACAGCGCATGACGGCGCAGGCGTCGAGGTGACGCTCGCTATACCGGCGCGACGCGATACCCACCGCGATGGCCGCCAGCACGGCGGCAAGCAGCGCCACTAACGAGAGAAAGCGCTCGGCGCGGTCGAGCGTCTGGCGCACTTGCGGCTGGCCGTCTTCCAGCGATTCGATATGCACGCCGCGCGCCTGCTCCGCGGCCGGTCGGGCCCAGGCGGCGAACTTGCCGACCTGCGCGTCCGTTCCCGCGACCAGCAGACGATAAGTGATGCGGCTACCGAATTGCACGAGCCCCGTCGACGCCAGCTCGTCGAACCGCATCATGACGCGCGGCGCGAGCGAGCCGAAGCCGTAGCCACGATCCATCTCGCGCGTGATGACCGCGGCCACGCGCAACGTGCGGTTGCCGACACGAATGGCGTCGCCGGGTTTGACGTGCAGCGCGTCGAGCAGCGCGGCGTCGACCCAGACGGTGCCCGGCGCGGGAATGTCGGTCGCGGGCGCGTCCGGCGTATTGGCGCCGGCATCGGGCGCCGTGCGCACTCGACCGCGCAAGGGGTAGCCGCTACTGACGGCTTTGAGCGACGACAGACGGCTCGCGCTCGGCTCCCCGCTCCCGACGCGCTCGCCGGTCGCGCTGGCCATGCTGGGGAAATTGGCGATGACGGCCGTGGTCAGTCCGTCGGCCTGCGCCCGACGGGCGAATTCCGGCGTGAGCGGCGCGTCGCTGCGAACGACGAGATCGGCGGCGAGCATCTGACGCGCATCGCGCTCAAGCCCGCCCTGCATCCGATCGGAGAGAAAACCCACACTGGACAGCGCGCCCACCGCCAGCAACAACGCGACAAGGAGCAGATGCAACTCGCCTGCGCGCCAATCGCGCAGGAACATCCGCCAGGCCTGGCGGGCAACCTCAGTGAACCCCATCGTTCCTCAATCCTTTGACCCGCGCCAGTAACGAGCGCCATCCACGCCAGACACGCGGCAGCCACCACCACGCCAGCACGACGAATACCAACAACATCACGAGAAAAATAGCGGGAAGGAAGAACGCAAGCGCCAGTCCGCCCACCGTGGAAACATCTTCGCCGGCTGAGGCCGCGACATTCGAGAAAGGTTCCGGCGATGTGTTGATCAGCGCGCGACTGCCCGCCTTGGCCAGGTGGGCCGTGCCGGCCAGCGCACCGCCGGCCAGACCGGCCAGCACCGTGACCGTCGGGTCCATCTGCCCCAGCGCCGCCGCGCCCAGCACGATCCCCGCCGGGATGCGGATAAAGGTGTGCACGGCGTCCCAGGCGCTGTCGACGAAGGGGATTTTGTCCGCGAAGAACTCGATGGCGGCCAGCACGCCGGCCGTGGCGATGACCCACGTCGACGCCAGCACCGCCAGCGTCGGCGGCAGATGCAGCCATCCCAGCCGCGCCGCAAGCCCCGCGCAGAACACCGTCAGGTACAACCGCAGGCCGCTGCCCCAGGACAGCCCTGCACCGAGCGCAATCGATTCAAGCATGGTGACCTCGCTGCCGCCGACATGACGGCGTCGCACGATCACGCGTCTCGTACCGCCGACGCGGCAACAGTCACCCGGCAACGCCGCCGTCGCCCCGACATTCTCGGGCATCCGGCAGATCACTGCCCGGCAGGTAACGCAACTGCTACCGCGTCATTATGCCGCGCGTTGCGGCAACGCACCACCGGTGACTCGTTCACCCGAGCCGGGCCGGCGTCTGGAAGCCCAGTGCCCTGGCTTTGGCTTCGAGCGCCCGCATCGTTTTCCGATAGCTGCCGCCCTCACGCAGCGGGTCGGGAATGTCGGCAAACAAGCCCAATTGACGTACCGACAGCACGGTCTCCATGATGCTGTGATGACCGCCCAGCGTCATGTGCGCGGCATGCGTGAGGATGAGGAATTCCGCCAATGCCTTCTCGCGAGGTGTACGTTGGGCGAACGGCCTCTCCATTTCCAGCATTTGACCGAGGGCTTGCCCACTGCCGGAAACGCCACCGATAAAGGGCGTGCCGCTGTCGGTGAAACGCTTCGCCGTCTCCGAATCGGGGAGCCGGACCAGCATCGCCTTGGCATGAAAGGTGTTGTTCGAGAAGAAATTCTCCGTCGACGGGGTTCGGTGCAGGCTCGAGGTGATGCCCGCGTGCCGGTCCATTATGCTGTTACGCCGGGACTGCACGGGGACTTCCGCCCGCCCGCGATCGGTGAAATACGCCGGCGTGCGCATGGCGTCGTACAGAGGTCGGGCCGCGGCGATTTGATGTTCGACTACCAGATCGACCAGCATTTTGTACTGTCTGTTACCGATCGTACGATCGGCCAGATCGGCGGCGGTGCCATTCTTCATGGACCATTCGTCCAACGTGTGCACGATGGCGTCGATCGGCGCGAACGCCCGCATTTGCGCCGCCGCTTCCTCGGGTGAGGCTTGCCTGAGCTGTTGCGCGCGTTCGTTTCGACAGCGCGTTGCGACCACGATAAGGTCGTTCAGGTGCCCGACGAAGTCCTGCGTTTGCGACGGTGTCAGATGGCGAAAGACTTGCGTAGCCCATGTGGACTCGCGCTGCACCGCCTTGACGACATTTCCCCGATGATCGAACTTCGACACTTTCGGCGGCGGCGGCGGTAGCGAAGCCTGTCCGGTGGCGACGGGGGGAGCGAGCGCTGTGCGCGATGGGTGCACCGGCTGCGGCGGGATCGGTTGGTGCGCGTGAGGCACCGTCATCGGCTGCGAGGGGAACGACGGTGGCATCTGAGGGGCTTCCGGCGCATGGGGCAAACGATTCGTCGGCATCCCCCACGGCACGAACGGACCCGCTGCGCCGCCGGGTGCGCCGGCTGGCCCGATTTGCCCCGGCGGCATAGGCGGCATAGGCGGCACAGGAAGCTGCCGGGGCATATTGGCGTAAATCGACGGCGGCGCCACGCGCTGCGGCGGGACCTGAGGGTACCCGCGCGTCGCCTCCACGCGCCGAGGCGCGCCGGCAGCCCCGCCGTACGGCGGCATCGCCACCGCGTGAGACGCGCGCCCTGCACCCCCAGCCTCCCCTGCCCACCCTGCACTCCCTGCACTTCGTTGAGGCGCGCCCGACGCGCTGGGCATACTCTCACGGCGAGACCGGATCGGCATACACCGTCGGGGGCGGCGGCATCTGCTGAGCGGTGTGCTGAGAAGCCAGGCCGTTAGGATGCGACATTGAGCCCGGCCATGCATGCGAAGGCGCTACGGGATAAGACGTCGTCGGATCGGACGTCACAGGAAAGGCGTGGTACGCGTGTGAGTACGGTTTCATGAGCGGCTTCCGGAAATTCGAGTTGCCGACTATAGCGACGCCCGCCTGCCCGCTTTCTCACCGAACGGAAAACGCGTCATATCAAACGAAAATTCTTCGATAAAACGCTTCGGATTCCGAATTCAATCCACCATCCACTTGATACCGACCCACTCCGCAGTTGGTCCCGAGGGGAGGGTCGTCTACGGCTCAGCCCAACGAGGATGGCGTCGCCAGGCCCAACTGGCGTGCGCGCACACCCAACGCCCGAATGCTTTCCGCGTAACTTCCCCCGTTACGCAACGGATTGGGGATATCTGCGAAGAACCCGACCGTGCGCGCGGAAAGCACGGTTTCCATGACACTGTGATGCCCGCCCGCCGTCATCAGCGCCGCATGCATCAGCATCAGTTGCTCGGCCTGCGCCTTTTCCATCGGCGTTCTTTGCTGGAAAGGCTTTTGCATTTCGATGTGCTGTGCGATGAACTGTCCGCTACCCGATATACCGCCGATAAAGGGCATACCGACCTGGCTGAAACGTGCGGACGTTCTGGATTGCGGCAGGCGTTCGATATCGCCCTTGGCGTGCATGATGTCTTTGGTGAAGAAGTTTTCGGTCGACGGCGAACGATGAATGCCTTCGGTGATGCCGGCATGTCGGCTCATCACGCTGCTTTCCCGGACCTGCGATTCCGGCATCAATTGCCGTCCGCGATCGGTGAAAAACACGGGGCTGCGCATGGCGTCGTGCAATCGGGGCGCGAGTTCATAGTTGAACCCGCCGACCACGTCGACCAACTCTTTGAAATCTTTGTTGTCGAGCAAACGCTGCGCGAGATCGGGGCCGGAACCATTCGTCATCGCCCATTCGTTTAACGAGCGTTCCACGGTGTCCACCACGTTGAAGCGCGCCATCAGCGCGTCGACCTCCTCACGCGGCATGCGCGGCAGCGACGCGAATGTCTTCTGCCGCGCAAGCTTGCCGATATGGACCAGCTCTTGCAGATGGCTCACGAAATGCTGCATCTGTTCAGGCGTGACGTGCTGCCAGACCTGCGTGGCCCACGTGGACTCACGGCGCACCGCATTGACATCGTTACCCCGACGATCCAGTAACGGTTGCTGCGCCATGGGACCATGCGCCATATTCGCTTGCATAGAAGGGGGGAAGCCTTGCGCCATCCGGTTCATCGGCATGCGGGGCGCCGACGCCGCCCCGGATCCCACGCCCGCTGCGCCCCCCGCGCCAACGTGCCCGCCGCGCCCACGTGGCTGGATGGGCAGGTTCCACGACGGATCCGCCTGTCCGGGCATCTGAGGCGCGGGCGGCAGTCCTGGCTGCGGTTGCATGGATGAGGAGGTTGTGGCACCGGAAGTCGATGTGTAACTCCGGTACGCGTGCGGTGTAGGTTTCATGAACGGCGAGCCTCGGCAAGTTGTGACGAGACGCTCACTTCCTCCGGAGCGTCCGGTCTGATGGCTCGACTATAAAGATCCCGGCCCGCCGGCAGCCTTGCAACCGGAAAATGCGTCACACCAAACGAAAGTCGGCAGCACGAAACACTTTCTTGGCGGGCAATGTCAGGCCGCCGTCAGCTTTAATCCGACAAGCCCTGCCAGAATCAGTGTGACGCTGGCGATACGCGCCGCCGACGCCGACTCGCCGAACAGGACAATGCCGAGCACGAATGCGCCGACCGCCCCGATGCCTGTCCAGATCGCATAAGCGGTGCCCAACGGCAGCGTGCGAACGGCGAGCGCCAGCAACCAGACGCTGCCGATCATCGACGCGATCGTGAAAACGGAGGGGATGAGACGCGAAAAACCCTGTGTGTACTTGAGACCGACGGCCCAAGCCACTTCAAGGAGACCGGCGAAAACCAGCAGAATCCAGGCCATGGCAGACTTCGATGAATAACGGGGTCGTCCCCGAAAGAGATGCGATAACCGCACGAGCCGGTTGCCGGGTCGTCCCGGCAATGGGTTCCATCGAAGCTCGAGTGAATGGCTGAACGCCGGACGCTGCGCATGGAACAGCGCGATTCTAGCAAAGCAGGCGAATCGGCGCTGTGCGCCCATCGGCTCAACCGTTGGCGTCCACCTCGAGCCGGTAGCCCACGCCGGTCTCGGTCAGGATGTGCTGGGGCTGCGCCGGATCGGCCTCCAGCTTCTGGCGCAAGTGGCCCATGTAGATGCGCAGATAATGATTGCTCTCGACATGCGACGGCCCCCACACCTCCTTGAGCAACTGACGGTGGGTGAGCACCCGCCCGGCGTGCCGCACGAGCGTGACGAGCAGGCGGTACTCGATGGGCGTGAGGTGAACCGGTTCTGCCGCACGCGTGACCTTGCGACGCGCCAGATCGATGTGGATGTCGCCAAACGAAAACGCCTCGTCCAGCGTCTCCGAATTCCCGCCCCGGTGATGACGCCGCAACTGCGCCCGAATCCGGGCGAGGAGTTCCGAGACGCCGAACGGCTTGGTCAGATAATCGTCGGCCCCCACGTCGAGCGCGACGACTTTCTCCGCCTCCTCGTTGCGCGCGGACAGCACGATGATCGGCATATCGGTCCAGCTGCGGACTTCGCGAATGACTTCGACGCCATCGATATCCGGCAGTCCCAGATCGACGATCAGCAAATCAGGCTTGCGCGTGGCGGCCTCGACCATGCCCTGCCGCCCGGCTTCCGCCTCGTGCACGACCATGCCCTCGGCCTCCAGCGAGGTGCGCAGAAATCGCCGGATCTGGCGCTCGTCTTCAATCACCACGATGTTGATGGTCGGTTCACTCATGTTCTTTTGTCGTGTTGGCGTCGGGTGCGTCTAGTGCGTCCGACGCGCCCGGTGCTCCGGCATCGAGACCCTCATGGACATTGGGGGCATCGTGGACATCGGGGACATCGCTGGCATCGGGCGCGTCGGGGGCCACCGGCGGCGTCTCCACCGGCAATGTGAAAATGAAGCGCGCACCATGCCCTTCGGGGACATTGGTGGCGTGAATTTTACCGCCGTGCGCTTGCACGATGGCGCGGCAGATGGCGAGCCCCAGGCCGATGCCGGGCTTGGCAGACTCCTTCTCGCCACGCATGAACTTCTCGAAGATACGGCCTTCCATGCCGGCGGGCAACCCGGGACCGTCGTCGCTGACGCTCACCTCGACGTCCTCGCCCACCACGCGCGCCGAAATCTCGATATGGGCGCCCGCCGGCGAGTACTTCGCAGCGTTCTCCAGCAGATTCGCGAAGAGCCGTTCCAGCAGCACGGCGTCGAAGCGCAGCAGGGGCAGATCGGCAGGCAGACGCGTCGTCACCTCGTACCCCGCGAGCATCCGGCGGCAGGCGCGCAGCGACGTGCCCACCACCTCCTCCAGCATCTGCCACTGGCGATTGAGCTGCACGCCCCCTGCTTGCAGCTTCGCCATATCGAGCAGGTTCGTCACCAGTCCCGTCATGCGCTGGGCTTCTTCGTGAATCGCGTCCACAAGATCGATGCGCAGCGGCCCCGGCGATTGCGCATCGCGGCTCAGCATGCTGGCGAAACCGACGATGGACGTGAGCGGTGTGCGCAGATCGTGCGAAATCGCCGAAAGCAATGAGTTGCGCAGACGCTCGGACTCCATCGTCACCAACGCGTCTTGCGCGATTTCAACGTAATGCACGCGCTCGAGCGCCAACGCGATTTGTGCCGCAAAGGTATCGAGCAGACGCTGCTGCTCGGGCGTGCCGATCGCGCCGCTCCCCTCCTCGGGGGCAACGACGAGCACGCCGCGCGTGCGCATCGGCGCGCGCAACGGCAGATAGTAGGCGTCCGATCCCGGCAGGGTATTCGTGCCGCGGCCTGCGGCCTGCTGACGGTCGTACACCCATTGCGCGACATCGGTATCGATGTGCGCCGGCATCGTCTCGGCCCGCGCGTTCTCCACCGGCTGACGCACGCTGCTCTGGCTGTCCGGCAGCAGCAACGCGACTCGCGCCTGAAACACCTCACGCACGTGACGCGAGCCGATTTCCACGATCTGCGGGGTCGTGAGCGCCGCCGCGAGTTCGCGGGCCATCGCATAGATGGCACCGGTGCGTCGTTCCCGCCACGTTGCCAGCCGCGCCTGAAAACGCAGGCTCGTCGTCAGGTGGCTGATCACCAGCGCGACCGTCAGCATGACGGCGAACGTCAGCAAATACTGGGTATCCGAGACGGAGAGCGACAACTTCGGCGGCACAAAGAAGAAGTCGAACGCCACCACCGACAGGAAAGACGCGAGCACGCCCGGCCCCCGCCCCAACCGCATCGCCGCGACGATCACGCCCAGCAGATACAGCATGGCGATATTTGCCAGATCGAGGAACGACGTCAGTTCAGCAGCCGCCACGGACACCGCGCCGCAGATGCCGACGGCCCATGCGTACGCCCGCCACGGACCGCCGACGAGCCCCAACTCCGGCGCCGTTTCGAACCAGTCGCGCCAGTCGCCACGCACCACGCGTTTGTCCGCCGACGTATCTCCGGCCGCAGGTCCGATGAGCACCACGTCGACACCGCGCGCGAGACGCACCAGTTGCTCGTGCAACGGCGTGCGCGCCGTCAACCAGCGTCGCGCACCGCTCGCCCCCACGACCAGCTTCGACACATTGCGCAGTTGCGCGTAGGCCAGCAACGTCGTCGCAGCCTCGGCGCCGTCGAGCGTGAGCGTCTCGGCGCCGAGTTCGTGCGCGAGCTTGAGCGTGGCATAGATGCTCTCGCGACGCGCCGTGGGCTGGCGCAGGATCGCAGGCGTCTCTACGTGCACGGCCAGCCAGTCGGCCCGCAGACTGGCCGCGAGCCGTGCGGCCGCGCGCACCAGCGCCACCCCCTCCGGCCCCGGCCCGATGGCAACGAGCAGGCGTTCGCGCGCCTGCCAGACCTGACTGATCGACTGATCGGCGCGGTACTCGCGCATCTGCGCGTCCACACGGTCGGCCGTGCGGCGCAGCGCCAGTTCGCGCAGTGCAATCAGGTTGCCTTTACGGAAGAAATTACGCACGGCCCGCTCGGCCTGCGCCGCCATATACACCTTGCCTTCACGCATGCGTTCGAGCAATTCGTCCGGCGGCAGATCGACCAGCTTCACTTCGTCCGCAAGATCGAACACGCGATCCGGAATCGTCTCCCACACGCGAATGCCGGTAATCTGGCCGACCACGTCGTTGAGCCGCTCCAGATGCTGCACGTTGAGCGTGGTGTAGACGTCGATGCCCGCGTCGAGCAATTCGTGCACGTCCTGCCAACGCTTGAGATGCCGCTCGCCGGCGACGTTGGCGTGCGCCAGTTCGTCCACCAGCGCGACGGCGGGCTTGCGCGCAAGCATGCCGTCCAGATCGAACTCGCGCAGCACCCGCCCGCGATATTCAACCGTTTTTTGCGGCAGGACTTCCAGTCCTTCGAGCATCTGCGCCGTTTCCTCACGGCCATGCGTCTCCAGCACACCGACGACCACGTCGGCGCCCTCCTCGCGCAGCTTGCGCGCGGCCTGCAACATCGCAAACGTCTTGCCGACGCCCGCAGAGGCGCCGAAGAAAATCTTCAGACGGCCGCGCTGCTCGCGGGCTTCGTCGCGCTGCAATTTGCCGAGCAATTCGTCGGGATCGGGGCGTTCCATGCCAGCCATCGGATCAGTCCACTATGAAGACGCGAGCCACGTCGATGCAAAAAAACGCGGCACGCGCAGGGCGTGCCGCCAATCTACCGCAGGCTGCCGGGCAAAACCAGCGATTCTCCGCTGCGCCCCGCCTGCGGCTGCGCCTTTCAGACGGCGCCGCGTGCCAAACCGTCCAACGCCAGGTTGAGCTTCAGAACATTCACCCGGGGTTCTCCGAAAATTCCCCATTGGCGGCCTTGCGTGTTGCGCGCGACGAGCTCACGCACGGCATCCGGCGTCAGACCGCGAGCCTTGGCCACACGCACGACCTGGTATTCGGCCGCCGCCGGGCTGATTTCCGGGTCGAGACCGCTACCCGAGGCCGTCACCAGATCGACGGGCACCGGCAGCTGGGCGGTCGGATCCGCTTCGCGCAGCGCGGCGATGCGGCCCTTCACGGCGTCGCTGAGGGCGGGGTTGAGCGGACCGAAGTTCGATCCGCCCGACGCCGTGGCGTTGTTCGGGTTCGGCGACGTGGCCGACAAACGGCCCCAGAAGTACTTCGGTTCGTCGAAATTCTGACCGATCAGGGACGAGCCGACGGCTTTCCCGTCCTTGTAGATGAGGCTGCCGGCGGCTTCGCGCGAGAACGCCGCCCGGCCGATGCCGGTCACGACCAGCGGATACACCAGCCCTGTGATGACCGAGAGCACGACGAACAGGCTCAGCATCGGGCGCAAGAGGGTTTTCATGACGTCTATTCCTTAGTGTTTGAGCGATGTGACCCGAACGCCCGGCCCTTTCGGCCGGCACGTCCGGATCCCTGCGCGATCAGGCCCAGCCCATCGCGGCGATGAACATGTCGATGACCTTGATACCGACGAACGGCACCAGAATCCCGCCCAGACCGTAGATGAAGAGGTTGCGGCGCAGCAGCGTCGCGGCCCCGAGCGGGCGATACTTCACGCCCTTGAGCGCCAGCGGAATCAGCACCACGATGATCAGCGCGTTGAAGATCACCGCCGACAGAATGGCCGACGACGGGCTGGCCAGTCGCATCACGTTGAGCGCATCGAGTTGCGGATACGTCGTAGCGAATGCCGCCGGGATGATGGCGAAGTACTTCGCCACGTCGTTCGCGATCGAGAACGTGGTGAGACTGCCGCGCGTCATCAGCATCTGCTTGCCGATCTCGACGATCTCGATGAGCTTGGTCGGGTTCGAATCGAGGTCGACCATGTTGCCGGCTTCCTTCGCGGCCTGCGTACCCGAGTTCATCGCCACCGCCACGTCGGCCTGAGCGAGCGCAGGCGCGTCGTTCGTGCCGTCGCCGGTCATGGCCACGAGCTTGCCTTCGGCCTGATACTTGCGAATCGTCGCGAGCTTTTCCTCCGGCGTGGCTTCCGCGAGGAAATCGTCCACACCGGCTTCCGCCGCAATCGCCGCCGCGGTCAGACGGTTGTCGCCCGTGACCATCAGCGTGGTGATCCCCATCTGACGCAGTTCGGCGAAACGTTCCTTGATGCCGCCCTTGACCACGTCTTTGAGCTCGATTACGCCCAGCGCACGCGCACCGTTCGCATCCTGCTCGGCCACGACCAGCGGTGTGCTGCCGCGACGGGCGATGTCGTCCACCGCGGTCGCCAGCGCTGCCGGCCATGCACCGCCGGCCGCTTCCACGTAGCGCTTCACGGCTTCGGCAGCGCCCTTGCGGATCTGCTTGTCCGCGAGGTCCACGCCGCTCATGCGCGTTTGCGCCGTGAACGGGATGAACAGCGCATTCAGGCCGCTCATTTCGCGCTCACGCAGATTGAAGCGCTGCTTGGCGAGCACGGCGATGCTGCGGCCTTCCGGCGTTTCGTCGGCGAGCGACGCGAGTTGCGCCGCATCGGCCAGCGTACGTTCGTCCACGCCGGGGGCCGGCACGAACTGCGATGCCTGACGGTTGCCCAGCGTGATCGTGCCGGTTTTGTCGAGCAGCAGCACATCCACATCGCCTGCCGCTTCCACGGCGCGGCCCGACGTGGCGATCACGTTCGATTGCATCATGCGGCTCATGCCCGCCACACCGATGGCCGACAGCAGGCCGCCGATGGTCGTCGGAATCAGGCAGACCAGCAGCGCGACGAGCACCGTGATCGTGACCGGATTGCCGGCCTGCGTGACGAACACGCTGTAGATCGAATACGGCAACAGCGTGGCCGTGGCGAGCAACAGCACCAGCGTAAGCGCGACGAGCAGAATCGTGAGTGCGATTTCGTTCGGCGTCTTCTGACGCTTCGCGCCTTCCACCATCGCGATCATGCGGTCGAGAAACGCCTCGCCCGGGTTGACCGTCACCTTCATGATGACCCAGTCGGACAGCACGCGCGTGCCGCCGGTCACTGCCGAGAAGTCGCCGCCCGATTCACGAATGACCGGGGCCGATTCGCCCGTGATGGCCGATTCGTCGACCGACGCCACGCCTTCGACCACTTCACCGTCGGCCGGGATGACATCACCCGCCTCGACCAGCACGAAGTCGCCGCGACGCAGACTGGCGCTGTCGATGACGAGACATTCGGCGTCACGACGCGCCGAGCGCAATTGCTTGGCCGGCACGTTCTTCTTCGCCTGACGCAGCGATGCCGCCTGCGCCTTGCTACGACCTTCGGCCAACGCTTCAGCGAAGTTCGCGAACAACACCGTGAACCAAAGCCAAAGCGTGATCGCGAGAATGAAGGGCGCGCTCGCCTCGGCGTGGCCTGCCACCGCCATGCCGAACAGCACGGTCGTGAGCAGACTGCCGACGTACACCACGAACATCACGGGGTTCTTCGCCTGCGTGAGCGGGTGCAACTTGCGGAACGAGTCCACGATGGCCGGCTTGACGATGGCGGGGTCGAACATCGACTTCGTCGCCGATGTATGCCCCTCGCCCACCTGCCGGGTGACGGTATTTCCTGAGGGTTGATTCATGAGTGCCTCGAATGCCTCATTTCATTGTTCAATGCGCACCGATCATCGCCAGATGTTCGGCGACCGGACCGAGCGCCAGCGCCGGTACGTAGGTGAGCGCGCCCACCAGCAGCACGGTGCCGAGCAGCAGTACGACAAACAGCGGGCCATGCGTGGGCAACGTGCCCGACGTCGCGGCGATACGCTTCTTGCGCGCAAGCGCACCGGCAATCGCCAACACCGGCACGATCACCCAGAAGCGGCCGAACCACATCGCGATACCCAGCGTGGTGTTGTAGAACGGCGTGTTGGCCGACAACCCGGCGAATGCGCTGCCGTTGTTGTTCGCCGCCGAGCTGTACGCGTACAGAATTTCGGAGAATCCGTGGGTCGCAGGGTTAAGCACACCAGCTTGTCCGGCGGGCACGAGCACCGCAAGTGCCGTGCCGAGCAGCACCAGCAGCGGCGTCATCAGCACGGCCACGGCGACCATCTTCATCTCGTACGCTTCGATCTTCTTGCCGAGATACTCCGGCGTGCGGCCGATCATCAGCCCCGCGACGAAGACTGCGAGCATGGCGAAGACGAGCATCCCGTACAGACCGGAGCCCACACCGCCGAAGATCACTTCGCCCAACTGCATCAGCAGCATCGGCACCAGACCGCCCAGCGGCGTGAGCGAGTCGTGCATTGCGTTGACGGCGCCGCACGACGCCGCCGTCGTCACCGTCGCAAAAATGCCCGATGACACGATGCCGAAGCGCGTTTCCTTGCCTTCCATATTGCCGCCCGGCTGCGTGGCGCTGACCTGCTGGTCGACCCCGAGCGAAGTGAGCAATGGGTTGCCTGCCTGCTCGGCCGACACCGTCGCTACCGTCGCGATCGAGAATGCGATCGTCATGGCCGCCAGAATGGCCAGCCCCTGACGACGGTCGCCGACCATGCGTCCGAACGTGTGGCACAGCGCCGCGGGGATCAGGAAGATCGCCAGGATTTGCAGGAAGTTCGCCAGCGGCGTCGGGTTCTCGTACGGATGCGCGGAGTTCGCATTGAAGAAGCCGCCACCGTTGGTGCCGATCATCTTGATCGCTTCCTGCGAGGCCACCGGGCCCATCGGCAGCGTTTGCGTCTGCGTCTGCGCCGGGGTCGTCACCGGCTTGCCGGCGGCGTCCATCTTCGGCTGACCGTCCGGCCCGAGCACCGGATTGTCGTAGTGCGTGACCTGAAGCGTGGTGACGTCCTTATAGGCGTCGAAGTTCTGAATCACGCCCTGACTCATGAACGCAGCGGCCAAAATCACCGACAGCGGCACGAGGATATAGAGCGTGATACGGGTCATGTCGACCCAGAAGTTGCCGATGGTCTGCGCCGTGTGACGGGCGAAGCCGCGAATCAACGCCACGACGACCGCGATACCCGTGGCAGCCGACAGGAAGTTCTGCACGGCCAGGCCGAGCATCTGCGTGAGATAGCTCATCGTCGATTCGCCGACGTAAGCCTGCCAGTTCGTGTTGGAGACGAAACTGACCGCCGTATTCATCGACGAATCCGGCGTCACGTTGCCGAAGGCTTGCGGGTTGAGCGGCAACCAGACTTGCCAGCGCTGCAGCGCGTAGACGGCGAGGGCACCCACGGCGTTGAAGCCGATCAGCGCGATCGCATAGGCGCGCCAGTGCATTTCCTGTTCGGGATGCACACCACACAGGCGGTACAAGCCGCGTTCGAGCGGCGCGAACCAGCGGTTCACGCGCGATTCACCGGCGAGCACATCGGCCATGAAACGGCCGAGCGGGCGGGCCAGCACCAGTAGCACGACGAGGAACACGCCGAGCTGGATCCAGGCATTGAGTGTCATGCTAGATCCTCCGGCTTGAACAGCGCGTAGACGAGATAAGCGAGCAGCGCGAGCGTGAGTCCGCCGCTCAGCCAATACATGGCTGTCATTGCTGCCCCCCTACCGACGCGCAAAACGCGACAAAGCCGACGGTCGTGGCAACGAACACCGCGATCACGCCGAGATATAACCAGTCCATGACAACTCCCTATCGTGTGGCGGCCGGCACGCCACGGGCGCGACGCGCCCTCGCATGCGCATGCCAGCCGTGCCCTGAACGATACGTAGGGGCGCATAAAGACGGGGACAAAAGGGATAAAGGGGGTGTAAACAACGCGTAAACGCGGGGCCGAAATGTGTAAACGACGAAGCCCGCCGATATCGCTATCGGCGGGCTTCGGGCCTTGCGCGGCGCGGTGCTGCGGGCGATGGCCGAACGTGGCGCGCCCGCCCGTCAGACCTGCGTCAAGCCGGCGTCATTCGGTCAATTGCGCCCCTTTGTGCCAGACCTCGATCACTTCCTTGCTCGGTTCGAGGTTCAGATTCACGTTGCGCGGCGGGATCGGCTGCTGGAACCACTTGCGCTGGATCCGGCGGATCTCGCCCGAGCTATAGACGTGCGCGAGCGTCGTATCCACGAAACGTTTGAACTGCGGGTCGTCGCGACGCAGCATCAGGGCATTGAGTTCCGTCTCCAGCGGTGCGCCGACGATCGCGAACGACTCGGGGTCGCGGGCGTTCGCGCGGAAACCCGAGAGCAGCACATCGTCCAGGGCAAACGCCTTGGCGCGACCGGTTTCCAGCGTAATCATCGATTCGGCATGGTCTCGGGCCGGAATCACGCGAAAACCGAACTTGTCGGCCTGCGCACGCGCCAGACGCTCGCCGGTCGAACCGGCCGACGCCACAAGATTTTGGCCTTTCAGGTCTTGCAGGTCGCGAATGTTGTCCTTCCTGTTGACCAGCAGACGCACTTCCGACACGTAATACGGATTGCTGAAGCCGACCTGCTCGGCGCGCTCCGGCGTAATCGTGTTCGGCGCGCAGTCGAGGTCGACCGTACCGTTTTTCACCAGGGGAATCCGGTTCTGCGGCGTGATGGACATTTCACGCACGCGCAGATTGGGCATATTCAGCGCCGTCTTCACGGCGTCGACCACGGCGTAGCAGAGATCCATCGTGTAGCCCACGGGCTTGCCCTTGTCGTTCACGTAGGCGAACGGGATCGCCGCCTCACGGTACCCGAGCGTCATCAGCCCCGTGTCATGAATCTTCTTGAGGGTCCCGGTCAGTTCCCCGTTGACGGTCGGCAACGCGACGACAGCGTCCGCTTTCGCGGGGGCGGCTATGGCCGTCGATACGCCCGCCTGAGCGGCAAACCATACGGACAGGCCCAGCGCAACACGCCCGGCAGCGACTTTCCAGTTGACTTCTTTGAAACCGTTCACAGCAAATTCCTATCGGATTAACAGCACGATAGCAATTTACAGAGATGCACGCGAGCGTGCAAAGAAACCTTTGTCATTAGCTTATGCACACGCCGGACCCGACGTCCCCGCCGCACCGGGTCGCAGGCGCGCAGGCGGCAGGAACCGCCGATACCGCGCGAGGGATCAGGGCATCGGCATGACGGATCCGGTGGCATGTTCCGCGTTAGCTGCCCGCAGCAGACGACGAAGCGCCGGCCTCCTGCGTCGCCCCGTAGCTCGCGCCCTGCGCCCATAACGCCAGCGTCTGCGCGGACGCTTCGCACGCTTCGGGCGCGAGGCCGTGACGGTGGGGCGATAGCGCCGTCTGAAACGATTCGCGCTGAAGTCGCGCCATCTCTGCGCGGCGGAACAGCGCGGCCAGCGCGGTATCGACTTTGTCCTTGAACACCGGATCGTCTTTGGGCAGGACCAGCGCGTAATACTCGGGACGATCGGACAACGGTTCGCCGACGATCCGGTAGGCGTGAGGCGTCTTGCTGGTGGCGCGCAAGCCTTCGAGCAACACGTCGTCGAGGGCGAGCGCCTGCGCACGGCGCTGGCGCAGCATGCGAAACGCGTCGTCGTAATCCCGCGCCATCAACAACTGGAATCCTGCGCCGGCATGTCGCGCACGCACGAGGCGCTCGGCGGTCGTGCCCTGCACGACGACAAGCCGTAAGCCCCGCAGATCGTCGATCGATTCGATGCCCGCGCCGCGGCGAACCAACAACCGGACGTGCGCCGCGTAGTACGGCAAGCTGAACGCCACCTGCTGCTCACGCGCCGCCGTGACCGTCGAGGGCGCGCAATCGATATCGATCGCGTCTGCCTTGACCAGCGGCCCCCGCATCTGCTCGATCACCCGCACAGGCGTTATGCGAAGCGCGGGCATCGCCATCTCGCGCTGCAACGCAAGCACGATGCGTTGACAAAGCGCCCACGCGAGTCCTGCCGGCTGGTCCTGGGCGTCGACATACGAAAAGGGAATGGCCGTCTGCCGATAGCCCAGCAGGATGCGACCACGCTCGCGAATGCGCGCCATCGTGGGACTATCGCCTGCGGTGTTGGCGGCAGCGGAGGTGTTGGAGGACGAGGACGCGTCGGATGCATTGACGGCATTCGAGCCCGCCCCCGACGCGTCCCACCCCGGGGCGGCGAGCGTGCTCAGACGCGGCATGCCCGCCATCGGCGGCCCGCCGGCAAGCGCCGCGTGCGATGCCAGCGCCATCAAGGAAAACGAGAGGAAGCGAAGCCACCGACGAAAGGACACAGGCAGAAGGGGCATGATCGACACCGGACGAAGGAGGAAAATGCCCGTACCTTAGCCAGCGCCCTGCCCGGCGCCGCGCACCTTCGGGCCTTTTCGGAAAATTCCCGACGAACGATCGTCACGTCCCGGCACCCCGCGTGTGGCGCATGTGGCGCATGTGGCGCATGTGGTGCGCCGCCACCCTAGCGCGTATGTGCCAGCAACGTCTGCAGCAGTTGCTCGTCGTCCTCCGGCGTCGGCGCCGTATTGTCGAAGCGCACGAGCCCCGGGAACGCGGCAGCCGGCGGCAGGAAGCGGCGCAACCGGTACTCCTCCCAGTGCGCGAGCTTGTAGGCATCGTTAGGATTGCCCCGGCTCACGATACGCTCGTGCGCATGCGCCTCGTCCAGATCCACCCAGACGACATGCACGCCCACGTCGTCATCGACACCGAGCCACGCCCGGTCGAACAGCAGCCCTTCGCGCAATTCGCGCGACAGCGGGCCGACGACGAGCACATTCACGCCCAGACGCAGATTCTCCCGCGCCGTTTCCAGCAACCCGGCATACTCCGGCTCACGAAGCGTCTCCAGATAGAGCGGGCTGTCGCGGTCGTTCGGATTGCCTGTGAGCGCTCCCATGACGGACGCGCTATAGGCCCCGTAAAGCGTGTCCTTATCGAGCAGGCAGAACGCCTCACCGCTGCGCGCGATCAGCGGGCGGATCAGACGCTTCGCAAGCGTCGTCTTCCCAGCCCCGGCGTGACCGCAGAAAAAGATCAGACGTGCCATGACATCGCCTCAGGTGGACTTGCGCTCGAACATCACGAAGTGCTTGCGCACCGGCTCCACGACCTCGAACACCCCCTCGAAGCCCGCCGGAATCACGCAGGCGTCGCCCGGCCCGAACTCCGACGCATTGCCGTCGAGATCGCTGATTCTGATCCGTCCCTCGATCACCGAGAAATATTCCTGCCGGTGCGGGCCGAAGGCGATGCGCCACGCGCCGGGCTCGCACGTCCACTCGCCGCAATCGAATTCGCCGAGGGCATCGGTGTAGAAGGGACGCGTCACGCGTTGCGGATTGCCGCTCACCCGGCGTGCCTCGGCCGGGTGGTCGAAGATCGCCTCGCCCGCTTGCGCGGGGGCGAACGTAATCAGGGAAGGGGTCGAAGAAGTCGTCATCGGCATTCGAAGAGAGTCAAGAGGAAGCGACGCTCAGTTCAGCGCGGCGCTCAGCTTGCGTCGCCAGGCGGACACCGTCGCCGGGTCGGTGTCGGACAACGCATCGAAGATCGCGAGCATCGACTTGCGTGCGGCATCGTCGCCGAACGACCGGTCGCGTTGCACGAGCTCGAGCAGCGCCGCCAACGCGGGCTCGTACGCGCGATCGGCCAGATAGCGATTCGCCAGATCCAGACGCGCCTGCAAATTGGCCGGCTCCGCATCCACTCGCGCGAGCAGTTCCACGACCGGCGGCAGGTGGCTCGCCTGTTCGGCAGCGGCAATTCGCGTCGTCAGCGCTGCAATGCGCGCGTCGCCGCTGGCCGCGGTGCGCGGTGACAGCAGCGTGAGCTCGGTGCGCGCCGCCTCCGTATCACCCATGCCGAGCAGCACGTCGACCAGATCGAGACGTACGTCGTCGTGCGCGGGATCGAGCGCGAGTGCGGCCTGCAACGCGTCGCGTGCCACCGTCGGCTGACCTTCGGCCAGGGCGGTGCGAGCGACCTTGCGCGCCATCTCCGCCGGATTCGGCACAACCCGGTCGATGAACGCGCGCAATTGCCCTTCCGGCAGCGCACCGACGAACTGATCGACCGGCTCGCCGTCGACGAACGCAACGACCGTCGGCAGGCTGCGCACGCCGTATTCGGCACAAAGTTCGGCGTTCTCGTCGGCGTTGATCTTGACGAGACGAATGCGCCCCTGCGCTTCGGCCTCCAGCTTTTCGAGCATCGGCCCGAGCGTGTTACACGGGCCGCACCACGGTGCCCAGAAGTCGGCCAGCACCGGCACCTGATGCGAGACGGCCAGCACGTCTGCGTCGAAGCTGGCGAGATTGGTATCGATCATAGGTCCTATCGAGCGTGGTAAATTGCGCAAATAGCGGTCGTCGCTCATGAAATCATGAGTTCATCGAAAACGGCCGCCCGCTTGACGCATGGTAATCGCAAAACCGGGCAAATCGGTACGGACGCGCCAACGCGCCTCAGGTTCCCGCCTCGGCCGGACGCCCCGCCACACACCCGACCGGTCCGACAACAGACAGGGAGGCACATGCACGCAGGCCACGGCACGGCGATCTTCTTCACGCAACTGCTCCTGCTGGTTCTCGTCGGCCGCTTGCTCGGCGAGTTGATGCAGCGCCTGCGCCAGCCAGCCGTCATGGGCCAGTTGCTCGCCGGCGTGCTGCTCGGCCCGTCCATCTTCGGCGCACTCCTGCCGGCCTGGCAACACGCCGTTTTCCCCGACACCGAAGCGCAGAAGAAGATGCTCGACGCAGTCGCCGAGCTGGGCGTGCTGTTGCTTCTGCTCTCGACCGGACTGGAGACGGATCTGGGTCTGGTGCGCCGGATGAAGCGTATGGCGATCTTCGCCTCCGCCGGCGGCATGGTCATTCCGTTCGTGTGCGGCTTCGCGCTCGGCTGGCATCTGCCCGACAGCCTGCTGCCGCATCCGGAAGCGCGGCTCGTCACGTCGCTGTTCCTCGGCACGGCGCTGTCGATTTCGTCGGTCAAGGTCGTGGCGATGGTCATTCGCGAAGTCGACTACCTGCGCCGCAACATCGGTCAGATCATCCTCGCGGCCGCCATTCTCGACGACACCACGGGCTGGATCATCATCGCGGTCATCGCGGGGCTTGGAGCCAGCGGTTCGGTCGACCTCGGCCATCTGTCGATCAGTCTGGGCGGCACGCTGCTTTTCATCGTGCTTTGCTTCACCGTGGGCAAACGCGCGGTGGCCGTGGCCATTCGCTGGACCAACGATCGCTTCACCGTCGAGATGCCGGTGCTCAGCGCAATCCTCGTGATCACGTTCGTGCTGGCGCTCGCGACGGACAAGCTCGGCGTGCATACAGCGCTCGGCGCGTTCATGGCGGGCGTGATGATCGGGCAGTCGCCCATCTTGTCCGAGCAGATCGAAGCGCAGTTGCGCGGGCTGATCGTCGCGCTATTCGCACCGGTGTTCTTCGGCGTGGCGGGGCTGTCGGTCGATCTGACCATTCTGCTCGACTGGCGCATGCTCGGGCTGGTCGCCGGGCTGATTCTGATCGCGAGCCTCGGCAAGTTTACGGGCTGCTTCGTCGGCGGACGCCTCGGCGGCATGTCCCGCGCGGAAGCCCTCGCACTCGCCACGGGGATGAATGCCCGTGGCTCGACAGAGATCATCGTGGCGAGCATCGGTCTGTCGCTCGGCGTGCTGAGCAAGGACCTGTTCACGATGATCGTCATCATGGCGCTCATCACCACGCTCATCATGCCGCCGGTGCTGCGGCGCGCCCTCGTGCGCATTCCGCTCTCCGACGAAGAGAAAGCGCGTCTCGAGAAGGAGGCCGCCGAGGAGAAAGACTTTCTGCCCAACGTCGAGCGCATCCTCGCTGCCGTGGATGGCAGCGCCAACGGACGTTTCGCCGCATGGATCGCAGGGTTGACCGCTGGCGTACGCGGCACACTCACTACCGTGCTCGCGCCTGCGCCTGCGGGCACGCGCGACGCCCGCCCAACGTCACCCCACCACTCGCCGCGCGCCAACGGGAAACCCGCCCGCCATGCCGATGACGGCGATGACCGCAACGGCGGCGACGGTGATGAAGACGCAGGGCTCGACGCCCACGACATCGCGATCGCCGCGGCCACTCGCGCCATTCCCCGAGCCCCCGGCACGCCGGGGGTCGACGAGGACAAACCGACCGACATCGCGCGCGAGGCCGCACGTCTGGTGCTGCGCGAGCGTACGGGCAAATCGCCGCAGAAAACGCCCGAACTTCCGCATGGCCCGGTCAAGGAGGACGACACATCGCCCTCCTACGCCACCGGCAAAGACGTACCGAAGCATGACCCCGTGGGAGAGGCGCACGACGATAAGCGTGTGAGCGAAGCGACCGACGAAGGCGAATTCGTGGCGAGCGATCCGTCGGACACGGCCCGTGAGCAGGCGGCCGAGCATCCCGATCGAAGTCATGAGGCCGCGCGCATCTCCGATGAAATCGCCAAGGGTTATGGCTTCGTGATCGCGGGCTTCGACGCCCCCGGTGAAGAATCGGCGTCCGACGTCCCGCCCCTGCCGTTACCGACCGGCGTACTGCCGCTGACCAAAGCATTCGACGGGGCCATCGCCATCGTGCTCGCGCATGGCGATCACGTGCGCACGCCCGACGCCCCGCTCGACATCCTCGTGCCGGTCTCGGGCACCGACGACTCACGGCATGCCGCCGAACTGGCGATCACGCTCGCGCGAGCCGCCGACGCTCCCGTCACGGCACTGCACGTCTGCGCACGAGTAGCCCCGGGCATGTTGCACCGCCAGTGGCGTGCGCAGGTGCTGCGCCCGGACGCCGCCGAAGCGGCCATGCTGGACAACCTGCGTTCGCTGGCGGAGCGAAACGGCGTGACGCTGCGCACGCGGTTGCTCGCAGGCGGCGAGATCGACGAGGCGGTGCTGCATCAGATCCATCACGGCAAACACAACCTGCTCGTGCTCGGCGTGCAACCGCGCTTCGGCGATCGTCTCAACTTCGGCGCCGTGTCGCACCGCCTGCTCGAAGCGCGCCATTGCTCCGTGATCGTGCTGAGCGCGTGACCCCGCCGCAGTCGCTCAGCTCGCCGACGGCTTGCGCTCGGGCAACGGAATCCACTCCGTCTCGCCGGGCACCTTGCCCATTTCCTGCGCGGTCCAGGCGGCCTTCGCCTGCTCGATACGCTCGCGACTCGACGACACGAAATTCCAGAAGATGAAGCGATCGCCGTCGAGCGGCGCACCGCCGAGCAACATCAGACGAGCCGGTTGATCGCCGGCCACGATGCGCACGTCGCCGCCGGGGGCGAGCACCCCCATACGATGCTCGGGCAGCGTCTCGTCGTTGACCGTCACCTCGCCCTGCACCGTATAGACGGCGCGTTCCGCATACTCCGGCGGCAGCACGAACGCCGCACACGGGGCCATCTCGACCGCGAGATAGAAGATCGGTGAAAACACCTTCACCGGGGCTGTCTCACCGAACGCCGTGCCCAGAATCAGACGCATGTGGACGCCCGGCAGGAAGATATCGGGCAGCGACGACGCCTCATGATGCGCAAACGACGGCGCCGTTTCCTCGTCGGCTTGCGGCAATGCGACCCACGTCTGAATCCCATGGACATCGCCGCCGCGCTCGCGCACGTCGGGTGGGGTGCGCTCCGAATGGACGATGCCGCGTCCGGCGGTCATCCAGTTCACGGCGCCGGGCGTGATGCGCTGGTCGCTGCCGAGACTGTCACGGTGCCAGATCTGGCCGTCGAACAGATATGTGACGGTCGCCAGCCCGATATGCGGATGGGGACGCACATCCAGACCCTGCCCCGGCGCGAGCGTGGCCGGGCCCATGTGGTCGAAGAAGATGAACGGCCCGACGGTTTTGAATGGAAGACTCGGCAGGCTGCGCTGCACGGTGAAGGCGCCGATATCGCTCAGATGCGGCTTGAGCACGGCAAGAAAAGGACTCGTGGAATCGGTCATGGCGCGGTTCTCCTGCGGGGCTGTGTTCATATGGGGCTTGCCGGCCGATTGTAGAGGACATTCCCCGCGCGCTCCATGACACCTGAGCATGATTGCCGTCACGCGCAACGAGCCGGAAATCCGGAAATGCGCGGCGTGACGCGTGCCTGGTCGATATCGCTCCTATAATGCAAGGATTGTGTAACGCATCCGGCGCGCGCGACGCGTGCCTCGACTTATGAACAAGGCCTTCGTCAAGGAAGATAACGGCGACGACGATGACGATCTCGACGCCGGCGCCCCGGAGATTCCGGCGGGCACCAAGAACTACATCACGCCCGCGGGCTATCGCCGCCTGAAGGACGAACTGCTCGATCTCATCGACAATCAGCGTCCCGAGGTGGTGAAAATCGTGTCGTGGGCGGCGTCCAACGGCGACCGCTCGGAGAACGGCGACTACATCTACGGCAAGCGGCGTCTGCGCGAGATCGATCGTCGCATCCGCTTCCTGACGCGACGACTGGACAACGCCGAAGTGGTCGACACGCGTCGTCAGGAAAACGTCGATCAGGTGTTCTTCGGGGCAGAAGTGACGTATGCGGATGGCAAGGGCGATGAGCATACGATCATGATCGTCGGCATCGACGAGGTCGATCTCGACCGTGGCCACGTGAGTTGGATCTCGCCCATCGCCCGCGCCATCACCAAGTCGAAGATCGGCGACACCGTGCCGTTGCGCACGCCGGCCGGGCTCGACCAGATCGAGATTCTGGACGTGCGCTATCCGCCGTCGGAGTGAACCGGCGTCTGCCGGCGAAAACCGCGTCGTCCCGGCATCTCGCGTCTCCCACGTAGCGCGCCAACGCAAAACGCCTCCCGGGGGGAGGCGTTTTGCTTCACCGTCGGCACGACAATCAGTAGTTGCCGCGCTCGCGCGCGATACGCATCGCGTGATTGGCGTGAATCTCGTCCTGATGCCGTTCGCTCGGGCGCTCACGCGCCACGCGCATCACGTCGGGATTCACACGAATACGGCGCATCACGTTGGCGAGATGCACGCGGTCGCTTACCTGAATGAGAAAGCGCAGCGTGGCGGATTCGTCCGGCACCACTTCGTCCATGCCGATGTGCACGATGTTCGCGTCCGACGCGGTGATATCCGCCGCCACGCGCGAGAACACGCCACGGTTGTGATGCACGAGCACCTTGATTCCGACGTCGAACAGACGGCCCGGTTGCGGCGCCCATGCCACATCGATCCAGCGCGTCGGGTCCTTGCGATGGATACGGCGCGCGACCGGGCAATCCGTCGTATGGATCGCCATGCCCAGCCCGATGCCGATGTACCCCATGATCGCGTCGCCCGGAATCGGACGGCAGCACGCCGAGAACTGTACCGACATGCCCTCGGTGCCGGTGATGAGCACCGGCGGCCCGACATTCTCGTCGCCGGACCGCGGGGAATCGGGATCGTCGGGGCTGTCGTCGTTCTCGCCTTCCTTGCCCGACGAGAGCACCGCCAGGCGCTTGGCCATGACCGCCGCCACGCGACGTCCCAGACCGATGTCCGCGAAGATGTCCTGACGGTCCTTGTTGCCCGTCCACTGAGCGAGCTTGTCCCAAGTCTCCGGCGAAATCTCGCTCATCGTCAGGCCGTAGCCCTTGAGCGCCTGTTCGACCAGACGCTCGCCAAGCTGCACCGACTCGGCAAACCGCATCGTCTTGAGGTAATGCCGGATGGCCGAACGCGCCTTGCCCGTGCGCACGAAGCCGAGCCACACGGGGTTCGGCTTCGAATACGGTGCGGTAATGACTTCCACGATATCGCCGTTCTTCAGTTCGGTGCGAAGCGGCAGCAACTCGTTGTTGATCTTCACGGCCACGCACTGGTTGCCCAGATCGCTGTGGACGGAATAGGCGAAATCGAGCGCCGTCGCGCCGCGCGGCAGCGCCATGATGCGCGCTTTGGGCGTGAAGACGTAGACGGCGTCGGGGAACAGGTCGATTTTGACGTGTTCGAGGAATTCCGTGGAGTCGCCGGTCTCGCTCTGAATGTCGAGCAACGATTGCAGCCATTGATGCGCGTGCTTCTGCACGTCATTCATGTCCGCGCCGCCGTTCTTGTACAGCCAGTGCGCCGCCACGCCCGCTTCCGCGATTTCATGCATGCGGCGCGTGCGAATCTGGAATTCGATCGGCGCGCCGAAAGGGCCCACGAGCGTCGTGTGCAACGACTGATAGCCGTTGACCTTGGGGATCGCGATATAGTCCTTGAACTTGCCGGGCACCGGCTTATAGAGCGCGTGAAGCACGCCGAGCGCCAGATAACACTGTGCGTTCGACTCGACGACGACACGGAAGCCGTACACGTCCAGCACTTGCGAGAACGACAACTGCTTTTCCTGCATCTTTGTGTAGATGCTGAAAAGCGTCTTCTCGCGGCCGAAGACGTCGGCACTGACTTCGCCCTCCTTGAGCGCTTTCTCCACGGCGTCGAGAATCTTGCCGACCACTTCGCGCCGGTTGCCTCGCGCGGCCTTCACGGCCTTGTCGAGCACGGCGTAGCGACGCGGGTGGTAATTCGCGAAACTCAGATCCTGAAGCTCGCGATAGGTGTTGTTCAGACCGAGGCGGTGCGCGATGGGCGCGTAGATGTCGAGCGTTTCGCGCGCGACACGGCGCTGCTTCTCCGTCGACGTGACACCCAGCGTGCGCATGTTGTGCAGACGGTCTGCGAGCTTGACGAGAATGACGCGCACATCGCGCGCCATCGCCAGCAGCATTTTGCGAAAGCTCTCGGCTTGCGCTTCTTCCCGGCTGCGAAACTCCATCTTGTCGAGTTTCGACAGACCGTCGACCAGTTCCGCGACCTTCGGCCCGAATCGCTCGGCGAGTTCGGCCTTGGTCACGCCCTGGTCTTCCATCACGTCGTGCAACAGGGCGGCCATGATCGACTGCGCGTCGAGCTTCCACTCGGCACAGATCTCGGCAACGGCGACGGGATGGGTAATGTAGGGTTGTCCGCTCTGACGATATTGCCCGAGGTGGGCTTCGTCGCTGAACTGGAAGGCTTCCTTGATCTGCGCGAGGTCGCTTTCCTTGAGGTATTCCCCAAGCATGCCCTTGAGACGGGCAATCGAGACGACCTCGTGCTTGCGCGGCTGCTCGGGCGTTGCCGTCGGACCGAAGAGGTGCCGATAGGACTGCTCGAGCAGCGCGTCGATGTACTGTCGCGTGGCGCTTTCGCCCTTTTTCTTCTTGCGCTCGGGCTTGGGCTCCCCCGCTTTGGGTTCATCCGCAGCGATGGACGCGGCCGGTGATTTCGCGTGACTCATACGTGTACCTGCATCGTCGAGCGGCCCGGAACGTCACATCGCATCAGTGCAGTCTCCCGATCAGAGCGGCACTTTCTTGAGCATCTCGATGCCGACCTGGCCCGCAGCGATTTCGCGCAGCGCAACGACAGTCGGCTTGTCCTTGTTGTTTTCGAGCTTCGGCGTATGACCTTGCGCCAGTTGGCGGGCGCGGTAGGTCGCGGCGAGTGCGAGCTCGAAGCGATTCGGAATTTGTTTCAGGCAGTCTTCAACGGTAATTCGGGCCATAAGGAGGTTCCTTCTCAATATAAGGCGTATTCTATCGCAGCCGACGCCTACACGCGCAAAACGCGCGCGCTGCGCGAAGGCGGCTCGTACTACTGGCGTTACTGATGTTCGTTCGGCGCGTGGATGTCCAGATCCGTGAACAACGTCTTGTGTCGGGCGTACTGCGACGCGAAGCGCAGACGCACCGCCGTAAAGACCGATTGCAGCTGGTCGAGCGCGCGCTGGAACTGGTCGTTGATGATGATGAAATCCGCTTCCGGCGCATGGGCGATTTCACCGCCCGCCGCGAGCAGACGTCGCGCAATTACGTTCGGCTCGTCGGTGCCGCGCTTCTTCAGACGTTCTTCGAGCGCCTCGATGGACGGCGGCAGAATAAAGATGCCGACCGCATTCGAAAATCGCTTACGCACCTGCTGCGCGCCCTGCCAGTCGATTTCCAGCAACACGTCGCGCCCTTCGCGCATCTGGTCTTCGATCCATACGCGCGAAGTGCCGTAATAGTTGCCGTGCACTTCGGCGCTTTCCAGAAACTCGCCGCGCTTGCGACGCTCCAGAAACTGCTCGACCGAGACGAAGTTGTAGTGCACACCCTCTTCCTCGTTGGGACGCGGTGCGCGCGTGGTGCTCGAGATCGACAGACGGATCTCGCTATCCTGCGCGAGCAATGCGTTGACGAGCGTAGACTTGCCCGCGCCCGAGGGGGCGACCACCATGAACAGATTGCCGGGATATTCGGCGTGCAATGGGGTATGCGGGGCTTGAGATTGCGAGGACATACGACTTACTCCAGGTTCTGCACTTGCTCGCGCATCTGCTCGATGTAGAGCTTGAGCTCCATCGAGGCATCGGCGAGTTCCTTCGAGGCCGCCTTCGAGCCGAGCGTATTCGCTTCGCGATTGAGCTCCTGCATCATGAAGTCGAGCCGTTTGCCGACCAACCCTCCCTTGTCGAGGATGTGGCGGGTTTCCTTCAGGTGGGCGTCGAGTCGCGTAAGTTCTTCCGCGACATCGATACGCACGCCGTACATCGTCACTTCCTGACGAATGCGCTCTGCGATTTCTTCCTTGCCCGGTGCGGCCGAGCCTTCCGGCACGACGATGCCCAGGGCTTCCTGGAGCCGATCGACGATCTTCTGCTGATGACGCGAGATCAGTTCGGGCACGAGCGGTTGCAGGCCCGTGAGGATCGTCTCCATCTTTTCGATGCGCTCGATCAGGCTCGCCTTGAGTTGCGTGCCCTCGCGCTTGCGCACGTCCACGAGATCGCCGATGGCCGCCCGGCCTGCGTCGATCACAGCATCACGCAGCGCTTCGGCCGTCACCGACTCCTCGCCGAGCACGCCCGGCCAGCGCAGGATTTCGCCGGTGCGCATGCGCTCGGCGTCCGGGAAGAGCGTGAGCACCTGCTGTTCGAGATCGGCGAGTTGTTTGACGGCATCGAGATTGAGCGCGCCGTTCGTGCCGTTCTCGGGACGCTGCACGTTGATGCGGATATCGACCTTGCCGCGCGAGAGTTTGGCGGTGAGCGCTTCGCGCAGCACCGGTTCGCACGCACGCGCTTCTTCGGGCATGCGGAATGCCAAATCGAGGAAGCGCGAATTGACCGTGCGCAACTCGACCGACACGCTCGCGCCTGCGGCTCCATCGGCATGCGCAATGTCGCGCGTGACGCTGGCGTAGCCGGTCATACTGAAGATATTGTTGTCTTTCATCGGGGTGACCGGCGCCACAGCGCCGTGACTGATTTTCGGCGGGGCGATGGAGCAACCGGTTTCGCATGCAATGGATGAAACGCGATTATCGCATTTTCCGGCCCAAGACTCCGGATTCGGCTTCGGATTCGGCTCAAGATTCGGCGCTCGATCCGGCGCCCGAATCGGCAGGCGGCAATGCAGTGCACCGGCAAGCCGACGGCGTTTAGCGATACCATTCGGGTGTTGCCGCATAAATTCACCTCGCAGGACATTCACTCATGACACAAATCACCCGCCCGGACGGCCGTGCGCAAGAAGCATTGCGCCCCGTGCGCATCACCCGCCAATACACCCGCTACGCCGAAGGTTCGGTGTTGATCGAATGTGGCGAGACGAAGGTCATCTGCACTGCCAGCGTCGAAGAGAAAGTGCCGGGTTTCCTGCGCGATTCAGGTCAGGGCTGGCTGACGGCCGAGTACGGCATGTTGCCGCGCGCCACGCACACCCGGGGCGATCGCGAAGCCGCACGCGGCAAGCAGAGCGGACGTACGCAGGAAATCCAGCGTCTGATCGGCCGCTCGCTGCGCGCCGTGTTCGACCTTGAAAAGTTCGGCCCACGCACGATTCAGATCGACTGCGACGTCATTCAGGCCGACGGTGGCACGCGCTGCGCGTCGATCACCGGTGCGTTCGTCGCCGCGCACGACGCCGTCTCGAAGCTCATCGCCGACGGCAAGCTCGAAACATCGCCTATCCGTGCGCACGTCGCAGCCGTCTCCGTCGGCTTGTACCGGGGGCAGCCGGTGCTTGATCTGAACTACGCCGAAGACTCGGCGTGCGACACGGACATGAACGTCATCATGACGAGCGAAGGCGGTTTCGTCGAAATTCAGGGGACTGCCGAGGGCGAACCCTTCTCGCGCGCGCAGAGCAATGTGCTGCTCGACCTGGCGGACGCCGGCATCCGCCAGTTGATCGACGCGCAAAAGCGCGCGCTGGGGGTTTGACGATGGCCATGCAGAAGATCGTGCTGGCGTCGAACAATCCGGGCAAGCTGCGCGAGTTTGCGTCGCTGTTCGAGCCGCTTGGCATAGAACTCGTGCCCCAGGGCATGCTCGGCGTGTCCGAGGCCGAGGAGCCGCACGTCACCTTCATCGAGAATGCATTGACGAAGGCGCGTCATGCGGCGGCGGCGACCTGCCTGCCGGCATTGGCAGACGACTCCGGGCTGTGCGTGCCGATCCTCGGCGGCGCGCCCGGCGTTTATTCGGCCCGCTACGCCGCCCGCGCCGGACGCGACAAGTCGGATGCCGCGAACAACCGTCATCTGATCGAACAGCTCGCGCCTCACGCCGACACCCCTGGCTATCGCGACGCGTATTACTTCGCGGCACTGGTGCTCGTTCGGCATGCCCAGGATCCGCAGCCGATCATTGCCGAAGGCCGGTGGGATGGCGAAATCGTCGACGAAGCGCGCGGCGCGCATGGCTTCGGCTACGACCCGCACTTTCTCATCCGTGCACTGAATCAGACGGCGGCCGAGCTCGATCCCGCGGTGAAGAACGCCCACAGCCATCGTGCGCGCGCGCTGCGCGTGCTGCTGGAAAAGTTGGGGCGGGAGGCGTAAGCGGCATGAGTCAGTCTGTGCTGCCCGTGCAGAACTTCCTGCGGCCCGGCAAGATCCACTTGCCGGCGTTGCCGCCGATGTCGCTGTATGTGCACTTCCCGTGGTGCGTGCGAAAGTGCCCGTACTGCGATTTCAACTCGCACGAGTGGCGTGGCGAGGGTGGCGCGCAAGCGTTCCCCGAGCAGGCGTATCTCGATGCGTTGCGTCAGGATCTCGAACAGGCGTTGCCGCTGGTGTGGGGGCGTCCGGTGCATACCGTCTTTATCGGCGGCGGCACGCCGAGCCTGCTCTCTGCGGCGGGGCTGGACCGGTTGCTGTCGGATCTGCGCGCCCTGCTGCCGCTCGATGCCGACGCCGAAATCACGATGGAAGCGAACCCCGGCACGTTCGAGGCCGATAAATTCCGCAGCTTCCGCGCGAGCGGCATCAACCGGTTGTCGATCGGGATTCAGAGTTTCAACAGCGAGCATCTTAAGGCGCTCGGTCGCATTCACGATGGCGACGAAGCCCGTCACGCCATCGAAATCGCGCAGGCGAACTTCGATAACTTCAACCTCGATCTGATGTTCGCGCTGCCTAACCAGACGCTGGTCCAGTGTCAGCAGGATGTGGAGACGGCGCTCTCGTTCGCACCGCCGCATTTGTCGCTGTACCACCTCACGCTGGAGCCTAATACACAGTTCCACAAGTACCCGCCCACGGTGCCTGACGACGATACGGCGGCCGACATGCAGGAGTGGATCGCCGAGCGCACCGCGGCGGCCGGCTATGGGCGTTACGAGGTGTCGGCGTACGCCCAACCGCATCGACGCGCGAAGCACAACCTGAATTACTGGGAATTCGGCGACTATCTGGGCATTGGCGCAGGCGCGCACAGCAAAATTTCGTTCCCGCATCGGGTGTTGCGGCAGGTGCGTCACAAGCATCCGCAGCGATATATCGAAACCGCAGCGGCGGGCGATGCGATTCAGGAAGCGCGCGAGGTCGACGCCCGCGATTTGCCGTTCGAGTTCATGCTCAACGCGTTGCGTTTGACCGAGGGCGTGAAAAGCGAACGGTTCGCGGACCGCACGGGGTTGCCGATGGCAAAGATCGCGAAGGTGCTGGCGGCCGGCGTCGAAAAGGGATTGCTCGTGGACGAGCCGTTGCGTATTGCGCCGACCGAGTTGGGTCAGCGCTTCCTCAACGACCTTCAGGAAATGTTCCTGGATCGCGACGACAAGTCGTGAGCGCTTGAACGTTGCCGCCCCGTCACCCGAGCGCCGTCCCCATCTCCCGCAGCGCCTTGCGAATGATCTTGCCGGTGACGGTCATCGGCAGTTCCGGCAGGAACACGACCTTGCGCGGATACTCGTGCGCAGCGAGACGATGCTTCACGAACGTCTGAATCTCCTTCGCCAGCGAATCCGACGGTTCGTGCCCGTCTCTGAGCACGACAAACGCCTTCACGATCTCCGTACGCAGTTCGTCCGGCTCGCCGATCACCGCCGCGAACTGCACTGACGGATGGCGAATCAGGCAGTCCTCGATCGGTCCCGGACCGATCCGATAACCGGCGCTGGTGATGACATCGTCGGATCGTCCCGTAAAGGTGATGTAGCCCTTCTCATCGACGAAACCCGAATCCCCCGTAAGCAGGAAGTCGCCGCGATACTTGTCCATCGTGGCGTCGGGGTTGTGCCAGTAGCCGAGGAACATGACCGGGTTGGGCCGGGCGATGGCGATGTTACCGATCGCGCCGACCGGCAGTGGCGTGCCGTCGTCGTCGACGATGGTGACATCATGCCCGCGCACGGCGCGTCCGATGGCGCCGGGCAGCGCGGGGAATTCGGCCGCGCACGAGGACACGACCATATTGCACTCCGTCTGCCCGTAGAACTCGTTGATATCGACGCCGAGGTGCTCACGACCCCATGCGAGGAGTTCGGGGCCGAGCGATTCGCCGCCGCTGGCGACGGAGCGCAGTTGCAGCGGCCAGTGGGTGCGCGGCGACTCCACCGTACGCAGCATCTTGAGCGCGGTCGGCGGCAGAAAGGTATTGCGCACGCCGTGACGCGCCATCAGATCGAATGCGGCGACGGGATCGAACTTTTCGAAGCGTCGGGACAGCACCGGCACACCGTGATGAAGCGCGGGCAGCAGCACGTCGAGCAATCCCCCGATCCATGCCCAGTCGGCGGGCGTCCAGATCAGATCGCCATCCTGCGGAAAGCCGTTGTGCGACGTCTCAACGCCGGGCAGATGACCGAGCAGTACCCGGTGTGCGTGCAGTGCGCCTTTCGGTTTGCCGGTAGTGCCGGAGGTGTAGATGATCAGGGCGGGCGCGTCGGCGCGGGTCTGTACGGGTTCGAAGTGGGTATCGCGCGAGGCGATGGCTGGCCACAGCGCGAGCAAGCCGTCTTCGGCGACACCCCAGTCCTGATCGTCGGACACGTGATGATGGGCTTCGGGCAAGTCGTCGTGAACGACGTAGACGAGGCGAAGATCGGGCAATTCGGCGCGAATATCGTCGATCTTCCCAATGCTGGCCAGGTCGGTGACGAGCACGGCGGCGCCGGAATTTTGCAGGCGGTAGGCGAGCGCTTCGGGGCCGAAGAGTGTGAAGAGCGGGACGGCGATGGCCCCGAGTTTGTAGGCGGCGACGTGGGCGACCAGCGTGGCGGGCGACTGAGGCAAAAAGATGCCGATCCGGTCGCCGGCTTTGACGCCGTGGGCGCGCCATTCGTTGGCGAGTTGATTCGAGAGTTGTTTGAGGACGTCGAAGGTGAGGCGTACGTGCGAGCCGTCGCTGCTTTCGTGGACGAGCGCGAGTCGGTTGGTACCGTCCGCCCACTTGTCGCAGACGTCGACGCCGATGTTGTAGAGGGTGGGAATTTGCCAGGTGAAGGCGTTGGCGCTCGGGGCGTCTTCGGTTGGGGCGAAGGCCTTGCGCTCGCCACCGGCGTCATTTGACGTCTCTTGGGCGGGGGCGCGGGAGGTGTCGGCATCCATGCGGTATCTCCGGGTCATGTCTGGCCTCGCACGGTAACGCCGGGGGCGTACACCGCACGTCATTGGGGCATGATGCATGGCGGACGGGGACAAGACAAGGGGTGAAGGGGTTTGAAGGGGTTTGAAGGGGTGTAAAGGGGTATAAAGGGGTGTGAAGGCGTGACGGGTGTAGGAAAAGCGAGGAAATTAGCGGGGTGCGAGGCGATTTAGGTGCATTGAAGGCTTCACATGGTGGCATGAGCAGGTATAATGCGCGCTGCCGTGCGGTACCGGCCTGCGCCGGGATGCCGACGCCGATCCCCCCGGACCGCACGCATCCCCAGCCGTCGGACAGACGGCATCCCCGAGCCACGACCCAACGTCGTGCGCAACGCCCCGGAGGCGTGCCAGAGTGGTTTAATGGACCGGTCTTGAAAACCGGCGAAGGGGTAACCCTTCCGTGAGTTCGAATCTCACCGCCTCCGCCAGATAACACTTTCAGACGTTTTCAGTGATTGTCACGAAGACCCGCAAACCCCAATAACGACGGGGGTTTGTGGGTAACAAAGCCGTTGCACGTTGTCAGGCCCAGTCACATAATCTCAACACGAATTGTGGGTAGGATTGTGGGTCAGATCATGGCAAAAACTGTTTCCAGACAACTCCATCGGCTTAACGCCATCAAAGTCGCCAAAGAGGTGACGCCTGGACTTCACTCCGACGGCGGCGGCCTCTATCTCAATATTTCACTGAGCGGATCTCGGGCGTGGGTGTTTCGCTTCTCTCTTGCGAAGCGTGCTCGAGAAATGGGTCTCGGCCCCCTATCCTCGGTTTCTCTCGCCGAGGCGCGGGCGCTGGCCAGCAATTACCGCAAGATGCTGGCCGATGGGCTCGACCCGATCGAAGCCCGCCGGGACCAGAAGCGCCAAGAGCAGGCCGAACGGCTCGCGACGATGACGTTCAAGGAAGCCGCAGAAGCATACATGGAGAGCCTTGAGCCAAGCTGGAAGAATCCGAAGCACGCCCAGCAGTGGCGAAACACCCTGCGCGACTATGCCTACCCGGTGCTGGCCAACGTCTATGTGGCCGACGTGGACGTGACTGCCATTCTTCGCGTGCTGCGGCCCATCTGGTCGAAGAAGACCGAAACAGCGAATCGCCTGCGCGGCCGTATCGAGCGCATCCTCGACGCCGCTCGGGTGCTGGGCATGCGCACCGGCGAGAATCCCGCCCGGTGGCGCGGCAATCTCGACAAGATACTCCCGAAGTATGAGCGTACGCGCCGAACGCAGCATCATCCGGCGCTAGCGTGGGCCGATATTCCCTCGTTTGTGAGGGATTTGCGCGAGCGGAAAGACGCAACCGCCGAAATGCTCTATCTGACGATCCTGACGTGCGCCCGCACCAACGAAATGCTCGAGGCGCGTGCCAGTGAGTTCGACCTTGATCGAGCGGTCTGGAACGTGCCGGCGGAACGCATGAAGATGGGGCGACCGCATCGCGTACCGCTCTGCCCTGCCGCCGTGGCTTCTGTGCGCAGGGCAATTGAGAAATCCGGGACAGACGGGTATCTGTTCCCCGGCCGCAAGAAGGGAAAACCGTGCTCGAACATGGCAATGCTGAATCTGTTGGGGCGCATGGGCCGCGACGATATCACCGTGCACGGGTTCCGGTCGACGTTCCGGGATTGGGTGGCGGAGTGCACCGAACACCCCGACTCATTGGCCGAAATGGCGCTCGCACATGTGGTGGGGAATAAGGTTGAGGGGGCGTACCGCCGCGGGGATATGCTTGAGCGCCGGCGCCCGCTGATGGAGCGATGGGCGGACTACTGCGATGGAAAAGCCGGCGCCGTGATTTCGCTGGCGCCGGCTGTTGCCGCCTAAGCTGCTACCTCACTGGCTGCTGGCGGCGCTTTACCCGCTCGCTCTGCCAGCCACGCGTCCACATCTTCCTCGAGCCAGCCGGTTCTATTGCTGTAGAGGGTGAAGGGCTTCGGGAACTGACCGCTGTTGACCATCCGGTAGATGGTTGACTCAGAGAGCGCGATTTTCTCGGACACTTGCTTCACGTTCAGCGCTTTCATGCGCGATCCTCCTCGTTCATCCAATGTTGACCGCGCGCAAGCAATCGAAATACGCCGTTCGCATCCATCCCTTTGCCAGCCCCATAGACCATGCGGCCGTCGTCGCCGAGAATCACGCATACCATGCGCAAGCCCTCGACAGGGCCGTAATCCCCGCTCTCACAGTCGTCAGCAATAGCGCGGATCATGGGCACGACTTCACAACGCGAGACCTTGCGTGTTTCGATAATTTTCGCGCTCACGATTTCCGCTCCTCCGCTGCCTGCGAGGTGGCGACGTTCTTTCGCGACGGGATCACTGTTCCGTAATTCCACTGGTTCATGACGATGCTGGCGTCGGTGTTGATACCGTGCTTGCGACAGTGGCGAGCAAGCCCGATGATGAAGGCGTCGATGTTGCGATCTGCCAGGAATGCGAGTTCAGTCATCGACAGGCTGAAGCCTTGTTCAGGCGTAGTCACCTGCGTGCGGCCATACTCGTTCGGCGCATACTCCACGAGCGCGAAGAACGGCACATTCATGGAGGCGCACTTTTCGGACAATTGTTTAAGGATCTGGGCGATTTCCTCGTCGTAGACCTTTTCGCTCACGCATCCCCCTTCGCCGTCTTGGCGGCAATGGCGGCGGCGAGGCGGCGGGTGTGTTCCTTCCTGCGGGCCTGCGCTACCGCGTAAATGTCTCGGCCAAACAGCACATGCGGGCCGTCTTCGGTGTCGTAGATGGAGAGCAACTGCCAGCCATCACCATCCGGAACGGTCGGCGTCCAGTAGTGGCAATCGGGTTCGTGAGCGGCGCCATAGCGGTCATACGCGTCGGAATCGTCCGCTTCCATCGATACGAACCGCGTTTCGATGCCAAGGGCGGCTAGCAGCCATTCGTAGTTGACGTCTTCGTCGGCAAAGGGCATTGCCGGATGGTCGTACCAGCCTTCGGCATCGCGAATCACGGGGCGGCCGTCAAGCAGCTTTGCGCGCAGTCCTTCGAGGTCCACGGCCTCCCCGCCATCCGCCGACAGCGCGGCGCGCTCGGATACTGGCAACGGCGCGGGCACGCCGTCGAGCGTCCATTGCTCGGTGCGCAGACGATGCTCGATTTCTTCGCATGCGAGGTCGAACGCTGCGCTGGCCTGCGTCGGCAGGTCAGGGTTCGATGTGCCGAAATGCTGATCGCGCACTGCTTTGACGATGGCGAGCGTGCGCTGCTGTTCAAGCGCCACAGCCACTTCGACAGTCTCGTGCTCGCCGCCATTCACGGTCGCGACGATAACTCCAAGCGCTTCCGGCTCAAAGTCAAATGCGCTAGCAGCCTGCGCCTCTTCCTTGGTATCCCAGTAGCCGTAGCCGTCATCGTCACACCAAGAGCGCCAAGCGACTGCCTCTTGCCCTGCGCTCTGTGCGGCTTCAGGACGCGTCATGGTGCGAACTGCGTCAGCATGTGTCTCGCCGTCAGTGCAGTGATCTAGCACATAGAACGCAGCGGTTTCGATAGCGTCTTCATACCCTTGCGCGTAACCGATTGGCGCTGCGCTCTGTGCGGCTGGCGTGGAGACTGCGGCGAGCTTTGCTTCCAGGAGCCGGCGAACTGCCGCAACGACTTGAGGTGCCTCATCGCAGTCGAACACGATGTCGCCATAGCTAGTCGAAATTGTGAAGCCACGTTCCATCGAGGGCACCTGCTTTGCCAATGCATAGCTGATCGCATCAACCGTCCCGGTGTTGAAGTCAGCCACGTGCTCCTCCCTTGCCGCAAATGGGGCGGCCGTCCGCACCAAGGCGCGGGAAAATTCCATCGTAGCCGCCAACCCGGAGATACTGGCAGCCGGTGCCGTGGTCGACATAGATCGTCAGGCCGCTGCGCGTGCCGGTCCTGGCGTCATCGGTGCCGTCGAGAGGACCGCACCCCGTCAACACGAGCGAGGCGAACACGATGGCGGCGACTGGCCGCGCAATTATTGAAATTTCTCGATTCATATTCAGTCACCCATGAGTGCCCGGAGCATATCGGGCAGGCGCCAGAAGAAAACACATGCCATCGCAGTGGCGCCGACGATGATGCAGATCGGAAGGATGCATTGCTGACCCATAGAATCCTCAAATTAGTGAATGATCAAATGGGCAATCTGCGGACGGCTACCGCGCGCAACTCGTCGTCCTGGCTGCCGTAGTACTGGCTGCCGTCGTAGAAGCCCTGAAACCAGGCGAAGCCGTAGTCGGCCTCATGCTTCTGGTTCGACCAGTAAGCACGCTTCTCGAATCGCTCCGCATGATTTGCGTAGAGCATGGCTTGCTCGATTCGGTTGGGCAGATCGCCACCGATGGACTTCGCCCAATCGAGGGCGTCGCCCCAGTTCTTTTCAACGTCGCCGGGAAGGATAATGGTGTGATGACCTGTGCCGTCGGTATTTACGATGGCGCCAATATAGATCTCACCTTCCGCGAGGTTGATCTCACGTCCCAGGGCGTTGATAGTGCGCGCACCACCGGCGGCACTCGCGAAACACGAGAGCATGTCGGCAAGTTCTTGCTGCTTTGCTTGAATGTCTTTGATGGTCGGAAGTTGCATGTTTAATGGCTCCGAAGATTCAGAATTCGAAAAATTGCGGTGGTCATGCGAGCGCTGAGAAGTCCTCGACAGTAGGCCCACATCACCGCCCGCTTGATGTGCGTTTTCATGGTCAGTGCGTTGGGATGCCGATCGCATCGAACTTCCGGAAAATCTCCCTGATACGATCCGGAACAAGGAATGTCTGCGCCGCCAAGGCCAAGCCGACGGCCTTCTCGCCTGTGGGATCGTTCACTAGCACTTCCGCCAATGCAGGAATGAGGGGAAAGCCGTCTTCGCCAGCAACGGAGAGAAACGTGTTTACGTACTCGTGGGCACGGGCGATACCTTCCTGAGTGCATTCGATTTCGCCAGCGATAGCGTCTCCGCAGAGCAGCAGGATCATTGCCGCTGATGCGCACAGTTCGCCGTCGACCATCGCGAGCAATTGCGGGGCGAACTGAGCTCGAGCGGGAAGAAGGTCTTGGAAGTCGAAGTTTTTGAGATCGAACATGGAAATCACCAGTAAAGAAAGGGGTCAGCGTGGTTCGGTCGAATTTCTTCGAGCCATGCCTCATAGTCGGCGCGCAGTTCGGCGCACGCGGCGGCGCTTGAGCGTGGCCAAAGGGGTGCCGACAAGCGAATGCGCGCCGGAATATGCCGATCAAACGCAACGGCGCGGATCTCGCCTGCGTCCGTCTGCTCAAGGTTCACGTAGTAGCGCGGAAGCATCACCATCACCGGATCAGCACCGCGCCACGTTTCAACGATCAGCGCACGAGTGCGTCCTTGGTCATCGCTGACGCGAACTTCCCCCGAGATGAGGCGTTCGACGCTCCACGAGCGCTGAAGACGCCAATCATTGAAGCCGTGGTGCTCGCGCGCAGGACCGAAGCACTGAGCGCGCCATGCGCGCGCAATAGCTTCGTTGAAAGCGTCTGGAGCATGTGTGACGTCCCCGATTTGTACGCGCCGAGGTAACTGAGAGACGTCGAACAATCGCTCTGGCATTGACGGCTCGTCGACAATTTCCTTGCTGAGAGCCTCGGTCATTTGGGCGCCCCCTTCATGCGATCGCGCAACTGATAATCAGCCTCGCCCGCGACATAACTCAATTTTCCGATCGTCTGCACCGTGTCCGCGATGAGATAGAGCAGATTCGCTATATCTCCCCCTTGCAGCGTACCGGCCGACGGGGATTTCCGGCTGTCGCTATCGCAAGCGATCAACGAAGCGACGCCGCTAACCGTCTCTGCCAGCGATATCGCATTGCACTCAACGTACTCACCGGCCGTGGAAAGAAACTCCAAATCCTCGGTAGTCGCAGCTTTGAAATCGAAGTTTGCCGAGAAGAACTGAATCAGACCGGCGGCGTTCGCTTGACCTTTCATTTCGCCCCCCCGTTGAGGTCTTCCGCGATGGTTTTCGACATGCGCAAAATGCAATCCTGGGCACGATTTGCCAATTCCTCGATGGCGAAGAACAGGCCTTCAGTCGCGTGATCTGAGATCGACCCCATGTAGTTCGGTGAGTCGCTATCGTCGGCAGCAGAACGCTCGGTATGCAGCGCATTCATCACGAGGCTGATGGTGCGTATCGCCCGCGCGCTCTTGTATGCATGTCGAGCATCGGCGGAGTAATTCTTGAAGCGCGGCGACTTATCGGCTATCTCTGCGAAGTCGTCCCACTCGACAAACTGGGTGTCGAGGAACACCTTCTTCGGAGGCATGTGATCGGCTTTAGGCATTTGCTGCGCCCTCCCCCGCTTCGAGGCGATCGTCGGCCCAATCAGCCAACGAATCGACAGTGGTATCAACGAAGGCCGCAAGCGAATTGGCAGCAAGAAGCAGCCCATATTCGAGGCCCGACGTTAGTGGCGGCTCCCCCGTCTCGTGTGAGGTGTTCACTAAGGGTTTCGATTGCAGCGACGTGCTCTGCGGCATCGCCGCTCGACCGTACCGCAAGAGCCTGTCCAGCCATATTCAACAGCTTGGGCGTGTCATGCGCCCGTCGCCCGGTAAAACGTTCGGCCTCTGGCTCGATCATTGTGGCAACGTCCTGCGCTTCGACGCCGACACCAAGCGAATTTTTGCGCAGGGTCTTCGCTCGCTCGATGATGGCGAGCTTGACCGAAAGACCCGCAACGACGTCGGCGATTCTGAGAAGAAGGAATTGGTCTGCTCATGCGGGTTCGTGCTCCCATCCGGGTCACAGACTTGCCCCGCGTGTGGAAAAGAACGTGAGCGACGGTCCCTCGTTGAGAACGTTGCCGGGGTAATGGAAGCCGTTGGCGATGTAGTCGCACCCGCGAAAAACACCCCGGAATATGCGTGATGTGAGCGACTACGCGCGTGTCAATTCCATCCAGTGGATTGGCGAGTCCGGGGCAAAGAAATTCCTGCCGGGAGGCTCCGCCAAAGGTTCGATTTTCACCATGGGGTCGGGGCGTGAGCATTGGCTCGTTGAGGGTTTCGCCACCGGCCTTAGCGTACGCGAAGCACTCCGATCTCTTCATCGACCAGCGCGCGTCGTCGTGTGCTTCTCTGCGGGCAATCTTCAGCACGTCGCTGGCCAGATTCCTGGGCGCCGCTACGTTGTCGCGGATAACGATGACAGCGGGACTGGTGCCCGCGTTGCTACGGCAACGGGCCTCCCATGGGCAATGCCTCCGCAGGTCGGTGACGACGCCAACGACTTTCATCAACGAGCGGGGCTTGGTGCCCTGACCCGGTTGGTGCGAAACCTCGTCCGCAGTTGAGACGTTTCCGCGAATAGGTGTAGCGGAATAAAAGAAAAACCGATGGGGGGCCATTGCGAGCGCACCGGTCGCACGCATTATCGAAGTCACTCAGGGCTTCGTATTTGCCTTCGACACCACAGATTCGA
>NZ_CABPSB010000002.1 GCF_902459655.1 Pandoraea anhela
AAAGGCCGCACAGCGCACTGAACTACCTTGCGCCGTCAGAGTTTGCGGCGAAACATCGAGCAACCGCGGACGCTCCTGCCGCTTTCCAGGAGTTGGTTTAAAGGGACTTTGCTAGAAGCCCATTGGCCCGATTGAAGGGGGCATGTCAGGGCTTGCGCGGCCGAGAGCCACGTTCCGGCGGCGAAACGTCTACTGCCAGTTCGAGTTGCACCGACAGCCCCAGGCGAGCTAGAACAGCTCGATGCAAAAGCAAAGCTGGTGACTAGCAGCCTGCCGAATGCCTAACTCAAGGCCTGGACCGCTTGGCGCCGTCCAGCTTCCGGTGAACCAACGATGCAAGCGTCAATATATCAAGCGCATCCTGTTCTGACATCGGCCATTCCACTTTCGGGTTATGCGCCAGCGGATTCCGAACAGTACCGAACAACCCCACAACGAGGTTCACAAATCCACGCTGCTCTCCCCGTTCAGTCTCTGTCTGAAGGTTGTTGATGGCTAATATTGGAGGACCCTCTTTGCTCAAGGCAAAGGCACGTTGGACCAGGTCTGCACCATCGCCGTCCAAACCAGAAAGAGTTCGAACTTTCGCGGCAATGCTCTTGGTCGCTTCACGCAACAACGGCCCTGCCAGTAATCCATCAGCGCATTTCGAAACAGGTCTTGCCCCACACGCTGTACCACCAGGCGCTCGGCCTCTGTGGATTGCGGGAGGCGCATCTTCTCGCGCCGGAACTGGTCGGCCACACGGTTTGGCATGGTTCTGGCAATGGCCGAGGCGCGTTGGAGCACGGCGTAGAGCTGGTCCAGGTCGGACACGGAAGCGGCACCGCCATCGGCGCCATCCAGCAGTAACGCAGCCGAAGCTGAGACGCGGAAACTGCCTCCCACGACATGCACAAGAATCGCTTCGGGAAACTGCGCGGACCGCAGCTCCATCCCGCCATCGTTCAGCAACACGGGCGTGCGCTCAAAGCCGCAGTCTGCAGCGGCCTTCTCCAGGCGAAGGCGCTCCAGCGGTGTCATACCGCGCCACCACATAGCTTTTCGTACCCAGCGCGAATCACTTGCCTTTGACCTCTGGTTGCTGCATGTACTCGGCGCGTACGCCGGGGTCATCACGGTGGAAGCCCAAGGCTTCGAAAACAGCGTTGGCGACCTCTTTCTCGCTCAAGACCTTCAAAGGCGACTTCTGGACCGCAGAGAGCAACGCGGAACGCGTCAGGAGCACTTGCAGGAAGTCATTAAAGTGCCCCGCCTGCAGTGCGGCATCTTGTCGGTTGTCGGAAAAACCTAGGACCTTCTTCGCCTCCGAGTCCAACTGCTGGTCTTGCTCATAGAGGTAGCGAAGCGCTGACAAAGTCAGCATCGTCGTGGCTGAACTACGACCCTCGCCGGACAGAGACGTCAGCCGCAGAACATCCTTGCCGGACGTAGTGTGGGTGGTGCCACAGACCGGACAGAAGCGGAAAGCGCCAGGGATGAACCAGGCACCCAGGCCCAGACCATCAGTAACAACGCCATCAGGGCGTACGGTGATTGCCTGAGGGATGAACTTGCGCTTGTCGGGTTTAACGCGCCACTCGCCATCCGCACGCTCCTCTACCCAACCCTCTGGGTATCGCTCTGGGTCTGATGGGTCCCAGCTCTCCAAACCAGGAAGCAGGTAGCCAAATTTAACCTCTTCATCGTCATGCTGCCGCTCCTCAATACCGCGCACGTTGAAGGTACGCCCCTCCGGACTCTCGGTGTCCCATACGGGCATGTACTCCTGGCCGCAGTCACGGCAAAAGTGGACGTGGTAGTAGCGACGGATGCGATTGGTGTCCCCCGAGACAAACTGCTGACCTTCGAGGGTGATGGCGCGGTGGCGGGGCGCTTCCAATGTCGCATAGACCTTGCCGCCGCCAGCAATGAACTGGTGAAGCTTGAACGCGAAGAGCGACTTGTCTGCGTCGTCCTTGACGGCGTAAGCAAGCAACATGAACTTCTGCAGATAGTCCAGGCAGATTCCGACCGGTTCACTTGATGCCTCATGCAGCAGTTGGGCCGCCTCCGCCAATGTTCGTGGACGTGCGCGCCGTGGCTTGTCATCCTCATAGGTCAGGCCGAGGGTCAGCTCTACCCAGACCGACACCGGATGCGATGCCAGTGAAGCAAAGTCAGTCTGTTCTGGAATACCTGCGCGAATGGCGTTACCCAAGCGAGTCGAGACCGTCGCAATGGTCTCTTCTTCCGGCGTGGTGCGACGAAGCGTCTCCGTGATGATGTTGCGGTCGGGGATTCTCGTACCGAATAGCCGCGAAGCAACGTCTGCCACGATGGCGTTTCTTGCCATTTGGGTGCCTTCGGTAGCCATCGTAGCGGACGTACCGATGCAGATAAGGTTCTCCGCCAAGGCCTCACGAACACGGCGCACCAGCAACGCCACGTCCGCACCCTGTCGTCCCCGGTAGGTGTGGAGCTCATCCAACACCAGAAAGCGCAAGCCCTTGGCATTGCGCATCACTGCCTTGTCGATGTCGTTCTGCCTGGTCATCAGCAGTTCGAGCATCATGAAGTTCGTTAGTAGGATGTCTGGCGGATTCGCGGCCATGGCCTGCCGCTCTTCGTCGGACTCCTGGCCGGTGTAGCGCCCGAACGTCACCGCCCGTTCCGCCGCATTCGACCCAAGGAACTTTTTCAACTCCTCCAGCTGGGAGTTGGCCAGAGCGTTCATCGGATAAATGACGATAGCCCTGGTCTTGGGGGCCGGGTCGACGGCCTTGGCCTTAAGGCACGCGTCGACGATGGGAATAAAGTAGCTGAGAGACTTGCCGGAACCTGTACCGGTGGTCAGCACATAGCTTTCGCCGGCAGCAGCCAGGCTAATGGCTTCCGCTTGATGCTTGTGCAGCGGCAAGGAGACCCCAGCCGATGAAGGCGATTTGCCAAGGCGGAAGATGTCGGCGCACTGGGCGCTCAGTTGAGCGGCGGCGACGAACTCCTCGACCGTTCCACCAGACCTGAAGTTCGGGTTGATTTGAATGAGCGGTTCTGGCCAGTATTTCTGGCTGGCGTATTGCTCATCGACGTAGTCCCGAATGTCGTCGGCTCGGATGCGAGTGAAGCTGCGAGTGAACTGCTCGTATTCGGCAACAATGTGCTCGCGAAACTGAAAGACGTCCATCAATTCCCCCGGTCGATTTAGCGGCTCTGTGGCCGTTTTGTCGGAATAGCGATACCGTGTTCGCCGCAGTGTTGCCGGACGAGCACTTCTATGAAATTGGCAATCGTTCTGTGCTCTCTCTCTGCGGCTAATCGAATCAACTCCTTCAGCTCGGGCGTAACCCTGAGATTCAGGGTGTCGGACTTACGTTCCATGGGTTGACTCGCCAGAGAAAAATGTACCGCGATTGTAACGCTGATGAGCGCCGAATCGGTGGTCCGGTGGCGCAAAGGAAGGGCGTTGCCGGAGGAAAGCCTTGAATCCGCGAGCCTGCATGAAAAGCCCGCTCACGGCGGGTGAACGGGTTTCGACATCCCGGCAAGACACAGCTGCCCGTTCCTAAGCAAGTACATCGTGAACCTGGCGGCGGACGCTCGGGTGCGGAAATCGAAACGACGGCGACGTCTTAGTCCTTTCCCGCTTTTGGTATTGCAGACAACGCTTCGTTGAGCGACTGCTTCTTTTGTCGAGGCTTGCTTGCGCGCTGGCGCGGTTTGGCCTGCCTTGTGAGCATCAGCGGGTTGATAGAAGGAACCGGCGCAATTGTGTCCAGCCACGCTTCGCGGCCCAAAGACTTAAGCACAGAACATAGGGTGCGCAACGACGACCCGTTGCCAGCCTCGAGATTCCGTAGCGCCCGAACGCTAATGCCAGCGCGCTCCGAGAGGGTGGCCTGGTCGATGTTGCGATGGATGCGGTAAGTTTTCAGATAGCCACCTATCTCGGCTTCCATTTCCCCTGGTGTAAGGTGTCTTCGCGTCACGACTTGCCCCAATCTCCAGCGAGCCATGAACGAATCCGCTGTCGGGCCGGTTCGTCGCTGATGCCACGCGCGGCGTCGAGAAGAACGAAGTGGTGTTGCAGTTCTCCAGGCTCCCGACCGAACTTATAGGCTCCGTGGACGGAATCGTCGATGGCCAACCAGTTCTTTAAGCCTTTCCCGTACGCATAGCTCGCGATGGCAGCAGTCCGGTCTGTCCCGCTTCTCAAGTCACCCAGGCGCGGCTTGATGTCTTTGGTTGTTCCGACTACTCGGCGTGCGAGCTCGGGTGGTAGAAACGCGACCACGTCATCGAGCGGCAGTGTTCGCAGCCAGGACGTAGTGAGCACAATCTCCACCGACGGATATGGCGCAAGCATTGTGACAAGCAGTGAGGCAAATTCGAACAATGGTCGGCCGGAATCGAGAGATATTTGATTCTGAGAGTCAATCAACGCGTGGCCGACATGCAATGTGCCGTCGAAGTCGAGGAAGAGCGTGGGGGTATGATTCTCCGGCGGGAGCTCCGCTGTACGCGCGCGCTTCTTCGCCGGCAGAGTGTCTGGTGACTCCGCGAGCCAGTTTGCCTTGTGACCCAAGGCCGCGAGAGCGATGCCGGCGCGAGCCTTGGGCATGACCATCATGGCCAGGCCGAATTCTCTCAACACCCTAAACATGATGTCAGTGTTCACCGGCTCTCCGTCCTCCAACCGGTTGAGTGAACGAGGGGAGAGGCGCAGGTAGGAAGCGGCGTCGGCTGTGCTGAGTCCGCATGCAATGCGCTGCTGGCGCACAAGTTGACCCAGTGCGACGCCATTCAGTGCCAGAGGGTTCAGAGAGCTTGAGCTCATAGTCGGCTTTCCGCTTCCGCTCGTGACAACACGAAGACCTGGCGGATGCCATCCTTCGGCTGCCGATATAGTCTCCGGATAACACCGGTCAGTCGCGAAGTCATCGCTGTGGCGTATGCAAGAACGCCTGCACTTGATTCGGTCTACGGCTGCAGGTCACTTTCCCAATCCTCAAGGTACGCTGTTACTGAAGCTGGATGTGTGAAGTCGAGTAAGGTGAATTGCGTCCGCCATCGGGCTACGAACTTGAAGAACTCCATACGTAAGCGAGTCATGATTTCCGGCGTGGCAGCCTCATTCAAGTCCGCGCCCGCAGCTTGCCAAAGACGATGGCTATACAAAAGGTATTCGATGTCGCAGTCCGCCTCGACGCCACACACAGCATAGGAATAGACGACCTCGCCATGCTGGTCTTCTGGAATTTGCTCCAGGGCGCAACCTCTTTCGACCCACTTCAACCCGAGCGCAACCGCCTCCTGCAAGTCGTTCGAGAAGTACCAGGTAACACCGTCGTCAGAGTCTTCGACGGCGTACGTGGGATTGCCAAAGCGCGCCCGGCTGGCCAGTAACTCGTCCGGCGTTTTGCACTTTGCCTTACCCAATGCCTGAACTATTGGCGGAATGTCTGCGACTATCTTCCCGAGCGATAGCGCAGGGACCGGCACGTGACGCTGGAGCGGAGCTCCACATTCATCGCCGCGAGATTGCATGTTGTTCACTCCCGGTACTTGGTCCCAAGCCTGCATTTCCGCTGCTACCACTGGAGCAGTGTCTTCATGCGCTGCAGGAGCCAGTCCAACTCAGCTGGCGATACCCACCCCTTCGATGCGACCGACACGCGTACCCGTTCAAGCGTCTCATCGGGCGAATGATGGGGATACTTCGCTGCATCCTTCTGAGCGGTGAGAAGCAATTGCTTGGTTAGGTCCTCGCATATCACCCAGCGCTCGTATTTCTCCTCTGGCGTCAGGCCTGCAACGTAGACGTTCCATGACAAGGCGACGCCAGCTTTGGGCTGCCCGCCGGGAACCACAGTTGGAAGCGTCGGCCGTGGGAAGTCGTCGGGTATGTCATTCAGGTTCATTTCTTGGGCTCCTGCAGCTGCTGGCGGGTATGTCGGGAGTGCCGTCTCACGCATGCGAGAGCGTCAACCCCTGAGATTGTTCATAGCGTTTTCGGCGACGAACGAACCATGAAATGGCGATTTGTCAAGCTGATTTGGTCGTTCGTGGCGCCTTCCAGATTCTACGAATTTCGTAGAGAAGCGCAATGCAAAATCTACGATATTCGCAGAATGGGAAAGAAAGAGCCGGTTACTGTATTCGGACGTCGATTGCGACAGGCAAGACGGCGCGCCGGCATTCCCCAAGACAAGCTTGGCGTTGAAATTGGCCTGGACGAAACTTCTGCGAGCGCACGCATCAGCCGATACGAGAGCGGAGTTCACCAACCTCCGGTTGAAATCGCTCAGAAGTTGGCGAAGGTACTCAAGGTTCCGACGGCATACCTCTATTGCGACAACGACGAACTCGCGGAGCTTCTCCTCTCTTGGCCGTACCTGATTAAAGCTGACAAGAAGGAGATTGGCTACATTATCGAGAACAGGCTGTTCTCGAAGGGGTTGCTCGAGAAGAAGTCATGATGGCCTGCGACAGCTTAGTTTCCGGATTAGCCCACTAACGAACTTGGCAGCTCTCTTACCGTCAAGCTTTATAGCGACGCAACGGTGGTCGGCGCTTACCAAGAATCAGTCTGTAACTGCAGGCCGAATTTTGCCGCCTCAACGACTCCTGACCCGGTAGCCGGCAACTTGTTGCCTAGCATACCAAGGGGTATTTACGATGCCGGCGCCCACTCCGTATAGAGTCGCAGCACGCGAGTGGAGGTGCGATTCAGTGCAGCGCGTATAAAGCACGCGAAACAACTCAAATGAAAATCGTGCTTTACGGCGCACCCCGTGTGGACAAGTCCGCTGCCCACAGCACAAGGCTGTGGACAGCCCCTTCGGGGTGCCGAACTTGCCCACACTCGAACACTGACGCGCCCCTTTCGGGGCTTGCCTCATATTTAGAAAGGGCCGAAAGACCTGCTCGTCGACAGTTCTGAGCAACATTTCTCGAATTTTGTGCCTTAAAGCAAACTGCCCGAGTTTCAACGGCGTGTGCTTGAAGTGCTACGCGAACCGCTGGAACTGGGCCATGTGACGATTTCACGCGCAGGGGGACATGCAACATTTCCTGCGACGTTCCAACTGGTGGCCGCCATGAATCCGTGTCCATGCGGCGACCTCGGTCATCCGTCGCGAAACTGCCGTTGCACCAGCGAGGCGGTGGCGCGCTACCGCAATCGTCTTTCGGGGCCGTTGCTCGATCGCATTGATCTGCATGTGGAAGTCCCCGCGCTGAGTGCCGACACGTTCGCCGCGCCGGCCACCGGCGAGCGCAGCGAAGCGGTGGCCGAGCGGGTACGGCGCGCGCAAGAACGTCAGGTGTCGCGTCAGGGTCAGTTGAATTGCGGCCTGTCCAATCGCGCGCTGGAGGCGCAATGCGCGTTGGCGCCTGCTGCGCAGGAAGTCCTGCACCATGCGGTGACGCAACACCACTGGTCTGCGCGAACCTATCACCGCGTGTTGCGTGTCGCCCGCACCATTGCCGACCTTGCCGGTCACGATGCCATCGATGCGCATCACGTCGCCGAAGCCGTGCAGTATCGCGAAGCGCCCGCATAAGCCCATAGGCACATAAGCCCGCTTAAGCGCACATGAGTCCACATAAGCCCACATAAGCCCGCTTAATGCCCCATAAGCACGCCCGGGTGTGCGCCGCCGCGCGCATGCGAGCGCCTTACTCCAATATGAAGGAGTCGAGGAACTGATCGACCTGTTCTTTCGTTGGGGGCTTTGTCGCCATCACGACAACCTGATAGACGTGATTGCCGCGCCCGACGAAACGCGCGGTCACGAAGCGCTCGGCCCGCTCGCCCCGCTCGTCCCTCCCGCCCGCCGCGCCTTGCGCGGAGATCGCCTGCCCGGGGAGTGCGGGCGCGTCGCCCGCCTGACGCACCATCACCTGCGACGGCACAGCGGCGCTCTCGTTCACATTGGCGAGCAAGCCTTGCCGGAGTTCGTCGACGACCGTCTGGCGCAGCGTGGCGTCGTCGTTCGGCAGCGTGACCACGCCGACGGCGAAGAGCGCAGCATCCACGCGGGCGGCTTGCATCCGCATGGGCAGCGGCCCGGACGCGAACTTCACTTCGCGTTCGTCCTGCGTGGGCTTGGCGGGATAGGTCACGGCATACGCGCCGTCCTTATCGTGAACCTCGCGCCAATCGTAGCGAGGAGAACAGGCGGCAAGCAGGGCAGTTGCGGCAAGCATTACGCAGGCACGGACAACGCGATTCATGGCGATGGACGGAGGTCGGAGATGTGAAGGGCCTCATTATCCGCCAGGCGTCGCCGCAGGGAAAACGCGTCGGAGCGGATCCCGGTATGATCGACGCCATGAAATCCTTCCCCGCCCGCCTTAGCCGCTCGTCGCCATTACCGGTCATGCGTCATGCGAGGACCGAGTGGCCGTGGACCGCCCGCCGGCTCACACGCTTTGCTGCGGTGGCTTGGCGCGACATTGGCTCGCGTGTTCGCCTGTCCGGTTCGGTATCGCAGACGTCCGTAAAGGCGCTCGTCATAATCGCCTCGGCGTTCGTTGCATGCATTGCAAGCGTCGCGATCGCCGCGCCGCCGTCCGGCGCCGGGACGGCGATGGGCGGCTCGAACGTCGGTGCCGAGGTCGGCAATGGCATGAGTGGCATGGATGGCATGGGTAGCGTGGGTCGGATTGGCAGCATTGGCAGCATTGGCGGCGGTGACAACGCCGGCACAACGGCGAACCTCACCGCTGCCGTGCCATCCGGGCTTGAACTGGCGCAGGCCACCGGCGTCACGTATCCGCGTGAAGGCGCGGGCGCACCGGTGCCACCCGACAGCAGGAGCGCGACGCGGCAACCCGCAGCCGTGCCGCTCGCCACGGACTTCGCGGCACACGCGCGTCGGGCCGCCTCGCTCGACGCGCCGTTGATCGTGCTGGTGTCGTTGCGCGACTGCGTCTATTGCGGCCCGATCCGTCAACGCGAACTCGCACCGCTGGTGCGCAGCGGCAAGTACGAGGTGCGCGAGATCGGCATGGACAGCACAACGCCGGTGCGCGACTTCGACGGGGCGACGACCACGGGCGTCGCCTGGGCACGCGCACACGGCGTCAAGGTATCGCCGACTGTTTTGTTCCTCGACACGAACGGCCGCCCCGTCGCCGACCCGCTGATCGGCGCTGGCCTGCCGGACTTCTACGGCGCCTATCTCGACGACGCCATCGCCCATGGCCGCGCCCGTCTGCCCACGGGGAGCGCAACCACGACACGCTGAGATTCAGAGTAGAATCGACGTCGATCCGTCCTCCCGCAATCCATCACTCGGCTGTGTCATGAGCGCTACGACCTCCCGCAAGTCTCCTCTCGGCAAGATCATCGCGATTGCGATCGTCGCCGCCGTGGCCATCGCCGCCTACTTCACCTTCGCCGGACAGAAGCGCGCCCCTGACGCCACTTTCACATTGCTCTCGGGCCAGAAACTCGGCACCGAGCAACTCAAGGGCAAGGTCTATCTGGTCAACTTCTGGGCGACGAGCTGCGTCACGTGCATGAAGGAAATGCCGACGATGGTGAAGACGTACGAGAAGTACAAGGATCAGGGGCTGGAATTCGTCGCCGTGGCGATGAGCTACGATCCGCCGATGTACGTGATGAATTACGCACAGACGCGTCAGTTGCCCTTCAAGGTGGCGATGGACTCGGACGGCAGCGTCGCCAAGCAATACGGCAACGTGCAACTCACGCCGACGACCTTCGTCGTGGACCGTAACGGCAAGGTGCTCAAGCAGTACGTGGGCGAGCCGGAGTACGCCGAGCTGAACAAGCTCATCGAGACGGCGCTGGCCAAGCAGGCCTGACGCACCGCGATCGCGACGCTATCGCCCACCGTAGCCCCGCCATACCGCCACCAGGCATCGTCATGCCCCGAACAGAAAAACGCCCTGCGTGAACTGCACCCCAGAAGTTGGATGTAACGCCAATCTTCCGGGTGTTTTTCATGACGAAGTCAGACGCATTAAGCAGCGGCACGACATCGCACGCAATCGAAAACTCCGCGCCAAAAAAGCAAAGCATTTTCCCAATATCCGTCAGTCACGCAGCATGCGTTCGCCGCCAAACGCACGTGGATAAACCGCGTCGCGAATGCGCGTCAAAATGCCGCAATCTCCCCCCCGATCGCGTCACGGCATTCCTCGCAGAATCCACATCACTCTCCCTCTTTTGAAGGTGCATGATGTGCGAGACAAAACTCCCTGCGGTGCCGGCCTCTGCGCGACGCAAATTTCTTCGAGGCTCCGGCGCGCTCGCGGCCGCCGTCACGGGACTGACCAGCGGTGCTGCCGTCCCGGCCTTCGCCACCCAACCGCCCAAGCCCCACAACGTTGTCACACCGGACGACGCCATCGCACGATTGATGCAAGGCAATGCACGATATGTCGCCGGACTCATGCGTCGCCATGATTTCGCATCGGAGCGGGAAACGCTCTCGGAAGGACAAAACCCTTACGCGGCATTGCTCAGTTGCGCGGATTCGCGCGTCGCACCGGAGTTTGCGTTCGACAGCGTGCGCGGCGACCTGTTTACCACACGTGTGGCGGGCAATATCGCCAGCGAGGAAGTGACGGGCAGCCTCGAATACGCTGTCAGCGTTCTCAAGGTGCCACTCATTCTCGTGTTGGGCCATGACAAATGCGGTGCGATCGATGCGGCCCTCGGCGCGTATGCGAAAGGCACGATGTATCCCGGCAGCATTCAGTCGCTCGTACAGCGCATCAAGCCCTCGGTGAAGAAGATCGACCGCACCGGCCCCGACCCGCTGGATGCGGCCATCGCACAGAACGTGCTGGACAACGTGAGCGCCTTGCGCGAGACGTCCGCCATCTTGCGGGAGAGCGAAACGAAAGGGACGTTGAAGATCGTGGGTGGCATGTACCGCCTCGCCAGCGGCAAGGTCGAGCTGATCGGATGAGGGGGTCGGCGGCCGATGCACCGGTCATCGGCCGCTGTGATCAGCGACCGTCGCCACCCTCGCCGTGCCCACGCGTGTGCAGGCCATAGCGTTTGAGCTTTTCATACAGCGTGGCCTTCGGCACATGCAGCGCCTCGGCCGTGGCGGCCACGTTGCCTTTACTGTGCTCCAGCGCCTCTTGCAGCACGGCGCGCTCGAAACGCTCCACCTGCTCCTTGAGCGGCAGTGGCGCAAGCGTGCCGTCGCCTTCCGGCGCGCTCGCCACGCCCAGAACGAGACGGTCCGCCGCGTTACGCAGTTCACGCACGTTGCCGGGCCAGTCCGCCTGCATCAGCTCCTGACGCATCCGATCCGACACCACCGGCGCAGGCCGTCCGTAACGCACTGCGGCGTCGAGCATGAAGTGTTCGAACAGCGGCAGAATGTCCTCGCGCCGCTCGCGCAGCGGCGGCAGCGCCAGCGTCACCACATTCAGGCGGTAATACAAGTCGCGACGGAACGTCCCCTCGCGCACGAGCGCTTCCATGTCGCCCTTGGCCGCCGCCACCACACGACAGTCCACACGAATCGACTGGTTCGAGCCAAGACGCTCCAGCACGCCGTCCTGCAACACGCGCAGCAGCTTGACCTGCAATGCCGCCGGCATGCTCTCGATCTCGTCGAGAAACAGCGTGCCGCCCGACGCATGTTCCAGCTTGCCGATACGACGCTTCGCCGCGCCGGTAAACGCACCGACTTCGTGGCCGAACATCTCGCTTTCGAAAATCGCTTCCGGCAACGCACCGCAGTTCAGGGCGACGAACGGCGCATCGCGCCGGCGCGACAGCTCATGCAGGCTGCGCGCGACCAGTTCCTTGCCGGTCCCGGTGTCGCCGTTGATGAGCACGGGCGCGTCCGTCATGGCGACATTGGCGATGAGCGTGCGCAGCGTCTCCATCGACGGGCTGCGACCGATGATGCGCGATGCGCGTCCGCCCTGCTCCGCCAGTTCGCGACGCAGCGCCTGGTTCTCCAGCATGAGCTTGCGCGTCTCGAGCGCGCGTTTGGCCGACTCGATCAGACGATCCGGCGCGAAGGGCTTTTCGATGAAGTCGTAGGCGCCGTCGCGAATGGCCTGTACGGCCATCGAAATATCGCCGTGACCGGTAACGAGAATCACCGGCACTTCCGGCGCGTGCTGACGCAGATGCGCGAGCAGTTCGAGCCCGCTCATGCCGATCAGGCGAATGTCGGATACGACGATGCCGGCGAAGTCCGGCGTAATACGCTCGCGCGCCGCTTCAGCCGAGGCGAGCCCGAAGGCGTCGAGCCCGGCGAGTTGCAGGCTTTGCAGCGTGGCGCGCCGCACGAGTTCGTCGTCTTCGACAAATAGGATCTGGAGGTTCTTGTACATCATGCGATTGTCGCGCCGGCGCGTTGCACGCGGCGCAGCGTCACGAGAAATTCTGCGCCACCGCCCGGAACGTTGCGCGCGACCAGCTGGCCACCGTTCTCCTGTGCGATGGACGACGAAATTGCGAGTCCGAGCCCCATGCCCTGACCGCCCTCCTTGGTGCTGAAAAACGGCTCGAACAGACGCGGCATATGCGCCGACGAAATCCCCGGCCCGTTGTCGCGCACGTAAATGCGCACCCACAGGTCGTCCGCATCCACATCGATCCAGATCGACGGCGAGGCTTGCGCGCCGACGGCGCCCGAGACCGCGTCGATCGCGTTACCCACCAGATTGATCAGCACTTGCTCGAGGCGCAGCCCTTCGCAGGCGACCTGCACGTCCTCGCGGGCGTTGGCGAACGTCGTGCTCACATGGATGCCGGCAAGGCGTCCGCGCAACAGCATCAGCGTGTTGTCGAGCGCGCGACGCACCGACGCCTCCATATCGCCACGACGCGCACGTCCGGCAAAAAGCCGCAACTGGCCGGTGATCTTGCCCATGCGGTCTGTGAGCGACGCAATGGCTTCGAGGTTCTCCTGCGCCGCGTCATACTCCCGGCGCTCCAGCAGCACACGCGTGTTGTCCGAGAAACTGCGCAGCGCCGAGAGCGGCTGGTTCAGTTCGTGCGTGATGCCGGCGGCCATCTGGCCGAGCGCCACGAGTTTCGAGGCCTGCACGAGTTCGCTCTGCGCCTCGCGCAACTCATGTTCGGTGCGCGAGCGCTCCTGCACTTCGGTTTGCAGACGCTCGTTCGCCGATTGCAGATCGGCCGTGCGCTCGGCCACGCGCTCGCCCAGTTCGGCGTACGCGGACTGCAACAACTCGCGGCTCTTGAGCATGTCGCGCACTCGCTGACGCCGCTGATTCCACGCCACGCCGAGCAGGCAGGTGAAGGCCGCGAGACACGCCGCCGCCACCGCCGCGATCCGTGCGTTGGCGATCACCTGATCGAGCGGGGCGAAGTACATGAGCGTCCAGTCCGGCTCGCCCAGCTTGCGCTGCACGGCGAGAAAGCGCCGGGTCTTGCCCGAGCCGCGACCTGCGCTCATGTCCCGAACCGTGACGACTTCGCCGTCGGCATCGAGCCGCTCGTCCTCGCTCCACGCGAGCGGCGTCACGTTCTGGTTGTAATACTGACGCGTGCTGTCGAGCGCCGCCTTCACATCCGGGGCGAGCGGCGTGAGCGAGCGATACTGCCAGCGCGGCTCGGACGACAGGAAGATCACGCCATGATCGTCGGCGACGACCACAGGCTCGGAGGCATCGGCCCCGGCGCGCTGAAACCACTCCAGATTCAACTTCACCACGACCACGCCATGGATCTTGCCGTCGACCAGAATCGGCTGGGAGACGAAATACCCCGGCTCGCCGGAAGTCGTGCCCACACCATAGAAGCGGCCGAAGGCGCCCTTGATGGCGTCGATGAAATACGGACGGAAGCGATACTCCTGCCCGACGAACGTGGCCTTCTCACGCCAGTTGCTGGCGGCGAGCGCGAGCCCGTTGGCATCGATGACATACGCCGCCGACGCCTTGGCGCGCTGGTTCACGTCGAACAGATAATCGTTGGCCCGCTGCACCACGGCCTTGTTCCTGGGATCGAGCAGCAGATCATGCACATAGGGATGCAGCGAGAGCAGATACGGCAGGAATTCGTAGCGATCGACGGTGCTGCGCAGGCTGCCGGCGTAGCGCTCCACGCGGGCCCCGGCGTTGACGCGCAAATCGGCCACGCCGCGCTGCCAGCTCAGGGCGTACGTCAACCAGCAGAACAGGACACTCGCCAGCAACATGACGACGATCCATGACCAACGGCGCATCGGGACAGTCCTCTCGAAATCGATGGGGACTTCGTCGCGCCGGGGGTCCGCTGCGCTCGCGGGCGACGCGGCCCCTTGCGGGGTGTCGCTCGAACGGGCGCGGATCACGTTGTCGTGCAGGGTGGCCATTGGGGCGTGAGTCAGGAAATACGCCTTGTTGACGTCGTTTGCCGGTCCGTACGATGGCGGCAGGCGGCGCGTGGGCACCGCCTGTCGGCATCGCCAAACCATTGCGTATCCACTGGATCAAGGACCACCGGGCGGCGAAGCTCAGGCGCTATTGTGCCTGTGCCGCGCCGCCCGGTGGCGAACGGTACTTTGGCGGGGGCCGCGGCGGTGTCATGCGAGACCGGGCCGCTGCCCCTGCCACGGGCCGTCAGGCCAGCTCGGGACCTTGCTTGCCCGACATGGCGTCGGCGAGCTTCTTGCGGTCCAGTTCCTTTTCCCAGGCCGACACGACAATGGTCGCCACACCGTTGCCGACGATGTTCGTCAGCGCACGGCATTCGCTCATGAAGCGGTCGATACCGAGAATCAGCACCATCCCGGCAACCGGAATCGTCGGGATCACGGCCAGCGTGGCGGCCAGCGTGATGAAGCCCGCGCCGGTCACGCCCGAAGCGCCCTTCGAGGTGAGCATCGCCACGGCGAGCAGCGTGAGCTGCTGGCCCCAGGTCAGGTCGATGTTCGTCGCCTGTGCGATGAACAGCACGGCCATCGTCATGTAGATGTTGGTGCCGTCGAGGTTGAACGAGTAACCGGTCGGGATCACGAGACCCACCACCGACTTCGAGCAACCGGCCTTTTCCATCTTTTCCATCAGGTGCGGCAGCGCGGCTTCCGACGAGCTGGTACCCAGCACGATCAGCAGTTCTTCCTTGATGTAGGCGAGGAAGCGGAAGATCGAGAAGCCCGTGAACTTGGCGATCAGACCCAGCACGACGATCACGAACAGGAACGACGTCAGGTAGAACGTGCCCATGAGCTTGGCCAGCGGCACCAGCGAGGCGATACCGTACTTGCCGATGGTGAAGGCCATGGCGCCGAAGGCACCCAGCGGCGCCACCTTGGTGATGATGTGCACCACGCGGAAAAGCACGCCCGACACGCTGTCGATCCAGCTCGTCACCACGCGGCCACGCTCGCCGATCGCGCCCAGTGCGGCGCCGAACAGGATAGCGATCACGAGGATCTGAAGGATTTCACCCTTGGCGAACGCATCGGTGATCGTGTTCGGAATCAGGTGCAGCAGGAAGTCGGTGAACGTGTCGCCGTGCGCGGCCTTCGCGGCGTAGCCCGCGATTGCCTTCGGGTCGAGCGAGTTGATATCGACGTTGAAGCCGGCGCCCGGCTTCAGGATGTGCGTGGCGACGAGACCGATCACCAATGCCAGCGTCGATACGACTTCGAAGTAGATCAGCGCCTTGCCGCCCACGCGGCCGACCTTCTTCATGTCTTCCATGCCGGCGATACCGGTCACGACCGTGCAGAAGATCACCGGACCGATGATCATCTTGATGAGCTTGATGAACGCGTCACCGAGCGGCTTCATCTCGACGGCGAGATCGGGCTTGAAGTGCCCGAGCAAAATACCGATGACGATGGCAAACAGCACCTGCACGTACAGGATGCGGTAAAAAGGTTTTTTGGTCTGGGTTTGCATGTTGTTTCCTCTTCAGGCGGCGGGGCAAGCCACCACCCTTGTTATCAATCCGCGGTGACCCCGCGAATCTCGCTTTGCGCGAAGCGCATTTGCTCCTCCATCACCATCTGGGCCAGCGCCTTCTTCAGTTCATTGAATTCGCTGCCTGCCGTGTCGCGCGGACGGGGGAGGTCGATGACCACGTCCCGCTTGACCGTGCCCGGCCGGTACGTCATGACGACGACCCGGTCGGCCAGATAGATCGACTCCTCGATGCTGTGTGTGACGAAAATGATCGTCTTCTTGAATTCCTCCCAAATGCGCAGCAGCTCGTCCTGCAACGTGCGACGCGTCAGGGCGTCGAGCGCGCCGAACGGCTCGTCCATGAGCATGATCGGGCTATCGAGCGCCAGCACGCGGGCAATCGCCACGCGCTGACGCATGCCACCCGACAGATCGCGCGGAAAGCGGTCGCGAAATTCGCGCAGGTTGAGCTTGCCGAGCAGCAGGTCCACGCGCTCGTTGATCTCGGCGCGCTTCATTCCCTTGATTTCCAGCCCAAAGGCGATGTTCTGCACCACCGTCATCCACGGAAACAGCGCGTACTCCTGGAACACCATGCCGCGATCCGGACCGGGTTCGGCCGCCGCACCCGCACGACCATCGATACGGATGGCGCCCGACGTCGGTTGCACGAAGCCCGCGAGCGCGTTGAGCAGCGTCGACTTGCCGCAGCCGGACGGGCCGAGCAGGCAGACGAACTCACCCGCGTCGATGCTCAGGTCGATGTCCTTGAGAGCATCGACGACACCGCCGGGCACAGGGAACTGTTTGTTGACTTGGTCGATTTGAATCAGCATGTCGATCGTCTCCCTCGCCTTACTTGGTTTCCAGACCACGGTGCCACTTGAGCAGGTGGTTGTTGAGACGATCCATGCCGAGGTCGATCACCAGACCGAGCAGACCGATGGTCAGCATGCCGGCGATGATCTTGTCGGACCACATGTATTCGCGCGCTTCCAGAATGCGGTAGCCCAGACCATTGTTCACGGCGATCATCTCGGCCACGATCACCACGATGAACGCGGTGCCGATACCGATACGCACGCCCGACAGAATGTAGGGTGTGGCCGCCGGCAGAATCACGCGGCGGAAGATCGTGAGCTGACCGGCGCCGAGGTTGCGCGCGGCACGCAGGTAGATACCGTCGACGTGACGCACGCCGGCGATGGTGTTCATCAGCACTGGGAAGAACGCGCCCAGGGCGATGAGGAAAAACGCGGGGGGATTGCCCAGACCGAACCACAGGATGGCCAGCGGAATGTATGCGATCGGGGGAATCGGACGCACCACCTGCACCAGCGGATTGAACAGACCGTAGACGCGGGTGCTCGTGCCCATGAGCAAGCCGAGCGGCAACGCGATGCCCGCGCCCACGAGGAACCCCATCACCACGCGATACAAACTGTGCGTGGCGTCCATGAGCAACTCGCTCGACTGCAGCCATGCATGGAAACCGTCGGCCATCGCGACGGTCGGTTTGAGGTATTGCCACCACTTGGCCACGACCGCGACCGGCGACGGAAGAATGATCGGGTTGATCCAGCCGAGGCCGGTGACGATCTGCCAGATCACCACGACCGCGACCGGAATCAGCACGCCGCGCAGCAGGCGCGCGGGGCGAGAGACCCCCGAATTGGGAAGAACTGCGGACATCCGTTCGCCTCGCCTTACTTGATGTTCAGCTTGGTCTTCGCCTTGGCGAGCAGGTCGAGCTTGACCCAGTCCTCGGCCTTCGGCACCGGATCCTGCAACTTGCCCACGCCGTACTTCTTCATCAGGTCGGTGGTGAGTTGCACGTGGGAGAGGCTCAGGTCGTAGCTGTAGGGCGAGTTGCCGATAGCGTCCGTGAAATCCTGCTCGGTGATCTGGTTCTTGAACATGTCCTCGCGAACGAACTTCTCGGCCGCCTTCGGGTTCTTGATGAAGTAGTCGGTCGCTTCGACGAACGCATACATGAGGCGTTGCGCCACGTCCGGCTTCTCCTTGTAGAGCTTCTCCGTGATCACGAGCGCGCGCACCGGCTCGCCGATCGGCGTGTCGTACGGCTTGAGGACTTCGACACCGAAGCCTTTGTTGATGGATTGCGACGCTTGCGGCTCGGACTGGCACATCGCGTCGATGCTACCGGCGGCGAGCGCCTGATTCAGATCGGCGAAAGCCATGAACATGATCTGCACGTCCTTGCCCGGCTGATCCGACCAGGTCAGACCGGCCTTCGCCAGTTCCGCGTACAGAATCAGTTCCTGAGCGCCGCCACGGGCGACACCGACCTTCTTGCCCTTGAGATCGGCCACCTTCGCGATCGGCAGACCCTTCTTCGCCACGAGACGCACACCCCCCTTGGCGAAACCGGCCACGGCATAGATCGGTGCGCCCTGCGCACGACCTGCGATCGCGGCGTCAAGCGCGCTTGCCGACACGTCGATCTGCCCCGCAACGATCGCCGGCATGATGTCCACTCCCTTGGCGAACATGCGCTCTTCGATCTTCAGGCCGTACTTCGGCCCGATCACTTTCATGTACGACACAGCACCGTAGTGGGCGAACTTCAGATTCCCCAAACGCACCAGATCGTCGGCAAAAGCGTGTAGCGAGGCCGCACACAGCGCAGCGGCGGCAAGACATTGCTTGAACATAAGGTCTCCTCTCTCTTATTAGAACGGCTTGCTCTGGGTTTCCGGATTCCTGAAGGGGATTCGGACGTCCCGGCAGCACGCGCGTTAGAAAGCAATACTTATGCCAACGATGCAAGTCTTTGATTTTATTGTGGGAAGCTGTGGAAAACCCGATGTCTGGTTATACAAGAAACCAGAAAATGGCCCTTGAATGTTTCTGGATTTCCGGAAAATCCGGGGAAACGGGGCCATTTCGCGCGATCGTGCCGGCAATATCGGCACCCACGCGGGACGGGCGGTGGCACAACGGTCCGTTGAAAAAATCGAAACCGCCCTTGAAGCCTTGTTGCGGCGGCAGCGTCGCGCATCAGGAAGCGGTTTCGACGGTGGCGGGCACGTGGCTGCCCGCCGACGTGAGGTCGTCCCGCGTTCAGGCGGACAACGTCTCCGGCACCGGCGTCTGATAGCCGAGCGCGGCGGAGATTTCCGCGGCACAGGCCGACAGGCGCGACGAAATGTCGGGCAGCAACGCACGCGTCATGCGCGAGGACGGCCCCGACGCCGACAACGACGCGATGACTTCGCCGGACGCATCGCGCACCGGCACCGCGACCGACACCGCTTCCGGTGCGAGTTCGCCGAAGCTCACGGCGCAGTCCTGACGTCGCACATTGAGCAGTTCGGCAGCCAGTTCGTCGCGCTCGATGAGCGTGCCTGCCGTAAAGCGCTTGCGCGGACGACCCAGCACTTGCGCGCGGATGTCGTCCGACGCAAACGCCAGCAACACACGCCCCGAGGCGCCCACGTACAGCGGACGACGATTGCCGACCACGCCGTGCACGCGCAGTTCGTGCGTCGATTCGACGCGCGCGACGCACAACGATTCGAGTCCGTCGCGCACGCGCAGCTGGATGTTCTCGTTCAGCGCGCGATTGAGCGCCTGAAGATGACGGTGTGCCACCTTCACGAGATTGACCTGCTCGTGCCCCGCCACGCCGAGCACCAGCGCCTGCGCACCCAACACGTAGGTGACGGGGCTGCCCTCGCGGACCACCCAGCGGTGCTGTTCGAGCGTCGCCAAAAGACGAAACGCCCGCGACTTGTTCAGGCCGGCGCGTTGCGCCAGTTCCGTCACACCCAGGCCGGGGCATTCCCCAACCAGCGACAACAGCGAAAGCGCCGTGTCGACCGAAGCGACTGTGTAGTCCATCAAACTTCCTCGCTATGTTGTTCGGCATAAGCGGCGAGCGACGCCGCGAATTGGCCAAGTTGCGCTTGCAGCGTCGAGAAGCCGTCATGCTTCTCGACGCGAGATTCGTCCAGGTAGAGCGCCCGGTTCAGTTCGATCTGCACGCTGTGACGCCGCTCGGCGGGACGCCCGAAGTGGCGCACCAGATCGCCGCCGCGATACGGCACGTTGTAGGCCACGCGAAAGCCCAGTCGCGTGAATTGCGCCATCACCCAGCGCGAGAACGCCGGATCGGCCGTCGTGCCGTCCCCGTCGCTCACGATCACGTCGGGGCGCGACATGCCCGCATCGGGATCGAGTGCGCCACCACGCGAGCTCATCGAATGGCAATCGAGATGCCAGACCACGCCGTGGCGTCGCCAGGCGGCATCGAGCGCATCGCGAAGCGCATGGCGGTAGGGTCGGTAGTAGTCGTGAATCCGGCGCTCGACTTCGGCCACCGTGAGGCGCCGGTCGTAAAGCGGCACATTCGGCGCAGCGAAACGGTGCAGCAGCCCGACGCCTCGCTCGCTGTAGGCTTGCGGTCGCGCGTCGTGCGGCCACAGGCTCGCGATCAATTCGGGATCGATATCGTGCTCGGCACGGTTCGGATCGATGTAGGCGCGCGGAAAAAGCGCCGCGACGAGCGTTGCGCCGTGATGGGTGGCGACAGACCAGAGTTCGTCGACATAAGCGTCGCCACAGGCGAGGATCGCGGCCGTCGGCGCAACCGTGTCGAAATCAGGCGGAAACACATGACCGCTGTGCGGTGCATCGATCACCAAAGGCAAGTGCCTCCCGAAGCCCTCGGCGCGACCCGGGCCACGTTGGCCACCTTGCGGTGCTTCCACAAAAAATCGGCCCTCAGTGACCTGACGGGACATGTCGCCTCCTGGCGTGCATCCGAAACCTCCGCCCGGGAATAACCCCATCGGGCGCAATGTTTTGCCAAGCAAAACAATGTTCAAATATTCTGAGACAACGTCAGAAAGGCGACAAGGTGACGGTTGTTACAACATATTTCGGAGAAATTGGGGGCCAGGCACCGGGCTAAGACGGGGCATTCGGCGACGATCGGTGCAGATCGCTGTGCGTATCGAACGCGTTCAGCGGGATCCGCCAATGGCTGCGGCAGGTATCGTCTATCGAACCCGGCGAGGCTTGTGACGTGTCGTAATCGACTTTGGGCGGGCGACTAACGCTCGCGGCGTGGTGAGAGAGAACGCGTCATGGCGGCGCGTCCCAAAGCAAAAGCGCGGACCGTCCTGACGACGATCCGCGCTTTCGAACTTCCGATGAGGTCGGCGTGCCGGAGCCGGCGCGCCGCTCGGGGCCGATCAGATAGCGTCGGCCACACCCGCTTCGTGCGCCTGCACGTCCGCGTGATAGCTCGAACGCACCATCGCGCCGACGGCCGCGTGGGTGAAGCCCATCTTGTACGCTTCTTCCTCGAACATCTTGAACGTGTCCGGCGTCACGTAACGGCGCACCGGCAGGTGGTGCTCCGACGGTTGCAGGTACTGACCGATCGTGAGCATGTCGACGTTGTGCGCACGCATGTCGCGCATCACTTCGAGGATTTCTTCGTCCGTCTCGCCCAGACCGACCATCAGGCCCGACTTCGTCGAGACATCCGGATGCGCCGCCTTGAACGCCTTCAGGAGATTGAGCGAGTGCTGGTAGTCCGACCCCGGGCGCGCTTCCTTGTACAGGCGCGGCACCGTTTCCAGGTTGTGGTTCATCACATCGGGCGGCGCGGCGTTAAGAATGCCCAGCGCGCGGTCCAGACGAGCCCGGAAGTCCGGCGTCAGGATTTCGATACGGGTTTGCGGCGACAGCTCGCGCACGTGGCGAATGCAGTCGACGAAGTGCTGAGCGCCGCCGTCACGCAGATCGTCGCGATCCACGCTGGTGATCACAACGTACTTCAGACGCATGGCCGCGATGGTCTTCGCGAGGTTGAGCGGCTCGTCGGCATCGAGCGGATCCGGACGGCCGTGACCGACGTCGCAGAACGGGCAACGACGCGTGCATTTGTCGCCCATGATCATGAACGTGGCCGTACCTTTGCCGAAGCACTCGCCGATGTTCGGGCAGCTCGCTTCCTCACACACCGTGTGCAGGTTGTGCTCTCGCAGAATCTGCTTGATCTCGTAGAAACGGGAAGTGTGGGTCGCCGCCTTTACGCGAATCCAGTCCGGCTTCTTCAGACGCTCGATCGGCACGATCTTGATCGGAATGCGGGCGGTCTTGGCCTGCGATTTCTGTTTGGCGGTGGCGTCGTATTCGCCGTCGATCGTGCGAACTTCCTTGTTCGCGGCGTCGTTCTCGATAACGTTCTGAGTCACGGTGGTCATGATGGGGGCTTTCCAGACGTCCAATCAGGCGGCGGCGTTTGCGCTCGAGGCCGTCTCTTGATCGGCCTTCGGCGCGACATCGGTCGTCGCGGGGTGCTGTTCGAGGTGATGACCGAGTTGCTGCGCCAGTCGCGCGGCCACTTCGTCCCAGCGGGGGGCCACGCCTAGCGTGGCCATGTCTACCGTTTGCAAACCGGCGTAACCGCACGGATTGATCCACTCGAACGGGCGCAGATCCATGGCGACGTTCAGCGACACGCCGTGATAACTGCATCCGTTGCGGATTTTCAACCCGAGCGCAGCGATCTTCGCGCCGGCGTGCGCCACAGTACCGTCGCCCTGGCTCACATAGATGCCCGGCGCGCCGGCCCGGCGCTCAACGTCGAGATTATACGCTCCCAGGGTGTCGATCACCGCCTGCTCAATGAGCCGCACCATTTCGCGCACGCCGAGCTTGCGGCGGCGCAAGTCCACGAGCAGGTAAATCACCACCTGACCGGGGCCGTGAAACGTGATCTGGCCGCCGCGGTCGACTTTGACGAGCGGAATACCGGTGTTGGCGACGAGCAGGTGAGCGGGATCGCCGGCGAGTCCGAGCGTGTAGACGGGCGGATGCTGGACGATCCAAAGCTGGTCGGGGCCGTTCGGGCCACGCGTGTCGGTGTACGCGCGCATGGCGTCGAACGATGTGGCGTAGTCTTCCTTGCCGCGCCAGCAAACTTCGATCGGGGAGGTCATGGGCGTAATTTTAACGAAACCCCGCCGGTCGTGCTCGCCCTCCCCACTCCACGCACACCATGCCCCCATGCCCGCTATCAACCCCATCGGGCTTGCGAGGCCCGGTGTTGCCCCGCCGCAACGGTTTGCAGCGTTCGGCCCCGGCCAGTACCGCCACGGGATCAGGCCACCTTCTTCGCCGGTGAGACGCCCAGCCCGCGGGCGTAACACCCGGCCGCGAGCAGAATCATCGCGCCGCCAAGCCATTGCGTGGGATGCAGCACGATCCCGAACGCCAGAAAGTCGACGGCCACGGCCACCACCGGATAGACGAAGCCGAATACCGCGAGGCTGGCGGTCGACGCCTTCTGAAACGCGCCATAGAGCAACAGGTACATGAACGTCGTATGAAAGAGGCCCAGGGTCACAATGGCGCCCACTTCGCGCGGCGCGGACGGCAGGTGTTGGAAATCGGCCATCCAGACGAAGACGACGGCGCCGATCACCATATGCAACGCGGCGATGATCTCGGGCCGGATCGTCCCGGCGAGCTTCTTGGTAAACAGCGTGGTCGCGGCATAGAGCGACGCGGCGGCCAGCGCGCTCGCCACCCCCAGCAGATAGCCCGCGCCATGCACGCCGCCCGGTTCGGCCAGAATCACCAGCCCGGCGAACGCCGTGCCAAGGCACGCCAGTGTGGCAAGCGACGGCCGCTCGCGCGTGACGATCACGCTCGCGAGCACCAGCAGAAACGGCTGCACGTTGTAGACAACGGTCGTGATGCCCACGGACGTCATGCGGTAGGCCGTGAACAGGAAATACCAGTTGGAGACGAGCGTCACGGCCCCGAGCGTGACGTTCACGATTTGGCTGCGGGTCATCCGCAAGCCGCGCCAGTATCCCCGCCACGCACACCATGCACACAGGCTGAGCGCGCCGATCAGGCAGCGGAAAAACACCACGTTCAACGCGGGCTGCCCCGACATCAGCACAAAGACGCCGATCGTGCCCGAGATCACCATGGCGGCAACCATCAGCAAACGACCGAGGCGTTCGTCGGCGTGGGGATTCGGCGTGGCGCAGGATGACAGCGGTGCGGGGGGCGAGACTTGGCTCATCGGGGAACGACTTCTCTTGTTTCGACGCGTTATCAGGGTGTTCCGACTTGGATTATTGCGCGTCTTGTTGTGAATTCGATTGACACACGCGAGGCCCTGTCGCTATGGCCCATCCGCCACACGGGGCACGCCCGAAATGCAACACGCGCTCTTTGGCGGTCATCGCCGTGGAGCGCGTGTATTCGGGGTGGGCAAACGCCCGGGAGTCCTCAACGACCGTCAGGCGGCGGCCGTGCAGGAGTTCGCTTCCCGGGCGGCCCGGCGACCGGCCAGCCACTGGCGAAGGACTCGGGCGAGGGGGAAACGACGGGAGACTTCGCGCTCCAGTTCGGCTTCGCCGGAAGCTTCCGACGACACCCAGTAGCGGCGCCCCGGCTCGATGGCCAGACGCTGGCCGGGCGCGAGCCAGTAATCGCGCGGATCGCCCGCACGCGTCACCCAGACTGACGCGCCGCGCGCGACAAGCGTATGCTCATGGTGCAGATCGAGACTGATGACTTCGCCCGGACGAAGTCCGTAGACGTACTGAACCTTTGTCAAATGGTTTTGCATTTTACGACCCCCACGCAGTGCGAGACAATGACTGAATCATAGGGACTGGCAGGCGCCGCACCAAACGACATATTTTCACGGCCTTGCGAATAGAGCTCACATGGACCTTCGGAGACTTCCCAACCTGAGCGCCTTGCGCGCCTTCGAGGCGGCCGCCCGCCTGGAGAGCTTTTCACGTGCGGCCGAGGAGCTGTTCGTGACGCACGGCGCCATCAGCCATCAGATCCGCGCGCTGGAGCAGGAGTTGGGCACTACGCTTTTCGCCCGTAACGGCAAGCGCATCAGCATCACGCCTGCGGGACGCCAGTACGCTGCGTCGATCCGCACCGCCCTCACCGACATTGCACAGGCCACGCGCAAGCTGCAAGCGGGCACGCGCAGTGAGCGACGACTGGTGCTCACCACGATGCCGTCGTTCGCCAGCCGCTGGCTGACGCCGCGCATCGGCCGCTTCATCGACCGGCATCCGGAACTGGAAGTGGAATTGAGGTGCAGCGCGCAGTTGACCGACTTCGAACACGACGACGTGGACGTCGCGTTGCGCATGGGCAACGGCAACTGGCCGGGGCTGCACATCGAGAAGGTGCTCGACGACGTGTTCTTCCCCGCGTGCAGCCCGACGTACAACGACGGCAAGCTGCCACAGACCGCCGAGGAATTCCGCGCGAGCACGCTGCTGCGCTCGCAGGACGAACCGTGGGCCCCCTGGTTCGCGTCCGCCGGCTTCGATCTGCCGGAACCGATGCAGGGGATGATGTACGAGGATTCGGGCATGCTCTCGCAGGCGGCGATCGTCGGTCAGGGTGTTGCGCTGGTGCGTCGCTCGCTGGCCGTGGGCGACATCATGGCCGGTCGCCTCGTGCGCCTGTCCGACGTCGATACGCCATGCGGCTGGGATTACTTCTTCGTATGCCCGCACGCCGCGCTGGCGACGCAGCGCGTTCAGGCATTCCGGACGTGGTTTCTGGAGGAGGTCGCCGCGTTCGACCTGGTGAAGGACACGCGTCGGCGTCCGACGCAGCCGAGCCGTGCCGCGCTGGCGGCCGGCATGGCCGCGACGGCAGGAGAGATGACGACGCACGCCCAACTGGGGCTGGACCCCAAAATGCCACCGCCTGACGACGGTGCACCGACGCACGCGTGACCTTCGCGCGCGCAGGCACCGTCTCGCCGCGTTTACAGCACCACCTTGACCATCGGGTGGCTGGTCAACTTCCGGTAGATATCGTCGAGGTGCGCCTGCGAGTGCGCGCGCACCGTGACGGTCAGGCCGAGATACTTGCCCGAGCTCGACGGGCGCATTTCCACCTTGGCGGCATCGAACTGCGCGTCGAACTCACGGAGCAACTCGACGATGGCTTGCGCAAAACCGTCTTGCGCGTGCCCCATCACCTTGATCGGGAAGTCGCAAGGAAACTCGATCAGACTCTTCTTCTCTTCGGTCGTCATAGTGCCTCCTTGGCGCGTTGATAAGCGGCGTAAAGTGCGCGGAAGACCGGGCCGGGCTTGCCGTCGCCCACCGGCTTGCCGTCGAGCGTGACGACCGCCAGGATTTCCTTCGTGGCCGACGTGATGAGCAGTTCGTCGGCATCGCGCACTTCCGCTTCGCTGACGGCTCGCTCCTCGAATGCGATGTCGCACGCCTGTGCCAGCGATTCGAGCGCGCCGTAACGGATACCTTCGAGGATTCGATTATCGCGCTGCGGCGCAGCCATTGCACCGCGTTTGACGACCCACACGTTGCTCGACGACGCCTCCGTCAGCAGCCCGTCGCGGAACTGGATGGTTTCCTGGACCTCGTGATCCGCCGCGTACTGCGCCATCAGCACATTGCCCAGCAGCGACGTCGACTTGATGTGGCAGTTCAGCCAGCGGCGGTCTTCATGCGTGACCGCCCCCACGCCTTGCTCCACCTTCTCGCGGCTCGGCAACGCGAGCGGCGTGGCGATACCGAACACGGTCGGCGTCACGTCCTTGGGGAACGTGTGCTGACGCGGCGCGACCCCGCGCGTGACCTGCACGTAGACGCTGTGCGGATCGGCCGCACACGTGGCCGACAGACGCGCGAAAAGCGCTTCCCATTCGGCTCGCGTGTACGGGTTCGCGATGCGGATCTCCGCGAGACTGCGCTCCAGCCGGTCGAGATGCCGGGCAAGACGGAACGGCTTGCCGCGATAGACCGGCACGACTTCGTAAATCCCGTCGCCAAAGAGAAAGCCTCGGTCGAGGACCGAAATCTTGGCGTCGGCGAGCGGGATCAGTTCGCCATTGAGCCAGACGGTGGGGTTATTCATGATGCTGACGTCTTTACGATTTCTTCACGAACATCAGACGCAGGGCGTCCCATGCACGGCCGATGAAGCTGGCCTGCGCCACGTCGCCCAGCGCCACGACCGGGAACTCGGCCAGTTGCTTGCCGTCGGCCATGACCTTCACGGTGCCCACTTGCGCGCCGTTGGCGATCGGCGCGATCAGCGGCTCGCGCAGTTCAAGCTGCGGCTTGATCTTGTCGGCCATGCCCTTCGGCACGGTAATGAAGGTGTCCTTCTTCACACCGATATTCAGCTCGCTGTCCTTGCCCTTCCAGACCTTGGGCGTGGCCACGACCTGATTCGCGCCGTACACGCGCAGCGTGTCGAAGTTCTGATAGCCGTAGTTCAGCGCCGAGAGGCTGTCCTGCACGCGGGCGCGCTCGGACGGCTCACCGACGACCACCGACAGCACACGGCGGTTCACGCCGGGCGCGCCCGGCAGCGGTCGCGACGCCGTCGACACGAGGCAGTAGCCGGCCTCCTTCGTGTGGCCGGTCTTCAGGCCGTCGACCGTCGGATCGAGATACAGCAGACGGTTACGGTTCGGCTGACGGATGTTGTTGTAGGTGAAGCTCTTCTCCGAGTAGACCTTGTAGTACTCGGGGAAGTCCTGAATCATGCGCGTCGACAGCGTGGCGATATCGGCCACGGTCGTGTAGTGCTGCGGGTCGGTCAGACCGTCGACGTTCGTGTAGTGGGTGTTCTTCAGGCCCATGCGCTGCGCGGCGCGGTTCATCAGCTCGACGAACCCCGGCTGCGAGCCGCCGACGAGTTCGGCCAGCGCGATGGAGGCGTCGTTGCCCGACTGGATGATCATGCCGTACACGAGATCGTGCACCGAGACCGGCTTGCCGGCTTCGATGAACGTGCGCGATTCGTCGCGACCCACCTTACGGACCGATTCGCCCGGGATGACGGTCTGCTCCCACGAAATACGCTTGTCGCGAAGCGCTTCGAAGACCAGATACGTCGTCATGATCTTCGTGAGCGACGCCGGCTCGACGCGGGCATCCGGATCACCGGCGGCGAGGACCTGACCGCTCGTCACGTCGACGATGGTCCATGCCTTGGCCGTCATCGGCGGCGGCGGGATCTGTTGAGCGCGGGCGGGAAGCGTAGCGAGCGAGCCACAAGCGACAATCGCCGCGGCGACGGCGGCACGGGACAGCGAAGCGTTGAATTTCATTGGCGATGAGAAAAACGAAGTGAGCGAAGGAAAACTCAGAGGCATCTGCGCTTGAAGGAGCGCCGTGCAACCCACGCTTTGGCGAGCGCGGCACGGCGAAGAAGACGGCGGCGCCGGAGCGCCTGGGCCATGCCCGTCGGAAACATAGACCCGACGTGGCACGACATGGTTCAGACGCGAATTATACCCGTCACGATTTGACGTCCCCAGCGAAGCGAGCGCTGGCTGTCGAAATTACGCAAATTTCGCGGCGGATGTCTCAATGACGCCACGCGTCAACCACGATCTGTTTCAGCAGAGGCAACAACCCGTGGAAAAAGTGTTCGCCACCGGGGATGACTACGACGGGCAAGGTTTGCGGACGCGCCCAGTCGAGCACCGATTGCAGCGGCACCGTCTCGTCTTGCTCGCCATGGATGACGAGCGTGTCGGCCGGCACCGTAGCCACGTCCCAATTGCTCGCGGCGGTGCCGACGAACACGAGGCGCTGCGCAGGCGTGCCGGCGGCTTCCAGTGTCTTGGCGACGTGCGAGAGCACGAACGTGCCGAACGAAAATCCCGCAAGCGCGAGCGGCAGGCTTTCCCAGCCCGGCTGCCGACGCATCCAGGCGATGACGGCGAGCAGGTCGTCGCGCTCGCCGATGCCCTTGTCGTGCTCGCCTTCGGTCTTGCCCACGCCACGGAAATTCGGACGCACGACGGCGTAACCGAGCTGGACGAAGGCGCGTGCGAGCGTTTGCGCCACCTTGTTGTCGAGCGAGCCACCGAACAGCGGATGCGGATGTGCGACGAGCGTGATACCGCGCGGCGCGCCTGCGGGCCGGTCGATGGCGATTTCGATGGCGCCGACCGGGCCGTCGATGGTGAAGCGTTCAGTCTGAGCGTTCATGTGCGATGTTAGGCTGAAGTGCCGCAAGCATGCGATTCGGGCGATCGCGCCCGGACGCCACGCGCGGCCGACGAAAAATCGTGGGACCGTTGCGCCGACCCGATCAGTCGATCAGCAGACGCTCGACGATCTCGCCTTGCGCCAGATGCTTCTCGACGATCTCGTCGATGTCGGTCTCGTCGACATAGGTGTACCAGGTCCCTTCGGGATAGATCACGACGACCGGCCCCTGTTCGCACCGATCGAGGCATCCGGCCTTGTTCACGCGAACCTTGCCGGGACCGGCGAGACCGAGTTCCTTGACCTTTTTCTTGGCGTATTCCTGCATCGACTGCGCATTGCAGTTGGCGCACGAGGGACGCTCGGCACCGGCTTCGCGCTGGTTGAGGCAGAAAAAAACGTGATGCTTGTAGTACTGCGACGGGGTAGCCATGTCGGTGTTTTATGGGGGATTTGGCAGCCGAAAGCCCGGCTTCGGGCGTGTTGCGAGCCATTCTAACCGACCTGCCCCGCCATTGCGGGCGCGCCCGATGGCCGGGCGAGGGCATCGGGCGACGCGGATGCCAAAACACGGATTCCGGGACGCCGAACGTGAGAACGTGAAGCTCCGGAACGCGCGGAAGTTCAGCGCAGACGCCGCTGCACCGCCATGAACACGGCACAGAAGGCCGCAAGGCAGGCGAACCCGAAGAACACGTTGACACACGAGAGCACCAGCGCCTGCTGCGAGGCGAGGCTGCCCACCCACGCCGACGCCATATGTGCCGCCGTCACCGGATCGACACTTGCCGAGAACGCCTGCTGCGCCTGCGAAACCGCTGCGTTGTAGGCCGGGTTGAGCGGCGTCATCGCGGGCGTGAGTTGATGCATGAACACCGCCTGACGGTCCTGCATCAGCACGGCCATGACCGACACCGACATCGAACTCACCAACTGACGCACAATGTTCTTCGTCTGATAGCCATGCTGGAAGACATACTCGTCCATACCGCGAAATGTCAGCTCAGCGATGGGAATCATGGCGAACACGCCGCCGAGACCGCTAAGCACCATCGGCAAAATCAGCCACCCGCTCGACACGCCCTGATAGCTTTGCGAGAGCAGGAACGCATAGCCGAGCAGGCACAGATACCCGAGCAATACGAACGGCTTGAGCTGCACGAACTTCGGGCGCGCCAGCGTGTACGCCACGGCGACCCCCAGACTCGTCACCGACGCGACGGCTTGCAGATAGCCCGTGTGCTCGACGCTCCAGTGCAACCCTTGCTGCATGTAGATCGGGAACAGATACGACGTCGAGTACGAGAAGAAGTAGTACACGGCATACCCGCCCAGCCCGAGGACATACACGGGATTGCGCACCAGCACGCGAAAGTCGATCAGCGGCTTGTGATGCGAGTATTGATGCCACATGTAGCCGATTGCGCACACCGCGCCGACCAGACACAGTTCTAGCAGATGCAGCGGATTCGAGAAGAAGTCGAAACGCGAGCGCTGCATCATCACTTCGACGATCAGCACACCGGCGGCGAAAAACACGATGCCGCGCATCTCGAACTCACCTTCGTCTTGCAGCCGTTCGCGAAAATCCGGGATGAACAACCAGGACGCCAACGCCCCCGCCAGCGCGATCGGCACGACCGTGAAAAACACCGACGACCACAGGAAGTGATCGACGAGATAGCTCGCGAGCAAGGGCGCCGATATCTGAGCGCCGAAGAAGCCATAGGTGAAGAAAAGCAGCGCACGCAGCCGCAGTTCGGGTGCAAAGCACAGGTTGATGAGGATGCGGCTCGCCGTGAACAGCGAGCCGGCGCCCAGCCCGAGCACGAAACGCGCCACAGCGAGTTGCGTCGGGTTATGCGCCATCCCGCACAGCCATGCACCGAACGCCATGAGCGTGAGGGCGCCGGCGAGGAACATGCGATAGCCCAGGCGCGAGGCCAGCCAGCGTTGCTTGAGGATGACGAGAATGCCGGCGACGGCATACAGCGTGGAGACGAACGCGTACTCTTCCGGCGCGGCGCCGACACCGCCCGCGATATGCGACGACGCGAACACGAACATGCCGTTCTCCAGCATTTCGATGCCCGTGGCCGCCGCGATCACGGCCATCAGCACACGCTGCCGCGTCTTGTGCGCAAACGCCAATCCCCAGGTGCTCATCTTTTCTCCCAATGAAAACCGCCCGGGATCTGCCTGTCGATGCCGGGCGGTCGCGGCACACCAAGTATCAGCGTGCCTTACATGAGAGTTTAGAATTTGCGCGCCGTCTCACCAATGGGCCGACGGCCAATACGCTATTGCCAAATTGGCAACAATGAGACGATCATTTCGCCCGAAGATCCATGCCTGACGGGCCTGAGCGGGAATTCTGCGCATAAGGGCGCCATCCACGACCGGCCGACATCGCAACATCGCGCGAAGGTCAGTTCTGCTTGCCCACGCTGCGCGCGGGGCCGCGATGGCTCGGATCGAACATCGCGAGCAGATAGATCAGCACGACGTACGGCCACGTCCACGCGAGCCAGCGCGCCAGCACGTTGAAGTGGACATATTGCCCCTGCCGCCATGACTGGAGCGCTGCCTCGTAATACGGATTCGCGGGCAGGACATTGACGAAGACGAGCAGCACGACAAGCGCTGCCAACGCCACGGCCCCTCGCAGCGCACGAGGCCCTCGCCCGGCCACGACGAGCACGATTGCGCCGATGACCAGTCCGTAGATCGCCCCGGCCGTCACCCAGTCGAACGCCTGCGCCGGCGAGAACTGCCACGCAGAGGCGATCGCCTTGATCGCGAAGGCGCTGACGAACATCGCGCACAGCAAAGGCACACGCGGCGCCGATCGACGCATCGCCAGCGTGGCGAGCATGCCGGCCAGAATCGTGCCGCTGGCCGTCACGACCGTCTCCCACAACGCATGGCTGGCGACGGCATCGAGATCCGACAGATAGTCCTGTAACTGTCCGAGTTTCGGCACCCAGTCGAGCACCAGATCCGTGACGTCAGGGTCCTGCCAAAGCCAGATCTGACGCACGAGATCCCCATCGCCGAAGAGGAATTGCTGCGGATATGCCTGCGCCCAAGGCCACAGGGCCAGCAATACCAGCAGCACGCTCGCATGACGCTCGAACCACGCGAAGCGCAAATGCCGGAGCCACCCGCGATCGAGCAGCGGACTGGTGAGCGGCACGGCAATCGCTCCGCCGATGAGCGCGCCGAGCGCATTCGTCGCGAGATCGACATTCGATGCGACGCGCGTGGGCAAGTACGTCTGCAACGCTTCCATCCCGCACGACAGCAATGTGCCGAGAACGAACGCGGCGAGCACGGCCCGTGTCCCCCGCCAGGCCGGATGCAGCGCCAGTACGGTCAGCATGCCCAGCGGTATGTAGCCCAGTACATTGGTGACGACATCGAACGTCGTCATCCAACGCGGGAGCGGCGCGAACAGATAATCGAACGGCCCGACCGCCGCGCGCTGGAACTCGAACGGGTAGAGACTGGCATAAGCGACCAGCAGAATCAGGCACAGCAATGCCTGACGCGTAAGGGGAGAAGCGCGTCGTTGCCAGGGTTTGATGTCCTGCTCGGGCATCGGCGAGACGACCTGCTATCGCGCCGATGCCGCCGATGCGGCAGGCAACGCACGCGATTGCGCCGGTGCGCGAGTCGTGGCGGACGGTGACGGCACGCGTCCCGCCAGCCACTGGATCAGTTGGGTCTGCACCGCGTCGCTGGCGGCGGCGAGCGCCTTTGCGCCGCCCGCAGCGTCGAGCGTGGCGGCAGGCGCCTGCGCTCGCAAGGTGGTCTGCGCGAGCAGCTTCGGTCCGTCGAACAACGTCGCGCGCACCTGCACCACGCCATGGCTCGCCGACGTGCTGTCGAAGTACTGGGCAAACTCTTCGATCTCGACGCGCAGCGCAGGCGCTGCCGCCGGATCGCCCGCCGCGAGCACCGCCCGGTCCACGGACAACGCCGCCCGCAGACGATCCCCGAACAACCTTGCAGGCGACGCCAGCCAGCGGCTGTTCGCATAGACGCGCGCCTGATCGCCTTCGCTGGCCGGCAGGCGGTAATAGATCATGTCGGAGTCGAGCCAGCTAGGCGCGTTGACCACGACCTTGAGCGGCGACTGGTGCGGTACTCCGGCGGCAGCGACTCCGGATGCCGGTGCTGCAGACCCTTTCATGACACCTGGGGCGCTTGGGGCGCTGGGGGCGCTTGCGTTGTCCGCTGCGGCGAGCGCGGCGGCAGGAATGACCGGCGGTCCGAGATCGAAGCGAGCCAGCGAACCGGACGGCGCAGGCGCCGCACACCCGGCCACCAGGGCAGCCGCCCCGAGCGCCACACCCAGCGTCGCGGCCAGACGCGTGCCCAAGGTGCTCGCACCGTCCACCGAACGTCCCGCGCGGCGCAAGGCCATCGCGAAGCCGCGGTTGTTGTCGCGGGCGCCACGCATTGCCTTCGCCGTCTCTGTCATCTGCGTCACTGGTATCACCTCGCCCCGTCCGGTCGGTTCCGTCATCTCGCTCTCCCGTTGCATGCCGCTATCGCGCCTCACTGCGCCGCCCCGCGTGTGCCGTTCGGCCAGGCAAATCCGGCCTCACCCGGTCCCGGCGGCGGGGGCGACGTGCCGAACAGCAGCGCGCGCGGATTGCGGTTGATCGTCTCTGCCGCCTGCCCCACGGCCTGCGACGTGAACCGCAGATCATCGGAGAGCCGGTTCAGACGCGGCAACGCTTCCTGTTGCAGCGAGCCTTCGAACGTCTGCATCGTGCCCTGGAACGCCGCGAGGCTCGACGCCGCCTGATCCGCCGCACGTCCCACACTGTCGAGATTGCGCACGAGCGGCCCTTGCGGGTCGGTCAACTGGTTCGTGAGCCGGTTGGCTCCCGAAAGCGTGCCGTTCAATTCACGCACGGTCTCGGGCAACTGCTTCGTCACCGGTTCGAGCTGTGTCGCAACGCGATTCACGCTCTGCGCCGCGGCCTTCACACTGTTGATCGAATCGAGAATGGCCTGACGATTCTCCGGCGCGAGCAGCTTGTTGACCGACGACGTCACCTCTTCGAGTTGATGCACGAGGTTGTTCCCCCGCCGCTGTAGCTCATCGACGAAGCTCGGTCGCAAACGCAACTGCGCGACCTGCGTCGGCGACGACGGCAACAACGTCCGGTCGTGTCCATCGTCGTCGAGTTGCACGAACGCGAGCCCGGTCACGCCCTGATAGCTCAGCGTGGCGAACGTCGATCGGGTCATCGGCGTGCCTTCGTTCACGAGAATGCGAATGAGGATTTGCCCCGGTTTGCGCGGATCGAACTTGATCGACTCCACCTTGCCCACACTCAGGCCGCGATACCTGACGGCGGACTCCGGGTTGAGACCGGTCACGTTGGTGCCGGACACCAGGTCATACGGCACGCGCACGCGGTTATCGCGATTGAACCAGTACACCGCCGCGGCGACCGCCGCGAGCAACACCAGCGTGAAGAGGCCCGCCATGAAAGCGTGCGATTTATTTTCCATCGTCGAGTAACTCCGAAATCTTGGCGCGCCGTGCCGCAGGCAAAGCCAGCAACGCGCGTCTACCGCGCTCACCGAGGAAGAAACTGTGAATAAACGGGTGATCCACGCACACCACGTCTTCGACCGGTGCATTGACGAGCACCTTGCGATCGGCCAGCACGGCAACGCGCGTGGCGAGCATCATCACCGTATCGAGATCGTGCGTGACCATCACCACGGTCAGCCCCAGCGAGCGATGCAGGCCACGAATCATATCGACGAATTCGTCGGAGGCCTGCGGATCGAGACCGGCGGTCGGCTCGTCGAGAAAGAGCAGTTCGGGTTCCAGCGCAATGGCCCGCGCGATACCCACGCGCTTGATCATCCCGCCCGACAACTCGGATGGCATGCGATTGGCCATCCGCCCCGACAATCCGACCATCTCGAGCTTGTACATCACGACATCGCGAATCAAATCCTCGGACAGCGTATGCAATTCGCGCAGCGGTTGCGCAATGTTGTCGAACACCGTCATCGCGGAGAACAGCGCGCCGCGCTGGAACAGCATGCCCGATCGGCGGCGCAGCAAGTGCGCGGTGCGCCGGTCGATCATCGTGATGTCGTGACCGAAAATGCTGACATGACCGCTCGTCGGCGCTTCCAGGCCGATGATCTGCCGGATCAGTGTCGTCTTCCCCGAGCCCGAGCCGCCGACGAGCGCAATGATCTCGCTCTGGCGCACGGTCAGATCCAGATGCTCGTGGATGGTGTGCGTACCGTACCGTTTGGTGAGGTCGCGCACCTCGATCACCGGTTGCGCCTCGCCCGGCAGCGTAGAGGACACCGGCGGACATCCGGCCGGCGCCCCGGACAGCAAGTCGCTTCCGGGCGAAGACGCAGGCGGCGTTCCGAGGGATTTGGAGGCATCCCGCACAATGGCGTCGCTCATCAGCCGATCCCCACATTGCGGAACAGAATCGCAAACACGGCGTCCGCCAGAATCACGACCGTAATCGATGTCACCACGGACTGCGTGGTGCCTTCGCCGAGACTCTGCGTATTGGGTTTGACGCGCATGCCGAAATGACAGGCCACGAGCGCGATCAGCATGCCGAAGACGACGCCCTTGCCCAGACCGATCCACAGATTCGCGATGCGCACGGCGTTAGGCAGCGTCGTGAAGAAGTAGTGCAAGCCGATGCCAAGTTCGTATTTCGCCGCCAGTGCGCCGCCGAGCAACGCGACGATGTTCGTCCACATGACGAGCAGCGGCATCGCGATCGCCAGCGCAATGACCTTCGGCAACACGAGCCGCAGCCCGTGCGGGATATCCATCACGCGCATCGCGTCGAGCTCTTCGGTCACGCGCATCACGCCCAGTTGCGCAGTGATCGCCGACCCCGAGCGTCCGGCCACGAGAATCGCGGAGAGCACCGGCCCCAGTTCGCGAATCACGGAAAGCCCGAGAATGTTCACGATGAACGTGCTCGCCCCATATAGCTTCAACTGCTGGGCGGACAGATAGGACAGCACGATGCCGATCAGGAACGCCACCATCGCCGTGATGCCGAGCGCTTTGGCGCCGGCGCTGTATATGTTCGCGGACATTTCCAGCCACGGCGCCCGCGACGGATGGCGCACGATCCGGCCGAGGTCGATGACAAAGCGACCGAACATCGTGATGCCGTCGCGCAAATGCTCGCCCAGCGTAAACAGCGAGTTGCCCAGACGGCTGATCGGATCGATGCGGCGCGCCGGCACCGGGCTCTGGCGCGTGCGGTCGAATTCCGCAAGGTGATCGAACAGCGCCCGCTGGGTCGGTGTGAGCGCGACGCGTTCGGGGTACCGACGTTGCCAGTACCGCCACAACGCCTGCGCCCCCACGTGATCGAGCCGCTCTACGCAGGTGAGGTCCCACGCAAGCTCGCCGCGCGGCAGCGCGCGGACCAGCCCCAGCAGCGTCTTCTTGCGTTGCGAGAGCGCCAGCGCCGTCCACAGGCCGCGCAGCATGACCACAGGGCCTTGCGCCGAGGTGGTCAGCTCGAGAGTGGGCACGGCATCGAGGTTCAAAACGGTGGTTCTCCTGACAACAAACCCGCCGGAATCCGGCATGAATCCATACAAGACGCATGGCAAAACGCGGTCATTGTACGGTACAGGCGCGACCCGGCTATTACAACCCGGCGCAGACCGAAAACCTACCGGAATTGTCCGACACACGGCTCAGATAATGCCGAAATACAAGGCGAGACGCGGGACAGCGCGGCGCAGGATCGACCTCGCCGCTACAATAGCAGCCATGAATAACGCCGCACCTTTCCCGCCCGACAACCCTCTCGCCACAACGGCTTCCGATACGTCGGGACGCCCAGCCGGCGCGGGCGTCCCGCCATTGACGGGCACGCCTGCACGTCGGCTCGACGGTGATCGCGTACGGTCGCGTCTGGCCGCCGGCTGCCGTGGCTGGCAGATCGATGTCGTCGACACGACCGGCTCCACGAATCTCGACCTTCTCGCCCGCCTTCGTGAAGACGCCGCGTGTGCGCCCATCGTGCGCGCCGCGCTGCAACAGACGGCCGGACGCGGTCAGCGCGGCCGGGCTTGGCAGAGCTTGCCGGGCGACAGCCTCACCTTCTCGCTGGCCTACGTGATGCCCGGCGGTCCGGCAGAATTGGCCGGGCTGTCGCTGGCCACGGGCGTCGCTGTCGTCGAGGGCTTATCCGACCTGCCGTTGTCGGCGCCGCAAGCCCTCGGTCTCAAATGGCCCAACGACGTGCTGCTGCGCGGCGGCAAGCTCGCGGGCATTCTGATCGAGACGGTCCCCGCCGGACCGGGACGCATCGGCGTCGTGATCGGGATCGGCGTGAACCTGCGGCATGCAAGCGATGTGGCCACACGCATCGACGACGCCACGGCTGCGGGGGCCGACACGAAGGCATCAGCGGCGCCCGCCGTGCCGGCTACTCCGCCAGCCGCCCTCGAAACGGTTCTCGTAGACCCGGACATGACATCCGTGCTCATCGCCCTGGTACAGCGGCTTGCCGCCATGCTGGCGCGCTTCGCAGAACAGCGATTCGGCGCGTTTCGCGAAGACTGGGAGGCGATGCATGCCTATGGCGGCGCGTCGATCCGCGTGATCGAACATGGACGCGACGTGCTGCACGGGGTCGCGCTTGGCGTGGACTCGCAAGGCTGCCTGCGCATCGCGACCGACGAAGGCGAACGCATCGTCGCTAGCGGAGAAGTGTCGGTGCGCTTACTGGACGCACCGCCGGCGCGCGGGACAGCCGGCGCGCAGGGAGTCCGCTAATGGTCGCATCCCGCCGAACCTCGCCGACCGCGTCGGCATCGTCACCACGATCAACGCCGCCGATATCGGCAGGCAAAGGCAACGCTGCGACCACCGCCACGAACGCTGCCGAGAGCGTCGCTCCCCCATGGCTGCTGGTCGACGCGGGCAACAGCCGGATCAAATGGGCGCTGGCGCCTGCGGTAAGGCCCGCGCACTGGTGCGCCGCCTCGCCGTCCTTTCTCGCCAGCGGCGCGGTGGATCACGCGCAATGGCGTACCCTCGCCACGCAAATCCGTGCAGGCTGGTGGGCGCTGGACGCGGGCGATACCCGGGATGGGCAGCCCCCCTATGACGCCGGCGCGGCCCGCGACAGACACCTCGCGCCGAATGCCGCGCCGCTGGCCCTCGGTCATGGCGGTGATAGCGGCCAGGGCGGTCAGGGCGGTCAGGGCGGTCAGGGCGGACAGGGCGACGGGTTTATCTGCCCCCAGCCGGCCGGCGTCTGGCTGACCAACGTCGCCGGCGACGCTGCCGAACAAGCCGTACGCATGACGTTGCAAACCCTGTGGGGCATGGCGTCGGCCGACTGGCTCAAGGTGCTGCGTGCGGGCGAAGCGCGCGCAGGCGTGCGCAACGGCTATCGTGTGCCAACCCAACTGGGCAGCGACCGCTGGGCGAGTCTGATCGGCGCGCACGCGGCCTGGCCCGGCGAACATCTGCTGATCGTCACGCTGGGAACGGCCACGACCGTCGAGGCCCTGCAAGGAAACGGCGACTATCTCGGCGGACTGATCGCACCGGGACCGGCGCTGATGCTGCAATCGCTTGCGCAGGGGACCGCGCAACTCCCGACACTCGACGCCACCCTGCCTTCGGGCGGACAGACATTCGCGCGCAGCACCGCTGAAGCGATGCTTCGCGGATGCGCCGCTGCGCAGGCCGGTCTCGTGGAGCGGAGTCACGCGCAATTGGAAGCGCAGCTCGGCGCACCGGTGCGATGTGTGCTCTCGGGTGGCGCGCGTCACGCGCTGGCGCACCTGCTGACGTTGCCCTTTACCGAACACGATCAACTCGTGCCCGCCGGTTTGTATGAAGTGGCGCTTCGCGAAAACGAGGCGACCACGCCCGACACACCTGCGGCAGGCACCGCAGCAACCGACACCCCGGCAGGCGCATCGCGCGCTGCCGGACATGCGCGAAAGGGAGTCTGAGATGTTGCGTGCGTTGTTGCTCGTCATGTTTCTCGCGGCGAACGCGGCATTGGCCGCTGTGCATCTGGGCTGGCTGAAATGGCGCGACGTGTTGCCGGAAACCGGCCGCGAACCGGCGCGCATCAACACACAACTCGACCCTGCGCATATTCGCCTCACCGGCGCAGACATCAGTCGCCCGACGCCCGCGAGTGCCGCCGCGAGCGCCGCCGACACGCCGGACAGCGCCAGCGGAAGCCACGCCGAAAGCGAGGCGCCCGCCTCGTCGGCGCCAGCGTCGTCGGCCACCGCCGCGAGTCAGGCCCTTGCCGCCACGGCCCCGGCCGCCGTGTCGGGCGACGCTGCCGCCTCACAAGCCGCCGCCGCTGTCGCGGCATCGAGCTGTCTCGATGTCGGTCCGTTCGCCGCCAGCGACGCCCAGCAGGCACGCGGCCTGCTGCTCGCGGCCCTGCCGGCCGGTCAGGGCGACATTCAATCCATCGCCGTCGACAAGCGCTACTGGGTGCATCTCGACCCGGTACCGAACAAGGCCGCCGCCGACAAGCAAGTGGCGCAATTGCGCTCGGCGGGCGTGACGGAATACTTCCTCGTGAACGACGAAGGCCCGGCGCTGGTCGTCTCGCTCGGACTGTTCAACGATAAGGATCGTGCGACGCGTCTGATGGCGATCGCGCAGAAAAAAGGGCTCACGCCGCAGTTGAGCGAGCGGCCGAATGCAAAGAGCCGCATCGTCTATCGTATTGCCGGCATCAATGCGAACGCGGCAACGCAGGTTCGTGGCGTAGTGACGCAACAATGGTCGGCACAATTGCTCAAGGCTTGCCCGGCACCCTCGGGCAGCCCGCCTGCGGCGAGTCGTTGAGGAGGCATTCGGGGTAGGGCGGCACCAGGGTTCAGGATGCCGCGACGCGTGCGGGTCTCTCGGGGTCTCGGGGTCTCGGGGTCTCGGGGTCTTGCGGCTTACGCCCGTTCGCCCGAAGTTTTGAAGCGGCTCGGCATGCGCCAAATGCGGCGGGCCAATGGCATCCATCGCCATACAAGTCGTCGGCATTCGTCGCCCGCCATGCGCATGAGCGGGCGACACCGGCCGGCCGGGATATCTCAGCCGACGTGCTTCAGTTCCACCACCGGTCGCACGACGCCCGTGCGCGTACCGCGCGCGTTTTTCACGACGGGCGACACCCACGGCGCGAGGCCCGTTTCCTCGGGCGTGTCCACGAGGCCAAGCCCCTTGAGGACCGCCACCGCCGCCGTGTAGAGCGCGCGCATGTTGCCGTCGACGATCTTGATCGCGATACCGAGTCCGGCGGAACGTATGCCGATGGTTTGCACACCGTCTGCGCCGATCTTCGCCACCCAGTCGCCGGGCGCCATGCGCATGAACGCCAGATCGTTGCGGGCGGTGCCCGAGACCATTTCCGGCTGTTGCGTCATGGCGGCAAAGAGCGTCGAGAGCGCCGCATCGTCGCTGGCGGCGAGGCGTGCATAGGCGGCGGCCAGCTTGTCGAGCGGCAGCGCGTAGTTCGGGGCGGAGCAACCGTCGATACCGAGCGGCAACGCATCGCCATCGACGCCGACGACAGTGCCCACCCGTGCACGAATCTTCTGCTGCAACGGATGCGCGGGATCGAGATAAGTGTCGAGCGGCAATCCATGCTGAGCGCAATAGGCGAGGAAGCCCGCATGCTTGCCCGAGCAATTGTGATGCAGCGGCGTCGGTTTCAGATCGGCCGGAGCACGCTTGCCGGTGGCCGAGTAGAACGTCGGCACATGGCAACCGCATTGCAAATGGTGTTCCTCACACCCGGCCTTGCTCAGCAGGCTTTTCACGCCGTCGACGTGAAACGATTCCCCCGAATGGCTCGCGCACAGCAATGCCAGTTCCGATTGCGTCAGGCCGAAGTGGGCGACGCCGTCGCCTTCGACGAACGGCAGGGCCTGAAACGGCTTGAGCGTGGAGCGCGAGAACGTCAGGAACGCGGGGTCGCCGGCGGCGTAACGCAAGCGCCCCTGCGCATCGACGACGGCGACCGAACCGTAATGCACGCACTCGGCCGTATCGACACCGTTCGCACCTCGCGTGACTTCAACGAGCGGAGCGAGCGTCATGATTGGGCACGCACTTTCTTGAGCAGCGACGTCGTCGAGCGCTGATGCTCGAACGGAATGGCCAGCGCCTTGCCGCCCCAGCCGCGAACCAACGCGGACTCCGGCAGCTTGTCCATGTCGTAGTCGCCGCCCTTGACGAGAATATCCGGACGCACCGCGGCAATCAGCGCTTCGGGGGTCGATTCGCCGAACGTCACCACATAGTCGACGCTTTGCAGCGCTGCGAGCAACGCCGCACGGTCGTTCTCGTTGTTGATCGGGCGGTCGTCGCCCTTGCCGAGCGTTCGCACGGAAGCATCGGTATTCACACCGACGACGAGACATGCCCCCAGCGCGCGCGCCTGGGCAAGATAGGTCACATGGCCGCGATGCAGGATGTCGAACACGCCGTTGGTGAACACCAGCGGACGAGGCAGCGTGGGCGCCAATGCCGCGAGCGCCTCGCGCGAAAGAATCTTGGCCTCGAAATCGGCCTGAGGAATGACTTGGGAAGATGACATGACGATCGATCGAAGTGAGTGCGCGATTCGCTGCCGACGCGCCGATGGCCGCTATTGTCCCACGACACGACACGCGGGCAACCCATTCGCAGCGGACCGATTCAGCGACAACGGCCGATACCGGTCAGGCGCCGGAGAACGACCCTATATGGGTCGATGGGCCCCCTCGTCGCCCCCCCGGTCGAAACCTCGTCGGCATCGCGTCGACATCGCGTCCGGGGCGACCTGACACCTGCAACGCCCCCCACGCGCAAGCGCCGCCCGTTGCGCGCAGAGCGATACTTCGGCGCAACAAAAAAGGGGCCGAAGCCCCTTTCTCGTACATACCGCGAGTGACTCGCCGACAGTTACCGACCCCTTGCCGCCGAAGTCGCCGAAGTCGCCGAAGTAACTTTAGCAGCCGACTTATGTCGACTTATGCCGACGCTGCCACGGCCGGCGCCGGTGCGGCCACCGCCGCCAGACGGACGGTGATTTCCTTGCGGTAACGGTTCAGATCCTGCGCCGTCGCAAACGTGCGCTCGAACAGCAGCGACATGTTGTGCAGAATGCGCTCGACCACCTTCTTTTCCCAGCTGTCGTCGAACTTGATCTGCTCGTCGAGCCAGTGTTCGAGCCACTCCGGCTCCGGCAGACGCGACTGCACCGTGTCGTTCGGGAACAGTTCCTTGTTCACGTGCAGGTTGGTCGGGTGCAGCGGCTTTTCGGTGCGACGCGCCGCAGCCATCAACACGCCGATCTTCGCGAACGCGGCACGTGCGTTGTCGCCGAAGTTCGTGAGCGCCTTCTTCATGTAACGCAGATAAGCGCCGCCATGACGCGCTTCGTCGCGCGAGATGACTTCGTAGATATGCTTGATGACCGGCTCGGTGTGCCATTCGGCGGCACGGCGATACCAGTGGTTCAGGCGGATTTCGCCGCAGAAGTGCAGCATCAGCGTCTCGAGCGGCGGGGCCGGGTCGAACGGGAAGCGCACGGCGTGCAGTTCCGCCTCGGTCGGTACGAGATCCGGGCGGAAGCGGCGCAGGTACTCCATGAGCACCAGCGAATGCTTTTGCTCTTCGAAGAACCACACGCTCATGAACGCGGAAAAATCGCTGTCGTCACGATTGTCGCGCAAGAACATCTCGGTGGCCGGCAGCGCCGCCCATTCCGTGATGGCATTCATCTTGATGGTGCGCGCCTGATCGTCGGTGAGTTGGCTCGCGTCGAACTTGTCCCACGGAATATCGCTTTCCATGTTCCAACGCACTGCCTCCAGCGACTTGTACAGTTCGGGATACAGCATTTCGGTCATTTCAATTACCCCCAAGGTCGCGAGACCTTACACCAGGACTCAAGATAGTATTGTGAAAGTTTACGCCGAATTTCGACAGACAAAACGGTGAGCGTGTCGCGGTCGGCCCCCGCCGTCCGGTTCCACGTCTTGAACCCTGCCGTCGCATCGGGACGGCGATTTCACGCCTGTTAGCTGGTCGCATCCTGGCGATATGGCTTAGAGCGACCCTTCTAAAATATGGGCAAACTCTTGAATCATAACACAATTCCCCTTCATTACCGTGACGTTTGACACTCACGTGACGGTAATGCGTCGTAATTTTGACGCGTGTCAAATTGTCACGGAAACCCCCTAAGCTCAAGGGGCGACGGGCCTTTCCGCACACGCGTGCAGACCGCCCCGAACGCTCGCCCGATCCGTCGTCCGATGCGCCTTGTGCCGGACGCCCCAGGGCGGTGCGTCAGGGTATGTCCTTGTGCCACGGGCCTGCGCGGGCAGCGTCCGATGGTCTACCCTGAAAGCAATCGTTCCGCAGTTGCGACGCCTCCTTCCGACAGTGGGTTTCCCGCTTTGAGGATAGTTCTCAGTCGCAATTACGCAACACGTATGACGGGCAGACGCCACGGCAGAACGAGCCGGGCGTCGCCAACGGGCCTACCGACTCGACTGGATCCTTGACCGATAAGGAGCCGAGCATGGCACTTCGAGCACATCGGGCAAACCGGGCACGACCGACGTCTTTCGCAAACGTCACCTTTCGTCCCGACTTTGCCGCATGGCTGCGTACCGCCTGTTTGTGGATGGCGGTGGCGACGGCCCCTGGCGCTTACGCATTCGACGTGGGCCAGTTGGCCTCACAGGAGATTCCGGCCGCCCATCTGGTCGGTCAAGGCTCGTTCTCACGATTAGGTTTCCATCTCTACGACGCGTCGCTGTTCTCCGCTGCCGAGCGCCTGAGCGCGAACTGGAGCGCGCAGCCGCTCGTGCTCGACGTACGCTACGCGCGCAGCTTCAAGTCGCATACGCTCGTGCAACGCAGTCTGGTCGAGATGAGCAAGCTGCAAATGGGCACGGACGCCGAACGGCAGCGTTGGGCCGACGAACTCGCCCGCATTCTGCCGGACGTCTCGGCGGGGCAGCATCTCACGGGCGTCTTCCGGCCGGGCGACGGCACGCGGTTCTTCTCGGACGGCAAGCTCATTGGCCAGATTGCGGGCGACGCTTTCGGCCGCGCCTTCTTCTCGATCTGGTTGGACCCGCGCACCAGCGCCCCCGACCTGCGCGCGGAACTGATCAGCGACGCGCGTTGAGCGAGTTGGCGGCGCCGGCCGGGCGAACGGCCCGCACGGTGGCGCGGTGGCACGACAGAACGACGGCACGCCATTGACGCCGAACGGCAGCGTCCGCGCGGCGCGCCGGGGATCCGCATGCCGTCGGATCCAGGAGGCTGATGGGACTGACGGGGCGCAGGCGGGAAGGACGCGACGCCCTGAACATGCCGGACGTGCAGCACACGCGGAACCTACCGGATCAATGGACCTGCGGACCGACGCACCTATGGACATCGACCACACGGCTGCGCTCACGCGCCTCACGCATTATTTCGAGACCCTGACCCGTCAGAGCATCGGCAATCTGGGCGAGTTCTACACGCCCAACGTCTACGTGAAGACACCGCTCCACGAGGTCCGCAGCGCCGCCGAGGCCGCAGGACTCCTCACTCGCCTCTTCGACCGCCTGGAGGTGCCGCACGTTGAGGTAACAGCGCAACTCTTGCAGCACAATCAGGCGTTGCTTGTCTGGAATCTCCACTTCCACACGAAGCGTTGGCTCGACGACGAGCAAGTCATTCACGGGGCGTCACATTTGCGACTCGCGGTGGACGGGCGCGTCGCGTATCAGCGCGACTATTGGGACGCCACCGAAGACCTCTATCTGAAACTTCCCGTCCTCGGCCGTCTGATACGTTTGCTGCGCCATCGGCTGTTTCTCTGAGCGGGTGAATCGCCTTGGCCGCCGTGGCCGCCGTGGCCGGCGAATCGGAAATCAGCCGACGCTCTGTGCGGCCCCTTTCGCGGCAGCCGTTCCCCAACGTTCGGATTCGGCGCCCTCGCTGCCTCACCCTCCGCCTCACCCTCCGCCTCCCCTTCTGCCTCCCCCTCCGGACCATCACCCGCCGGCAATCAGGAGCCGCCGCGATCGGATCGCACGCTTGAGGCAACGTCACACGACCATCGCCGCACGCACCCGCGCACTCCGGCGCGCCAAGGGCAGTTTTCTTCAATACGCGTCACGCCCAACGATCTACAGTCGGCGCCTCGCACTCGCCGCAACGCTGCGGATGTGCCTCCACGAGGATTCCGATGACCCTTTTCTATTCGATGGCCGCATTCGCGCTGGCCGCCTCCATCACCCCCGGCCCCGTCAACGTCGTCGCACTCGGCGCCGGCGCACGCTATGGTCTCTTGCCAAGTCTGCGCCATGTCACCGGGGCGACGGTCGGATTCGTGGCATTGCTCGTCGCGGTGGGCTTCGGCGTCTACGAACTGTTGCAACGCCTGCCCGCGCTGATGCACGCAATCCAGTGGTTCGGCGTGGCGTTCCTGCTGTACATGGCATACAAGCTCGCAGTCGATGACGGCGACCTCGGCGACACGCGCACGCAACGTGGCCCCACGCTGTCGCACGGCGCCGTGATGCAATGGCTGAACCCGAAGGCGTGGCTCGCGGCGCTGGCCGGCATGGGGGCATACACCGGCGGCGACCCCGCACGCATCTGGCAGTTCGCGGCGATCTACTTCGTGATCTGCTGGTTATCGGTGGGATGCTGGGCCGCAGCCGGGGCGATGTTGCGGCATCGCATGCGGGACCCGCAACGCGTGCGTTATCTTAATCGGGGGATGGCCGCACTGCTGGCGGCAAGCGCGGTGTATCTGGTGGCGGCGTAGCGAAAGCCCACGGCGCGAACCGCCCGGATGCCCGCACGCCGGCGACCGCGCGCATGTCAGCGAAAGCGCTGGCGGACCAGTCACGTCGCGCGCGTCTCGCGGTAGTGCCCGGGCGTGGCGGCGAGCAGTTGCTTGAAGGTTCGCTGGAAATGCGCCTGATCGGCGAAGCCTGCATCGAGCGCCACCTCCGCGATGGCGTGCCCGCGACGCAAGCGCGCTCTCGCGTACTGGATGCGCTGGTTCATGAGAAACGCGTGCGGGGTGAGGCCGTACTGCGTGCGAAACGCACGCGTGAGATACGATGCCGACAGTCCCGCCGCCGCGCAAATCTGCGCGAGCGTGAGCGCCTCGCAGCAATGGGCGCGGATGAAGTCGGCCGCCTTGCCGAGCTTGTGCGGGTCGTCCCGCATCGGCTTCGGCGCAGGGTTCAAACGCTCGTGCACGTCGATGAAGTATTGCTGCACGGCACTCTCCCGCGCCAGCCCGTCGTGCGACGCATCGGTGCATACGTCGTAAAGCCGGTTCAGCCCGCCGTAAAGTGCCGGATCGGTCGATGACATCGGATCGAAGAGATGCAGATCCTGCCCATGCCCGAACCCCAGCTCGCGCTGCAAATCCCGCAACCACGTCGTATCGACGAACAGCATCCGATAGGCCCACGCCTCGTCGCCGATGGGATTACAGGCGTGCACCGCGTCGGGGTTCATGACGACCACGCTGCCGCGCCCCACGGTTTCCCGCGCGCGCCCATTGAGATAAGTGCTGCGCCCGCCCGTCACCACGCCGATGGAGAAGGTCTCATGGCTGTGCAGCGCGTAGCACACACGACGCCCGTCGCGCACCTCGCGAGCTTCGAGAAACGGGAGCGACGGGTCGCGCCAGAACGTCGACGGGTACGGACATTCGACAACGGCGCGTGAGAACTTCGGCATAGGCGCTGGATTCGATGACAACAAGGGCGGCAACGGGATAACCGGGACAATCGGGATCAACGCGACTAAAGGGACATGCGGGAAATCCGGCACGACCGGCGAAGCGAACGCGGTGAACCTGTCGAACAATAAGACGATGCACGACGGGCGGCAAGCGCCGTGCGGGTGACAAGCCCGTGACGAGCAGCGAGCCGCGAGCCGCGAACCGCAAGCAACGGGCGCCGCGCGTTACGCCGCCGGTTTTCCGGTGTCTGCCACCGCTGCGGCCGGATCGATCGACAGCGGCGAGTTCGCCGGCGGCTCGGCGCCGCCCACTGCACCGGCTTCGACGTCGTCGAGCGGGCTGGTGCCGTCCGCTTCGGCGACGAGCCATGCGGCAATCGCATCGCGCTGCGCGTAGGCATCCGCCTCACCGAGCGCGATGAGTTCCTGCGTATAGGCCGACTCGAACAACAAGTAGCTGGCGAACGCCGCGCCGCGTTCGGCGTCGGCGCCGATCGCCCCGAGCATCGTGCGCACCGCACGCGGCAACTGCTTGAGGTGACGCGCCGCGATCGGCTCCAGCCGCTGACTCGGCGAAATCAGTAATGTCTCGATGGGACGCCATCCGCTCGACTCTCGTTGCGCCTCGGGGACGTAACGTAACACGTTGTTGATGTGCTGCAAGCGCTCCAGGTCCGCCGAGAGGCCGTCGATGAACACGCTCGCGAGCGCCTGACCGCCGATCTGCGCAAGGCTCGGATAGCCGCCGATGCGCTCGCCGCTGCTGTCGAGCCCGTACTGTCCGTGCGAGGCGCCGATAATCAGCACGCGCGTCGCGCCCAGGTGAATCGGCGGGCTTAGCGGCGCGATCTGCCGCATCGAACCGTCGCCGAAATACTCCGACTGCCCGTCGAGATCGAGTTCGATGGCAGGGAACAGGAACGGAATCGCGCTCGACGCCAGCAAGTGCTCCACCGTCAGCGGCACGGCACGCGCCAGCCGCAACGAGCGCTTCCATGCCTGAATCGGCTCGGCGCTTTGATAGAACGTGACGTGTTTGCCGGAGGAGTACGACAGCGCCGTCACCGATAACGCTTCGAGCGCGCCGCAGGCGAACACGTCCGGCAACCGGTCGAGACGGATCGCCTGACGCAGCATGTCGGCCAGCGGTGACCAGTCGAACAACGAGCGAGGCGAGCGTCGCAACGCCCAGCCCAGCGAGATGGCGGCGAGCCAGCGCGCGCCGGTGCCGGCCATGCCCAACGAGTCGGCGCGGAACACCTGACCGGCGTGAAACTGACGCCAGACGGCATCGAGTTTCATCACGCCGTGCTGGAAGTCGTCTGCGTGCGAGGCCAGCGCTGCGGCGTTGATCGCCCCGGCAGAGGTGCCGCACACGACAGGAAACGGGATCGCTCGCCGCGACGGCAGGACCTCGCGCTGAATCGCCGCAATCGCCGCGAGGACGCCGACCTGATACGCCGCGCGTGCGCCACCGCCCATCAGGACGAGACCGGTACGTTCGCCTGAGATCATGAGGGCCTCCTCCTGCCTTCGTTCTCGTTGTGCTCGATGCCCCGTCAGCCAGGCGTGTCGGCGAATCCCTGCGCCAACGCCGCCGGCGTCTGCCCGTCAAACGGCGCTTGCGCTACCCCTCCCACACGGCTCGGCGTTCGATTCACCGGGCTTGCGACGACAGTCGCTCCCGGGCCGGGCTTACCATTTCCAGGCAGCCTGCTTGCCGGTCGCTGCCGGCGCTCTGGCCGTCTTGTCGTTCGTCTTGTCGTTCGCATTGCCCGATGTTTTCGTCGACGCTTTAGCGGACGTTTTGGCCGACGTCTTCACAGCCGCCGATTTCGCCGGCGTCTTCTTGCTCGCCGGGGCACGCTTTGCGGCAGTCTTCGTGGCGGTCTTCGCTGAGGTTTTCCGGGCGCCCGTTCCCGCATTCCCCGCTGTCTTCCCCGCTGTCTTCCCCGACGCCTTGCCAGGCGTCGACGACGCGGCGCCCGTCGCGGCATGCGTCGCCTTGGCGGCCGCTTCGGACATATGCGCGGCGGCGGCTTCCGTCATCTGCGCCGCCGACACCCCGGCGGCTTGCGCGGCGGCGGCAATCTGGTCGAACTGGGCGCGCATCGCGTTGAACCACATCGACGGGTCCAGCGCACCGTAAGCGCTGCTCGCCTGCGCGAAGGGCGCCGCCGACGCACCTGCGCCCTCGGCGGCGCCTTGCGGCTCCGCGTCCGTCTCGGATGCGGTGTCAGGCGGCATCTCCGGCTCGTCGGCGCTCGCCTGCGGCTCGGGTTCGACGTCCTGCGCAGGCTCCGACGTGGCGAACGGCGAGCGCCAGAAGTGAGCGGTTCCGGCATCCCCGGCATCGGCAGCGCCGGTGTGCGTCTCGCCTGCCGTGCCGGCCGCACCGAAGTTGCCCGTGCCGAACGCGCGCAGCGTCGCGTAAGTTGCGCGCTGCACTTCGAACGCCTGAATGGTCGAGCGCAGCACGTTCAGATTGAGCGTGAGCCACTGTTCGACAGCCCGCATCTCGGCGATACGATTCTCGATTTCGTTGGGATCGAGCAACGGCGCGGCGCTCTGCATCAACTGCGTGAGCGGCGAGGTGAAAGTCGCGGGCGGGCTGAACGCCTCCCACATCTTCTTGAGAATGTCGAAGCCGTTCGGCATGGCACTCGTCGAATCGCTCATTACGATCTCCAGTCACGGTCGGGGACGCACGGCGCGTCGGTCAAGCCACGCGCACGGGGCGTATGGCTATCGATCATACGCCGAGCGTGCGCCAGTGGTGTGTCAAAAAGGGACGCCCCGCGCCGGGATGTCGCGATCGCCCACACGCGATGCCGCGCCGTGCCATCAGAACGGCGCGTCGCCGCCGAAGTCCGGGGCGCGGCGCTCGCGCAGCGAGGCGATGCCTTCGCGCACGTCCGGTCCCGCAAATCCCATGAATTCGAGCGCCAGCGAGGCGTCGAACGACGGTCCCGCACTGCGCAGCCAGTTGTTGAGCGCATACTTCGTCCAGCGAATCGCCGTCGTCGAACCGCGCGCGAGTTTGTCGGCCACCTCGAACGCCTTGGGCAGCAGGTCCGCCTCGTCGACCGTGAGCGACACGAGTCCGATGCGCTCGGCCTCCTCGCCCGTCACCGGCTCGCACAGCAGCAGGTAGTACTTCGCCTTCGCCATGCCGCACAGCAGCGGCCAGACGATGGCGGCATGATCGCCCGCCGCCACGCCAAGACGCGTATGTCCGTCGATGATGCGGGCGGTCTTCGCCGCGATCGAGATATCCGCGAGCAGGCCCGCGACCAGCCCCGCGCCGACCGCCGGGCCGTGCATCGCCGAGACGATGGGCTTGCTGCAATTGATCACGTTGTAGACCAGATCGCGTGCTTCACGCCACACGCGGGCGCGCACGGCGAAGTCGTCGGCCATGTCCTCCACGAGCGCCAGATCGCCGCCGCCCGAGAACCCTTTGCCTTCGCCGCGAATCACGACAGCGCGCGTCTCGGTGTCGCGGTCGATGTCGCGCCACACGTCGGCCAATTCCTGATGCATGCGATGATCGGCGGTCGACAGGCCGCTCTTGTTTGCACCGGCGCCCATCACGAGTTCGAGCACACCGTTCGGATGCCGCTTGAATTGCAGCGACTGATAGTGTTGATACGGGTCTTGCGACATGGCTTACCGCTCCAAAAAAATATCCCCGCACAGGCGGGGATGGAACAGCGGCACCGACTAAGGCCAGCGCCGCCGACGGTCAACAGGTCGATGCGAGACATTAACGACCTTCCCGCATTACGGCATTCAAATTGTCGTCATCGACCTTACGGCGCGATCACCCACTTGCCGTTGTCGATCTTGACCATCACGCGGGCGCGCTGATCGAGGCCGAGGTGATCGGTCGGGCTCATGTTGACGACGCCGTTCGAGACGTGAACGTCCTTGCTCGTCTCCAGCGCATCGCGCAGCGCCTTGCGGAACTCCTGCGTGCCAGGCTTGGCGCTCTTGAGCGCGATCGGAATCGCGCGTTGCAGCAGAATGCCGGCATCCCAGGCGTACGAGCCGAAAGCGGCCACTTTGCCGGCACCGTAGCGGGCGTCGAACTTCTTGATGTAGTCCGTCGCCACGGCCTTGGCCGGGTGATCATTCGGCAGTTGCGCCGCCACGAGCACCGGACTGGCCGGCAGATACGTGTTGTTGCAGTCCTTGCCGCATACGCGCAGGAAGTCGTTATTGCCCACGCCGTGGTTGTGATACACGAGCCCCTTGTAGCCGCGCTCGGCGAGCGCCTTCGGCGGCAGGGCGGCCGGCGTGCCCGCCGCGCCCACCACGACCGCATCCGGGTTCTGCGCCATGATCTTGAGGATCTGGCCGGTCACGCTCGGGTCCGTGCGGGCGAAGCGCTCGCTCGCGACCATCTTGATCTTGTGCAGGCCGGCGAACTTGGCGACTTCCTCGTAGAAGGCCTCACCCAGCGCGTCGCCCTGACCGATGAACGCCATCGTCTTCACGCCGTGACGGCTCGCATGCTCGGCAATGGCGGAGGCCATCTGTGCGTCGGTCTGCGGCGTCTTGAACATCCAGTAACGCTTGGCGTCGACCGGTTCGATGATGCGTGCGGACGAGGCGAGCGAGATCGTCGGCGTGGTGCCGGCGGCGATCACGTCGAGCATCGCCAGCGTGTTCGGCGTGATCGACGAGCCGATGATGGCGTCGACGCGGTTCTCGGAGATGAGCTTCTTGGTGTTCTGAACGGCGGTCGTGGTGTCGGACGCGTCGTCCAGCACGATGTAGTCGATCTTCTCGCCGCCGATTTCCTTCGGCAACATGCTGATCGTGTCGCGCGCGGGAAGGCCGAGCGAAGCGGCGGGGCCGGTGAGCGAAATGCTCACACCGATCTTGACCTGAGCGGCAGCGCCGCCGGCCAACGCCAGCAACATCGCACCCAGCAGGGCAGTGCGCACGGGGTTTCGCATGGAAAATCTCCTGGTCTGGCCTGCGCTGGTGGTGTTCTCTGACGCGGATGTCTCAGGGCAGACACCTCGCGCCGCGCCGGCGAAAGTTAGGGCCGGTGCACGAACCTGCCAGGCGTGCGCACCGACGCAAGGAGACAAAGAATAGCGGAGCCGGAATTCCCCGCCATATCCGGGTTCACCCTATGACGACACCGTCCGGCACCCCGCAACGCCTTGCGGGACAAGGCGTTAGGCCCGGTTCATTTTCCCGTCCGGACGGTCGGTCGTTTGCACCGCCGGACGGTGATGGCGACGAAAGTCGGGGAACGATGATGACGAGGGCGCCGCACGACGCCGCAGGACGCCGCCGCTTACTCGTCCAACGGGGCGACCGCCTGATCGATCGCGCCGAAGATCGTCTTGCCCTGCGCGTCGAACATCTCGATACGCACACGGTCGCCGTAGCGCATGAACGCCGTCTGCGGTGCGCCCGTCTCGAGGGTCTCCAGCATGCGCTTCTCGGCGATACAGGCGCTGCCCCGGCTGCGGTCCTTGTTCGAGATCGTGCCCGAGCCGACGATGGTCCCCGCACGCGCATTGCGCGTCTTGCATACGTGCGCCACCAACTGGCCGAAATCGAACACCATGTCCTCGCCGCACTCCGGCGCGCCGAACTTCTTGTCGTTCCACTTCACCGTGAGCGGACGATGCACGCGGCCATCGCGCCATGCGTCGCCCAACTCGTCAGGCGTGACGGCCACCGGCGAGAAGGCGCTGGCCGGCTTGCTCTGGAAGAAGCCGAAGCCCTTGGCCAGTTCCGCCGGGATCAGGTGACGCAGGCTCACATCGTTGACCAGCATCAGCAAACGCACGCCTTCGAGCGCGCGGGCCGGGCTCGCGCCCATCGGCACATCCGATGTCACGACCGCAACCTCGGCTTCGAAGTCGATGCCGAAGTCTTCCGAAGCGCAGACGATGTCGTCCGTCGGCCCGATAAAGTCGTCGCTGCCGCCCTGATACATGAGCGGATCGGTCCAGAATTCGGGCGGCATTTCGGCGCCGCGCGCCTTTCGCACCAGTTCGACATGATTCACGTAGGCCGAGCCGTCGGCCCATTGGTACGCGCGCGGCAACGGCGCCATGCACTCGGCCGGGTCGAACGCGAAAGTATTGCGCGCACGGCCATGGTTGAGTTCGGTGTAGAGCGAATGCAGTTGCGGCGCGTAGAACGTCCAGTCGTCGAGCACGCGTTGCAGCGTGGGAGCGATGGCGTCGGCAATGCAGGCGGTCGACAGGTCGCGCGAGACGACGATCAACTGGCCGTCGCGGGTGCCGTCCTTACGGGTAGCGAGTTTCATGGCAATGGAGTCTGCGAGCGGGTTCAGGATCCGGACCCGACGAGGCAGGCCCGATAGAATGGCGCTTGAAGCCGGGAATTCTACCCGAGGGTATCGTCGGCAGCCCGGAGACGCCGGGCCGGCGACAATCACAGCGACAGTTGCGGGCAGCGAGCGGCCACGATAACAACGACAGAGACACATGACAGCGCCTGAACACGACAACGATTCCCGTCGCGATAGCGAACAAGACGGCGACGCCCACACCGCAGCGCCGGACGAGGAGAAAACCCGCTCGGGCATTCAGTCCATCGAAGTGGGCTTTCGTCTGATCGAAGTGCTGACCGAAGCATCCAATGCGATGATGCTGCGCGACCTCGCGCATGCTGCGGGCATGAATCCCGCCAAGGCGCACCGTTATCTCGTGAGCTTCCAGCGGCTCGGTCTCATCTTGCAGGATCCGGTCAGCGGACGTTACGACCTCGGCCCGTTCACGCTGCGCATGGGGCTCGCGCATCTCGCGCGCATCGATGCCTTCAAGGCCGCGCGCTTCGCCCTGTCCGAACTGCGCGACGCCATCGACCAGACCGTAGGCCTCGCTGTCTGGGGCAATCAGGGACCGACCGTCGTGCACTGGCTCGAATCGACGTTTCCGATGCGTGTGCCGTTGCGTCTGGGCGATGTCATGCCCATGCTCGAATCCGCCGCCGGCCGCCTGTTCGCCGCCTATCTCCCCGAGCGTCAGACGGCACCGCTCATCGATGCGGCGCTGGCCGATCTTCAGCATGCGTCGCGCCACCATCTGCCTGCCACGCGGGCGCAATACGAGGCCGTGCTCGACGATGTGCGGGCGCACCGGGCCGCGCGCGTGGAAGGCACTGTCCTGCCGTCCGTCAACGCGTTCTGCATGCCGGTGTTCGACGCCACGGGACAACTCGTCATGGGCCTGATGGCGCTCGGTCCGGAGAGTCGATTCGATGCGAGTTGGGGCGGCCCGATCGACACCGCACTGCGCACGCTCGCCCAAAATCTGTCGGCCGATCTCGGGCATGCGCACGCGCCCGGGAACGCACGCTGAATCGGGCGCTGCGCGGGGAGGCCCAACGCCGCGCGCTGCGCGATGAACGACGCGGGACGCGCGGTGTCGAACCGAATTCATCTCAATGTGCGATCCTGAAGGTCCCGACGTCCTGACGTCCCGACGTTTTGACCCATCGATTCTCGTGTCTTCGCGCCCGCCCAGCTCGCCCGACTCCTCTCGCCACGCCGCGTCCGACGCGCCGCCGAACCCGGTCGGCCCGGCTTCGCCCGGGGCTTCGGAGACGGGGGTGCCATCGTCGCCCGGGTTGCCCTCGTTGCCCACATCGCCCCCGTCGCCCCCGTCACAGAGATCGCCCAGATCGCCCGCACCGAAGCGCTCGACGCCGTCGCGGGGAGCGAGGTCCGGCAGACGCTGGGGGCTGCGGGCGGGCGTGCTCACGACGGTGATCATCGCGCACCTGTGCCTAGCGCTGTGGGTCGCGAGCCATCGGACGAGGCTCGACGACACGCCGATACCGAGCATTCCGATCACGCTCATCCCGCTCACGCCGGTCGCACCGCCCTCCCCGCCTGCACCGCCAACGCCCAAGCCGGTGGCCAAGCCGCGTCCACCCAAACCTGCTCCCCCCGTCACCGCCCCGCCCGCCCCGCCCGACACGCTTGCCGCGCCGGCGACCGCCGACACGCCCGGACCGCAGGCGGCGTCGGAGACCGTGGCGGGCGCGGGCGACACCGCCGGTGCGAAGGCCTCCGAAGCCGCTGCGCCGCCGGGTGTTCCGCTCACCGCCGCCGCGGCGAACGGCGACAAGTTCGCCCCGCCGCCGTCCGTCACGTTGACGTACGACGCGCTCATGAACGGCGTGCGCAATCAGACGGGACAACTGCATTGGGTGAACCAGAACGGGCATTACCAGTTGCGCATTTCGGTGCCGATCATCTTTTTCGGCACGTTCGAGTTCATCAGCGAAGGCGGGTACGACGCCAATGGCATCGCCCCGTCCCGTTATGTGGAAAAGCGCGGACGCCGCGCCGAATACGTCACCGACTTCCGGCGCGACGCCGCCCCCACGCTGCATTTCTCTCGCTCCGGGCAATCCGTGCCGCTCGCCCCCGGTGCGCAGGACCGCTTCAGCGTGATGATGCAACTGGCGGGCTACGCCCGGGGCAACCCCGAGCGCTATACCCAGGTTGGCGTGACGCACGAGTTCACGGTGGCCGATACGGACAGCAGCGAGGTGTGGCCGGTGCAGTATGTCGGCAGCGAGACCCTGCAAACGCCGAGGGGCTATGTGGAGACGCGTCACTTCAGGCGCCTGCCGCGCAAGTCGGGCGACGAGCGACGTGTGGACATCTGGCTCGCGCCGTCCCTCGACTGGCTGCCGGTTCGGGTCAGACAGACGGAACCGTCGGGCACGGAGTTCGAGCTGATCTTCACGGAGAAATCGGCGCAGTGATCAGGGCGGCGAGGGCTACGACGTTCGGCGCGACGACGCTCGGCCAGGCGTGACGATTCCCGACGACACACAGGGTTTTCCACCCCTGAGAAACGCCTTGCAAACGCCTTGCGATTGCTTAGAATTTCGAGCGATGCAGGCGTGATGCGGGTATGCGGCACGGTGTTGCCCAACCACGACGAAACGCTCGGCAAGATCCTGATCTTCCTGACATAATCAGGATCATTCCGACAGCATCATGTCGCCTCAGCAGTATCTTCGACACCTGATCAGCCTCGACGCCCGACGACAACGCCCGACGACACCATCTCGCAACGTAATGACGACCCCAGGGGGCCACTCATGAAAGTCAGTGCCAACGGCGCATCGATTCATTACGCGGTAGACGGCCATGGACCTTGGGTGACGCTGGCGCATCCGCTGGGCGCCGACCTCACCGTCTGGGACGATCTGGTGCCCGATTTGGCGGCACACTTCCGGGTATTGCGCTACGACAGCCGTGGCCACGGACGGAGCGATGTCACGCGCGGCCCATACTCCGTCGAACAACTGGCCGCCGATGCCACGGCGCTGCTGAGTTCACTGGAAATCCCGCGTACGCATTTCGTCGGCATTTCGATGGGCGGTGCCGTCGCCCAGCAAGTGGCGCTGGACGCCCCCGAGCGGATCGCCAGCCTGACGCTGATCGACACCACCGCCGGCTATGACGACGCCGACGCGCAAAGCTTCCTCGAACGTGCCGCGAAAGCCCGTGCGCACGGCATGAAGGAGCTCGCTGCCGGCACGCTCGAGCGCTGGCTGGGCGAGCGTTTTCGCAAACATCATCCCCAGACGGCCGAACGCATTCGTTCGCTCGTCGCGCACGCCGATCCGGAAGGCTTTGCCGCCGCGTGCGAGGCGCTCGCGGCGTTCGACGTGCGATCACGGTTGTCCGAAATCGAAACGCCTACGCTGGTGCTCGTCGGGGAAAACGATCCCTCGACACCCCCTGCCGTGGCCCGGCGCATCGCCAGCGGGATCGCCGGCGCCCATCTGGAAATTGTGCCCGACGCTGCGCACCTGTCGATCGTCGAGCAGAAACAGTTCGTAACGAAAGCCCTTGCAACATTTTTGCAAGGGACTGCATCTAACGTCTGAAACCTGCAAAATGGGAAAAATGTGGAACTTGCGGGTCTTGAAGCGGGACCTTTGATAAAAGGAGGGCCAAAACCATTGAATTCGTCAGCCGGTGTGCCGATAAGCGAATCATGGGGCACTGCCTCTTGAAATCGCGCCGCGTCGCCCCTATGTGGGTTAGCAAGGACCATGCAGGAACACCAGGAGAGTTGCCATGCTCATGATTTACAACAGCCCGAACTACTGTGTCGTTGAGTTTGCCGCCGATAACGGCAATCACTCGCTGTCCGCCGGTGGCTATGAAATCGTGGACAAGACCGCAGGCCGCGAGATTTTTCTCGACGGCTCGCTTGCCCGGCAATTCCGTGAAGAAGTGCAGAAGCTGATTGCCTCCGAGCCTTCCGAGGACGAAGTCGACGAATTCCTCGGTCAGTTCGACAACTTCATGACGAATCCGGTCGTGCTCCATTGATGCCCGCTTCGGACATCACCCTACGCGGTGCAGCCACACGAAAAACCCTCGCTTCGGCGAGGGTTTTTTCATGGGGCGAGAATCCGACCGCCTGTCAGGCTTGAGCCCCGGCATGGCGGCGCGGCGCAATGCTCAGCACTGCTGCCAGGGCAACCCGTCGAAACGCCAGCCGTTGACGGCATTGCGGTGGTGCGTGGCGTCCAGATCGCCTTCGAAGCCGTGCAGCACCCCGTAGACATTCAGAAAGCCGGCCGCCTCCAGCGCCTCGCCGGCCGCCATGCTGCGATTGCCGCTACGGCAGATGAGCATCACGGGACGCTCGCCCCCCGCCCCCGCCAGCTTGCGCACGCTTTGCACGAAGTGCGGGTTGATCTCCCAGTCCGGGCCGTCGTTCCACGCCACGTGGATCGCCCCGACCGGATGGCCGACGAACAAATGTTCCATTTCGCTGCGGCAATCCACGAACAGCGCATTGGCATGGGCTTGAAGGAACTTGTGAGCGGCGCTCGGGAGCAAAAATTCCATTTCGTCGACAAAACTTCGGGAAAGTTGGACGGCGCCGCCCGGCGGGCGTCCGACAGCCGCCCTATGGGGCATCGGGACGCGGGCGACATTCACGAAAACCATTACAATTATAGGTTTTCCGGCCACTCCAAGGCGACGTCCGTCATGACCACCGCAACCCCATCCGCCGCAAGCGCACTGCCAGTAGCGTCGAGTGCACGGCAATACACGCGCGGTCAGGCCCTGCCTGCCCTGCTCGAAAAGCGCATCCTGATTCTGGACGGGGCGATGGGAACGATGATTCAGCGCTACAAGCTGGACGAAGCGCAATACCGGGGCGAGCGTTTCGCCGCCTTCGCGCACGACGTGAAGGGCAACAACGAGCTGCTCTCGCTTACGCGCCCGGACGTCATCAGCGAGATCCACCGCCAGTATCTGGCCGCCGGCGCCGATATCATCGAGACGAACACCTTCGGGGCGACGACGATCGCACAGGCCGACTACCACATGGAAGATCTGGCCGACGAGATGAACCGGGAGTCGGCGCGTCTGGCCCGCGAAGCATGCGCGGCGTTCAGCACCCCGGACAAGCCCCGTTTTGCCGCCGGCGCCATCGGCCCGACGCCCAAGACTGCGAGCATCAGCCCGGACGTCAACGATCCCGGCGCGCGCAACGTCGACTTCGATCAGTTGCGCGACGCGTACTACGCGCAGGCGAAGTCGCTGATGGAAGGGGGCGTGGACCTGTTCCTCGTCGAGACCATTTTCGACACGCTCAACGCCAAGGCCGCGCTCTTTGCCATCGACGAACTGTTCGAAGACACCGGCGAGATCCTGCCGATCATGATCTCGGGCACGGTGACGGACGCCTCCGGGCGGATTCTGTCCGGTCAGACCGTCGAAGCGTTCTGGAACTCGCTGCGTCACGCCCGCCCGCTCACGTTCGGCCTGAACTGCGCGCTGGGCGCCACGCTCATGCGCCCGTACATCGCCGAGCTGGCCAAGCTGTGCAACACCTACGTATCGGTGTATCCGAACGCCGGGCTGCCCAACCCGATGAGCGACACAGGCTTCGATGAGACGCCCGACGTAACGTCCGGCCTGCTCAAGGAATTTGCACAGGCCGGTCTGGTGAATCTGGCCGGCGGCTGCTGCGGCACCACGCCGGAGCACATCGCCGAGATCGCCAAGGCGCTCGCGAGCGTGAAGCCGCGCCGCTGGCCGTCGCAGTATCGCAATGGCGGGGACGGCGAGGCGTGAGCCGCGCACCGTCTCCCGCCTGACATCTCACAAGCGTCACAAGACTGATTGCACGTAGCCCGGCGCACCGGCGCTGTCGCCGACAACGCGACAGCCCGCCCGATCCTCCCGCCGCCATCGCGGTGGTGTCACGGAAGGAACGCGGCGGCTCGGTGCACCAACCACTGAACGGATTGCCCCATGAGCCAAACGTCTGTCGAAACGTCGGTCCCGCCGATGCGCCTGTCCGGCCTCGAACCCTTCAACATCGGCGCGGGCACGCTTTTCGTGAACGTCGGTGAGCGTACCAACGTCACGGGCTCGAAAGCGTTCGCACGCATGATCCTGAACGGCCAGTTCGACGAAGCGCTTGCGGTCGCGCGCCAGCAGGTCGAAAACGGCGCCCAGGTCATCGACATCAACATGGACGAGGCCATGCTCGACTCCAAGGCCGCGATGGTTCGCTTCATGAACCTGATCGCCTCGGAGCCGGACATTGCGCGCGTGCCGATCATGATCGACTCGTCGAAGTGGGAGGTGATCGAAGCCGGTCTCAAGTGCGTGCAGGGCAAGGCCATCGTCAACTCGATCTCGCTCAAGGAAGGCAAGGAAGCCTTCGTGCACCACGCCAGGCGGATTCGCCGCTACGGCGCGGCGGCCGTGGTCATGGCCTTCGACGAGCAGGGCCAGGCCGACACCTACCAGCGCAAGATCGAGATCTGCGAGCGCAGCTACCGCGTGCTGGTCGACGAGGTGGGCTTCCCGCCGGAAGACATCATTTTCGACCCGAACATCTTCGCGGTCGCCACCGGCATCGAAGAGCACAACAACTACGCCGTCGACTTCATCAACGCCACACGCTGGATCAAGCAACATCTGCCCGGCGCGAAGATCAGCGGCGGTGTGTCGAACGTCTCGTTCTCGTTCCGCGGCAACGATCTCGTGCGCGAAGCGATCCATACCGTGTTCCTGTACCACGCGATTCAGGCGGGCATGGACATGGGCATCGTCAACGCCGGCCAGCTCGGCGTGTACGAGAACCTCGACCCGGAACTGCGCGAGCGCGTGGAAGACGTGGTGCTCAATCGTCGCGAGGACAGCACCGAGCGTCTGCTGGAAATCGCCGATCGCTTCAAGGGCGGCGCGGCAAAGCGCGAAGAGAATCTGGAGTGGCGCAATCAGCCGGTCGAAGCGCGTCTCGCGCACGCGCTGGTGCACGGCATTACGACCTTCATCGTCGAAGACACCGAGGAAGTGCGTCAGAAGATCGCCGATGCCGGCGGTCGTCCGATTCAGGTCATCGAAGGCCCGCTCATGGACGGCATGAACGTCGTGGGCGACCTGTTCGGCGCGGGCAAGATGTTCCTGCCGCAGGTGGTGAAGAGTGCGCGCGTGATGAAGCAGGCCGTGGCGCATCTCGTGCCGTTCATCGAGGAAGAAAAAGCGCGCATGGCCGCCGCCGGGGAGGACGTGCGCTCGAAGGGCAAGATCGTGATCGCCACGGTCAAGGGCGACGTGCACGACATCGGCAAGAACATCGTCACCGTGGTGCTTCAGTGCAACAACTTCGAGGTCGTCAACATGGGGGTGATGGTGCCGTGCGCCGAAATCCTCGCCAAGGCGAAGGAAGAAGGCGCGGACATTATCGGCCTGTCGGGACTGATTACGCCGAGTCTGGAAGAGATGGCGTACGTGGCGTCGGAGATGCAGCGCGACGACTACTTCCGTTTGCGCAACATTCCGCTGCTCATCGGCGGGGCCACGACCTCGCGCGTGCACACCGCCGTGAAGATCGCGCCGCACTACGAGGGCCCGGTGATCTACGTGCCGGACGCCTCGCGCTCGGTGTCGGTCGCCTCGAACCTGCTCTCCGACGAAGCCGCCGAACGCTACCTCGAAGAGGTGAAGACGGATTACGACCGGGTGCGTGCGCAACACGCGAATCGAAAGGCCACACCGATGGTCTCGCTCGCGAGCGCGCGTGAGAACAAGTTCAAGGTCGACTGGTCGCGCTACGTGCCGCCCAAGCCGAAGTTCATCGGGCGCCGTGTGTTCAAGAACTACGATCTGGCCGAACTCGCGGAATTCATCGACTGGGGTCCGTTCTTCCAGACGTGGGATCTCGCCGGCCCCTATCCGGCGATTCTCACCGACGCGATCGTCGGCGAATCGGCACAACGCGTGTTCGACGACGGCAAAGCCATGCTCGACCGTCTGATCAAGGGCCGCTGGTTGACCGCCAACGCCGTGATCGCGATGCTGCCCGCGAACGTGGTGAACGACGACGACATCGAAATCTACACCGACGAATCGCGCTCGGACGTCGCGTTCACCTGGCACAACCTGCGTCAGCAAAGCGAGCGCCCCGTGGTGGACGGCGTACGTCGCCCGAACCGCTCGCTGGCCGACTTCATCGCGCCGAAGGACAGCGGTGTGGCTGACTACATCGGCGTGTTCGCGGTGACGGCAGGACTGGGGGTGGACGCCCGGGAAGCCGGCTTCCTCGCCACACACGACGACTACAGCGCGATCATGCTCAAGGCGCTGGCCGACCGTCTGGCCGAGGCCTTTGCCGAGTGCATGCACGCGCGCGTGCGCCGTGACTTCTGGGGCTACGCCGCCGACGAGCAACTCGATAACGACGCGCTCATCAAGGAAAAGTATGTCGGCATTCGCCCGGCGCCCGGCTATCCCGCCTGCCCGGAACACTCGGTCAAGGGGCCGATGTTCCAGTACCTGCAAGCGCACGAAGTCGGTATGAGCGTGACGGAGTCGCTCGCCATGCTGCCGGCCGCCAGCGTCTCGGGCTTCTACCTGTCGCACCCGGACAGCACCTACTTCACCCTCGGTAAGATCGGTCCCGACCAGGTCGAGGACTTCATGGAGCGCACCGGCGTGGACGAAGCCACGGCGCGCCGTCTGCTGGCCCCGCAACTGTCGTAATCGGCATTCCCTCGTCATGGAGACGGGGCGAGAGAGCGGGTGAGGGGCGACGAAAAACAACATGTCGCCCCTCGCCCGTGCAAGACACCTTCCCCCCACCGAATCCCGGTGCCATAATGCGGCGGCGCAACATGGCCGGCGTGTCACGCCCCTGTCGTAACCGCAGCCTACTGTCGAGCGCTGGGCGCATCCGAGCGCCCTGACGGCTGCTTTTGCTGCTTTTGCTGCTTTTGCTGCTTTTGCCGCTTTTGCCGCTTGTGCGCTCATTGCGCGATTGCACGCGCGTCGCCCCCGTCCCCGAGCGGCGGAGCGACGCTATCGAATCCCCGTCGATCGGTCTCTTGCCCGACCCGCCGGTTCATGTCGAGACGTCCCATGCAAGCCCTGCACAGCATCCAGAACTTCCAACTCCTCCCACTGCTCAACACCCTCATATCGCTCGCCGTGGCGTTCATCCTCGGCACGATCATCGGTGTGGAGCGTCAGGTCAGACAACGTACCGCGGGACTGCGAACGAACGTGCTCGTGGCCGTCGGTGCGGCAGCGTTCGTCGATCTGTCGATGCGGCTCCTGCCGGGCGACACGCGCGTGATCTCGTACGTGGTATCGGGCGTCGGCTTCCTCGGTGCAGGCGCCATCATGAAGGACGGTGCGTCCGTGCGCGGCCTGAACACCGCCGCCACGCTATGGGGGTCGGCCGCCGTGGGCGCAGCGGCAGGCGCGAGCATGGTCATCGAGGCCGTGGTCGTTGCGTTATTCGTACTCGCGGCCAATACGCTGCTGCGGCCGGTCGTCAACCGCATCAACCGTGCACCGATCAACGAGGCAACCTCCGAAGCCAGTTACGCATTGTCCGTCATCTGCGCGCGCACCACGCAGCGCGACGTGCTCGATAAGGTCGAGGCATGGCTCGAAGCCTCGAACTATCCGGTGCGTGCGCTCGACATTCATCCGTTCGGCGAAGCGGAAGTCGAAATCGAAGCGCTGTTGTTGCCGACGGCCGTCAAGGCCGGCGAACTCGATGCGCTGACCGATCATCTGGAAACGCTGCCAGGCGTCAATCAGGTGTTCTGGTCGAGTCGTTCGGATGACTAATGATTTGTCTTGGGGGATGTCCGACAAAATCATCGGATATCTCTGACAACCCTGGACATTCCTCAGGAAAAAGTCGAATTACATTCGATTACAAACCCTTACAGCACCGCACGCCACCGCTTCTTAGACTGGAATCTCACTAACGCAAGTGATGCCTGCACGACAGCCGTTCCTTCCCTGTGCAGCGCAAAGCCAAGGAGTCCATCTGATGAAGAAGCTGAATTTTTCGATTGCAGCGTCCCTCGCCGCCCTGACCCTCGCCGGCGCATCGGCACTGAGTTTCGCGCAAGGTGCGGCGGGCGGCGGCGCAGCCGGCCCTGGCGGCGGTACGACAACGGACCCGTCGGCCCCGATGCCGAGTCAGGCGTCGCCGGATTCGCGTCAGGCGCCCACGCCGGGCGCGCAAACCATGACGCCGTCGGATCCGCATCCGAATGCGAAGGCGCAGAAGCCGCGTCACAGCACCAAGAAAACGCCGAACAACGGCAATACCGGCAATGGCGCCACGAACGCCCCGGATAACGCGCCGGGCAAGGCGCAGTAAGGTGGCACGAAGCCGGTGACGATGTGCCGGTGGCGACACCGGCATCATCACGGTCATTTCCCGGTCATTTCCCGGTCATTTCTCGATCATTTAGGTCGTCTCGCCGGACATCCCGGCGATGGCATTCCGTCGGTACCGCGACCGCACGGGCCCTGCATCGGGCCTGGCCCACCCCCCTCGCCCGGGGGCAGTCCGGGCCGGACATGACCGACGATAAAAAAGCAGGCCCGCGATTTGCGGGCCTGCTTTTTTCGTGTCATCGACTCGATTGCGCCGGGATACTGTCGGCACACCGGCGGCGAGCCAGGGCGTCAGCGACTGCCGACCTCCCACATCACGGCGCTGCCTTCCGCATGTGCTTCCTTGAGCATGTTCAGCAGCGGATAGGCGCGTTGCGAAAGACGCAGGCGATTGTCCTCATCACGCTCATCGGACGTCTTGCCTTTGCTTTCCTTGTCGGCAGCCGCCGTGTCTTCCGCAATGGCGGCTTCGAGCTTCGCGATGGCATCCGCCGTTTCGTCCGACCCGATCGCGCCGCGCTCGCCGAGTTTCTTCCCGACGATCCCCAGCAGCAATTGGGCGAGATTCTCCAGCATGTTGATGGTGGGCGAGGCGTGCGCCTTGAACGTTACCAGCATGGTTGGCTCCCTATTCGAGTTATCACCACCGCCGTCCCTGCCCTGTTACGCAAGGAGGGGTACCGTGACTTCATCATACACCTGTTAAAATCCGTTGCTGACGATTCAACTGCCTGTCCGGACGTGTCCGGACGCACCCGAAACACCCGCCAATGCTACCCGCACAAAAGAATGCTCTCGTCGCGCTGATCGGCGACGTCGTCGCCGGCTTGATGCCTGCGGACGGCACTGCGCCCGCCGCGCCCGTCATCCTGCTCGAACGCCCGAAAGTCGCCGCGCACGGTGATCTGGCCTGTAACGTGGCGATGCAACTCGCCAAGCCCTTGCGCGCCAACCCGCGCGAGCTGGCCCAGAAGATTGCCGACGCGATCCTCGCCGACACCCGCGCCAAGGGTCTCGTCGACGCCGTCGAAATCGCCGGCCCGGGCTTCATCAATCTGCGTCTGGCCAATGCCGCCAAGCAGTCGGTCGCCCGCGCGATCCTGACCGAAGGCGCCGCCTTCGGCCGCCGCGCCGCCAGCAACGAGGCCACCCCGGTGCTCGTCGAGTTCGTCTCGGCCAACCCGACCGGCCCGCTGCACGTGGGTCACGGACGTCAGGCCGCGCTCGGCGACACGATCTCGGCGCTGCTCGGCACACAAGGCCGTCCGGTGCACCGCGAGTTCTATTACAACGACGCCGGCGTCCAGATCCAGACGCTCGCCACCTCGGTGCAGGCCCGCGCGCGCGGCTTCAAGCCGGGCGACGCCGAATGGCCGGAATCGGCCTATAACGGCGACTACATCGGCGACATCGCGCAGGACTTCCTCGCCGGCAAGACCGTGCAGGCGTCCGATGGCGCGCCCGTCACCGGCAGCGGCGACATCGAAGACATCGACTCGATCCGCGCATTCGCCGTGGCGTATCTGCGCCGCGAGCAGGACATCGATCTGCAAACGTTCGGCGTCATCTTCGATCAGTACTATCTCGAATCGTCGCTGTACGCCGACGGCAGCGTCGAGCGCACGGTGCAGGCGCTCATCGACGCCGGCGTGACGTATGAGCAGGAAGGCGCGCTGTGGCTGCGCACGACCGACTACGGCGACGACAAGGACCGCGTGATGCGCAAGTCCGACGGCACGTACACGTACTTCGTGCCGGACGTTGCCTATCACACGCGCAAGTGGGATCGCGGCTTCCATCAGGTCATCAACGTGCAGGGCTCGGATCACCATGGCACCATCGCCCGCGTTCGCGCCGGCCTGCAAGCCTTGGGCATCGGCATTCCGAAGGGCTACCCCGACTACGTGCTGCACAAGATGGTCACCGTCATGCGCAACGGCGAAGAGGTGAAAATCTCCAAGCGCGCCGGCAGCTACGTGACGGTGCGCGATCTGATCGAATGGTCGGGCGGCATTACGGCCGAGACGCCGGTCACGGACCCCGTCGCGCGTGAAGACGCGCTGCGCCGTGGTCGCGACGCCGTGCGCTTCTTCCTAATTTCGCGCAAGGCCGATACCGAATTCGTGTTCGACGTGGACCTCGCGCTCAAACAGAACGACGAAAACCCGGTGTACTACGTGCAATACGCACATGCACGTATCTGCTCGATCCTCACGCAGTGGGGCGGCAACGAAGCCGCGCTGGCCAGCGCCGATCTCGCGCCGCTCGACAGCGAACGCGCGCTCGCCCTGCTGCAATTGCTCGCCGAGTACCCGGACATGCTCACGCGTGCCGCCGAGGAACTCGCGCCGCACGCCGTGGCCTTCTATCTGCGGGATCTGGCGGGGGCGTTCCACTCCTTCTACAACTCGGATCGCGTGCTCGTGGACGACGACACCGTGAAGCACGCGCGGCTGGCGCTGCTCGCGGCGACACGTCAGGTGCTGCGCAACGGGCTTGCCGTGCTGGGCGTGTCGGCCCCGGCCAAGATGTAAGTTATCCAACCACTCCGAACGGCAACCCGCATCGGAACTCTGTAAGGACGGAATCGACTCGATGGCAAACACACGTCGACCACCCCGCCAGCGGGGCGGTACTTTTCTGGGCATCGTGCTCGGCCTGATCGTTGGGCTGGCCGTTGCCGTCGTCGTTGCGCTCTACATCACGAAGACGCCGACGCCGTTCGTCGAAAAGACGCCGCCGCGCCCGGCCGACAATTCGCCGGCGGCGCAGGCACCGGATCCGAACAAGTCGCTCCAGCCGCGCACGCCGTTGCCGGGCGCCGCGTCGGGTCCCGCCGTGCCGGATACGGCGTCGGCGGTCGAGTCGTCGCCGCTGGTGCCGGGGGTGCCGGTCGCGCCGCAGGCAGCTTCCACTCCGGCGGCCCCGGCGACGCCGCCGGCACAGCCGAAGCCGTCGCCGGCCGACATTCTGAACGGGAAATCGACGGTACCGGTCGCTCCGCCGACCACGCCGCCCGCGAGCGCCACGGATAACGCCAGCACGGGCTATTACCTGCAAGTCGGCGCGTTCAAATCGCAGAGCGACGCCGAACAACTGCGCGCCAAGCTGGCTCTCTCGGGCTTCGAAGCGAAGGTCACGCAGCGAGACGCCAACGGTCTGACGCTGTTCCGCGTGCGTCTCGGCCCGTACGGCAAGCTCGACGAGATGAACCACGTGCGTCAGCGCCTGCAGGACGGCGGCTACGACACGGCAGTCATCCGTTTCACGAAGCAATGAGCGCGAAAGGCGTTGCACCGTAAGGGCAACGCCTTTTGTTTTCCCTGACGAACCCTCAGGACCGGGCAACGCACCGCAAAAGGCCGCATCATCGGGCCTGCGTTCGCCAAACGAACGGGACGTTGAACCCGGCGGCGCAACACCGGTCATATGCACTGGCTAATTTGCCTGAATCCGGGATATGGTTTCGCGGGTGCGTCGCTCACCGATGAACGGCGCGTCCGCCTCACTCCTACACAACGATCATGAAAAAACTTCTTGGTGCCGTACTGATTTCTTTCGGTTTCCTCTCGGGTGTCGCCTCGGCCTCGCCTGAAGCACCGGTCTCGGGGACCGACTATCTGACGATTGCGCAACAGCCGACGTCGGCGGGTCCCGGCAAGATCGAAGTGACCGAATTCTTCTGGTACGGCTGCCCGCATTGCAATGCGCTCGAGCCGACGCTGGAGAAGTGGGTCAAGGCCCAGGGCAAGGACGTGGTGTTCAAGCGCGTGCCGGTCGCCTTCCAGGACCGGTTCGAACCGCACACGCGCATGTTCTTCGCGCTGACGGCGCTCGGCCGTGAAGCCGAACTCACGCCGAAGGTCTTCAACGAAATCCACGTCAAGCACAACTATCTGCTCACCCCGCAGCAGCAAGCCGACTTCCTCGCGCAGTTCGGCATCGACAAGCAGAAGTACATGGACGCCTACAACGGCTTCTCGACGGCGACCAGCGTGAAGACGGCCAACAAGACGTGGCAGGACTACAAGATCGACGGCGTGCCGACGATCGCGATTCAGGGCAAGTACCTCGTCTCGCCGGCCACCTCGGGCGACGCGCTGCAAAAGGCCGGCAAGCCGGCCACGAGCGAACAGCAGACGTTCGATGCAGCGCTCAAGACGGCCGACTCGATCATCAATCAGATCCGCGCGAAGAAGATGTAAGCTTCGCCGCTCACAAAGCCCGGCCCCGGCCGGGCTTTTGCGTTATATGGCCACACATACGACATCACCGAAGGTCTTCATCACCGGCGCGTCAAGCGGGCTGGGGCAGGCGCTCGCGCGTCACTATGCGGCGCAGGGTGCGATTCTGGGTCTCGTCGGCCGGCGCGGCGACGCACTCACCGAGCTGGCGGCAACGCTGCCGCATCCGCACGCCGTGCATTGTTATGCACTCGACGTGCGCGACGCCCTCGCGCTGCGCGCCGCCGCCGGCGACTTCATGTCGCGTCACGGCGTGCCCGATATCGTGATCGCCAATGCCGGCATCAGCCATGGCGTGAACACGGAAGACCCGGCGGACCTGCCTCACTTCGCCGCCGTCATGGAGACGAACTGGACGGCGATGGTCGCCACGTTCAGCCCCTTCGTCGCCCCCATGCGCGAGCGCAAGCGCGGCACGCTCGTGGGCATCGGCAGCGTGGCGGGAGTGCGCGGACTGCCCGGGCATGGGGCGTACAGCGCGTCCAAGGCGGCGGCGATGACTTATCTGGAAAGCCTGCGGGTCGAGTTGCGCGCCGACAAGGTCGCCGTGGTGACGATCGCGCCGGGCTACATCCGGACGCCGATGACGGACGGCAATCCCTTCCCGATGCCGTTCCTGATGGATGCGGACAAGTTCGCCCGCAAAGCGGCAGCGGCGATTGCGGGCCGCAAACGTTTCGTAGTGCTGCCTTGGCAGATGGGTATCGTGGCGTGTGCCATGCGGCGGCTGCCGCGCTGGCTCTACGATATGCTGTTTGCACGTGCGCCCCGCAAACCGACGATGGCGCAGCGGCAGGCGCGCGAGGCGCACGAAGCAGCGGAAGCAGCGGAAGCAGCGGAAGCAGCGGAAGCGACGAAAGCGGCAGGCGCGGTGCAAACCCAAACGGACAACGACGAGACAAGCCGCAACGGCTGAGCGTCAGGCCGGTCCGGCGCAGCATGCGGCGGTACGTTGCGACAAGGTGCGGTAAGGTGCGGTAAGGCACAGTAGGGCACAGTAAGGAACGGCAAGGCCCCCTCAGGATCGACGCGACGGGGGCCGCCGTGCCGCGACAGGTCTGCACGCGGTAGCGGGGTAGCGGGGTAGCGCGGTCGCTCAGGCGGCTCACACCGCTCCCACCGCCCACGCCACCCATCCCCCACGCCACTCACGCAGACCGCGCTCGGACATCCCCCAAATTGCAGGCCGAAGCCGGGGAATCGCCTCTGCGGCGCGTTACAGTGCCCCGCATTCCAAACCTGCGGTGTCCCCATGAACGCCATGTTCTCGCAAGCCGAAGCGCGCGCTTGCGCTTCGCGCGGCGGCGTCTCGCGTCGCCCCCTCTGCCGGCCCCTCTGCCGAACCCTCTGCCGGCACCTGTTCCGACGCTTGCGCCACGTCCGTCTCCTGACCCACGTCCTTCGCTTCGCCGGCCTGTCCGCGCTCACGGCACTGGCCGGATGCGCCGCAATGGATCCGGGCAACTGGCAAGTCTTCGGTCCGCCGGCATCGTACGTGCGCCCCGCGCCTGCCATCGTCGCCCCGGCCCCCATGATCGTTGCGCCCGCGCCCATCATCGTGACCCCGGCGCCGCCCCTCGTGGGACCCGCCCCTGTCGTGGTGGCGCCCGCGCCGGTGATCGTGGGGCCGCGTCCGCCCGTCGTCGTCGCGCCCGCTCAACCCCGTTCGTCGCGCGACGCGGGGCACTTCTTGCGCGAACGCTGCTATCTGGAAAAAGGCGGTTGCTACACCAGCGAGTACCGTGAGGGCTACGAATTCAATCCGTACACAGGCGGCTGGGACTGGGTCGGCCAGCGCGATTATCACTGGAAGGGCAGTAGCGGAAATCGGTGAGACGACCGGCCGCCCCCCCGACATCGCATTCCATGCGTGAAACACACCGGCTCACGCAAGATTCGATCGTATTTTTGTCCCGTTGAGGTGCATTCCAAACCTGCGTTAGAGTGTCCGTGTAACTTGAATAGAGGTACACACGACGTTAATCCGGATTCGCCGCCATAGAGCGGACGCATGTCGACACACGATCCGTCGGCGACCGATCCGACTGCGGCACTCCCAACCAAGCAGGAGAGGCACATGCAGGCAACCCCTACCGGCACGCCGGTCATCGATCCGGCGCTGCGACGCAAAGCGGTGATCGGCTCTACCCTGGGCAATGCGTTCGAGTGGTTCGACTTCACGGTCTATGGTCTCTTCGCGGTGGTCATCGCGAAGCTCTTCTTCCCTGCGGATAACGACACGACGTCGCTGCTCGCGAGTGTGGCCTCGCTCGGCGTGGCGTTCTTCTTCCGCCCTATCGGCGGACTGGCGTTCGGACTGTATGCGGACCGCGCGGGCCGCAAGTCGGCGCTCTCCGTCATGGTGTTGCTCATGGCGCTCGGCACGGGCCTCATCGGCATTGCCCCGACGTACGCCACCATCGGCTTCGCTGCGCCCTTGCTGATTTTGCTCGCGCGCGTCATTCAGGGCTTCTCGGCGGGGGGCGAATTCGGCGGCTCGACGGCCATGCTCATCGAGTTTTCGCCACCGAATCTGCGCGGATTTTACGGTAGCTTCCAGATGTGTTCGCAGGCGCTCGCCGTCGCACTTGCGGGGCTGTGCGCTTACGTGCTCAACGCGGGGCTGTCCAAAGAAGCGCTCGAATCGTGGGGCTGGCGCCTGCCGTTTCTCTTCGGGATTCTGATCGGCCCGGTGGGCTTTTACATCCGACGCCGCATGACGGAGTCGCCGGAGTTCCTCGCGTACGCCGCCACGCGCGAACCGACGCGCCGCACGCCGCTCGCCGACGTCTTCTCGAAGCACTATCGCTCGCTTATCGCCGGCTTCGGGCTGACGGTCGCCGCCACGACATCGTTTTACGTCACGCTGATCTACACACCGATCTACGCCGTCAAGCAACTCGGCCTGACGCAAGGCGCGGCGAGCCTGTCGACGTTCGTCGCCGCCATGCTGATTGCGGCCCTGTGCCCGCTCACGGGATGGATCTCGGATCGCGTCGGCCGCAAGCCGCTCATTCTGCTGTTCGTGCTGCTCTACGGGCTGACGTCGTTCTGGATGTTCACGCGCCTGCACGGCGCACCGTCGATGGGCAATCTGCTGCTCGCCCAGATTCTCCCGGCGATCTGCATGGGCTTCGTATGGGGGGCATTTCCGACAGCCGTCACGGAAGTGTTTCCGGTCGGCGTGCGCTCAACGGGCGTCTCGATCCTGTACAACGTCTCGGTAATGCTGTTCGGCGGCCTCGCGCCGTTCTGGATCACATATCTCATCAAGGTCACGCAGAACCCGCTCGCACCGGCGTACTACATTCTGCTGACGGTGACGATCAGTCTCGTCACGTACGGCCTGCTGGGTCGTGAAGGCCGGCACGTCCAGACGTCCGTGCAACACGTCTGACATCATGCGCGGCGCACGCCGCACGCCACGCGCCACAACAACGCCCTGGGGCTCGCTTCCGCTCACGTCCCAGGGCGTTTTGTATGGCTGCGACGATGGCCGACGCCGCCCCGGGCATCCGTGCGACATCATGCGCGACAATCTGCGCGACAACCTGCGTTATGACGTGGCCCGACGCAAGGCGGTGACGGTGCGGCGCGGGACGGCCGATCGACGACCTGGCGCCGTCAGACGGGCGAGAACCGCCACACGCCCCGGGCATCGCGCTCACGCTTGAGTTCGCCGGCACGCCAGAGCATGTGCAGATGCGCGAGCGCTTCGCCCATGGCGAAGGTGGTCTGATGCGCGTCGAGCTTGCGATGGAACATGATGGGGACGATGTCGCCGGCGCTTTGCGGCGACCTGGCACACGCTTCACGCACCTCTTGCAAACGCGCCGCATGATGATCGCGAAGCTGACGAATTCGCGTATGCAATCCCGTGAACGGGCGTCCATGCGAGGGCAACACGAGACAATCGGCGGGAAGATCGAGATAGACGCCCAGCGAGTCGAGGAACAGTTGCAGGGAGTTGGCTTCGGGTTCGATGTCGAACACGCTCACATTGGTGGAAATACGCGGCAGCACCATGTCGCCGGAGATGAGCACGTTGTGCTGTTCGGAGTAGAGCGCCATGTGCTCGGGCGAGTGACCGTAGCCCGCGATCATGCGCCAGTCGCTGCCACCGATACGCAGGGTGTCGCCGTCTTTCAGACGGAAGTAACGCGACGGGACTTCGGGCACGAGATCGCTGAAGTACGACTTGCGATTGCGAATCTGTTCGATCATCGCGGCATCGGCGAGACCGTGTGCGAGGAAGTGCGCAACGGCGAATTCGCCCCCGGCGTTGGCGGCATTGTTGTTGTCGCCTTCGGACATGAGACGTCCCCACGCATAGTCGCCGAGCGACATGACAAGGCGCGCTTCCCAACGCTGCTTGTCGCCGCCTTTGCAGATCCAGTGCGCGAGGCCGAGGTGATCGGGGTGGCAATGCGTGACGACGACACGCAACACCGGTTCGCCGCCGAGCGCACTGTCGAACACCTGCTCCCAATACGCTTTGATCTGAGGATGCGTGATACCGCAATCGACAACGGTCCATCCGCTGACGCCATCGACTTCGTCGCGTAACAACCACAGGTTGATGTGATCGAGCACGAACGGCAGCGGCATGCGCACCCAGAAGACGCCCGGCACGACTTCGTGCACGGTGCCGCCGTCGGGCAGGAAGTCGCCAAGGGGATAGTTCAGTTGTTGTTCGAGGGCATTCACGGGGGCCACGCTCCAGATGGGCTTGTTCTCTTGTTGTCAGGTTGACGCCATCACCGATTGCATACGATGCAAGTTGACGCTAACGTAAACGGCAATTCTATCTGCAATGGTAAGCATTCGCTTAACCTCGACTTCGTGCCGATGCCTGTGCCCAACCTTGCACCCGACCTTGTGCTCAACCTCGCATTACGACTCGCGTAACCCGATCCGATGCTCACTTACACGATCACCGACCTCGCCCGCGAGTTCGACATTACCCCCCGCGCCATCCGCTTCTACGAAGATCAGGGACTGCTCACCCCGGCCCGCGAAGGCCCCGGTGGACGCCACCGCGTCTATACGGGTCAGGACCGCACGCGCCTGAAACTGACGCTGCGCGGCAAGCGCCTCGGGCTCACGCTCTCCGAGATCAAGTCGATTCTCGATCTCTACGAATCGCCGAAGGACACGGTGCCGCAACTCAAAGTCTTTCTCGAGACGCTCTCCCAACACCGGCAGGTTCTCGAGCAGCAACTCGAAGACCTCCACGCGACGCTCGACGAAGTCTCCCAGCATGAAGCGCAATGCCTCGCGCTGCTAGAAGCCGCAGGGGAGTCCGCGCCGCCGTCCGTGCGTCGGGTCAAAACGGCGGCGTCTCACTGATTTTTCTGCGGGTCTGGCGCCCTGACGTTTCGTCACGCACCGGACAAACCCATCCCGCGTCCCCCTCCCCAGTTCTGTCCTCGCCCTCGGGCTGGGGGGACGGTCAATGACCCGGCCGCCGCGCCCGCGGTGCCTTTCCCTCATTGCCGACGATCGATCGCTCCGTCCTCATTTCGATTCAGGAAACCCCCGACTTTACGTTTACGTAAACGTAAAGTAGTATCTCTGCACCCGGCTTTTCAGCCTTTCGTGCCCTTGCCCTTGCCTATGTCCACGACCATGGCCACTGTTCCTGTCCCTCATGCCGCAGTGCTCGACGACGCCGTCGCCGCAAAAATCCGCGCCAGTTTCGACAAGCAGGGCGTGATGACCCATTGGGGCGCGCAACTCACGCACCTTGCCGACGGCTTCTGCGAAATCTCGCTGCCTTTCTACGACAAGGTCAACCAGCAACTCGGCTATTTCCACGGCGGCGTCATCGGCGCCATCGCCGACTCGGCAGGCGGTTATGCCGGCTACACACGCATTTCGCCCGATCAGGAACTGGTCACGGCGGAATACAAACTGAACATTCTTGCGCCCGGCAAGGGCGATACACTGGTCGGACGCGGTCAGGTCGTCAAATCCGGACGCACGCTCATCGTCGCCACGGCCGAACTGTTCGCCGTCGATCACGGCAAATGGACGCTCTGCGCCCTCATGCAGCAAACGCTTTTCGTGCTGGCACCCGGTTCCGCCACGGCGGCCGGCACCGCACGCTGATCGATTCGTCGCACAACGTTGTCGCCTGACTCACGCTTACACGCACACACACGCACGCACACGCGACAAGAATTTCGGTATCACCACCGCTTACCAAGCACCATCGAACACAAGCGCGGGCGAACCGCCCCGCGCCACCCTCTGGAGACTGTGTCATGACGACGTTGCCCGGCCTCAATTTCATGCTCGGCGAAGACCTGGACATGCTGCGCGAATCGGTGGCGAATTTCGCCTCGAAGGAAATCGCCCCGCGCGCCGCTGAAGTGGATCGCACGGACCAGTTCCCGATGGACCTCTGGCGCAAGATGGGCGACCTCGGCGTGCTCGGCATGACGGTCTCGGAAGACTACGGCGGCGCGAACATGGGATATCTGGCCCACATGATCGCGATGGAGGAAATCTCGCGTGCTTCGGCCTCGGTCGGCCTGTCGTACGGCGCGCACTCGAACCTCTGCGTGAACCAGATCCATCGCAACGGCACCGCTGCGCAAAAGGAGAAATACCTGCCGAAGCTGGTGTCGGGGGAACACGTCGGCGCGCTCGCGATGAGCGAACCGAACGCCGGCTCGGACGTCGTGAGCATGAAGCTGCGCGCCGAGAAACGCGGCGACCGCTATGTGCTCAACGGCACGAAGATGTGGATCACGAACGGCCCGGACTGCGACACGCTCGTCGTCTATGGCAAGACGGATATCGAGGCCGGTGCGCGTGGCATGACGGCGTTCATCGTCGAGAAGGGCATGAAAGGTTTCTCCGTCGCGCAGAAGCTCGACAAGCTCGGCATGCGCGGCTCGCACACGGGTGAACTCGTGTTCGAGAACGTGGAAGTGCCGGAAGATAACATCCTCGGCCAGGTCGGTGGCGGCGTGAAGGTATTGATGAGCGGCCTCGACTACGAGCGCGCCGTGCTCGCCGGCGGTCCGCTGGGCATCATGCAGGCGGCCATGGACGTGGTCGTGCCCTACATCCACGACCGCAAGCAGTTCGGCCAGTCGATCGGCGAGTTCCAGCTGATTCAGGGCAAGGTCGCCGACATGTACACGATCCTGCAAGCGAGCCGCGCGTATCTGTACGCCGTGGGCCGTCAACTGGACTCGCTGGGCAGCGATCACGTGCGTCAGGTGCGCAAGGACTGCGCCGGCGTGATTCTCTACACGGCGGAAAAGGCGACATGGATGGCCGGCGAAGCGATCCAGATTCTGGGCGGCAACGGGTACATCAACGAGTATCCGGTCGGACGCCTGTGGCGCGACGCCAAGCTGTACGAGATCGGTGCGGGTACGTCGGAAATCCGACGCATGCTGATCGGCCGCGAACTGTTCGCGGAAACGATGTAACGCCCGAGGCCACCGACGCACAACCGACATCACCCCAGACGGATCATCAGGCGCAGGCAGCGGCGCTACAATCTTCGCAAGCCCGCCCTGCGCCTGTCCCGACCGGTATGAATCACTTCCCGAAACTCCTGTCGTCGCAGTTTGCTTTCGACGTCGCCCGCACGATGCTGGACGGCTTCGACAAGCATTACCGCATCTTCCGCGAGGTGTGCGTCGCGGCGCAGGCATGTTTCGAGGCGGGTGACTTCATGGGCATCCAGAAGCTCCAGCGGGATCGCATCGCCTATTACGACGAACGCGTGCGCGAATGCATCGTCACGCTCGAAGACGAGTTCGACGCGCAGTCGCTCGACGACGATGTCTGGCGACAAGTGAAACTGCACTACATCGGCCTGCTCACGGAGCATGGACAACCGGAACTCGCCGAGACGTTCTTCAACTCGGTGTGCTGCAAGATTCTGCACCGCTCGTACTTCAACAACCGCTTCATCTTCGTGCGCCCCGCCGTGGCCACGGAGTACATCGAGAACGACGCGCCCGCGGCCCGGCCGACTTACCGCGTCTACTACCCGGCGCAGGACGGCATGGCCGCCACGCTCTCGCGCATCGTCACGAACTTCCAGTTGAAACGTCCATTCGCCGATCTGGCGCGCGACGTCGGCTATGTCATGCGCGCCATCGAGGCCACGTTCGGCACGCCCGAGACGTTCGATGTCGCGCCGAATTTCCAGATCCACGTACTCGCGTCGCTGTTCTTCCGCAACAAGGGCGCGTATATCGTGGGACGCATCGTGAACGGCGACGTCACCACGCCCTTCGCCATTCCGATCATGCACGACAGCCAGGGCAAGCTCGCGCTCGATTCGGTCCTGCTGCGTCGCGACGAACTGCGCGTGGTCTTTAGCTTCACGCATGCGTACTTCATGGTCGACATGGAGGTGCCGTCGGCCTACGTGCAGTTCCTGCGCACGATCATGCCGAGCAAGCCGAAGGCGGAAATCTACACGTCGCTGGGCCTGCAGAAACACGGCAAGAATCTGTTTTACCGCGATTTCCTGCATCACCTGAAGCATTCGAGCGACAAGTTCGTGAGCGCACCGGGCATTCCCGGGCTGGTGATGCTGGTGTTCACCCTGCCTTCGTATCCGTACGTCTTCAAGCTCATTCGCGAGCGTTTCGCGCCGCCCAAGGAGACCACACGCGAGCAGGTAAAAGCCAAGTATCTGATGGTCAAGCAGCATGATCGCGTGGGCCGGATGGCCGACACGCTGGAGTTCTCCAGCGTGGCCTTTCCGCTCTCGCGTTTCGACGACGCCCTGCTCGCCCAGTTGCAGACCGAAGTGCCTTCGCTGCTGGAAGTGGACGGCGACGCACTGGTGATCCGCCATTGCTATATCGAGCGCCGCATGACACCGCTCAATCTGTGGCTGCAAACGGCGTCGGACGAGCAGGTCGATCACGCCATGCGCGAGTACGGCAACGCGGTCAAGGAGTTGATGGCGGCGAACGTGTTTCCGGGCGACATGCTGTACAAGAATTTCGGCGTGACGCGTCACGGCCGGGTGGTCTTCTACGATTACGACGAGCTGGAATATCTGACAGATTGCCACATCCGTCGGGTGCCCGAACCGCGTAACGAAGAAGAGGCGATGTCGGGGGAAGTCTGGTACCGTGTAGGCCCGCACGACGTGTTTCCGCAGACGTTCGAGACGTTTCTGACGGGAGACGCGCGCGTGCGGCGCTATCTGAGCCAGCATCATCCGGACTTCTTCGACCCCGACCTGTGGCAAGGCTTTCAGGATCGTGTGCGAGCCGGACAAATGCACGACTTCTATCCGTACGATGTCTCGCTGCGCTTCGTCAATCGCTACGGCGCCGGCAGCCCTGCCTGCGCTACGGGCACCCCGCCGCGCGCGGCGGCCGCCTGAGCGCCCGGTACATTGAACGAACCAGCACACGACACGCCCGCCGGATGACACGACCATGACCGAAGACAAAGACCAGCCTCTCATCCATCTGCTCGATAACAACCGCGCCTGGGTCGCCAGCGTGAACGCGGAAGATCCCGACTTTTTCGAGCGGCTGTCCAAACAACAGGCCCCGGAATACCTCTGGATCGGCTGCTCGGACTCGCGTGTGCCGGCCAACCAGATCACGGGTCTGGCGCCGGGCGAAGTGTTCGTGCATCGCAATATCGCGAACGTGGTCGTGCACAGCGATCTGAACTGTCTGTCGGTATTGCAGTTCGCCGTCGAAGTGCTGAAGGTGCGCCACATCATGGTGGTCGGTCACTACGGCTGCGGCGGTGTGGGTGCGGCGCTCGACGGCGCGAAGATGGGTCTCGTCGACAACTGGCTGCGCCACGTGCGCGACGTCTACGAGCGCCACGTCGACCAGATGGACGCACTCCCCTCGCGCGACGCCCGGCACGATCGCCTGTGCGAGCTGAATGCGATCGAACAGGTCGTGAATATTTGCCATACGACGGTATTGCGCGACGCATGGGCGCGTAACCAGCCGGTCACGGTGCATGGCTGGGTGTACGGCCTGCGCGACGGTCTGGTGCGCGACCTGCGCATGTCGGTGAACAGCCTCGAAGCGCTGCCGCGTGTCTATGACCGCTGCGTGCAGGCGATGGCCGAATTACGTCATCCACGCGCATAGCGCTCGGCGGCCGGCGCTGGCCGGCATTGGGGTATGCCGGCGGCCGATATGCCGGACCGCCCTGACGATACCCGGGCGCGTGACTGTGGAAGGACTGAGGCTTTGGATATCCGGGGGCGCGCGCCCTCGTCCGCAAGGACATCGCGCAGCCCCCTCAACCGGTTACAGGAGACTGCCATGCAACAAGACCCGATCGTCATCGTTTCTGCCGTTCGCACCCCGATGGGCGGCCTGCAAGGGGTGTTCGGCGATGTCGCCGCACCGCAACTGGGCGCGGCCGCCATTCGTGCGGCCGTCGAACGCGCCGGCCTCACGCCCGAGCAGGTCGACGAAGTCGTGATGGGCTGCGTGCTGCCTGCCGGACAAGGTCAGGCCCCGGCGCGTCAGGCCACGCTCGGTGCGGGCCTGCCGCTCGCCGCCGGCGCCACCACCGTCAACAAGATGTGCGGCTCGGGCATGCGCGCCGCCATGTTCGCTCACGACATGCTCGCCGCAGGCAGCGCCGACGTGATCGTCGCGGGCGGCATGGAAAGCATGAGCAACGCCCCCTATCTGCTGCCCAAGGCGCGTGCCGGCATGCGCATGGGCCACGGTCAGGTCATCGACCACATGTTCTTCGACGGCCTGGAAGACGCCTACGACAAGGGTCGCCTGATGGGCACCTTCGCCGAGGCGTGTGCCGACCGTTACGCGTTCACCCGCGAAGCGCAGGACGCCTTCGCCATCGCCTCGCTCGAGCGCGCGCAACGCGCCACGAAAGACGGCTCGTTCGCCTGGGAAATCACGCCGGTGACGGTGCCGGGCCGCAAGGGCGACACGGTCGTCGATCAGGACGAACAGCCGTTCAAGGCCAATCCCGAGAAAATCCCGACGCTCAAGGCCGCCTTCCGCAAGGACGGGACGGTGACTGCGGCGAACTCGTCGTCGATCTCCGACGGCGCCGCGGCGCTTGTCCTCATGCGCGAATCGACGGCCAAACGCCTCGGCCTCGCCCCGCTCGCCCGCATCGCCGGACACAGCACGTTCGCCCAGCAGCCGGGTCTGTTCACCACGGCCCCGGTCGGCGCAATGCGCAAGCTCTTCGAGAAGACCGGCTGGTCGACGTCGGATGTCGATCTGTACGAGATCAACGAAGCGTTCGCCGTCGTTACGATGGCCGCGATGCACGAGTTCGATCTGCCGCACGAGAAGGTGAACATTCATGGGGGCGCCTGCGCGCTCGGTCATCCGATCGGGGCGTCCGGCGCGCGCATTCTCGTCACGCTCATCGGCGCGCTGCGTAAGACCGGCGGCAAGCGCGGCGTCGCGAGCCTGTGCATCGGTGGCGGCGAAGCGACGGCCATGGCGATCGAACTCGTCTGACCGAGGTCGATGAGATCGATGAGGTCGACGCGTAACGACGTCGATCGGACTGCACACCGGTCGACGCAGACACGCGATAGTCTGGCGATCCGCACGCGGTGGTTGAGCCGTCGCTTGGCAAGTATCAAGCGGTCGTGGAAGGGTTGTTGAGCGGTTGTTGAGCGGCTATCGAGCCGTCATTGAGCCATCATCGAGACAGTTATGAAAACAGCACTCATCATCGGCGCGTCACGCGGCATCGGCCACGAGTTCGTGCGCCAGTACCGCGAGGACGGCTGGCGCGTCTTCGCAACCGCGCGCAGCGACGACGGGCTGGCGGCCCTGCGCGAGATGAACGCAGACGCGTTGAAGCTCGACGTCACGCGTGTGGAATCGCTCTCCGGCCTGTCGTGGCAACTCGACGGTGTGGAACTCGACGTGGCGATCTACAACGCCGGCGTGAATTCGGCGCGCACCACCGGCCTCGCCCCGATCACGAAGGCCGAGTTCGATCACGTGTTCCACACCAACGTACTCGGCGCGATGCAGGTCGCGCCGCTCGTGCTGCCCTTCGTGGAAGCGGCGGGCGGCACGTTCGGCTTCCTGTCGAGCCGCATGGGCAGCATCGCCCTGATGGAGTCGAACGGCAGTTGGCTGTATCGCGCGAGCAAGGCCGCCGTGAATTCGGTGGTCAGGGCGGTCGCGCTCGAAGCGCAGCGCGCCACGTGCGTCGCGATGCACCCGGGCTGGGTGCGCACCGACATGGGCGGCGAGGACGCCGATATCGACGTGCAGACGAGCGTGCGCGGCATGCGCCGCGTGCTGGCGCGTGCGCCGGGCGAGCGCGCTACGCATCACGGCGGTTTTTACAACTACGACGGCAACGCGCTCACGTGGTAATGCGCCGCCGAACGAACCTGGGACGAACCCACGCATCACGCACTCGAAGCATCGACAACAAGCTGTCGCCACACCGCCGTATCTTTTGATTCGCGGGCCAGAAACGTCACTCGGGAAGACCGGAATGGAGCCAACATGACGTCCGCCATCGACTTTTATTACGACTTCGCATCCCCTTACGGGTATTTTGCGAGCACCTGCATCGACGACATCGCCTCACGCTACGGACGCGGCGTCGCGTGGCATCCGATTCTGCTCGACATCGTCTACAAGGTGAACGGCACGGGCGCGCCGGTGCAGCACCCGATCAAGACGGAGTATCTGCGGCACGACGTGGAGCGCACCGCACGCTTTCACGGCATCGATTACAAGCGGCCGACGCATTTCCCGATTCCCACGCAAGCCGCCGAGCGTGCCGTGCTGTGGGTGCAGGATCATCGCGGCGGCGACCTGTCGGCGGAATTCGCGAAATCGATCTTCCGCGCGCTCTACGTCGACGACTTGAACATCGGCGATCCGGCGGAACTCGTCCGACTCGGCGAAGCGCTCGGCATCGACGGCGCGGCGCTCGACACCGGCATGCATTCGCCCGCTGCCAAGGACCACCTCAAGGCGGAGATCGATCTGGCGATGGCGCGCGGCGTGTTCGGCTCGCCGTTCGTGATCGTGGACGGGGAACCGTTCTGGGGCTTCGACCGCTTCTCGCAGGTCGAAGCCTGTCTGAAGCACGGCAAGATCTGACAACAAGGCACGACACACGATGGCAAGACCCCAACCGTCGCAGAACACCGAACGCGAAGCCTGCCCCTGCGGCGGTCTCTCGTTCGAAGATTGCTGCGCCCGCTATTTGGAACGCGGCGACATTGCGCCCACGGCCGAAGCGCTGATGCGCTCGCGCTACACGGCGTTCGTGCGGCAAAACGCGCCGTATCTGCTCGACACATGGGCGGCGCATACGCGTCCCGCCACGCTCGACTTCAACGACGCCCCGCAATGGCTCGGCCTTCAGGTCAAAGCCCATCTGCAACGCGACGACACGCACGCCGAAGTCGAATTCGTCGCCCGCTTCAAAGTCGGCGGACGCGCACACCGCTTGCACGAACGCAGCCGCTTCGAGCGCGACGGCGACGGGCGCTGGCGCTATATCGACGGCGACCTGTTCGACTGAGCCCGGACCGACACACTCGCGCAGCGCGTCAGCCGGCATCCCCATTCAACGACAACTCACACTCCACCGGATTTCGTCACATGCCGATTCTCGAAAGCAAACTCAACCCGCGCGGCGAAGACTTTGCGCGCAACGCGTCCGCAATGCAGACCGTGGTCGACGAACTGCGTGCGCGCATCGCGCAACTGGCCGGTGGCGGCGGAGACGCCGCGCGCAAGAAGCACACGGGCCGGGGCAAGCTGCTGCCGCGCGATCGCGTGCAGCAACTGCTCGATCCGGGCTCGCCGTTTCTCGAACTCTCGCCATTGGCGGCGACCGGCATGTACCACGACGAAGCACCGGGCGCAGGCATCATCACGGGGATCGGGCGCGTGTCCGGCCAGGAATGCGTGATCGTGTGCAACGACGCCACGGTCAAGGGCGGCACGTACTATCCGATGACGGTCAAGAAGCACCTGCGCGCCCAGGAGATCGCCGAGCAGAACCATCTGCCGTGCATCTATCTGGTCGACTCCGGCGGCGCGAACCTGCCGAATCAGGACGACGTTTTCCCCGATCGCGATCACTTCGGCCGCATCTTCTACAACCAGGCGCAGATGTCCGCCCAGGGCATTCCGCAGATCGCAGTAGTGATGGGATCGTGCACGGCGGGCGGTGCGTATGTGCCCGCGATGAGCGACGAATCGATCATCGTCAAGGAGCAAGGCACGATCTTCCTCGGTGGCCCGCCGCTGGTGAAGGCTGCCACCGGTGAAGAAGTGAGCGCCGAAGACCTCGGCGGTGCAGACGTCCACACGCGTTTGTCGGGCGTGGCCGATCACTTTGCGCAAAACGACGCGCACGCGCTGTCGATCGCGCGCAGCATCGCAGCGAACCTGAATCGCCGCAAGCCGGCGAGCGTCGCCGTGAAGCCGCCGGTCGAGCCGAAGTACGACGCGCGCGAACTGTATGGCGTGATCCCCGCCGACACGAAGAAACCGTTCGACGTGCGCGAAGTGATCGCGCGTCTGGTCGACGGCTCCGAATTCGACGAGTTCAAGGCGCGCTACGGCGCCACGCTCGTGTGCGGCTTCGCGCACCTGTGGGGCTATCCGGTGGGCATCGTCGCGAACAACGGCATTCTGTTTTCCGAGTCCGCGCAAAAGGGCGCGCACTTCATCGAACTGTGCTGTCAGCGCAAGATCCCGCTGATCTTCTTGCAAAACATCACCGGCTTCATGGTCGGGCGCAAGTACGAGAACGAAGGCATCGCCAAGCACGGCGCGAAGATGGTGACGGCCGTGGCGACGGCGAACGTGCCGAAGTTCACGGTCATCATCGGCGGGTCGTTCGGCGCAGGCAACTACGGCATGTGCGGTCGCGCCTACTCGCCGCGCTTCCTGTGGATGTGGCCCAACGCGCGCATCTCGGTGATGGGCGGCGAACAGGCGGCGTCGGTGCTCGCAACGGTCAAGCGCGATGGCATCGAAAGCAAGGGCGGCCAGTGGAGCGCCGAGGAGGAGGACGCCTTCAAGCAGCCGATCCGCGACCAGTACGAGCGTCAGGGTCATCCGTTTTATGCGAGCGCCCGACTGTGGGACGACGGCGTGATCGACCCGGCCGACACCCGTACCGTACTCGGCCTCGGTCTTTCCGCCGCCCTCAACGCGCCGATTCCGGAAACACGCTTCGGCCTGTTCCGCATGTAAGCGCACGCGCGCCCCGACGCCCCGTAGCCCAGGCCACTCAAGGAATTTCGTCATGAATCTCGCAACGCTCAAGCTCAGTGTCGACGCCCATGTCGCGACCGTCACGCTCAACCGACCCGACGTGCGCAACGCGTTCAACGAAACCGTCATCGAAGAACTGACGGGCACGTTTCGCGCGCTGGCCACGAACGACGACGTACGTGCCATCGTGCTCGCCGCCGAAGGCGTGGCGTTCTGCGCCGGCGCCGATCTGAACTGGATGAAGAAGATGGCCGGCTACTCGGACGCCGAGAACCGCGCCGACGCGATGATGCTTGCCGTCATGCTCAACACGATCTACCACTGCCCGAAGCCGGTGATCGCGCGTGTGCAAGGCGATACCTACGCGGGTGGCGTGGGACTCACAGCGGTGGCCGACGTCGTCGTCGCCGTCGACGGGGCGCACTTCTGCCTGTCGGAGGCCAAGCTCGGCCTGATTCCCGCCACCATCGGCCCGTACGTGATTCGCGCGCTTGGCGAGCAGGCATCGCGTCGCTACTTCGTGACGGCCGAACGCTTCACGGCAGCCACGGCGCAACGTCTCGGGCTAGTGCACGAAGTCGTCGCCGCCGAGGCGCTCGACAGCACGGTGAACGCCCTGGCCAAGGCGCTCGTGGACAACAGCCCGAACGCCGTCAGGGAGTGCAAACGCCTCGTGCATGACTTCGCTGGACGTGCCATCGATGAGGCCGCCATTGCCGACACGGCCGATCGCATCGCGAAAATCCGCGCGTCGGCGGAAGGCCGCGAGGGCGTGCGCTCGTTCCTGGAGAAGCGTTCGCCGGCCTGGCGCGACGCTTCCTGAACCCGCCGCCGGCCCCGGTTCGCATCGGGTCCCGTATCGGCACGCGCGGTCGATCTCGTTAGCGACGCTTATGGACGGCTACCGACGGTTATCGGTTACAAAATTTTTTTGGAAGGGGTGACGGCGGAGATGCCGCAACGTTACCGGCGAGATTTGCGAACTTGTCGATAACGTCTCTTTACGTCTCACAAAACAGCGATTTTTCGCATCAATTCCGCCTATTGCCCTGCCAAATTGCTTTGCCTACCATGCGCCCATCCCCCACCTCCGGCCACGTGCAGCAGCCCGCAGTTCCCTGCACCGCACAGGCCAGCCGGACGAGCGACGTGCCGAGCGCGCGTTGTGACGAACGTTGCGAGTCACGGCCCTCCAAGGAGTCAACGATGGACGCTTCCCTGCGCCCTAACTTCGCTGCCGGCGCCGCTGCCGAATCCGGACACCGCGGCAACCCCGGCGACCTTGCCGCGCGCAGTTTGCGGCAGGTCTGGCATCCCTGTACGCAGATGAAGCAACAGGCAACGCTACCCCTCGTCGCGCTGTCGCACGGCGAGGGGCCCTGGCTCGTCGATACCGATGGCGAGCGCTACCTCGATGCGATCAGCTCGTGGTGGGTCAATCTGTTCGGCCATGCGAACCCGCGCATCAATGCGGCGCTGGTCGATCAGTTGGGCCGCCTCGAACACGCCATGCTCGCCGGGTTCACGCACGAGCCGGTCGTCTCACTGGCCGAACGGCTGTCGGCATTGACCGGCGGCGTGCTCGGCCATGCCTTCTTTGCCTCCGACGGGGCTTCCGCCGTCGAGATCGCGCTGAAGATGAGCTTCCACGCGTGGCGCAATCGAGGCCATGCGCATAAGCGCGAATTCGTGTGTGTGCGTCACGGCTATCACGGCGAGACGCTCGGCGCGCTCGCCGTGACCGACGTCGCCCTGTTTCGCGACGCCTACGACCCGCTGCTGCGTCACGCGCATGTCGTGGCGTCGCCGGACGCACGTCAGGCGCGCGACGGCGAGCGTGCGGTCGATGTCGCCCGTCGCGCAGCGGCGCAACTCGATGCGCTGCTCGCCGAGCGGGAAGGACGCATCGCCGCCGTCATCGTCGAGCCGCTCGTGCAATGTGCCGCGGGCATGGCGATGCACGACCCGGAATACCTGCGCCTCGTTCGTGCGCTGTGCGACAAGTACGACGCCCACATGATCGCCGACGAAATCGCCGTCGGTTGCGGCCGCACAGGTACATTCTTCGCGAGCGAGCAGGCCGGCATCTGGCCCGACCTGCTTACGCTGTCCAAAGGCATCAGCGGCGGCTATCTGCCGCTCTCGCTGGTACTTTCGCGCGACGCGATCTACGACGCCTTCTACGACGACGACACCGCGCGCGGCTTCCTGCACTCGCACTCGTACACCGGCAATCCGCTGGCGTGCCGCGCTGCGCTGGCCACGCTCGACATCTTCGCCGACGACGACGTACTCGCCGCCAACGCCGTGCGCGCCGCACGCCTCACGCAAGCGCTCGCGCCGCTCGCCGACGATCCGCGCGCGAAGCACTTCCGTCATCGCGGCATGATCTGGGCCTTCGACGCCGTGTTGCCGGATGCACAAGGGGCCGCGGGCGCGTTCGCGAAGCGCTTCTATACGGAAGCCCGCGCGCGCGGCGTGCTGCTGCGTCCCATCGGCGCGACGGTATATCTGATGCCGCCGTATGTTCTCGACGACGGCGCCATCGACTGGCTGGCCGCGCAAACCCTCGCGGCATTCGACGCCGCCATGCAATCCATCGGCGCCGGCAAGGAGGTGACACCATGACGCATCATCCCTTGCTCGATCGCCTCGACGCCGGACTCGCGGACATCGACCGCCAGCATCTGCGCCGTCGTCATCGCGTGGTGTCGACGCCATGTCGTCCGCATGTGGAGGCCGACGGCCGCGCGGTCCTCGCCTTCGCCAGCAACGATTATCTAGGCCTCGCCGCGCATTCCCGGGTCGTCGATGCGCTCGTCGAAGGTGCGCTGCTCTATGGCGCCGGCAGCGGCGCGTCGCACCTGATCAGCGGCCACTCGACGGCGCACGCGGCACTCGAGGACGCACTCGCCGAATTCATGTCACCGCACCTGGTCGAGGCCCGTGCGCTGTACTTCTGCACTGGCTACATGGCCAATCTGGCGACGATCTCGGCGCTCGCCACCAAAGACGCCGAGATCTTCTCCGAAGCGCTCAACCATGCGTCGCTGATCGACGGCGCGCGTCTGTCGCGGGCGCGCACCCACGTCTACCCGCACGGTGACGTCGAGGCGCTCGCGGCGCTGCTCGAAGCGAGCACCGCCGAGACCAAACTGATCGTCACCGACGGCGTGTTCTCGATGGACGGCGACATCGCGCCGCTGCCGGCATTGCTCGCGCTCGCGGAGCGTCATGACGCGTGGCTGATCGTGGACGATGCGCATGGATTCGGCGTCGTCGGCGAGAACGGACGCGGCGTGTTCGAGCACTTCGACATGCGCTCGCCCAACCTCGTCATCATCGGCACGCTCGGCAAGGCGGCCGGCGTGGGCGGTGCGTTCGTCGCGGCGAACCGCCGTGTCGTCGAATGGCTGATCAACCGGGCGCGGCCGTACATCTTCACGACAGCGGCAGCGCCGTCGCAGGCGCATGCGCTGCTCACGAGCCTGAAGATCATCGCAGGCGACGAAGGCCGTCAGCGTCGCGCGACGTTGCAGGCGCGGATCGCGCAGTTGCGCGACTCGCTCACGCTCACGCACTGGCGTCACATGGTCTCACCCACGGGCGTACAACCGATCATCCTCGGCGAGAACGCCGCCGCACTTCACGCGCAAGCGGGGCTGGCCGAGGCCGGCCTGTGGGTGCCGGCGATCCGCCCGCCGACGGTAGCGCCGGGCACCTCGCGTCTGCGCGTCACGCTAAGCGCCGCGCACACGGCCGACGACGTCGCACGCCTGACCCGCGCCATCAACCAACTCGACCGGGACTGGACGGAGCACGCACATGACTGATCGGAACCTCAATCTCCACGCGCCCGCCGAGCGCGCCGCGTCCGCGCGTCACGCGTTCTTCGTCACCGGCACCGACACCGAGATCGGCAAGACGCTCGTCTCGTCGGCGCTGCTGCATGCGGCGGCCCGTCGCGGGCTGGTATGCGCCGGGCTGAAGTCGGTGGCCGCCGGCGCGTCGGAACACAACGGGCGCTTCGTGAACGAAGACGTCGAACAGTTGCATCAGGCCAGCAATCTGAAGCTACCGGACGACTGGTATTGCCCGTATGTGCTCAAAGACGCCACGGCGCCGCACATCGCCGCCGCAGCCGAAGGTATTGCGCTCGATTGCAGCGTGATCCGCGCCGGCTACGCGCGGGTGGCGGCGCGCGCCGAACTGGTGATCGTCGAAGGCGTCGGTGGCTTTCGTGTGCCGCTCGGCCCCGACGCGAGTGCGCCGGACACTGCCGATCTCGCGCGTCAGCTCGGCCTGCCGGTCATCCTTGTCGTAGGCCTGCGCCTGGGGTGCATCAGCCATGCGCTGCTCACCGCCGAGGCAATCGCGTCGCGCGGTCTGACGCTCGCCGGCTGGGTGGCGAATCACGTCGACCCGGACATGCGGCACGTGGATGCGAACATCGACGCGATCGCCGCGCGACTGAGTGCACCGCTGCTCGGGCGCGTGCCGCATCTGCCGCATCCCGATGCCGCCACGGCCTCCGGCTATCTCGACATCGCGCCGCTCGTCGACGCGGCGCCGCACCACGCCGCGCCCTCGCTCGCGGCGCGGCCACACACGGCGCCCTGACCTCGCAGATCGCATTGGCCCCCTTCGCACCGCACCATCACCGAACACACAGCACTCAAGGAATCGCACCATGCAAGTTCACGCCCACACCGCCGCTCACGGACATGACGAAGCCCTGCGCCGTAATGAGACGCCCTGGACCGTCGCCGACATCGAGGCGTTGTTCGCCCTGCCGTTCAACGATCTGATTTTCCGTGCGCAGCAAGTGCATCGCGAGCACTTCGACGCCAACGCCGTGCAACTCTCGACGCTGCTCTCGATCAAGACCGGCGGCTGCCCGGAAGACTGCGCCTACTGCCCCCAGTCGGCACGCTACGACACCGGCGTGGAAGCGGAGAAGCTCATGCCCGTCGAGGAAGTCGTGGCCGCCGCCCAGCGCGCCAAGGACGCCGGTGCGACCCGCTTCTGCATGGGCGCCGCGTGGCGCAGCCCGAAGCCGCATCAGGTCGACGCCGTGGGCGAAATGGTGCGCAGCGTGAAGGCGCTCGGCCTGGAGACGTGCGTGACGCTCGGCATGCTGCGCGACGGTCAGGCCCAGCAACTACGCGACGCCGGCCTCGACTACTACAACCATAACCTCGACACGTCGCCCGAGTTTTACGGCCAGATCATCACCACGCGCACGTATCAGGATCGTCTGGACACGCTCGCCCGCGTGCGCGACGCCGGCCTCAAGGTGTGCTGCGGCGGCATCGTCGGCCTCGGCGAGACGCGTCGCGAGCGTGCCGGCCTGATCGCACAACTCGCGAACATGTCGCCGTACCCGGAGTCGGTGCCCATCAACAATCTGATGAAAGTCGAGGGCACGCCGCTCGAAAACAACGAGACGGTGGATCCGTTCGATTTCGTGCGCATGATCGCCGTGGCGCGCATCACGATGCCGCGCGCCATGGTGCGCCTGTCGGCCGGCCGCGAGATGATGGACGACGCGCTGCAATCGCTGTGCTTCCTCGCCGGCGCGAACTCGATGTTCTACGGCGAGAAGCTGCTCGTGACGCAGAACCCGCAGGCCGAACACGACCGCGCGCTGCTCGCGCGTCTGGGCATGCGTACGTCGACCGAGGAGAAGCTCGGTGTGGAAAACACCGCGAGTCCCGGCGGCGCGCGCGAGTGCGACGCCCTCAAGCCCTGCGCGACACACTGAGCGCAGGGCAGGGTCGCCGGCGTGCACGCATAGCAGGGAAGGATAGAAAGACGAAAGGATTGAGCGCCGCCGCAGCGACGACATCGCGCAAGACGATTCGCTGTAGCGGTCAGGCTGAATAGCAAAGAGAATGGCGCGAGTGCGTCGACTTTCCGTCACAAGCGGAATCGTCGACAGCGAGCGCCGCCCAAATCGATCATTTTCCGGAGGCAATATGTTCGACAAGATCCTCATCGCCAACCGTGGCGAAATCGCCTGCCGTGTCGCGGCGACGGCCGCACGGCTGGGCATTCGCACGGTGGCCGTCTATTCCGACGCCGACGCGCATGCCAAGCACGTCGCCGTATGCGACGAAGCCGTACATGTCGGCGGCGCCGCCGCGCGCGACAGCTATCTGCGCATCGACGCCATCATCGACGCCGCCAAGGCCACCGGCGCACAGGCCATCCACCCGGGCTACGGTTTCCTGTCCGAGAACGAAGCGTTTGCCGCCGCGTGCCACGAGGCCGGCATCGTCTTCATCGGCCCGCCGGTCGCCGCCATCCATGCAATGGGCAGCAAGAGCGCGGCAAAGACGCTCATGGAAGGCGCCGCCGTGCCGCTGGTGCCGGGCTACCACGGCGACAATCAGGAGGCGGAATTCCTGCACGCGCGCGCCGACGAGATCGGCTACCCCGTGCTGCTCAAGGCCAGCGCAGGCGGTGGCGGCAAGGGCATGCGCGTGGTGGAGCACAGCGACGCCTTTCGCGCCGCACTCGCGTCGTGCCAGCGCGAAGCCGCCAGCAGCTTCGGTGACGAACGCGTGCTGGTGGAGAAGTATCTGACGCGTCCGCGTCACATCGAGATTCAGGTGTTCGCCGACACGCACGGCAACTGCGTCTATCTGTTCGAGCGCGACTGTTCGGTGCAGCGCCGCCACCAGAAGGTGCTGGAAGAGGCCCCTGCGCCGGGCATGACCGAAGCGCGCCGGCGCGCGATGGGCGAAGCGGCCTGCAATGCCGCGCGTGCCGTGGGCTACGTGGGCGCGGGCACGGTCGAGTTCATCGCAAACCAGGACGGCTCGTTCTACTTCATGGAGATGAACACGCGCCTTCAGGTGGAACACCCCGTCACCGAGATGATTACCGGTCTCGATCTGGTGGAGTGGCAACTGCGCGTGGCCGCCGGTGAAGTGCTGCCGCGCAGGCAAGAGGAATTGCGCATTCACGGGCATGCGCTCGAAGCGCGTATCTACGCCGAAAATCCGGATAACAACTTTCTGCCGTCGACGGGCACGCTGTCGACGCTGCGCCCCCCGGCCGCGGTGCAGTTCGATATCGGCAGCGCGGCGTCTCCGGCCGCCGTGCGCATCGACTCGGGCGTACGCGAAGGCGACACCATCTCGCCGTTCTACGACCCGATGATCGCGAAGCTGATTGTGTGGGGGCAGGACCGCGACGAAGCGCTCGCCCGTATGCGTCGTGCGCTGGGTCAGTACCGGGTGGTGGGCGTGCAGACGAACATCGCGTTCCTCGGCCGCCTCGTCGCCAGCGAACCGTTCGCCGGCGCGGATCTGGACACGGGCCTCATCGAGCGCCACCGCGATACGCTCTTCCCGGCGACCGCGCCGGTGCCCGCCACGGCGCTGGCACTGGCCGTGGCCGCGCAACTCGGGCGCGAGACCGTCGTCGGCCTGCGCAAGTATCAGGACAGCGTCGACCGTTATTCGCCGTGGCAATTGGCGACCGGCTGGCGTCTGAACGGTGACTATCGCCGAACGCTGTCGTTCGATCATGGTGAGACGCGTCTGGACGTCGTGCTCACGAGCAACGCGCAGGCCAGCACGCTCACGGTCGACGGGCAGACGTATCCGTATCGCTACGCACACGACGCGGGGGTGTATCGCGTGACGCTCGGCGAGCACCGCGTTCAGGGACATGTGGACTTCGAGCACGAGACGGCGCACGTCTTCGCCGACGCGCAGTCGTGGACGCTGCGCTGGCACGACCCGCTCGCGCAGGCCGGCGCGCAGGAAGGCGGTGAGGGTCGTCTGACCGCGCCGATGCCGGGCAAGGTCATCGCCGTGCTCGCGGACGTCGGTTCGAAGGTCGAGAAAGGCGCGCCGCTGCTGGTGATGGAGGCGATGAAAATGGAACACACCATCAGCGCACCGGCCGACGGTGAGATCGAAGAGGTGCTGTACGCCGTTGGCGATCAGGTGCCGGAAGGCGCGCAGTTGCTCGCGTTCAAGCGATAAACGGCAGGATGGGGGCGATGCGGGAAGTCGCGGTGGTTACGACGCTCGCCCCTTGCTCGCTGCCCCGATCATCCTCACCGTCCTGGCCATCCTTACCATCCTCACTTGCCCCCGGCGGTCATCGCAGCATCTGCCGGATGCATGTCGTGCCGTCGGGCATACGACACGCTTGTGGTGCTGTCCGTGCTGTCCGTGCTGTCCGTGCTGTCCGTTGCGGTCCGTTGGGGTCAGGCTCACGCCGTGTCATGCGCCTGCGCGCTCAGGATCACCTCACGCCGGAACTGCTCGGGCGTGAGTCCGGACTGGCGCGTGAACATCTCGATGAAAGCCGAGGGCGTCGCATAGCCGAGATCGAAGGCGATGGACTTGACCGTCCGCCCCGCCTCCAGCGCCTCGATGGCGCGGAAAAAGCGCATGCGCTGACGCCATTGCCCCAACGTCATGCCCAGTTCCGTCAGGCAATGACGCGCGAACGTGCGCTCCGTCATGGAGACCGTCGACGCCCACGCTTCGACCGTGCGGCTGTCGCCGGGCTCGCTTTGTAGCGCCTCCAGCACGCGTACCAGCGACGGCGACCTCGCCTGCGGCAAAAAGCGCGGCTCGGCCGGTGCGAGCGCGATCTGGTCGACGAGCACGTGCGCGAGACGCTTGTCGGCGTCCGTCGTCGGACATGCCACGCCGCGCTCCGCAAAATCGCACAGGATCGCGCGCAGCAAACCGCTGATGCGCAATGTCGCGGCATGGGCCGGGAGCGCCCCGGCCAGCGAAGCGTCGATGTACACCGAACGATAGATCACCGCCTCGGCGTTGAAGCTCGCATGCGTGGCCTTCGGCGGCACCCACACGGCGTACTGCGGCGGCGACAGAAACCGCGCGCCCTCGATTTCGATCTGCATCACCCCACGTAACTGAACGTCCCCCAGTCGTGACGATGCGGCACCCACGCGGTCTGCGCATCGAACTCGTCGTAGCGGAAGTAGACCGGATAGGGCAACGTCTTGAAGCTCGGCCAGTTGTAACGGACGGTCATGGTGGCGGGCGGAAGGCCGACGGTGATCGCTGGGCAATGAGAAAGCAGCCGCAAAAAACGGCGAAAAGCGGGGAACAGCCGTGCAAAGCGGGGTATGGCGCGAACGGCGTCATCCGCACGCTATCTTACCGTCGCCCGCGCTCCTCGGCGGAATTGACGCGGGTCGCCGACAGGAGAGCGGCGGGGCGCGAGTGTTCGCGCGCGAGATGCACGCCCACTACGACGCCCCCGGGCTGCGCTATCTCGCCGCACCGGTGCTTGGGCGCGTGAGCGTCTCCGAAGCCGGCAGGCTCAACATTCTGGCCGCCGTCATCGACTCCGTTCAGCCGTTGTTCGACGGGCTCGGTCAGCGCACGTGGCGCTTCGGCGAGGCGCCCGAGCAGGCGAACGTCGTGAAACTGGCCGCCAACTTCATGATCGCCGGCGCCATTGGGTCGATGAGCGAAGCCGCGGCACTCGCACAAGGTCATGGCGTGGCCGGCCGCGACTTTCTCGAAATGATCACGACGCCGAGGTTCAACACGCCCGCCTACACCGGATACGGTGCGTCCATGTCGAAGCAAGTCTTCGAACCGGCCGGATTCCAGTTCGCGCTCGGCGCCAAGGACATGCGCCTCACGTTGCTCGCGGGTGAGGCGGCGAACGTGCCGATGCCGTTCGCCAGTGTGCTGCGCGACACGCATCTCGATAGCCTTGCGCACGATGAAGGTCAGCTCGACTGGGCTGCGCTCTCGCGTGTGGCCTTGCGCCGTGGGGGTTTGCGCGGAACCGACAACGAATGAGATCGGTGGATACGCGCAAAGCGGATCGCTTTGCGTGACCGCTTATCGCGGGATTTTGGAACGAATCCTAAGGAGGGTTCCTAGAAAATCCGGGGGCGACCGAGAACGACGGTCGCTGCCACGCGGACTTACGGTGTTTCGGAATTTTCATAAGGAATCCGAATAGGGGTTCAGAAATATTCTCGGTATCGATTTCAACCAAGCGCGCATCAGCGCCCGACACCATGAACCAACGTCCACACTCGAAAACCGGCCTGCGCGCCCTTGCGCTCGCCGCCTCCCTCACGTTGCTTGCCTTGCCGACGAGCGTCAGCGCGCAGCGCAACGTCACCCTTTACGGCACGATCGACTCCGGTTTCGTGCACGCCAATCACACGGCCGGAGCAAACGGTCCTGCACCGTTCTCCGGCATCACCAGCAACATCATCGGCGGGAGCCGCTGGGGCCTGCGCGGCACCGAGTCGCTCGGTGGCGGTCTCTCTGCGCTGTTCCAGATCGAAAGCGGTTTCGACGCGACCAATGGCCGCATGGGTAACGGGGGTCTTGCGTTCGGTCGTAAGGCCATCGTCGGTCTGAAGAGCGCCGAATGGGGCGAAGTGACGATCGGCCGTCAGTACGATCCGGTGGTCAATCTCGTGCAAGGCCTGACGGCGGACGGCTACTTCGGCGGCTTCTTCGCCACGCCGGGCGACGTCGACAACTACGACAACGGCGCGCGGATCAACAACGCGATCCGCTACGCCACGCCGAACTTCGGGGGGCTGCAATTCGAAGGGATGTACGCGACCGGCAACATCGCCGGCAAGGAAGGGGCCGGCCGGTCCTACGGCCTGGCGGGGGCATACAGCAATGGTCCCCTTGCGCTCGCGGCAGGTTATTTCTTCGCGGACGGCGGTAGTCAGCGCGGGGTGTTCACGGGTAACCCCGACTGGCCGTACCGCGAATGGACCAGCAGCGCCGGTTCGCTGTTCAATTCGCCGATCAATGCCGGTTTTCGTACCGCGAGCAAAGTACGCATTGCACGCGTCGGGGCGAAATATGCCGTGGGGCCTGCAATGCTCGGTGTGTCGCTTTCGAACGCCCAGTACGCGAGCGACAGCCTGTCGCTGTTTACCGGCACGGCGAAATTCGACACGGTCAATGCGTTCGCCACCTATGCGCTTACCCCCGCCATCAACACAGGCATCGGTTACAGCTACACGCGCCTGCGCGCCGACGGCACGATCGGGGCGCATTACAACCAGTTCAATGCCGGTGTCACTTACGCCTTGTCCAAGCGCACGTCGACTTACGTGATTGGCGGTTATCAGCAGGCCGTGGGCAAGACACTGAATCAGGGACGTGCCGTGGAAGCGACCGCCTCGGTCGGTTCTTACGGCCTGGACGCAGGCGCCCGCACGCAACTGCTGCTCGGCATGGGGCTGAAGCACAGCTTCTGATCCCGAGATAAAAACGCCGATCGGCCCGAACGCGAGAACGCATGCGGGTTTGGGCCGATTTCTTTGGAAACGTCATGCAATGTAAATTCAAACAAATGTTTGGAATAAGCCGATCATTCGTCTAAAAAAGTACATTGTTTTCGATTTTAAGGGTTTACCCTATTCGGGAATCTCTTTAGAATTCATCCCATTGAAGTGATATGCAGTTGCCTGCCGGCGGTAGTCACGCTTTTTGATTTCCCCAAGAATTCGATGCGCACCGGTTTGTCTGACGCTGCAATCGTTACGAGGAGAAATGGGTGGCTTTCGTTAGTTGGTTGTTGATCGCGGCATTCGCCATTTCCGTTTCGGCGGCGCGCGTCAAGCAACTGCATCGGCGTGCAATGCGCACGGCCGCGTCGGCGCATGTGGAACTCGTACTGCGCTATCGCCGCAGTCATCGCGTAACGGCATGCCCCCGCATTCAGTTCAAGGATGCCGTATAAGTCGGCGACGTCCGGTAGTGGGAATCAGGCAGTAGCAGTAGCAGTAGCAGTAGCAGTAGCAGTAGCAGTAGCAGTAGCAGTAGCAGTTCGGAAGTTTTGTGGTTCTCGTAGTTCCGCTTTATCCGCAGTCGCAGTCCAGCAAGTCGCAGTATCGCAAGTTAGAGGTCTGCATCGCTGTACATGCACCACCCGCAGTCCTGTTGTTGGAAGGTCTCGCATCACCGCTGTATCAAGCAATATCCAGCCATACCCGTCACACCCGGCAACACCGCGCAGTCCCTGTATGACCCGCTTTACCCGGCAACGCGGTGCAGTCACCGGCGCCAAAGTCAGGTGACGAACGTTGCCACGATGTCTCGCATGACCCGTAGCTGTCGTTCGTAGTTTGTCGTTCGTAGTCCGCAGTACTCATGCTGTATTCCGGCGCCAGTGTCGTGGCCGGATGGAGAGTCAACCCTCCCCGTTGTTACGAGGCATCGCTCTCACGCGCCAGTGCCGTCCCGCCGCCCGCGTTCGATTCAGGCGGCGGATTGCGCGCCCACAGCCTCGTATTGCCCACGTGTTGCATAAGACAACCGACGCCACGATCACACGTCGCGTACCTCGTCGGAATCGATATTGCCTTCACCTCAGCGCGATGTCGTTCCTTCCGGGGATCCGCCACGTTCGCCGCACCGGCCGATCCAGCGCAGTCGGATCCGGCCCGCCCGCGCGATCGCGTGGGCGCTTGGCATGTGCCACCTGAGGACCTTCCTCCGTGCGCCTTGCCCGATGTTTTGAACAAGAGAAATTGAAAGACATGACCACCGACCCAGAGCACGTCACCCTCACCATCACGCTACATCCGAACGACCTGAAGCAACTTGACCATGCGTGCCAGCGCGTGGGTATGCGACGCGAAGATTTCTGCGTGCTGGCAACGCATCTGGAAGGCGCTCGCGTACTCAACGGCGAGGGACTCGCGGCACTGGCACGTCCGTTCAGCTTCGCGGCTGCACTCCCGGCCGCACTGCGCGGTGCATTCACGCGCCTCTGCACTCGCTGATCGACGCATCGGGCTGTCGGCCACGCCTGTGCCGCCAGACGCCGGCATCGTCAGTCTTCCCCCTCCCCCCGATCCGTCCCGGCGCGACGCTGCCCTGCACCGGTAACGTATTCGTGATCCGGCGCGGGTCTCCCGTCCGATGCATACGCACCGGCGTCGAGAACGACCATCCTGTCACGCCCCTGCCGCTTCGCCCGATACAACGCCCGGTCGGCCTGCTGAAGCCACGCCTGCGGGGTGTCGAACTCCGTCGAGAACGGCACCAGCCCGAGACTCACCGTGCATTCGGCCAACGCGCCCCGTTCGGCATCTTCGGGCGCGATCGCGGCTTGCGCCTGCGTCACGCGAGCACGCAAATCGGCGAGCAGACGGTGCATCAAATCGCGTCCCGCCACGTCACCGGTATTGACCAGTACCGCACCGAACTCTTCGCCACCGTATCGGCCCACGGCGTCGATACCCCGCAGTCGCTGACGCAACACGCCGGCGAAGCGCCGCAGCGCGGCGTCGCCTGCGGCATGCCCGAGCGTATCGTTGATGCGCTTGAAGTGATCGAGGTCCATCAGCACCAGACACGCGGGTTGCCCGGTGAGTTTGCAATCCGCATGAATCTCGGCCAGACGCAGTTCCCATGCGCGTCGATTGAGCAGGCCCGTCAGCCCGTCGTGCTGAGAGAGATGCTCCATCTCGCGCGAACGCCGGGCGAGTTTTTGTGCGAGGTCGTAAGTGACTTTCCCGAGCGCAATGGGGTAGAGAATCACCATCGGCAAGCTGGTAACGACGTTGAAAGTGTCCGACGCCGGCGCCCACACGAACCCCAGCACGGCAATGCCGAGCAGCCCGCCCGCCACGTTGGCCAGCAACCCGTAAAGGAACAGCCGCACGCCGCCAGCGCCGATGTTGTCCATCGACATCATCGCGAGCACGACCACACTGGGCAGCAGATTGAATTGCATCGCAACGACCCAGAAGCCGCCGAAGGCGGCATCGATCATGAGATTGGTGCGCTCGGCACGGTAAGGCACCGGGCGCGAGAGCGCCATCACGCAGGCCAGATGCGGCCAGAGGAAACCGTGGAAAATCACCAGCGCCCAGAGCCAGAGCGAGGTCGCAGGCGTCTGCCGGTAGAAGACCCCGGCGACACAGAAGAAGCCGATGCCGAGACCGATCGTCCGCAGACGATAGATGCGCCGCACGAACCGCTTGCCCTTGCCAGCCAACTCGGGATCGACACTGCCCGTGGACGACAAGGATCTCGCCAGAGGTGCCTTGCGGCGTTGCTGCGAATCGTCGGCATGTGCCTGACGGTCTTGATGACTCACTGACACCATGCTGCTCCGATCACCCATCACGAATCACGAAACGCGCACGATGCCGTCGCATCGTGGGACCTGACGTTGCGCCTGCGCCGCGACAACGACGACGTGCGGTGAGAGCAAGGCCCGGAGGCGTCATTCTACCTGCGGGCCATGGCACGGGACCAACGTCGAAGCGGTCCGACCCGCCGAAGTCGATTCGGGAGGTGAGGCGACCGAGCGGCTGACGCGTCTGAAAACCCTTATCTTTTGTCCGAAATTCGCTATGTCGCGTGGACGCTTCGGGCGGACAATCGGTTTCAGTTCGCCCCTCATCGCCGGTCGGCCGCCCGACCCGCCCCTTGCACGGAATCATGGCTAATTTCATTCTGCCGCTGACCGCAGTCCTCATCTGGTCGGCCAACGTCATCGTCAACAAGCTCGCAGTCGGTCACATCTTCCCCGCCGAAATCGCCTTCCTGCGCTGGTTTGCCGCGTGGCTCATCCTCACCCCGATCGCATTGCCGACACTGTGGCGCGCGCGTCGGCAACTGGTGCCGCATATGGCGCAGTACGCGACGCTCGGCGTTCTCGGCATGGCGCTTTATCAAGGCATCGCCTACTCCGCCGCGCATTACACGAGCGCGACCAACATGGGCATCATCCTCGCGCTGCTGCCGCTCACGACACTCGCGCTGGCCGTCGTGCTGCTGGGCGATGCGCTCACCGCCGGTGCGCTCGCGGGTGGCCTGCTATCCATCGGCGGCGTGTTGCTGGTGGTCGGCCACGGCTCGCTACTGCATCTGACCGATCAGGGCATCGGCGTGGGCGACGCCATGATGGTCGTCGCCATGCTCGCCTACGCGCTTTACTGCGTGCTGCTGCGCAAATGGCGTTTGCCGCTCGCCCCGTTGCCGTCGTTATACGCGCAGATCCTGTTCGCGGTCATCGCGTTGCTGCCGTTCTATCTGATCTCGCAGAAAGCCGGCATCTCGATGGACAACTTACCCGAACTGGCCTTCGCGGCCATTCCCGTGTCCGTCGTCGCGCCTTTCATCTGGATGGTCGGCGTGGCACGTATCGGCCCGCGACGCGCAACCGTTGTCATCAATCTGGTGCCGATCTTCACGGCGCTGATCGCCGCCTTCGGTCTCGGGGAACATCTCGCCATCTATCACCTCGCCGGCGGGGCGATGATACTCGCCGGTGTCGCGCTCGGCGAAAACTGGCATCTTCCGATTCGCAAAGGACGTGATCCGATACCCGCCACTGCGGATGAATTGGGAAGCGTCCGATAAATTTAGCGCTATTAGCGTCACCGACTCTTTATAGAGGCCCGCCTGTAACGCATGGGGAGGAGAGCGATATAACGTCGCAGGGCGCGGGGGGATTGATTACGCTGTGTGACTCGTCAACGGAGTCCCGCCATGCAAACGAATCCACTCGCGCTGTTCGGAGACCACCTGGCCCGCCTGCGTAAAGCACGCGGCTGGTCGCAGGAGAAGCTTGCGCTCGAAAGCGGTCTGGCACGCTCGTACGTCAGCGGTATCGAGCGAGGCAGACGCAATGTCGCGCTCGTCAACATCTGCGTGCTCGCCGACACGCTGGGCGTGCCCACGTCCGAGATGCTGCGTTTCGCACAGGCGTCGGCAGGCGCCGAAGATGCCTCGGCGCAGTCCGGGCGCACGCCGCTGCCGCAAATCAGTCGCTCGCTGTGCAAACTCGAAAACCGCGATCAGGTCTGGCTCGCGGAGATCATTCGAAGCCTCAGCTCACGGCTGAGTCATGCCGCCCCGCCGGCCACCATCGACACCACCGACACCTCCAACACCACCAACACCTCCAACGCTATCGACACCGCCGGCACTTACGTGCAAACGTCCGCCGACGCTCAGGCGGGCGAAGCCGACGCCACCGCCTCGGACCGCGAGGACGACGCCGAAGACGTCTGCGCCATCAACAACACCGACAACGCCAACGAGGCCGCCGCCCTATCGCGTCCATCTCTCGAGGGGGGGCCGGCGCGCGTACCGAGCCCACCGGGATTCGACGCCCGCTATCGCGCACAGCATCGACTCACCCCACCGGCACAGACGCGCTACGACGCTGCCGACGCCGTGCATGATGCGCCGGCGACTTCCGCATCCGTCGAAGCATCGAGCGCGGCCGGCAAGCCGTCCAGCATCGGGGATCCGATGGACGATCGACAGACCGCCTCGGGCGTCGCTCGCCCCAGCGCTTCCGACCGTATCTCGCGCGAAGGATCGTTACGCTTGCCAGGCAACGACGAGACATGAGCGAGCGTCGGGCAATTGATTCTTAGGACATCGCGCAAAGTCCCCCGGCGTTACCGGGGGCGCTGCGCGCGAATTCGTCTCGTAAGAGTCACTGTTTAACCTATTAAAAATAATTATGACGGTCGCATCTCATGCTTGCACCCGACCGATGCATCGCGACGGCGATGAAGCGCGCCCACATCAATAACGACAGGAATGCCAGCGCGTAGACGCCTGCGACAACGCCACGCGGTTCGACACATCCCCCGGCTCACGCCGTCAACATCGAGTGACATCCCAACGCGGAACCTTTCAGAATCCCCGCTCTACTCCATCCGGTCAGACCAGTGTCACACTGCGCGGCGCGGGTTGGCAGGCAGGCGGCAACACGCTTGCGCCATATCGGACGAAGCGCCGCGTGGTTACGCGGTACGCGAATTAGCGCCACCACTCCCCTCGGGACAACCGCGCTCGTTGTGCCTTCTCCGAAAGTCCACAAAAAATCTGCGAGGCGCCCCCGGTAGTTCGTGCCTCACAAACGAGGGACACCCGAGGCACCGTCCCCGATGCCGGATTTTTGTTTCAATCTTCTCGTCCCTAACAAGGAAACTTTTTTATGGACACCAATTTATTCCGATTCGGCAGACATCTGGCCGGTTTGCGCAAAAAATACAACTGGGCGCAAGACAAGCTTGCGCTGGAGAGCGGTCTGGCGCGTTCCTATCTGAGTGGTGTCGAGCGCGGCAAACGCAACATCTCGCTGCGCAACATCTGCATTCTGGCCGACACGTTGGGGTTGCCGCCGCATGAACTGCTGGCGTTCGACTCGACGAACGGGCTGGCTGCGGATACCGGCGTCGCGGCGCCCTGCGATCCGTATCCGTCGCTCAATCGAGCGATGCAGAAGTTGTCGGATCGCGATCAGGCATGGATGGCCGATCTGGTGCGCACGCTAAGCCTGCGCCTCGGTCATGGCGCGTTGCGCGACGAATGACAGCGAAGCGGGGGGTCGGGGCAAGACCCTCGCAACGCTCGCGCCGGGCAACGCGCCGCGAGCGGCACGGTGGCGCCGGTCGCGTGCTGCGCCGGATCTCAGTCGTTGCCGAGGAAGGCGTCCACCGCACGGTGGAACGCAATCGGATTGGCGAGGTTCATGCCGTGCGACGCGTCCTGAATCACCATGCGGCGAGCCTCCGGCATCGCGTAGGCGAGCGCGTTGAGCACGTCAGGATAGGGGGCGGGGCTCTGCGCGCCGCCCATCAGCAGAACCGGGGCATGCAGCGCGCCCAGGGCGTCGATCGGCAGCGGTGTGCGCGGTTCGGCAACCTGACCGATCAGCGTGCGGGCGTTGTCGCGCACCATCTGCTTGAACCACGGCACCATGCGCCGCCAGGTGTCCGGGCCGCTCACCGTATCGATAAAGAGCGCAAGTCCCCCGTCGATATCGCCTGCCTCGATCGCTTGTAGGGCCTTCTCGCGGAAATTGCCGCGTTCGCTGTCGAGCGGAATCTGCACCGGGCCGCCGCTGATCTCCACGCCCGGGTCGGCCAGAATCAACGAGCGGACCGTGTCGGGGGCGAGCAAGGCGGTACGCAGTGCGACGTAGCCGCCGCGCGAGTGGCCCAGCACGTGAACCGGGCCGACACCGAGCGCGGTGATGAACGCGGCCAGATCTTCGGCATGCTGCTCACCCGAGAACACGCCGTCATGGCCGTTCCACGCTTCGGGGAAATAGTGACGCAGGCTCACCGAAATGACACGTCGGCGTTGCCCCAACGGGGCCATGTTCGGCTTGAAGTAGCGGTAATCGCAAAGCGAGCCGTGAACCAGCACTAATGGCGCGCCGACGGCGTCGGCAGGTGCGGGGGTTTCGACGTAGGCCATCGGATAGCCATTGACGTCGATCGTTTGCGGTGCGGGAACCGGCATGAGGATGCTTCTGGTAAGACGAAGTCGCCAGTATAGCGAGCTTGCGGCCCACTTGCTGCAACGCAACACCCGCGCGTCATGGCGGGCATCTCGCACAGGTTCGGGAGATAAAACGGCGCTCGCGTCAGCGGGGTCGCGGGTGCGGTCGGGCGACCGGTGCGATGCCGGTCACGGCGCTCGGTGCCGAAGCGCGCCGACCCGTGAGACACCGCTCGCTGGTGTATGCTTGCGACTTTCTTCATTCCAGCGGTTCCCGGCATGGCACTCAAAGCCACCATTTACAAGGCCGAGGTGCAAATCACCGACCTCGACCGCCATTACTACGCGTCCCATAACCTCACGATCGCCCGCCATCCGTCGGAGACCGACGAGCGCATGATGGTGCGCGTGCTCGCGTTCATGTTGTATGCCGGTGAGCGGCTATCGTTCGGCAAGGGCATTTCGACGGCCGACGAGCCGGATCTGTGGGAACACGATTTCGGTGGCGATATCGTGCGCTGGATCGACGTGGGTCAGCCGGACGCCCGCCGCCTCGTCAAGGCCGCCGGGCGCGCGACGCATGTGGACGTTGTCGCTTACGGTGGCAAACCCGCAGCGGTCTGGTGGCAGGCCACCGAATCGCAGATCCATCGTCTGTCGAACCTCACCGTGCGCATGCTCGCCGACGACTCGGCCGAGGCGCTCACGGCGCTCGCGTCGCGCACGATGCGGCTGCAATGCACGATTCAGGACGGCGAAGTCTGGGTCGCCGACGACAACCACAACTTTGCCGTCAAGCTCGAAACGCTGCGCACCGCCGCCGGCGACTGAGCCCGCGACGCATACCTCGCTAAAGCGCGCGGCCCGCGCCCGCGCTCAGCCTGCCTGACCCGCACCACCACCGCCTCCCTACACCTCCCTACACCTCCCTACACCTCCCTACACCTCCCTACACCTCCCCTCGCCTCAACGGCTCACCCGTCGTTTGCGCAGCCCTGCCGCGCGCGGGCGACCGCGCGTTAGCCGCAAACGCCGCATGCCCCGCGGATTCCGGCCCGTCCAACCTCGGGCGCCGCCCCAATACGCGACGCCCCGGAAGCTGCGTTACACTTGACGTTAACGTAAATCGAGTCAACGCAATCGCGCCGACGGCCCCTGCACTTCATGGACATCCTGATCTATTCCCCCGACGGCAAGACTGCCGCTTACGAGACCGGTCTCGCGCAACATCTGCCGCAGGCCAACATTCGCGGCTGGCAGCCGGGCGACACGGCCCCGGCGGACTATCTGGTGCTGTGGAAGCCGAACGCCGAAGTTCTGCAACCCCGTGAGCGGCTGAAGGCGATCTTCAACCTGGGGGCCGGCGTCGATGGCGTACTCGGCATGCGTGGCGAAAGCGCGCACCGTCTGCCGGCCGGCGTGCCGCTCGTGCGTCTGGAAGATGCCGGCATGGCCGACCAGATGGCGCAGTACGTGAGCGCCGCCGCGTTGCGCTACTTCCGTCGTCTCGACGAGTTCGACGCGCAGCAGGCGCAAACGCAATGGAAATTTCAGAAGCCGAACCGCTTGTCCGACTTTCCCGTCGCCGTACTCGGCTACGGCACGCTCGGCGCCCATGTCGCGCGTGCGCTGAAGACGTTCGGCTTCCCGGTGCGCGCGTGGAGCCGCAGCGAGCGTCACGATGACAGCGGCGTGGCGCTGCACCACGCAGAGGCCGGCTTCGACGCGTGCGTGCGCGGCGCACGCATTCTCGTCAACCTGCTGCCGCTCACGCCGCAGACGGTGGATGTCCTGAATGCCGCGCTTTTCGCCAAACTCGCCCGGGGCGCGTTCCTGATCAACGTCGCACGCGGTGCGCATCTGGTCGACGACGATTTGCTGGCCGCGCTGGAGAGCGGGCAGATCGCCGGCGCGACGCTCGACGTGTTCCGCAACGAACCGCTGCCCGACGACCATCCGTTCTGGCGCACGCCGCGCATCACCGTCACGCCGCACATTTCCGCCCTGACGTTGCGCGACGAAACGGTCGAACAGATCGCGGGCAAGATCGCTGCGTTGACACGCGGCGAGGCGATTACCGGCATCGTCGATCTGACGCGCGGTTACTGAGTCGCCGCCTTCGCCAAGCCGCCGCTGCCGAACCCCATCAGACGAAACAGAGGAATCCGAGGAGACAGATCCCCATGTCCGCATCCCATCTGCCGCAACGTGTGAAAGTGGTCGAAGTCGGCCCGCGCGACGGCCTGCAAAACGAAAAGCAGCCGGTGCCCACGGCCATCAAGATCGCGTTGGTCGATCGCCTGTCGGCCGCCGGCTTTGCCAATATCGAAGCGACGTCGTTCGTCTCGCCGAAGTGGGTGCCGCAGATGGCCGACGGGGCTGACGTCATGGCCGGCATCGCGCGTCGTCCCGGCACCATCTACTCGGTGCTCACGCCGAACATGCGCGGCTTCGAAGGCGCCGTCGCAGCGAAGGCGGATGAAGTGGTGATCTTCTGCGCGGCCAGCGAAGCCTTCTCGCAGCGCAATATCAACTGCTCCATCGAAGAGAGCATCGCGCGCTTCGAGCCGGTCGCGCGCGCGGCCAAGGACGCCGGCCTGCGCCTGCGCGGCAGCATCTCGTGCGCGCTAGGGTGCCCGTATCAGGGCGAGGTGCCGGTCGCCAGCGTGGTCGATGTCGTCAAACGGCTCGCCGCGCTCGGCTGCGACGAGATCGACATTGCCGACACCATCGGCGTAGGTACGCCCTCGCGCACCCGCGAAGTCATGGAAGCCTGCGCCAGCGTGTTCCCCATCGAACGCCTGTCGGGACACTTCCACGACACCTACGGTCAGGCCACGGCCAACATCTACGCCGCGCTGCTCTCGGGCATCTCGATCTTCCACTCGTCGGTCGCCGGTCTCGGCGGCTGCCCGTATGCCAAGGGGGCGACGGGCAACGTCGCCACGGAAGACGTGCTGTACCTGCTGCAAGGCCTCGGTATCGAGACGGGCATCGATCTGGAAGCCGTCGTACACACCGGCGACTATATTTCGCAGGCCATCGGCCGCCCGAACGCCTCGCGCGTGGGCCGCGCGATGCTCGCCAAGATGAAGGATGTCGCCGCCAGCGCATGATGCCCTGGCGTCCCCTGGCGTCCCCTGGCGTCACCTGGCGTCACTTCCCGGCACAACGAACCCGCCTCGCGCGAACCGCGTGAGGCCAACGGACCCGACCATGAGCGAAACACCGCAAATCCCCGAATCCGCGACCGAGCAGGACCTGCCGGAAGGCGCACGCCACGTCGCACGACTGCTCGCCGGCATGGGCCACGATCAACCGATCGTGCTGCTGCCGGCCACGGGTAAAACCTCGGCAGAAGCTGCTGCCGGTCTCGGTTGCGAAGTCGCGCAGATCGCGAAGTCGATCATCTTCCGCCGCGCCGCCGACGACACGCCGGTGCTGGTCATCGCCAGCGGCGTCAATCGGGTGGACGAGAAGAAGGTCGCCGCGCAAGTCGGTGAACTCGCGCGTGCCGACGCCCGCTTCGTCAAGGAGAAGACGGGGTATTCCATCGGCGGTGTGAGCCCCATCGGGCACGTGGTCTCGCCCGTCACGCTGATCGACGAAGACCTGCTGAAGCTCGCGAGCTTGTGGGCCGCCGCCGGGCACCCGCACGCCGTGTTCAACCTCACGCCGCAACAGTTGGTGGCCATGACGGGCGCGCCGGTCGTGGACGTCGCGCTGCGCGCCTGATACGTCGTCGTCTCGCGCAAGCGTCGGCACATCGCCCACGCCGCCCACGCCGCCCCCACAACCTCAAGGAGACCTTTCATGCCGAGCCCCGAACTTGTGCCGGGCCTGACATTCGAGTGGACGTATCGCGTGCCGAAGAAGGCCGTCGTGCCCGAACTGTACGACGATGTCGAACTCTGCCGCGAGATGCCTGCGGTGCTTGCAACCGGCTACCTGGCGGGCATTCTGGAATGCGCCTGCCTGCAAGCCATTCGTCCGTATCTCGACTGGCCGCGCGAGCAGTCGCTCGGCACGCTCGTCTCCTTCTCGCACCTGGCTGCCACACCGGCGGGCGACACGCTGCGCATTCAGGGCAAGCTCGTCGATGTCGCGGGCCGCACGCTGCGCTTCGAGGTCGAAGCATGGGACGGTCTCGACAAGGTGAGCGCCGGCACGCATGAGCGCGTCATCGTCGATCGGGAACGCTTTCACGGCAAGCTGCGTGAGAAGGCCGAAAAACTCGGCTTGCCTGTCTGACCTCATCCTCACGGCCCGCTCATGACCTCGCTCGACGCTCCCGTGCCGTCGCCCTGCACCAACATCTGCCGCATGAATCCGGCCACGGGCTGGTGCTCGGGGTGCTGGCGCACGCTCGACGAGATCGCGTCGTGGTCGAGCATGGCGGACGACGCGAAGCGCGTCGTATGGTCGCTGCTGCCCGCGCGACGTGCCGAGCATGAAGCGCCGCCCGAGATGCATCGCCGCGTGGTCGCGCAAAACAGTCCGGGAGACGACAGTGCGGACAATGCGTCCTGAGTTCGCTCCGGGTAGGCGCTGACCGTCGTTCCAGGCGCGCCGCCACCGCCCTCAAACTTTCCGCCATCGCATATGGGAAAAATCGTTGCCGTCGGCGAGACGTTCTCCGCCAGCCATCATTTCTCGCCGGATTCGATCCGCGAGTTCTCCACGCTCGCGCACGACTTCAATCCGTTGCATCTCGACGCCGACTACGCCGCCGCCGACCCGCGTTTCGGCGGGCTGATCTCGTCGGGTACGCAGCAGATGTCCTACCTCGCCGCCTTGCTCGCCACGCATTACTCGAAGACGGCGCAACCGCTCGGGCTCGAATTCGACATGAAGCTGCGACGCGCGGTGCACGCAGGCGACGACATTACCGTCAGTTGGACCGTCACCGGCAGTCTGTGGAAGGCGTCCCTCGCGGGCGACATCGTGTCGCTCGACGGCCACGCCGTCAACCAGCGCGGCGAGACGGTGATCGCCGCCACGGCCAAAATCCTCGTGTGCGCCAAACCGGCGTGAACGCGGCGCTGTGCACCGTTTCCCGATACGCTGCGATCTTCAACGACTTATGAGACACGCCCAATGACCTCGCTTGCCCTTCCCGCCGGGCTGCGCGTGTTCGAGCGCGGCTGGCTCTCATCGAACAACGTGCTGTTCCTCGGCGATGCGCCGACACTCGTCGATAGCGGCTACGTCAGCCATTCCGAACAAACGCTGGCGCTCGTCGCGCATGCGCTGCCCGAAGGCCAGCCGCTCGCGCGCCTGATCAATACGCATCTGCATTCCGACCACTGCGGCGGCAACGCCGCGCTACAGGCGCGCTACGGTTGCCGCACCTGGGTGCCGGCGGCCGAGGCCGATCCGGTCCGCCACTGGGACGAGCGCCGCCTGTCGTTCGAGGCGACCGGCCAGCAATGCGCGCGTTTCACGTTCGACGACACGCTCTCGCCCGGCGACACCGTCGCTCTTGGCGATCATGAATGGCTGGTGCTTGGCGCGCCGGGACACGACCCGCACGCCCTCATGCTCTATCACGCCGCCGACGGCATCCTGATTTCCGGCGACGCCCTGTGGGAAAACGGTTTCGGCGTGATCTTCCCCGAACTCGATGGCGAGTCGGGCTTCGCCGAGCAGGCCGCCGTGCTCGACCTCATCGAACAGATCGACGTCTCGCTGGTCATTCCCGGCCATGGCAAGCCGTTCGACGATATCGACGGCGCGCTGGCCGCCGCGCGTTCGCGTCTGGACTATCTGCAAAGCGATCCCGCCCGCAATGCGCGCAACGCCCTCAAGGTGCTGATCGTTTTCCGGCTGATGGCCGAGGGGGAGATGACGGGCGCCACGCTCAAGGCAACGCTCGACACGGCGCGGGCGTGGCGCAATGCGGCGGCGATGCTTGCCCCGCCGTCGGGCTGGCCGGCCCTGCTCGATACCCTGGTGGCGGACCTCGCGAAGTCGGGTGCGCTGCGCTACGTGAGCGAGACGGACACCTTGCATGCCGTCTGAGCACGCTTTGCATGCGGGTGACGTCGGCAAACCCCACTGGCGAGCGCGAAAAAAATAACGCCGCTTACCGTTGACGGCAAGCGGCGTTTGAGGACGTGACGTGCCGGACGAGCACTGCGGTCGCTAACGCGGCGCTCGTCCTGCGACACCATGTTGCCGATGTCCCCTGGCACGCGTTTTCATCGTAGTCAGCCCACGCACGCCGCCCAAGAGGACTTTCCCTGATACGGGAGCCGTCGCCCGGCAAGAACCGAAGCTTTCTTCGAGTGGCCGCCCGTCGGGCAACGTCGGAATCCCCCTATAATCGAACGACCGTTCGCGAATGTGCTTCCCCTTTCGGCGGCAGGCATCCGGCGCCGTCCGATGGGCGAGACGGCACGCAACGCGCGCCGCTTACCGAACGTCCTGATCCAGGAGACTTCATGGCCCTTCCCAAGATTCTGCAAAACCTGGCGCTGCCTGTGGTGGCCTCGCCGATGTTCATCGTGAGTTATCCGGAGTTGGTGCTCGCGCAGTGCAAGGCCGGTATCGTCGGCTCGTTCCCCGCGCTCAACGCGCGCGAGCCGCAGATTCTCGAAGACTGGCTCGCGCGCATCACCGAGGAGCTGGCGTCGTACAAGGCGGCGAATCCGGAGGCGGTCGTCGGCCCGCTTGCCGTCAACCAGATCGTGCATCAGTCGAACCAGCGGCTCGAACACGACGTGCGCGTGTGCGTCGAGCATCGCGTGCCGATCTTCATCACGAGCCTGCGCGCGCCGCCCAAGGAAGTGCTCGACGCGGTGCACAGCTATGGCGGCATTGTGCTGCACGACGTGATCAACCTGCGTCACGCCAACAAGGCGCTCGAAGCGGGCGTGGACGGCCTGATCCTCGTCGCGGCCGGCGCCGGCGGTCATGCGGGCATGCTTTCGCCGTTCGCGCTGGTCGGCGAAGTGCGCAAGATCTTCGACGGCCCCCTCGTGCTCTCCGGCTCGATCGCCAACGGCGGCTCGATTCTCGCCGCGCAGGCGATGGGCGCCGACCTCGCTTACATCGGCACGCGCTTCATCGCGTCGACGGAAGCGAACGCGAGCGACAACTACAAGCAGGCCATCGTCGACGCCAGCGCTAACGACATCATCTACACGAACCTCTTCACCGGCGTGTCGGGCAACTACATCCGCCAGAGCATTCTCAATGCGGGGCTCGATCCCGACAACCTGCCCACTGCCGACAAGTCCGCGATGAACTTCTCCAAGGCGAAAGCCTGGAAGGACATCTGGGGCGCGGGTCAGGGCGTGGGGTTGATGGACGATGTGCGCCCGGCGGCACAGATCATCGCGCGCCTGAAGCAGGAGTACGACGACACGCGCAAGCGACTGGCAGGCTGACCGACCGCGTTCATTTTGGCTTGAATTGGGATTGAATTCGGACTGGAGCGAAGTCGATCGGAGGTGATCGATAGCGCCCGGCGACGCGAGACGCGCGCGCTCGCGTCGTGCACGACCGGCGGGCGACGGGGCATGACAGGCCATGAGCGACCATGAGAGACCATGACTGCGCCTGACGCGATGTGATGCGATCTGACGGGTCGACAAAAAATCGACAACGCGCCCGGCCGAACCGCAAGCGTCGGCCCCCCCGGCAATGGCAATCTCCTCCCCCCGGCTGAGGCATCGCAGACGACGGACGCTGCGCAAGCCCGGCCTGTTCTCCGGAGGTCTTCCCATGCCCCACATGCCGCACCACCACCGCGCGTTTGTCGCCACGCCCCGTTACACGCTGTCACACACCGCCGACACCCATCGGCATGCGCATGAGTTTCCCCATCGTTTTCGTGGCTCGCGCGCCACGCAACGCGCGAATTCCGTCAGCGCGCGCAGCACGCCACGCCGCTCGCAACACGCCCGGCATGTTGCCGACCATGCCCCGCAGCGCACGACCGTATGGCCCGCTATCCTCGCGCTCGCCGTGGTCTCGAACCTCGTCGCTCCCACGCTCGCATCGCCCGCGGCACGGTCAGCCTCCTCATCGCCATCAGCACGGTTTCGACGCCCGGACACCCCGGACGTCACCACACAACGCAGCGTCGGGGACGACGTCAGGATCGTGCCGGTGCGGCGCATCGCCATCAAGACCGATTACCCGTTGCCGGATCTGATGAGAGCGATCGGGTCGGCGGGTGCGCCGTTCCGCCATCTCGGGCAGTCGATCGACGACTTGCACTTCGCCGTCAGCGCAGAGGCGATCGACAAAGACACGCTGGCCACGATGCAGCGCGTGGGCGACTTCGTGGATCTGGTCACGGGCCTCGTGCCGTCCGTGCAGCGACTGCGCATTCCGGGATACGCCGCGGATCTGGCTGCGGACGCCGCACAGGGACAGGTGCCGGCGGCCGAACGCATCGCGTCCCTGATCCAGATGAGCGATCCGCGTTCGCTCGGTCTGCCGGATTCCATGCACGCCGGCGTCGCGCCCCGCGATACGGCGACGGGAAAAGCGTTCCCGCCAGCGCCGGCTTGGGATCACGGCCTTGTCGAAGCGCCACCCGCGCCTGCCGACGCGGTTGCCCTCAGCGAGCCCGACGGCAGTCATGCCGGGCATGCTGACCCCGCAGACGCGCCCGACACCCCCGCCGACGGCGGCGTTGCCGACGCGGTACCGGACACCGCTCACGACACACGCGCCGCGCCGCCGGCAACGTCCGCGCGCCCCCGATACATCGAGGGAGAGCGCGAATTCCTCGCGGGTTACGCGCAGCACCTGCCACCGGCATCGCGCCCACCCGAGTCGCACAGCCGACTCATTCTCGTCGATGGTCATCACTATCTGCGCGGTGAGGCCGGCGATTACCGCGTGACGCGCGCAACCGGCGCGCCGGCAATGTCCGGCGTCGAGCACTGGCTTGTCGACGCGCCGCGCGGCAGCCGCGCACAGGTCCCTGTGACGTACGACCCGCGAACCGGCACGTGGCGTGCGGAGCGCGCATTGCGCCTGTGCGGCGGCGGTTGCGGCCCGAGCCGCGAGTCCACCCCCGACAGCGTCGGCATGAGTCTGAATCAGGTCGCAGACGCGATCCGTCACATCAAGCATCCGCAGATCAGGAAAGCCATCCTGCTCGCGTACGACGACCTCAGTCGCATGCATCTGATGCGCACCAACCGGGAAGACCTGCGCGCGATGCGCGACAACTCGATTGTCGAACACCGCCGGGTGCTGGTGCCCCAACTCATGCGTCTCGATCCCCATGCAACGCTGTTCGAGCAACAGCGCGAAGCGGCGACCATCACGACCATCCATTACGACAACTACGCCGAGACCGGCTTCTACACGCTCAGCCCCGAAGCGTTCTGTCAGGAGAATGCCGAAATCCTTTTCCACTACCTCCTGACACGTGGCGTGCCCTCGCATCACATCCGCATGATTACGGTGCGGCCGCAGGGGCATCCGCCACACGTCATGGTGCTGTACACGGAGTCCGATCAGTTCATCGATCTGTTGGAACTGAACACGCCGCAGCCGCCGGTGGTCGGACACGTCGACGGTATCAACGGGGAGAAATTCACGGCGGCCGTGTTCCTGACGCGAGACTCCACCGTTCTGCTCGATCCGTGGAGCAGGGTCAAAGCGTCGTCGTTCAGGAGCGCCGACGACATCGAGGAGCTGATGGGCATGCTCGATGTCGCGCTCGCCGACGCCGGGCACCGGCAAGGCAATCCGTTCGTCGTGTCTGTCACCCGCCCCTATCCGGCGCCGCGCGAGCGGGTTCACCTCGTCAGGCAGAGCATCGCGAGCTTGCGAAAGGCGGCGAAAACGCAGGCGATGGCCGCGCAGGCAGGCTCAGCGGAATCGGGACACGTGGCCGCTGAATCCTCTGCATCTGCCGAATCTGCCGACTCCGCCGAATCCACCGATCGCCGGGACGACGCACCTTCGTCGTCATCCGACGACACCATAGGTCCCTCCGTTTGATGGCCAACCCGCCAAGCGACGACAGGCGAGCGGCCACAAAACGACAATCGCTCTGACCGATACGCAAGCCCGCTGCATCGCAGCGATGGCAGTCTTCTCATCCCGGGCCACAGGAACACCCGCGTTTGCACCGCGCCGCGTTCCGTGGTCCCCACTTCGGGAGAAGGCGCCATGCCGCACGTCTCGTATCACAGCATTCGGCACACCACGCCGCACTACGGGTTGTCACACGCGCGACAGCGTCGCGAGCCGTCCGCCGGCGGGCCGGACGGATTCACCGGCACGTTTCGACGTGCAGGCCGCCGGATCGATATCCCGCATGCCTCTCATCGCGACGCCGGACGATCCCGGCGTACCCGCGGCAACGCGAATGCGACGCGACCCGGTGGCGGATGGTCGGCAGCACTCACCATTCTGCTCGTCGCCAATCTCGCGGCGCCGGCGGCCGGTGCGATTCCCCGACGCAATCTGGTCGCCGATCCCAACGACGAGGACTACTCGCTGCCTCACATTGCGCCGCTCGCCACGCACGCGCGGCCAGACGCCCATGCCATCGCGTCTTCGAGCACCACGCCCGCGTCGGAAGACGTCGATATCCGTCCCGTCGAGTACACGCGCTTTCGTTCCGATTACACGTTGATGGACATGCTGCGAATCGTGGCGGCATCGCGCTCACCGTTCGAGAAATTCGGCGAGTCGCTAAGCGACGCCTACGCAGTCTTCACCGGCGACGCGCCCGCGCCGCAAACCCGGCGTGCCATTGCGCGCAGCGGCAGGATGCTCGACATCGGCACGGGGCTCGTGCCCCAGGTCCGCATGTCCCGGCTGCCGGGCGACATCTCGCATGTGGCCGTCGAACAGGTCGAAGGACGTGCGCCGGGGGCCGACGACATTTCAACGCTGATGCAGGTCCTCGACCCGCGCACATGGCGCGCCGATAGGCCGACGGAATCCGTCGTGATACCTGTCGCGCCCGAGGCGCGGCAACCTCCGGGCGACATGCGCTCCGAGGCCGGGATCGACCGGATGCCGGCCGAAATTCCGCGCCAGCCCGACGACACCGTGCCGGTCGAAACAATGGTTCATCTCGCGACGGACAACGCCGCGCACGACGCGGAGAATGAAGCGCCGGATGAAGCGGAGAATGGCATCGCCAACCCCGCAACGAACGACACGCCGTCAGTCGCCCGGGTGCCAGAGATCGACGCGATCGCACGCATCCCGCGCATTACTGGCGAACACGACCATCTCGCCGGCTACGCGCAACCGATCCCCGCTGAACGACCGTCTGCCGATGCGGATTCGCAGGACGCCATTCAGGCGGCATTCGGCAATCTGAGCAGCTTGCGGCTGCTGCGCGGCAACCGCGCGGATCTGCGTGCCTCGCGCGATTACTCGATCGTCGGCCATCGTGCAGCGCTACGCAAAGCGATGCGTAACATCGACCGCGACGCACCCTTGCTGCAACAACAACAACAGCAAGTCGCCGCCGCCACGGCAATGTACTACTCCGACAATCCGCAGGCCGAGGCCTTCTGTCAGGAAAACGCCGAGATCCTGTTCCATCTGCTGCTGGAAAGCGGCGTGCCCGAAGACCGCATTCGCATGATCACCTTCCAGCCGCAGCATCGCCCGGCGCACGTGATGGTGCTGTACACGGAGTCGGAAACGTTCATCGACATGCTGCACGTCGCCACCCCGCAGCCACTGATTTACGGGCGCCCCGACGGCATCGGCGACCGCATGTTTTCGCGCGCCATCTTCCTCACCCGCGACACGACATTGCTGCTCGATCCGTGGAGCCGGACGAAGGCCACCGGATTCGCGGGAACGAGCACCGATCGCGACGTGCAGCAACGGCTCAATCGTGTGCTGGGCGCACTCGGGCATCGCGATGGACATCCTTTCGTCGTCTCGATCACCCGTCCGTTCGGCACGCACGCGCCCGGCTCGCGTCTGCGCAGCACCAGCAGCTCGGGCAGTCCCGGCAGTCCGGTGAGCCTCGGTAGCGAGAGCAACGGCAGCGTCTTCGATCCGCCGACGCCGCAAGACCCGGACGCCGGCCCGGACCTGACGTCATCGTCCGACGACACGCCGGAAGACGGCTTCTGAAGTCTCCACGACGCCTCGACTTCGCCCCGCCTGCGCCTCGATGCGGCGCGCGGGGAAGCTCCCTCGCCACCCGGCCTCACCGCTGCATCGGCGATTCTCCGGAGACGTTTCCATGCCATACGCTTCACATTGCCGTGCGATCCCTGCCACGCCACGCTACGGCATGACGCCGTGCGCCCAGACCACGTCTGCGCTCTTACGCGCCAGTCCCGGTCTGGCGCATTCGTTTCGTCGTGCACGGACTGCACGTACCACATCCACCGCATGCACCGCCCACACCCCGCAAATCGCCACGGAGCGTCAGCCACCGAGCGCAACGCGCCATCGACAGGACACGGGGCCGTCACGTCGGGCCCAGGCGGTGTGGCCCGCTGCGTTCGCAGTGCTCCTCGTCGCCAATATGATGCCGCCGGCAGGTAGCGGCCTGCCCCGGGGCGTGCTCCGGCAGTCGCCCGATGTCATCGACACGGCGCCGGGATTCGACGCGAGCCAGACACACGCGAACGCGCCCAGCGTCAACGTGTCGTGGAAAAGCGGCGCCGGGGACGTCGTTGCGATTCACCCCGTGGAAAACCGCGTCATCAAAACCGATTACACCCTCTCGGAGTTCCTCTCCGCCGTCGCCGCTTCCAGTGCGCCGTTTCAGAACGCCGGCGATGCCCTGCTTCAGATGTACTCGTTAGTGACCGGCGAGACGGTGGACACCGACACGTACAAGACACTCGAACAATGGACCGAAGCGCTCGACTTCGCGACCGGACTGATCCCGGACGTCGGTCTGACGCGCATGCCCGGCGAGGCGGCCGGCATCGCAGCCGACCGGATCGAAGGCCGCGAGACGAGCGTCGAGCGTCTGGCCGCCATGGTGCAGTCTGCCGACGCCCGTAACTGGAAGAGCCGCGGAATCGTGCAGGCGCGTCCCGACTTCCGCGAGATGTACAAGCAACGCTATCCGGAGCGCTTCGCTGCGCGGAAGAAAGCGGCGCGCGAGCCTGCCGACCCGCAACGCGAGCCCCTCGCGACAAAGCCGGAAGGCGCGATCGCGACTGTCGACAATCCGGGCGGCGTCGCGCACTCGTCGCGTGCGACAAACGTCGCGCCGCCGGCGCTGCCGACCGGGTGGCACATCGAGGGCGAACACGAGCATCTGAACGGCTATGCGCAAACGCTGCCGCAAGACCGGCTGCCCGCCGGGCACACCGACCGTCTGGTCATGGTCGACGGATCGCATTACCTCAGAGGTGAGGCGGGCTATTACCGGGCCATGCGCGGGCGAAGCATCGATCATTGGCTCGTCCTGGCGCCACGCGGGAGCGGCCACGCCGCGCAAGTACCGGTCATTTACGACCCTGTCACCGGCAATTGGCACGCGGAAAAGCCGTTGCGGCTTTGTGGCGGCGGCTGCGGATCGAGCCGCGAAGGCACGCCGGACAGCATCGCCATGGACCGCGACAAGATCATCGACGCGCTCGCGCATTTGCGTGACGACAACGTGCGCGAAGGCATCCGCTACGCGTTCAACGACCTCAGCCTGCTGCATCTGATCCGCAGCAATCGCCCCGATCTGCATAGTCTGCGCGACAACTCGATCATCGATCACCGCGCGGCGTTGCGCGCCTCGATGAAGCGCATCAGGCGCAACGTGCCGCTGATCAAGCAGCAGGAAGAGGCCTCATTGATCACGACGATGCATTACTACTGGAATCACTACGGGGAAGCGTTCTGCCAGGAAAACTCGGAGATCCTCTTTCACTATCTGCTCGCGAACCGTATTCCTCCCGATCGCATTCGCATGATCACCGTCCAACCGAAGAACCGGCCGCCGCATGTGCTGGTGCTTTACACGGAGTCGGAACGTCTCATCGGTCTGCTAGAAGCGGCCACGCCGCAACCACCGCTGAACTTCGAACCCGACGGCATCAACGACATGCTGTTCGCGCGCGAGGTCTATGAGTCTCGCGATTCGACCGTACTGCTCGACCCATGGAGCCGCGCGCGCGCCACCGCCTTCGTGAACGCCAATCATGCGGTCGATCTGGTCGACACGCTCGACGCCGCCTTCGCGGACATCGGCCATCGGCCCGGCAGCATGTATCGGGTCTCCATCACGCGCCCGCTCGGCACGCGTCGGGAGAGTGCGACCAGCCTGGGCAGCACGGGCAGCAGCCGAAGCGGGAGCAGTGTCGGCCTGTCCAGCGGTACGAGTAGCACGAGCGGCACAAGCGGCACGAGTGGATCAAGCGGCTCGACCAGTTTGGGCAGTGCGTCGGCGCACATGCCGGGCCCGGCGAGCGCTTCGAAGTCCGGCGGCGTTGCGGGCAACTCCGGTACGGGCGTGATGGTGTAACCGCCCGGCACCCGCCGACATCCGTCGTCCATGCAGCTTTTCCTTCGGAGATATCGCCATGCCATTGACCGCCCATCGTCGCGCCATCCACATGCCGGCGTGTTACGGCGCACCGCACGCCTCGCCGTCTCCCGCCTCTCATCAACGACACGCCCGCGCGCTTGAACGTCCATTGTCAGGCGCACCGCTCAACACATGCCCCGACACATTCCCCGTCACATTCCGCAGCGCGCGCCCGGCGCACGCCACGCGCGACGCCATCGCTGCGTCGCGGGCGCCCACTTCCCGCCCGCGACGCAGCGACACCGTCTGGCCTGCGGCCTTCGCGCTCCTGCTCGTGGCGAACTTCGTCACGCCCGCCTCGGCGGCGGTGCCGCGAGATTTGCGCCATCGCCCCACCCCCTCGCAAACGCCCGCGCGAAACGACGACGTCCCGGGTGCGTCCGCATGGGAGGCGGTCCATGTCGAGCCCGTCAAAACACCGGCGATCAAATCTCAGTACGCGCCGATCGACTTGCTGCGCGCCGTGGCCGCCGCACGCGCCCCCTTTTCCAGCACGAGCGAGTCGATCTCGGACGCCTACACGCTCCTCACAGGGCACGAAGTCTCACCCGAGGTGCGCAAGACGGTGAAAGACTGGGCGTCCGCCATCGACATCACGACGGGTTTCATTCCGGAAGTCCAATGGCTGCGCCTGCCTGCGGAGATTTCCGACGCCACGGCCGATCGCCTCGAAGGCAAACCCCCGTCCCCCGAGCGGCTGATCGGACTGGTGCAGTTTGCGTCACCCCGCAGCAGCAGCAGCAGCAGCAGCAGCGGTGGCGGTGGCGGTGGCACCCCGACGACGTCTCACGAGACCCCGTTGCAGCCGCCCGTCGCCCACGAGGGACCTTTGTCGGGCGTGTCGGGCGTGTCGGACATGTCGGACTTGTCGGCCTTGCCAGCCCCCTGGCCCATCCCGAACGAGGATCTCGGCATCGTGAGCGTGCCCGACAACCTGTCGAGCGGAGAACCGCCGGTGAGCCGTTTCGCGATACAGGGAGAATTCGAGCAACTAGACGGTTACGAGCAACGCTTCTCTGAGGCGGAATTACCGGCAGCGAAGGCCACGCGTCTGGTCATCGTCAACGGGCATCACTACCTGCGCGGCGAAGCCGGTTACTACCGGGCGACGCCAGGCGTCAGCGCCGATCACTGGCTCATCGACGCGCCACGTCACACGCGTGCGCAAGTGCCCGTCACTTATGATCCGGCGACCGGCGAATGGCGGGCGCATGAACCGTTGCGCATGTGCGGCGGTGGATGCGGATCGAGCCGTCCGATGACGCCCGACAGCATCGCCGGGAGCTACCACGACATCTTCGCGGCAACGCGTCATCTGCCCGATGAATCGGCGCAGGAGGCCATTCAGAACGCATTCGCCGATCTCGGCAGGCTCCATCTCGTGCGCTCGAACCGTCCCGACCTTCGCGCTCTGCGCGATCACTCCATCGTCGATCACCGGGCCGCGCTGCGCACTGCGATGAAGGACATCGACCGTCGCATGCCGCTGGTCAAGCAGCAGCGTCTGACCTCGGAGGTGACGGCGCGTTACTACTATTCGCATCCCTCGGCGGAAGCGTTCTGTCAGGAGAATGCGGAGGTCCTGTTCTACTTCCTGCTGCAAGACGGCATCGATAGCAATCAGCTCAGGATGATCACCGTGCAGCCGAAGAACCGATCGCCTCACGTCATGGTGCTCTACACGGAGTCGCACCGGTTTGTCGAAATGCTCGACGCATCGACGCCGCAACCCCGGGTCAGTCTGCGTCAGGACGGCATCTCGTCGTCGCAGTTCGCATGGGCGGCATACATGACCCGCGATACGACGCTGTTGCTCGACCCGTGGAGTCGCAACAAGGCCATCTCGTTCGCGCGTGCCGACAGTCCGCAGGATGCCGTCGATATTCTCGACAGTGCGTTCTCCGATATCGGTCATCGGACCGGCAGCCCATACACCGTGTCGGTCACGCGTCCGCTTGCGGTGCGCAAGGGCCCGCTGAGCAGCCAGAGCAGCCTCGGCAGTCTGGGGAGCGCCGCAAGCTCGGGGATGTCGGACGCCTCGGGAACATCGGGCATGTCGGGTACGGCCACCGTGTCGGTGTCCAGTTCTGGATCGAGCATGACGTTCGACATGGGGCACGAAGCACGCCGTCACACCCATCCCGACACATCGTGGCGGCCGCCGCGTCCCCCGCCGCAGTCTCCGGCAGTCCCGGAAAACCCGACAACCTGACGCCTCGCGCGCGTCGCCATCTTTCCTTCGGAGACGTTGTCATGCCCTATGTTTCGTATCGCCGTGCCGACGCCGTCGCTCCCGGGTACTCGCTCCCTGCGGCCGTACAACACCGGCTGACGTCTGCTCGCCCCGGCATGACGCCGGGGCGAAACGTTCGCTTTCGCTACACGTTCTCTCGCGCATCGCATCGCCCGCGAACGCGTGTGCAGACGTCGGACGGCGCGTCACCGCCCGGGCCTTCCGCGACGACCGTCTGGCCTGCCGCGCTGGCGCTCATGCTCGTGGCGAACCTCGTCCCGCCTGCGGCAAGCTTCGTGCCGAAGACGTCGCCGCGATGTGACGATGCCGCCCCCTCGGGAGAACGCCACGACGATTGCTCGCGCGCTCAGGCGGTAACGTCGGAAAGCGTCGCCAGCGTCGACAGCGACGCCGATGTGATCGCGCAGCCCGTTGCTCCGCAAGTGTCGATCAAACGCGGGTATACCTCGCAGGACGTGCTGAGATCGATCGGGTCGGGCAGCGAACCCTTCAAGAATTTCGGCGAATCGGTGGCCGACATTTATGCGTTGCTCACCGGACAGGAATTCAGTCCGCAAACGCGCGAAGACATCGAACAGCGCGCGCACCTGGTCGATATAGCGACCGGGTTGATACCGGAGGTCGCGATCCTGCGGGTGCCGTCGGAAGTGACGGATGTCGTGGCCGACGGCATCGAAGGCAAGCGCATTTCGACCGATCGCATCGTCTCGATTCTGCAAAGCGCGGACCCACGGGTGATGACGCGTGCGCTCGGCAACGCCATTCGACCGGTTCGTCCCGCGCCTGCCGTTCGTCCGGCGCTTCCTGCCCCCCCTGCACCCCATGCACCTCCTGCACGTCCGGCACCTCCCGGGCGGGCTGTCCTGCCGGGTCGGCAAGGTGCGACGGGCCGCGCCCCGCAGACGACACCGGACAAACCGGTCGGCGGCGGCGCGTCGCATCACCTCGAACAGGCCCCGCAGAAAACCGTCGACGCCGTCGACCGGAAAGTGGCGTCAGGCGTTCGGGAACTCGCCATGGAAAACGCTGGCATCGACGACGACGCGTCGGCAGAGGCCGGCGTTGCCGCCGAGTTGCCTGCGCCGCTGACCATCACGAGCGAGCACATCTATCTGCAAGGGTACGCACAACCGCTTGCCTTGGAGCGGTTGCCCGCAGGCGGCGGCGGGCGGATGGTTGTCGTCGACGGGCGCCATTACCTGCGCGGAGAGGCCGGTTACTATCTCGCAACCCGCAGTCATAGCGAGGACCACTGGCTCATCGACGCCGCGCAGCACCCGTTGGCCCGGGTGCCGGTGACGTACGACCGCAAAACCGGCCGTTGGGAAGCCCACGCGCCGCTGGGTCCGTGCAGCGTCGGAGACCGCCGGGCGACGGCACCCGACAGCATCGCCCTGAATCGTCATGACGTCGACGCCGTGCTCAGCCACTTGCGCGACGACGACGTGCAGAACGCAATCGCCGGTGCGTACGCCGAGGTGTCGCGCATGGCGCGGATGCGCAGCGACCGGGCGGATCGCCGTGCGCATGACGTGTATGACGCGCGTGGCACATATGGCACATATGACGCGTCTGACGAAAGCGCCATCCTCCGCCATCGCGACGTCGTTCGCGTCGTGCTGGAACACGCCCCACCCGGCGCCTCGTTGCTCGACCGGCAGCGCCTCGCCGCGTTCGTCACCGCCAGTCATTACCGGCTGAATCCGGCCGCCGAAGCGTTCTGTCAGGAAAACGCCGAGATCCTGTTTCACTTTCTGATCGAAGGCGGCGTGCACGGCGAGTGCCTCCGCATGATCACCGTGCGACCGAAGCATCGTGCACCGCATGTGCTCGTACTTTATACGGCATCCGAAGAATTGATCGACGCGCTCGAACTCGCGACACCCGTCGATGCCGAAGGCTCGGGGGGCGACGGCTTGGGGGTCGACGGAATTACGGGCACCAACTTCGCCGGGCTCATCATGAGCGCACAGGACTCGACCGTGCTGCTCGATCCATGGAGCCGGGTAAAGGCCGTCGGGTTCGCGTTGACGAAAGACCCCATGGAAACGCGAAGCGTACTCGACGCCGCCTTCGCCGACATCGGCCACCGGCCGGGCGAAGCGTACACCGTGTCGCTCACGCGCCCGGTCGGCCCTCGACGCCGCCGGGCAGGCCGCGCGGGGTCGCCCCCTGGTTCCGCCAGTCCCTCTCGCTCGCAGGGCTCGACGAACGGTTCGACACGCGTAACGTCGAGCGAGGCGACAACCGGCGGCTCGACCTCGGGATCGTCGAGCGGCTACGGTTCGTCGCGTTCGCCCGACGCTGGGGACACTGGGGATGCTGGGGACACTGTGGAATCGGCGGCATTTGTGGAATCGACCCGTCTGCCGCCAACAAGCGCGGGCGAAGCCGTACGCCGCGCTTGAGCAGGCATGCGTACGACACAGGTGCTAACCCCTCTATGGGCGCGCATCGACATCCCTTGGCGAGAGCCTGCGACAGCTCGCGGCCCCCGTCGGGGCGCACCGGCGCGCCCTGCACGCGCCGGTGCCGGATCGCGATCAGTACGTGTAGACGCCGCGTCCCGTCTTGCGCCCCAGATAGCCGGCGGCGACCATCTCCTTGAGCAGCGGGCATGCGCGATACTTCGAGTCTTCGAACTCCTCGTAGTAGACGTTCATCACCGACAGGCACACATCCAGACCGATCATGTCGGCCAGCGCGAGCGGCCCGATCGGATGATTGCAGCCGAGCTTCATGCCTTCATCGATTTCCTCGGGCGACGCCAGATTCTCCGCGAGTACGAAGAACGCTTCGTTGATCATCGGCACGAGAATGCGGTTGACGACGAAGCCCGGCGCGTTCTTCACCGTGATGGGCGACTTGCCGAGCGCACGCGCCAGCGCATCGACACGCGCGTGCGTCTCGTCGCTCGTCTGCAAGCCGCGAATGATCTCGACGAGCGCCATGAGCGGCACCGGATTGAAAAAGTGCATGCCGATGAACTGCTCGGGCTTCGCGACGATCGCGGCCAGCTTCGTGATCGAGATCGACGACGTGTTCGACGCGAGAATCGCGCCGTCCTTCGCCACACCTTCGAGTTGCTTGAGGATCTTGACCTTGAGGTCGAAGTTTTCCGTGGCCGCTTCGATCACGATGTCGGCGTGGGCGAGCGCGGCGTAGTCGGTCGACGTGGCGATGCGTGCGAGTGCGGCATCCTTGTCGGCGGTCGTGAGCTTGTCTTTCTTGATGAGGCGATCGAGGCTGCCGGCAATCGTCGCCACGCCTTTTTGCACCGCCGCGTCGCTGATATCGACCATCGTCACCGGCAGTCCCGCTACCGCACAGGCCTGTGCAATGCCGTTACCCATCGTACCTGCGCCAATGATGCCTACGTGTTGAATCGTCATGTCGTCTCTGCTCCGGTTGTGGTGATTGGTGGCGGAAATACCGTCTTGCGCGGTGCACAAATCATAGCGCGGACAGGTCGAATCGGTGACACACGAAACCGCTGTGCGAAACGCTTCGCGCAGCGCCTTCAATGACATCATCGGTTGGCGTCTTCCATTGCATCGTCATCGGCACCCTCGGACACACGGACACCCGGACGAAAAAAGGGGCAGACACCGAGTCTTCCCCTTCTCATTACCCTGGTCGCCGCGCGTCGGCGCTACGTGCAATACGCGCGCCCCAGCGCGATCAGAACTTCATGCGAACGCCGCCGCCGAACGTGTCGCCGCCCGAGAGCGTGCTGACCTTGTCGTTCATGTACGCGGCATAGATATCGGTGCGCTTCGACAGGTTGTAGTCGTAGCCGAGCGCCCACGTCTTGCGGTTGACGTTGCTTGCGCCCGAGCTCTTGGTGTACGCGTACGAGGCGAGCACCTGACCGTTACCCAACGGCACCGACACACCGAGCTGGCCGCCGTTCTCCGATACGCCACCGCCCGTGACGTTGTTGCGGATGTACTGATACTGGCCGAAGAGCTTCACGACCTGAAGGTCGTACGTCGCGCCCAGTTGCACGGCCTGCTGACTGCGGAAGCCCGCCATGCCGGCGAGGTCGTCCGGTTGCGCATCGAACTTGACCTGCTGGTAAGCGACGGTCGCGGCGAACGGGCCGTTGAAATACAGCGCCGACGCGCTCCATTTGTTTTGACCGGTTTCACCCGCCTTGTTGCCGAAGGCATACGACACGCTGCCCGACAGTCCCTTGAAGTTCGGTGTCGTGTACATCACGGCATTGCTCCAGCCGGAGTCGCCCACGATGCCCTGACCGGCCTGCCCGACGAAGGTGTGGAACACCATCGGGCTGAAGGTGTACGAATCGACGAACGGGTTGAACAGAATCGTCGAGACGAAGTACGACGTGGTCAGACGGCCGATCGTGACCGTGCCCGCCCTATTCGATTGCAAGCCGACGTAAGCGTTGCGCGAGAACATCGAGTCGCCCTGGAAGCGGCCGTACTGACCGTTCTGCGGACGGAAGAAGTCTTCGAGCACGAACACGGCCTTCAGCCCGCCGCCGAGGTCTTCGTTACCCTTCATGCCCCAGTAGGACGTCGACATGCCGCCGCCACCCTGCGTCCAGGCGCGATTCTCGCCCGGGTTCTTGACGGCGCCCACCCAGGCGTCGACCTGACCGTACAACGTGACGTTCGATTGTGCGATTGCCGATGCGCTCATCGCGCTCATGCAGGCGCCCAATACGACAGCCCCGCCAATGCCCTTGGCCATACTGCGCTTCATTGACTTCTCCTTGATTTCTATCTTTTGTGTGCCTGTTCCCGCCCCGCGCGGGACCTGCCGACGCCCGTTAGAGAAGCGCCTCCCTGTGAAAACGGCCGTGATTCTCGCATAGCCGCACCATGCGCAGAAAGGCCGGAACCGCCAGGAAAAAAACACCTCACGAAGTGGCCGGGAAATGGTGGGGAGCCAAAAATCGGACGGCCACCCGCGCCACAGTTAATCTCGGTATAACAGGATCGATATAATGTGCACGTCCCAGGGTTAGCGATGACTTACATTCACCCAACTCGGCGTGAATGATGGGTGTTGTGCAAGCCCGACTGACGAACGACTTTGGAGAAGCGCGAAGGCATTCAATGTTGCACATGTGCAACATTCGGTGCAGCCAAGGCGCGAGGCGGAAAAAAATTCAGGCGGGCCGCAGGCAGAGATTGATGGCCGGGTTGAGGGTGAAACCACCGCCCGGGTTGGCGGTGCACCACCGGATCGCGGGCAGCGACCGACGCGATCCGGACGAGCGTCGCGGGCGCTGATGTGAGGTCGGGATCGTGCGCGGGAAGGACCTGAAAGGTGGGGGGCGCGCGTGTGGTGTCAGGGCGACGCGATCAACGATTGCGACGGCCGTCTGCGCCGCCGCCACCGCCGCCGCGTTCGCCACGCGGTTCGCCCTGCGACGTGTACTGACGCTCGCGGGGCTCGGCCGGCGCGGCCCAGTTCGGGTAGGCCGCCTGCCCCCGCCCCCGATCAGCATTGAAACGACTGATGTCCTCGCGCAATGACGCCTTGTTCACGTCCAGCATGTCGCGCCCGCGCCCGCCATCGGCGAGAGCAGGGTAGGCACACACCAGCAGTAACAGGAAACACCAGCGAAGTCGGGCACGCATGTCGGTTCAGCCACATCACCCCGGCCACGAATGTGGGGCCGGCGGGCACGAGACGCGGTCGGCACCTGCGGGTTGCACGTGCGCCATACGCCTCAAGAATGACTGTACCGGGTCAGTCAAACGAGCGTCGACTGAAAAAATGTTAACGCGCAGAGCGGTCTGCAACCGTTTGTAACCGAGTGGACGGACGGAAAACGCACGGGCGTTCGCCCCCTGCCCGATTGCCGCCGCACCTGACCCGACGGGGCAAGGCGAGCATACAACCTGCCCACGTTGAGAACGTCGGATTACTTATCGACCTGCTTTTCGACCGACAGCGAGATCTCGCGCAGACGCTCGCCACGCGGTGTCATCAGATCCTGTGCGGTGATCGTGAAATTGACCGGACGCGCGTATTTCTTGCTCGCGCTCTGCCATTCGGCGGGCAGACCGGCCGGATTGGTCGTGGTCGTGCGCATGGTGGTCACGCCCCGGGTGCAGCGCGCCACGTCGGTGGCGAATTTCTGTGCCTGCGTGCGCAGCTCCATCGGCGTGATCTTCTGATAATCCCAGATGCACTCGTAGGTCGGCGCCAGTCCCGTCGCGCGGAAGACCTTGCAATCGCCGCCCGGGACCGAATACGTCGCCTGATAACTTTCACCGCGGTCGTTCTTGGCGACGAGCGGGCCGGTGACGTCCTCAAAACCGGTTTGCGCGCTCTTGGCCAGCAGGAGGATGCCCTCGCACTGCTCGGCCGCGAACGCCGACTGCGCTGCGCACAGGCAAGCCAGCATGGCCCATCGTTGTAGAGATTTCGTTGACATTGTTGGAACGTTTGACTGGGGTACGGCGGCGCACGGCGTGTTTGCCGGGTGGGGTTACGCCACTTCGCGACATCGCCTGGAATGGTGCCATTAGAACGCAAAGTCTGCGCTGACGAAACCACGGTCACAAGGGAAATCGTGCGTCAATTCGAGTGCGCGTCTGGCCGATAGTTCGCGTTGGGGACATGGGCCGCGCTCATCTAAAAAGCCGATTGGCGCACGACGCAGGCGACCTATACTCGAATCGCAGCGAAGCTGCATGGGTACGGCCGGGAACCCTTAGGGGTTCAGTGCGTGACGGCAATGCCTGCTGGCGCCAAGTCTCCTTGGCCCATACCATGCCGCGACGGTACACGCGGCTGGCGATGCCCCGATGGGGCCTCAACCGGCGGCTTAGCCCGCCGGTTTCCGTTTGGGCGCGCCGCTCTCCCGCCCTCATGCCGACGGACTAAGCGAAAGTGCGGATTTCGTCTGCCGCGCGGCTCTGCAACTATCGAATCACAAGACCAATATTCACTGGGCACTCACCTCCTGACAGTCGACGGAGGGTTTGTGAATATCCGTACATCGTCAGCGGTGCGCCGACTTCGGCTCACATGCGCAATCGCGCACGGCGCGGGGTAAGCCGTGGGACATCCCACGCCTCCCGGCGGTCTTCGCCCCGACGAGCCGGACCCGGCGCCCACACCGCGTCCGACGCCGTCGAGCGGGTGCGGCGCGTCGTTTCTGATCGACGTCGTTCGCGGTCACGGCGGCACGCTGGCGCACGTACTCGGCGCGCTCGGTAAGTTTCGCCTGCGCCACGGTCATTGGCCGTCCCACATCTATCTCTACCCTGAAACGCTCGCCGCGCTGGTGCAGGATCTCACGCCGCTGGGCTTCTACCGCGTCCAGCAGCGGCTCGATGTCGCGGCCGATCTGGAGCGCGATTTGTACTGCGCCGACGACTGCGGCAACGTTGCGATCTACCGTTTGCAGGCGGCGTCGGACCCGGCGAGCATCGACGCGGCTGCCGTCTGGCTCGGCCTCATGCTGCCCGGCTGCTCAGCGTCGGACAGCGGACTGGGGCCCTGCGCGACGCCAACACCGCCCCGCTGACGACGGCCACCGCGATATGGCTACCGACACGGCCACGGATACGGCCACGGATACGGCCACCGACACGCCGGCCGCTGTCACGGAATTATCGTGTGACGCCGCTAGTCTGGCCTGCCACCGGCGAGGGTTCCGCCACCCGCCCTTCACCCACGCCTGTGAGACCGGAAGTTCGGAATGTCCGACGCCCTGGCTGCCGTCGTATTGCAGGGAGCGCTTTTTCCTCCGCACCTTTTCCGCCGGAGAGATGTCATGAACCGACTCGCGATCGTTCTGGATGGTCTGATGCTGCTCTATCTCGCGGCGGCGACCGTCGTGGGCGTGCAATCAAGCGCCCCAGACGGACACGGACTCCTCGCCAGTGTGCTCGGCGTGCTGCTCGCGCTGCTCGTCCTCGCCCTGATTGCCGCACCTTTCTATGTCTCGCTCGTGGTCCTGGTCGCGCAGTCCGAGCGGCATCTGCGTCTGGCCGCCTGGCTGCACCGCGTGTTGCTCAGCCTCATGATCGTGTTGACGGTCTTCTCGCTGCTGGCGCGCGACACGATCGAGGTTTCAGCGCCGTTATTCGTACTGGTCGCGGTCGTTTGCATCGTCAATCTCGTCGCCTTGTCGAGACGGCGCACGCATTTCGAAACGTTTCATCTGTTTGAGCATTGATAGCATCGCCGCCACAATGTTCACGATGGGGTGCCTCACTTCGATTTGCGATTCGCAGGCGGGCGGTGCTAGACTGCGCGGCATGAATCGCTGGCGCAAACTTCTCGTGCTGATGCTGTTATGCGTGACCATGCCGTTGCAGGCCATGGCCGCGCTGCGCACGCATTGTGCGCCCGGAACGTCTGCGAGTTCGATGTCGATGTCGATGGCCGCCACCGTCGTGCAAGGCGACACGGCGGCCATGAGGGAAATGCATCACGCAACGATGGGTTCGGACGCGATGGACGCCATGCACCATCACGACGACGTCGGCACAACCGCAATGAGCGGCGACGCCCATGCGGCGTCTCAGGATTCGCAAAGCGCGTATAGCCATCACAGCAGTTGCTCCGCCTGTGCCGCGTGCGTCGTGTGCACGGCGCTGCCGCCGAACCTCGTGTTGCGTTTGCCGGACGCCCAACCGTCCACGGCCATCCCTTTCCTGCGCACGTCGGCCACGAGCGCCGTCGTCGCCGTTCTCGAACGTCCCCCCAAAGCCTTCGTCGCCTGACGGCCCTGCATCGGGTCGTACGCCGTGTCGGCATCAACCCATGCCGCAAGCGTTCGCACCGGATGCTCGCCGTCTCCGTTCCCCCGTCGGACTGACCTGACGCACTGTCCTGCGACCGGCTGACGTACGCCTGTATGCCCGTACGCCTGTCGCCTGTGCCACGAGTCCGTCTGCCAGATGAACATGCGACGCCGGACGGTGTGCGAGCCATTGGCGCCGCGCGCCGCGATGTCCGGCATCGCCAGCACGACGAGTCTTTCGATGACGTTTCTCTCCTTACAACGGCACGCATGGTGTGTGCCGATCGCGCTATCGCTATGGGGCGCGGGCGCCGCGCCCGCCATCGGCGCGCAGAGTGCAGCACCGCCGCCGGACGCGACCGATCCGGCATCTCCCGACGCCCCCGTCGGCGCGCTTCCCGACGGCGTGTTGCACGACTTCGCCCGACCGGCGCTGTCCGTCGCCACCGGCGACTGGCGTGCGATCAATGCCAGTGTGTCCGGTGCCGGACATGCCGGCATGGGCCACGCGATGTCGATGCCGATGTCGATGCCCATGACGCCGGCTTCCGGCGCAACGGCCCCCGCAATGTCCGGGCACGAGGCGATGGGGCACGCCATGCCCATGACGCCGGCTTCCGGTGCGGCGGCCCCCGCAATGTCCGGGCACGAGGCAATGGGGCACGCCATGCCCATGACGCCGGCTTCCGGCGCAGCGGCCCCCGCAATGTCCGGGCACGAGGCAATGGGGCACGCCATGCCCATGACGCCGGCCTCCGGTGCAGCGGACGATCCGCATGCGGGCCACGCCATGCAAGGAGGCGTACGATGATCAGCGCGCTTTCATTGCCGCTCGCACCGTCCGCGACGCCGGTCACACGGCGCGCCGCAGAACCGAAAAAACGGTTGCGGCGCCGGACCCCACTCGTACTGGCGGCACTTGCCGTGCTCGCGCTGTCGGGCTGCGCGACGTTCAGCGACGACGGCGGCTTCAAACCTGTCGCCGACGCAACGCAACAACGCCTCGGCAAACCGGCTGTATGGGCACGCGACGACGCCACCGCGCAGGCGCTCGCGAAAGAGCGCGACGACTTGCTCGCTCGTCCGCTCGACATGGACGCCGCCGTTCGCCTTACGCTGCTCAACCATCGAGGTTTGCAGGCGACCTATGCAGAACTCGGCATTGCCGAGGCTTCGCTGGTGCAGGCCGGACGCCTGCCCAATCCGCGCTTCGCGTTCCAGCGCGTTCAGGGCGGAGGCGACGTCAGCATCGAGCGCACGTGGGGCATCGACTTCGTCCGTGTGCTGACGATGCCGCTCGCCTCCCGTGTCGAGGCACGCCGCTTCGCACAGGTGCAGGCGCAGGTGACGCAGGCCGTCGTCGAACAGGCAACGCTCACCCGGCGCGCCTGGATCGAAGCGGTCGCGGCGCAGGAGCGCGTGCAGATCCTCGAACAGACCAGCCTCGCGACGCAAGCCGCCAGCGAACTCGCCGACGGCATGGCGCGCGCAGGCAACTTCAGCGCAATGCGCCGCACGCAGGAGAATCTCGTCTACGCAGACACGGCCACGCGTCTCGCCCGCGCCCGCGAGCAAGCCAACGGGGCGCGCGAGCAACTGGCGCGACAGATGGGGCTATGGGGTCAGCAACTCGGCTTCACCTTGCCCGCGCGTTTGCCCGAGATGCCACGCACGCGTCCTGCATGGCCTGACGCCGAAGCGCAGGCGATCCGCGAACGCGCCGATGTTCGTGCCGCACGCGTCGCGCTCGACGCCACTGCGAGCGACCTTGGGCTGACGCGCGTCACACGGTTCGTCAACGTGCTCGACACGGCCTATCGCAACAACAGCGCGACCGGTTCGCCCAGCGAGCACGGCTACGAAATCTCGCTGGAGGTGCCACTGTTCGACTGGGGCTCGACGCGTGTGGCCGGCGCCGAGGCCCGCTATCGCCAAAGCCTCGACCGTCTGGCGGATGTTGCCGTGGCCGCGCGCGCGGACGTCAGGACGCGTCGTGCCCAGACCCTGGCGGCATGGGACATTGCCGAGCACTACCGCACGACCATTCTGCCGATGCGCCAGCGCGTGTCCGACGAGTGGCTGCTGCGCTACAACGGCATGCTCGCCAGCGTCTTCGATCTGCTGACGGACGCGCGCGAGCAGCGCGATACGGTGCTCGGTTATATCGACGCCACATCCGATTACTGGCTTGCAGACACCGCATTTCGCGAAAGCGTCGGGGGCGGCGAGCCGGTCGCATCGACCTTGACGGCATCGCCCGCTCCGTCGTCGTCGGCGGCGGCGGCGGCATCGGCATCGGCATCATCAGCGTCATCGGCGACAGCGCCCGCTTCCTCGGCCACGTCCGGGGCCTCGGCTGCGCCTGCGCAAACGCCGCCCACCACACCTGTCACACCTGTCACACCTGCCGCACCTGCCGCGACACCCGCGCAACCCTCACAATCCCACCAACACGGAGGTGGCGCATGACCTCGCGCCGACGATTCCTGCGTGACGCCAGCCTCGCCGTCATGGGCGCGGCCGCCGTCGAACGCACCAGCCTTGCCGCACTACCGGACGCCGCAACCCGCGACGACGCCAGCACCGCAAAACCGCTCGCCCCGCCCAACGGCCGTCCGTACCGCCCTGTCGTCACGCTCAACGGCTGGACATTGCCGTGGCGCATGCGCAATGGCGTCAAGGAATTCCACCTCGTGGCCGAACCCGTCGTGCGTGAAATCGCACCGGGCATGCAGGCGAACCTTTGGGGCTACAACGGCCAAAGCCCCGGGCCGACCATCGAAGTGGTCGAAGGCGACCGCGTACGCCTTTACGTCACCAACAAGCTTCCCGAAGCGACGAGCGTGCACTGGCATGGTCAGCGCTTGCCCAACGGCATGGACGGCGTCGCGGGACTCAATCAGCGTGCGATCGCGCCGGGCCAGACATACGTGTACGAGTTCGAAGCCAAGCGTCCCGGCACATTCATGTATCACCCGCACGCCGACGAGATGATGCAAATGGCGATGGGCATGATGGGTTTCTGGGTAACGCACCCGAAAGATCCGTCGTTCCTGCCGGTCGATCGGGATTACGTGTTCCTCATCAACGCCTACGCCATCGATCCCGGCACGCGCACGCCCCGCGTGAACGAGATGACGGACTTCAGTCTCTGGACGTGGAACAGCCGCGCGTTTCCGGGCATCGATCCCCTGGTCGCCCGACAGGGGGACCGGGTTCGGATTCGAATCGGCAATCTCACGATGACGAATCACCCGATCCATCTGCACGGACACGAATTCAAAGTGACGGGCACCGACGGCGGGTGGGTCCCACCCGGCGCGCAATGGCCGGAAGTGACGACCGATGTCGCCGTGGGTCAGATGCGCGCCATCGAGTTCGACGCCACCGAACCCGGCGACTGGGCCTTCCACTGCCACAAGTCGCACCACACCATGAACCCGATGGGGCACGACGTGCCCACCATGCTCGGTGTGAATCAGCGCGAGATCGCCACGAAGATCGCGCGCATCATTCCCGATTACATGACCATGGGCGCGACGGGCGCTTCGATGAACGGCATGGAAATGCCGTTGCCCGAAAACACGCTGCCGATGATGACCGGCACCGGCCCGTACGGTCCCATCGAAATGGGCGGCATGTTCACCACCCTGAAAGTGCGGCAAGACCTGCCGCGCGACAGTTATCGCGATCCCGGCTGGTATCGCGCGCCACGCGGCTCCGTCGCGAGCCCGTGGCAAGGCAGCACTTCAGCGTTACCCTCTACCTATCGTCAGCCCGCCAGCACGAGCAAAACCGGAGTCAAATCATGATTCGTTCGCACATCGCTTCGCCCGCCACCTCGCCGATCGCCGCCGACGTGACCTCACCTTCTGACTCGCCGGTCGGAAGGGGCGCCTCGTCACGTCGCCAGTTCCCCAACGCCACCGTGCTGCTCGGCGCGGCAATGCTTGCGCTCGTCGGTTTTGCCAAGCCCGCGCTCGCCGACGAGGCGCACGCCATGCACATGCAGCACGGCCACGGCGGTGAAGCGACCGCTATCGGTGAACCGGGGGTCGACGCCAACGCCACGCGTACCGTCGACGTCGACATGCGCGACACCATGCGCTTCTCGCCCGCCACGCTCACCGTCAAACGGGGTGACACGGTACGCTTCGTGGTCACGAACAACGGCAAGATCCGTCATGAACTGACGCTGGGCACGGCGGCCTCGCTCGCGGAGCACGCGAAGATGATGCAGCAGATGCCGGGCATGAGCCACGCAGAACCGAACGCCGTGACCGTCGAGCCCGGTCAGAAAAAGACACTCGTATGGCGCTTCACCCAGGCCGGAACGGTGGACTTCGCATGCCTCGAACCGGGCCATTTCGAAGCCGGGATGAAAGGCGTGATCAACGTGCGTTGAGCGTTGGGCGTTGGGCGTTAAGCGTTGGGCGTTAAGCGTTGGGCGTTAAGCGTTGAGCGTCGCGCGACGAGGGCGGCAATCCCGGGCCTGCATTTGCGGGAGGGACGCCCACGGCGTTTGCGACGCCATGTCAGGCGTGTGAGCGAGGGCGCCGAAGACATCACCCTCGCCGGTAAGCGTGACCTCGTCGTGACCTCGTTGGATGGCGGATCGTCTACCGCTTCAGTCCGGACAGCGTTCGAGGCCGCCGCTAAGCGCTTGCGTGGCATCGGCCTCGAATGCGTCGACGTCACGCACTTTCAGCCGGAGCCGCAGGGTGACGGCCTCGTCATAGGCGACGTCGAGCACCTGCGCCGCATGACGCTCCGCCAGCCGGCGCAACGTCGCCTCATGCGCGAATGTGCAGCGATACCGGGGCTCGACCGTCGGTTCGACAGCGGTGAGCGTCGACAGCTTCAAAGCTTCGCTCACCGCTTGTCCGTACGCTCGCGTGAGTCCGCCCGCGCCGAGCTTGATGCCACCGTAGTAACGCACGACCACCGCGAATACGTTCGCCAGTCCTTTGTGCATGAGCACGTTGTACATCGGCTTGGCGGCGGTGCCTCCCGGCTCGCCGTCGTCGTCGAAACCCGATGCGCCATCGCACAACAAAACCCAGCAGTAATGCGTGGCGTTCGGATACCGCACGCGCAGCGCGGCAAGTTCGCGCATGGCCGCCTCGCGCGAGGCCACGGGCATGACAATGCCGATGAACCGGCTCTTTCTGATGTCCAGCTCGGTCTCCACCGGTGCTGCCAATGCGTACATACGACTGTTGTCCCTCGCCCCTGACTTGCCTGCTCGATTGCCTTGCCGGCCCCAGACACCTTCGTGCTGACGTGCTCGATTGCCTGCTCTTGGTGTCCTGGCGCCCCAGTACCCTTGGTGCCCTTGTGCCCCGGTGCTCTGATGCCTTAGAGACTCACCTCGCCGCGTGCGATTTCGATCACATTTCCACCGACACGAATCTCGCGATTGGCCGTGACTTCGAGCGTCAGGCGGCACGGACGCTCGATCGCGTCGCCCTGCGACACGCGCGCGCGCACCGGCAGCGGGTATCCCTGCCCGATCAGCCAGCCGCCCAGATTGGCGCACGCCGATCCCGTGCCCGGATCCTCACTTACGCCGCCGCCCTGCGTCGTGAAGAAGTAGCGCGCCGTGACCTGCAATTCGTCGCCCGTCCGGTCGTCGATGGAAAACACGTAGCCGGTCTTGCGCTCAAGGCTGGAAAGCGGCCAGCGCTCCAGCTTCGCGCTGTCAGGCTGCGCACGCGCGACCGCATCGGCATTGCGCACCGGAATCAGCAATTGATCGGCACCGGTGTCGACCCACTGCGGTGATTGCGCGAGGTCGTCGCGCCCCAGACGCACGAGCGCCGCGATGTCCGAATCCGCCTCGGTCGCCTTCTCGATCTTCGGCTCGCCGGACGAGGGCGCCGTGAGCGTCCAGTGATCGCCCTGCGCCTGCACCGGCACCAGACCGGCGGCGAACTGCAACGTCACGTTGTCGCCAATATTGCGCATGGCGCGCAACACGTGGGCCGTGCCGAGCGTCGGGTGCCCCGCGAAGCGCATTTCGTAACCGGGCGTGAAGATGCGCACGTGAGCGTCGGCGGTCTCGGACGGCAGGATGAACGTCGTCTCGGACAGGTTGAACTGTCGCGCCAGCAATCGCATCTCGTCGTCGCGCATGCCGCGTGCGTCTTCGAACACGCACAACGGATTGCCACCGAACGTGGATTCGGCGAAGACATTGACGATACGGAAGGCGTAACTGCGGCTCATGACGATGCTCCAGTAATGGGTGGCTCGGATCGTGACGCGGCCCCCACACCTCATGAGCATGAGCGACCGCCAGCGGATCAACCTTGCCTGCCGTTTCTGCCATTGCGCGGGCCGGCTGGCTGACCTTTCGAATGAAGGCTCGTAGTCTCGCACATCGGCGCCTGGCACGCGCACTCCTGCACCGCTTTCGACACGTTTTGCGCCGCCGTTACCCCGTGCCCTAGGAATCGCCTGTCCCGATGCCGGAAATTCACGCGACGGCACCGCTTCAATTGTCATCTAAAATAGGACAATTATTCTCAATTCAGGTGGATTGTGGTTTCCTCAGGGGACTCTAAAATGTCATTCATCGGGGCCACTTAGGCCGATTAACGACACAATGAAGACAGGAGCCCATCATGCTGGACATCAGAAAAGCTGCGGACCGAGGCGTTGCCGACCATGGCTGGCTGAGCTCGCGCCACACCTTCTCCTTCGCGAATTACTACGATCCGAAGCAAGTCGGCTTTTCCGATCTGCTCGTGATCAACGACGACCGGGTCGCCCCGGCGCAGGGCTTCGGCAAGCACCCGCACCGCGACATGGAGATTTTTTCGTACGTGCTCGAAGGCGCGCTCGAACACAAGGACACCATGGGCACAGGATCGGTGATCGAGCCGGGCGACGTGCAATTGATGAGCGCCGGGCGCGGTGTCGCGCATAGCGAGTTCAACCACTCGCCGACGTCGCCGGTGCACTTCCTGCAAATCTGGATCGTGCCGAACCAGACGGGCATCGCCCCCGAGTATCAGCAACAACGCTTCACGCCGGAAGAAAAGCGCGGCCAGTTGCGCAAGATCATCTCGCCGGACGGCAGCGACAACTCGCTGCACATCCATCAGGATGCGCGCGTGTATGCCGGATTGTTCGACGGCGACGAGTCGGCCACGCTCACGCTCGCACCGAACCGCTACGCCTATGTGCACGTGGCACGCGGCAGCGTCAGTGTGAACGGTGTGGCGCTGGGTGAAGGGGATGGTGTGCGGGTGCGTGACGAAACCGCGCTCACGCTCGCCAACGGCAGCGACGCCGAAGTGCTCGTGTTCGATCTCCGTCCGGTGGAAACGCCCGATTTTTAAGACGGCGCGACACGCAACGGGTGGATGCGGCGTACGGACAGCTTCCCGCCGTGCGCCGCCCCTCGGACACCGCCTTCCCTCGGTGTCCACGCGGCCGGTACCTCAGGGTGCCGGCCGCTTCTTTTTGGGCCGGCGCCGGATGCTCGCGCAAGTCAATACCTCGCGCGACACGCTCGCTTGCGCGTGTGCCCGACCGCTCAAGCCGCGTGCATCGTCAACGAGCACGCGTCGCCGCGTAAGTCACGGCTGACTGTCACGCGCGAGAGTCCCAAGAGATGCGGCGCCAGCGCGCGCCAGATGAAGGCGCACAAGTTCTCCAGGGTGGCCGGCCCCAGCCCGGCAACATCGTCGAGCAGACGATGATCGAGGCGTTGGCTCACGCGCGCGAGCACAACGTCCAGTTGCCCGAGATCGACCACCATGCCCGACTCGCCGGTCGGCACGCCCGTCACTTCGACCGTCGCCCGGTAACTATGGCCGTGAATGCGACGACTCGCGTCCATGCTCGGCAGGTCGATATCGCGGCGGTTGAGCGTATGCGCCGCTTCGAAAACGAAGCTGCGCGACAACGTGAACTGCGCTCGCGTGCCGGACGACGCATGCGTGCGTGCGCGGCGCGGCGCCGTTCGATTCAGTGAGCGCTCACGTGGCTCAGATAACGCTTGGGACAGATGCGACGCACGCATGCCCGTGGCCTTCGGCGCACGCTCGCGACTCATGCGCTCACGCCCACGGCATCTTCCGCGCCCGCGTCTTCCGCCATTTCCAGCGGCAATGCGTGATCCGCGTCACGCCACGCGGCGTCGCCCTGCGCCAGTTCGACAACGCTCAGGCGACATGCCTGAAATGCTTTCTCGATGGCGTCGCGATCGAGATCGCGTCCGATGAAGACCACTTCATTGATACGGTCGCCCCACGGCGCCTCCCAATTCGCTTCGATGGCCGTTCGCTGCGGATCACCGACGGGCGGCCATTGCTCGGGGTCGGCCGCAGCCCACCATTGGCCGATCGCTTCGAGCGTTGCCGTATTGCCGGCACGCGAATAGGCCAGCGCCCACGCCGGGCGATTCGCGGCCCAGACGTACCCTTTCGCACGAATCAGGCCGTCGAACGGCATCGACATGAACGACGCGAAACGCGCCGGATGCATCGGCTCGCGCTGACGCAGCACGAAGCTCGAAACGCCGTAGGTATCGGCCTCCGAGTCATGTTCACCCGCGAGCGCCTGCGCCCAACCCGCCATCTGCTCGGCGCGATCGGGATTGAAGCGGCCGGTGCCCAGCACCTCGTTGAGCGGCACTTGCCCGCGGTCGCCGAGCACGATTTTGGCCGAGGGATTCAGACCGGTGATCAGCGCCTTGACGGCGTCGAGTTGCGACGCGTCGACGCAATCCACCTTGCTCACCACGACCACGTCGGCGAACTCGATCTGCTCGGTGAGCAGCTCCGCGAGACGTCGCTCGTCTTCCTCGCCCGCGACTTCGCCACGTTGCGCGAGCGTATCCAGTCCGTTGAAGTCCTGAAGCACGTGCAAGGCGTCGACGACCGTGACCATCGTGTCCAGACGTGCGACATCCGCCAGCGATTGCCCGGCCTCGTCACGGAATTCGAAGGTCGCCGCCACGGGCATCGGCTCGGCAATGCCGGTCGATTCGATGAGCAAATAGTCGAAGCGTCCATCCTGCGCAAGTTCGCGCACGGCGATCAGCAAGTCCTCGCGCAGCGTGCAGCAGATGCAACCGTTGCTCATCTCGACGAGACGCTCTTCGGTGCGCGAGAGCGCCGCCCCGGCGTTGATCGCCCCGCGCTCGACGAACGAGGCGTCGATGTTCACCTCGCTCATGTCGTTCACGAGGACGGCCACACGCAGGCCATCGCGATTGCGCAGCACATGATTGAGCAGTGTGGTCTTGCCGGCGCCAAGAAATCCGGAGAGCACCGTCACGGGAAGACGACGGTCCTTTTGATCGGGTTGACCGGTGGAAGCGAGCGGGTGAGTCATGACAACAAAGTCCTGTGTTTTGGGGGCAGGCTTTCGCCCGAAGGATGCGCGCCGACGACTTCTCATCGGGATGACGCCCCGCGCCGGCGCCTGGGAAGACCGGCACAGCGGGTGGTGACGCCGTTGGCGCGCGCCGTTCGGGGGGGACCGGCGCGACGTCACGCCATCGCGGGCGCGTCGGCGCGCATTCGTGGCGATGCCAGCCAACCACCGGACATCGCATGGCGGAGGATTCCTGCCGTGTCGGCAAGCCGCCGGCGATGACCTGTGGCCATGCCTGCCTCGCTTGCCGTCACCGCACGTTTCGCAGCCGCACTAACATCGCTAACATCGTCTACATGCAACACAGTTGCAATATTGCGCGATGATACGGCGGCCATCCGTATTTTGCAACTGAGTTGCACATAACCGACATTTCCTTGGGTGATAGGCTTTCTGGTCGTCAGCCGTCAAGTTCGCCACCCGAAACCCGCGGAAGCGGCGCGACACTTTGCCGCGCCGCCGCGTGGCGAAGGGAACCCGCGAGTCGCAGCGCCGGTCTGCAAGGTCTGCGATACTGCGCAGGCAGCGCAGTTTGCGTACATCCTGCGGGCGCTTCGGTGGTGTCCGACCCCGTGCTTCTGCCCCGTGGTTCTGCCATGGAGTGCGGCGGCATTGCGATGTTTGCGGCGTCTGTCTCACGACATCCCCGCAACGACGTCCTGCCGCCGTTGCCTTACCGATGACTTTGCGATCTTCTCGTTCTTACCCGAATCCCATATGCGTACTTCCAAGCTCGTCTCCCACGCAGCCCGCCCTCGCCGTGCCAACGGCCTGCGTCGCGCCGTCCAAGGTCTCGCCATGGCGGCCGCCATCGGCCTGACCGGTCTCTCGCAGGGCGCGTGGGCGCATGCGCACCTCGCGTCGAGCGAGCCGGCCGCCCAGGCAACGGTCGAGGCCCCGAAGGCGGTACGCGTGACGTTCGACTCGGCGCTCGAAGGCGCGCTCTCCAAGCTCACCGTCGTCAATGCGAAGGGCAAGGCCGTCACCGACGCCAAGCCCGAACTCGACGCGGCGCGCAAGACCCTCACGCTCGCCGTTCCCGCGCTGGCGGCCGGTGACTATCAGGCGAACTGGGTCGCCGTGGCCAGCGACGGCCATCGCACCCAAGGCAACTTCAAGTTCACCGTGAAGTGATGTCGGCGGACCTGGCCGCCGGGACCTGGCAGCCCGCCACGGCGGGCCTGCTCGATCTCGCGCTGGCGCTCGCCCTCGGCGTATTGCTGCTACGAAGCCCGCACGCGGTGCGGCGAGGGCTCACCCTGCGTGTGCTGCCCGCTTTCGCGGCGGGGTTGGCGCTGCTCGCGTGGCTCGCCTACGTGCTTGCGAGCACCGAGGCGATGACCGGCGGCGATTGGGAAACCTTGTCCGCCATGGCCGGCGATGTATGGCTGGTGCTCACGCAATCGCATTTCGGCCGCGCGCAGTGGATCGCCGGCCTCGGCGCCGCGCTGCTGTGTGCGGGCGCATGGGCGTGGTACGACGCGCGGCGGCGCCTGCGCGCCGTCATGCCCGTCGCGGACGATCCGCGTGACCGGCATCGCCGTCGCGAGCATCGTCAGGAACGTTACGCCCGTGGGGTCTACGCAGCCGGTGCGGTAATTCTCGCGCTGGCGCGGGCGGGCACCGGGCATGCGGCCGATGCCGTCACGCCGTGGCTCGCCATCGGCATTCATACGCTGCACGTCGCGGCGGCGGCGGCGTGGACCGGCGCGTTGCTCGTTGCCGGATGCGCGATTCCCGGCTGGCGGCACTGGCCCGTCGGCGCGCGTGCGGCCTACGGCGACCGGTTGTCGTCCGTCGCGACACTGGCCATGGTCGTCGCGCTGGTGACGGGGGCCTTCAACGCGTGGCGAACGCTCGGCGAGAATGCCTCGCTGTGGTTTTCGGCGCAAAATGCGCCTTATCTGGCGTGGCTCGTGACGAAACTCGTGCTCGTCGCGTGCGCCGCCCTGCTGGGGGCATGGAATCGCTGGCACTTTCTGCCGCGTCTGGCGCTCGACACCGGCGAGACGCCGTTCGACACGACCGCCTTCGCGCGCGTGGTAGCCGTCGAGGCGCTCGTTCTGGTGATGGTGATGAGCCTTGCCGCGAAACTCGGCACGACCATGCCGCCCGGCGTCTGACGGCATTCGTCGAATTCAATAGCAAGAAACGGAGCGCAGCAACGCGACGCGCTCCCTAGACTGAAGGCAAGTCATCAGTCCTCGGGAGATCCTCGCGATGCAACCTCATCCTATGACCGCAAAACGTCCGTCGATGCCGCGCAGTGATGCCGCAAGTCAGCGTCAGGTCAAGTCTGACGGACGTGCTTCATCTGCCGCATCAAGCCAACCCCGCTACGCCACCGACGACGCCCGATGGGCCGCCGTCGTCGCGCGCGACAAGCAGGCGGACGGCGAATTCTTCTACTCGGTGCGCACCACCGGCGTGTATTGTCGTCCGTCGTGCGGCGCACGCCTCGCCCGGCGGGAAAACGTGGCGTTCCATCCCGATACGGCATCGGCGCAGCGGGCCGGCTTTCGTCCGTGCAAGCGTTGCAAGCCCGATCAGGACGCGCCCGAGGCGCGCCATGCCGCCCTGGTGACGGCCGCCTGCCGCCAGATCGAGACGGCCGATGTACCGCCAACGCTGGAGACGCTCGCCGCGCAGGCGGGTCTCAGCCCGCACTACTTCCACCGGCTGTTCCGCTCGGTGACGGGAGTCACGCCGCGCGCTTACGCGAATGCCCGCCGTGCCGAACGCGTGCGCGACGCACTGCCTGCCGCCGCGAGCGTGACGTCGGCTTACTACGACGCAGGCTTCAACTCCAACGGCCGCTTCTACGCCAGTGCCGATGCCCTGCTCGGCATGAAGCCCGCTGCGTTCCGTGCGGGCGGCAAAGCCGAGTCGATTCGCTTCGCGGTCGCGCAGTGCTCGCTCGGCGCGCTGCTGGTCGCGGCGACGCCGCGCGGTCTGTGCGCGATCTCGCTCGGCGACGATCCGGACGCACTCGTGCGCGAATTGCAGGACCGTTTCCCGCAAGCCGAACTCGTGGGCGCCGACGCCGAATTCGAGCGCTGGGTGGCGCAGGTCGTGGGCTTCGTGGAGTCACCGCACGTCGGCCTGTCGCTGCCGCTCGACGTGCGCGGCACAGCGTTCCAGCAACGCGTATGGCAAGCGCTGCGCGACGTGCCCGCCGGCGAGACGGCAAGCTACGCGCAGATCGCCGAGCGCATCGGGTCGCCTCGCGCCGTACGTGCCGTGGCACAGGCCTGCGCGTCGAATACCCTGGCCGTGGCGATTCCCTGCCACCGAATCGTGCGCAACGACGGCGCACTCTCGGGGTACCGCTGGGGTGTCGAGCGCAAGCGCGCGTTGCTCGCGCATGAGCGCGACGAACGTGGCGACGCCGACGCGAAGGGCACGCGATGAACGAAGCGGCGACCGAAGCGATGAATGAAGCAATAAGCGAGCGTGTGCCGTCGCTCGACTGGGCCGCGCTGGAAGACGAACTCAACGGCTTCGGCGCGGCGCGCATTCCCGGTCTGCTAAGCGCACAGGCATGTGCCGGGCTTTGCGAGATGTACGGGGACGCAAACGGATCGAAGGCAGCGAAGGGATCGAAGGGATCGAGCGGTTCAAGCGAATCGCAGGAACGCCCCGGCACCGCACCGACGTCCGGGCGTTTTCGCAGTCGGATCGTGATGGCGCGTCACGGTTTCGGACAAGGCGAATATCAGTACTTCGCCTACCCGCTGCCGTCGCTCGTCGCCGGGTTGCGCGAAGCGTTCTATGCGCCGTTACGCGACATTGCGCACCGCTGGCACAAGGCGATGGGCATCGACACCCGTTATCCGTCGACGCATCGCGCCTACCTCGCGCAGTGCCACGAGGCCGGACAGCGCCGCCCTACGCCGCTGCTGCTGCGTTACGCAGCGGGCGACTACAATTGTCTGCACCAGGACCTCTATGGGGATCATGTCTTCCCGTTGCAGGTGGCGATCTTGCTGTCACAACCCGGCGAGGACTTTACGGGTGGCGAGTTCGTACTGACCGAGCAGCGCCCGCGCATGCAGTCGCGCGCCGAAGTCGTGCCGCTCATGCAGGGAGACGCGGTCGTGTTCGCCGTGCATCACCGGCCGGTGAACGGCACGCGCGGTGTGTATAGCGTCAACATGCGGCACGGCGTGAGCCGCTTACGCAGCGGTCATCGGTACACGCTGGGCGTGATCCTGCACGACGCGACATGACGCGTCATACAGGGCACGCCAGCCCACGAGAATCCACGAAAGTCCCTGAAGTGAAATGACGCTCGACCTCTTCGGCAACGACGCCGCACACGACGCCGCACACGACACCGCCCCGCAAACCGATACACTCGGCCCGGGCGCGTTCGTGTTGCGCGGCTTCGCGCGCTCGCGTCTGGCGACGTTGCAGACGGATATCGACGGCGTGACGGCGCAAGCGCCGTTGCGTCACTGGCTCACGCCGGGTGGCAAACGGATGTCGGTCGCAATGACCAATTGCGGGGAAGTGGGATGGATCAGCGACAAGATGGGCTACCGCTACGGCACGCACGATCCGCTCTCGAAGCAGCCGTGGCCGTCGATGCCGGCGTCGTTCGTCGCTCTCGCGCGTGACGCCTCTCAGGCTGCCGGCTATCGCGACTTCTCGCCGGATGCCTGCCTCATCAACCGCTACACGCTCGACGCGCGTCTGACACTGCATCAGGATCGCGACGAGCGTGAACTCGGCGCCCCCATCGTGTCGGTGTCGCTGGGATTGCCGGCGATTTTTCTGTGGGGGGGTCTGCAACGCAACGACCGAACGCGTCGCGTGCGGCTGGAACCGGGCGACGTCGTCGTGTGGGGCGGTCCCTCACGACTCGTCTATCACGGCATCGCAAGCGTCGAAGGCAGCTTCGACGCGCAGGCCGTGCGCTATAACCTCACATTCCGGCAGGCGCGCTGAACCCGCCGGGCGGCTTCGCGCGCTGCCATCGTCTTCAAGACTGGCGATAGAAACCAAACTCGAGAAACGCAAAAAACTCAATAACCGACCGTGAAACGCGCTCGCGGGTGCTGGTTCTTTTCGAGTTCGTCGACCAGCGCGATCGCATAGTCTTCCATCGAAATCCAGCTCTTGCCGTTGGCGTCGACGAGCAGAGCGTCCGCACCGATGCGGAACTTGCCGGTGCGCTCGCCCGGCTCGAACAGCGCGGACGGCGACAGGAACGTCCAGTTCAGCGGCGAATCCTTCGGCTCGGCACGCAGCACTTGCAGGAACTCACGGCCGGCGCTCGCTTCCGGCTTGTAGGCGTCCGGAAAGTCCGGCGTGTCGATCAACGCCTTGCCCGGCGCAATCTCCAGACTGCCCGCACCGCCCACGACCAGCAGACGCGGCACGCCCGCACGCTTGACGGCGTCGACGAGCCTGGCGGCGTCCATGGTCGCGAAGCGGCCGGCGCTGATGACGGCGTCGTGCCCGGCAAGCAGCGGCGTGAGCGACGACGGATCGGCCGCGTCGCCCTTGACCACGGTGAGACCTTGCTCGGCTTCGACACGCTCGGGGTTACGGGCGATACCCGTCACGGTGTGACCACGTTGCAGCAGTTCTTCGGCAACGCGCGTACCGACGCGGCCGGTGATACCAATCAAAGCGACTTTCATCAGGACTCTCCTGGAGGTGAGGGCGGTATTCGACATGCGGATTCGGGAAGACGACAGACGACGCGGCTCAGAGCGCGCAGCCGTCCGGGCCGCACCGCGACAGCGCGCCGGCGGCATCAGGTTCGGCGTTCGCGGCATTGGCGGCATTGTTCGCTTCGGCGGCAAGCAGACGCTCACGCAGCGCGTCGCGCCAGGCGTCGGGCTGGCCGAGGTAATGTCCGGCCTCGAGCCGCTCCCACTGCCCGTCGATCTCCAGCGCGAACGTGGGGAAACCGCTGCCCCCGACGCGGGCGAGCCATGCACGGCTGTCGCGAAAATGCGCCATGAGCGTTGCGGGGTCCTGGGCATCGAACGCTGCGGCGAACCCGTCGCGATCCAGTCCGAGATCGTTAGCGAGGCCGACAAGCACGTCGCGATCCGCGATGCGTTTGCCGTCGACGTAATGCGCACGCTGCACCGCGGCGAACATGTCGAGACCGCGACCGGCGATCGCCTGCGCGGCGAGCACGGCGGCCGTGGGCGGCGCCGAGTCGAATACGGCGGTGCCGTCGCGCAGCAGGCCTTCGAAGTAGGCCTCGCCGAACGGCTGACCGGTGAGCGCCGCGATCCGGTGATCGTGCGGCATGACGTAGTTGCGCAGTTGCGGCGTGACCGGTTGCGCGTTCGGGCCCGCCATCATGCCGCCGCCGTGAAACACGACGTTCAGGCCCGCCACGTCGCGCGCGGCGCGCACGAGGGGTGCGGCTGCGTAGCACCAGCCGCATAGCGGGTCGGCGACGTAATGCAATGTGGGCAATGTGGGCAATGTGGGCAATGTAGCGCGTGGCATGTCGGGGTGTCCTTGGAAAATAAAGTCAGACTGCGCCGCCGTCGCCTGACACGGCGGACGAGCGAAGCGCTTTCCATGAGTGCCATCGTAGTCGCGCCACTCGCGCAAAAAAAGCCCATAATGGCGATCACTTTGTTGCATCGATCGAGCAAATCATGGACCGTCTGACTGCGATGCGGGTCTTTACCGAAGTGGCCGAGCGCGGCTCGCTCACGGCGGCGGCACAACGTCTCGATATGTCGCGCGCGATGGTCTCGCGCTATCTGGCGGAACTCGAAGCGTGGCTGGGCACGCGTTTGCTGCACCGGACCACGCGGGCCGTAAGCCTCACCGACGCCGGCAACGACGCCCTGCCGCGCTGCCGGGAAATGCTCGGCATCGCCGACGATCTGGCCTGCGCATCCAACGCCGACAGCACGCCGCGCGGCTTGCTGCGCGTAGCATGCAGCACATCGCTCGGGCAGGCGTTTCTGGCCGCCGCCGTCACCCGCTTCGTCGTTCGGCATCCGGGCGTCGCCATCGATCTCGTGGTCGCGGATCGCACCGTCGACCTGGTCGACGAACGCATCGATCTGGCGATCCGAGTTACATCGGAACCGTCTCCCGGTCTCATCGCCCGCAAGCTGGCGACCTGCCATTCGGTGGTGTGCGCAGCGCCCGCCTACCTCCAGCGTCACGGCACGCCGGAGCGCGCCGAGGACCTCGCGCTTCACAACTGTCTGACGTACACCTATTTCGGCAAGAGTCTCTGGCAATTCACGCACAACGGTGTGCCGCTCGGCGTGCCTGTGGGCGGCAACCTCTCGGCAAACGAAGTCAACGTCGTGTTCGCCGCGACGCTCGCCGGCGCAGGCATCTCGATGCAGCCGGTCTACTCGGCGCTACCGCATTTGCGCGACGGCACACTGCGCGCGCTGTTGCCCGACTACGTGCCACGGGAAATGACCGTCTACGGCGTGTACATCTCACGCAAGCAGATGCCCAGCGCCCTGCGCGCGCTGCTCGACGATCTGGTCGTGCAATTCCACACGGGGCTGTTCGAAGACACGGGATATCCGGGTCGCCAGCCGACATCGTCCACCTGATCGACACCCGCCCCCTCGCCTTCCCCCCGCAACCTCCCCGCAACCTCCCCGCGGTGTTTCGCGCTGCGTGACACGCGGGAAATGTCACTGAAATGTCACATTGCCCGCGTAAAAACGCGCTTGCCTCGCCCGCCCCGGGCAAGCTGACGATGTAACGCGCACGCTCCTCTCACGCTTTTCATCCGTCAGTCCTTGCCGAACGGTCGCGGACGCATACGCGCGCCCCACTGCCCGACACGTCAACCAAGGACATCATGACGCACGACACCACGCCCCAGCCGCACGATCCCGCCGCCATCGCCGGTGATGCCGATCTCTCGCAAAACGACGATCCGACGAACCCGTCGCGCCGCCGCATCCTTCAGGGACTGGCCGCCATCGGGGCCGCCGGCGCTACCGGCGCCACGCTGAGCGGTTGCGCTGCCGAAGGCGGCGCCGGCGCACCCACGGCCGTCGCGGCGGGCGGCACCTTCGACGCCCAGCTCAAGGCGAACGTCAAAACGGTCGTCGTGATCTATCTCGAGAACCGCAGCTTCAACAACCTGTTCGCCGACTTCCCCGGCCTGGAGAAGCCGCTGTCGCAGGTTCCCGCGTCGGCCTATACGCAGCTCGATCGCGACGGCAAGACGCCGATGTCGCTGCTGCCCCCGGTCTTCGACGGTATGGTGCCGCGCGCGCAAATGATCGGCGGCAAGAAGTACCACATTGGCGAGAAAGACATCGCGCGTCAGCCGAACGCGCCGTTCATGCTCAAGGACGCCGAAGGCAAGCTGCTGCCGGAGTCGGTCATCACGCGCGACCTATGGCACCTGTTCTGGCAAAACCAGATGCAGATCAACGACGGCGCGAACAATCAGTTCGCCGCATGGGCCGACTCGGGCGGTCTGGTGATGGGCTACTACGGCGAGACGGCCAAGACGCTCGACATGTATAAGATCGCGCAGCAGTACACCATGTGCGACAACTTCTTCATGGCCGCTTTCGGCGGCTCGTTCCTGAACCACCAGTTCCTCGTGACGGCACGCCCGCCGGTGTATCCGAACGCCGCGCAAAGCCCGGCCAAGGACAAGATCGCCGTGCTGGCCGACGGCCCGCAAGGGGTGCGTCTGGCTGTGGCGGCAGACTCGCCCGCGTCGGCCGCCGACGGCAAGCCGAAGTTCGTGCGTGACGGTGCGATCACGCCGGACGATTACGCCGTGAACACGATGATGCCGGCCTACCAGCCGTCGCCGGTCAAGCCGGCCGCATCGGGTGACAAACGTCTGGCCGATCCGTCGAATCCCTCGACGCTGCCGCCGCAGAACTACGCCACCATCGGCGATCTGCTCTCGAACAAGGGCGTGTCGTGGGCGTGGTACGCGGGGGCATGGCAGTCGGCACTCGATCACAAGGGCGGCGCGGACAGGCCGAACTTCCAGTATCACCATCAGCCGTTCAACTACTTCGCACAATTCGCGCCGGGCACGGCAGCGCGCGAGACGCACCTGCGCGATGGCGGCGAGGGCGACAGCCCGATCTCTAACAAATTCATCGCCGACGCAATTGCCGGCAAGTTGCCTGCCGTCACGTTCTACAAGCCGCAGGGCAACCTGAACCAGCACGCCGGTTACTCGGACGTGGAGTCCGGCGATCAGCACGTGGCCAATGTGCTCGCGCACCTGATGAAGTCGCCGCAGTGGAACAACATGGTGGTGGTGATCACATACGACGAGAACGGCGGCTGGTGGGATCACGTCGCACCGCCCAAGGGCGACCGCTGGGGGCCGGGCTCGCGCATTCCGGCCATGGTCGTCTCCCCGTTCGCCAGACGCGGCACCGTCGATCACACGTTCTACGACACCACGTCGATCCTGCGCTTCGTTACGCGTTTGCACGACCTGCCGACGCTCGAAGGCATCGCGTATCGCAACGCCGCCTTCGCGGCACGCGGTGCGAACCCGCCGGGCGACCTGACGAAGACGCTCACGTTTGCCTGATGCTGAAGTGATGGCGAAGTGATCGCGCCGCGATAGCGCGGTATCACGGCTCGCCTGAGCATAAGGGCACCCTCGGGTGCCCTTATGCATTTCTCCGTGCCGGTGCTCCATGCCGACGGCGCCGCCCGATCGGCCTGTTCGATTACGCTTGTTCGTCGAGTTCGTCCGAGCGCAGCAGCAATTTGTCGAGCAAGCGCTCGTACACCCGTATTTCATCGTCCGACAGCGCGGCGAACAGTTGCTCGTAATGGGCGCGCGCCGCGTCGATCACCACACGCCACATGCGCTCGCCCTCCGGCGTGAGCGTCACTTGCACGGCACGACCGTCGTGCGCGTCCGGCGCGCGGCGCACCAGCCCACGCGACACCAGCCCGTCGGCACCCCGGCTCGCCTGACTCTTGTCCAGATTCGCGCGACGTGCCAACTCGGAATTGGACAACGCCCCCGCCGTGCCCACTGCCGCCAGCACGCGCGACTCCGCCAGACTCAGCTGCGCGCTGTCCGCGTACGACTGCGAGATGCGCCTGTCATGCTGCTTCATCAGGCGGTGCATCTTGTACGTCAGGAACTGGTCGAGCGATTTGTGGGCGGGTCGCATTTCAGTGTTTTCCCCTAGACGAAAGGGGCCGATATTTGGTTGCGAACGCAACATTAGCACACTAGAATTGTTGCGTTAGCAACTAAATGCTCGATGACGTTTCACGTCATATGTGCGTGACGCCTGCCCCTGCGTGCCGTCGATGTTTCGGCGCGAGACTCGCCGCACGTGCGTCGAGCTGCCTTTCGGGTGCCGCATCGCCATGCATAAACCAGAGACCACGCCGCGCGCGTCGCTGTATCACACGTATCGCGTCTATCCTCATTTTTATCCGCACGCTGCCGCACGGCGCGAGGCACCGACCGTGCCCGTCACCATCGTCGGCGGCGGCCCCATCGGCATGGTCACGGCGCTCGCGCTGGCCCGCCACGGCGTGCGCTGCGTGGTGCTGCAAGCCGAGCAGCAGGTCTCCGAAGGCAGTCGCGCCATCGTCTTCACGCGTCGCTCGCAGGAGATTCTGCAAACGGTCGGCGTGGCCGACGCCGTCGTCGCCAATGGCCTGCCGTGGACCAGCGGTAATTCGTTCTATCGCGGCCAGCGCGTGTTCCGCATGGAGTCGCCGGTCGACGAGGACGACCGCTTCGCGCCGCTCATCAATCTGCAACAGAACGTGCTCGAAAGTTATCTGGTGAACGCCATCGAGCGCGAGCCGCTCGTGGAGATGCGCTGGGGCAACAAGCTGGTCGACATGACCCAGGAGAACGCGGGTGAGGGTGAGGGTGAGGGCCACGTCTCGCTGCGGATCGACACCCCCGAAGGCGAGTACATGCAACGCACGGCATGGCTCGTGGCTGCCGACGGCGCGCGCTCGACGGTGCGCACCGCGCTCGGTCTGCGCTTCGAAGGCGCGAGCTACGAGGGGCGTTTCGTCATCGCGGACATTCGCATCGATCTCGATCTGCCGACCGAGCGCCTCGCTTACTTCGCGCCCGACTGGAATCCCGGCAACACCGTGCTGATGCATCGCGAGCCGGGAGGCATCTGGCGCGTGGACTATCAGTTGCCGGCGGATGAATCCTCCGAACACGCGCTGCAACCCAAGACGATTCGCGAGCGCATCGATGCGCAGCTCGACATGATGGGGCTGGGCGGCAAGCCGTGGGATCTCGACTGGTGCTCGGTGTATTCGGCACGCGCGCTCACGCTGCCCGACTATGTCCACGGCCGCGTTCTGTTCGCGGGCGACGCCGCACACTTGCTGCCGATCTTCGGGGTGCGCGGCGCGAACACCGGCTTTCAGGACGCCATCGATCTGTCGTGGAAACTCGCGGCGGTCGTCAAGGGCGCGGCGCCCGCGGCGCTGCTCGCGTCGTACTCGCACGACCGCGTGGGGGCGGCCCGCGAGATCATCGCGGAAGCGGGCAAAAGCACCCGCTTCATGACGCCGCCGTCGCACGGCTTTCGCGTGCTGCGCGACGCTGTGCTCGACCTTTCGCTCGAACACGAATTCGTGCGTCCGCTCTTTCATTGGCGCACGTCGCGCGCGCACGACTATCGCGACTCGCCGCTCAACAGCCCGAGCGACGACAACGCGAAGATGACCGCCGGCCCGACCGTCGGCGCCCCTGCGCCCAACGTAAGACTCGGCGAGAACGACTATCTTTACGACCACTTCGGCGCGGCTTTTCATCTGGTGACGTTCGGCGACACACCGCTCGACGACGCGTTGCGCCGGGAAATCGTGACGTGGCGCGAACGTGGCGTGCCGGTGAAGGTCGTGTCGTTCGCCCTGTCGCAGCAAGACGTCGCCGGTGCCGATCTCACGCTACCGGACCCCACGGGCCACGCTGCCGCGAAGTACGGCGCAGACAACGGCACGACCTACCTCGTGCGCCCCGACCATCACATCTGTGCCCGCTGGCTGCGACTCGACGCCACACGGCTCGCCGACGCACTCGTGCAAGCGACGGCGCGCGCCTGAGCGACGCATCGACGCATCGACGCCATCGGGATTCAAGGAAAGCTCTGTCATGACCGCCCAACAAACCGCCATCGCCGGCCTCGAAGCGATTTACGACACCCTCGCGCTGGCCATCGACGCCGCGCCGCCAGCCAAACGCGAGTTGTTGCTCGCGAAGGTCGTTCTGCTGCTCGCCAACGAGATCCACGATCCGCAGCGCGTGATCTCGCTCATCCATCAGGCCACCGATCGGGCGACGAATCAATCTGTTGATCAGGCGGTTGATCCGGCCTAGACATCCGCCCGCCTGTGCGAGTACGCAGACCGGGCCACATCGTCATTCCGGCGCCCGCCCTCGATGGCGGGCCCGCTTTCAAAACACCGCCACACACGCATCGAGGCGGGGAGCGTTGGAGAAGACACCCATCATGAGCCGTATCACGCCCGCCGCCGGTACTGCCGGCGGCATTGCCGCATCTCTGCCTGTCGCTTCGCGCGAAGAGGCTCACGCGAACAGGCCCCCGAGCGCATCGGACCGGCTCGTCGAAATGGCCGAGCATGCCGTTGTGCACAGGGTCTCGCGCCGGTTGCTCGGCTTCCTGTTCGTGCTGTTTCTGTTCTCGTTTCTCGACCGCATCAACGTCGGCTTCGCCGCCCTCACGATGAGTCAGGACCTCGGGCTCACCAGCACGATGTTCGGCATGGCCTCGACCGTGTTCTATCTCACGTACGTGCTGTGCGGTGTGCCGAGCAACCTCCTGCTGGTGAGATTCGGCGCGCGCCGCTGGATCGGCGCGATGCTGATTGCGTGGGGACTCGCGTCGAGCGCCACGATGTTCGCGCACGACGCCACGAGCCTCTATCTGATCCGTGCCATCGTCGGCATGACGGAGGCGGGCTTCTTGCCGGGCATGCTGTTGTACATGGGGGACTGGTTTCCGTCTGCCGCACGGGCGCGCGCCAACGCGTGGTTCATGATCGCAATGCCGGTGACGTCTGCGCTCGGTGCGGCGGCGTCAGGCTATCTGTTGCGGCTCGACGGCCTCGGCGGTCTCGCGGGATGGCAATGGCTGTTCGTGCTCGAAGGGCTGCCGACAGTGCTGCTCGGTGTCGTGACATGGTGGTATCTCGACGACAAGCCCGCCGATGCGCGCTGGCTGAGCGCCGCCGAGAAGCAAACGCTCGGGGCGATGATCGAGCGCGACCGTGCGGCCGCCGTCGCACAGTTCGCGAACACGCGCCCGAACATGCGCACGAACACTGCCCGTCGCCCCGGCATGTGGCGCGCGATTCTCACACCTGGCGTGGCGAAGTTCGCGCTCGGGTACTTCTGTCTCGTCAACACGCTCTCGCTCGCGTCGCTGTGGATTCCGCAGATCGTGAAAAGCTTCGGCACGACGAGCAACAACGTCACGATCGGGCTGCTCGCGGCCATCCCATCCGTTTGTACTATCGCCGGCATGATCTGGTGGGGTCGCCGCTCGGACCGTTTGCAAGAACGCCGCTGGCACCTGCTGCTGCCGATGCTGTTCTCCGCAGCGGGCTGGATCGTCACATGCTTTGCGCCGGAGCCCTCGCTGCGGCTGGCCGGGGTCGCGATGGCATCGACCGGGGCGTACACGGCGATGGCGATCTTCTGGACGGTGCCCGAGCGCAGCCTCGCGCCACACTCCCGTGCGCTGGGCCTCGCGGTGATCAACGCCATCGGCAATCTCGGCTCGGCGCTAAGCCCGATCGTCGTCGGCGTGCTCAGGGACTGGACGCACGCCTTCACCTCGGGGTTGCTGTTCGCCGCCGCGAGCCTGCTCGTGGGTATCGGCGTGCTGTGGTTCGCGCCGCTGGGGCAGCGTCGGGTGGCGTAGGTCAGTGTGGGAAAGCGTAGGGAATTGAGCGATTAAGCGAACGATCAGGCAAACGACGCGCCGAACGACGCGCAGCCGCGCCAGTTGGGCGGTTCAGCGCCACCCCTGATCGTTTGGGGCATGACGGTCGCGGTTCCGGGCCATAATGCAGGCGGTTGTATGCAGCTTTGCCGGCGTAAGGGCGTGCGTCGCTGCAACAGGCCGTGCCGACGTCCGACGTCGGCGGTCGAAAGCGTCTTCGCCTGCGCCCCTCTTTTGTGTTCGCGTTCAAGGAACCCCGCCATGCCAGTGACAACGCCAGTGGCCGCTCAGGGCCCGACGCTCGTCGTACTCATCGATGCGGATAACGCCGCCCCTGCCATCGTCGAAGGACTGCTGACCGAAGTCGCCAAGTACGGCGTCGCGAGCGTCAAGCGCATCTACGGCGACTGGACGAAACCGAATCTCGATGGCTGGAAGAAGTGTCTGCTCGAATATTCGATTCAGCCGATCCAGCAGTTCCGCTACACCGTCGGCAAGAACGCGACCGACAGCGCCATGATCATCGACGCGATGGACCTGCTCTACACGGCGCGCTTCGACGGCTTCTGCCTCGTCTCCAGCGACAGCGACTTCACACGCCTCGCGTCACGTATCCGCGAGCAAGGGCTGATCGTCTACGGCTTCGGTGAGCGCAAGACGCCTCAGCCTTTCGTCACCGCCTGCGACAAATTCATCTACACCGAATTGCTGCGTCAGGACGACGAGCCGGACGATGACGAGGCCCCCGCCCCGCGCAAACGCCGCAGCGCCGCCGAACTCAAAGGCGATACGCGACTGGTGCGGCTGCTGCGCAATGCCGTGACCGACGTGTCCGACGAGGACGGCTGGGCCAATCTCGGCGCCATGGGAAACCACATCGCGAAGCAGGCGCCGGACTTCGACTCGCGCAATTACGGCTTCGCCAAACTGAGCGATCTCGTGTCGACCAGCGGATTGTTCGACGTGGAGCATCGCACAGGCAGCGGCGCCAACCGGGGGATTTGGGTGCGCAGCAAGTCCAAGCGGACCGCACCGGCTGCGCAGGGCGCCCCGGCGGCCACACCAGGGTCGGCGAAACGCGGCGAATGAGCGTCGCGCTCACTTTTTTCAAGAATTTCTCGCGAAACGCTTGCCAGCCTCAGAAATTCACCCTATACTCGCGGTCTTTCTAGGCTCGTAGCTCAGTTGGTTAGAGCACCACCTTGACATGGTGGGGGTCGTTGGTTCGAATCCAATCGAGCCTACCAACGAACAAAAAAACACAAGGCGTCCGCGTTCTCGCGTGACGCCTTTTGTTTTTTCCGCGACGGATCCGCCGACAGTCGTCGCGCGCATGCGCCCTCGCCATCGCTGCGGCTTTCATGCGCTCACATGCGCTCTCTTGCGCTCGCATCCGACGCGACCACCGGCGTTACAAAACGACACATCCCGAACACACTCGTAGCACCTGCGACGCAGACCCATCGCTAGACTGGCATCAACGGTTCGACGACAGGCTCACCGCAGATCCTCCAGACGATCAGGTCTGCGGCCTTCGCGAATCGATCCGACTCACCGGCCTTATTGCCACTGCGCGCGTAGTTCGATTGCATCCCGCAGCCGCTACAAGCGCTCATGGAGGACACCATGAAACGCATTCTGATCATCGCTGCCCTCGGCGCCGCCGCCGCTGCCGCATCGACCGCCGCGTCGGCCCATGTGGACGTCGGCCTCTATCTCGGCGTGCCCGCGCCTGTGGTCGCACCGGCCCCGGTCTACGTCGCACCGGCCCCGGTGTACGTCGCGCCCCAACCGGTCTATCGCGCACCGCAGCCGGTCGTGTACTACGGCCGCGATCGCTGGGACGACTGGCGTGAGCGCCGCTGGGAACACCGCCGCTGGGAGGAGCGTCACGACCGCGGCTGGCATCGCGGCTGGTAACGCACCGCGCCGACAGGCACCGGGTGTGAGCCCGCTCCCGATCTGAACGAACGAAGAACGAAGAACGAAGCGGCCCGCCGGTTGGCGTCGGCGGGCTTTTTTAGCGGGAAGCGACACCGTCGCTTTCCGCGTTCTTTTGTGCGGCGTCGTCACCCGCCCCCTACTGCCCCGTCCTTTCTCCTTTCTCCTTTTTCCTCGCTCCTCTCTTCTTTCACGACCAACGCGGCTACCGTTGTCACCGTGGCGGCGGTGTCTGCCATGTCTGCCGCAGCCTCGAGAGCGTCACGTCATCGCCACATCGTGCAACTCCCGCTTCATCCATTCGACGAACGCGCGCGTGCGCGACGGTAGTAACCGCGCGTGCGGATAAACGATGCTCACCGGGCGCGCCGGTCCTTCGTAGTCCCTGAGCACCCGCACCAGCCGGCCGTCGGCCAGCGCGCCCGCCACCTGGTACGACAGGAAGCAACCGTAGCCGATGCCGTCGATGCACGCGTCGACCGCCGTCATCCCGTGACTGAGTTCGAGGTTGCCGTCGACCGCGACGACATACTCCCGTCCCCCCTCCCAGAAACGCCACTGCCCATAGCCGCCGCCATGGGAGAGGATGCAATTCTTGCCGACCAGATCGCGCGGGTGCTTCACGTCCCCTTGCTCGGCGATGCACGACGGGCTCGCCACCACCACACGACGGATCGCCCCGATGCCCTGCGCGACGAGCGTGGAGTCGTCCAGCGGCGAAATGCGGATGCCGACGTCGATCCCCTCTTCCCACAGGTTCACCACGCGGTCGTTGAGCATGAGGCGACATTTCACTGCCGGATACGCCCGCAAGAAGCGATACAGCGCCGGCGCCACGTGCAACTGCCCGAAGAGCACCGGCGCGGTGACGACGAGCGTGCCGGTAGGCGCCTCGTGACGCGCCGCCAGCCGCGCCTCCGCCTCGTGCAACTCGCTCAGGATCTGGCGACAGGTGTCGAGATACGTCCGCCCCTCCTCCGTGAGCGCGATGCGGCGCGTGGTGCGATTGAGCAGCCGTACGTCGAGCGACGTTTCGAGTGCCGCCAGCGTGCGCACCACCGCCGGCAGCGAAGCATTCAGCGCACGCGCCGCCGCGCTCAGGCTGCCCTGATCGACGATGGCCACGAAGGTTTGCATTGCGCGAAGTTTGTCCATGCGGCGCATCATTACTCCGATTTCTGGAGTAGTCAAATCAGGTTACCACCATTTATCCAAAAATCGACAGGATGGAGAATGCCCTTATCGCGTGGCGGTGCTTACAGCCCCCGCCATTCGCCAGACCTGCCCTTGCTACCGGAGATGCCCCATGAGCCGCCCTGCCGACGCCGCTACCGACGCCAATACCAAAGCCATTCCCGAAGCCATTCCCGACGTCCCCATCCGCGCCGCTCGCCCGATCCGTCTGTACCGGTTCGCGCTGTCGGGCCACTGTCACCGCGTCGAGCTGATGCTCCGACTGCTGGATCTGCCATACGAGGCCATCGATATCGATCTGGCGACGGGGGAGCACAAGCAGGCTCCTTACCTCGCCATCAACCCGTTCGGCCAGGTGCCCGCCATCGACGACGACGGCGTGGTGCTCACCGATTCCAACGCGATCCTCGTGTATCTCGCGAGCCGCTACGACACTCGCCATGCCTGGTTGCCGCGCGATGCCGTAGCGGCCGCGCATGTGCAACGCTGGCTGTCCGTGGCCGCCGGCGATCTGGCCTTCGGCGCGGCCGCCGCACGCGTGGCCGTGGTGTTCAACCGCGACGTCGATACGACCGCGATGATCGAGCGCGGCGTGCTGCTGCTCACGCGTCTGGAAGCGCATCTGGCCCGCGCGCAGGCGACGGCGTTCGTCGCCGCAGCCACGCCGACGATTGCCGACATCGCCCTGTACACCTATCTCGCGCACGCCCCCGAAGGCAATGTCTCGCTCCAGCCGTATCCCGCCGTGCGCGCGTGGCTGGCCCGCATCGAGGCATTGCCGCGTTTCGTCCCGATGGCGTCGACCCCTTGCGGTCTGAATGCCGTCGCCGCCTGAACTGCCGGGCAACTGACGACACACGTCGTCCGATCGGAAGGAGAACGTCATGAACGCCCCCACACCGTCATCGCTTCAACTCGAATCGCCGTTCCATGCCGGCGAGAGGTATGTGCAGACGCTGGCCGGTTCGCGCGAAGCCATGGCGGAACTGGGCGCGCGCGTGATCCGTCTCGCGATGCCGGATCAGCATCGTCAGTTCTTCGCGCAACTGCCGTTTCTGGTAATGGGCGCGCTGGACGCCGACGATCAGCCATGGGCCACGCTCTTGAGCGGCACGCCCGGTTTCGCGCACTCCCCCGATCCCACGCTGTTAAGGGTGAACGCCTTGGCACCGCCCACGGATCCCCTGTTCGGCGCCGTGAAGCCGGACGCGCAGATCGGCCTGCTGGGTATCGAGCCGTCCACGCGCCGTCGCAATCGCGTGAACGGGCGCGTTGCGCAGGTCGATGCGCAGGGCTTCACGCTGCGCGTCGCCCAGAGCTTCGGCAACTGCCCGCAGTACATCCGCAAGCGGGAGATCACGCCGCAGGCGCACGACGCGCCGCCGGTCGCCGAGGCGTCGCAAACATCGCTCGACGACAAGGCGCAATGGCAAATCGCAAGCGCCGACACGTTCTTCGTCGCGACGCACTACGCGGGCGACGGTGCCACGCCACGCAGCGCCGGCACCGACGTCTCGCATCGCGGCGGCAAGCCGGGGTTCGTGCGCGTCGAGGACGCGAACACGCTGATATGGCCCGACTTTCGCGGCAACTCGTTCTACAACACGCTCGGGAATCTGCACGTCAATCCCCGGGCCGGGCTGGTGTTCGTGGACTTCGCGTCAGGCGACTTTCTGCATATCGCGGGCGACGCCGAACTGCTCTGGCAGGACGAAACCGAGAGCGGTTTCGAAGGCGCGCTGCGGCTGGTGCGTCTGCGTCTGCGTGTGCGCGAGGTGCGACGCGTGCGCGGTGCGTTGCCCGCCGCGTGGCGCGACGGCGAGACGTCGCCCAGCGTGGCGCGCACCGGCGACTGGCCGACTGCCTGATGCCGGCCGTGCTGCGATACCGTGCCCATCGTCACGGCTCACGTCGCCCCCATGCGAGACCGACGCTTGCTCGTTGCGGACGCGCCGTGTACAGTACGACCACGCCCGTCGAGTGACGGGCGATCTCTTCCATCGATCCATGACTGCTGACTCCTCCATCCGTCTCGCCGTATCGCCGCCGCAACGCGGTGTGAGCGCTCGGCTGCGCGGACGTTTTGCGGCCGTCGCACCTCCCCCGCCGTGCGGCGTGGCACCGCCCGCCGTGGTGGCCTGACGCCACGCTCGGCGCGTCGGGTGTTCGTCACCCGGCACAACACCTTTTCATCCGAATCTCAGTTTTGTCCCGCCCGGCTGCGCGCGTTGCGTGAGCGGCGATGACGTCGTTGCGCGCCGCGCCAGCCAATGCATGAGCGGCGACCCGACATTGGCGTCGGCGTCACCGCACGGTAGACGGGCAGGACAGACTGCACTGGGGAAGATCGATGCAACTCGATGGTCTCGCGTGGCGCCGGCATGGCGCGACGCTCTTGTTCGTTCTGCTGTGGAGCGGCGGCGCACTGGCCGCCAAATGGGGGCTGGCGCATGCGTCGGCGTTTGCGTTTCTCGTCATTCGGCTCGGTGTGGCCTTCGCCGCGCTCACGCTGATTGCGCTCACCCGACGGCAATGGTGGCCGGCGCCCGGTACGCGATGGCAGGTCGCAGGCACCGGCGTGCTGCTCATCGGCGGTTATCAGGCGGCGTATCTGCTCGCGCTGGCCCACGGCATCACGCCGGGCGCGCTGGCGACGGTACTCGGCGTCCAGCCGATTCTCACGCTCGTGGCGCTGGAGCGGCGTCATAGCGGGCGTCGTCTGACCGGCCTCGCTGTCGCACTCGCCGGACTGGCGCTCGTCGTCGCCCAGAGCCTGATGGCCGCCAGGCTGTCGGCGGCGGGCTCCCTCTGGGCGCTGACCGCGCTCGCCTGCATGACGCTCGGCACGCTTGCACAGAAAGGCTCGCGGCAAACGCCCCTCGATGTGCTGCCGTTGCAGTACGCCGTGGGACTCGCGCTGGCGTTGCTCGTCGCGCCGACACAGCCGTGGCACGTGGACAGCGATGTCGGCTTCTGGCTGCCCTTGCTCTACATGGGACTCGTGATCTCGGTGGGCGCGACGCTGCTGCTTTACCGCATGATCGCCTCGGGCAATCTCGTCACCGTCACCAGCCTGTTCTATCTGGTGCCCGTGGTGACGGCGTTGCTTGACTGGGGCATCTTCGGCCATCGGCCCACGGCGCTGGCCGTCGCAGGCACCGGGGCGATCTTGCTGGGGCTTCGGTTGGCGCTCAGGTAGTCGTCGTCGATGGGTGGGGCACGAGAGCCATCGTCGCCCCCCCACTGGACGGTACCCGTCGCGATGGGACGGTAGGACGATCGGACGATGGGAAGTCGGGAAGACGGGAAGACGCGAATGTCGTGTGCAGTGGTATCGAGATTCACCGTCGCGTCGCGCCATCTCGGCTATGATTGTCGGCTCCAGGGTGACAATCGGCATGCCTTTGCGTTCGTTGTCACCCTATCCCACCGCCCTCACGCCCACTCACCGCTTCGACAACGGAACGCCGCCCGATGGACCTCCTCGACGACATGCGCATCTTCGTCACCGCGGTAGACGCCATGAGTTTTACCGGCGCAGCGGCGAAACTCGGGCTGTCGAAGCAGTTCGTGAGCCGTCGTATCTCGTCGCTGGAGCAGTCGCTGGGCGCGCGCCTGCTGCTGCGAACCACGCGGCGGCTGGCGGTGACCGACCTCGGGCGTATTTATTACGAACGGGCCAGACGCATCATCGACGACGTCGAAGCCGCAAATCTGGCGGTGAGCAGTCAGGGGGAGCGCCCGCGCGGCAATTTGCGGGTCTCCGCCCCGATGTCGTTCGGCACGATGTTCCTCGGCACTGTCATCCCGTCGTTTCTCACGACGTATCCGGACGTCACCATCGAACTGGAACTGAACGACCGCACCGTCGACATCATCGGCGAGGGCTACGACGTAGCGGTGCGTATCGGTGCGCTGGCCGATTCGTCGCTGATCGCCCGCACGGTCGCCCCGATGCGGATGGTCACCTGCGCCAGTCCGCGCTATCTGGATACCCACGGCACGCCGCAAACGCCGGACGACCTGCGCGATCACGCCCTGCTGCCCTACGGCCATAGCCAGCGGGTGAACTGGCATTACGCACGAGACGGACACCCGCTGGAGGTTCCTGTCTCGGGGCGCCTTCGTGTGAACAACGGCGAACTGGCGCGCGATGCCGCTGTGGCGGGCCTGGGCCTGACGTGGCTGCCGGTGTTCATCGTCGCACCGGCCTTGCTGAGCGGTCGTCTCGTGACGGTGCTCGACGACTTCGAGCCGGCGCCGTCGTCGATTTATGTCGTCTACCCGCAGCATCGTCAGGCATCGCTCGTGATCCGGGCGTTTTCGGAGTTCCTGGCGTCCGCGTGCAGCGTGGCCGGCACGCAGTGGTGAGCCAGGCGCGAACATGACGGCGAGCCGGCAAGGATGACATCGCTGGAAAGGGGTCCCGGCAGGCGGGAACCCTGGGCATCGTCGCGACGATCCGGCCATCAGACTTGACCATCCCTGGTCTGGACGAGGATACTTGACAGGTTAAAAACCCAGCTTTTTCACGCCGATGACCACGATTCTGCAACACATCCCTACGGGACAACGGGTCGGCATCGCCTTTTCGGGCGGTCTCGACACCAGCGCTGCGCTGCTTTGGATGCGCCAAAAGGGCGCGATTCCCTACGCTTACACGGCCAATCTGGGTCAGCCGGACGAACCTGATTACGAAGACATTCCGCGCCGGGCCATGGGTTACGGCGCCGAGAACGCCCGCCTGATCGACTGCCGTGCACAGCTCGTGGCCGAAGGCATCGCCGCCCTCCAATCGGGCGCGTTCCACATCTCGACCGCCGGTATCACTTACTTCAACACCACGCCGATCGGTCGTGCCGTCACGGGCACGATGCTCGTGGCCGCCATGAAGGAAGACGGCGTCAACATCTGGGGCGACGGCAGCACGTACAAAGGCAACGACATCGAGCGTTTTTACCGCTACGGTCTCTTGACCAACCCGGGCCTGCAAATCTACAAGCCGTGGCTGGACCAGACGTTCATCGACGAACTCGGTGGTCGCAAGGAGATGTCGGAATTCCTGATCGCGAACGGCTTCGATTACAAGATGTCGGTCGAGAAGGCGTATTCGACGGACTCGAACATGCTGGGCGCGACGCACGAAGCCAAGGACCTCGAACACCTGGACTCGGGCATCAAGATCGTTCAGCCGATCATGGGCGTGCCGTTCTGGCGCGACGACTGCGCGATCAAGGCAGAAGCGGTCACGGTTCGTTTCGAGGAAGGCCAGCCGGTCGCGCTCAATGGCAAGACGTTCGCCAACGCCGTCGAGCTGTTCGAGGAAGCCAACCGCATCGGCGGCCGTCACGGTCTGGGCATGAGCGACCAGATCGAGAACCGCATCATCGAAGCGAAGAGCCGCGGCATCTACGAAGCCCCGGGCCTCGCGCTGCTGTTCATCGCTTACGAGCGTCTCGTGACGGGCATCCACAACGAAGACACCATCGAGCAGTACCGTGAGAACGGCCGTCGCCTGGGCCGTCTGCTGTATCAGGGCCGTTGGTTCGATCCGCAGGCGATCATGCTGCGCGAGACGGCGCAACGTTGGGTGGCGCGCGCCGTGACCGGCGAAGTGACCATCGAACTGCGTCGCGGCAACGACTATTCGTTGCTGAACACGACCTCGCCGAACCTGACGTACAAGCCGGAACGCCTCACGATGGAGAAGGGCGAATCGGTCTTCACGCCGCTCGATCGTATCGGTCAGCTCACGATGCGCACGCTCGACATCGTCGACACGCGCGAGAAGCTGATGACGTACGCCAAGGCCGGTCTGCTCACGTCGACGAGCGACGACGCCCTGCCGCAACTCGAAGGCAAGAAGGACTAAGATCAGCCGTCCGACGCATCGCGTCGCCTCGCGAGGCGACGATGCGCCTGTGTCGTCTGTCACAACAGGCGGCGCGCCCCGAAAGGAGCGCGCCGCCTTTGTTTTTGGCCTGTCGCGGCTGACGCGCTAAGATAGCTAAAAAATAAGCGGCATCCCAAATTAGTCCTAACCCTCCCGCATCCGGGGGGCGTGTCGTCCCCGGACTGCCGGGGGCGCGCGCATGCGATGGAGACCCTGCGTTGGTACGTCTGATTCTGCTACTTCTCGGCGTGAATTACTTGCGTCGCCGGGCTCTTGCGCTGATCTGGATCGGCGCGATCTTCTTCGCCTTCGGCATGGCGCTGATCGTCGATGCGCTGGACGGCGTGGTGCACTTCCCCCTCAAGGTCTTCGCGTGGCTGTTGCTGCTCGAAGGGCTGGCGACGCTGGCCATTGCGACCATCGGCGTGGGCGGCCAGCGTCTCGTGCGCGGGCTCAAGGGCGGCACCTTCGCCGTCGCGGCGCTGCTCGTGCTTCTGTTCGATCAGCACAACGGCAACTTCTGGCTGTCGATGCTGTTCGGCACGCTGTTCCTTGCCGACGGCTTGCTGCAATGCGTGGCGGCATACGTGGTGCGCTACCCGCGCTGGGTCTGGGCGATGGCCGGGGGTCTGCTGGAAATCGGCGTCGCGATCTTCTTCTATCAGCCGTACCCCACGCACTACAAAGGCACGCTGCCGTACGCCATCGGGCTGGGGCTGGTCTTCACCGGCTGGAACGTGCTCGTACTCGCCATGCGCGCACGACGCATGCGCGGCGACTTCCGCGTCGAGCAGATTCTGGGCAGCCCGGAAGACAAGCGCCGCCTGTGGCGCCAGCGTCCTCGCGCCCCGCGCTGGGACGGCCCGCCCACAGACACCGAACCGGCGCTCACGGTCCACGTCTGGACGCCGTCGGGGTCATCCAAGGCGCCGGCCCGACGTCACCCGGTGATCGACCGCTACATCGCCGCCGTCGACAAGAATGGCGTGATCTCCACCGGGCACGCTGCATTGGAGAGTCACGAAGGCGTGTACGTGAGCCTGTATCCCGCCAAGGAAATCGACCGTTCGCCGGACCAGTTCGGACAGTTGTTGCGTGCCACGCGCGAGAACGACGTGCCCGGCATCTTCCAGCCGGACTACGCTACGGAGTCGAAGGCGTGGTGCCCGTCCACGGTCAAGGTGCGCATTCGAAATTACAGTCCACAGCAATTGGCCGCTTTCTGGCAGACGTACCGGGAGAACGCCACGTATAACCTCACGCACCGCAACTGCTCAAGCAGTGTGGCCAAGGCGCTCGAAGCCGCCATCGAAGGTCGTGTGGGGCAATTGCAGAACGGTGTGGACGCCGGCTGGTGGACATTTGTCCGCCTGTGGCTCACGCCCGAGTTGTGGGTCGCCGCGCAACTGCGCAAACGCGCCAAGACGATGGCCTGGACTCCTGGTCTGGTGCTGGACTACGCGCGTGCAGTGAGCATGCTCGTCGATCCGCGACCGTTCGGCTGGATCACCATGACGTCGCTGGCGCTGCGTCGGATGCGTCGCTCGCGTCGTGCGTGGCGTGAGGCCGAGCAGGCCGCAGCGTCGCAAGTGCAGGGCGGTCAGGCGTCACACGGGTAACGATGTAGCGATGTAGACGTGTCACGTCACCCGTATTGGCCCGGCAACCGCAGCAGGCATCCGGACGGCGCACGAGCGCTGCCCATCCAAGCGTCACGCATCATCCAATACGAGGACAGTTCAACATGTTCAACCGCCTGTGGCGCTACGTCAGCGCCGCCCTGGTCGCCAGTCTGGTCATCGGCCGCGCCGCGCACGCGATCACGCCGGAGACCGCGCCCGTCACCATCCCGCACGGCGGCATCGTCGAGCGGCAACCGCTCAAAGCCGACTACGGACTGGCGGAAGCCGGCGCGCAATTCAGCATCCGGTACAGCTCCATCGACGGCGTCGACGGCATTGAAGCCCGCGAAGACACCGGCGCCGTGTTCTTGCCGAAAGGGCCGACGCCACAGGGCGGCTGGCCGGTCGTCGTCTGGGCGCACGGCACAGTCGGCATCGCCAGCGCCTGCGCGCCGTCGCTCAACGTCCGCAGCCCGCGCGACATTCAATATCTCGATACGTGGCTCTCGCTCGGCTTCGCCGTCGTTGCGCCCGACTATGCCGGCCTCGGCTCGCGGGGACTGCATCACTATCTGAATTCACGCGCGGAAGCGTATAGCGTGCTCGACAGCCTGCTGGCCGCGCGCAGCGTCTTCCCGTTGCAGAACCGTGTCGTGCTCATCGGACAGTCGCAGGGCGCCCACGCGGCGTTCGCCGCGGCGGGATATCAGCCGCAGTACGCACCGGACGTCAAAATCATCGCCACCATCCTGACCGGCACGCCGTATTTCAACGCACAAACCTCGGCCGGCAAGCTGTTCTCGAGCCAACCCGACCCGGGCGCACCGGACCCGAAGATCCCCTACGCGATGTACATGTTCCTGTCGGCGGCCGACCGCGATCCGTCGCTGAACCCCGCGAAGTATTTCTCCCCGCAGGCACTGCCGGTACTGCGCGAAGCCCACACGCTTTGCATCGATACGTTGACCGACCGTTCCACAGCGGCGGGGCTCAACGCGGGCAACAGCATGCAACCGGACATTCAGAAGCTGCTCGACAGCCAGACCCCTTCCCTGCGCTACCCGACGCTGCGTATCCAGCATCCGGTGTTCATCGGCATGGGCTCGGAAGACAACGATGTGCCGCTCATCATGCAGCAGGCTTTCGCGCGTGATGTCACCAAGGCCGGTACGAAGACGCTCGTTCGCGTCTATCAAGGCCTCGATCACGATGCGACGGTCAATCCGTCCCTGCGCGACACGGTGCCGTTCCTCCTTCAACTGATGTCGACGAAAAAAGGTGCGCGCGCACAATAACTAGAGGCAAGACTCGGAATTCGACGGTCGGGACGAGGCGATCAACCTGACGATTGCGAAAATAAATCATTGATTTTGCTCATTTTTATTTTCCGTTGCGCGCACGCAACATGCGGACACTTACGTAAAAATACATATGGTGCGACGCAGCACGTCGTCCTATACTGAACTCGTCTCCTCCATGTCTCCTCCTGATATGGATTAAGCCCGCAACGCGCGGGCTTTCTTTTTTTCTGCGGTCAGTTGATCGCCGCAGCGCAGGCGTCCGTCGGCGCCGCCAGCACGCCACCGATCCCCGGAATGATCTTCAGCCCGGCCGATGCCACCCGGCACGGCGCCGCGAGCAATCCGCATCCCGCCACGGACGTCACGAACGGGAGAATCGCAAACAAGGCCCACCAGCGACGCCAGTTGCGCGGCGCGGGTTTCGACTCGGACCGAACGGCGCGGTCGGGAACGGCCGTCGGACCGGACGGTTGTCGGTCATGTGCGTCGGGCGTCACAAAGTTACGGGCGTGCGGGGTCGCGATGGCCTTTCGGCTCATCGTAGGCTGCGTAGTCATCGGGGGGTCCTGAGAAGGGCTAGGTACCGGTCGTCCGGCGGTTCTGGTGAATCGTCAAGTCAGTCGTCTGCGTGTGGGTATCCGACAAAAAATCCAGCAAAAATTTTCTCGAATGTCGTGCGTTCAGCGCTTCAGCGCGGCACGACGATCCCGACCGATTTCGCCAGCGGCACGGGCGAGATACCCGAGGTGCCGCGGAAGGGTTCGTCGAGATTAACGATCAGCGCGATCACCATGCCGATCGCCCCCATGTGCATTGCGACGATCATGTTGCTCTTCCATGAGCCCGGATATCGTCCGTTCATCGCCATCGCAGACAGCATGAACAGTGAGATCACCCACCAGAACACGCCAGGGACTGTTTTGGTCGAGTTCTCGAAGCGTCCTTGCCTCGCCTCTTCCAGACGATCCAGCAAGGTGCGGATCGAGCTGGCGCTGTCCTCGTGCCGAGCGATCACCCTCCGCGTTGCCCCCACGAATGCGGTGAGCGCCGCTTCGGTGTCCGGCGAGAGCTCAGGGTCGGCACTGCTCAGCGTCTTCCATTCGTCGGTGACGGCGGACGTCACATAGCCACGCAGCAGTACGCGCGCCAGCTTGGCGTCGTCGTCGCCCACGGCTTTCAATTCACGATCGAGCCGCCGCACTACCGACGCCTCGTGCAGCGCCTGATCGTCGGCATGCCCCAGATTGGCCCGCACGTCCGTCAACACATGGGCAAGCACGAATACGATGAAGGCCAGCAGGCTGCCGTGGACCACGTCGGCGACGGTGCCGCGCACTTCGTTGGGTTCTTTCAGCCGGTCGAACAACGTGACGCGTGCCAGCCAGGCGACGACCACGGCGAGCACCGCCGTGCCGATCGCCATGCAGACGAGCAGCACACCCATCGGCAGCAACGTCATCTGATCCACCACCCGCTGCATTCACGTCCCCCGATTCGTCGCGATCGTGTCCCGATCGTGCTTTCCGAAACTTTCCTGGCGGTCGAAGCGCAGAGCGCCGCCGCCTATGCGGCGACTATACCCGATGCACGAAAGACGGCAACTTTCGAAAATTTCCGCGCCTCACAGGCGAAACGCGACGAAAGTTTCATGCGCTTTCCGGGAGCGGCTGCGGGGCGCCTGCGGCGAAAGCCCGCGCGTCGATGCACATTGCCACGTCGACGCACGACAGCGACCCCGGAGCGCCGTGGTGAGCAGCACTGTCGTAAATCCGCGATCCCGCGCTTCGTCGGGAGACACGGCGACCTCGCAGTCACCCTTTCGCCCCTCGTAGAACGCCCAACTTTGGGGGTGGAAGGTGTCGGTCTCCAGACGCGAGACCCGATGCCCCAGCGAGCGCATCTGCGCTTCGGCGTGCGCCAGCAGCAATGCGCCGATGCCCCCGCGCTGCTGCGATGGCGGCACATGCCACAATCTCAGGACCACGCATTGCGAAGCTTCCGGGCCACATCGATATGCACCGTGACATCGCCGACCGGACCACGCGGCAACGCCTCCTCACGGGGCTTTGGGAAGATGTCGTACAGCGGCAGCATCGCGTCGGAGACGAAGCGGCTGCGTGTGCCGTACACATGGCGGTCGCCCAGACCGGTTTGCTGATGCACGTAGAACCGCTGCGGCACGACCAGTTGCAACGACACTTTTGCCCGCGTCATCGCCACATAGAGCAAACGCCGCTCCTCCTCGATGTCTTCGTCGTCCCCCGTGCTCATATCGGACGGTATGCAGCCATCGACCACATTGAGCACGTACACCGAGTGCCACTCCTGCCCCTTCGCGCTGTGAATCGTCGGCAGAATCAGATAGTCCTCATCGAGCAGCGGCGGGCCCGACTGCGCACTGGTGGCGTCGGGCGGATCGAGCGTAAGCTCGGTCAGGAACTGCTCACGCGAGCCATAGGTAGTGGCAATGCGTGCCAGTTGTTCGAGATCGGCCTGACGCACCGCCGCGTCGTCGAAACGCTGTGTGAGCAATGGCGCGTACCAGCGCAACGCCAGATCGACATCCGCAGGCCAAGCCAGACGCGTGTCGTGCAGCGCCATGAAGACCTCGACGAACGCCCGCCATGGCGTTGCCGCTGCCGAGGGCGGCTTGAAGTCCGCCAGCACCTGCGCCGGGGTCGCGGATGACGCCATGGCGTCGAGCAAGCGGGTGGCACTGACCGGGCCGATACCGGGAATCAACTGCGCGACGCGAAATCCCGACAGGCGGCTCGCCGGGTTATGCGCCCACCGCAGAATCGACAACATGTCTTTCACATGCGCCGCTTCGAGAAACTTCAATCCGCCGAACTTCACGAACGGAATGTTGCGGCGGGTGAGTTCGAGCTCAAGCGCCGCGCTGTGGCTGCCGGTGCGGAACAACACCGCCTGCTGCGTGAGCCGCGTTCCGGTTTCGCGCTGTGCCAGCACCTGATCCGCGACCCAGCGCGCCTGACCGGATTCGTCGCTCACATTGACGAGTTGCGGCAATTGCGTCGATTGCCGATCCGTCCAGAGCGCTTTGGCGTAACGCTCGCGCGACTCGGCAATCACGGCATTGGACGCCGCCAGAATCGGCTGCGTGGACCGATAGTTGCGCTCCAGCGTAACCACGTGCGCCGGTTCGGCGAACTGGCCGGGAAAATCGAGGATGTTGCGGATCGTGGCGGCACGAAACGCGTAAATCGACTGCGCGTCGTCGCCCACGACCGTCAGGCCACGCCCCTGCGGCTTCATCGACAACAGAATCTGGGCCTGCAAGCGATTGGTGTCCTGATACTCGTCGACGAGCACATGGTCGAAGCGCCCGTCCAGTTCACGCGCCAGTTCCGGTGCGCCCATGGTCTCGGCCCAATACAGCAGCAGGTCGTCGTAATCGAGCACGTGCTGCGCCTGTTTGGCGTCGACGTAAGCCCCGAAGAGTTGCTTGAGTTGCGCCTCCCACTGCGCGCACCACGGGAAATGTTTGGCCAGCACCTCGGCAAGCGGCGCCTGACTGTTCACCACGCGCGAGTAGATCGACAGACAGGTGCCTTTGAGCGGGAAACGCGATTGCGTGGCGGAGAAGCCGAGATCGTGACGCACCAGCCCGAGCAGATCCTCGGCGTCGCTGCGATCGTGGATGGTGAATGCCTCCGAGAGTCCGATACGCGGCGCGATGTCGCGCAACAAGCGTGCGCCGATCGCGTGGAACGTGCCGGCCCATGGCAGCGAGGGCGGCTGTGCCGACGCCAGCCCCAGCACCTTTTGCAGCACCGTGCCGACGCGGCGCTCCATCTCCGCCGCCGCACGCCGCGAGAACGTGAGCAGCAGGATGCGATGGGGATCGGCGCCGCGCGCGATCAGATGGGCCACGCGGTGCGCGAGCGTACTCGTTTTGCCCGAACCGGCCCCGGCAATGACGAGCAGCGGCCCGCCCGGCGCACCGTCATCGCCCACGCCATAGTCGACCGCTTCGCGCTGACGGTCATTGAGTTCGGCCCACGGATCGCGGGCGGGGACGGACGGTTGTTCTGACATGCGACGTGAAAGACGGAACGTGGAAGGCGAAGAAGGTACGCTCGAAGACTACTGTATATTTATACATTATAACGACGGGTTCGACGCTCATCGAGACCCCTGAGGAGTTCGGACGAATCACGGCTGCGCCCCCGGCCTCCGGCCTTCCTCAGCCGTAGCCGATCCGAACACGCCCCCCACCCCCGCACCGCACCAGCGGCACCAGACACGCGACACGACACGCGACACGATGACGATACGCACCGGCACCGCCTCCTGGACCGACCCGACGCTCATCGCGTGCGGCCGGTTCTACCCGCCGGGCGTCGACACCCCGGAAGCACGGCTGCGCCACTACGCATCGATGTTCGATCTGGTGGAAGTCGACAGCAGCTACTACCGCCTGCCGGACGCCGCCGTCGCCTGGCGCTGGACTCAGCGCACGCCCCCGTCGTTTCGCTTCCATATCAAGGCGTTTCGCGCGTTCACCGGGCATAGCACGCCCCTCGGCGCGCTCCCGCCGGATATCGCACGGGCATGCGCGGCGCATATCGGTCCGAGCGATGCCGGCGCCCCGAGCAATCCTCCCGCGCCGCAGGCTACGCAAATCGCCCCCGGCGACATCCCGGCCGAGTTGCAGGACGAATTGTGGCGCCGCTACCTCGAAGGCATCGAACCCTTGCGCCAGAGCGGGCAACTGACGGCCATCCACTTCCAGTTCTCGCCCCGCGTACAGAACGATCGCGCCGGACGCGCGCTCGTCTTCGAGACGGCCAGGCGTCTGGACGGCGAGCGGCACGCCGTCGAGTTTCGTCACCGGAGCTGGTTCGATACGCCCTCGCGAGCCGCCGCCACGCTCGCGATGCTGCGCGAGACAGGGGCGGCGCACACGATCGTCGACAGCCCGACGGGCTTCGACAACACGGTGCCCGCTGTGTGGGCGACGACCCGCGACGACCTGTGTGTCGTGCGTCTGCACGGCCGTCACGCGGCCGCGTGGAATCGATGGGGAATCACGGCTTCGTCGGGGCGCTTCGTCTACGAATACAGCGCAAGCGAGCTGATCGACATTTCCGCGCGCGTCGCGCGTATCGCCGCCCTCGTCGACGACACGCACGTGCTGTTCAATACGAACCACGAAGATCAGGGGATGAAAAACGCATCGGCGTTTCAACGCGCCCTCACCGATCTGGCGCAACGCGCACGCTAATTCGAACGTCAGCCCGACAATCCTCGCAAATGTTCCCGATCTCAGACGCGAGGTGCGCCGTTGTCGGTACTGTGGCCTGCGTCGTTGCCCGCATTGCCGTGTCCAGTGACGCTCGCGTCGCCTGCCGGGCCGGCGCTGGCCCGCCGCGCCTTGCGCCATGACGGCACGTCGGCGAGCCGCGTGCCTTCCGGCACCGCACCATGCTTGCTGTGTCCGACGCGTTGCGCGCGGTAGATACCCGTATGTCCCGAGCACAGATAGGCCAGCACACAGGCGATGGCGGCGTATCCGCCGATGGACGGGCCAAAGATTTCGATGGCCATCAACGTCGACGCAATCGGCGTATTGGCTGCCCCCGCGAAGACCGCGACGAAGCCGATACCGGCCAGCACCGCAGCGGGTAGCGTCAATACATGGGAAAGCGCGTTGCCCATCGTCGCGCCGATGTAGAACAGCGGCGTGACTTCACCGCCTTTGAAGCCGGTGCCCAGCGTCACCACGGTGAAGACCAGCTTGCCGAGGAAGTCGTACCACGGCAGCGAGGTATGGAACGCCTCGACGATGGTCGGAATGCCCAGTCCCAGATATTGCGGCACGCCCAGTGCCGTAGCAGCGAGCGCGACCGCCAGACCGCCCAGCAGCGGGCGAAGCGGTGCATACGCGACGTGGCGCTTCATGAAGCCGGATGTCGCATGCGTCGCTTGCGCGAAAGCCATGCCGACGAGCCCGCAAAGCACGCCGGCCACCGCTGCGCTGAAGGCGCCCGACAGCGTCATCGACGCGCCGAATGCCGACGGTGCGATCGTATACACGGTGTGATGCACGCCCCAGGCGCGCGTCACGGCGTCGCCCACGAGTGCGGCGACGACGCATGGCAGCAGTGCGTCGTAACGCAGCCGGCCGATGGCCGGCACCTCCAGCCCGAATATCGCACCGGCAAGGGGCGTGCCGAACACCGAGGCGAAGCCGGCCGCGATGCCCGACATCAACAGCACACGACGCGGCTCGCCGGACAGACGGAAAACGTGCGTGAGCTGGTCGGCCAGCGCGCCGCCCATTTGCACGGCGGTGCCTTCGCGCCCGGCCGAACCGCCGAACAGATGCGTCGCGACCGTGCCGACCAGCACGAGCGGCGCCATGCGCAGCGGCACGACGCGCCGGGGAGCGTGGATCTCGTCGATCAGCAGATTGTTGCCCGCCTCGACGCTCGCGCCCAGCCGGAGGTAGAGCCAGCCGACGACGAAGCCGCCAAGGGGCAAGCCCCAGAGCAGCCAGGGATGGGCGAGCCGGGTATCGGTCGCGAGATCGAGCGCGACGAGGAACAGCGCGGAAGCACTGCCGGCCATCACACCGACGAGGGCCGCGAGGGCGCTGGCGCGGGCGGCACCCGGAAAGGCGCAGAACACCTCACGCAAAGGAGAGTCGTGAAACATCTTCATGGTGGCAAACATCGAGAAGTGCGGCGGACGACACCGTCGACAACACGCCTGAACGCGACAGAGAGGGCAGCAAGGCGGGGGGACTTCGAGGGGAACGAGAGAACGCCCGTTCGCATAGCCCGCAACCTCCCGGCACGCCAGGATCTTGCAGGCATCATCAGCCCCGGGGTGGGGCGGTTTGCGAAACGAACGCCGGAGGAATGCCATCTCCGTGAAGCAGGCGTCATGCTATCAGGAAGCGGACGCACTCACAATGCGTGACAATTTTTCTGCGGCGGCTTCCGACAGGCATTGCGACACCGGACGCCAACGCGCTCCGCAGTGAAAAACTGCGGGGACGATGTCGTGCACCGTCGCCCGCCGCCATGGCGCCATGGCGCCATGACGCTACCGGAATGCAAGCGTCACCGCTTCGCGTCCCTCACCGCCTTCTCGATGCGCGCGCCGACATCCGGGTCGATCTGTTTCCAATAGTCGAATGCGCGTTCCAGCACGGGACTGCGCACGCCGCCGAGCAAGGCGCCCGACACCGTCTCGACCAGCCGCGCGCGCGAGGCGTCGTCGAACACGTTGCGCACGAGATCGCCCGGTTGCGAAAAGTCGTCGTCGTCCTTGTGCAGCGTGTAGGCGCTGCGCACCATCGGACCGTCGGATTCCCAACCGTCGTCGGCCGCGCCGGTCTGATCGGCATACGGACGGCCACCGCTGTTGGGCACATACACCGGTGCATTACCGGTGTGTTCGTAAGCCATGTGGCCGTCGAACATATACGTTTGCACCGGCACCTTCGGACGATTCACCGGCAATTGATGGAAGTTCGTGCCGATGCGATTGCGCTGGGCATCGTTATAGGCGAATGCACGACCGAGCAGCATCTTGTCCGGCGACAGACCGATGCCGGGCACCGTGTTGCCCGGCGAGAACGCAGCCTGCTCGATCTGTGCGAAGAAGTTCTCCGGATTGCGGTTGAGCGTCATCTTGCCCACCTTGATCAACGGATAGTCCTTGTGCGACCACGTCTTCGTCAGGTCGAACGGATTGAAACGATAGGCTTTGGCGTCGGCATACGGCATGACCTGTACCGACAGGATCCAGCTCGGGTGCTCGCCACGCGCGATGGCATCGAAAAGATCGCGACGATGGAAGTCGGCGTCTTCTCCCGACATCCTGGCCGCTTCGGCGTTGGAGAAAAACGCCATGCCCTGCTGCGTGTGGAAGTGGTACTTGACCCAGAACTTCTCGCCCTTGTCGTTCACCCACATGTAGGTGTGCGAACCATAACCGTTCATGTGACGCCACGTACGCGGCAATCCGCGATCGCCCATCAGATAAGTGACCTGATGCGCCGATTCCGGATTGTTCGTCCAGAAGTCCCATTGCATATGGTTATCGCGCAGGCCCGAATCCGGCAGCCGTTTCTGGCTGCGGATGAAGTGCGGAAACTTCATCGGGTCGCGCACGAAAAACACCGGGGTATTGTTGCCGACGAGATCGTAGTTGCCTTCGTCGGTGTAGAACTTGAGGGAGAAACCCCGCACGTCGCGCCAGGTGTCGGGGCTGCCGGATTCGCCCGCGACGGTGGAGAAACGGGCGAGCATCTCAACCTTGGCGCCTTTCCTGAACAGCGACGCCTTGGTGAAACGGCTCACATCTTCCGTGGTTTCGAAAATGCCGAAGGCGCCTGCGCCCTTGGCATGGGGCTGGCGCTCCGGCACCTTTTCCCGGTTGAAGTGCGCCATCTGCTCGAGGAAGTGCACATCGTGCAACAGCAGAGGGCCGTCCGCACCGACCGACAACGTGTTCCGGTCGCTCGCCGCCGGAGCCCCTGCTCCGGTCGTCGATCCGGTGTCCAGACGTTCTTTCTCTTTACTCATACATACCTCCGACAAGAAGGTGGGGTGGGGAGAGGGAGAGAATAGGAGTCAGAAATATCGCAAGTCGTTCAAAGCATAATACAAGACGGCGAAATCCACTCACCGGCTCCCAATGCGTCGAATGTGGATCAACTTGCGATAAGGCCGTCGGCACCGTCTTCACGATTACAGCGTCGAGAAGCCTCCGTCCACCACGATTTCGGCCCCGAGCATGTAGCGCGAATCGTCGCTCGCAAGATAGAGCGCTGCGCGTGCGATATCGTCGGCCGTGCCGAGATACCCGACCGGAATGCGCGACGCCAGTTGTTGCTTCGATCGCGCATTCTCTTCCGGCGTTGCCCCTTTACGATCCAGAATCGGCGTGTCGATGGCTCCCGGGCTCACCGCGTTGACGCGAATGCGTCGCGCAAGCAGTTCGCCCGACCAAGTGCGCGCCAGCGAGCGGACTGCCGCTTTCGACGCGGAGAGCATCGACATGCCGGGCGTCCCCACTTCGTTGAGCCACGAGGTGTTGAGGATCACCGACGCGCCATCGCTCAGCACCGGCGCCATCGCCTGCATCGACAGAAACACCCCCTTCACGTTGATATCCATCAACGTGTCGTACTGCGCTTCGGTCGTGTCGTCGAGCGGCGTCGCGTAGGCGACCCCTGCATTGGGAAAGAAGATGTCGAGCGAACCGAACGCCTGAATCACTTCGTCACGAATGCGATGCAGGTCTTCTGTACGACGCACATCGCCGAGGATGGGCACCACGCGCTCACCCAACGATTGGCGCAACGCCTCCATACGCGCCACGTCGCGCCCGACGACGGCGACTCGCGCCCCTTCCTCCACGAACAAACGCGTCGTGGCCAGACCGATACCGCTCGTCGCGCCGGTAATGAGCGCGCGCTTTCCTTGCAATTTCATGAGATGTCTCCCGAGTCCTTAAAGGGTGTCGACAAACGCCGCGTGCGCATCGAGCACACGCGCGGTGTAGGTAAGCGCCGCCCCCGCGTTGAGCGATATTGCGACCGTCAGTGCTTCGACGATGGCTTCGCGCGTCGCGCCTTTTTCGATAGCGGCTTTCGTGTGTACGGCAATGCAGCCGTCGCAGCGTGTCGTGACCGCGACGGCCAGTGCGATCAATTCGTGTGTTTTCGGGTCGAGATGCCCCATCTTCGCCGCACCGCTGTCGATCATTTGCAGACCGCGCATCGATTCGGGGTTCGTCTTCGCATACTCGCCAACGCGGGCCAGCAATTCGCTGCGGTAGCCGTTCCAGTCGTTCATGGCCTCTCCTCCTCAGGCGTGACGGCCGGCCATCACGCCGCCGTCGACAGGCAGCACGGTGCCGGTGACCCAGGCGGCGGCGTCCGAGGCCAGAAACAGAATGGCTTCGGCCACATCGCGCGGCTGGCCGTTGCGGCCGAGCGGGTGGAAGGCGTTGAGTGTGGGCAACGTCGCCTTCACTTCGTCGTCGCTCATGAAGGTGTTGTAGACCGGCGTTTCCACGACGCCCGGCGCCACGGTATTGATGCGGATGTGCAACGGCGCAAGCTCGATGGCAAGGTTGCGCGTGAGTGCATGCACCCCGGCATTGGCTGCCGAATAGGCCGACGACGGCGTAGCGCCGATCGCCTGCAACGCCCACAGCGAGCCCGTCTGCACGATCGCGCCGCCGCCGCGCAGCGACATCGCCCGCGCTGCCGCCTGCGCCATGAAGAACTTGCCCTTGAGGATGATGTCGAGAAAGCCGTCGTATTCGGCTTCGTTCAGCGACAGGAAGGCTTTCGGACGAAACACCCCGGCGTTGTTCACGAGAATGTCCACGCCGCCGAATGCCGACGTCGCCAGATCCACCAGCGCCTGCGCCGTCTCCGGGCGCGCGATGTCGCCGGCCAGATAGCGCACGCCGACACCGCTCGCGTCGATCTGCGCGGCGGCGGCCTTGAGTTTGGCTTCGTCCCGCCCGCCGATGACGACCTTCGCGCCGGCCGCGACGAACCGCGCCGCCACCTCCTTCCCGATGCCCGAACCGCCACCCGTCACGATGGCTACCTTAGAAGAAAAACTATGCATTTTCCGACTCCAGAGACACATTGAGATTCGCCGGATCGAGTTGCCTTACATCGGCAACGCTGTCCTTCGATGTCTGCATTGTTCGCTGCGGGCAACGGCTTCACAAATCAGTTATTCTGCGTCGTATCAAAAGAAAATCTTTCTCATATGAAAGCTCCCGTCTTCCTCAACGCGTTGCGCGCGTTCGAAGCCAGCGCACGGCATCAGAGCTTCTCCGCCGCTGCCGGCGAACTGAATGTGACGCCCGCCGCCGTCGGGCAGATGGTGCGAAGTCTGGAGGCGTGGCTCGGCATACCGTTATTCGAGCGCAGCAGTTCGGGGCGCGCCCGGCTGGTGCCGACGCAGGCCGCGCAACGCGCCCTGCCCGATCTGCGCGACGGCTTCGACCGCCTCAGCCTCGGCTTCGCCAAATTGCGCGAAGGCTCGGCCGTCGGCGTGCTCACGGTGGCCGTGAGTCCTGCTTTCGCGGCGAAGTGGCTGCTCCCGCGCATCGACAGGTTTCAGAGCGCGTGGCCCGACACCGATGTGCGGCTCGACACCCATCTCAAGCCGGTGGATTTCGTCGCGCAGGGCATCGATATCGGCGTGCGATACGGACTGGGCCACTGGCCGGGGCTCGTGGCGGAGAAGCTGATGGACGAGGCGGTGTTTCCGGTGTGTGCGCCGTCGCTGCTGCGGGCGCACCCGGCATTGAAAACGCCGGGCGGACTCAAGGGGATGACGTTGATCCACGATCTTTCGATCGACGAGAGCGCCGGCTACGTCACGTGGCGGGCGTGGCTCGAACGCGCCGGGCTGGCGTCGCTGGAGACCCGCGCGGGGCTGAAGATCAACAACTCGGCGGCCGTCCTGCAAGCCGCCATCGACGGGCATGGCATCGCGCTCGCACGCAGCGTGCTCGCGCGCGACGACCTCGCCGCGAACCGTCTGGTACGGCTCTACCCCGAGGTGGACTGTTCGTCGCCGCTCGCTTACTACGTGGTGTATCGCGCGGAGTGCGCCACGCTACCTCGTCTCGCGGCGTTTCGCGAGTGGTTGCAGCAGGAAACCGCTGCGTTGGCAGCGCCGGAGGACACACGGCGCCGCACGGGACGTCAGGCGAAGGTCAAGCCGCCAGCGCCCGGCACTGGCACACCACGCGCTCGAAGCAGGCAATCGCAAAGTCCACGGACGCCTCCGAAGTGAAACGCCCAAGGCTCAGGCGCACCGTGCGGCTCGCCGCTTCGCTATCGAGTCCGATACCGCTGAGCACGTGCGACGGCTGGCCCGAACCCGAGTTGCATGCCGACGTCGACGAGACCGCGAGATTGCTGTTGAGCATGAACGTATAGAAGCCGGGATGCCCGATGGTGAGGCTCACGGTATGCGGAATACGCGGCGCGTTTGCCGCGTTGTGCACTACCCCGTCGAGCACGAGCACGCCGTCGAGCAACCGGCGGCTCAGCGCGGCGATGCGGGCGTTGTCCAGCGTCATGTTCTGCTGAGCCAACTCGCAAGCCATGCCCATGCCGACGATCTGATGCGTGGCGAGCGTGCCCGAGCGCAGGCCGCGCTCGTGTCCGCCGCCATGGATCTGCGGGGCGATGCGCGCCATCACATCCTTGTTCACATACAGCGCACCGATGCCCTTCGGGCCGTACACCTTGTGCGCCGACATCGACAGCATGTCGATGCCCATGGCCTTGACGTCGATAGGCGTCTTGCCGAGCGCCTGCGCGGCATCCACATGCAGCAGCGCGCCCGCCGCGTGAACCACCCTGGCAATCGCCGCGACATCGGTCAGCGTGCCGAGTTCGTTGTTGACGAGCATCAGCGACACCAGCCCCGTTTCGGGCCGCAGCGCCGCCGCCACGGCCTGCGCGGTGATCTCGCCCGACGCCGACGGCCTCACATACGTCACCGGCGTGCCGCGCTTCTCCAGATACGTCATGGTGTCGAGAATGGCCTTATGTTCGAGGACACTCGTGATGAGGTGCGCACGGGCGCCTCCCAGTTCGGCATAGCCCTTGAGGGCGAGATTGTTCGACTCGGTGGCGCCGGATGTCCACACGATCTCGCCGGCATCGGCGTTGATGAGCGCAGCGACCTGTGCACGTGAACGCTCGACGAGGCGGCGCGCGCTCACGCCCGCGGCATGCGAGCTGGATGCCGGATTTCCGAAGATGCCATCGACGCCCAGACAGTCGGACATGACGGCAATGACCGCGGCGTCCGCCGGCGTCGTGGCGGCGTAATCGAAATAATGAAAAGTTTCCTTGTCGCGCATGATCGGCCCCCGCCAGAAAAAGTTGCATCGATCGTACGCGTCAGGGACGGAAAAAGGCTTGCAAATTCACCCATGCATATCACGTTTCGTGGAATATCCATCCCACAAAATCGGAATTGAGAGAAATTTCATCCCGGGGCGTTCAGGCGATGTCTTCCGCCGGGAATCGGACGGTGACTTCGAGGCCGCCGCCGGGCGCATCGCCGAGCGAGACCTGCGCGTGATGCTTGCGCGCGATTTCCCGGACGATCGCGAGCCCGAGCCCGGAGCCGTCGGCGTTTTGCGGCGACGCTGCGCCGTGCTCGCGACGGTAGAAGCGCTCGAACACGGCCTCGCGCTCCTGCGCCGGGATGCCGGGTCCGTTATCGATCACCTGCAGGACCGGGACGATGCCGTCGAGTCGTGTGCGCACGGTGATCACGGCGCCGTCCCCCGCATAGCGAATCGCATTGTCGATCAGGTTGCCGCACAACTCCGCTAGCCATTCGCGCTGCCCGTGCACCGTGACCGCGCCGTCGTGTTCGAAACCCAGATCGATCCGGCGCGCGCGCGCGACCGGCGACCAGTCGAGCGCAACGCTGCGCCCCACCTCGTCCAGACGCATCGGCGCCATCGTCGCGGGCGGGCCGTCCTCCGCTTCCAGACGCGACAGCGACAGCAACTGCCGCACGCTTTTTCCCGCCTGTTTCACCGCATGGTTGAGGCGTTCGACGCGCTCACGCGCCTGGGCGCTCAGCGACTCGCGCAGCGTCAGTTCGGACTCCGCCTGAATGATCGCCAGCGGCGTCTTCAACTGATGGGCGGCATCGGCGAAGAACCGTTGTCGAGACGCCTGCATGCGGCCGACACGTTCGACATACTGGTTGATGGATTCGACCAGGGGTTTGACTTCCGTCGGCAGGCCCACATTATCGAGCGGCGTCGTGTCGTCTTCGCTGCGTGCGGCGACTTTCGCGGACAGCCGGTTCAGCGGACGCAGACCGCGCGTCACCCCGAGCCAGACAATGGCCAGCGCCAGCACCACGAGCAGCACTTCCTGCTGTAGCGAACCCGTGAGAATCTGGCGCGCGAGTTCGTGGCGCGCCTCCGTCGTCTCGCCGACGACGATCCATACGACGCGCGTCTTGGCGTTCGGCACATCGTGCACCGGCAATTGCAGCGCCCCCATGCGCAGGGTCTCGCCGCGGTACTCGGCGTCGTAGAACGCGGTGTGATAGGGATCGGGCTTGAGCCGTGCGGGCGGCAGCGGCAGGTCGTGATAGCCCGTGACGGCGCGACCGTCGTCGCCCGCGCCCTGCGCCCCATCGCCGCCCTCGCGAATCACGTAGTAGATCTTGCCGCCGCGATCCGACTCGAACATCTCCAGCGCAAGGTAAGGCAGGTTGACCTGCACCTCGCCCTGAATCAGTTGCGTGCCTTCGCGGATCGACTTGATCGAGAATTCCAGAGAGCGGTCGAACGCCGAGTTGGCCGCGCTCATCGCCCGCTGATAGGTGAGCCATGTGTCGAGCGCGAGCAGCCCGAGCAACGGGAACAGCAGCCAGAGCGCCAATTGACGCCGAAGATTCGGTTGCGACATAGGACGTCGGGACCTCAGTCGGCGGACGGCGCGGCATCCGGCTTTTCCTCAAGCAGATACCCCAGCCCCCGCAGCGTGACGATGGCCACGCGGCTGCCTTCGAGCTTTTTGCGAAGCCGGTGGACATAGATTTCGATGGCGTCCGGACTCACCGACTCGTCGATACCGAACAGCTTCTCCGAGAGCGCTTCCTTGTTGATCGCGCGACCGCCGCGCAGAATCAGCACTTCGAGCACGGCGCGCTCGCGCTTGGTCAGCGCCAGCAGTTCGCCATCGAGACGGAAGCTTCGCTCAACCCCGTCGAAGACCAGCGGCCCGCAGACCACGTCGGCACTCTCATGATGCTGCGACCGGCGGATCAGGGCGCGTGCACGCGCCTCGAGCTCGTCGAGTTCGAACGGTTTTGACAGATAATCGTCAGCCCCGAGGTTGAGTCCCTTCACGCGGTCTTCGAGCGAGCCGTGCGCCGTGAGAATCAGCACCGGCACACGGTTACGTCGCGCACGCAGGCGACGCAGGATCTCCAGCCCGTCCAGACGCGGCAACCCCAGATCGAGAATCACGAGCGAATATTCTTGCGTGCGCAACACGTGATCGGCCGCTTCGCCGTCGTGCATGCAATCGACGGCGAAGTTCGCCTGCGTCAATGCTTCGGAGAGCGATTTGGCCAGACTCGGGTTGTCTTCGACAAGCAGGATGCGCATGAGATGCAAAGCCACAGATGGCCCACCGGCAGGCCATCGATGGCTGCCGATGAGCCGCAGATAAGCCTCAGATAAGCCGCAGATAAGCCGCAGATGAGCCGCAGATGAGCCGCAGATGAGCCGCAGATGAGCCGCCGAATTCGCTTTCGAAGCCGTGTCGGCGGTTGACCCGCGCGATATGGGCCGATGAACGCGCCCCGACACTAGGGAAATCCATAACCCGAAAACGAGGGGGCAGGCCCGATTCGACAGCAAATCGAAAGCGAATTGAAAGTTTCGGCAAATTAACATGCGCCACGCGAAAACGACAAATCCCTCTCAAGGGATCTTCCGGAGGATGACATGCAGCAAAAGACAGCGATCGGCGCCCTCGGCGCGATAGCGGCGTCCGTGGCGGTCCTCGCCATGCCCGCCGCACAGGCGCAAGTGCCCGCCGGCTACCCGGCCAGCTACCAGACCACCATCGACGCCGCCAAGAAGGAAGGCAAACTGATCGTGTACTCGGTGACCGACACCGCCCTCGTACGTCCGCTCATCAAGGACTTCGAGTCGATGTACGGCGTGAAGGTCGAGTACAACGACATGAACAGCACCGAGCTGTACAACCGCTTCATCAGCGAGTACGCCGCGAACAGCACCAGCGCCGACGTGCTCTGGAGCTCGGCGATGGACCTCCAGGTCAAGCTCGTGAACGACGGCACGATGGCCAGCTACGAATCGCCCGAAGCCGCGCAAATCCCCGGCTGGGCGCAGTATCAGAAGCAGGCTTACGGCACCACGTACGAGCCGCTCGCCATCGTCTACAACAAACGCCTGCTGCCCGCGAACGAAGTGCCGCAAACGCGCGTCGAGCTCATCAAGCTGTTGCAGGCGAACCCGGCGAAGTTCAAGGGCAAGGTCACGACCTACGACATCGAAAAATCGGGCGTGGGCTTCAACTATCTGACGCAGGACGCGCGCGTGAACCCGGAAGTGACGTGGGAACTCGTCGGCGCGATGGGCGCGCTCAATCCGAAGCTGCAATCGAGCACGGGCGCGATGATGGAGCGCATCTCGTCGGGCGAAAACCTCATCGGTTACAACATCCTCGGCTCGTACGCCTTCGCCAAGGCGAAGAAAGATCCGTCCATCGGCTACGTCTATCCGCGCGACTATACGCAAGTGGTGAGCCGTCTCGTGACGATTTCGAAGAAGGCGAAGAACCCCAACGCGTCCAAGCTCTGGGTCGACTATCTGCTCTCCAAGCGCGGCCAGACGCTGCTGGCCAATCAGGCCAACCTGTTCTCGATCCGGGCGGACGTGGACGGCGAAACCTCGATGGCGAACCTCACGCAACAACTGGGTTCGGCGCTCAAGCCGATTCCGATCGGCGCGGGCTTGCTCGTCTATCTGGATCAGGCCAAGCGACTTGAATTCCTCAAGCGCTGGCAGCAATCGATCAAGCGTTGATCGCCGTGCGTCAGGCACATGTCGATCACCTATCGATCTTGTGCCTTGCGCATCCCATTCGCCCTAAGCCCTAAGCCCTAAGCCTCAAGCACCAGGCCTTAAGTCCGGCGGTTGCACACCGACGTCCACCGACCTCGGTACGCACCGCCTCTCCCCAAGCCTTTCTCGATATGCGCCCCGCGGGGTGCAGGGAGACCCTCATGCTGTCGTCTTCTACCGCCAACCGCTCTGCGACGCCTGCCGGGCGTCCGCCCGCCGGTGCCGCGCCCCATGTGGCGTCGCCCTGGCGCGCGCTAGCGGCCACGTCGCGCTGGCTCGTCATCGCCGTGCTCACGATTGCGGTATTGCTGCCGCTCTCGTTCATCGTGCTGCAAAGCCTGCTCTCGGCGCCGTTCTTCGACGCCAGCCGCACGTTCGGCATCGACGGCTACCGCTTCATCTTCACCGATCCCGACTTCTGGTCGGCCGTGAAGAACTCGTTCATCATCGCGTTCGGGATGCTGTTCATCTCGATCCCGTTCGGCGGCATTCTCGCGTTCCTGATGGTGCGCACCGATCTGCCCGGGCGCCGCTGGCTCGAACCGCTGTTGCTCACGCCGGTGTTCGTCTCGCCGATGGTCCTGGCGTTCGGCTACGTGGTGGCCGCCGGCCCCGTGGGCTTTTACTCGGTGTGGTTCCGCGAGCTCACGGGTCTCGACGCGCCGTGGTCCGTGTACTCTGTGCTCGCAATCACCATCATCGTCGGCCTCACGCACGTGCCGCACGTCTATCTGTACTCGTCGGCCGCGTTGCGCAATCTCGGCTCGGACGTCGAGGAAGCGGCCCGTGTGGCCGGCGCCCGCCCGTTTCGCGTCGCGCTCGACGTCAGCCTGCCCATGACCATGCCCGCGCTGCTGTTCGCCGGCGTGCTCGTGTTTTTCCTCGGTTTCGAGGTCTTCGGTCTGCCGCTGGTGCTCGGCGATCCCGAAGGCCACCTCGTGCTCGCGACGTACCTCTACAAGCTCACCAACAAGCTCGGCGTACCGTCGTATCACCTGATGGCCGCCGTGGCGATGTGCATCGTCGCGATCACGTTCCCGCTCGTGCTGCTGCAACGTCACCTGCTCAAGCGCGCCAACAAGTTCGTGACGGTCAAGGGTAAAGCGGGACGCCAGACGGTGCTGCCGCTGGGCATGTGGCGCTGGGTCGCGCTGGCGATCGTCGCCGTGTGGCTGATCGTAACGGTCTTCGTGCCGATCTCGGGCATCGTGCTGCGCTCGTTCGTCACGCATTGGGGCGAGGGCGTTGCGCTCGCGGAAGTCCTCACGCTGGCGAACTTCACGGAATTGTTCGAGCAGGACAACCTCGTGCGCGCAATTCTGAACACGCTGGGCATTGGCGTGATCGGCGGCGCAATGGCCGTGGGCTTCTATTCGCTCGTGGCGTTCGCCGGACATCGCCGCAACGACTGGGCCGCCAAGCTGCTCGACTACCTCGTGCTGCTGCCGCGCGCGGTGCCGGGTCTGCTCGCCGGTCTGGCGTTCCTGTGGATTTTCCTGTTCGTGCCCGGGCTGCGCGAACTGAAGAACTCGATGTGGAGCATCTGGGTGGCTTACACGGTCGTGTGGCTCGCCTACGGCATGCGCCTCATCCAGAGCGCCCTGCTGCAAGTCGGCCCCGAACTGGAAGAAGCGGGACGCAGCGTGGGCGCTACACGCAGCCGCGTGAGCCTCGATGTCACCCTGCCCCTCGTTCGCTTCGGTCTGCTCGCCGCGTGGCTGCTGATCTTCATGATCTTCGAGCGCGAATACTCGACCGCCGTCTACCTGCTCTCCCCGGGCACGGAAGTCATCGGCTCGCTGCTCGTGTCGCTGTGGGCGACCGGCGCGGTCGATCAGGTCGCCGCGCTCTCTGTCATCAACATCGCGATGGTCGGCGCCGGTCTGGGCGTGGCGTTGCGCTTCGGAGTCAAATTGCATGGATAAGCTCATCGTCGACAACCTCTTCCTGAGCTACGGCGCCAACCCCATCCTCAAGGGCGTGTCGTTCGAACTCAAAGCGGGTGAAGTCGTTTGTCTGCTCGGCGCATCGGGCAGCGGCAAGACCACCTTGCTGCGGGCCGTCGCCGGACTCGAACAACCCTCCGACGGGCGCATCTCGCTCGACGATCAGGTCTTCTTCGACGGCGCGAAAGGCATCGACTGCCCCGTCGAACAGCGCTCGCTCGGGCTCGTGTTCCAGTCGTACGCACTGTGGCCGCATCGCACGGTGGCGGACAATGTCGGCTACGGCCTGAAGCTGCGCAAAGTGGGCGCTGCCGAGCGGCGTGAACGCGTGCAGAACGCACTCGATCAACTGGGCCTCGGGCATCTGGCCGAGCGCTTCCCGTTTCAGCTCTCCGGCGGCCAGCAGCAGCGCGTGGCGATTGCCCGCGCACTCGTCTACAACCCGCCCGTCATTCTGCTCGACGAGCCGCTCTCGAACCTCGACGCCAAACTGCGCGAGGAAGCCCGCGCGTGGCTGCGTGAGCTGATCGTCTCGCTGGGCCTGTCGGCGTTGTGCGTCACGCACGATCAGACCGAAGCGATGGCGATGTCGGACCGCATTCTGCTGCTGCGCAACGGTCGCATCGAACAGGAAGGCACGCCCGCCGAACTCTATGGCTCGCCGCGCTCGCTGTACACGGCGGAATTCATGGGCAGCAACAACCGCATCGACGCCACGGTCAGCGCGGTCGACGGCGACCTCGTCACGCTCGCAGGCGACGGCTTTGCGCTGCAAGCCCGCGCACGCGACGCGCTCGCCCCGGGTCAGGACGCGCAGGCCGTCATTCGTCTGGAGCGCGTTCAGGTCGCCGACGGTCCGGGCCACAACCGCGTGAATGCGCAACTCGTCACGTCGATGTATCTCGGCGATCGCTGGGAATACCTGTTCCATTGCGGCGCGCTGCGCTTCCGTGCGTTCGGCCATGTGCCGCGCGAACCGGGTCATCACTGGGTGGAGTTTCCGGCCAACGACTGCTGGGCGTTCGCACAATCGAACGCGTGATGGCGGGGGCCGGTGGCGCACGTCCGCCGGCCCGGGGGGCTTTTCAAGCGACGCGCGGGCGCTCTCCCGCGCAAACCACACGAGAATCAAAAGAGAGGAGACAACGATGAAACAACGCAGTATGGCGTTGGCCGCGATGGTCGCTGCGGGCACGCTCGCAGCACAGGCCCACGCCCAATCCAACGTCACGATTTACGGGATCATCGACGCGGGCGTCGAGTACGTGAACCACGCCAGCGACAGCGGCGGCGCAGTGCGCGCCATCTCCGGCGGCAAGAACACGTCGCGCTTCGGCTTCAAGGGCACGGAAGATCTCGGCGGCGATCTGAAGGCCGTGTTCAACCTCGAGAGCGGCATCAATATGGTCAACGGGCAATTCGACGACGGCCCGGGCGCGATCTTCGACCGTCGCGCAACGGTCGGGCTGGCGCACAAGACCTGGGGGCAGTTCACCCTCGGGCGCACGTTCACCACGACGTACGACTACATGCTCGCGTTCGACCCGATGGGTTATGCGCCGAACTACTCGTGGGCGACCAGCTCGACGGCCACCGGTGGACGCAAGGACGGTCTGTTCTCGCGCTCGTCTAACGCGGTGCGCTACGACGGCGAATTCAACGGCCTGAAGTTCGGCGCGATGTATGGCTTCGGCAACGTGGCCGGCAGCACGAAAACGTCGTCGAAATACGACTTCGCCCTCGGCTACGAAAACGGTCCGTTCGCGGTCGTCGCCACGTACGATCGTCAGAACGGCGCCGGCAACAGCGTCACGCCGGCCGATACGACGGATTACATCCAGGGCATTCACGCCGGGGCGAGCTACCGCTTTGGCGGCGCAAAGGTGATGGCGGGCTACCGCAATTACAAAAAGACGTTCGTGACGGCAGATACGGCGTCGCTGCGCAGCGACATGTACTGGCTGGGTGGGTCGTACGACTTCACGCCGGCGTTCACGCTGTACGGCGCGATCTACCATCAGAACATCAAGGACGCGAGCGACGCCGATCCGACGCTCATCTCGCTGCGCGCGCAGTATGCGATGTCCAAACGCACGGCGCTGTACCTGTCCGGCGGCTACGCTTTCGCAAAGCACGGCCAGAAGGTCAGCCTGTCGCGTGACCTGAGCGGCGCGGCAGACACGCAACTCGGCGTCACGGCAGGCATTCAGCACCGCTTCTGACGCGACGCTTCACCATCACGTTTCACGCGTTTCCTCAACGACGGCCCGGTGGTGCGGGGGTGCACCGCTTGCCGGGTCGTCGTGTTTTTTTGCCCACGCGCCAAGTCGGTGTCAGGAAAGCGACTCGATGTGAGTCGAATGCGCGTAGACCTGTCCGAAGCGATTCGCCAGAAAGTCCGGTAACGCGATCTGTTCCTGACGCACGAAACCGCGCTGCGGCAGTTGCTTCGCGAAGAACATGTCGACGGCAGCGCAGATCGCCGAGGCCGTCGTGATCTGAATCGCGCTGGCGCTGTGTCCGTTATTGCGCTCGGCGAAAATCTTGCGTGCAAACACCTCCTGTGTCAGCACGCCGCCACGAAGCCCGTTCACCACCACGAAGATGAGCACCACATCCTGCAACGTGCTCGGTATCGCGCGCTTGAGTATCGTCTTGATCGTTTCCTGATCGTCTTTCAGGCGCAACTCGTTCAGCAGCACTTTCATCAACGCACCGTGCCCCGGATAGCGCACCGATTTGTAGTCGAGATCGCGCACGCGACCGGCCAGCGTCTCGCATAGCGTGCCCAGCCCGCCGGACGTATTGAACGCCTCGTATTCCGCGCCGTCGAGCGAGAAATGCTCGAGATCTTCCAGCGGCTGTACGCTGAGCCGGACACCATCCCGGATCGCCTCGCACGGCTGACAATACTCGTTGATGAGACCGTCGACGCTCCACGTCAGGTTGTATTTGAGCGAGTTGGTCGGAAAGGCTGGCAACGCACCGACGCGCATTTTCACGGAATCCACCTGCTCAAACGATGCGGCGAGGTGATGCGCCGCAATCGCGATGAAGCCCGGCGCGAGCCCGCATTGCGGCATCAGCGCCGTCGACGCACCTTCCGCGAGTTGCGCAATCGCGTGCGTGGCGGCTACGTCTTCCGTCAGATCGAAGTAATGACAGCCGGCAGCAACCGCCGCAGTCGCCGCGCTCGTCGCCATCGTGTAGGGCAAGGCGTTGACCACGGCGTCGAAGCCCGAGATGGCGCGCTGCAACGAGCCGGTGTCGTTGCCGGAGAGTTCGACGAACGCGTGCGCATATTCACGCACGGCGTGATGAGACTGCGGGTTGCGGTCGAACACCGTCACCCGGTAGTCGCCGCTGTCGTGCAACAGACGGGCAATGGTCTGGCCGATGTGTCCCGCACCCAGCAAGGCAATCTTTTTCATGTTTTCCCCCAATTCAGGAACGTCGGTCGGAGGCGTCGCACAGGCATTGCCGGCGACGCGTCGATGGTTCAATTCTAGGGAGAGGCACGGATGAAATGTAGCGTCATTTCGTCGATTAAACGTCTATTTGTGTCGAAATGACGTAAACGGTAAATTTTTCGTCACTTTCGGGTGGGCGCGAACCGGGTCGAGCGACTCTCGAATGGGATTCGGCGCCACACCGAGGGGCGATGTGCGATTTCTGAAAGCCGTGCGCATCGTGGCTCACCAACAATGGCGCGCGTGTCATCCCTCGCAGGAATCGGACCCTATGCGATTTACACGCCCGCATGCGACGCCCGGTGTTCCGCCGCGCCGCTCGGCCTTCACGTTGTGGCCTCGGATCGTGACGCCGCCCGTCACGGCATTGTCGACGCCGGCTGGCGAACGGCGCGCGCTCATCACCGCCACCTCTAACACCACCTTCACCGCCTCCTTCACCGCCTTCATGGCCGTGACCGCGCTGCTCGCGATGCTGTTTTCTCCCCCGGCGCGCGCCGACTGCTGGGACATCGCGGCCGAGCGCTATCGGCTCGATCCGCTGTTGTTGTATGCCATCGCGCAAGTCGAATCGAATCTCGACATGAAAGCGCGCAACGCGAATCGGAACGGCACGTACGACATCGGCCTGATGCAGATCAACAGCAGCCATTTGTCGACGCTTTCTCACTACGGCGTGAACGAGCGCCGATTACGCGAGGACGCTTGCACCTCCATCGTCACCGGCGCGTGGATCCTCGCGGGCTTCGTGCGTCGATACGGGTATGGATGGGAGGCTGTCGGCGCATACAACGCCGGCGTTGGTGAGGCGCGCGCGCCGTTGCGCAGGGAATATGCCGACAAGGTGCGTAAGCGCTATGCGGCGTTGGTCGCCGAGCGCGATCGCCGTCTGATGCCATTCGACTGACATGCACGAGGTCGCGGATACACCGACGGCGGCAATCGAAAAGAGAAGGTGAGGGACGATTGCCGGCAGTGCTGCGAAACCTTCTCGCCCAGTTCGTTTATACGACGCGCATGTGTCATGAAAATGAAATTGCCGTCATTCGGCGGGCGGTCGTTCGATACGTTGCAACGACAAGACAACGGGCATGCCTTTTCGTTAATACACCTATGGAATTGCGATGACCTTCGCTATAGTTCGGCGCGAACCCACGGGGCGCCCGTCCACAGGCGAAGGGTTCGCACCAATGACTATCGATAGAGGAATCGACCGATGAAAAAGACGCAATTGGCCGCCGCAATGTGTGGTGTTATCGCAGCCACCGCAACCGGCGCTGCCCACGCGCAAAGCAATGTTTCGTTGTACGGCATTCTCGACGGCGGCCTGGCCTACGTAAGCAATGTCGGCGGCAGCAAGAACTTCACGACCGCCGACGGTCTGCAATCGGGCAATCGCTGGGGCCTGAAGGGTTCGGAAGATCTGGGCGGCGGCACGTCGGCCATCTTCACCCTGGAAAACGGCTTCAGCATCACGAACGGCCAACTGGGCCAGGGCGGCCGTGAGTTCGGCCGTCAGGCGTTCGTCGGTCTGTCGAACAAGACGTTCGGTAGCGTGACCATCGGTCGTCAGTACGACGCCGTGGTCGATTTCGTGAGCGGCCTGACGTCGGCCAAGCAGTTTGCGACGAAGCTCGGCGCTCACGTCGGCGACGTCGACAACCTGTACAACTCGTTCCGCATCAACAATTCGATCAAGTACACGAGCGCTAACTACGCCGGCTTCTCGTTCGGCGGCCTCTACGGCTTCTCGAACCAGCCCAGCAGCGGCACGGGCGGCAATGGCTTCGCGAACAACCGCGCGTGGAGCCTCGGAGCGAGCTATGCGAACGGCCCGGTCAAGTTCGGCGTCGGCTACCTGGAAGTCGGCACGCCTAACGGCGGCAACACCAGCGGCGCAGTGGCGGGCGACTACAGCGGCGACTTCTACACGTCGAAGGTGGGCACGGCAACGGTCGGCGTCGACAAGCAGCGCGTGCTGGCCGCAGGCGGCAGCTACAAGTTCGGTCCGGCCAACGTCGGCTTCGTGTACAGCAACACGCAACTGCGCTACGTCGGCGGCACGGGGGCGCGTGTGTCGAACTACGAACTGAACGGCTCGTACAACCTGTCGCCGTCGCTGCTGCTCGGCCTGGCGTACACGTACACGGACGCCAGCACGCGCAGCGCCACGCTCGCCGACCTCAGCCCGAAGTATCACCAGGTCAACGCCGCCGTGGACTACCTGCTCTCGAAGCGTACCGACGTGTATCTGGTCGGCATCTACCAGAAGGCCGCGGGCGACGCCACGGCCGCCTCGATCAGCGGTGCCGGCGGCCTGTCGAGCACGAAGACGCAAACGGCCGTGATCTCGGGCCTACGCCACAAGTTCTGATCCACCCGCTTCGCGAGATGTTGTTGTAGTCGATTGAGTGCTCCAGTCACTTTGAGGGAGTTCCGAAGGGGACTCCCTTTTTTTGATGTCGAATGAAAGGGTTTCAGAATCATCAGGATGCCGATGAATCATCGCGGGGAGAAGGCGCGATTTGCGACGAATTCGGCCTTGCGTCTTGCTCGAATTTGCGTACACTCGATGCGGCAAAAAACACGGTTTTCTGACATCGACACCCGCCGGAGATTTGAAGCGAACGCCGGCGCTCTCCATCACCGACGGGCCACATGTGTACGACCTGCGCGACGCATGGCCTGAGACGTCCTCTTAAAAGCGATACCGTCATGAGCTATCGGGGCATCGACCGCCAGATCGACAACATCGAATTCAACGTCAGCGATATCGCGCGCAGCAAAGCCTTCTACGGCAGCGTGTTCGGCTGGACATTTACCGACTACGGACCGGCCTATACGGAGTTCACCGACGGCCGGCTCACCGGCGGCTTCACGACGGGCGAAGCTGTCCGGCCGGGAGGGCCTCTGGTGATTCTCTATGCGGACGACCTTGCCGACACCCGGCGGCGCGTCGAATCGGCAGGCGCGAAAATCAGCCGCGAGGTCTTTTCGTTTCCGGGCGGACGCCGTTTTCATTTCGTCGACCCGGACGGTTACGAACTCGCCGTATGGTCTGCGGCGGAGTGATCGCGACCGACTGATGTCACGGGTAGTGGGAGTGGCATGGGTGGTACGCGCGATCGTGGTATTGCTGCGGCACGCCAAACAAAAAAAGGCTGGCACGCTTACCGCGTCGCCAGCCTTTTTGCATGGGCGTCAGTCGTCATGCCCCCATCGTCACTTCCTCACTCCACCGTCACCGACTTGGCGAGGTTACGCGGCTTGTCGACGTCCGTGCCGCGTGCGCAGGCCGTGTGATACGCGAGCAGTTGCAGCGGCACCACGTGCAGGATCGGCGACAACGGGCCATAGTGCTCCGGCATGCGAATCACGTGCAGCCCTTCTGCATTCGTGATCTGAGTGTCGGCATCGGCGAACACGTACAACTGACCGCCGCGCGCGCGCACCTCCTGCATGTTCGACTTCAGCTTCTCCACCAACGCATCGCGCGGCGCCACCGTCACGACCGGCATCTGATCCGTCACCAACGCCAGCGGCCCATGCTTCAACTCGCCCGCCGGATAGGCTTCCGCATGGATGTACGAGATTTCCTTGAGCTTGAGCGCGCCTTCCAGAGCGATCGGGTAATGCAGGCCACGTCCCAGGAACAGCGCATTCTCGCGGCGGGCAAACTCCTCCGCCCAAGCGATGATCTGCGGCTCCAGCGCCAGCACACTGTTGAGCGCCGCCGGCAGATGACGCAATTGCGTCAGATACTCGGCCTCTTGCGCCGCCGGCAAACGGCCACGCAGCTTCGCGATCGTCAGGGTCAGCAGGAAGAGCGCCGTGAGCTGCGTCGTGAAAGCCTTCGTCGACGCGACACCGATTTCCGTGCCCGCACGCGTCAGGTAGTGCAGCGCCGTCTGACGCACCATCGCACTCGTGCCCACGTTGCAAATCGCCAGCGTGTTCGTCATGCCCAGCGATTGCGCGTGTTGGAGCGCAGCCATCGTGTCGGCGGTCTCGCCCGACTGCGAGATGGTGACCACCAAGGTCTTCGGATTCGGCACGCTGTCGCGATAACGGTATTCGCTCGCCACTTCAACCTGCGTCGGAATCTGCGCGAGCGACTCCAGCCAGTACTTCGCCGTCATGCCGGAGTAGTAGCTCGTGCCGCACGCCAGAATCAGAATCGAGTCGACGCCGCTGAGCATCGCCTCCGCCTGCGCACCGAACAGCGTCGGCGAAATGCCTTCCACGCCTTCCATCGTGTCGCCGATCGCGCGCGGCTGCTCGAAGATTTCCTTCTGCATGTAGTGACGGTACGGTCCCAGCTCCACCGCGCCCGTATAGGCCTGCACCGTGCGCACTTCGCGCTCGACGACCGCGTCGTTGCGATCCACGATCTTCACGCCCGCAAGCGTGAGTTCGACAATGTCGCCCTCTTCCAGATAGATGAACTGATCGGTCGTGCCGGCGAGCGCCAGCGCGTCGGAGGCCAGGAAGTTCTCCCCCTCGCCCACACCGACCACCAGCGGCGACCCCGCGCGCGCGCCCACAATCCGGTGCGGCTCCTGCTTGCGGAAGACGGCAATCGCATACGCGCCATGCAAGCGACGCGTCGCCAGACGCACTGCGTCGAACAGATTGCCGGCCGCGCCATTCGACAGGATGTGATGAATCAGATGCGCGATGACTTCCGTGTCGGTCTGCGACACGAACTCGTAACCCAGACCGCGTAATTCGTCGCGCAGGCTCTCGTGATTCTCGATGATGCCGTTGTGCACCAGCGCCACGTCGTCGCGCGAAAAGATCGGGTGCGCGTTGTTCGTTACCGGCGCGCCATGCGTCGCCCAACGGGTATGCGCGATGCCCGTCTCGCCGGCCAGTTGCGTTTGTGCAAGCTGCTCGTCCAGATCGGCCACGCGCGACACGCTGCGCGCGCGTTGCGGCACACCGTCCTTCAAGACCGCCACGCCACACGAGTCGTAGCCGCGATACTCCAGACGACGCAGACCTTCGACCAACACCGGTACCACATTACGTCGCGCCACCGCGCCAACAATGCCGCACATACTCGCTTCCCTCAGTGCCAGATATCCTGGCTCGATCCATCGGATGAGATCCGTTTCAAATCACCGGCACGCGCACGAACAATCGTCGTGTGCCGGCACATAAGCCCTGATTTTACTGCTTCTGCTTGCGCGGGCGGACATACCCCGCCTTCGCCTGCTGCGTCTTGCCGTTAAGCACGAGCGAATCCTCCGGCGTGTCCTTCCACACGGTCGTGCCCGCCGCAATGGTCGTGCCGCGCCGCACTGTCACGGGCGCCACGAGTTGCGTGTCGGATCCGACGAAGACGTCGTCCTCGATCACCGTGCGATGCTTGTTCGCGCCATCGTAATTGCACGTGATCGTGCCCGCCCCGATGTTCACGCGCGCGCCGACGGTCGAGTCGCCGATGTACGCCAGATGGTTGGCTTTCGAGCCCTGTCCGAACGACGCGTTCTTCACTTCGACGAAATTGCCGATGTGCACGTCGTCCGCGAGATCCGCTCCCGGACGCAACCGGGCGTACGGCCCGATATGCGCGTTCGCGCCGACGATCGCACCGTCGAGATAGCTGAACGCTTCGATATGCGTGCCGGCCCCGATCGTACTGTTGCGAATCACACAGTTCGCGCCGATACGCGCGCCGTCGCCAATCGTCACTTTGCCTTCGAAAACGCAGTTCACGTCGATCGACACATCGGTGCCGCATTCGATCTCACCACGAAGGTCGAAGCGTGCCGGATCGATCAGCGTGACGCCTGCCGCGAGCAGCGCGCTCGCCGCGTTACGCTGATAGTCACGTTCGAGTTCGGCGAGTTGCGCCTTGTCATTCACGCCATTTGGCTCCCATGCGAACGCCGGTTGCTTGGTGACGACCGCCACGCCGTCCGCCACCGCGCACGCGATGACGTCCGTGAGGTAGTACTCGCCCTGCGCGTTCTGATTATTCAAACCGCCGAGCCAGCCCTTGAGGGCGCGCGTCGGCGCGACGAGAATACCGGTATTGATTTCACGAATGGCCAGTTCGGCCTCGTTCGCGTCTTTTTGCTCGACGATGCGCTGCACGTTGCCGGCCGCGTCGCGCACGATACGGCCATAGCCGGTCGGGTTGTCAAGATCGACGGTCAGCACCCCCAGCTTGTCGTTGCCCGCCGCGTCCAGCAGGCCCTGCAACGTCTGCGCGCGCGTGAGCGGCACGTCGCCGTAAAGCACGAGCGTGGGCACCTCGTCGTCGAGCAACGGCACCGCCTGCTGCACCGCGTGCCCCGTGCCCAACTGCTGCGCCTGCTCCGCAAAGAGCACGCCGTTGCCTGCCACGGCTTCGCGCGCGGCGTCACCCCCATGCCCGACCACCACGACCAGTTTGCCGGGGGCGAGTTGGCGCGCCGTCGCAATCACGTGCGAGAGCAGCGGGCGGCCGGCCAGCGGCTGCAACACCTTGGGTAACTTCGAGCGCATGCGCTTACCCATGCCGGCGGCGAGAATCACAATATTCATGGCGTCGTGACGATTCGAAAGTGGGAGGCTTATCAGGCTTGGTCAGGCTAAGTCAGACTAAATCAGACTTGGTGAGGCTGAAACAGGCTTGGGTCAGGGTCTGGCGCCCCCGTCCGCTGCCGGTGCGGGGGCGCGTGAGAAACATCGGCTCGCGATCAGTCGTCGAATTGCGTAATGCGAATGATGCCCGCATCGTCCTCGTCGCCGCACGGCGCTTCGTCGAAGGCGATATCGCCGAGCGGATCGGGTTGTCCCGTCGCACGCAGATGCTTGAAGTCGTGCAGGTTCGTGTCCATCAGATGCGACGGCACCACGTTCGACAGCGCACTGAAAATCGACTTGATACGCCCTGGATGCTGCTTCTCCCACAGGCGAATAAGCGACTTCATCTCCGCACGCTTCAGGTTCGGCTGGCTGCCGCACAGCGTGCACGGAATGATCGGGAACTGCTTGTACTCGGCGTAACGCTCCAGATCCGGCTCGCGAACATAGGCGAGCGGGCGAATCACCACGTTCTTGCCATCGTCCGATTGCAGTTTCGGCGGCATGCCTTTGAGCTTGCCCCCGTAGAAAATGTTCAGGAACAGCGTCTCGATGATGTCGTCGCGATGATGCCCCAGCGCGATCTTGGTCGCACCCAACTCGCCCGCAACGCGGTAAAGAATGCCGCGACGCAGGCGCGAGCACAGCGAGCACGTGGTCTTGCCTTCAGGCACCACTCGCTTGACGATGGAATACGTGTCCTGATTCTCGATGTGGAAATCCACGCCGATGGAACGGAAGTAGTCCGGCAGCACATGCTCCGGGAACCCCGGCTGCTTCTGGTCGAGGTTGACGGCGACGATCGAGAAGTCGATCGGGGCGCGCTCGCGCAGCTTGAGCAGAATATCGAGCATGGCGTAGCTGTCCTTGCCGCCGGACATGCACACCATCACGCGATCGCCCTGCTCGATCATGTTGTAGTCGCCGATGGCCTGCCCCGTCAGACGGAACAGACGCTTCTCGAGCTTGTTGTTCTCGAACGCGAGCTTCTGCGCTTTCTTGACGCTATCGGCAGCAGCGGTGGGGGTGGCGGCCAGCGGCGCGCCGGTCTCGGGCATGACGGCACTCATGTCAGGCATCCTTCATCTGAAACACTTCGATGCCCACCGAGTGGCAATCGGGGTAGACGTCCGGCTTCTCGGTCGACACGCCCACGGCACGCACGCGCGGATGCGCCAGCAGCGCACGCGCGACGTCGTCGCAAAGCGTTTCCTGCAGGTGAATATGGCCCTGCCCCACTCGCTTGGCGATGGTCTCGCGCATGAAGTCGTAGTCGACGACTTCGTCGAGCTTGTCTTCCGTGGGCGTGCTGTCCGCCAGCGGAACGAACAGCTGAACGTTGATCAGCACGCGCTGCTCGCCACGCTTCTCGTGATCGTGCACGCCGATATTGATGAACACCTCATAGTCGCGCAGGAACATGCGACGGCAGTCCATCAGGCGAGGGTGGGAAAGAGCGCTATGCATTTTGAAGACTCGTAATGACAATCAACGAGACCGGTCGGCATCGGCCGGCTCGGTCAGAAATTTCACGTCCCGCGACGAACTCGCGAGATGTTGCCCGCCATCGACATACAGCACCGTGCCGGTGACGGCGGAGGCATCGGCCAGATAAGCGACGGCCTGGGCAATATCCGCCGGCGTGGACGACGCCCCCAGCGGCGTGGCGGCATGGGCAGCGGCGAATCCGGCCGGCGTCTGATCGACCGACAGGAGTGTCACGCCGGGCGCCACACCGACCACGCGCAGACGCGGCGCGAACGCCTGCGCCAGCAGGGTCGTCGCCACGTCGAGCGCGGCTTTAGACAGCGTGTAGGACAAATAATCGGGGTTCGGATTCGCCAGCTTCTGATCCAGCAGGTTGACGATGACACCGCGTCCCGCCTCGCCAAGCGCCTTGTGCATCTCGCGCGCGAGCACGAGCGGCGCGCCCGCGTTCACCCGCATGTGACGCTCCAGCGCCCGATACCCGAAATCGTCGGCGCTATCGTATTCGAAGCGCGAGGCATTATTGACGAGGCAGCGCGGCACGCCCAGCGTCTCGGCGCAACGCGCGATCAGCCCGGCCGTGGCGGCTTCGTCGGCCAGCGACGCCCGCAATGACACCGCCCGGCGCCCCATGGCTTCGATCGCGGCGACGGTTTCGATCGCTTCGTCGTGCGAGCGTTCGTAATGCACCGCGACGTCCCATCCCGTGGCCGCCAGCTTCAACGCGATGGCCCGGCCGATGCGACGCGCGCCACCGGTCACGAGCGCTACACGCGGCACGTCGGGCGTGCTGGCAGTATCGCTGGCGGTGGCGGGGCGTGGCGTCGATGCAACGGTCATGCGGCGATTTCCTGTCGAATTCCTGTCCGTGAACAGGGGGATGGACGAACTTCGGGCGGCGCAGCACAACACCTGCGGCGAGATACGACAGCCGGCGAAGCCGACACGCGTCTCCAAGCGAAACGCGAGTGTTGCGCAAACTGACGGGAATCCCGCAAAAACCACCGAAAACTAGCAAAAATCGGCGCAAAAGCAGCCGATTTCACCCGCAGACGCGCCTCATTCAACCATAGCAGCCAGTCTGCACCGTCTCCGTTACAATGCCCGCATGAATCAGGCCGCACCGAAACCCCATAGTTTACCCGTTCCGCAGACGGACGCACTCGAACACTCGCGCCGCCTCACGGCATACCTGGCCGACGCCATCGCGGCGAACGGCGGCTGGCTGCCGTTCGATCGCTTCATGGAACTCGCGCTGTACGCGCCCGGCCTCGGATATTACGCCGCCGGCGCGGCCAAATTCGGACGCCTCGCCGCCGACGGCAGCGACTTCGTCACCGCCCCCGAACTCACGCCGTTCTTCGCCCGCACGCTGGCCCGTCAACTCGGCGAAATCTTCGAACAGACGGGCGACGCACAGGTGCTGGAGTTCGGCGCCGGCTCGGGACGTCTCGCCGCAGACCTGCTGCTCGCTCTCGAAGCCGAAGGCACGCCGTGCGCACAGTACTCGATCATGGAACTCTCCGGCGAGTTGCGCGCGCGCCAGCGCGAGACCATCGCAAAGACGGCGCCGCATCTGCTTGACCGGGTGACGTGGCTCGACCGGTTGCCCGACGCCTTTCAGGGTGTGATGCTCGGCAACGAAGTGCTCGACGCCATGCCCGTGCGCCTGTGGGCGCGTCGTCCCGACGCAAGCGGCCGCCCGGTATGGTTCGAGCGCGGTGTCGTGCTCGCGCAGGACGGCTTCGCCTGGGACGAACGTCTTCACACCGGCGCGCTGCCCGAAACCCTCGAAAGCCTGACGGATCTGCCGCCGACACAGGAATATCTGACGGAGACGCACGAAGCCGCCGCAGCCTTCGTGCGCAGTGTGGCGCCGCTGCTCGCCCGCGGCGTGCTGCTCCTGATCGACTACGGTTTCCCGGCACGCGAGTATTACCATCCGCAACGCGCGGGCGGCACGCTGATGTGCCACTACCGTCATCACGCCCACGACGACCCGTTCTACTATCCGGGTTTGCAGGACATTACGGCGCACGTGGAATTTTCGGGAATCGCCGACGCGGGCGTCGAAGCCGGTCTCGATCTGCTGGGTTTCACGTCGCAGGCGCGCTTCCTCATGAATGCAGGCATCGTCGATCTCATGAGCGCACTCGATCCGACCGATCCGAAGACATTCCTGCCGGCGGCAGCCGCCGCACAGAAGCTGTTGTCCGAAGCCGAGATGGGCGAGTTGTTCAAGGTCGTCGCCTTCGGACGCGGCATGGACGAATGGGCCGGGCTGATCGGCTTCGCCACGGGCGACCGCAGCCACGCGCTCTGACCTCGCCCGATCGACGGCTCATCGCCCCCAACCCAACGCCACCGAGAGGCCACGCCGATGTTTCGCTGGATGTTCACCATCTTCTTCGCGATCTGCGTTCTCTCGGCGGCTGCGCCGTGGCTCACCAAGCTCGGCATCGGCCGTCTGCCCGGTGACGTCCGTGTGCGCTGGCGCGGCAAGGAGATGGTCTTCCCGTTCGCTTCGACCATCCTGCTCTCGCTCATCTTCAATCTGCTGATTCGTTTGTTGTAGTTCACGCGACGCCGCGCGGGGCAGCGCAACACCTGTTGCAACCTTCACCGCGTCCGGCCGTCACCGGCCGTCACCGGCCATCAGCGGGGTTGCCGGGGATTGCCGTCATCCGCGCCTTCCCATGCGTCACACGGCGCAACAATTGCCGCGTCCCCTCCCCCGCCTTTGGCCCTGCGGCATTCAGGCCCGCGCTCCCCTGCCCGTCACCCCCCGGATTCACAGGGTTAACTACGATTTGATCATTTGTTGCAAAAAAAAATATGAAACAAATGATTCAACAACGAATCACGGGACCGACCTTTTCAGGAGCAGGACATGATCAAGACGCGATTGACCGGGGTGATGCGTGGGATGCTGGGCGCAGCCATGGCGGTGACCGCCGGTGCGGCGCTGGCGCAGGGCGCATCGGAGACGCTGCAAAAGATCGAGAGCAGCGGCGTGATCGCGATCGGCCATCGCGAGTCGTCGATCCCGTTTTCCTATTACGACAACAATCACAACGTCATCGGCTACTCGCAGGACCTCTGCAACAAGATCGTCGATGCGGTGAAGACCCGTCTGAAGAAGCCCGACCTGCAAGTGCGCTTCATCCCCGTCACCTCGCAGAACCGCATCGCGCTCGTGCAGAACGGCACCGTCGACATCGAATGCGGTGTGACGACGAACCTGAAGGCTCGTCAGACACAGGTCAATTTCTCGAATACGTTCTTCATCGCGGGCACGCGTCTGCTGGTGAACAAGAACGGTGGCGTGAAGGATTTCCCTGACCTTGCGGGCAAAGCGGTGGTGACCAATGCCGGCACGACCTCGGAGCGCATCCTCAACAAGATGAACAACGAGAAAAAGATGAACATGAACGTCATCTCGGGCAAGGATTACGGCGAGTCATTCACGATGCTGCAAGGCGGTCGCGTGCAGGCGTTCATGATGGACGACGTGTTGCTCGCCGGCGCCCGTACGATGGGCCGCAACCCCGACGACTGGGTGGTGACGGGCACGCCGCAGTCGTTCGAGGCGTACGGCTTCATGATGAAGCACGGCGACGCCGAGTTCAAAAAGCTCGTGGACGACACGCTGGCGGGCGTGATGAAAAGCGGCGAGATCAATGCGATGTACAGGAAGTGGTTCGAATCGCCGGTGCCGCCGAAGCAGATCAGCTTCAACTTCCCGATGAGCGAACCCCTCAGACAGCTTTACGCGAATCCGAACGACAAGGCGTTCGAGTAACGTTCAGCGGTCTTCGCCGCCCAGTCCTGCGGCGTCGACCGCATCGATACGCGCGGCTTGCACGGCCTCGCGTATCTTCGCGGGATGGTCGGCGTACTGACGGGCGACCGCCCCCGCGTCGATACTGCGCGCCGCGGTCAGCGCCGCCAGCAGACGGTCGCGCTGCGGATACGGTGCGGTGGCGAAATCGCCGCCGCGTCCGCGCGCGTCGGCCTCACAGGCCTGCAACACTTCGACGAAACGTTCGGGCTTGCGCAACGCGTCGCATCGTTCCAGCAAACGCACCAGCGCGCCCGCCCCGAACTTCCCGCTCGCATGAATGTTGCCGTGCTCGCGCGCGACAACCTGCGCCAGTTCGCGACAGTCGACCGGCACCCGCAGGCGCGCGCAAAGCGGACCGAGCAGCCCGACGCTGCGTCCCTCATGTCCGATGTGACGCGGCAACACATCCTCCGGCGTCGTGCCCTTGCCGAGATCGTGGGTGAGCGCAGCGAAGCGCACCGGCAGCGAATAGCCCTGCTTTGCGGCGTAATCGAGCACCATCATCACGTGCACACCGGTGTCCACTTCCGGATGGTAGTCGGCGCGCTGCGGCACGCCCCTCAACTGCGCGACCTCCGGCAAAATGCGCGCCAGCGCACCGGACGCACGCAATACGTCGAACATGCGCGAGGGCCGATGCGCCATCAAGCCGCGCGAGATTTCCTGCCAGACACGTTCGGCGACCAGCGCATCCACTTCGCCGTTGGCCGTCATCTCGCGCATCAACGCAAGCGTCTCGTCGGCGACGGAGAAGTCGGTGAAACGCGCGGCGAACCGGGCGCATCGCAGAATCCGCACCGGGTCTTCCGCGAAGGCGTCGCCCACGTGACGGAACAGTCGCGCTTCCAGATCGCGCTTGCCGCCGTACGGATCCACGAGCACGTCCGACAGACGATCGTCCGGCAGCACTTCACGCGCCATCGCGTTGATGGTGAAGTCGCGCCGGATCAGATCCTCTTCGAGAGTGACTTCCGGGGCGAAGTAGAACGAGAAACCGTGATAGCCGCGTGCCGTCTTGCGCTCGGTGCGGGCCAGCGCGTACTCGGCCTGGGTTCTGGGATGGAGGAACACCGGGAAGTCGCGACCGACCGGCCGGAAGCCCTTCGCTACCATCTCTTCGGGGGTCGCGCCGACCACCACGTAATCGCGATCCTTGACGGGCAGGCCGAGCATCTCGTCGCGAATCGCGCCGCCGACAGCGTAGATCTTCATGGGCACACGTCGTAAAAGGCGATGCACTGCGTCTCGGCACGTCCGCCGGCGACCCACGCCTGCACTGCTGCGACATTGCGAATCCCGTCGGCGTAGGCTTGTGCACGCGCCGACAACGTCGGTTCGAACGTCGCGAAACGCATGACGACAGGCGCATAGAAGGCGTCGGCGATCGAAAAGTCGCCGAACAGGAACGGCCCGTCGTAGCGCGCGAGGCAATCCTCCCAGATGGCCTCGATCCGTCGAATGTCCGCGAGCACTTCCGGGGTAGCGCTCGCCCCCGGCCAATGCGCCGAGACATTCATCCACATGTTCGTGCGCAGCGCCGTGAAACCGCTGTGCATCTCGGCACAGATGCTGCGCGCATGCGCACGTGCATCGAGCGCCTTCGGCCAGAGCGGCAGATGCGGATATGCATCTGCCAGATATTCGCAGATGGCAAGCGAGTCCCAGACGGTGATGCCGTTGTCGATCAGGCAAGGGACCTTGCCCGTGGGCGAATATCGCAGGATCTGCTCACGCGAATCGGGCTGCGCGAGCCACACGTTCTTCTCATCGAACGCGATACCGAAATGCTTGAGCAGAACCCAGGGGCGCATCGACCAAGAGGAGTACTTTTTGTTGGCGACGATGAGTTGCATGAGGACTTTCCTTTCGCACGCGGCGACGTGACGCCGCGTGTTGTCATTGGGATGCAGGCGGTAACGAGGACACGACGCGACACGACACGATGGGATCGCGGCATGGCGCCACGGCGGCGCAAGTGCCTGCGTCCGTTGCCGGCGCGCCCCGACCGTCAGCGACCGGCGAAACGCCGATAATCCGCCATCCGCTTTTCCCAGTTCCCGCCGTTGAGGTAGTCGACGGCGATCTCCAGCCCGTTCGGCGTCAGACCGAGTTCCGGCGCGAGCGGGCCGGTCATGACGTTGTCGACCGTCATCGAATCGAGATTGTCGCGCGTGATGATCGGCTCGCCCGGCAGCGTCTCGAAGAGCCTCGCCTGAAGCCGCGCGGTGCTGTCCGGCAGCGGCAGAATCGGGCGCTCGCAACCGCACGCCGCGCCGGCAAAGCGCACCAGCGCTTCGAGCGTGTACACCTCCGGTCCGCCCAGCTCATACGTTTTGCCGAGGGTGGCGTCGCGCTCGAGCGCGGTGGCGAAGGCTTGAGCGACGTCCACGACATACACCGGCTGGAAACGCGCGTTCGCGCTCGCCAGCGGCACGACAGGCAGCCGCCGTTGCAGCTTCGCAAACGTATTGAGGAAGTTGTCGCCGGGGCCGAACACGACCGACGGACGGAAGATCGTCACGGCGATACCCGTCTCGCGAATGGCCACTTCGCCATCGCCCTTCGAGCGCTGATACATGCTCGGGCCGTTCGAATCGGCACCCAGCGCGCTCATATGGATGAGCCGGGAGACGCCACGATCCGAACACGCCTGCGCGATCTTTCGTGGCAATTCCACGTGAACACGTGCAAACGCGCGACCGTAGGGCGTGCCACGATCGCTATGCAGAATGCCGGCGAGATTGATCACAGCGTCGCTTCCGGCGATCACGCGCTCCAGCGCACGCGGGTCGTGCACATCGCACTCGACCAGTTCCACACCGGGCATCACGCCGAGCGCCTTGGCGGCTTCGACGCGCCGCGTGGGCAGACGTACGGCGTGTCCCATCGTCACGAGTCTCGCCACCAGATGGCTACCGATGAAGCCTGTGCCACCGACGACACAAACGTTATAGCGCATGCGTCACCTCCGCGTGATGACCACGGGTACGCGGCCCCGACCGCTGCCCTGTCACTGGGGCAGGATTACGCCGAGCCGCTCCTTGAGCGATTGCGGGCGGCCCGTAATGATGGCCGAGTAATACGTGGTATTCGACAGCACGTTCTCGACATACTGGCGCGTTTCGTTGAACGGGATCGTCTCCGCGAAGATCGCGCCCTCGACCGGACGATCGAGCGTGGAGCGCCACGTGCGCGGGCGTCCCGGACCGGCGTTGTATCCGGCCGACGCCAGCACGGCCGACCCGTCGAACTGATTGTAGATGCCCGACAGGTAACTCGTACCCAGCCGGATGTTGGTGTCGATGTCGTGCATCATGCCCGGGCTGTAATCCATGCCGATCTGTCGGGCGACCATCTTCGCGGTCGCCGGCATGACCTGCATCAGACCGCCGGCACCGGCCGACGAACGTGCATTGATGATGAAACGCGATTCCTGGCGAATCAGGCCGTAGGCCCACGCCTCGTCGAGATCGACACTCTTGGAAAAGCGGTCCACCTTGTCGCGGAACGGCATCAGATAACGCAGCGTGAAGTCGTGCTCGACCTTCGTGCGATCTGCCGTGTTCACGGCCCGATCGAACAGCTCGATGCCGTTCGCATACTGCGCGGCGGCGATCAGCTGACGGTCCGTCATGCTGCGCAATTCCCAATTCCACTCGCGGTTGCCTTCGAAACGCAGGCCCAGATCGTAGAACTTGGCGGCGCGCAGGAAACCGGGATTCGAACGATTCGCATCGATCTCGGCCTGCGTGACGACGGTGCGCGGCGGCAGCGTGGTCTTGTTGCCCAATTCCTCGTTCGCCAACTGGCCGTAGAAGTTCGGCTGCGACGCGATTTTCTGGAACTGCGCACGCGCGGCGTCACCTTGTCCGGCCTCGCGCAGCGCCCGACCATACCAGTAAGTCCAGACGCCGTCGTCGCGCAACGCCGCCGGCATGGCTTCGATGCCGGTACGAACGAGATTCCAGTCACCGGCGCGCAGGGCAGCGCGGATCTTCCATTCCTGCGCCGTATTCGAGAGCTTGGCGTTGCCCGCCTGCCGATACCAGTTGATCGCCATGGGGTTCTGCGACAGCGCACCACGCATGCCGATCGCCCCCCAGCCGATGGCGCGCTCCTCTTGCGACAGGCCGCCCGCGATACTGCCAAAGCTGCTGGCGGCGAGCATGGCGTCCGAGCGGGCCATGCGAACCGTGGCGAGCAGCGCCAGTTGACGCGAGGCTTCGGAGCCGTCCACGCCGCGCGCCAGAATCTGCGCCGGACGCGAGGCCGCCATGTCGAGCAGGCTGTCGTCAGGACGCGCCGCCCCCAGCGCGTCGGCGATCTGCTTGCCCAGCGAGGTGTAGTTCTCCTCGTAAGCCAGACGAATCTGGTGCCAGACTTCCTTGCGCGGCAACTGGCCGCTCGCGGCTAGCGTATTGATCATGTCGACGCAACCCTCGCCGTAGTACTTGGGCGTGGTCAGCAGATCGGTCGCGGCCTGCGTGACGTTCTCGCCACGCGACGCCCGCGACATCAGCGAATAGCACTTGACCTGGGTATCGTCGTCGAGCACGAATTTCGGATACTGCGCGTCGAACGTCTGCCAGTCGTGGCGTTTGCCCAGCGCCAGCAGCCAGTCGTTGCGCATGCGGTCGGCAATCGCCTGACCGTCATACGTGCGCAAAAAGGCGCGGATATCGTCGTCAGGAGTATCGATGAGCGCCTTGCCCGACCGGTCGAACATGCGCGACTTGATCTGGAAGTACTGGACATACGACGGCACGTCGTAGTCGGTGAGCATGGCGGCGAGGGCGGTGGCGCGCGGCGCGTCGTTGCTGCGGGCGGCCTCGCGCAACTGCACGAAGATGTCGTCCGGCGAGCGTTGCGACAGCGCATCCGCAGACGTCGCCGAGCGGCTTGCCGCCGACTGCGCCTTGGGACGGCCGGTCGCCTCGGTCGTGCTGCACGCCACGAGTGTGACGGCGGTCAGGGCAAGCGCGGCGGCGCGATATACTCGGGTCAAACGTTCGGACATCTTCGGGAGCGTCGGGTAAAAAGTGAATTCAAGCATAGCACGGGACCTTGCCCAATCGGCGGCGCGCACGTCGGGAAATGGGGCGGACGCAACGGCCGGGAAAGCCCAATTGCGCAAGGCGTTGCTCGACGCCCGCAGCACCCTCGACGAGCGCACGGCGCGCGACGGCGCGCTTGCCGTGAGACTGACCGGCGAACTCGCTCGCCGGGCCCCGCGCTGCATCGGCTTTTACTGGCCGATCCAGAGCGAGTTCGATGCCCGCGCCGTCATCTGCACCTGGCTGGCCGGCGCACCCGCCGGCACGCTGCGGCTGGCGGCACTGCCCGTCGTCACGGCCCCCGCCACCCCGCTCGTCTTCCATCGCTGGACCCCCGATACGCCCATGACGCAAGGCCGCTACGACATTCCGGTGCCGCAGGACACCGAGGTGCTCGTGCCCGACCTGCTGCTGGTGCCGTGCGTGGGCTTTACCCGCAGCGGCCTGCGGCTCGGTTACGGCGGCGGCTTTTACGACCGGACCCTGCATTCGATGACGCCTGCGCCGCAAACGCTCGGCATCGCCTACGACGCCCTCGAAATCGAACAGCTCGACGCCGAGGCCCACGATCTGCCGCTCGACGCGATCGTCACGGAATCCGCCGTCTATCCTGGCGTCTCCTGCCCTGCCTCGGCCAACGCGACCGGCAACCCACGCTAATCCATGACAACGCTCAAGATCCTGCCGCTCGGCGACAGCGCGCTCGTGTGCGAAGCGGGGACCACGCCCACGCTCGCCACGCAGCGACGCGTCTGGCACGTGGCCGCCCTCGCCCGCGACTGGCCCGACGTGCGCGAAGTCGTGCCCGGCATGAATAACCTCACGCTGCTCTTCGACCCGCTCGCCACCGACATCGACGTGCTGAGCGAGCGCCTGCGCGACGCCTGGCAGACACCGCCCGCCGGTGCGGAAGTGGGACGCGATATCGAGATTCCGGTCCACTACGGCGGCAAGCACGGCCCCGATCTCGCGGAGGTCGCCAGGCACGCGCGACTGCAACCGAAGACCGTCGTGCAACGCCATACGGCGCCGGAGTACATCGTCTATTTCGTCGGCTTCCAGCCGGGCTTCGCCTATCTCGGCGGGCTGGACGACTCCATCGCCGCGCCGCGCCGCGCGGAGCCGCGACTGTCCGTGCCCGCCGGCTCGGTGGGCATCGGCGGCAACCAGACCGGCATTTACCCGCTCAATTCGCCCGGCGGCTGGCAGATCATCGGCCACGCCACCCGCGCCTTGTTCGACCCCGCCGCGACCCCGCCCGCCCTGTTGGCGCCGGGCGACCGCGTGCGTTTCACCATCGCGAGCCTCGACCTGTGATCGATATCCTGCGTGCCGGCCTGCTCACTACCGTTCAGGATCTGGGCCGAACCCGTCAGCGTGAGTTCGGCGTCGCCGGCGGCGGCGCCCTCGATCCGCTCGCCTGTGCTGTCGCCAATCGTCTCGTCGGCAACGAACTGAACACCGCCACCCTCGAAATCACGATGGGGACGTGCGCGTTACGCTTCACGTCCGCCACACTCGTCGCACTCACGGGCGCCGACTGCCACGCCGAACTCGACGGCAAACCCGTGTGGTCGTGGTGGCGCTTCCCCGTCACACGCGGCCAGACCTTGACGCTGCACCCCTCGCGCTTCGGCATGCGGACGTATCTCGCGGTGGCCGGCGGCATCGACGTGCCCGAAACCCTCGGCTCGCGCAGCACCGACCTTACGGCAGGCTTCGGCGGCTTCGAGGGACGCGCCCTGCGCGACGGCGACCGCATCGCCATCGGCCACCCGAGCGCCGCCGCGCGCGACGCCCAGCCGTTGGGCGTGCGCCCGCCCCTGTGGCTGTCGGATCCCCTGGCACATCGCGTGCGCGTCCTGCCTGGGCCGGAGTACGACGACTTCACTGCGGTCGCCCACAAAAGCTTCTGGGAAAATCCGTGGCAGGTCACACCCAACAGCAACCGCATGGGCTATCGCCTCTCGGGACCGGAACCGCTCGCGCGCAAGAAGAACCGCATGAACGATCTGCTCTCCCACGGCGTGCTGCCCGGCGTGATTCAGGTGCCGCCGTCGGGACAGCCGATCATTTTGCTGGCCGACGCCCAGACCACCGGCGGTTATCCGAAGATCGGCGCCGTGATCAGCGCGGACCTGTGGCGGCTCGGTCAGGCGCGGCTCGGCAGCACGCTGTATTTTTCGGAATGCACCGCCGCCGAAGCGCGCGAAGCCATTCGCGAACAACTGCGTTATCTTGATCAGATCGAGCGTGCGCTCGCGTGGCACGATCGCGGCATTTTGCACAAGCCACGGTTGGCGGCCATCTCGCGCGTTCCGCGCGTTCCGAGCCCGCCGCATCAGCGCACCTGATTCGCAACACCGAAGGGAGCCACGGCGAACGTGCGGGCGCGGCGCTCCCCGCAGGAGAATTTATGACGAAGATCGATCTGAACGTGGACCTCGGCGAAGGTTGCGATTACGACGAAGCGCTGCTCGCGCTCGTCAGCTCGGCCAATGTGGCGTGCGGCTGGCATGCGGGCGACGCCGGCACGATGCAGCAAGTGGTGCGATGGGCGCTGGAGAACGACGTGGCCATCGGCGCGCATCCGAGCTTTCCCGACCGGGGGAATTTCGGACGTACCGAGATGCAACTCCCGCTCGACGAGATTCGCGCCGGCATGCTGTATCAGATCGGTGCGCTCGCCGCGTTGGTGCGCGCACAGGGCGGATGGCTCACGCACGTCAAGCCGCACGGTGCGCTCTACAATCAGGCCGCACGCGATCCCGCACTGGCGCAAACGCTGGTCGAAGCGATTCGTGCGTTCGACACCGATCTCGCCGTCTTCGGGCTGGCGGGCGGCGAACTGGTCAAGGCGGCGCGCGCCGCCGGCATGACCGCCGTCGAGGAAGTGTTCGCCGACCGTGGCTACAACCCGGACGGCTCGCTGGTCAAACGCGGCACGCCGGGCGCGCTGATCGAGCGGGAGGAAGATGCGCTGGCACAGACGTTGATGATGGTGCGAGAGCAGCGCGTGCGCGCCATCGACGGCACGTTCGTGCCGATTCAGGCGCAAACCGTCTGCCTGCATGGCGATGGCGAACACGCGCTCGAATTCGCCCGGCGCATCCGCAGTTTCCTGAGCCACGAAGGCGTCGAGATCGCGCCGGTGCGCTGACGCATCCCGGCGCGTCCCAAACGAAAACGCCGTCCGGGGGCATTCCCCGGACGGCGTTTCGACTTTCGATTCGCCCGCTGCCGATCCCCCCTGCGGCAACGTGGCGACGCTTACTATCCCAGCGTCGGCATCACCAGCGACGACGTCGCGTTTGCCGGACGGCCCTCCGACCAGCGACGCGTGACCACCTTCGAGCGCGTGTAGAAGCGCACCGACTCCGGCCCGTAGATGTGCTGATCGCCGAACAGCGAATTGCGCCAGCCACCGAACGAGAAGTACGACACCGGCACCGGGATCGGCACGTTCACGCCGACCATGCCGACTTCGATTTCGTCCTCGAAACGACGCGCCGCGCCGCCCGACGTCGTGAACACCGCCGTGCCGTTGGCATACGGATTGCGGTTGATGAGGGCAATCGCCTCTTCCAGCGTATTCACGCGCACCACCGACAATACCGGCCCGAAGATTTCGTTGCGGTAGATCGACATTTCCGGCGTCACATGATCGAACAGGCACGGACCGATGAAGAAGCCGTTGTCGCGCTGCGCGACCTTCAGATCACGGCCATCGACGACAAGGCTGGCGCCCTCGTCCACCCCCGCGTCGACGAAGCCCTTCACCTTGTCGCGATGCACGCGGCTAATGAGCGGCCCCATCTGCGCCACGGGATCGGCGCCGTCGCCGACCGGCAGCGCCTTTGCCGCCTGGGCGAGACGCGCGACCAGAGCGTCTGCCACGTCGCCCACGGCAACGGCCACCGAGATCGCCATGCAGCGCTCGCCGGCGGAGCCGTAGGCCGCGCCGATGAGGGCGTCGACGGTGAAATCGAGGTCGGCGTCGGGCATCACCACGCCGTGGTTCTTCGCGCCGCCGAGCGCCTGCACCCGCTTGCCGTGGGCCGACGCCGTGCTGTAGATGTACTGCGCGATGGGCGTCGAGCCGACGAACGACACGGCGTTGACGTCCGCATGCGTGAGCAGCGCGTCGACGGCGGCCTTATCGCCGTTCACGAGGTTGAGCACGCCGTCGGGCAACCCGGCCTGCTTGGCCAGCCGCACGAGCAGCAGCGCCGCCAAGGGCACCTTTTCCGACGGCTTGAGCACGAACGTGTTGCCACAGGCCACGGCCATCGGGAACATCCACAGCGGCACCATCGCCGGGAAGTTGAACGGCGTGATACCGGCGCAGACGCCCACCGGCTGATGCAGGGAATACGTATCCACGCCCGTGCCGACCTGCGGCGCGATCTCGCCCTTGAGCAGATGTGGAATCCCGATGGCGAACTCCACGACTTCGATGCCGCGCGTGACTTCGCCACGCGCGTCGTCGAGCGTCTTGCCATGCTCTTGCGTGATCAGTTGCACGAGGGCTTCGCGATTCGTTTCGAGCAGTTCGCGATACTTCATCATCACGCGGGCGCGCTTCATCGGGGGCGTAGCACGCCAGCCCGGCAATGCCGCACGGGCGGCGGCGACCGCCTTCGCGACGTCCGCCGCGCCCCCCAGCGCCACCTGACGGATAACCTCGCCGGTGGCCGGGTTGGTCACTTCGCCGAAGCGCAGTTCGGCTTCTCCCGACGCTGCGGCGGCGCCGCCAATCCAATGCTCGATACGTTCGGTGCTGACTCGTTGATTCATGTCGATATCCGTGAAAGCGGTGTCGTTGGCAAACGTCTGCCGTGATTTATCCGACAGGCGGCGCGATGCCCGGGCGTCGCAGGCCGTCGATGGAAGATCCGAGGGTTCCGGGGCGGCCTCAGGCGCGCCCCGACATGGCGTTCAGGCCGTCTCGCGAATGGCTTGCGCCACCGTGCCGAACAGTTCGTCGATCTGTGCTTCGCTGATGATGAGCGGCGGCGAGAACGCCAGAATGTCGCCGGTGTAGCGCACCAGCACGCCCTTCTCGAAGCACTTCACGAACACTTCGTGCGCGCGCGCGCCCGGCTTGCCGTCGCGCGTGGCCAGTTCGATGCCGCCGACCAGCCCCAGATTACGAATGTCGATGACGTTCGGCAGGTCACGCAGACCGTGAATCGCCTTCTCGAAGTGCGGCGCAAGCGTGGCGGCGCGCTCGAACAGGCCGTCGTTCCTGTACAGGTCGAGTGCGGCGCACGCGGCGGCGGCGGCCAGCGGGTGGCCTGAGTACGTGTAGCCGTGGAAGAACTCGATGGCGCCCGCATTGCCGGCGTCGACGATGGTGTCGTGCACGCCCGTTTTCACGGCGACCGCGCCCATCGGCACGGCGGCGTTGTTCACGCCCTTGGCCATCGTGATGATGTCCGGCGTCACGCCGAAAAATTGCGCCGCGAACGGCTTGCCCAGGCGGCCGAGACCGGTGATGACTTCGTCGAAAATCAGCAGAATGCCGTGCTTGTCGCAGATCTCGCGCAGTTTTTGCAGATAGCCCTGCGGCGGCACCAGCACGCCGGTGGAGCCCGCGAGCGGCTCGACGATCACGGCGGCGATGGTCGAGGCGTCGTGCAGCGTGACCAGACGTTCGAGGTCGTCGGCCAGATGCGCGCCCCACGTCGGCTGGCCCTTCGTGAAGGCGGCTTCCTTGAGGTTGAGCGTGTGCGGCAGATGATCGACGGCGGGCAGCAACTGGCCCGAGTACGCCTTGCGGTTAGGCGAGATACCGCCGACCGAAATACCGCCGAAACCCACGCCGTGATAACCGCGCTCACGGCCGATGAGGCGCGTGCGCTGGCCTTCGCCACGGGCGCGGTGGTAGGCGAGCGCGATCTTCAGCGCGGTGTCGACCGATTCCGAACCCGAGTTCGTGAAGAAGATACGGTCGAGGCCCTGCGGCGTGATCTCGGCAATCTTGGCGGCAGCTTCGAACGCCTTCGGGTGCCCCATCTGGAACGTGGGCGCAAAATCCATCTCACCGGCTTGCTGACGGATCGCCTCGACGATTTCCGTGCGGCAATGACCGGCATTCACGCACCACAGCCCGGCCGTGCCGTCCAGAATCCGACGATTGTCCGAGGACGTGTAATACATGCCCTCCGCCCGGACCAGCAGACGCGGCGCGCTTTTGAACTGGCGGTTGTTGGTGAACGGCATCCAGAACGCCGTCATGTCGAGATTCAGTGCTTTCATCATGTTCATTGCGGGTCTCCCCAGAGGGCTGGGCTCGATCAGGGTTGTCCGGGGACGACACCGGATATCGGCCGCCACGGGTGGATGGAGCGATCCTACGAGAGGCCGACCGGTACAGACATGTACAGTCACTCGGAAAATGTATATTCTGTATCGGTCAATCGCCCAAACTGTATTGGCAACAGCCAATGCGGCGGGCACTTATCGTGATCTCCCACCATGGTCCAGCCGCTCGCCTTTTCCCTGAACCGCGCCCAGCCCGAAGCGCTCGTCGAACAGATCGTGCGCGAGGTCGAGCGGGCGTTGCAACGACAGACGTTGCATGCCGGCATGCGCATGCCGTCGATCCGTTCGTTGGCGAAGGCGCACGGCATCAGCACGTTCACGGTGGTGGAGGCGTACGACCGGCTCGTCGCGCAGGGCACGCTCGTGGCGCGGCGCGGCGCAGGGTTTTTCGTGGCGGGCGCGGCGGACGCCCGGGACGCCCGCCCCGCCAATGCCGATGGCAAACCGGCGATGGCCACGACGGCGAGCGAAGTCACCAATGCGTGGCTGCTGTCGGAAATCTTCGCGGACGACTCCATCGCGGTGAAAAGCGGCTGCGGGTGGCTACCCGACAGTTGGCTCGACGAGGACGGCCTGCATGGCGCGTTGCGTTCGCTGTCGAAGGGGCCGGGTGCGCACTTCGCGCATTACGGGCATCCTCACGGTTACGGGTTGCTGCGTCAGTGGCTCACGCGCCGCCTCGGTGAACTGTCCATCGACGCGCCGCCCGAGCAGATCGTGCTCACGCAGGGCGCGACGCAGGCGCTCGATCTGATCGTGCGCACCTTGCTCAAGCCGGGCGATACCGTGCTGGTCGAAGCGCCGGCGTACTGCAATCTGCTGGCGGTGTTGCGGCTGGCGGGGCTCAACGTCGTGGGCATCCCCCGCACGGAAGCGGGGCTGGATCTCGCGGCGCTGGAACAGGCGGCGCAGACGCATCGCCCGCGCGCACTGTTCGTGAACCCGGCCTTGCAGAATCCGTTGGGGACGTCACTCAGTCCGGCGTCTGCGCACCGCATCTTGCAGTGTGCGGAGCAGCATGGGTTCTGGATCGTCGAGGACGACATATACCGGGAACTGGCTCCGGCGGGCACGCCGTCGCTGGCGGCGATGGATGGCTTGTCGCGCGTGATCTACGTATCGAGCTTCTCGAAGACGATTTCGCCGTCGGTGCGTGTGGGGTATCTCGCATGCTCGCGCGATCTCGCGCATGAGATTGCGCGCAGCAAGATGGTGGCGGGTCTCACGTCGTCGGAGATCAACGAGCGCATCGTGCACGCGATCCTCACCGAGGGACGTCACCGCAAGCACATCGAACGCCTGTCGGACAGGCTCACGCGCTCGCGTGCGCGGCTGATTACGCAATTGCAATCGCATGGCGTGACGCTGCTGGCCCAGCCGGAAGGCGGGATGTTCGTGTGCGGCAGCTTGCCGGAGACATCGCAATCGGCGCGTGAGCTGGCCGAGGCGGCGTTGCTGGAGAGCATCATGCTGGCCCCGGGCGAATTTTTCCTCGCCCACAACGAACCGTGTCACTGGTTCCGCTTCAACGTCGCCTACTCGGACGACGCTCGCCTGTTCCGCTTTCTGGATCGCGCGTCGGCAGGGAAGTTGGCGGCGTGAACGGGATTGCGGGCCATCAACGAGACGCCCGACAGCGTGCCGAGTACCGTGGAAAACCTAGGGGGAGACGATGACGCGCAGTATTGACCTCAAAGGGTCCGTTTTACGATCAACGAATGGCGAAAAACGTCGATGAAACGCAACGTGAATTGCGATGCTTGGAGGAGACTAGATCACGCAAATGCATGTCAAGCACCAAGCCCAAACCTCTCCCGATACGCCACCGGCGTGACGCCATACTGACGTTGAAACGCGCGGCGCAAGTTTTGTTCGTCGCCGAAGCCCACGCGCGCGGCGATGCGTTTTAGCGGGGCGTCCGTGTCGAGCAGTGCGAACCTCGCCGCTTCAAGACGCATCCGCTCCACTGCCTTCGCCGGGGTCGATCCCGTGCGTGCGAGGTAACTGCGGGCGAACGTGCGCGGACTCATGTTCACCTGCTCCGCCAGACGTATCACCGACAAGTCGCCATCCAGCCGCCCGGCCATCCACGCATGCAGATCGCCGAACGGCGCGCCCGCCGCGACCTGCTCCTGCAACGGCGGACTGAACTGCGATTGCCCGCCCGCGCGCTTGAGAAACACCACCAGCCGACGCGCCGCCTGCAACGCGACATCCACCCCACAGTCGTCCTCGATCAACGCCAACCCGAGATCGATGCCTGCCGTAATGCCCGCCGACGTCCACACCGGATCCTGACGCACATAGATCGGATCGGCCTCGACCAGCGCCTCCGGGAAGCATTCCTGCAACATCGCCGTATCGAGCCAGTGCGTGGTTGCCCGACGACCATTGAGCAACCCCGCCGAACCCAGAATGAACGCGCCCACACATACCGAACACACGCGTCGCACCTTCGGGGCGTAGCCCCGCAGCCAGTCGCTGACCGGCGCCGGCACCGCAGGGCGATGCGCCACGGCGCCGCCCACCGCCACCAACGTGTCGACGTGAATCCCGTCCAGCGAGCGCATCGGCGCCGTATGCAGCGTGATGCCCGATCCCGTCTCCACCGGCCCGCCATGCTCGGATACCACTAAGGTCTTGTAGGGCGCCTCCTGCCCGCGCTCCGTGAGGTTGCGGATGACCGCATGAAACGCGTCGAGCGGCCCGGCCAGATCAAGCAGGACGAACGGCGGCACGATGAGAAACGCAACGAGACGAGGTTGATTCAGAGGTTGATTCCGAGGTTGATTCATGAGGGCAATCGATTCATGGACGGACCATGGACGGGCGCCTGGCATCGACGGCGTACCACACCGTCGCCATCGCGGCGATCAGCAACAGTGGGAACGTCGCCTGATTGATCGTCGACCAGCCGAAGCGCGCGAGCAACTGGCCGGCGAACAGACTCGCCAGCGCCGTGCCGGCAAAGGTGATGAATTCGTTGGCAGCCTGTGCACGCGCTCGCTCCGCCGGGCGATACGACAGGGTCAGCAGCGTCGTGCCGCCCACGAACATGAAGTTCCAGCCGACACCGAGCAACGCCAGCGCCGCATAGAAGTACGCAAGACTCGTGGACATGAGCGCCAGCACGCCGCACAGCGCCGACATGCCGATGCCCAGCAGCAGCACCGGCACTACGCCCCAGCGCTTCACGAGATGCCCCGAGAAGAACGACGGCGCGTACATGCCGACCAGATGCCACTCGATGATATGCGCCCCGTCGTCGATGCTGTGACCGCAGGCGACCGCCGCGATGGGCGTGGCCGTCATCACGAACATCATCACCATGAAGCCGATCAGGTTGTTCGCCAGCGCGGCGATGTAGATCGGCTGACGCATGATCTCGCCGAGCGGACGCGCCGGCAAGTCGTGGGCCGTGCCCGCCGCACCGCCCGCCGCATGCACCGGCAAGTCGCGCAGAAAGCCCACGAGCAACACCAGAGAGATCCCCGACAAGATCGTGACGACAAGATACGACCCGGCAAACGTCACCGGCGCGAGCCAGTCCTTGCTGCCTGCGGCGAGCGCCGGGCCGACCACCGCCGCCAGCACCCCACCGGTGAGCACGACGGAGATCGCGCGCGGTTTGTCCTCGACCGGCACGACGTCCGCCGCCGCCAGCCGGTAGTAACGCGCGAACGCCTGGAACACGCCCACGCAGGCCGTGCCCGCGCAGAACATCGCGAAGTGACGCTCGTAGATCGCCATCACCGACACCAGCCCGCCCACGGTGCCGAACAACGCCCCGAGCGCGAAGCCGAACCGCTGGCCGAAGCGCTGGATGAGTATCGACGCGAATATCGTCGTGATGGCAGACGCCACCGTAATCAACGAGAACGGCAACGTCGCATACCCCTTGTCGGACGCCAGCATGTAACCGACGAGGCCCGTCAGCGTCAGATCGACCGACAGCGCGGCGGTGTAGAGCGCCTGACAGGCGGCAAGCACGGCCGCGTAGCGGCGGCCGAGTCGACGGCGCCGGGACTCGGCGGGATCGTTTGGCGGCGCAGCGCGCCCGGCAACGGTATCGGTCATATGCGAGAAGTCGGACAAGTGGGACATTTGGGAACCTCATCTTGCCGTCGGCCAATTTGGCACGAATGCCAATCATGCATCAAAAAATGCCACGAGGGTGATGGGCGGCGCGGGTCGTTCCCGCACACGGGACGACCGGGCAATGGTGCGCGTTGCCCACCTCAGCCGATGCACAAAGGTGATTCATGGCACCGATATCGCGCCAAATCGGTGCGCACCAACTCAGCGCGCGGCCGCACCAACGTGCTTCGCTCCCGGCGTCCGTCCCTAGGCCGAAAGGACGATGTGCAGACGCCCCTCGCTGTTGCGTCGAGGCCTCGAAAACTTGGATGCAAGTTTGAATACCAAGGTGAATTCCAGCGATCCGGTCGGTCTCCGATGCATCGTTCGCGGCCCCGGCGAACTGCCTTTGCCGCGATCTCGACAAGCGCTGGCACGGCCCTTGCGTAAGTCCCCGGATACCGGATCCACCGGTCTAACCAGGAATAGGGGAAGACGTACCATGAAACGACGCACGCTACTCCAGATGGCGGCCCTCTCGGGCGCCGCATCGCTCACCGGCATGGCGCCGAACTTGTTCGCACAGAGCAAGCAGCCCATCAAGGTCGGTATCCTGCACTCCCTCTCGGGCACGATGGCCATTTCGGAGACGTCGCTCAAGGATGTCGCGCTCATGACCATCGCCGACATCAATGCCAAGGGCGGCGTGATGGGCCGCCCGCTCGAAGCCGTGGTCGTCGACCCCGCGTCGAACTGGCCGCTCTTCGCCGAAAAGGCTCGCCAACTGCTCACCAAGGACAAAGTCGCGGCCGTGTTCGGCTGCTGGACGTCGGTGTCGCGCAAGTCGGTCCTGCCTGTCTTCGAAGAACTCAACGGCCTGCTCTTTTACCCGGTGCAGTACGAAGGCGAAGAGATGTCGAAGAACGTCTTCTACACCGGCGCCGCACCGAACCAGCAGGCGATTCCCGCCGTGGAATATCTGATGGGCAAGGAAGGCGGCAGCGCCAAGCGTTTCTTCCTGCTTGGCACCGACTACGTCTATCCGCGCACGACCAACAAGATCCTGCGCGCGTTCCTGCACTCGAAGGGCGTGGCCGACAAGGACATCCAGGAGGTGTACACGCCGTTCGGTCACAGCGACTATCAGACCATCGTCGCCAACATCAAGCAGTTCGCTCAGGGCGGCAAGACCACGGTCATCTCGACGATCAACGGCGACTCGAACGTGCCGTTCTACAAGGAACTCGGCAACCAGGGCCTGAAAGCGACGGACGTGCCGGTCGTGGCGTTCTCCGTCGGTGAAGAAGAACTGCGCGGCATCGACACCAAGCCGCTCGTGGGCCACCTCGCCGCGTGGAACTACTTCATGTCGGTGAAGAACCCGACCAACGATTCGTTCAAGAAGGAGTGGTTCGCGTACGTCAAGGCCAAGGGGCTGCCCGGCGGCGAAAAGCGCGTGACGAACGACCCGATGGAAGCCACGTACGTCGGCATGCACATGTGGAAGCAGGCGGTCGAGAAGGCCGCGAGCACCGATGTCGACAAGGTGCGCACCGCCATGATCGGCCAGACCTTCAAGTCGCCGGACGGCTTCGACATGGTCATGGACGGCAACCACCACCTGCACAAGCCGGTGATGATCGGCGAAATCCGCCCTGACGGTCAGTTCAACGTCGTGTGGAAAACGAAGTCGACCGTGCGCGCACAGCCTTGGAGCCCGTTCATCGCGGGTAACGAAGGCAAGCCCGACAAGGTCTGATCTTCCTTCCATTTCTTGCGCCGGCGTCGCACCGACGGCTGCCGGCGCATGCAGAGGTTTCGCATGATAACGATAAGACGCTGGACCGCTGCCGCCCTTGTCCTGATCTGTCTGGGCGCTGCGCTGACGACTGCCTCCACGGCCCATGCGGCCGTCACGAACGACGATCTCACCGCCCTCGCCGGCGACGACTTCGACGCCAAAGCCCAAGCCATCGATCACCTCGCCGCCGACGCTTCGCCACAGGCCGCGGCGCTGCTCAAAGCGCTCGCCGACGACTCGGCCGTGACCGTGGGCAACGGCATCGCCATTCAGAAGGACGACAAGTACGTCGACCCGATCACGGGCGCACCGGTCAAAGCCGACGACGCCGGATCGCTTACGCTCAACAACGTGCTGCGTGCGAAGGTCGCCACGGCCGCCGCCGCCGGCGCCCTGCTCTCGCCCGAGCACGACGCGCGTGCGCAAGCCATCGACACGATGCTGCAAAACCCGTCGCCCGCGTTCAAGACACGCATCGAGCAAGCGCGCCAGAAAGAGACGGATCCGGCATTGCGCAAGCGCCTCGATCAACTCTGGGCGCAGTCGGCGCTGCACGACGCGGATCCGAAGAAGCGCCGCGAAGCCATCGACCTGATTGCCGCCGCCGGCGATCCGCAGATGCGCGACCTGCTGCTGCCCATCGTTGCCAAACAGGCCGACGGCACCTACGCCGAGCCGGATGCCACCGTGCGCAGCGCCGCCGACATCGCACTCACGCAGCTCGCCTCGGCACAACGCCGCAGCGAGTTCTTCGGCACGGTCTTCGCCGGCCTGTCGCTCGGCAGCGTGCTGCTGCTCGCCGCCCTCGGGCTGGCGATCACCTACGGCCTGATCGGCGTGATCAACATGGCGCACGGCGAATTCCTGATGATCGGCGCCTATGCGACCTATGTCGTGCAGACGCTGTTCCAGCGCTTCGCCCCCGGCGCGTTCGACCTCTATCTCGTCGCCGCCGTCCCGATTGCGTTTCTGGTGGCGGCCGCCGTCGGCTTCGTGCTGGAGCGCACCGTCATCAAACATTTGTACGGACGTCCGCTCGAGACGCTGCTCACAACCTTCGGTATCAGCCTGCTGCTGATTCAGGCGGTGCGCACGCTGTTCGGGGCGCAGAACGTCGAAGTCATCAATCCGTCGTGGATGAGCGGCGGCATCGCCGTGCTGCCGAATCTGATGCTGCCGTACAACCGCATCGTGATCCTCGTGTTCGCGCTGGCCGTCGTGGCGATCACGTGGTCGGTGCTCAATCTCACGCGCCTCGGCCTGTTCATTCGCGCGGTCACGCAAAACCGTGCGATGGCCGCCTGCGTCGGCGTGAAGACGGGACGCGTCGACAGCTATGCGTTCGCCTTCGGCGCGGGCATCGCCGGCCTGGGCGGCTGCGCGCTCTCGCAGATCGGCAACGTCGGCCCCGACCTCGGACAGAGTTACATCATCGACTCGTTCATGGCCGTGGTGCTCGGCGGCGTGGGTCAGCTCGCGGGGACGATCGTCGGCGCATTCGGTCTGGGCATCGCCAACAAGCTGCTCGAACCGGTGTGGGGCGCCGTGCTCGCCAAGATCGCCGTGCTGATCCTGATCGTGCTGTTCATCCAGAAGCGCCCTCAGGGCATGTTCGCGCTCAAAGGGCGCAGCGCGGAGGCCTGAATGCAAACGTCGAACTTTCTCCCTGAAGGCGTCAGGCCCGCGATGTCGCTGGATGTCCCGGCGCGTGCGCGACTGCTGCCCAAACACGTTGCCCCGGCGTTGCTGGCGTTCGTGCTGGCCGTGATGGTGATCGTGCCGGTGTGCGCGCTGGTGCTGCCGGCCACGCATGCGCTGCACCTGTCGGCCTATGCCATGACGCTCGTGGGCAAGATCATGTGCTACGCCATTGCGGCGCTCGCGCTCGATCTGGTGTGGGGCTACTGCGGCATTCTGAGTCTGGGCCACGGTCTGTTCTTCGCCCTCGGCGGTTACGCGATGGGGATGTACCTCATGCGCGGTATCGGCCGCGACGGCGTGTACCACAGCGACCTGCCCGACTTCATGGTGTTTCTCGACTGGAAGTCGCTGCCCTGGTACTGGACCGGCACCGAGCATTTCGCGTGGGCGATGTTCCTCGTCGTTGCGCTGCCCGGCGTGGTCGCATGGCTCTTCGGTTATCTGGCGTTCCGCTCCCGCGTGAAGGGCGTATATCTGTCGATCATCACGCAGGCGCTCACGTTCGCCGCGATGCTGCTGTTCTATCGCAACGAGACCGGCTTCGGCGGCAACAACGGTTTCACGGACTTCAAGCGCATTCTGGGTTACTCGATCACTTCCGCGAACACGCGCACCGTGCTGTTTCTGGTGACGTTCGCGGTACTGATCGGTGCGTTCCTGCTCTGCCGCGCGCTGGTCGTCTCGAAGTTCGGCCGTGTCGTGACCGCGATTCGCGACGGCGAGTCGCGCGCCATGTTCCTCGGCTACCGGCCGCTCAGCTACAAGCTGTTCGTGTGGACGCTGTCCGCCATGCTGTGCGGCATTGCCGGCGCGTTGTACGTGCCGCAGGTCGGCATCATCAACCCGAGCGAGATGGCGCCGGTGAACTCCATCGAAATGGCGATCTGGGTCGCCATCGGCGGACGCGGCTCGCTCGTCGGCGCGATTGCCGGCGCGTTCATCGTCAACTGTGCAAAGAGCTTCTTCACCGCCTATTTCGCCGAATACTGGCTGTTCTTCCTCGGCGCGATGTTCGTGCTGGTGCCGTTGCTGCTGCCGCAAGGCGTGATCGGGCTGGTCTCGCAACGCTCGCGCAAGCGCGCACCGCAGGGTCCGGTCGCCGCCGAGGGCGACGTGCCCCATTCCGTTTCCGGAGACCGCGCATGAGACCCGACTACGACATTCGCTGGCAAGAGGCCGATGCGCCGGATGCCTCCGTGACCGTCAGCGGCGACACCACCGGCATGTCGCACCTCGTGGTGCCGGGCGAGATCGACACGTCGCACGGCCTCATCCTCTATCTCGAGAACATCTCCGTGTCGTTCGACGGTTTTCGCGCGCTGAACGATCTCTCGCTGTCGATCAAGACCGACGAACTGCGCTGCATCATCGGTCCGAACGGCGCGGGCAAGACCACGATGATGGATGTCATCACCGGCAAGACGCGCCCCGACTCGGGTCGCGCCTTCCTCGGTCAGACCCTCGATCTCTCGCGTCTGGACGAACCGGCGATCGCACAGGCGGGCGTGGGACGCAAGTTTCAGAAGCCGACGGTGTTCGAGCACCACAGCGTCTGGGAAAACCTCGAACTCGCCTGCGCCGGCGACAAGCGCTGGTTCCACGCCCTGTGGGCGATGCTCACGCCAACGATGCGACGCCGTATCGAGGAAGTGCTCGCGCTCACGCATCTCGAACATCAGGCGCATGTACGCGCGGGTCAGTTGTCGCATGGGCAGAAGCAGCGCCTCGAGATCGGCATGTTGTTGATGCAGCAGCCGCAATTGCTGCTGCTCGACGAACCGGCAGCCGGCATGACGGACGAGGAAACGGCACAGTTGGCCGAATTGCTCAACCGTCTGCGCGGACATTGCTCGATGATGGTGGTCGAGCACGACATGGCGTTCGTCGCCGCGCTTGCCGGCGAGACGGGTCTCGTGACGGTGATGGCCGAAGGGCGCGTGCTGGCCGAAGGCACGCTGGACGTGGTGCAACGCGACGAACGCGTGATCGAATCGTACCTGGGACGCTGACCATGCTGGAAATTCACGCACTCAATCAGTATTACAGCGGCAGTCACATCCTGCGCAACGTGGAATTCACCGTGCCCGACGCGCAACTCACCGTGCTGCTCGGACGCAACGGCGTGGGCAAGACCACGCTGCTCAAGTGCCTCATGGGCGTGGTGCCGGTGAAGTCGGGGAGCATCGCATGGCGTGGCAAGACGCTCACGTCCGCCCCCTCGTACGCCCGCGTGTCGAGCGGACTGGCGTACGTGCCGCAGGGGCGCGAGATCTTCCCGCGACTGACGGTCGAGGAGAATCTGTTGATCGGGGCAGCGAGCCGTGCGTCGCGGGAAGCCAAACGCGGTGTGCCGGACGACATTTATGCGCTTTTCCCGGTGCTGCGCGACATGAAGCAGCGGCGCGGCGGCGACCTGTCCGGCGGACAGCAGCAGCAACTCGCCATCGGACGCGCGCTCATGAGCCACCCGCAACTGCTGATTCTCGACGAACCGACGGAAGGCATTCAGCCGTCGATCATCAAGGACATCGGACGGACCTTGCGACGTCTCGTCGACGAGCGCGGCATGACGGTGCTGCTCGTCGAACAGTATTACGATTTTGCGCTCGAACTCGCGGACCACTATCGCGTGATGAGTCGCGGCGCCATCGTCGCGAGCGGTCTCGGCAAGGACATGGAAGCCGACGGCGTGCGCCACATGGTGGCGGTGTAACCACGCGCCGGTCCGATCGGGATGTCGCGACGTCGCGGCGCGTGATAGATTCGCGCCATGCGTCGCGATATCCGGCGAGGCTGCGCTGCCCTGCCTGCCTTGCCTCGTTCGCCGACCCGCCCGCGCTTCCGATAGCTTCCGTCTCTCATGAACCCTCTGGACGTTCCTTCCACTGCATCGCCGGCCTGCCCACCGGCGCCCTCGTCGCCGCCAGCCACCGCCTCATCGGCAACGTCAGCGGCCGGCTGGCATGCCGAGCTGACGCTCGGCTTCGTGCGTCAGCAGGCGCGCACCGTGCTCGCCACGCGACGCCACAAGGGGCCGCTGGTCGTGCAGAAGTCGTTGCATCCGGAGGGGCCGGGCATCTGTCATGCCGTCGTCGTGCATCCGCCCGGCGGAATTGCGGGCGGCGACGCCTTGTCCATCGACATCGACGTCGGCGACGCGGCGCACGCGGTGCTGACGACGCCGGGCGCGACCAAGTGGTACAAGTCGCAGGGCCGCTTCGGCACGCAGGACATCAGGCTCACCGTGCACGACGGCGCGAAGCTCGACTGGCTGCCGTTGGAAAACATCGTGTTCGAGCATGCGGACGCACGTCAGACGATTACCGTGCGACTCGGCGAGAACGCAACGGCGATCGGCTGGGACGCCACGCTGCTCGGCCGTCAGGCGGCCGGCGAACAATGGACGCAGGGCCGCTGGCGCGCGAACTTCGAGTTGCATGACGCACAGGACCGTCTGCTGTGGGCGGAGCAGGCGGTGCTCGGCGCCGACGACGCCCAGCGCACCGGCGCTACCGGCCTCGCGGGCTTCCCCGTCTTCGCCGCACTGTGGGCGGTCGGCCCGGCATGTACGCGCGAGTTGGCCGAGTCGATGGCCGACGGGTTGCCGTTCGGCGACGAGATTCGTGCAGGCATCACCTGCCTGCCGGGCAATGTGCTCGTATTGCGCGTGCTCAGCCACGACATGGAAACGGCGCGCCAGTTGCTGATCGCGCATTGGCTCAAGCTGCGTCCGCTCGTACACGGGGCACCCGCCGAACCGCTGCGGATCTGGTCGACGTGAAGTCGCAAAGGGCGGACAACGTCCCCCTTTGCCGCTCACCTGTCACGCCATCACCGGCGCACCGACCTGAACGCCTGACGCAGATCCTGGCTTAGCGTTTCCGGCTGCTCCCATGCCGCGAAGTGGCCGCCCTTGGCCGGACGGCTGTAGTAGATCAGATTCGGGAACGCCTGTCTGGCCCAACGCTCCGGCGCCTGATACAGCTCGTCGGGGAACGCACTCACCGCGACCGGAATCTTGATGCCCTTGGGCGCGAAAAACGCCAGCTTGTTCTCCCAATACAACCGCGCCGACGACACTGCGGTATTCGTGAGCCAGTACAGGGTGATGTTGTCCAGCACGTCGTCGCGCGACAGCCCTTCACGCTTGCCGTCGAACACGCGGGCGATCAGCTCGTAGCTGCGCGCGTCGTGGTCGAGCATCCACGCCGCGAGGCCGATCGGCGAATCCTCGATGCCGTACAGCGTTTGCGGGCGCGCCGTCATCTCCTGCGCATATGCCAGGCCGTGCGAGTAGAAGAAGTCGAGTTGCGCATAGGCGCGCTTTTCGTCGGCCGACAACTCGGCAGGCGCGGGCTGATGCGCATCGAGCGACTTTTGAATCTCGTCGGGCACCGCCCCCGGCATGTTCGTGTGGATGGCGAGCAACGCCGGCGGCGCCTGCACCGCCATCTGTTCGGTCACGGCGTCGCCCCAGTCACCGCCCTGCGCAACGTACTGCGCGTACCCGAGCCGACGCATCAATTCCGTCCATGCACGCGCAATATGCGCCGGGTCCCAGCCGAGTTCGGTCGGTTTGCCGGAAAAACCGTAGCCCGGCAGCGAGGGAATGACGACATCGAATGCGTCGTCCGCGCGGCCGCCGTGCGCCGTCGGGTTCGTGAGCGGATCGATGATCTTCAACTGCTCGATCACGGACCCCGGCCAGCCGTGCGTCACGATGACCGGCAAGGCGTTCTTGTGCTTCGAGCGCACGTGGATAAAGTGAATATCGACGCCATCGATGGTCGTCACAAACTGCGGCAGGGCGTTGAGCTTTGCCTCCACGCGACGCCAGTCGTAATCGTTCGCCCAATACTGCGCCAACTGCTTCATCGTGGCCAATTGGACGCCTTGCGTGCCATCGCTCACCAGTTCGCGGTCGGGCCATTTGGTGGCGGCGATGCGCTGACGCAGATCCTTCAGCGACTGATCCGATGCACGGAAGTGAAACGGGCGAATCGACGTGTCGACGGCTTGCGTCGATGCCGGCGCCACCGACGCCACCGGGGCCGGCCCCGCCGTCTGGGCGGCGTGTGCCCCGGCGGACATGAACAGCCCGATGGACAGCACCGCTGCCGGGACCGCCAGCAGGCGGGCGGGAAGGCAGGAATGGCAGGAATGGCGGATAAGAAGGGAACGCGTGAGACGCAAGCGTTTTGCGGATTGCATGTCGGGGTCTCCGGAGTTCAGGTCATCCGACGAGATTGAGCTCGACGTCGATGTTGTTACGGGTCGCCTTGGAATACGGGCAGGTCTGGTGAGCGGCGTCGATCAGCGAGCGGGCGACATCACGCTCGAGACCGGGCAGGCTGATGTTCAGACGCGCCTGAAGGAAGTACGCGCCATCGGTATTGGCGAGATCGACTTCGGCGTCGACGGCCGTGCCGGCGGGCAACGCGATCTTCAGCTTCGCCGCAGCCAGTCCCATCGCGCCGATGAAGCAGGCAGACCAGCCTGCGGCGAACAACTGCTCGGGGTTGGTGCCCGCGCCGGCGGAGCCGGGCGGAGACAGTTTGACGTCGAGCTTGCTGTCGGAACTGCGCGCCCAGCCGTCGCGGCCGCCGGTGGTGTGGGTTTTGCCGGTATAGAGCACTGTGCTTGCCATGATGATTGCCTCTTGAGTTTCGTCGGTGGATATTTCGATTTACTTCGGATCCGATTTCATCGGATGCGATGCATATTGCGCCAACATGATCCAAAAGTCAACGCCTTCCGATTAAATCGGATACGATGTATATCGTGAATCCAACAACGGCACCTGACCGACATGAGCAAATCGACGCCTACCGAGGCCCCGCTGCCCAACCTTTCCGACTTTCTATGCTTCGCGGTGTATTCGGCCAATCTGGCCTTCGGCCGGGCCTACAAGCCCATTCTCGAGGCGCTCGGCATCACCTACACGCAATGGATCGCGATCGTGGCGCTCTGGGAAAACGACCATCTGTCCGTGAAGCAGTTGGGCGAGAAGCTGTTCCTCGAGTCGAACACGCTCACCCCCATCCTGAAGAAGCTCGAAGAACTCGGATATTTGCGTCGCCAGCGCGACCCCGCCGATGAGCGGCAGGTCATCGTCAGCCTGACCGACGAGGGCAAACGCCTGCGCAAAAAGGGCGCGCAGCGCGATCTGATCGCCGCGACCGGCCTGGATCCGGAGGAATTCGATCGCACGCAGCAAGCCATCGCGAAGATGCGCGACAGCTTGCTGAAACACGTCGATCAGGATTGACGCCGCACGGTGACGGCACGGCGCCGAGCCGTCTGCCGTCACCGCGTATCGACGCGAGATGTCGCGGACGCCCGCCACGCCCACCACGCTCGACACGTCCGACACATCCGATACGTCCGATACGTCCGATACGTCCGCCTCCACCACGCACCATTGCGGTGACGGATGTCGCCGGGGCGTCCGCCTCCCCGCCAAAAACGCACCAATTCAGGGCATTCGTACCGTCCACTCAAGCCCGCATCCCGCTCGCGTTTCGTTGATTGCCGCGCCCTTTCGCCCTACGCCGTAAGCCCCCACACGCCTGATTCACCCCGGGCACGATTCCTGCTACCTCACTGTATCGACCGGTCAGACCAGATGAGCCGGCCGCCGGAACACTCCTGTTACCGGAACGCTTCGCCCCGATTTACGAGGTTGCCGACATGCTGCCGTTCATCCGCTCCACCACCGCTCACGCCACCATCGCCGCCACGCTCGGCGCCCGCGCCCGTGCCCGCCGTCTTTTCGCCACGCTGATGCTGAGCGTGAGCGCCATCGCCGCGTTCGCCGTGGTCATGCCGCGCACTGCGCACGCCGACGGTCTCGACGACATCGTCAAGCGCGGCACCCTGCGCGTCGCCGTACCGCAGGACTTCCCGCCGTTCGGCTCCATCGGTGCGGACATGAAGCCGATCGGCTACGACATCGACACCGCTGCGCTGCTCGCCAAGGGCATGGGCGTGAAACTCGAACTCGTACCGGTGACGAGCGCCAACCGCATTCCGTATCTCACGACGAACAAGGCCGACCTCGTGATCTCCAGCCTCGGCAAGAACGCCGAGCGCGAGAAGGTCATCGACTTCTCCGACGCCTACGCCCCGTTCTACAACGGCGTGTTCGGTCCGAAGGATCTCGCCGTGTCCAAACCCGCCGATCTGTCGGGCAAGACCATCGGTGTGACGCGCGGCGCCGTGGAAGACCTCGAACTCTCCAAGGTCGCGCCGGCAGACGTCACGATCAAACGCTTCGAAGACAATAACGGCACGATCTCGGCCTTCCTCTCGGGGCAGGTGCAACTCGTCGCCACGGGCAACGTCGTGGCCGCCGCCATCGTCGCCAAGCATCCGCCCAAGCTGCCGGAGCCGAAGTTCCTCATCAAGAACTCGCCCTGCTTCGTCGGCCTGAACAAGAACGAGCCGCGTCTGCTCGCCAAGGTCAACGCGATCATCGCCGCCTCGAAGAAGGACGGCTCGCTGGGCGCGGTCTCGCAGAAGTGGCTCGGTATGCCGCTGCCGGCCGAACTGTGATCGTCGCAGACGGCAACGACTCCCTGTCAGGCGAAAGAAACGCTGAAGCGTCGCGCCTCACTATCCGCTCACGCGCCCCCTAAATGTCCGCTTCATGCATTACGTCCTAGACTTTGCCGATCTGCGGCAATACCTCATGCTGTTCGTGCGCGGCGCCGCGCTGACGATCGCGCTCACGGCCGTGGCCACGGTCATCGGCGTGATCATCGGTGCGTTGTGCGCCGTCGCCCGCGAGGAAGGATCGAACTGGTCCAAGCTCTTCGCGGGAACGTACGTCGAACTGATCCGCAACACGCCGTTCATCGTCCAGCTGTTCTTCATCTTCTTCGGTCTGCCCAGTCTCGGCGTTCGCATCGACGAGACGACCGCCGCCATCATCGCGATGAGTCTGAACCTCGGCGCCTACGCCACCGAGATCATTCGCGCGGGCATGCGCGCCGTGCCGCGCGGCTTGTCGGAGGCCGGGTTGTCGCTCGCCATGACGCGCGCGCAGATCCTGCGGCACGTGATCCTGCCGCAAGCGTTCGCCAAGGTGTTCCCGGCACTTGCCAGCCAGATCGTGATCGTGATGCTCGGCTCGGCCGTCGTCTCGCAAATCTCCGTGCCGGATCTGTCGTATGCCGCGAACTTCGTGCAGTCGCGCACGTTCCGCGCGTTCGAGAGCTACCTGATCGTCACCGCGCTGTATCTCGTGCTGGCCATCGCGTTGCGCCGCGTGCTGATGCGCTGCGCCAAACGGCTGTTCCGCGGCATGGTCAAGGGAGGTGCGCGATGATCGAATTCTCGTTGTGGGACATGTTGCGCGGGCTGATGCTCGCCGGGCGCTGGACGCTCGCGCTCTCGGCCATCGCCTTCGTGTGCGGCGGACTCGTCGCGCTGGTGCTGCTGGTGATTCGTGTCGGCCGCGTGCACTGGGCCGCCCGCGCGGTGGCGCTTTACATCGAAGTGTTTCAGGGCACGCCGCTGCTCATGCAGTTGTTTCTGGTGTTCTTCGGTCTGCCGTTGCTCGGCCTGGAAGTGTCGCCCTGGGTCGCGGCAGCCGTGTGCCTCACGCTTTACACGAGCGCCTATCTCACGGAAATCTGGCGCGGCTGCGTCGACGCCATTCCGCACGGCCAGTGGGAAGCGTCGTCGAGTCTCGCCATGCGTTACGGCGAACAGTTGCGTCACGTGATCCTGCCGCAGGCGCTGCGCATCGCGATCGCCCCCACGGTCGGTTTCTCGGTGCAAGTCGTCAAGAGCACTGCGCTCGCGTCGATCATCGGTTTCGACGAACTCACCAAGACCGGCACCATGCTCACCAATGCGACGTTCCAGCCGTTCACCGTGTACGGCCTCGTCGCGCTGCTCTACTTCGCTGCCTGCTACCCGCTGTCGCTGTGGGCGCGTCATCTCGAAAGGAAACTCCATGTCGCTAATTAAAGTCAGGGGTATGCAAAAGCGCTTCGGCGAGAACCCCGTGCTGCGAGGCATCGACATGGAAGTCGAGCGCGGTCAGGTCGTGTCGATCATCGGCAAAAGCGGCTCGGGCAAGAGCACGCTGTTGCGCACCCTCAACGGCCTGGAGCGCTTCGATGCCGGCAGCGTGGATGTCGACGGCGTGCTCGTCGGCGCCCGCGACACCGATCTGCGCGCGCTGCGTCTGAAGGTCGGCATGGTATTCCAGCAGTACAACCTGTTTCCGCATCTGACGGCGGGCGAGAACGTGATGCTCGCGCAAAAGGTCGTCAAGAAGACGTCCAAGGCGCAAGCTCGCGAAGTCGCCCGTACGATGCTGGCGAAAGTCGGGCTGGCCGACAAGTTCGACAGCTATCCGTCGCAACTCTCCGGCGGTCAGCAGCAGCGCGTGGCGATTGCCCGCTCGCTCGCGATGCACCCGGCGGTGTTGCTGTGCGACGAAATCACCTCGGCGCTCGATCCGGAGCTGGTCGCGGAAGTGCTCAAGGTACTCGAAGACCTCGCGGCAGAAGGCATGACGCTGATTCTCGTCACGCACGAAATGCGTTTCGCCCGTCACGTATCGGACCGCGTGGTGTTCATGCATCAGGGCAAGATCTGGGAATCCGGCGAACCGGAACAGCTCTTCACGCAGCCCGCGACACAAGAATTGCAGCGATTCATTTCGCAGTGAAACGCACGCGCGTCGTCGCGTTGCGACGGCGCGTTTGCGCTTCGGGCCGCCGCTCACGCCGCAACTCACGCCGCACGATTTTGGTGCGTTGGACGGCGACGGTAAAACCCAGTGGCGCGGCGTTGGACTCGTGCTTATGATGTGCGGCAGCAACGCCCGTCCCTTGAACCCTTCGCATTGAAGTTCACCTGTCACGATGAAGCTCACTCCGCGCGAAAAAGACAAGCTGCTCATCTTCACTGCCGCCTTGCTCGCCGAACGGCGTCGTGCGCGCGGCCTGAAACTGAACTACCCCGAGGCGGTGGCGTTCATCAGCGCCGCCCTCATGGAAGCCGCTCGCGACGGACGCACCGTTGCCGATCTCATGCACTACGGCACGACGCTGCTCACGCGTGACGACGTCATGGAAGGCGTGCCCGAAATGATTCCGGACATTCAGGTGGAAGCCACCTTCCCGGACGGCACCAAGCTCGTCACCGTGCATCACCCGATTCCCTGAGCCTCATGCACAACCCGGTGTCGCCGCCCGCGCGTGGCACGGCATCGAACGTATCCAAGAACCGATCGATCTGTCGTCGACAACCACTCACAACAACGTTCTCAGGACCTCCCCTCATGACCCGCCCCGCCCACCTGCATGACGCGAGCGAAACGACCTCTGTCGCCCCGCCCCTCCCTACCGGCGCACGCCGCCATCGTGGCCGCGCTGCCCGTGTCGCGACCGCCCTGGCGTTGCTCGTCACGTCCGGCGTCGCGCTCGCCCACCCGGGGCATCCGGGCCATGACGCCGCAAGCAGCTTCGCGGCAGGCTTCCTGCACCCGCTCACCGGCGCCGATCACCTGTGCGCCATGATCGTGGTCGGGTTGTGGAGTTCGCTCACGTCCAGGCGCGTCTGGGCTGCGCCGCTCGCCTTCGTCGCGATGCTCGCCGCCGGCGGCCTGCTCGGCATGATGCATTGGTTCGCCCTGCCGGGCGTCGAGCCGGTGATCGCCGTCTCGCTGCTCGTGCTCGGCCTGATGCTGGCCACTCGCGCCCAACTGCCGGGCTGGGCCGGCGCCGCCATCGTCGGGGCGTTCGCGGTCTTCCACGGTTTCGCCCACGGCGCGGAGCTGCCCAGTGAAGCCAGCGCCATGCATTACATGGTCGGCTTCCTGGTCGCGACCGGCATGCTGCATGGTCTCGGCATCGCCGCCGGTGCCGCGCTGCGCAACCGCACGGTCTGGCTGCCGCGCCTGCTGGGGGCGGGCGTGCTCGCCTACGGCGCCACGCTGCTCGCCGCCGCGACCTGATCGAGCCCCCGTTCACTTCCCGGAAACGGAGACGCCCATGATTCCCGGAGAACTGCTGCCCGCCGATGGCGAAATCACGCTGAACGCCGGTCGTCCGACCATCAGCGTGACGGTCGCCAATACCGGCGATCGCCCGATTCAGATCGGCTCGCATTTCCACTTCTTTGAGGTCAACGACGCCCTGCAATTCGACCGCGACGCGGCGCGGGGCTTCCGTCTGAACATTGCCGCCGGTACGGCGGTGCGCTTCGAGCCGGGGCAGCAACGCACGGTGGAACTGGTGGCGCTGGCGGGCGACCGCCGCGTGTACGGCTTTGCAGGTCGCGTCATGGGGGCGCTATGAAGATTGCTCGCCGCGCTTATGCGGAAATGTTCGGCCCGACCACGGGCGACCGGCTGCGGCTGGCCGATACGGAACTCATCATCGAGATCGAGCGCGATTACACGATCTATGGCGAAGAGGTGAAGTTCGGCGGCGGCAAGGTGATTCGCGACGGCATGGGACAGTCGCAGCGCACCCGCGCCGATGTGGTCGACACGGTCATCACCAACGCCGTCATCATCGATCACTGGGGCATCGTCAAAGCGGACATCGGTCTGAAGGACGGGCGCATCTGGGGCATCGGCAAGGCGGGCAACCCTGACATCCAGCCCGGCGTGACGATTCCGCTGGGCGGTGCGACGGAAGTCATCGCCGGCGAAGGCATGATCGTCACGGCCGGCGGCATCGATTCGCACATCCACTTCATTTGTCCGCAGCAGATCGAGGAGGCGCTGTCGTCCGGCGTGACGACGCTGCTCGGCGGCGGCACCGGACCCGCAACCGGCACCAACGCGACCACTTGCACGCCGGGACCGTGGCACATGGAGCGCATGCTCCAGGCCGCGGACGGCTGGCCGATCAACCTCGGCTTTCTCGGCAAGGGCAACGTGAGTCAGCCCGAACCGTTGATGGAACAGATCGAAGCCGGGGCCATCGGCCTGAAGCTGCACGAGGACTGGGGCTCCACGCCCGCCGCCATCGACGCCTGCCTGTGCGTGGCCGATGCGACCGATACGCAGGTCGCCATTCACACCGATACGCTCAACGAAGGCGGCTTCGTCGAAGCCACCGTCGCCGCGATCAAGGGCCGCACGATCCACACGTATCACACCGAAGGCGCGGGGGGCGGTCACGCGCCCGACATTCTCAAGGTGTGCGGCGAGGCGAACGTGTTGCCGTCGTCGACCAATCCGACGCGGCCTTACACCATCAACACGCTCGACGAACACCTCGACATGCTGATGGTCTGCCATCACCTCGATCCGGCGATTGCGGAAGACATCGCGTTTGCCGAGTCGCGCATCCGCCGCGAGACGATTGCCGCCGAGGACATTCTGCATGACCTCGGCGCGCTGTCGATGATTTCGTCGGACTCGCAAGCCATGGGGCGTGTGGGCGAAGTCGTCATGCGCACGTGGCAGACGGCGCACAAGATGAAAGTGCAGCGCGGCGCGCTCGGCACGGACTCGTCGCAATCGGACAACTTCCGCGTCAAGCGCTACGTGGCGAAGTACACGATCAATCCGGCGATCACGCACGGCATGGCGCATGAAATCGGGTCCGTCGAAGTGGGCAAGTGGGCGGATCTGGTGCTGTGGGAGCCGGCGTTCTTCGGCGTGAAGCCGTCGCTGATTCTCAAGGGCGGCATGATCACGACGGCGTTGATGGGCGACCCGAATGCGTCGATTCCGACGCCGCAACCGGTGCACTATCGCGAGATGTTCGGTGCGCGGGCGGGCGCCATGGCCCGCACGTCGCTCACGTTCGTGTCGCAAGCGGCGTACGATGGCGACGTGGCCGGCCGTTTCGGACTGTCCAAGCGCATCTTGCCGGTGCGCGATATCCGGCAAGTGACCAAGGCCAACATGATCAACAATGCCTGGCTGCCGCAGATCAGCGTCGACCCCGAGACCTATCAGGTCATCGCGGACGGTCAGTTGCTGACATGCGAGCCGGCGACCGTGCTGCCGATGGCGCAACGTTATTTTCTCTTCTGATCCATGTCGCAAGATTCCGCATCGCCCGCTCCGGCGGACAACCTCTCGTCCCCTTCGCCGTCGGCCCTGCGTCGCGTTGAAAAACGCTTCGAAGCCGGACGCATCGCCGCACCGCTCGCGCGCCGCGCCCCGGCCCTCGTGCTGCCGTTCGACGCGCGCAGCAAAAGCCGCCTTCGTGCGACGCTGGAGACGGGTGAAGAGGTGGCCCTGTTCCTGCCCCGGGGCACGGTGCTGCGAGGCGGGGACATGCTGGTCGCCGACGATGGCGGATTCATCCGCGTGGAGGCCGCACCCGAGACGGTGCTGCTGGTGACGGCGACAAGCGCGCTCGCGCTCACGCGCGCCGCCTATCACCTCGGCAATCGTCATACGCCGGTCGAAGTGGGAGACGGTTATCTGAAGCTCGAATACGACCCGGTGCTGCGCGACATGCTGCTGCGCCTGGACGTCGATGTGGCAGAAGCGCTGATGCCGTTCGAGCCCGAAGCCGGCGCGTACGGCGGTGGCCACAAGCACGGCCACGATGCGACGTTCGCCGAAGACTTCGCACTCGCGCAGCAAGTGTTCCATGAGCACCATGGACATTCGCACGATCACGGCCACGATCACAATCACGGCCATGTGCATGGTCCCGGCTGCGGTCACGATCACTCGCTTGGGCACTCGCACGACCACGACCATCAGCACGGACATGTGCATGGCGCCAGTTGCGGTCACGATCATTCGCATGGGCATTCGCACGATCATGGTCATGATCATGACCATGTGCATGGCCCCCACTGCGGCCACGCGCATGAGCCACAAGGTGATGCAACGGGCACAAGCAATACGCCCACGACTGTGAGTCCGACCGATGACGGCAAGTCTGGCCAGTCCGCTCACTGAGCCGGTGGCAACGGCGTCGTTGCAATCGCTCGCGGCGCTGCTGCATCTGGCGTCGCCCGCGCTCCCCATCGGCGCCTTCAGTTATTCGCAAGGTCTCGAAGCGGCTGTCGAGCACGGCATCGTGCACGACGCTCCCAGCGCCGAGCGATGGATCGCGAGTCAGCTCGACGGTGTCTTCACCACGGGCGAGATGGCGTTGCTCGCACGGCAGTGGCGTCATTGGCAGACACGAGACATTGCGGCGCTAAAGCACGTGAACGGCTGGTTGCTCGCCACTCGTGAAGCCGCCGAGTTACGTGCGGAAACGGAACAGATGGGCTGGTCGCTGACCCAACTCGCGCTGTCGCTCGAATGGGGCGACGCCGAACAGCGCGAGCATCTGTCGACGATCAAACCCATCGCGCTGCCGACGGCGTTCGCGTTCGCCGCGCTGGCACACGGCGCCCCCTTGCCGGATACGCTCGTCGCCTACGCGTTCAGCTGGCTCGAGAATCAGGTCGCGGGCGCACTCAAGGCCGTCCCGCTCGGCCAGCTTGCCGCGCAACGCGTGATCGTCGCGCTGCGACCCCGCGTGGTCGAGGCGGCGCATCGGGCGGCGTCGCTGCCGGACGACCGGATCAACACGTTTTCCCCGGCGCTCGCCATTCTGGCGTCGCGTCACGAAACACAGTACTCACGGCTTTTCCGTTCGTAAGACGCGGAGCATCGCGTCGTTCCCGTCGTTTTTTCCATTTCACCGCCACCACGACATTCGCCATGACGACAACTGCCAACGCCCGTCGTACCAAGAAGAATCCGCCGCTGCGTGTCGGCATCGGAGGCCCCGTCGGCTCCGGCAAGACCACCCTGACCGAGATGCTCTGCAAGGCCATGCGCGAGCGTTACGATCTCGTCGTCATCACCAACGATATCTATACGAAGGAAGACCAGCGCCTGCTCACGGTCGCGGGTGCGCTGGAGCCCGAACGCATTCTCGGCGTCGAGACCGGAGGCTGTCCGCACACGGCGATCCGTGAAGATGCGTCGATCAACCTCGAAGCGGTCGAGCGCATGCTCGATCGTTTCCCGGATGCCGACGTCGTCTTCATCGAGTCCGGCGGCGACAACCTCGCGGCGACGTTCAGCCCCGAGCTGTCGGACCTGACGATCTACGTGATCGATGTCGCCGGCGGCGAGAAGATTCCCCGCAAGGGCGGCCCGGGCATCACCAAATCGGACCTGCTCGTGATCAACAAGACCGATCTCGCACCGTACGTCGGCGCGTCGCTCGACATCATGCGCTCCGACACGCAGAAGATGCGCGGAATGCGTCCGTTCGTGATGGGCAACATGAAGGAGGGCAAAGGCCTTCAGGAGATCATCAGCTTTATCGAAGCGCGGGGAATGCTGGCGTGAAAGGATGCGCAGGGGCCGCGCACACGGGTGCTGCCTGATTCATCGCCGGCGGGCGGGTCCGTCGCGCCGGGAGCGTCCCGGGCGATTCCTCAGCGAATCGCCCATTCTCTCGATGACCGGCGTAACGTGCCGATCCATCGGTCGTGTTGAATACGTTGATGCGTTGAATGCGAGTTATCGCTGTGCGACCGAAAACCCGTGCTCGCGCAACATTTGCAGCACGCCGTGCGGGCCGCCGAGATGCAGCGTGCCGATCGCGACGAACACCGGCTTGGCGGGGTCCGCCAGGAGCAGCATGCGCGCCAGGAAACGACGGTTGCGCGAGTAAAGAATGCGTTCGTCGATGGCGTCGGCCAGCGCCACGTTGCGGCGCACCTGCGCCGCCTTCGTCTGCGACCAGTCGAACACCAGCTCGGCATCGCCCGCGCGCCACAGACGATGCAACGCTTCCACCTGTGCCGTTGCCGTCTTCGGTGTGAGCGCCAACTCCTGCGCCAGCAACTCGTTTTGCTGGGCACCGCTCAGGCCGGTGAAGGCATCCATCTGCTCGGCGAGCGATTCGAGGCCGACGATGCGGCCGCGATAAATGTTCTCCAGCTGATTTTCCGTGCCGTACTCCGTTTGCAGGTCGGCGCCCATCGAGTCGAGCGTCTCGACGAGCAGCGCCGCCAGCCACGGCCGCATATGGCGAATCTCCGCGAGCATCGGCGGATTGTCCTTGAGACGCGCGCGCAACTGACGCCACAACGGCGCAGGGATCAGGCGCGGCAGACAGGCCCGCGTGCACATGCCGTACTTCTGCACGTCGTCCTGCGACATGGTCAGATCGTCGGGCGACAGCTCGAATGCCACGACCTTCGACACGCGCAACGCATCCACCACGACTTTGCGAAACGGATAGTCGTCGGGCTTGCCGACGTGCAGGGTGCCCATCACGTAGATGGTCATGTCGCCCTTGCGGGCTTCATAGAATGGGAGATTGGCGCCCGGCGGCGATTCGCCGGGCTCCGGGACCACCAGCGGGAAGGTTCGCGGCACCACCGCGCGCGGGGCCGCAGTCGATGCCGCGTCCAGCGTGACGGCGAGCGTCATGAGCAAGCAGCCGAACAGCCAGCCGGTCAAAGCAACGCCCCGGCGAACAGGTGTCGCGCGTGGTGGTCCACCCAATCTCGTTATCCCTCTATGTCTTCGACCCGATGGCACGCAACCAGACGTCCCTCGAGTTCGCGCAATTGCGGCACTTCCTCACGGCAACGGTCGATGGCATACGGACAGCGCGGTGCAAACGCACACCCGGGCGGCGGACGCAACGGCGAAGGCAACTCGCCGATCAGCGGAATCTTCACACGACGCTCGGACGCCTTGATCGCCGGTGTCGCCGACATCAGCGCCTTGGTGTACGGATGCAGCGGCTTGCCGAACACGGTGGCCTTGGGACCGTGTTCGACCGCGCGGCCGAGGTACATCACCATGACGTCGTCGGCCACATGCTCGACCACCGCGAGATTATGCGACACGAACACGTAACTCGTCGCGTATCGGTCCTGCAAATCCATGAAAAGATTCAGGATCTGTGCCTGAATTGAGACATCCAGGGCCGAAACCGGCTCATCCGCGACCACGATGGCCGGCGACAGGATCATCGCCCGGGCAATCGCCACACGCTGGCGCTGACCGCCCGAGAACATGTGCGGATAACGTGCCACATGCTCGGGCCGCAAGCCGACGGTGCGCATCATCTCGGAGATCTTCTCGCCCCGCTCGGCGCGGCTGAGCGACGTATTGATGGCCAGCGGTTCGTCGAGCGCCTGGCCCACCGTCTTGCGCGGATTGAGCGACGCATACGGATTCTGGAACACCATCTGAATCCGCGTGCGCAACGGCGCCAGATCGGCCGCCGACGCCGCCGTGGTCTCGGTCGCATCGACGAAAAGCCTGCCGGACGTGGGGGTTTCGATCAACGTCAGCACCCGCGCCAGCGTCGATTTGCCGCACCCCGACTCGCCGACCACGGCCAGCGTACGTCCCGCCCTCAGCTCGAACGACACCCCATTGAGCGCCTTGACGCTCACCTGCCCGCGCAGCAACCCGCGATTGACGGTGTAAAAACGCGTCAAATCCTGCGCGGCCAACACCACGGGACCACTCGGTGCGCTCGCCTGCGGATGCACCGGAGGCGTTGCGAAAACCGTTTCACTCATTGCGCACCTCCGATCGACCGGCCACCCGCCACATCCGCCACCGCATGCGGCAACGGCTTGAAGCACCGCACCCGCGGCGCCCCCACGGCACTCGGCCCGACATAGGGCGCGAGCGCGGGCTGCACCTCGCGGCAATGGTCGTCGGCATAAGGGCAGCGCGGCGAGAGCAGACAGCCCGCTGGACGGTCGTCGCGCCCCGGCACCACGCCCGGGAGCGTACGCAGTCGACGCACCCCCCGGTTGTGTTCGGGAATCGCGGAAAGCAACGCTTCCGTGTAGGGATGGTGGGGCGCATCGAACAGCGCCGGCACCTGCTGGACCTCGATCACCTGCCCTGCATACATGACGGCCACCTTGTGCGCGACTTCGGCCACGACCGCGAGGTCGTGGGAAATCAGCACGAGCGACATGCCGTAATCCTTCTGAAGTTGCAGCAGCAGCGCCATGATCTGCGCCTGAATGGTGACGTCGAGCGCGGTCGTCGGCTCGTCGGCGATCAGCAGTTTCGGACGGCAGGCGATCGCCATCGCGATCATCACCCGCTGGTTCATCCCGCCGGAGAGCTGATGCGGATAGGCGCCGAGACGGTTCGCGGCATCGGGAATCTCGACCTGCTCGAGCAGTTCGACGATGCGATCGCGCAACGCCCGTCCGCGCAATCCCATATGACGACGCAGCACCTCGCCGATCTGATAGCCGATGGTGTAGCTCGGGTTCAGGCTGGTGAGCGCATCCTGAAAGATCATCGAGACGTCGCGCCCGACAATGTTGCGGCGCTCGCGTCGGGACGCGGTGCGCAGATCCTTGCCGTCGAAACGCACCTCGTCGGCCGTCACGCGGCCTGGGGCGTCGATCAGGCCCATGAGCGCGAGCATCGTCACGCTCTTGCCCGAGCCGGATTCGCCGACCACGCCGAGAATCTCGCCCTGGCCGACGTCGAGGTCGATGGCGTCGACAGCGCGCGCGCCGTCGAAGTCGACCGATAGATTTCGAATGGAGAGCAGACTCATGCGATTCGCTTCAGTTTGGGGTCGAGGGCATCGCGCAGGCCGTCGCCGACCAGGTTGATGGCGAGGACCGAGATAACGATCGCCAGTCCCGGCAGCGTCACGATCCACCAGGCACTTTCCATGTAATCGCGTGCGGAGGCGAGCATCGAGCCCCACTCCGCGAGCGGCGGTTGCACGCCCAGCCCGAGAAAGCCGAGCGCGGCCGCATCGAGAATCGCCACCGAAAAGCTCAGCGTCGCCTGCACGATGAGCGGCGCCGCACAGTTCGGCAGCACCGTCGAGAACATCAGCCGCAGCGTGCCCGCCCCGGCCATGCGCGAGGCCACGACGTACTCGCGCTGCAACTCGCCGATGGCCGCCGCACGCGTCAGGCGCACGTACGCCGGCAACGTCACGATCGCGATGGCGATAGTCGTGTTGGCGAGCCCCGGACCGATCACGGCCACCACCGCCACGGCCAGCAACAGCGACGGCAGCGCCATCATCATGTCCATCAGGCGCATGATCGGCGTGTCGAGCCAGCGCGGGAAAAACGCGGCCAGCAGCCCGAGCAGAATGCCGGGAATCAGCGACAAGACCACCGACGACAGCCCGATCCAGAACGACAGGCGAGCGCCGTGGATCAGGCGCGACAGGATATCGCGTCCGGCTTCGTCGGTGCCGAGCAGGAACTTCGCGCTGCCGCCTTCGAACCACGCGGGCGGCACCTTCACGTAATCGCGATATTGCTCGATGGGACTGTGAGGCGCGATCAGCGGCGCGAAAATCGCCGCGACGAACATCAGCAACAGAATCAGGGCCGCAACGGTCGCGCCGCGGTTGGAGGTAAAGCTGCGCAGGAACTCCCGGACCAGGCGCGCGCGAGGCGTCGCCGTGATGGCGGCAGGGGGCGGCAGCGTAGCAGGCGTGTCACTCATATGACCTCCTCAGTGCCGGATGCGGGGGTTGACGACGCCGTAGAGCACGTCGACCAGCAGGTTGACCAGAATCACGCCCGTCGCGATGAGCAGAATACCGCCCTGCACCACCGGATAGTCGCGTCGGAGAATGGCGTCGATCAGCCATTTGCCGATGCCGGGCCACGAGAACACGTTTTCGGTGAGCACCGCGCCGGCGAGCAGCGTGCCGACTTGCAGCCCGATCACCGTAATGACGGGAATCAACGCGTTACGCAGCGCATGCACGACGATCACGCGCCACGGCGACAACCCCTTGGCGCACGCCGTACGGATGTAGTCCTCGCGCAGCACTTCGAGCATGGCCGAGCGCGTCATGCGCGCGATCACCGCGAGCGGCACCGTGCCGAGCACGATGGTCGGCAGAATCAGATGACTGAACGCCGAAGCGAACGCGCCCTCCTCCCCCGAGAGCAACGTGTCGATGAGCATGAAGCCGGTGACGTTCGGTACGTCGTACTCCACACCGATGCGCCCGGACACGGGCGTCCATTGCAGATCGACGGAGAACAGCATGATGAGCAGCAGCCCCCACCAGAAGATCGGCATGGAATAGCCGGTGAGTGCGGCGCCCATAGTGGTGTGGTCGAGCATCTTGCCGCGCCGCAACGACGCGGCCACGCCGGCGGGCAGGCCGACGACCAGCGCGAAGATCATGGCGCACAAGGCGAGTTCGAGCGTGGCCGGGAAACGGGCGAAGAACTCGTGAAGCACGCCCTCGTTGGTGACGATGGAGCGTCCGAGGTCGCCCTGGGCGGCGTGCTTCAGATAGACGAAATACTGCGTGGTGAGCGGCTGATCGAGCCCGAGCCGCTTCATCGCTTCAGCGTGCATGACGGGGTCGAGATTACGCTCGCCTACCATCACTTCGATCGGATCGCCGGGAATCAGGTGAATGAGCGCGAATGCGAGGATCGTGATGCCGATGAACGTCGGGATCACCATGCCTAGTCGTCGCAGGACGAATCTCAACATAGGAATGTTCCGTGGGGGCGTCGCGCGCCACCCACCCCCGGCAGGGACGGGCGACGCTTTGCCGCGTTAGTCAGTCTTAGACGATGTTCTGTCCGGGTGCTGCGAACTGGCCCGGGCGCGGCGGCCGGGCCAGTCGACTTTCTTCTTATCGGTGCCAGCTTAGTCCAGCGACACGCCGGCGAAGCTGTTACGGCTGAACGGGCTGAGCTTGAAGCCCTTCACGTTCGTCGCCATCGGCTTGTATTGCGTGGAGTGCGCAATCGGCGAGAACGGCAGTTGCTGCGTGAAGATTTCCTGCGCTTGCGTGTAGAGCTTGGTGCGCTCCTTCACATCGGTGGTCTGACGCGCCTGCTTGATCAGGTCGTCGAACGGCTTGTAGCACCACTTCGAGAAGTTGTTGCCGTTCATCGAGTCGCAGCCGAGCAGCACGCCGAGCCAGTTGTCAGGGTCGCCGTTATCGCCCGTCCAGCCGATGAGCATGGCGTCATGCTCGCCCGCCTTGGCACGCTTGATGTACTCGCCCCACTCGTACGTGACGATATTGGCCTTCACGCCGATCTTCGCCCAATCGGCCTGAATCATCTCGGCCATCAGCTTGCCGTTCGGATTGTACGGACGTTGCACCGGCATGGCCCACAGCGTGATTTCGATACCCTTCACGCCGGCCTTGTCGAGCAATGCCTTGGCCTTTTCCGGATCGTACGCGGCCTGCTTGATGTTCTTGTCGTAAGACCATTGCGTCGGCGGCATCGGCGCACCGTTGGACAGTTGCCCTGCCGAGCCGTACACGGACTGGAGAATCGCCGTCTTGTTGATCGCCATGTCGAGCGCCTGACGCACTTCCACGCGATCGAGCGGCGCCTTCTTGACGTTGTACGCCACGTAGCCGAGGTTGAAGCCGACCTGATCCGGCATCTTGAGCTTCGATGCCTTGCCCTGAGCCTGGATATCGGCCTTGAGCGCGTCGACGTCCGCCGGACGCGGATACGTCGCGACCTGACATTCGTTGCGCTTGAGCTTCTGGATACGCACGTTGGCGTCCGTGGTGATCGCGAAGACCAGCTTGCCGACCTTCGGCGGCAGGTTGGTATTCCAGTACTCCTTATTGCCGTCCATGCGCAGCGTGGCGTCCTTCGTATAGCTGCGGAAGATGAACGGACCGGTGCCGACCGGCTTGAGCGCGATGTCGCGCGCATTGTTCGCCGCGAGCAGCTTGTCTGCGTATTCCTTCGACAGGATCGACGCGAACGACATCGCGAGATTCTGGATGAACGGCGCGTCGACCTTCTTGAGCACGAAGCGCACCGTGTACGGATCGACGATCTCGATACGGTCGATGTCCGCCTGCATGCCCATGTCCACGTAATACGGGAATTCCGTCGGGTAGGCCTTGCGGAACGGCATTTCGCGATCGCCCATGCGATCGAACGTGAACTTCACGTCTTCGGCGTTGAAGTCGCGCGTCGGCTTGAAGTAATCGGTCGTGTGAAACTTCACACCCTTGCGCAGGTGGAACGTGTAGACCTTGTTGTCCGGCGAGATGTCCCACTTCTCCGCCAGCGACGGCAGCACGCCGGTCTCACCGGGCACGAAGGCGATGAGACGGTTGTAAATCGCGTCGGCGGGATCGAAGTCGGTACCGGTGGTGAGTTGCCCCGGGTCGAATCCGGCGGGGCTGCCCTCGGAGCAGTAAACGAGGGTCTTGTTCGGGAGCTCGACAGCCGATGCGGGCGGGATCACTGCCGCACCAGCCAGTACAGTTGCAGCCAACAGCAAACGTAGGGTGGAAGTCTGTTTCATAGGCTCCTCGAGATGTAATTGACGCCCGGCGACGATCGGTCACCGAGCACTCGAGGGATATTACTTAAGCTTCACTCGCGTCACAACACGCCAAATCCCTACCAAACCGCGTATTTGTGGTGTTTTTGCATAGGAAATCACCCAATAATGATCAGGATTGACTTCCGACAAGCGATGCATTGGCAAACGATTGCGTGACGCGATCGGCGTGGGTCCCGCCGACGGGTCCCGCTTACAGCCCCAGTCGCTGCCACATCGCCTTGGTGGCCGACGCGGCATTGAGCGTATAGAAATGCAGCCCCGGTGCGCCGTCCTTGAGCAATCGTTCGCACAGGCCCGTCACCACGTCGAGGCCGAAGGCGCGGATCGACTCGCGATCGTCGCCGAACCCTTCCAGACGCTTGGCGATCCAGCGCGGCACTTCGGCGCCGCACATCTCGGAGAACCGCATCATCTGCGAGTAATTCGTGATCGGCATGATGCCCGGTACGATCGGCACGGTCACGCCGAGACGCGAAACGTCGTCCACGAAACGGAAGTAGGCGTCTGCATTGAAGAAATACTGCGTGATCGCCGCGTTGGCGCCCGCCTTCACTTTGTTGGCAAAGTGTTCTAAATCCAGACGCGGCGACTTCGCCTGAGGGTGGTACTCGGGATACGCCGCCACTTCGATGTGGAACCAGTCGCCGGTCTCGGCACGGATGAATTCGACCAACTCCGACGCGTAGCGAAATTCACCGATCTCGCCCATGCCCGACGGCAGGTCGCCGCGCAGCGCCACGATGTGACGGATGCCGTTGTCCTGATACGTTTTGAGAATGTCGCGGATGTTCTCTTTGGTCGAGCCGACGCACGACAGGTGCGGCGCGGCGTCCACGCCCTCGCGCTGGATTTCGATGACGGTATCGAGCGTGCCCTGCTGCGTGGAGCCGCCCGCGCCGAACGTCACCGAAACGAACTTCGGGCCGAGCGGGAACAGTTGCTGGCGTGTCGCGCGCAGCTTCTCCGCGCCGTCGGCGGTCTTGGGCGGGAAGAATTCGAAACTGAAGGAAGGTTGCGTCATGATCGTCTTGTTATCGAGAGAGCCGCTCATGCCGCATGTGTGGCGTGCACGAAAAACTCCCGGTTGCCGTCGCCGCCGGCGATGGGACTGTCGAGCCAGGCGGCCACGCGCAGTCCGAGCGCTTCACAGGCGGTGCGGATCTTTGTCTCCACTTGCGCGTACTGCGCGGTATCTTTCACGAGGCCACCGCGTGCGATGTGCTCCCGTCCCACTTCGAATTGCGGCTTGACCAGCATCAGCAGATCGCCCCCCGTCGCCAGCAGCGGCGCGAGCGCAGGCAGCACCAGTGCGAGCGAGATGAACGACACATCGCCCACGATCAGATCGAAGCCCGCCGCCGGAACCGCCGTCAGGCCGTCGGCCAACGCCGCGTTCGCGAGATGCGCGTCGAGCCTCTCGCGCGACAGATGCCGCGCATTGATCCCTTCGAGCGACACGAGTCGCGGCTCGGCCGTGAGGCGTTGATGCAGTTGCCCGTGCCCCACGTCGACGCCCACGACCTGCGCCACGCCCGCCTGCAACAAGCAGTCCGCGAAGCCCCCGGTCGACAGGCCGACGTCGAGCGCCACGCGCCCCGTTACGTCGAGCCCCGTCTGCGCCAGCGCACCGGCGAGCTTCAGACCGCCGCGCGAGACGTAGCGATCTTCCCCCGGCAGCCCGTCGGCAGCCGCACGCACTTCCAGCGCTTCGTCGCTCGCCACCGGCTGGCTCGCCTTCTTGAGCGCCGTTTCGGTGCCCGCGTAGTACACGCGACCGGCATCGATCAGACGTTGGGCGACGGTGCGCGACGCGGCGAGTCCCCGGGAGACGAGGGCCTGATCGGCACGAAGAGCTTGCGACATGACTGACGGGTTTCCTGCAAAGCACCGCCGACGCGCACACACGATGACGCGACTGCGCGGCGACGTTGACACTTATACGTTGGTGGTGCGCTCGCCGAACACCAGCGCCGACAGAATCCACGAGATCAGGCTATACAGCAGCGAGCCGAAGAGCGCCGCCCAGAAACCCGAAACTTCGAAACCCTTGACGACATGCGACGCGAGCCAGAACAACAGCGCGTTGATGACGAAGATGAACAGCCCCAGCGTCACGACCGTGACCGGCAGCGTGAGCACGACGAGCAGCGGACGCAGGAACGCGTTGATCAGGCCGAGCACGACCGCCACGATCAGCGCCGTGCCGATGCCCTTGAGCTGAACGCCCGACACGATGTACGGCAAAACGAGAAGCGCGATGGCATTGATGAGCCAAATCAGCAGCAGACGCATGGCAAGCTCCGAGATGCATGCCGATGCACGGACGTCTTACCGGCATCGGCGTTGGGAAATGCGAGCGCGGCGGCAACTGACGCCGCCGCGCCGGGTTGTCGTCTCTCGCCGGTGTCCCGCACCCCTTCCGTGCGAGACGCCGGCAAGCCGTCCGCCGTCGTCGCATCGACGATCGACCGACGGTCGACGGCGAACGATCAATAGCGGTAATGCGCCGGCTTGAACGGACCGTTCTTGTCGACGCTGATGTACTTGGCCTGATCGTCGGTAAGCACGGTCAGCTCGGCGCCGATACGCCCCAGGTGCAGGCGCGCGACCTTCTCGTCCAGATGTTTCGGCAGCACGTACACGCTGTTCTTGTACTTGGCGCCGTGCACGAACAGTTCGATCTGGGCGAGCGTCTGGTTCGTGAACGAGTTGCTCATCACGAACGACGGGTGGCCCGTGGCGCAGCCGAGGTTCACGAGACGGCCTTCCGCGAGCAGAATGATGCGCTTGCCGTCCGGGAAGATGATGTGATCGACTTGCGGCTTGATGTTTTCCCACTGGTACTTGCGGGTCGACGCCACGTTGATTTCCGAGTCGAAGTGACCGATGTTGCACACGATCGCCTGATGCTTCATCGCGGCCATGTGGTCGTGATCGATCACGTGGAAGTTGCCGGTGGCCGTCACGAAAATGTCGGCCTTGTCGGCGGCGTAATCCATCGTGACGACACGGTAGCCTTCCATCGCGGCTTGCAGCGCGCAGATCGGATCGATTTCCGTCACCCACACCGTGGCGCCCAGACCGCGCAGGCTTTGAGCGCAGCCCTTGCCCACGTCGCCGTAGCCGGCCACGAGCGCGATCTTGCCGGCGATCATCACGTCGGTGGCGCGCTTGATACCGTCGACCAGCGACTCGCGGCAGCCGTACAGGTTATCGAACTTCGACTTGGTGACCGAGTCGTTCACGTTGATGGCAGGGAACGGCAGCGTGCCGTCCTTTTCCATCTGATACAGACGGTGCACGCCCGTGGTGGTCTCTTCGGTCACGCCCTTGATCTGCGACAGGCGCTTGCTGTACCACTGCGGATCGATCTGGAGGTGGCGCTTGATCGAGGCGTACAGGGCAACTTCTTCTTCGTTCGTCGGATTGCCGACGACCGAAATGTCCTTCTCGGCCTTGCTGCCCAGGATCAGCAGCAGCGTGGCGTCGCCGCCGTCGTCGAGAATCATGTTGGCGAATTCGCCGTTCGGCCATTCGAAGATGCGGTGGCTGTATTCCCAGTACTCGTCGAGCGATTCGCCCTTGAATGCGAATACGGGAATGCCTGCGGCGGCGATGGCGGCGGCGGCGTGGTCTTGCGTCGAGAAGATGTTGCACGAGGCCCAGCGCACTTCGGCGCCCAGCGCGGTCAACGTCTCGATGAGCACACCCGTCTGGATGGTCATGTGCAGCGAACCGGCGATGCGGGCGCCCTTGAGCGGCTGGCTGGCCTTGAACTCGGCGCGCGTGGCCATCAGACCCGGCATTTCGCTCTCGGCGATGGTCAGCTCTTTACGGCCCCAGTCGGCCAGCTTGATATCGGCAACGTGGAAATCGGAGAATTTCGAATCGACTACGGCGTTCATCACGCCTCCTTTCTCTAAAGTCTAGATAGTTGGGACGTGAGCGCCGTTCTTGGGGCCCACGCGCCAACGATCCGGGGGAAATCCGGCGGCCGGCGGGGCCAATAGGAAGGATCTTGAGCCTGGCAGCACTTCGGCTGTCGCAACGCTCCTCAAGACCCCGGCATTGTAGCAAAACTGATGGGCGACGTTACGTCAGGAGCGACGTCCGAAGGGTTATTTTTCGTCAGAGCGGAAGATGGGCGATCAACGGGGCGGCGAGCACCATGAGCACGCCGTTGATCATCATGACGAGGCTGGCGACCACGCCCTCCTCGCCACCGATCTGACGCGCCTTGGCCGTGCCGAATCCGTGTGCGCCCGCACCGAACGGCGCGCCGCGCGCCATGCGCGTACGCAGCGGCAGCCACGACAGCAACGCCTCGCCGAGCAGCATGCCGATCAGTCCGGTGATGATGACGAAGAGTCCGACGAGATCGCGCGAGCCCCCGAGCTGGTCGGAGACGACCAGCGCGAAAGGCGTGGAAATGGAACGGGCGAGCAGGCTGCGCGCCATCTCCGGCGGCAGCTCGAACAGACGCGCGAGCACATACGAACTGCCCACGGCAACGACCATCGCCACGAGCACCCCGAACGTCAGCGCGAAGGCATGACGACGGATGATGTCGCGATGCTCGTAGATCGGCACCGCGAAGGCGATCGTCGTCGGCCCCAGCAGCCACACGAGCCAGCGCGAGTCGGCGATGTAGGTCGTATAGGAAATATCGCCGCCGATCATCACGCCGATGACGAGGATCGGCGCGAGAATCGCCGGACCGAGCCACACCTTGCCGAAGCGCGCGTACAGGCGCTTCGACACGTAATAGAAGAAGACGGTGAGAACGAGCAGCAGGAGCGCCGTATGATTCATGACAAGTCCCGTCGAGCGCTAAACGCGGGGCGCGTGACGCAGCGCTCGCAACGCATCAGCGGGCATCGTGCGCATGGGCACGACGCGCCGGCATGCGAACGAGCGCGCGCTTCAGGCGACGCTCGGCGCGGCAGGCGAAATCCACGGCGAGGGCGGTCGATACCATCACGAGCACCGTGCCCACGCCGATCACGGCGAGCAGTTGCAGGCCCTCCTGGCGCAGCAGATCGGTGTATTGCATGACGGCGGCGACCAGCGGCACGAAGAAGAGGATCATCTCGGCCAGGAACCAGTCCGCGCCGCGCTTGATCTTCTCCGTCTTCAGCACGCCGCTCATGAGCAGCGCCACCACGACGAGCAGACCGAGCACACCGCCCGGCAGGGGCAGATGAAAATGACGCGACGCAGCATCCGCCGCCAGATAGATCCCCGTCAGGAGCGCGATCTGCCACAGCACACTGACAATGCCTTTGCTGCGGGTGTACACACGGCGCGCGATCATCTTGGTCATGGCGGACTCCCTAAGGGTTTTCACGAATATGGAGAGCAGTATAGGAAGCACCGCAACATAAATATAATGAATTAGTCGTATAAAATCGATTCCAAATTGGAATAATTTAAGTATTAACCCTAATCGTGCATAGCGAAGCCTTGCGGGACGGGGGTTTCGCTCATTTCGCACCACCAGGGTGCATTCGCGAGAACCAAAATGGAACTGCGTGCGTTGCGAGGATTTGTGGAGGTTGTGCGACAGCAGAGCTTCACGGCGGCGGCCGAAGCGCTTTTCGTCACGCAACCGACGGTGAGCAAAATGGTCAAGGCGCTGGAAGACGAACTGGGCACGCCGCTGATGCTGCGTGAGGAGCGCGGCATGGGTCGCCGGCTTCAATTGACGGATGCGGGACGCGTCGTCTTCGAACGCGGGCAGGACGTACTCGCGGCGCATGCGCGGTTGCAGCAGGAGCTGGCCGATCTGGAGACGGTCTCGCGCGGCGAGTTGTCGATCGGCATCCCCCCGCTCGGCGGCGACTTGTTCATTCCGGTGATCGGCGCGTTCCATCAGCACTATCCGGACATCGAGATGAAGTTGTTCGAGACCGGCTCGCGCGCGATCGAGCAGGCGTTGCTCGCGGGCGACATCGAGTTGGGCGCGGTCTTGTTGCCGGTGGATCCGACGGTGCTCGACGTGCTGCCCGTGTGTCACTACCAGTTGCGCCTGATCGCGCCGCACGACTCCCGCTGGGAGGGCCGCGCCTGGGTCGGCCTCGGTGAATTGCGCGACGAGCCCTTCGTCTTCTATGGCGAGGGGTTTGCGTTGTCGGAACTCGTGATTGCCGCGTGTCGACGAGCGGGATTCACGCCGAAGATCGCCGGACGCTCCAGTCAGTGGGACTTCATCGCGTCGATGGTCGACAACGGCGTGGGGATTGCGCTGCTGCCCGAGCCGTTCTGCGCGCGGCTCGATCCGAAGCGCTTCGTCATGACGGACGTGCGCGACCCGGAGATTCCCTGGGATCTGGCCATGGCATGGCGGCGCGACTCGTATCTGTCGCATGCGGCGCGACGCTGGCTCGCGCTGGCGCGGGACATTCTCGGTCCCGGAGGCGATGGCGAAGCCAAGGCCGCCATCGTGGGCGGCGCGCGGCGAACGTAGGAACGGGCGGCGCACCGAATGTCATCCGGCCCGGCAGCCGGTCCATGCGCGCGGCGCGGGGGCGTCGTTCCTCGGCGAGCGATCCGACGAGTTGCGACGATTGCGGTATCCTTGCCGCTGACAAATTTTCCCCCTTTGCCATCGTGTCGCCGCAGGGCGGCGCGATACTTCGACACTCATGCGCATCATTACCGCGAATCTGAACGGCGTGCGATCGGCCGCCAAGAAGGGCTTTTTCGAGTGGTTCGGCAATCAGGATGCCGACATTCTCTGCGTGCAGGAGATCAAGGCGCAGTTGCCGGACATGACGCCGGACTTTCTCAAGCCGCACGACTATCAGGGCTACTTCCACTACGCACAGAAGAAGGGATACAGCGGCGCAGGCGTGTACGTGCGACGCGAGCCCGACGACATCGTGATCGGCTGGAACAACGAGGAGTTCGATGCCGAGGGTCGTTACGTCGAAGTGCGTTACGGCAATCTGTCGGTGATCTCGGTGTATATCCCGTCGGGGTCGAGCGGCGAGGAGCGTCAGGCGGCGAAGTTTCGTTTCATGGCGGGCTTCATGCCCCATCTGCTCGAACTCAAAGCGGCCGGGCGCGAAGTCGTGCTGTGCGGTGACGTCAACATCGCCCACAAGGAAATCGACATCAAGAACTGGAAGGGCAACCTGAAGAATTCGGGTTTCCTGCCGGAAGAGCGTGCATGGCTCACCCAATTGTTCGACGATCACGGTTACGTGGACGTTTTCCGCACGCTGGATCCGCGCCCCGACCAATATACGTGGTGGAGCAACCGCGGGCAGGCGTATGCGAAGAACGTCGGGTGGCGCATCGACTATCAGATCGCTACGCCGGGGATCGCGGGCAAAGCAAAGACGACCTCCGTGTTCCGCGACATCAAATTCAGCGATCACGCGCCGCTGACGGTGGACTACGATCACCCGTTGTAAGTCCTGCGAGCCATCCCCAACCCCCCCAGGCATCCCGAGCCATCCCGAGCAAAAAGGCCGATCTTCGAAAGATCGGCCTTTTCGTTGGATGTCGCATGCCACTCGCCATCTGCGCCGGGCGCCGCCCCGTGCGCCCGCCGGCCTCACCGTGAATGCGCCGCCCGGCAGTTTGGCATTGCCGCCGCTCCATTCCCGCCTTTTCCCAAAACCGCTCCCCGCCCGCGTTATTTCCGCCGAAGCTTCGCCAGTTTGGGCGTACTCCCAACAACCTGCCTTCAGGCCGTCGATCAAATCGTCCGCTGGTACGCATCCAGCGTTCCCACAGTACCCAACAATAAAGGAATCGACCGATGGCCTCTAAGAATGGAGTCATCCTGTGCACTGTTGCCATGTGCCTTGCTTTCGGCGCGCATGCAACGCCGCTCACGCGTGATAACGGGGCTCCCGTAGGAGACAACCAGAACTCGCAGACCGCAGGCCCGACGGGACCGGTCCTGTTGCAGGACGTTCATCTGATTCAGAAGCTGCAGCGTTTCGATCGCGAGCGGATTCCGGAGCGCGTGGTCCACGCCAGAGGCGCGGGTGCGTACGGGACGTTCGTCGCCAGTCGCGGTCTCTCGGAGTTCACGCGCGCCAAGGTGTTTACGCCAGGAAAACAGACCCCCGTGTTCGTGCGATTCTCGAGCGTGATTCACGGCAGCGGCTCCCCGGAAACGTTGCGCGATCCGCGCGGTTTCGCCACCAGGTTTTACACGTCGGAAGGCAACTGGGATCTGGTCGGCAACAACGAGCCGGTGTTCTTCATTCGCGACGCGATGAAGTTTCCGGATATGGTGCACTCCCTGAAGCCCGCCCCGAACACCAACCTTCAGGACCCGAATCGCTTCTTCGACTTCTTTTCTCACCAGCCGGAAGCCACCCACATGCTGACGCGGATTTATTCCGACTTCGGCACGCCGGCCACCTACCGTGAGATGAACGGCAATAGTGTGCACGCTTACAAGTTCGTCAACGCGAAGGGCGAAGCGCACTACGTCAAATTCCATTGGAAGAGTCAGCAGGGGGTGAGAACACTGTCCGCCGCCGAGGCCCGGAAAATTCAGGGCGAAGACTTCAATCACATGACCCGCGATCTGTACGACGCGATTGCCAAGGGCAACTATCCGAAGTGGGATCTTTACGTTCAGGTGCTGGAACTCAAGCGCATGTCGAGCTTCGACTTCGACCCGCTGGACGCTACCAAGATCTGGCCCAATGTGCCGGAGATCAAGGTCGGCACCATGACCCTGAACAAGAATCCGGATAACGTATTCCAGGAAACGGAGCAGGCGACTTTCGCGCCATCCAATCTGATTCCGGGCATCGAACCTTCGGAAGATCGATTGCTGCAAGGACGCCTGTTTTCGTACGCCGACACCCAACTGCATCGTGTCGGCACGAACGCCCACCAGTTGCCCGTCAACAAACCGCGCGCCAACGTCTCGAACCATCATCAGGACGGTGCGATGAATGCCGCAAGCCGCAAGGGGAGCGTGAACTACGAGCCCAGCGTGCAAGCCCCGCTGACGTCGGACGAACAGTACAAAGCGAGCCGTTCTCCGCTCATCGGCACCACGCAGCAAGCGAAAATCGTCAAGACACGGGATTTCGCGCAGGCAGGCATGTTCTACCGCTCATTGAACGCGCAACAGCGAAGCAATCTTGTCGCTAATTTCGCCGGCGATCTCGGGCAGGTGAAGAACGAACGCGTCAAGTACGCGATCCTGTCCTTCTTGCAAAAAGCGGATGCCGAGTACGGTCGCCGGGTTGCCGTCGCCGTTGGGGCGGATCCCGCGCGAGTGATCGCGCTGGCCGACAAGCTCCCGAACTGACGTATCGAGTGACTGCGGGCGCCGCGCGCTGGCATGCGCGGCGCCCGAACTCCCGAACCCCGTGTCAGCGCGGCCCGTCCGTCGCGGGCACGCCATCGCCATCGTCGTCAGCCCCCCAAGGGGCGACTTTCGGCAGCAGAAGCATGCCCGGCACCGCGAGCGCCGTGCAGATGAGGAAGAAGATCAACCAACCCACGCCGTCCACGATATAGCCCGTGCCGGCATTCGCAAACGTGCGCGGCACCGATGCCAGACTCGTGAACAACGCGAACTGCGTCGCCGTGTAACGCGGGTCCGTCGTGCGGGCGATGTACGCCGTGAACGCCGCCGTGCCCAGCCCGGCCGTGAACGCCTCGAACGCGATCACCGCACCCAGACCTACCACCACCGGTCCCGCTTCCGCCAGCCATGCGAAGCCCAGCACCGACACCAGTTGCAGCACGCCGAACACCCACAGCCCCCGGTTGATGCCCAGCTTGATCAGCCAGATCCCGCCGATGATGCCGCCCGCCACGCTCGCCCAGAGGCTCGTCGCCTTCGCCACCACGCCGATCTGCGTCTTCGTGAACCCGAGATCCAGATAAAACGACGTGGCCAGCGATGTCGCCATCGAATCGCCCAGCTTGTACAGAAAGATGAACGCCAGCACCAGCAACGCCTGCGACCATCCGCCACGCGTGACGAACTCGTGAAACGGCTCGACCACCGCCTCGCGCAACGTCTTCGGCGGCGTGCCGCGAATCTCCGGCTCCTTCACGACCAGGGTCATCACGATGCCCGGGAGCATGAACGCCGCCGTCGCGAAAAACACCTGCGACCACGGCAGATGGTCGGCCATGATCAGGGCGAGCGATCCCGGCACCAGTCCCGCCACCTTGTAGGCATTCACATGCATCGCCGTGCCCAGCCCCTGCTCGCGATCGGACAACAGTTCGCGACGGTAGGCGTCCAGACAGATGTCGAGACTCGCGCTGAAGAATGCCAGCGCCGCCGCCAGCGCCGCAATCGTCATCAGATCGCGCTGCGGCGAGTAAGTCCCCATGATCGCGACCGCCCCCGCCACCAGCAACTGCGTGACGAACATCCAGCCGCGACGCCGCCCCGGTTTCCAGCCGAGCAGATTGGGCGCGAAGCGATCCATGAACGGCGCCCACAGGAACTTCCACGTGTAAGGAAACTGGATCAGCGCAAACAGGCCGATCGACTTGAGATCGACATGCTCGCTGCGCAACCATGCCTGCACGAGATTGAGCAGGATGAAGAGCGGCAGACCCGAGGTGAAACCGAGAATCACGCAGATGAGCATCCGCGTGGGGTGGAAGACGCGCCCGTCGTCGGGCCGCAGCGAATCGGTCATGGAAAGGACAGTTGGGGCCAGCCGCCTGCGGTGCACGTTGCCCGGCCCCCGTTGTCTGCTGCCGTCAGGGGCCCGACGCTACGCTGCCCCGCACGCTGCCGTCGGTTCAGGAACGCTTGACGCGATAGACCGCAAGACTACCACGCCAGTTCGCACCGACCGACACGAGCCGGCCGTTGTGCAACACCGCACGATCCAGAATTTTCACGCCGACATCCGGCGCCAACGCCTCGAAATCCCGGATCGTCAGCACACGCACGTTCGGCGTGTTGTGCCACTGGAACGGCAAACTCTTCGACACCGGCATGCGGCCCTGCAATACCGACAGACGATGCGGCCAGTAACCGAAGTTCGGGAACGAGACGATGGCTTCGCGCCCCACGCGCACCGTCTCGCGCAGAATGTCCGCGGTGCGGTGAATCGTCTGCAATGTCTGCGACAGGATGACGGTATCGAAACTCTGATCCTCGAAAAGCTTCAGCCCGTCTTCCATATTCTGCTGAATGACGTTGATGCCGCGCTGCGCCGACGCCAGCACGCCCGCGTCGTCGATCTCCACGCCGTAGCCGCTCACATCGAGTTCATCGGTCAGCAGACGCAGCAACGAGCCGTCGCTGCACCCGAGGTCGAGCACCTGCGACGACGGCTCGATCCATCGCGCAATGACCCGGAAGTCGGGACGATCCGCGAGCGACGCCGAAATACGATCGCGCGATGCGGCCAGACTTGCCGCTTGTGCGCTGGTGGACACTCCGCCCACGCCGTTCGCTGCAATGGTGGACTGACTCATACCCCGACCTCCTGGGCGATACGTTCGTAGTAGGCGCGCACCAGATTGTGATAGCGCGAATCGGTGAGCAGGAAGGCGTCGTGACCGTGCGGCGCGTCGATTTCCGCGTAGCTGACCGTGCGACGCGTGTCGAGCAGCGCCTTGACGATCTCGCGCGAACGCGCCGGCGCGAAACGCCAGTCGGTCGTGAACGACACGATCAGATACTTGGCCGACGTATGCGACAGCGCCTTAGCCAGATCGCCGCCGACCGTGCGGGCCGGATCGAAGTAATCGAGCGCGCGCGTGATCAGCAAATACGTATTGGCGTCGAAATACTCGGCGAATTTGTCGCCTTGATAACGCAGGTACGATTCCACTTCGAACTCCACGTCGAAGCTGAACCGATAGCCGTCGTCTTGACCGTTACCGTTACCGTTCCCTTTTCCATGAGCGCCGACGTCGGCCTTCAGATCGTCGACCAGCGCTTCGGCGCGTCGCAACGCGCGACCGAATTTGGTCGCCATGTCTTCATCGGACAGATACGTGATGTGGCCGATCATGCGCGCGACACGCAGTCCACGACGCGGCACTACGCCATGTGCGTAATAGTCGCCTCCGTGGAAGTCCGGATCGGACAGAATGGCCGAGCGTGCGACTTCGTTGAACGCGATATTTTGTGCGGAAAGCTTCGGCGTGGACGCGATCACCAGACAGTGCCCCACGCGCTCGGGATACATGATGCTCCATGCGAGCGCCTGCATGCCGCCGAGACTGCCGCCCATCACGGCGGCGAACTTGCGAATGCCGAAGGCGTCCGCCACGCGCGCCTGCGCGTTGACCCAGTCCTCGACGGTGACGACGGGAAAGCGCGCGCCGTAAGGTGTGCCGGTGGCGTCGTCGAGACTCATCGGACCGGTCGAGCCGAAGCACGAGCCGAGGTTGTTCACCCCGATGACGAAGAAGCGGTTGGTGTCGAGCGGCTTGCCGGGGCCGACCATGTTGTCCCACCAGCCGACATCCTTGGGGTTGTCGGCGGCGATGCCCGCCACGTGATGCGACGCGTTGAGCGCGTGACACACCAGCACGGCGTTGCTGCGATCGGCATTGAGCTCGCCATACGTCTCGACCATCAGGTCATAGCCTGCGAGAGTGCTGCCGTTTTGCAGTGCCAGCGGCTCAGCGAAATGCATCCGCTGCGGCGTGACGATTCCGATTGAAGATTCCATAAATCCCTGTCCGAAACATGCCGGGCCACCGTCCCCGACGATACGTCAGCCATGACGAATCGTCGGACGATGTCCTGAAGCGTTCTGTGCGGGAAAAGGGGTCGACGGAAAAACGGCGGGGTGCGCGAACGACCTCTTTAGCCGCATTTTTAGTGAATGTCCCACACCGGAAAATCTCCGGCCGAGTCATTCGCGCGCCCGCAAGCGAGTCACCAAATCGGCGCGCCAATCGTCGCGACAAGGCCAGGCAGTGTTGCATCAGCCCCGTCGCGGGTTGCAAAAGTATAACGTAATCTGCGCACTCGGCGCAGACCACCGACTTCCCGGCTCAGCGCAGCAGCGCAGCGACCTGAGGCTCCGCGCCTTCCGCCGGCGAACGTTTGAAGCCGCTCTTGGCAAAGCGGTGCCAGCGACCGAGCACGTAGGATACGAGCAGGTTGGCGCGCGAGTTGGCATCGAACGTTTCGGGCAACGTGCCTTGTGCTGCGGCCAGACGCAGGACCTGACGCAGCGACGCCTCGATGCGGTCGAGCAGCTGGTTCATGCGCTCTTGCAGACGCTCGTGTTCGCCGACCAGCGCTTCGCCGGTCAGCACACGCGTCATGCCGGGGTTCTTCTCGGCGAAACCGAGCAGCATCAGCACGATGGCGCGCGCTTGCGACACGCCGTCCTGATCCTGCGCGGAAATCTGGTTGATCAGACCGAAGATGGTCTGTTCGATGAATTCGATCAGGCCTTCGAACATCTGGGCCTTGCTCGCGAAGTGGCGATAGAGCGCCGCCTCCGAGACGTCGAGGCGCGCGGCGAGCGCAGCCGTCGTGATCTTCTCGCCCTTGGGCGTCTCGAGCATGGCGGCAAGGGTTTGCAACACCTGCACGCGGCGCTCGCCCGGCTTGGGACGTGTGGTCTTCACCGGCGCTGGCGCGGCCTCCAGCGCATCGGCGGTGCCGTAACCGGCGCCGTTCGAAGAGTTTTCCTGCTGCATCGTCTGGTCGTTATCAGTTGGGGTTCGATTGTCGGGGTCGGGATGCCCGGGCCACGCGTTTCGCGCCTTCCCCGGTCGCCAGGCACGCCCGTAACTCGCGCAGAGATTGTACTTTGATATCCACGTAGTGTGGGCGGCCACTTCGCGGCATTACCTTGCCAAGACTGTTTCTGATCGGTAGATGTCCAGTGATCCATACCGTCTTGATGCCGAAGTGCCGCAGGTGTTTCAAATGCGTACGCGTGTCCTCGACGAGCCACGTCTTTTCCGGCGCGAGCCCTTCGCGCACGAGCAGACGCCGCAGCATCGTGGCGTCCGGTTTCGCGCGCCACGCACGACGGTCCGCCATGTCCTCGATACTCACGCATCGTTCGAAATATCGACGGATCCCCAGCGCCTCGACGATCGGCATCGCGTAGTGGGCAGGCGCGTTCGTGAGCAGGATCTTGCGCCCCGGCAGACCGGCCAGCAACCGGGCGATGCCGCGCTCGGCGCGCAACACCTCGGCCAGCGGCGGCAATTCGTGAACACGCGCGAGAAACTCGTGCGGATCGATGGCGTGATGCCGGATCAGGCCGAGCAACACCGCACCGTAACGATCCGTGTAGGTCGAGCGCAGCAAATTGGCCTCGTCCTGCCCCAGCCCCAGCTTCTCGACGATATAGGCGGTCATCGCGCGGTTGATGCGCGGAAAGATCGCGTGAGACGCGCGGTGCAACGTGTTGTCCAGATCGAACAACCAGACCGGACCGCGCGTGCCGTGCTCGCTACGGGCGCGGTGCGCTCGGCGTCGCCGGCTCAGAACGTGAGAAGAAGACACGGAGATAGCGGATTCTTGCGAGGAGATACGTGAAAATGGCCAGCGCTGCCAGACAGAGTGTCCCCTCACCCCCGGAGATTCGGCGCCGTCATCGCAAGGCAAGATGCTATCGCGCGGTGCCCGCTTTGACAAATCGGCCGGGCCCCGCCCCGCGCCACATGCCCCCACCGCCCGACACCCCTACATTCCCCATACAAGGTATCGAAAAAATCTCGGCCCGGGCGTCGTTTCTCGCCCGCTCGGGCCGAGCAGGCAAATCGCTAACGGGATCCCATAATTGCACAAATAAGGGTGTTTACCAATGCTTTTACCAATTATGGGATCCCATAATGAAAAAAGCCAATGTCGCCAGGCCCCGCTTGCCTGGCTCACAGGAAAGGAAACGAAAGGAGACGCATGCTGCATCCCACGCCGACCACGGTTCAATTGCGCGAAATGATCCTCAAGGGCGAACTCGCGCCGGGCGAGCGCCTGGCCGAAGCCAAACTGGCGGAACAACTGGGCGTGTCGCGCATGCCGGTGCGTCAGGCGCTGCCGGTGCTTGCCGAAGAAGGCCTCGTGGTGCGCGCCGGTCAGCGTGGTTACGCGGTGCGGGCGCACACGCGTGAAGAGAGTGTCGAAGCGCTTCACCTGCGAGGCGCGCTCGAAGGCTACGCCGCGCGTCTGCTCGCCGAGAAGGGCGCGAGCACGGACCTGCTCCGGCAACTGCGCGAGCTGCTGGCCGAGGGCGACGCTCTGCTCGCGGACCACACGATGACGCCCGAAGTACAGATCGGTTACGCCTCGCACAACGCGCGCTTTCACGACCGGCTCGTCACCGGCGCGAGCAATCCGCTGCTCGAAGGCTTCATCGCGCGCTGCAATCTGGTGCCCTTCGTCGCCCCTCGCACGGTCGCATTCGGACATGAGGACCGGCGCCAGTACGCCGGGATCCTCGCTTACGCGCATCGGCAGCATCACGCCATCGTGGAAGCGATTGCCGCGCGCCAGCCCGATCGCGCCGAATTCATGTGCCGCGAACACATCGTGACGCAAGAACACAGCATGGGCGCGCAGTTGCTCTGACGCGCGTCTGGCCACGGTATCCGAACCGTCCCACATCGAAACGAGAGCACGCCACACCCCTGACAAGGCGCGCCAAGGAGACAAACGATCATGTTCCTCAAAAATGCCTGGTACATCGCCTGCACGCCGGACGAATTCGCCGGGAAACCGTTGGGCCGCAAGATCTGCAACGAAGCGATGGTGTTCTTTCGCGACGGCAACGGCAATGCCGCGGCGCTCGAAGATTTCTGCCCGCATCGCGGCGCCGCGCTCTCGCTGGGCTTCGTCAGAGACGGCCATCTCGTGTGCGGCTATCACGGCCTCACCGTCGACGGTGGTGGCAAGTGCACGAAGATGGTCGGTCAGCGTGTCGGCGGCTTTCCGAAGACGCGCGCGTTTGCGTGCGTCGAGCGCTATGGCTTCGTTTGGGTCTGGCCGGGTGACGCCGCGCGCGAATCCCGACGAAATTCCGCATCTGGCGTGGGCCGTGAGTGAGCAGTGGGCGTACGGCGGCGGCCTTTATCACATCAAGTGCGACTATCGCCTGATGATCGACAACCTGATGGATCTCACGCACGAGACGTACGTGCACGCCACGAGCATCGGGCAGGAAGAGATCGAAGAAGCCCCGCCGAAGACGACCGTCGAGGGCGACATGGTGATCACGGCGCGCCACATGGAGAACATCAAGGCGCCGCCTTTCTGGGCAAGCGCATTGCGCGCGAACGGTCTGGACGATCAGCTCGCGTGCGACCGCTGGCAGATCTGCCGCTTCACGCCGCCGAGCCATGTGATGATCGAAGTGGGCGTCGCTCACGCCGGTCATGGAGGTTACGACGCGCCGGCCGACAAGAAGGCCGGCAGCATCGTCGTGGACTTCATCACGCCGGAGACCGACGAATCGATCTGGTATTTCTGGGGCATGGCGCGCAACTTCAAACCACAGGATGCCGAGCTGACGGCTGCGATCAGGGAGGGCCAGGGCGGCATCTTCGCCGAAGACCAGGAAGTGCTCGAAGCGCAGCAGCGCAATCTGTCGGCGTATCCGGACAAGAAGATTCTCAGGCTCAATATCGACGCCGGAGGCGTGCAGTCGCGCAAGGTCCTCGACCGTCTGATCGACGCGGAGCGCGCGCGTGCGGCGGGCGCCGACATGGAGAACGCCGCATGAAGGTCCGGCTGGCGAACAAGCGCGATGTCGCCACCGACATCTGCGAATTCGAACTGGTGAGTGTGGACGGTCGCGCGTTGCCCGCGTTCACCGCCGGCGCACACATCGACGTGCATGTGGCGGACGGCCTCGTGCGGCAATACTCGCTGTGCAACGCGCCGGGCGAGACGCATCGCTACTGTGTGGGGGTGCTGCGCGATCCGCAATCGCGTGGCGGCTCCGTCGGCATGCACGCGCTCGCGGTCGGCACGCAGATCGAGATCAGCGCGCCGCGTAATCACTTCCCGCTCGCCGAAGCGGCGAAGCGGCGAAGCACAGCATTCTGCTCGCCGGCGGTATCGGCGTGACGCCGATCCTCTGCATGGCCGAAGCGCTCGCCGCGAGCGGCGCGTCGTTCGAAGTGCATTACTGCACGCGTGAGCCGGCGCGCACGGCATTTCGCGAACGATTCGCGCGCGAGGGCATTGCGGCGCACACGCGTCTGTACTTCGACAGCGAAGGCCAACGCGCCGATCTCGACGCGATTCTGGCGCAACCGTCCGGCGGCAAACATCTGTATGTCTGCGGTCCGGCCGGTTTCATCGACGCCGTGCTCGCGCGCGCGGAAGCCGCGCAATGGCCGGAAGGCAACGTGCATCGCGAGTACTTTGCCGCCCCCGCGCATGAGAACGCCGGTGGCGAAGCCGACCCGCCATTTCAGGTGAAGCTGCATTCGAGCGGCCGGGTGATCGACGTGAAGGCCGGCGAGACGATCGTCGCGGCGCTGGCGGCACAGGGCGTCGAAGTGCAGATGTCGTGTGAGCAAGGCGTTTGCGGCACGTGCCTCACACGCGTGATCGACGGCACGCCCGACCATCGAGACGTCTACCTCACCGACGACGAGCGCGCCGCCAACGATCAGATCCTGCCGTGCTGCTCGCGCAGCCAGTCCGCCGTGCTGGTGCTCGATCTCTGATCGGCCGGATCGTCGCGACAGCGCCGCACACGCCGCAAGCGCACTATCGCCCTATCGCCCTATCACCCCTATCACCCCTATCACCCTATCGCAGGATCCTGTACCCCAAATGCAAAGCGGACCCCAAAGGGTCCGCTGCCTGAAACTTGCGAGTCGCCGGCTTGCGCCGGCGTGCCCCGCCGATGTCCCGCTCAGTGCGAGCGGATCATCGTGCCGAACGGTTGCTCGGTCAGGATCTCCAGCAACACCGAATGCTCGATGCGACCGTCGACGATGTGCACCGACTTGACGCCGCTCTTCGCGGCGTCGAGGGCCGACGAGATCTTCGGCAGCATGCCGCCCGAGATCGTGCCGTCGGCGAACAGTTCGTCGATCTCGCGCGCGGACAGATCGGTCAGCAGATTGCCGTCCTTGTCCATCACACCCGGAATGTTGGTCATCATCACCAGCTTCTCGGCGCCCAGCACCGTCGCGAGCTTACCGGCCACGAGGTCGGCGTTGATGTTGTACGCCTGCCCGTCTTCGCCCACACCGATCGGCGAGATCACCGGAATGAAGGCGTCGTCCTGCAGCGCGCGCACCACGGCCGGGTTGATGGAGTCGACTTCACCGACGAAACCGATGTCGAGGAACTGGCCGGCGTTCTCGCGATCGGGCATCATCATCTTGCGAGCGTTGATGAGACCGCCGTCCTTGCCCGTGAGACCGACCGCCTGGCCGCCGTACTGGTTGATCAGCATGACGATGTCCTGCTGGACTTCGCCGCCGAGCACCCACTCGACGACTTCCATCGTCTCTTCGTCGGTCACGCGCATGCCCTGGATGAACGTGCCCTGCTTGCCGATCTTCTTGAGCGCCTGATCGATCTGCGGGCCGCCACCGTGCACCACCACCGGGTTGATGCCGACGAGCTTGAGCAAAATGACGTCGCGCGCGAAGCCTCGCTTCAATCGCTCCTCGGTCATGGCGTTGCCGCCGTATTTGATCACCACGGTCTTGCCGTGATACTTGCGGATGTACGGCATCGCCTCGGCCAGAATTTCGGCTTTGAGAGCGGGTGCGATGTCGTCGATGGAGTTCAGTTGCTGATCGGACATGGCGGGAAGGTTCGGAAGGTGAAGCAGGTGGACCAGGAAACAGGGCGAATTGTACAGCCAAGAAGCCTTGACGTGCGGGGCTTCGACGGGTTTCGGAAGGCGCCGACGCACGCGTCGGACAACGACTGCCCATCGCTGTCGTCATGTGCCGGGCGGCAACCGCAAAAGCGGCGATTCTCGCCCCGTCAGCGGCACAGCACCGCACGTGCGTATCACCCCTTTCACTTATCGCAGGACGCCCTTCAGTGGCCGATTTTTACCTCATGCCCCCTCTCGCCACCTTTCCATCCTTCCTTCTCTGCCCCGCCGCACGCGTCGCCCCCGTCGCCCCCGTCGCCCCCGTCGCCCCCGTCGCCCCCGTCGCCCCCGTCGCCCCCGTCGATTCAGGCGCCGAGGCGATCCGCGTGTGGCTGGCCGAAGCCAGCCAACCCGCTGTTGCAGTTGCGCAACTCGACCGGGAAAAGGACGGCGAGGCGGCGTGCAACGCTCTCATGGGATGAAAATGAAAGCGACGGCGGCCAGCGCAGCGCGCGGAGAAAAGACGGATCCGTCGGCGCCGTCGCGCTGCCCGCAATGCGGCGCTGCGGTGACTTGCGGCGCGATAACCGCGCCAGGGCCCTGGGCGAGTCAGGCCTCCGACCGGGCGACCCGGCCGATGGGAAGCGAGCGGGCCGACGTGCAATGCTGGTGCCTCGACTGGCCGTCGCTGCCGTCGTCGGCAAGGCTGGGCGTCAACGCGTGCCTGTGCCCAACCTGCCTGCGCGCGGCGCTGATCGCCGCCGGGGTGACGATCGACGTAACGGCTGCGGACCCCGCCACCGACGCCAGCCCCCCGCCATAAGCCGGCCGGACGTCAGCGTCGGCCGCGCCGTGGGCCGCGCGAATTACTTGTGCGCCCCGTGCGCCATGCCGGCCATCCCGGCCATGCCGCCGCCGGCGGGCGCCGCCGTCAGGTCCCGCACGGTGGCCTGCACCTGCAACTCGGACGTCTTGTGATCGGCGGTTTCAAACTTCAGCGTGACGGGCACCGTGTCGCCCTTCTTGAGCGGCGTCTTCAGGTCCGTGAGCATGATGTGGTAGCTGCCCGGCTTGAGTTCCACCGGCTTGTTCGCCTCCAGCGGCAGCCCCTTGGGCAGCGCGCGCATTTTCATGAGCGTGCCGTCGAGCTTCATTTCGTGCACGTCGGCGTTGGCCGCCACCGGTGTGCTCACGCTCAGCAGGGTGGTCGGCTGATGAGCCTGAAGCGTCATGTAGACGGCGGACGACGTCTGGCCGGGAACGGTGCCGCGCGCCCAGGCGTCGGAGACATCGACCTGCGCGGCTGGGGAAGCGTGGGCGGCGTGGGTCGCCTGCGCAACGGCAGACGCCGAGGCCATACCGAGCCCGGCTGCGAGACTGAATGCGACCGCCACCAAAAGCTTGTGCTTCATGCAAACTCCTTTTTGTCGTCGACGGGCCGAACATCGTCGGTCCCTGTCTGCCGATTCGTCGCAGACTTCGTGCGGCGACATGCCACACAGGACGTGAACGGCCATTGTAGTCGCGTGCCGTGCAACGCGTGAGGCGACGCCGTGATATCGGCCATTTGCGCGATGCGGCAGAGTGTCGCATCGTCGCGCGACGCCGGATGGCGCGCGACCCGGACTTGGTACACTTGTCGTATGACTCATTTTCCCATCGAGCGAACCAACGTCGTTCAGCTTTTCTGGCTGCGCTGTCTGGCCATCGTCGGCCAGCTGGCCACCATTGGTGTCGCCCAACTCTGGCTCGGCGTGCGCCTGCCGCTGGAGCCCATGCTCACCATCGTCGCGCTGGAGGTGCTGTTCAACGTGCTCACCTGGGTGCGTGCGCGACGCGGCGTCGAACGGGCCAAGCGCCGGACCGATCTCGATCTGATGAGCCAGTTGCTCGTGGATCTGGCCGCGCTCACCGCACTGCTGTTCTTCTCCGGCGGTGCGACCAATCCCTTCGTCTCGCTGTTCCTGCCGGGGCTGGCGATTGCCGCCGCCGTGCTGCCGTGGCGCAACGCGTCGCAACTCGCGCTGCTCTCGCTGGTCGCCTACGGCGCACTGAACTTCCAGTACGTGCCGCTCGATCTCGCCGATCCGGGCAACCTGCTACGTCTGCATCTTGCCGGGATGTGGGTGAACTTCGTCGTCAGCGTGCTTGTGATCGCGTGGTTCGTGTCGCGCATGTCGCGCGCGCTGCGCGCACGCGACGCGCAGCTCGCCCGCGCCGAACAGCGTCTGCTGCGCGATGAGCGAATGGCTGCGCTCGGCGCACAGGCCGCGAGCGTGGCGCATGAACTCGGCACGCCGCTCTCGACGATGGCCGTGGTGGTCGGTGAATTGCGCAGCGAAAGTCTGGGCAACAGCGCGCTCAAGCCCTTCGAGCCGGACCTTCAGACACTGGAGCAGCAGATTGCGTTGTGCAAGAGCGCCATCGGCCACGTGCAGACGCGCGCGGCCGCCCCGGTGCGTCAGCCGCTGGCCGAGTGGCTACCGGCGTTCACCACACAGTGGCGACTGCGCCATCCGCAGGTCCAGTTCCAATTGCGCGTGCCGCCCGAGCTGACGGCGCGCATCGAAGACACCGTACAGGTCGGCCAGATCCTGACCATCCTGCTCGACAACGCGGCGTACTTCAGTCCCTCGTCGGTCACGCTCGACGTGGCCGTCGCCGCCGAGGACGTACGCTTCACCGTTTGCGACGAGGGCCCCGGCATGACAGCCGAGCTTCGCGCGCGTCTTGGCAACTCCCCTGTGATGAGCACACACGGCGGGCACGGCATGGGCCTGTATCTCGCCTTCGCCAGCGCGCAACGGCTCGGCGGCGACATCGCCCTCACCCCCAACACGCCGCAAGGCACGCGCGCCGAACTGCGCCTGCCGCTGGCCACCTTCTTCTTCGGTTCGCGGAGTCAGACATGAACGCCTCCCACTTCCTTCTCATCGACGACGATGTCGTCTTCGCCGAAACGCTCGCCCGCGCGCTGACACGTCGCGGTTACGACGTGCAGATCGCCGCCGACAGTGCGGCCGCGCTGCTCGCCGCGCGCACGCGGCAATTCGATCTGATCTCCGTCGACCTGCATCTGGGTCACGACTCGGGACTGCCGCTCATCGCGCCGCTGCGGGCGCTGCAACCGAAAGCGCGCATGCTGGTGCTCACCGGTTACGCGAGCATTGCCACGGCCGTGCAGGCCGTCAAGGACGGCGCGGACAACTATCTCGCCAAACCGGCCAACGCCGACACCATCCTGGCCTCGTTGCGTAGCGACGCCAGCGAAGCGCAAGCCGACGAGGCCATCGAAAACCCGTCGCCGCTGTCGGTGGCGCGACTGGAATGGGAACACATCCAACGTGTGCTGGCCGAACACAACGGCAACATCTCCGCCACGGCGCGCGCACTGAACATGCATCGCCGCACATTGCAGCGCAAGTTGCTCAAGCGCCCGGTCAAGCAGTAACGATGCAGCGGCGGGTGTCGCTGCGGTGACAGCCCACAACACCGCCGCACGCAACGATGGACGAAAAAAAGGCCCCCGAGGGGGCCTTTCTCATGTCGCGATGTAACTCACGCCATCACAGCACATAGCGCGACAGATCTTCGTTCTGCGCCACTTCTTCGAGGAAGCGGTTCACGTAATCGGCGTTGATCGTGACGACTTCGCTGGACTGCTTGCCCGCGCTGTACGAAATGTCTTCGAGCAGCTTTTCGATGACCGTGTACAGACGCCGCGCACCGATGTTCTCCGTCTTCTCGTTGACCGAGTAAGCGATTTCCGCAAGACGCTTGATGCCGTCCGGTGCGAATTCGAGCGTCACGTCTTCGGTAGCGAGCAACGCCTGATACTGCTTGACGAGGCTGGCGTCCGTCTGCGTGAGAATCGCTTCAAAGTCCTCGACCGACAGCGATTCGAGTTCGACACGAATCGGGAAGCGGCCTTGCAGTTCCGGAATCAGATCGCTCGGCTTGGCCAGATGGAACGCTCCGCTCGCGATGAACAGAATGTGGTCCGTCTTGATCATGCCGAACTTCGTGCTCACGGTCGTGCCTTCGACCAGCGGCAGCAGATCGCGCTGCACGCCCTGACGCGACACGTCGCCGCCACCCACTTCGCTGCGCGTGGCGATCTTGTCGATTTCGTCGAGGAACACGATGCCGTTTTGCTCGACGTTACGCAGGGCCAGTTGCTTGACCTCTTCGTCGTTGAGCATCTTCGACGCTTCTTCGTCCGTCAGGATCTTGAGCGCGTCCTTGATCTTGAGCTTCTGACGCTTCTTCTTCTGGTTGCCCAGATTCGCGAACATGCCCTTGATCTGCTCGGTCATCTCTTCCATGCCCGGCGGCCCCATGATTTCCATGCCCTGTGCCGGGATTTCGACTTCGAGTTCGATTTCCTTGTCGTCGAGCGCGCCTTCGCGCAGACGCTTGCGGAAGGTCTGACGCGTCGCGTTGTCCTCACCGCTCGGCTCGGCTTCGTGCGATGCCGAACCGAAACGGATGTCGCGCGACGATTCGCGGCCAGTCGGCAGCAACAGATCGAGAATGCGATCCTCGGCGCGATCTTCGGCCTTGGTGCGCACCTTCTTCATTTCGGCTTCGCGCGTTTGCTTGATGGCGATTTCCGCCAGGTCGCGCACGATACTGTCCACGTCGCGGCCCACATAGCCGACTTCGGTGAACTTCGTCGCCTCGACCTTGATGAACGGCGCGTCGGCCAGCTTGGCCAGACGTCGGGCGATCTCGGTCTTGCCGACGCCGGTCGGTCCGATCATCAGAATGTTCTTCGGCGTGATTTCCTGACGCAGGGGCTCGGCCACCTGCTGACGGCGCCAGCGATTGCGCAACGCCACCGCGACGGCCTTCTTGGCCTTGTGCTGGCCGATGATGCGTTTGTCGAGTTCGGAAACGATCTCGGAGGGGGTCATATGGGTCATGACGTTCGCCAGATTAGGGGTTCGCAAAGCGGGTGACGCCCGGCCGGTCGGCTGTCGTTGTCCCGATCAGCCGCCGGCCGGCAATCGCGCCACAGGAGTCCACCTGCCGGGGCGCGCGCGTCGTCCGTCGATGTTCGTCGATCTTCGTCGATGGTCTTGTTTACTTCACTGCCTTCGGCGGCAGCGATTCGATGATGTGATTGCCGTTCGTGTAGATGCACATTTCGCCCGCGATCGTCAGCGCTTTCTTGACGATTTCCGCCGGCGTGAGGTCGGTGTTCTCGACCAGTGCGCGTGCGGCGGCCTGTGCGTAAGATCCGCCCGAACCGATGGCGGCGACGCCGCCTTCCGGATCGAGCACATCGCCGTTACCGGTAATGACCAGCGTGGTTTCCGCGTCCGCGACGATCATCATCGCTTCGAGACGGCGCAGCATGCGGTCCGTGCGCCAGTCCTTGGCGAGTTCGACCGCAGAACGCGTGAGATGCCCCTGATGCTTCTGAAGCTTCGCCTCGAAACGATCAAGCAACGAGAAGGCGTCTGCCGTGGCGCCGGCGAAACCGACCATGACCTTGCCGTCATAGATCGTACGCACCTTGCGCGCCGTGCCCTTCATCACGATGTTGCCGAGCGTGACCTGTCCGTCACCGCCGAGCGCGACCTGATCGCCGCGCCGAACGGAGACGATAGTGGTGCCGTGATATTGCTCCATGCCTGTTCCTTTTCGGGGGGCGACGTGCGCCCCGTAACGATTGGCCCGGACATCGCACGCATCGTCTCCGTCGATCATCAAGACGGGGAAGGCGCACCCTGCCGGGCGAGACGTCACTGTAGTTTAGGGCAATCGAAAGAATATCAAGGGGCGTCGACGGCGTCGCACAAGACTCGCCGCCGACCGCCCGGCCGATGCCCTGTCCCGCAACGGAACCTGTGGCATGGAGGGTGGCATTCGCGCGGCATTGCACCGCGCGAACGAGAGGATGCGGGGCAATTTCTCGGAAATCGCCCCGTTTTTGCGGCATATCGGAGATGCCCGGCAGAGAATCGGACCGCTCAGAACGTGGTGCGCAATCCCACCCGTACCGCACGACCGCCTTGCGGCGCAATGTCGCGCAGCACCGAACTCGCCAGACGCACTTCCTGATTGGTCAGGTTCTCGCCCTTCAGATAGGCGAGCCACTGCGCGCCACCCGCCTTGAACTGATACGTGAGCGCGGCGCCGAGCGTGGTATAGCCGTTCGTCGTCAGATCGTTCGCGGGCACGCGTGCCTGATGGCTTGCGTGGACCATTTCGAGACGCGCGCCCCAGTGTCCGAGGCCGTAGACCAGCGCGGCCGTCAACCGCAGCGGCGCGATGCGCGGCAGCGGCTCGCCCGTGTCGCGATTACGCCCGATGGTGTAGTCGCCTCGCAGTTCGACGTCGAGATTGCCGTAGCCCTGCCAGACACGCGCGCGGCCTTCCGCCTCGAACCCGTAAAGATCCGCAGGCACACCGGCGTACTGATAAACCGGCAGCGGCTTGTCTTCGCCGTCGACCGTGCGACCGGTGTTGTTCAGCGCCAGGAAGTTGGAGAAGCGGCTAAAGAACACGCCGACGCTGCCCTTGTTCGGTCCGTTCTCGTAACGCAATGAAAGGTCCGTCGAGAAGGCCTTTTCCAGCTTGGCCTGGGGATCGCCGATCTCGAAGACGCCGGTCGCGAGGTGCGGACCGTTCGCGTACAACTCGTAGAAGGTCGGCGCGCGCTCGGTGTAGGCGGTGTTCAGCGCCACGGACCATGCCGGGGCCAGCGCGAACACGGCGCCTGCCGAAACGCTGCCCGGCGTGAAGTTGCGCGACGGCAAATTATCGAAACGCTCGTTACCGCCCGCGCTCGGCTTCACGCTGGAATGCTCGATGCGCGCGCCGAACGACAGCTTCACCGCCTGATTGACGGCCCACTCTTCGAGCGCGAACAGCGCCACGTTGGTGGTGTCGCTCTTCGGCACGAACGCTTCTTCGCCCAGGGCTGAGAACGTGTTCTGCGAGAACTGCACGCCCACGGCGCCTTCGAGCGGCCCGATCCGGGCGTGACGCGCCTCGATCCGTCCTTCGTATCCGTGGTTCTTGAACGTCGTGCCCGTCTGGCCGTTCTCGATTTCCTTGTGCTCGTAGTCGGTGTACCCGAAGTTGAACTTGAACGCCGTGAACGGGCCGCTCAGGTTGCGCACTTCACTGGCCAGGGCGAGACGCTGCTGACGCAACCGGATGCGTGTGTTTTCTTCGGCGACGGTGCCGTAGTCGGAGTCGTAACCGGAGTAGGACAACCCTGCGTATCCGTCGGCCCATGTCCACGATGCCCCGGCGGCGGCACCGCTCGTCTGCCCGTCGCTGTTGGGCAGCGTGCCCGACGGTTGCGGCACGTCTTCGCCGTCGCGCGCGCGTTGTTGCGCCGAACGGGCGAAGCCGGGAATGCGCAGGTCGGCGCTCTTGCGCGCAAAACCGTCGACGTGGAATGCGAACTGGCCATTGCCGAATTCGAGTTGCGCCGCGCCGGCGCGCTCGCGATTGGCGCCGCCGTAGCTGACGTCCGTCGCCCCGGAAACGCCCGTGAGCGACTCGCGCGGAATGCGGTTGTCGATGGTGTTGACCACACCGCCGACGGCATTGCCGCCATACAGCAACGCCGCAGGGCCGCGCACGATTTCCACGCGCTCGATGCTCAGCGGATCCTGCGCCACGGCGTGGTCGTACGAGAGCGACGAAGCGTCGAGCGATGCCGTGCCGTTTTGCAGCACGCGAATGCGGTCGCCGTCGAGGCCACGAATGATCGGACGGCTGACGTTCGGACCATACGAGGTGGCCGAGACGCCCGGCAGGCCATCGAGGGTCTCGCCGAGCGTGGTCGAGCGACGCAGCGCCAGAGCGCGGCCGTCGAGTTCGGTGATGGGCGCGGCGAGTTCGGCCGCGGCGCGCCCGAGCGGGTTGCCCGTCACGAACGTCACCGGCAGCGCGGTATCCGCAGCGACGGCTGCAACGGGTGCGGTGGGTGCGGCAGGCGTGGCCGTGGACTGGGCGGGCGCGTCTTCGGCGGCCTGCGCCGACAGACTGGTCATTGCGAAGGCGCTGAACGTGAGCGCCGCCGCGAGCGGCAGCGGAGCAAGCAATGGCAACGGGCGGCGAAGGCGCGAGCGAGCGGCCGGGAGGTCAGGGGTGAGCGAGCGCGTCGCGTGTGCGGCGACGAAAGCGGGAGAGGCCATGGTTGTTTCTTATCGGTCTGATGAGCGCGGGCGCACACGTCCTCGGACGGTGCAGGAATGCCCGTAAATCGGCACGAACGCGTGCACGGCGACACGCCGACATGGCAGGCAGACGCTGGCCGGCAACGGGCGAAAGGCCCACCGGCGCGGTGCGCACGTCAGAGCGAGTGCTGGCAAAGATTCGTGGAAAACGTCGGAGACGTTGAAGCGTCAGACCGCGACCGGCGGCGCGCGGGAATCGAAGGGCAGGAGGACGGCGCTCGCGTGACTGCGCCCGTTGGCGCGCAGCGGCGCCTGCGTCGTGTCGGCAGCGCTCGTCCACTGGAGCATCGCCACGGCCATGGCCGCCGCGAGTGTCGCCCCCTCGAAAAGATGGCAGTGGTGGTGATGGGTGCCGAAGCCGGTGTGGGTCGCACGCGCGGATTGCACGGACCAGTCGGCGGCGATCGCGGCGTCCGATTCGGCATCGATGGCGTCTGCGGCATCGACCTCATTGCCATCACCGGCGTCAGCAACCTGAGCGACATTCGTGACGGCGGTGGCGGTGGCGGTGGCGGTGGCGGTAGCGCCTCCCCTCGCGACCGTCGCCGTAGCAACGCGATGGGCCGCACCCCGCTGCCCCATGCCGGACAACTCGCGCGCGTGCGCGATTTCGTGCTGCAACCCCCACATCTGCACGCACAGCAAGGCGGCGATGAGCCACGCCACCCAGCCGCTGCGTCCACGCCCGAGCGGCGCACGCGAGCGCGCACGCCATGGGCGGAAAGCGGAATCGATGGACGGCATGGATGACTCGAATTGCAACTGAGTTGCAATCTTGCCATAAAGCGGCACTTGCCGCGAGCCTGGCGTAGCGTTGCGCGCAGGCGACAGTCCGGGCCGGTCGAGGCGCGGCCGACCGGTCGGCGTCGGGAAAAAACAAAAAAGAAACAAAAAAGGCATGCCGGGAAGACATGCCTTCGATCAACCGAGGCACCCGATCGCCGCCACCGTGCGGTATCGGGTCCGTGCCGTCAATCAGTCGCCGAACAGCTTCTGACGCAGCTCACGACGCTCCTGAGCTTCGAGCGAGAGCGTTGCCGTCGGACGGGCGAGCAGACGCGGCACGCCGATCGGCTCGCCGGTCTCTTCGCACCAGCCGTAGTCGCCCGATTCGATGCGGGCGAGCGACTGTTGCACCTTCTTCAGGAGCTTGCGTTCGCGATCGCGGGTGCGCAGCTCCAGAGCGTGCTCCTCTTCGATCGTGGCGCGGTCGGCCGGATCCGGAACGAGGATGGTTTCCCGCAGATTCTCGGTCGTCTGACCGGCGTTACGCAGAATTTCGGCCTGCAGTTCTTCCAGACGATTCTTGAAGAAGTCGAGTTGAGCCTGATTCATATAGTCCTTGTCGGACATCTTCAGAATTTCGGCCTCGGTCAAAAGTCGTTGCTTGCTCATGGGTTTCTGTGGCGTCTCTTTCGGATGATCCGGCGATGCCCCTGTAGCGGGTGGCACGTCTTGCTTACCGGCAATGCCGCGGGCGGCTTCTTGGGTTACTTTCCTGCCAGACGATTTGGACGGCCCCTTCTTGGCGGCGGCCTCGTCGCCCGTCTTCGATTTGCCTGCTGGAGCACGCTTGGCGCCCGCTTCCGGCACCGGTTCGGACCGGCGCGTGGGGCGTGCGGTGGCAGTCTTGCGAGAGGCGGTGGCCATGACGGTGCTCCCCTGCCTACCCCCCGGAGTGCCGCGTCAGTTCGCTGGCGGCAGTCCCAGTGGGCAGGTATTGTAACCGAATCGTTCGACAGTCCCGATTAAGGGCTTTCCCGTCACCCGATTCGGCAATTCCGCTCAGACCAGACAGCGTTCCAGCCCTTGCAGGATGATGTCTTTCGGCAGTTCGGCGCCAATGAACACCATTTTGGTGTTCGGCGTCTCCCCGGGTTGCCACTTCGTGCCCACGTCGCTACCCATCATCTGGTGAACGCCCTGGAACACGACCCGACGGTCGATACCGCGCATATTTAATACGCCTTTATAACGCAATAAGCGTTCGCCGTACACCTGTAGGATGCTCCCGAGGAAATCCTCCAGCTTGGCCGGATCGAAAGCCTTCTCACTGCGGAAGACGAACGACTTGATGGCGTCGTCATGGTGCGCGTGATGAGGGTGATGGTGGTGCCCATGATCGTGGCCTTCGTGGTCGCACTTGCCATGATCGTGATCGCAATGCGAATGATCGTGGTCATGGTCGTGACCGTGGTCGTGCGCGTGCTCGTCGGCGGCGAGGAAGTCCGGATCGATGTCGAGCTTGTCGTTCAGGTTGAAACCGTGAATGTCGAAGATCTGCTTGAGGTCCGCCTGACCGAAGTCGACCACTTGCTGCGGCGCGCGCGGGTTCATGTGTGCGAGGCGATGCTTCAGGTCATCGAGCGCTTGCGGCGTGACCAGATCGGCCTTGGTGATGAACAGACGGTCGGCGAACCCGACCTGACGCTGCACCACTTCGTGCTGATCGAGTTGCTGCTGGCCGTGCTTGGCATCGACCAGCGTGATGATGGCGTCCAGACGATAGGTGTCGGCCACTTCGTCGTCGATGAAGAACGTCTGCGCCACCGGCCCCGGGTTCGCCAGGCCGGTCGTCTCGATGACCACGCGATCGAACTGGATCGTACCGGCGTCGCGCTGGCTGTTCAGGTCGGAGAGCGCCTGCACCAGATCGCCGCGGATCGTGCAGCAGATGCAGCCGTTGCTCATTTGGACGATCTGCTCGGCGTTGTCCTGCACGAGGATGTCGTTGTCGATGTTCTCTTCACCGAATTCGTTTTCGATGACGGCGATCTTCATGCCGTGCGCTTCGGTCAGGATGCGCTTGAGCAGCGTGGTTTTGCCGCTGCCGAGAAAGCCGGTCAGGATGGTGACGGGGGTCATGAATGCAAGGTCCTGTTATGAAGCGGCATCGCCGGGCGCCGCCCATGGCGGCCCGGCGATGCGTGAAAAACGTGCAACGCGTTACGAACGCGGGTGCCGGCGCACCCCGAATGACAGTCACTGTACCCGAGGTGACGAAAGGATGCCGGGAAGTCGTTCAGTTGGTCGCGCCTGCGCACTGCGCGCAGGTGCCGTGAATCAACAGTTCGACCTGTTCGCCGACGAATCCCTTGGGCAGGCGCTTGAGTTCGCGCTCACTCAGTTGGGGGTGCTGCGGCCAATCGTCAAGGCAAAACGTTCGATGGCAGCGTACACAACGGAAATGACCGTGCTGCGTATGCGGGCGCGGCGCATTGGCCCGCGCCGGATCGACGTGCTCGGCCATGACGAAGCGGAAGATGCGATCGTCGCCCGCCTGCTTGGTGGCCCAGCCCTGCGCGACCAGCCAGTCGAGTACGCGGTAGGCCGTCACGCGGTCGAGCGGATCGGCGTCGGTGGCCAGATCGGCCAGCACTTCCTGATGGGTAAGCGGTCGCCCGGCCTTGAGCAGCAACGCCAGCACACGTACGCGCCCGGAGGTCACGCGGCCCGATTGCTCCTGCAAGCTCGCGCGGGCGGCTTCCAGATAGGGTTGTAATTGAGTAAGGCTCATGAATCGATTTAAGCACAGCCCCGTCAGCGCTGCAACCGAGTTGCAAAAGAGCGCTTTTCGGGGGAACCGACCGCCGGAATCGGCCCACAGAAGGTCCGACGATAAGCGCATGATGGCGCAATGACGGGCATGTTAACCGACCCGTCGGGGGCTTTTGCGGCAAGTCACCGAAAGTGGACAGGCGATGCGACATACAATTGACACAAAAAACGCCTTTCGTCATGTCGCTCACCGCTCTCGCCCTTGTTGTCACCGCCGCTTTCCTCCACGCCACCTGGAACTTCGTCGCCAAACGGATCGACACCCGTGAAGGCGGCGGCCCGCAACTGGTTTTCCTCTACGCGCTGGTCACGGTCGTTCTGTACACGCCGCTCGCGCTGTACTTCCTGACCGGGACGAACGCCGGTTGGCCGTCGCGGCTCGGCTGGGGGGTCATCGCCGTGAGCGCGCTGCTGCATTACGGCTACACGCTGGTCTTGCAGCGCGGCTACCGTGTCGGCGATCTGTCGGTCGTCTATCCGCTCGCACGCGGCACCGGACCGCTGCTTTCCTCGCTCGGGGCCATCGTGCTGCTGGGCGAGCGACCAGGCTGGCTGGCGCTCGTCGGCATCGGACTCGTGGTCGCCGGTGTGATGGTGATCGCCAGCGGCGAACGCCTGTTCCGGCGCGGCAGCATGCATGCGGGCGCCGGCTGGGGGGTCCTGACGGGTGCCTTCATCGCCGCGTACACCCTGGCCGACGCCTACGCGATCCGGACGCTGATGCTCGCGCCGCTCGTCTATTACTACCTGGAAAATGTGCTGCGCGTCGTCCTGTCGGCACCGACGGCGCTCACGCGGCCGGCGCGCATCGCGGTGCTCTGGCAGTCGAACTGGCGCAAGATCATGCTGATTTCGACGATCTCGCCGATGTCCTACTTCCTGATCCTGACGGCGCTCAAGTACGCCCCGGTGTCGCACGTCGCCCCGGCCCGGGAGATGTCGATGATGGTCGCCGCCCTGCTCGGCGTGCGCGTGCTGGGAGAAGGGGAGATGCACCGCCGCGTGGGCGGCGCCGTGCTGATCGCGCTGGGCGTGGCCGGTCTGACGCTGGGCTGATCGGGCATACGACGCCCAATCCCAAAGCAGGCGCTTACATACGCTGCAACCAAAGCCCCTTGAGGTATTCGCCTTCCGGGAATTGCGTGAGCATCGGGTGATCCATGCCTGCCGACAGGCGGCGCAGGATACGGGCGTCGACACCGGCATCGACCGCCGCGCCGGCCACGATTTTCTGGAACAGCTCGGCGTCGATGGCGCCCGAGCACGAGTACGTCAGCAACTGACCGCCCGCTCGCAGCAGCTTGAAGCCTGCCATGTTGATGTCTTTATATGCGCGCGCCGCGCGTTCGACGTGATGCGCCGACGGGGCGAACTTCGGAGGGTCGAGCACGATCATGTCGAACGTGCGGCCTTCTTCGCGCAAGGCGCGCAGCGTCTTGAAGACATCCGCATCGAGCCATTCGGTGCGCGTCGCGTCGAAGCCGTTGAGCGCGACATTGCGCGCGCCGATGGCCAGCGCTTCGCCCGACGAATCGATGGACAGCACGCTTTGCGCGCCCCCCGCGAGCGCCGCGAGCGAGAACCCGCCGGTGTAGCAGAAGCAGTTCAGCACGTCACGCCCCCTGGCCTGCTGCTGCACGAGCCGACGGTTGTCGCGCTGGTCGACGTAGAAGCCGGTCTTGTGACCGTTGCGCACGTCGACGTAGTACTTCACCCCGTTCTCATGCGTCGTGAGCGACTCGGGCGCTTCGGGCGGTTCGGCCCCGGCCAGCACGCCCGTGATGCTCGGCAGGCCTTCGCGCTCGCGCACGGCGGCGTCGGAGCGCTCGTAGACGTTCGGGCAACCGGTCGCACCGACCAAGGCTTTCGTGATGGCATCCTTCCACGCCTCAACGCCCGCGGCCATGAACTGGCAGACGAGTTGATCCGTGACGGGCTCACCCGGCGCGGACTGATAGCGGTCGACGATCAGCCCCGGCAGGCCGTCGGCCTCGCCAAAGATCAGGCGCGTTGCACCGGTGTCGTGGACCATCGCTTCGCGGTAAGCGAGCGCCGCCGACACGCGGCGCTTGAAGAACGCGTGATCGACCGGCTCGTTTTCGTTGAAGGTCCAGACGCGGGCGCGAATGGCCGAGACCGGGCTGAACGCGGCGCGCGCGAGGAAGCGCCCGTCGGCGGCACGCACCACGACCGTCGCGCCGGATGCCGGATTGCCGTCCACACGCGCCACGGCGGTGGCGTAAATCCAGGGATGGCGGCGCAGCAAGGACTTTTCTTTGCCGGGCTTGAGGGTCAAGGTATTCATGCGGGACGGACCAACGGTTGCATACGGAGTGACGGCAAGTCTCGCGGCGCGGGGGGCGCCAGCGCGGCACGCGGATCGTGTCCGGGGCGGCGTTCGGGACTTGCGGGGAAGGCGCGATTCTACACCGACTCCGGTCGCGGCAACCCGCTCAGGTCTTCCGGCGCGAGCGCGGATGCGCCTGATCATAGACCTTCGCCAGGTGCTGAAAGTCGAGCTTCGTGTAGATCTGCGTCGTCGAAATGTTGCTGTGCCCGAGCATTTCCTGCACGGCGCGCAGGTCGCCCGAAGACTGGAGGACGTGCGTCGCGAACGAGTGACGCAGCATGTGCGGATGGACGTGCGTCGGCAACCCGGCGGCGAGCGCGTGACGCGCCAGCCCCTGCTGCACGGCGCGTGCGCCGATGCGCTTGCCGCGCGCCGACAGAAACAGCGCGTGGGGTTCGGCCGTCGCCAACGGGGCGCGCATGTCCAGCCATTCGGCCAGTGCCTGCGCGGCCTTCTCGCCCACGGGGACGCGACGCCGCTTGTTACCCTTGCCCGTCACCACGACCTCGCGCTCCGCCAGATCCAGCCAGCTCGCGGAGCGGTAGCCCTCGGCCTCGACATAACGATGGTCGAGCCCCGTGAGCTCGGACAGCCGCAGGCCGGACGAATACAGCAGTTCGAACATCGCCCGGTTGCGCACGGCTTCGGCGGAGGCGCCCGTCGCGAATTCGACAAGCGCCGACGCCTGATCGGGCGAGAGCGCCTTAGGCAACGGTTTGGGTTGTTTTGGCGCTCGCACCCCCTCGACAGGGTTGGCGGCGAGCGGTGTGCGCTGCGCGAGCCAGGCGAAGTAGCCACGCCAGGCGGAGAGCTTGCGCGCAATCGAACGGCCGACGAGCCCCTCGGCGTGGAGCTTCATCACGAAACGGCGGATGTCGCCGTGTTGCAGCGATTCGAGCGGGCGGCCGCTCGCCAGACGCTGCAACTGCCGCAGATCGCGCGTGTAATTTTCCAGCGTGAGCGCGGCGAGCTTGCGCTCGCTGCCCAAAGCCGTGAGATAGGTGCGGATGCCCGGTTCGAGTGGCGTTGCGTCGCCGGCAGACATCAGTCGTCGGCGCGCAGCTTGCCCAGGGCGGCCCCGGCCAGTTCGCCGATTTGCGTCAGGAAGTCGGTCGCCATGCCTTCGTGGAAGCGGCGGGCGTCGTCCGAGCCCATCACCAGCAGGCCGAACACCGGCCCGTCGGTCACCTGGGGGTCGCGCAGCGCGAGCAGGGCGACGGAAGCGGGATCGCTCGGTGCACCCAGCCACGTCACGGCTTCGAAGCCGGTATTGGCGCCGCAATACGGCGTGGCGAGGCTCGACGCGAAGATTTTCACCTCTTCACTGACGCTACGGGCGAACTCGGCGGGTTGATACGGTGCGGCCACGTTCCACAGGCGCACGGCGGCAAACGGCACGCTGAAAACGTCGCGCAGACCACGAGCGATCGCCTCGGGCAGCGCATGCGGATCGCGCTCGCCCAGCAAACCGAGGGTCCAGCGGTGCAATTTGCCCGAGATATCGTCGTTTTCGTGGCCGTAGCGCATCAACTCGGCCAGACGTCGCTCGATCTGCTTGGTCTTCTCGCGCTGCATCTCGATCTGCCGTTCCTGCAACGAGACCGCGCGCTGGCCGTGCGGGCTGGTCAGCCGCACGCCGGCCAGCAATTCGGCATGGCGCTCGAAGAAGTCGGGATGCGCGATCAGGTATTCCGCAATATCTCGGTCGTTCATGAATGTCCGTCTGCTGTTCGTCAACTGCCGCCGGCCACTCCCCGAACACGAGGAGCGCCTGCGGCCGCCTGGGTCGCTAAATCAGAATCCGTCTGAAACCAAATGCCCCGCGCCTCGGGATTTGCCCGGGCGCCGATGCCGTGCTGCGCAAGTCCTGCTGCCGCGTCAAATTTCGATAGTGCCTTCGAAGACCGTGGTCGCCGGTCCCGTCATGGTGACCGGACCGCTCGCGCCGTCCCAGTCGATGGTGAGCGTGCCGCCGTGCGTCTCGACGGCCACCGGCGCCTTGAGCAAGCCGCGACGAATGCCCGCCACGGCCGCCGCACACGCGCCGGTGCCGCAGGCGAGGGTTTCGCCGGCGCCGCGCTCGTACACGCGCAGACGCGCCTCATGCGGGCTCACCACTTGCAGGAAGCCGGCGTTCACGCGACGCGGGAAACGGGGATGACGCTCGACGAGCGGGCCGTCCGTGCCGACCGGCGCGGTATCGACGTTCCCGACGATCTGCACGGCATGGGGGTTGCCCATCGAAACGACGGAAATCCAGGTGGTCTTGCCGCCGACATCGAGCGGCCAGAGCGTGTCGTCGCCCTCTCGGCGGCCTTCGAGCCCCGTGGCATCGAACGGCACGTCTGACGGCGTGAGAATCGGTGCGCCCATGTCCACGCTGACCTGACCGTCTTCGCGCATCGTGAGCGCAAGCACGCCCTGCTGCACCTCCACCCGCACCGTACGCTTGTCGGTGAGGCCGGTGTCGCGCACGAACTTGACGAAGCAGCGCGCACCGTTGCCGCAATGCTCGACCTCGCCGCCGTCGGCGTTGAAGATGCGATAGCGGAAGTCCACGTCCGGCAGCGTCGGGCGTTCGACGAGCAAAAGCTGATCCGCGCCGACGCCAAAATGGCGGTCGGCGAGCGCACGCCACTGTTCGGGCGTGAAATCGATGGTCTGCGAGATGCCGTCGATCACGACGAAGTCGTTCCCGGCGCCTTGCATCTTGGTGAATTTGAGCTTCATGCCGCTATTGTAGTGGAGAAGGTCGACGCGCATCCGGCGCCCGTCAATAGACGCCCGGTTCGCCCTTCGGACGCGTCTTGAAGCGCTTGTGAACCCAGTAGTACTGCTCCGGCATCTTGAGAATCTGTTCCTCGAGGAAAGCGTTCATGCGTCGGGCGTCAGCATCCGGGTCCTGCGTCGGGTAGTTCTCCCATTTTGAGAACACTTTCAGACGGTAGCCCTTGTAGTCCGGCAGCACCTCGCATACGAACGGCAGCACCTGCGCGCGCCCGACCTCGGCCAGTCGCGAGACGGCCGTAAGCGTACAGGCCTGCACGCCGAAGAACGGCACGAACGTCGAGTTACGCTCGCCGTAGTCCATGTCGGCCCCCAGCATCACCGGTTTCTTCTTGCGAAACATGCGCAGCACCTCGCGCGCGCTGTCGCCGCGCGGAATCATCTCGGCGTCGAAGCGGCCGCGCTGCTCGCGGGCCATCGCGTCGAACGCCGGGTTCGACATCGGCGTATAAAGCGACGCACAAGGCCGGTGCAGGGCGTAATTGATGAAGACGGACCCCGCCTCGATGCCCACGAAGTGAAATCCAAGCAGGATCGTCGGCGGCATGTCCGGGTCGCGCAGATCGACCTCCGTCTCCAGCTGGACGAGGCGCTCCAGCTTTTTGGCGTCGGCGAACCACTGCACGCTGCGCTCGGCATAGCTGCGGATCGCGTGCACGAAAGACGCCTTGGCCACGCGCTCGCGGGTCGCGTCGTCCCAATGGGGAAAACACAGGCGCAGATTGGTATGCACGACCCGTTTGCGGGCGCTCGGAATGCGGTACAGCAAATGGCCGATCCCCGCGCCGAAACGGGCAACCCAGCAATAGGGCAGCAGGTTCAGTCCGCGCAGCAGACCCACGCTGAGGTAGTACCCGAGGGATTTCTTGGGAGTGGTCGACATGTCGCAAGCAGGATTTCTTCAGGGGCGTATAATAAGCGACATCGCCGAGTTAACTGACAACTTGCGGGGCGATTCGAATGCACCACCCTACGTAGGCAGCGCATTCGACCAATTTTCCGCTAAAGCGTCGCCGCTTCCCCTCCGATGACGGCAACGTGAGTCGCCAAATATCGTTAGAGGAGCCAGAAGTGGCGAACGACTATCTCTTTACCTCCGAATCCGTCTCCGAAGGTCACCCGGACAAAGTTGCCGACCAGATCTCGGACGCCGTTCTCGACGCCATCCTGAAGCAAGACAAGTACGCGCGTGTTGCTGCGGAAACGCTTTGCAACACGGGGCTCGTCGTGCTCGCAGGTGAAATCACCACGACCGCCACGGTCGACTATCAGCAAGTCGCACGCGAAACGATCCGCCGCATCGGATACGACAACACCGACTACGGCATCGACTACAAGGGTTGCGCCGTGCTGGTGGCCTACGACCGCCAGTCGCCGGACATCGCCCAGGGCGTGGACCGTGCGCATGACGACAACCTCGATCAGGGCGCCGGCGATCAGGGCCTGATGTTCGGCTACGCCTGCGACGAGACGCCGGAACTCATGCCGCTGCCGATCTACCTGTCGCACCGTCTGGTCGAGCGCCAGTCGCAGGTGCGTCGCGACGGCCGTCTGCCCTGGCTGCGTCCGGACGCCAAGTCGCAGGTCACCATCAAGTACGAAAACGGCCGTCCGCACAGCATCGACACCGTCGTGCTCTCCACGCAGCACCATCCGGACATCGGACTGGAAGCGCTGCGCGAAGCCGTCATCGAGGAAGTCATCAAGCCGGTGCTGCCGGCCGAACTGATCAAGGGCGATATCAAGTTCCTGGTCAACCCGACCGGCCGTTTCGTGATCGGTGGCCCGCAGGGCGACGCCGGCCTCACGGGCCGCAAGATCATCGTCGACACGTACGGCGGCGCCGCACCGCACGGCGGTGGCGCGTTCTCGGGCAAGGACCCGTCGAAGGTCGACCGCTCGGCCGCCTACGCCGGTCGCTATGTCGCAAAGAACATCGTGGCCGCCGGTCTGGCGTCGAAGTGCGTGATTCAGGTCTCGTACGCCATCGGTGTGGCGCGCCCGACCTCGGTCATGGTCAACACGTTCGGCACGGGCAAGATCAGCGATCAGCGCATCGCCGAGCTGGTCGAGAAGCACTTCGACCTGCGTCCGAAGGGCATCATCCAGATGCTCGACCTGCTGCGTCCGATCTATGAGAAGACCGCCGCTTACGGCCACTTCGGCCGCGAAGAGCCGGAATTCTCGTGGGAAGCGACCGATCGCGCCGACGCCCTGCTGGCCGACGCCGGCCTGCGCGCCGTGGCCTGATACGGCAGCACGCCCGACGCCCGATGCCGGTGCAAACCGGCGTCAGGCGAACAAAACCCCCGCCCGGATCGAACCGGCGGGGGTTTTGTTTTGGCAGACGTCCCGAACGTCGGCGCGGCGAACGTCACGACCGCCCGGCCACCGATCGCTGCCGCACCGTCAGCGAATCAACTGCCGGGTCATCGCGGCGAACACTTTGCCGTACGGCGGGTTGAGGAGCCCGGCGCCGTTCCAGCGCGCCTGACGGAAGATCGGCTTGTCCTTGGAGAACGTCCGAAATCCGGCCTCGCCGTGATAGCCCCCCATGCCCGACGGCCCCACGCCGCCGAAGGGCAGCGAATGTTCGGCCACATGCAGCAGCGTGTCGTTGATCGTCACACCCCCCGAAATCGTGCCGTCGACTACCCGTTCGATGCGCGCATTGTCGGTATCGAAGACATACAGCGCGAGCGGGCGCGGACGCTCGTTCACATACGCGATCGCCGCGTCCAGATCGTCATACGGCACGACCGGCAGCAGCGGCCCGAAAATCTCCTCGCGCATCACCCGCATGCCGTCGTGCACGCCGGTCAGCACGACCGGTGGCAGACGCCGACGTGCCGCCTGGGCAGGTGTGTCGAACAGTGCGTGCAACGTCGCCCCCTGCGCCGCCGCCTCGGCTGCCAGACCCGACAACCGCTCGAAGTGGCGCGCCGACACGATGCTCGTGTACTGCGGGTTGTTCACGGCATCGGGATACATCCGCGCGGCCACCTGCCGCGCGGTGGTCACGAAGGTGTCGAGCTTTTCACGCGGTACGAGCACATAGTCCGGCGCCACGCATGTCTGACCGGCGTTGAGCAGCTTGCCGAGCATGATGCGCTCCACGGCATGCGCCCAACGCGCGCCCGGCCCGATGATGGCGGGCGACTTGCCCCCGAGTTCCAGCGTGACCGGCGTGAGATGTTCGCTGGCGGCGCGCATCACGTGATGCCCGATGGAGGTCGCGCCGGTGAACAGCAGATGATCGAACGGCAGCGTCGAGAAAGCGCGGGCGATTTGCGCGTCGCCGGTGACGACCGTCACCCACTCGGGCGGGAAGGTGGCCGCAATGGCAGACGCGAAGACCTCCGCAAAGCGTGGCGTGATCTCCGACACCTTGATCATCACGCGATTGCCGGCGGCGAGTGCATCGGTGAGCGGGCCGACGGCGAGAAACAGCGGGTAATTCCACGGCACGATGACACCGACGACGCCCAGCGGCTGGGGCACCACCGCGCGGCGCGCGGGCAATAGCCACAGATTCGCCCAGCCCTGCGAGCCGCGCATCCAGCCACGCGTATGCGACAGCGCATGCTTCAGATTGCCCAGCGACGGAAACAGTTCGAGCATGTCGGTTTCCTGCACCGGACGGCCGCCGAAATCCGCATCGATGGCGCTCGCGAAGGCGTCGCGATACTTGTGCAGCATGGCCTGCAAGGCCGTCAGGTGATGCTTGCGTGTCGGCCAGTCGACCTGCGGCGATGCCTCGTGTGCGCGACGCATCGCATCGAAGCGCGGCAGCATCAGCGCCCGCGCCATATCGTTGTCCTGTTTGTGGTCCTGTTTGTGGTCCTGTTTGTGGTCCTGTTTGTGGTCCTGTTTGTGGTCCTGCTTGTGGCCCTGTTCCTGCGGCTCTCGCAGCGCGTCCTGCGACGCAGGCAATGCCGCTGCGGCATGAAGCCCTCCATGAAGTTCGCCATGAAGTCCGTCGTGCATCCCGCCCGGTTCGTCCTTGTGTCCCATACCGCTCTCCTCCCTGCGACGGCCCGATGCGCGCAAGCGCCAGCGGCCACCGTCGATATGTTGTCGTTATGAAAAACTCGCCTTGCACGCGCGATCGTCACGATCGTCCCGACTGCCCCGACTGCCCCGACTGCCCCGATTGGCGCGATCCACGCAATCAGTGGGGTGCGTGGGACATGCGGGACGTGCGGGATGCCAGCCCCCCGCCCCGGCCACACCACCTCACGCGAGAAATGCCCTGTCGAGCCACGCGCGCTGCACCCCGGTGGCGAGCGTCTGCGGCATCACGCCATACACGCGTCCGCCCGCATTCGAAAACCGGCTCTCGATGAAGCCGTGCGCCAGTTCCGACGGCGCATGCTCCAGCAGCAACGCAGCCTGCGCCAGCAACACGATCTGCTGCGCGATGGTGCGGGCGCGCACCGCGTGTGTCGACGGGTCGGCGGCGAGCCAGCCATGCAACTGCGCCAGCGCGGCGCGCAACGTCGCGTGCGACGCCGTGCGCTGCGCGAGCCACTGGAACCAGCTTTGGGCAACGTCCGGCTCCCGGCTCATGGCGCGCAGCACGTCGAGGCACATCACGTTGCCGGAACCTTCCCAGATCGAATTGACGGGGGCCTCGCGATACAAACGCGCGAGCGGTCCCGTCTCGACATAGCCGTTGCCGCCCCACACCTCCATGCACTCGCCCGCGAATTCCAGCGCGCGCTTGCACACCCAGAATTTCGCCGCCGGCAGCACGATGCGTCGCCACGCGCGCTGCACCGGCGTATCGTCGCCTGCCACGCTCGCATCGAACGCCTGTGCGAGCCGCATCGCAAGCCACGTCGCGGCCTCCGATTCCAGCGCGAGATCCGCAAGCACCGTCGTCATCAGATCCTGATCGACGAGCTTCGCACCGAACGCCGTGCGATGCCGCGCGTGGTGAATCGCCTGCACGACGCCGGCGCGCATCATCGCCGCACTGCCGATCACGCAGTCGAGACGCGTGTACGTCGCCATCTCGATGATCGTGGGCACGCCGCGCCCCGGAGCGCCCACGCGCACGCCGTACGCGCCCTGAAACTCGACCTCGCTGCTGGCGTTGGACCGGTTGCCCAGTTTGTCCTTGAGACGCTGAATCTGCACCGCGTTCTTGCGGCCATCGGGCGCATAACGTGGAACGAAAAAGCAAGACAGCGCATCGCTGTCGCTATCGCGCGCGAGCACGAGATGCGCGTCGCACTGCGGCGCCGAGAAGAACCATTTGTGACCGACGAGCGAGACGCTGCCGTCGCCGCCATCGGTCGCGGTCGTGGTGTTGGTGCGTACGTCCGAGCCGCCCTGCTTCTCGGTCATCCCCATGCCGATGAGGATGGCGTGCTTCTGGGCGAGCGGCACGTCGCGCGGGTCGTGTTGCGGTGCGAGCAATTTGTCCCTGAGCGTGGCGAAGAGCGCCGGCTCCCTGGCGAGTACGGGAATGCTCGCGAACGTCATCGTCGTGGGACACAACGCGCCGGCCTCGTTCTGCGCGTGCAGAAAATACGATGCGGTACGCGCTGCCATCACCCCGCCGCGCGGATGCGCCCACGGCAGCGATTGCAGTTGTGCACCGCGCAATAGCCCCATGAGCGCATGCCACGCGGGATGAAATTCGACACGGTCGATGCGATTGCCTCGCGCATCGAAGGATTGCAATGCCGGCTCGTGACGATTGGCGTCCTGCGCCCATTGCTGGACCTCGGCTTCCCCGAGTCGTGCGCCCTGACGGTGGAGTTCCTTCGCGTGCCAATCGGCGTCGAACGCGGTGACGGCGGCCTGCAAGGCGGCGTCGGTGGCGTAGAGGTTGTAGTCCGTGAGCGGCGGCACCTGATTGGTGACGTCGTGCGTCTGCCAGGCTTCGGTCATCCGTGTCTCCGAGTTCTCGTCCGGTCGCCCATCGGTCACACCAGGCCCGGTCGGTGACCGCCACGATGCCAAACATGGGACGGTTACCTGAAGTCGATCATTTCATCATAGCGCCCGTGCCCGCGAATTCATCCAAATTAGAGGAATGCTTCACTTCGCCCCCGGGCGCACGCAATGTCTGCCTACAATGAGTGCCGCCGCAACGTGACGACCGCCGACGCGTGCGGGAAGGCAAACGAGCACGAGACGCCGGCATCGCCAAGCGCGCCGAACAAAAAAGCAAAAAGCAGCAAACGCATTCGACAACACTGCAACAACACAGTGAATGCAGGGCCATCCAAGGGAGGATGACAGCATGGACTATGACTACGTCATTGTCGGCGGCGGTTCGGCCGGTTGCGCGCTGGCGGCGCGTCTGGCCGATGGCTTGCCGGGCAGCACGATTGCGCTCATTGAAGCCGGTCCGCCGGACAACAGCTTTCTCGTGCGGTTGCCGCTAGGCCTCGCCGCGCTCGTGCCGTTCGCGTCGCGCCGCAACTACGGCTATCGCACCGTACCGCAGGCCGGCCTCGGGGGACGTCAGGGCTACCAGCCGCGCGGACGCGGTCTCGGCGGCTCCAGCTCGATCAACGCCATGATCTACACGCGCGGGCATCCCGACGATTACAACGATTGGGCGCAGGCCGGCTGCACGGGCTGGAGTTGGCACGACGTGCTGCCCTACTTCCGTCGCAACGAAAACAACGAGCGTGGCGCGAACGCGTGGCACGGTGCAGGCGGCCCGCTGAACGTTGCCGATCTGCGTACCGTCAATCCGTTCTCGCAGCACTACGTCAACGCTGCGCGCGAAGCCGGATTTCCGGTCAGCGACGACTTCAATGGCGAGCAATACGAAGGCGCGGGCATCTATCAGGTGACGCAGAAAGACGGCCAGCGATGGAATGCCGCCCGCGCGTATCTGCACGGCAAAGCACGCCCGAATCTGCATGTGATCACCGACGCCCTCGCACAGCGCATCGTCTTCGACGGCAAGCGCGCCACCGGCGTCAAACTGCAACGTCAGGGCACGCTGCAAACCCTTCGCGCGCGGGCCGAAATCGTGCTGAGCGCCGGCGCCTTCAACTCGCCGCAGTTGCTGATGTGCTCCGGCATCGGTCCTGCCGAGCACCTGCGCGAGCACGGCGTGGACGTGCGCGTCGATGCGCCGGGGGTCGGCGAAAACTTGCAGGACCACATCGATTTCATCATCAACAAGTACGTCGCACACCCCGACCTCGTGGGCTATACGCCGGCCGGGCTATGGCATCTGCTGACCCAGGGGATGGCCTATCTGCGCGAGCGGCGCGGACTCTTCGCGAGCAACGTGGCCGAGGCCGGCGGCTTCCTCAAAAGCGATCCCTCGCTCGCGCGCCCCGACTTGCAGATGCACTTTCTCGTCGGCATTTGCGACAACCACAACCGACGTCTGCATTTGCGGCGCGGTCTGTCGCTTCACGCCTGCGTACTGCGCCCCAAAAGCCGGGGGCGTGTCACGCTCGCATCGGCGGACATGCGCGATGCGCCCCGCATCGATCCCGCCTTCTTGCAAGCGCAGGAGGACGTCGACACGCTGCTGCGCGGCGCGCGCGTGATCCGGCGCATTCTCGCAGCGCCGTCGCTCGCGCAGTTCGGCGGTAAGGAGTTGCACAGCCGGGGAATCGAATCGGACGAAGCGCTCACCGCGCTGATTCGCGCGCGCGCCGACACCATCTACCATCCGGTGGGCACCTGCCGGATGGGCAACGACGCGGCGTCGGTGGTGGACACCGAACTGCGCGTGCGCGGCGTCGAAGGCTTGCGCGTGGTGGACGCCTCGATCATGCCGACGCTCATCGGCGGCAACACCAATGCGCCGTCGATGATGATCGGCGAGAAGGCCGCCGATCTGATGCTGGCCAGCGCATCAAATGCGGCGGCGACGGCGGCAACGAGAGGGAATGTGAGCGAGGTCCGTATCGACGAAGCGCGTCGAACGTCTACGGTCAGCGAGTCTGTGGACGTATCGGCGATCGAAGCACACATCGCATCAGGCTCACCGGCAGCAGCGTCCGCACCGCCCGAACCGGCCCCGTCAGGCGCCCGCCCTCAGCCACAGGTTTAGGAACGGCTCACCCCACAGCACGCTCGCCAGCGCCCCGAGCACCAGCCACGGACCGAACGGCAGCGGCTCGCGCAACGCGCGGCCGCGCATCAGCCCGAACACGGCGAAGGCGAGCGTGGCGGCCATCGCGCCGAACGCCAGCATCAGGGGCACCCCGATCCATCCGAGCCACGCCCCGCACGCGGCCACGAGCTTGGCGTCGCCACCGCCCAGGCCGTCGTGACGCGTGAGCGACCGATACACCGCCGCAATCGTCCACATCACGACATAACCGAGCGCAGCCCCGAGCACGGCCTCGTCGACCGGCAGCGTGACATGCACCACGCTGCATAGCAGACCGGCCCACAACAGCGGCAACGTGAGCCAGTCCGGCAGCAGACGCGTATCCATGTCGATGAGCGCAAGCGTGAACACTGTCGCACCGAAGCCGCACCATGCAAGCATGGCGGCGTACTGCCGCGTCGGCACGAACGTCCACGCGACAACGGCGAACAATGCGCCCACCGTCAACTCGACCAGCGGGTAGCGCGCCGGAATGCCCGTGCCGCATGCGGCGCACCGCCCCCGCAGCCACACGTAGCTGACGACGGGAAAGTTGTGGCGTGCGGCAATCGGCGCCTCGCATTGCGGGCAGCGCGACGGCGGCCATGCGAGGTTGAAGACGGGGGCGACCGGCGGCACCTGCCCCGACCATGCCGCAACGTCCTGCGCCCACTGCCGCTCCAGCATGCGCGGCAGACGATAGACAACGACGTTCAGAAAGCTGCCGACGAACAGCCCCAGCACGGCCATCGCGGCCGTAATCGCTTCGCGCGGCAGCGCGCGGAATTCTCCCCACAGAAAATCGACGAGCGTGGTCATCATCGGAATATCGATTGCGCGTACTCGCCGGCCGCATGGCCGATCTGCAACATGCCGCCGACCGTGAAGATGATCGTCAGACCGACCATCGCGAGCAGCACCGAGCGCAGCGTCGCGGAGCGCACTTTGATGCGTTCGGCGACCTCCTCGATGGTCATCAGCCCGATCTTGCGAATCCCGGCATCGAAGTTGGTGCGTCCGGCGTATTCGACGAGACGGTCGAACACCTCCTCATTGAAGATGCCCGTGTCCATGGCCTTGATCATGCTGCGCTCGCTCTTGAGCGACGCGCGCATGCGCAGCAAATGCCATCGCAACCAGGGAGACGCACGCGTCAACAGCAGCGAGACGGCATCGAACACCGACGTCTTCGCACTCGTGAGCGCGGCGAGCGCGACGAGGAACTCGCCGGCGCGCACATCGCGATACACCGCGTACGGGCCGAAGTTGTCCAGACGACGGCGCAAGGGCCCCGTCCATCGGCTGAACGACAGCGTCATCAGGACGACCAGCGCGACCGGCACGCCGTACAGCAGCGGCCACCAGTTCGCGACGAATCCCGACATCGCATACAGCCCCGCCCCGACGAGCGGGAATTGCTCGGGCGGCATGATCTCCGTCATGATCGGCATCATGCCGTAGGCCACGCCCAGTTGAATCGCGGCGAGCAGCACGGACATGAAGATCGGCAACGCCACCGCACCGGCGATGGCCGCGCGGGTCTGTTGCTGGAGCGTGACAACGCGCGCGAGAAAACGCAGCGTGCCGGGCAGATCGCCTTTCTCACCGGCGGCGATCACAACGAGGTCTTCCTCCGGAATCGTGCCTGCCCACGACTTCTGCAAGTTCTTCGAACTCGCGCGATCGCGCCACACGGCGTACAACGGCGCCATGGGATTGCGGCGCTCTTTCGCGCGCGCGTAACGGCGCGAGAACAGTTCGAACGGATTCGCCCCGTCCTCGATGGCGTCGGCGAAGTCGCTGTAAAACTTGGCGCGGGTCTTGCGGAATCGTCGTTTGGCCTTCGTGAGCCCGGGATACGGGTCGCGAGCAGGCGTGAGTTTGGCGAGCAGACGGTTGGCGGCTTCGATCATGGCATTGGGTGCAGAACGTCAGTCGGGCATCGGCGCGCCGTCACACACTGGCGAGACGGCGCGGGGAAGGCGTGCCGGGCGACACCGTCGGACGAAAGTGGAATTTCTTGAGCTTGCAGAAGGCGGCTTCGACGTCATGCGGATCGACCAGTCCCTGCGACATCTTGTACATGGCGTGCTCCATCGCGGATTTGCCGGTCATTCGCGGGCTGGTGAGGTCGCCGTCGTGACATGCGCGCCAGTGACGCTCGGCCTCCCAGTAATGTCCTTCACGCAGCAGGTCGAGCAGATCGTCGGTCAGTTCGCAGACTTCCGCGACGACCGTCTGCCCGCAGGTGCCGCGCCCGCGACAACGCTCGCAACCCGGCCCTTCGACACACACTCTCGACGTGTCGATGCCGAGCGCGCCGATGACCGACAGCGTGGCTGCGTCGAGCGCCTCGGACGCCGGCCGCTTGCAGTGCTCGCACAACACCGGCAACAATTTCTGGTAGACGATGGCCGTCAAAAAGTTCGGCGCCGTGACAGCCGCAAGCGGCATGCCGATCTCCTCGCTGACCAGACGCGTGATGATGCCGAACGCACTCGACGCGTGCACCGTCGACAGCACCTGATGGCCTGTCTCGGTCATCGACTTGGCGAACGAACCGGTCTCCGCGTCGCGAATCTCGCCCGGCATGAGCTTGTCGGGATCGCCGCGCAACAGCACCTTGGCCGCCGCGCCGAAGGGCGATTCTCCGGGGCTGTCTTCCGCACGGCGCTGAATCGGGATCTGCGTCATGTGCGGCTGAATGTACTCGACCGGATCTTCGATGGAAAAGAATTTCTTGCCGGAATCGCGCTCGTAGGTCATCAGCGTGCGCAACGTCGTCGACTTGCCCGATCCGGTCTCGCCCGCGATGATCGTGAGTCCGGGGCTACGATGCACCGCATCTTCGAGAATCTCGATCTGGTCGTCGGCGTAGCCGAGCTGGGAGAGCGTGAGCACGTCGCCGTCCGTCGCTTCGTTGATCAGCAGACGCAGCACCACGTCCACGCCGCGATTCTCCTTCACGCTCTGAAACCGCAGTTGGTACTTGCGCTGACGAATGGTCAGCGGAATCGAACAACTCTGATGCTGAGCTTCGTCGAAATGGTTATGACTGCGACTGCTCGGATCCGCGCGGGAGTTATAAGCGGCCGATACCGCGTCGAGCATGGCGTGATAGTCGCGGGCGAGACGATCGCCCTCCGCCGCCATACGCAATTTGCCGTGAATGCGCATGCGCACCTGAACATGACGCCCCTCGCGAAACTCGAAGTGGATGTCCGAGGCGCCCGCCTCGACCGCGCGCTCGATGATCAGGTCGAAGTTTCGATACGCGCCGGTGCGCTGTTCGCCGATCAGCCCGCTGTCGTTACCCTGCTGTTGCAGACGCGATTGCATCAGCAGGATTTCCTCCGTCGTACCGACGTAGATCCCTTCGAGGTCGAGCCGGTGTTTCGCGCGCACCGCGCGATCGAAGCGATCCAGCAGGTCCGAGCCTTGCGTGCGAACGAACGTATTGTGTTCGAGCAGCACGAGATAGAGCCGCGGTTTCATCGCCACGAGCACCAGCGAACCGTGTTCCGCCCCAGCGAGCGTGATGCCGAGGTCCTGGCGCCAGCCCAGGGTTTGAATGTCCGATTCGCGCAGGTCGCCGATAGGGTGCACGACGGCCCGCGTTCTCCCGCGGGGTCCGAAGCGCCCCAGTGCGGCGCGAAGCCGTTCAGAAATGGTCGCCATCCGAAGCCCCCCGCGCACGCTGGCTTGTTTGCGTGGCAGACGACGGCGCGGCACCGAAAGCGTTGGGCAACAGCAAGCGCTGTTGTCGCGTGCCATGTCGAATGTCGACGAAATCGTCCCCGATGTTCACGACTTGCCACTCGCCCACCTTGTCGCCTTTGCTCACGTTGCGCCCGAAGCGGCCATCGACGCGCAAATACGCCACGGTGGCGTTCTCCACGCCGTAGATGAACAGCAGTTCGGGCGGTGTGTCGACATGCGCCGGCTTCGCGACATGGCGCTCATGCGCGGGGCCGGCGCCGGCGGCTTTCGATTCGGCTTGCTTCGCGTCCTGCGCTTGCTGCGATGCTTTCAGATGGGCGCGCGCGAAAGCGTCTATGGTCTCCTCGGCATGCGCCGTCGCCGGGAGCGTCGCCGCGATCGTCAACAAGGCACGACGGAAAAACTTAGTGAACATAGTAGGTTCCTTGTGCGGAGAAGACGGGCTTGCCGTCATCGATCACGATCTTCAGCTCGCCCAGAGACATGTTGCCGGCGCGCATCATCAGGCCGGCGACGGAGTCGAAGAACGCCAGATGCCCGGCCATCCTCCATTCGCCTTTCGAAATCGGCGGGGGCACATCCTTACGCGCCCCCACCCCGGGGGGGACGGGCACCAGCGGCACCGGCATCGTCAGCGCGATATCCATGCCGTAGTCGCCGAGCGCTTGCAGACGCGCCCCCGCCGTGCGCAGGAACTGATTGCGCGGCACGGGCGCCACGCGGGCATCGCCATCGTCTTCAACCGCTTCCGATTCGTCATGCGACGCGGCGACCGTGCGGGCCGACGTGGCGTCGTCCTCAGGCAGCGTCACGACTTCCCTGGCGTGATCGAGGTCGACAATCTGCGCACCGGGCCGCTGGGACAGCAGCAGATCGAACGTGCCGCCCTCCCGGCGCCGCCACTCGATGTCGCAACGCCGCGCCTTGCACTCGATGTTCGCCGGACGCCAGCCACCGGCATTCGCCGGCAAATGCTGAATCGTGCGCTGCAAATGCCGCGCGTACGACGCGCCCGTCGAGAAGGACTCCGCCGCAAGCGCGCGCTTGAGCGCCTGTTTGTAGGCGTCGACCGGATCGACGCGATTGGCGGCGGCGAGCTTCTCCTGCTGTACCGCGTCGTACCAGGTCCATCCCCCATACGCGCCGCCGCCGACCACCACCAGCGTCGCCATCAACACGGCGGCGACACGCATCTGGCGCACCGGCAGCGCCTTTCGCACGGGCTTCAGACGCGCCTCCACCGCGGTGTCGCGCCGCGCCGCGGCGGCGATGTCGTCGAGCGTGATCACGACGTCCGCATGCGGCAAGTCCATGCGCATCACCCCCGCCACCTTCACGGGCCCTTCGACCTCCGCCATCCACTGTTCCAGACGATGCTTGAGCTGCGAGGCCGGAAGGTCGAGATCGAGTTCGGGACGATGATCGCGCAGCGTCACGAACAGCGCCCGCGCCGGATCGTCCGGATCGGGATGAATGAACGCGACGTTCGGTCCCTCGACCAGCGAGCCGAGCACGGCCGCCAGCGCAACGCCGTGGACGTCGGCGTCCGGAGCCCCGTCCACGGGCAGCGACACCAGTCCGACAGTGCGCGTACCGGCGCCATCGTCGGTTACGGTGAAGTGAGACGCGTCGCGACTGCGTGCGAGGTTGCGAATCTCGACCATCTCCTTCTCGAGGCCGATCAGGGTCTCCCACTGCGCGCCGACAACGAGGTGATTGGACAGTGCGCGCGCCATGTCACACGCCCTCGGTCAGTTCCGGCGAGATCAGGATCACGACTTCGTTGACGTGCTGATTCGCCTCCTTCATGCCGCCTTCGTAATTGAAGATGCCGTCACGCTCGGTGTTGTCGTCCTTGCGGCGAAAGCCGCTCAGCACCAGCGTATCGCCCGACTTGAGCGACGCACGCTGCATCGTCTGCACGGACGCCGTAATCGGCAATTGCAGGAATGTCCCTGCGCCGAGACCGTCGTCGTTGCCTCTGCGGTCGTCGTCCTTGTCGCCGATATCGACACTCACGCCCTTGCCGTCGATGTCGGCCCTCACGCCCGAGCGATTGCCGCCCTGCGCGTCGGTGCCGCTCGCGGCCTCCTTGCCGGTGCGCAGATTGATCTTGTCGAGCTTCTTCAGGTCGGACATATCGATCTGCACTTGCAACATCACGCTGCGGTTGTCCATCAGCGTGGGCAAGAGGTTCATCACGAAGCCGGTGGTCAGCACCGACTGCTCGGCCGTCACCACCGCCTGCCCGCCGTAGTTGCCCGGCGTCATCTTGGTCTGCGCGACGAAGCCGCGATTTTGCGTGACGGCCACCGGCGCGGGCTGGTTGTTCAGCGTCACGACCGTCGTGTCGATCACCGTGCTGACGCGCCCTTGCCTGCTGAGCGCCTTGAGGAACGCCGAGGAGCCGGCGAGACGGCCTTTGGGAATCTTGCTCACGCTCAAGCCGCCTTTGCGCGTCATGAGGGCGCCGCCCATGGCCGGCCCGCTCAGCCCTGCGATGAAGCCGCTCGCGGAGCGATAGACGAGATCCCAGTCGATCCCGGCTGCCGAATTTTCATCGAGCGTGACCGAGTAGACCTGCACACGCAGCTTGACCTGGCGGCCGAGCACCGCGTTCTCCGAATCGATGTATTGCGCCACGCGCGCCATCACATCGGCCGTATCGGTCACGACCAGCGAACTGGTGACGACCGATGGCGTCACCCGCCCGCCTGGCGAGAGCATGTCGGTGACGGACTTGACGAGGTCGGTCCAGTAATCGAGTTCCGACTCGACAGTGACGTTGGCGTCCGCATTGAAGCTCAGGTCGACGCCGCCCGACGCAGCCCCGCCGCCCCCGGATGCACCACGGTCTGCCTTCATCTTCGAGGACTTGCCGACGGACGCCGTGTACGACGAACTGCCGGGCATCATCTTGATCTGGAACGTACGTGTGACGTAGCGCGCGAATTGCACCACGCCGTCGCGATATGTCCAGTGTGTGCCCGACCGGTGCGCGATGGTATCGAGCAGCCCCGAGAGCGAGCCGTGATATTGCAGCGGCACGGCGGGTTCGCCGCTGTCCGTGCAATTGAGTCGAAAGAGTTGATTGCCCGAACCCGGGCCGCCGCGACCGCCATGATCGCCGGCAGGCCCGGTGTCGCATCCCACGTCCGACGCCAGACGAATCGTCAGACCGTTACCTCTCGCGACTTGCGTGAGCAATACCGACATCGGCAACGGCGAGCCCGTGGAAAAACGCACCTCGCGCTTGAAGAAGTCCGGCAAGGCGACCGTCGCGTTGACGGCGACGGACTTGCGGGAGAGCCATGCCCCTTCGACACGCTCGATGGCGCCGATGGGCGGTGCCGCATGGGTTTCGGACGCGGCGCGCGCCGTTTCGCGCGCCTGCGTAACGTTTTCGTCCGTTTTCGACAGCATGCCCGGCGTGCCGCACGCTGACAGTAACGTGATGGCGCACAACACGCCGAGTCGCATTCTCATGGATGACCGCTTCCGATCTGGTTCGCCGTGCACGAGGCACGGCGCTGGTTATTGTGTGGCGTGCACCACGCGCAACACGCGATTGGCCTCGTAGACCTTCACGCGTATCGGCGCATCGGTGTTTTGCAGCGAACGCACGACCTGCTCGACGACGCCGAGAAAATCGCCCTGAAACGTGGCGGGATATTCGATGGGGAAATCGCGATCGATCTCCCACGCGAGTTGCCAGCCATGGCGCTCGGCGAAGCGGCGGACAGCCTGCGAGACGCGGCCGTCCGACGGCCGGAGCGCCAGCTCGAACGCGGCCGGCGGCGGGGTGAGCGCAACCGGCGGGCCGGCGGGCAGGACCGGTGCAGGCTCGGCCTGTACATACCGCCGCGCATCGTCCACCGTCTGCGCATGCGACGCGTCGGGTGCGGGTTCCGCACGCTCGCGAGCACCGGCCGACTGCATCAGCGGTTTGTGGCTCGCGAACATCCACGTCACGTCGGTTTGAGGTGCTGCGCCGGCGGTGCGTGCCAACGGCAGCACGCCTGCGCACATCACCGCGACCAGCGCAACACGCATTCCTGAATGAGTCATGTCTTGTCCGCCTTTCAATCAGATCCTCGTGAGCCCCAATCGCCCCGCCTGTCGCACCTGTACCCTCTGGCCCATCTGGCCCATCGGCTCGGTTGGGCCCATTACCCCGTGAACGCTTCTCATCCGGCGATGGTGAATTCCAGTTCGGCCTGCGTCACACCGGCGCTGCTCGCGTCCTGCGTGCAAGCCTTGCTGATCTCGGAGATCTTGTTGTCCGACTTCGATTTGATAACCTGACCGTTGATGGTGAGCGTGGCGAACAGGCCGTTCATCTTCGAGGCGAAGTCTTCGCATTGCGAACTCGGATAACCGACGGACTTTACGGTGACGCCGCTCGACGGATAGCCGCCGCTGCCAGACGGCACGGCGTCGATCGTCACTTCCCCCCCGAAGCGATTCAGAATCGTCGTGGTGCCGGCAGGGCGGTTGAACGGCTCTGCGATCGCGGTCGGTCGAATGTCGACCTGCGTGCTCTTACCCGCGATGAGCGTGCCCGCAGCCACCGCGTTCTGCACGGCCAGCGCCGACATCTGCCAGTCCTTCATCTCCTGCGACAACTTCACGTTGTTCATCAGGCGTGGCACACCGACCATCGCCCCGGCCATGATCAACCCCATCACCGCCACCGCGACGGACAGTTCGACCAGCGTCACGCCTCGCTGACGGCGCTTGTTCACCCGAAGCGCCAGCGGGTTATTGAGTTGCGCGATTGCGCTCGCGTCTGTACGTACGTTCATTTTTGAGTCCACTGTTTTGAAAGAATGAAAAGAAACGACGCCACGATCCGAGAGACGTCCTCGTGACGACAGGGGCGATTTATGCCCGAATGCGGACCGTTGCGTTGTCGCGTGCAGCACGCGTCTTTCGCAAATTGACATTCGACGCAAGCAAGAAATCGCCCATTGGCACGCCATTTCCGATACCTCGGGATGCATGTCGACAATCGCGAAATGCATCGCGAAACATGGGCAGGAACGAGACGGGCCGTGGAAACCGGTCGGCAGAACGACGACCGGGACATCAGTGTGAAAATCGGAATGCGACTAAACGCAATTCGAGGGTTGTCGGAGCGGGCGGCAAACGTCAGGAATCAGCCGATTCACAAGCCATATTGCATGGCTTTCGGATGACGAATGCGAGTGCTTCGTGTCGTGGCGGCAGCGCTCGACACCGCGCGGCACGCCTGAAAAGCATGCCGCGCATCGGTATCGTCAGCGCTCAGTGCGCGTGACCGGTCCGGAGGGTATCGGCGCCCGCAATGCGCCCGGCACCGTGCGCCTCATGCGCGCCTTGCCCCGCGTCGGCATGCTCCTCGCCGTCGTTCGCCGCCTTGTCACCGGGCAGCACGAGCGGGCCGTTACCGGCGAAACGATCGAGATAGAGATAGATGACCGGCGTGATGTAGAGCGTGATCACCTGCGAGAACAGCAAGCCGCCGACCACTGCCAGGCCGAGCGGCTGACGCAACTCTGCCCCGGCCCCCAACCCGAGCGCGATCGGCAATGCGCCCATGAGCGCGGCCAGCGTGGTCATCATGATCGGTCGGAAGCGCAACGCACACGCCTGACGAATCGCCTCCGCCGGCGTCAAGCCGCCGTTGCGCTGCGCATCGAGTGCGAAGTCGATCATCATGATGGCGTTCTTCTTCACGATACCGATCAGCATGAGAATGCCGATCACCGCGATGAGCGAGAGATCCATGCCGAACAGGCGCAGCGTCAGCAGCGCCCCGACGGCGGCCGACGGCAAGCCCGCCAGAATCGTAATCGGATGGATGTAGCTCTCATAGAGCACGCCGAGCAGCACGTAGATGACCAGCAATGCGCCCACGAGCAGCACGACCTGGCTCGACTGCGACTTCTGGAACGCCGCGGCGTCGCCGCCCCAGCTCGTGATGATGCTCGGCGGGAAACCCAACTGGTGCTGGAAGCTCACGATTTTCTGCGAGGCGTCGCCCAACGCCGCCCCCGGGGCGAGGTTGAACGAAAGCGTCACGGCCTGCAACTGGCCCTGATGGTTCACCGACACCGGCCCCATCTTGCGCTCGACCGTCGCCACGGCCGAGAGCGGCACCAGCGCACCGCCCTTGCCGCGCACGTAGATCTTGTCGAACGCGCCTTCGTCGCGGCGATCGTTATCGTCCGCCTGCAAGATCACCTGATAGCTGTCGCTCGGCGTGTAGATGGTCGATACCTGACGCTCGCCGAATGCGCTGTACAGCGCACTGCGAATGTCGCCGATGGCCACACCCAGCGTATTCGCCTTGTCGCGATCGATGGTGAGTTGCGCTTGCAGACCCTTCATCTGCGCGTCGGTCGTCACGTCGCGGAAGATCGGGTCGGCGCGCATCAGGTTCATCAGACGATCCGACCACAACTGCATCTCGCCCGGCTTCACGCTTTGCATCACGTACTGGTAGCGGCTCTTGCTCTGCTTGCCGCCCAGTTGCAGGTTCTGCACCGGGTTGAAGTAGACGCTCAGCCCCGGCACCTGTTTCACGTCGCGCCGCAGCGCTTCGAGCACCTCGCTCATGTGCGGCCGCTCGCCGTGCGGTTTCAGGTTGATGAACATGCGCCCCTGATTGCTGTCGTTGGCCGACACAATCACGGTCTGCACCGCAGGATTCGCGCGAATGATATCGCCCGCCTGACGCAGCAACGCCGACATCGCCGTGAACGAGATGTCCTGCGCGCCCTCGGCCGTCACCTGCACCTGTCCGATGTCCTCGCTCGGGAAGAAACCCTTCGGAATCGTGGCGAAAAGCACGCCGGTGGCGATGAACGTGGCGCCGGCGGCCACCATCACCCAACGACGATGCGCGAGGCACCAGTCGACACTGCGCACGTAGGCGTTCTGCACCCACACGAAACCGTTCTCGAACCATTGCGTGGCGCGCAGCCCCATCCCTTCGTCCTGCTCGTGCCTGAGATAGCGGCTGCACAGCATCGGTATCAGCGTGAGCGACACCGCCGCCGATACCAGAATCGCCAGCGACACCACCACGGCGAACTCGTGGAACATCAGCCCGATCACGCCCGGCATGAAGAAGATGGGGATGAACACGGCGACCAGCGAGATCGAAATCGAGAGAATCGTGAAACCCATCTCACGCGAGCCGACGAGTGCAGCGCGCAGCGGCGGCACCCCGTTCTCGATGTGGCGCACGATGTTCTCGAGCATCACGATGGCGTCGTCCACGACCAGCCCCACGGCGAGCGTGATGCCCAGCAGCGAGATATTGTCGATGGAATAGCCCATGCCCTTCATGAGCGCGACAGTGCCGATCAGCGACACCGGCAGCGACATCACCGGAATGAGCGTGGCGGCGAGGCGTCTCAGGAACAGAAAGATCACCAGCGTGACGAGAATCACCGTGAGCGCGAGTGTGAACTGCACGTCGTCGATGGACTCGCGGATCGAGACCGAACGGTCGTTGAGCAGCTTGACCTGAATGGACTGCGGCATCTGTTCGCCCAGACGCGGCAGCGCCGCCTTCACCTGATCGACCGTGGCCACCGTGTTCGCATTGGGCTGACGCAGCACCGCGAGCACGATCGAGCGCTCGCCGTTGACCCAACTGCCCGTCTTGACCGACTCGACGCTGTCCTGCACGTCGGCCACGTCGCGCAGGTACACCGGGTTGCCGTTCACGCTGGCGATGATGAGATTGGCGAACTGCTCGGCCTTCGTCATCTGACGGTTGGCTTCGATGGTCAGCGTCTGGCGGCTGCCGTCGAGCGTGCCGACGGGGCTGTTCGCGTTGGCCGACGCCAGCGCGCGTGCCACGTCGTCGAGCGTGAGTTTGCGCGCGGCGAGCGCGTCGGGCCGAGCCTTCACGCGCACCGCGAAACGCTTCTGCCCGAAGATCAGCACCTGCGCGACGCCGGGCAGCGTGGAGAGCGTCGGGGAGACGAGGTTTTCCGCGTAGTCGTCGAGTTCCGCCAGCGACATCGACGGCGAGTTCATCGCAAGGAACAGAATCGGCGCATCGGCCGGATTGACCTTGCGATACGACGGCGGCGTGGTCATCTCCACCGGCAGCTTGCGCTGCGCGCGGAACAGCGCCGCCTGCACGTCGACGGCCGCCGCGTCGATATCGCGGTCGCTGTCGAACTCGATGATGATCGAGGTGTTGCCCTGCGTATTGGTCGAACTGATGACCGCCACGCCGGCAATCGTCGAGAACTGCTTTTCCATCGGCGCGGCGACCGACGCGGCCATCGTCTCCGGGCTCGCCCCGGGCAAGGTCGCCGTGACCTGAATGACGGGCGAGTTATAGCTGGGCAGGGCGGAAATCGGGATCTGACCGTACGCGATCAGGCCAGCCACGACGGCCGCCACGCACAGCAGGATCGTCATGACCGGCCGGCGGATACAGAGTTCTGAGAGGTTCATGGGGCCTTCCCGCCATCGCCTGCGGCTGCCACGGCGGGAACAGCAGGAACGGCGGCACCGCTCGCACCGTCACGCGACGCCACGACCGTCACCGTGTTGCCCGGACGCAGATTCTCCGCGCCTTCCTGCACGACCTTCACGCCGGCGGGCACGCCGTCGACGACCGCAAGTTTCGCTTCCACATAGCCGACCTTGACCGGCTTCGCGCTGACCTTGCCGTCGTCGCCGATCACGTAGACGAATTTGCCGTCCGGCCCGGTCTGCACCGCCTGCGGCGGCACCACGCTCGCCTGCTTGAGCACGCGGCCGATCACCGCGACGTTGAGGTACATGCCGGGCCAGAGCTTCGCGTCGCGATTGTCGTAGGCGGCCTTCAACCGGATGGTGCCGGTTTGCGAGTCGACGGCGTTGTCGATGAAGCTCAGTTGCCCGGTCACGTGCACGCCCGTGGTGCCGAGCGTGGCGGTCACCGACACGGGGCCGCCGGCGCGCGCGGCCTGCAATTCGGCCAGCGCGCCCTCGGGCAACGTGAAGCTGATATCGATCGGATCGAGTTGGGTGATGCTCACGAGCGCCGCGCCGCCTGGCGTCACGAGGCTGCCCGGGTGCACGTTGATCGCGCCGGTGCGACCGTCGATACCCGCGCGGATCTGGTTGTAGTCGACCGCCACCTGACTGGCGGCGATCGCCGCACGGTCGGCGGCGACTTGTGCCGTGAGACTGTCCACGCCGCTTTGCGCCGTATCGAGCGCGCTTTGCGAGACGAAGTGCTCGGCGATCAGTTGTCTGGTGCGCGCGAGCGTGCGGCGGGCATTGGCGAGATCGGCTTCGTCCTTGGCGAGTTGCGCCTGCACCTTCTTGAGGTTGGCCTCGTCCATGCGCGCGTCGAGCGAGAACAGCAACTGCCCGGCTTTGACGAAGTCGCCTTCCTTGATATGCACCTGACGGATCGTGCTGGAGATTTGCGGACGAACGTCGATGGTCTGGCGCGCGGTCACTGTGCCGTTGGCAATGAGCCGGACCGGGACGTCGCGCACCTCGACCGTGGTGGCCGTAACGGACGGCGCGGCGAGCGCCTTGACCGGCGCCTGCACACCGCGCGAACGCCACCAGATGCCCGCGCCGGCGACCACCGCCACGGCCAGCACACCCACGATCCAGCGGCGTGCCCCCGGCTTGCCCGGGTTAGCCGTACCTGCCTGCCCACGGGCGGCCGCGTCCCCCGGCAACGGCCGGTGGGCGTTCTCGTCACTCATCTTCTTCCCCGTTTACCCATGCGACGCCAACTTGCCGGCCAAGCCCCCGCTCGTCCTGCCGCGTCGGTTTCTACTGATAAAACAACCGTGGCGCCTTGCCACGGCGATGCATGTCGATGCGCTGTCGCAGCATGCCTGCGGCGTGCCGACGTCAGCCCGTGTCATTCCACCTTCATGCCCGTCAATTCGGGACGGCCGGGCGGATACGCCAGGTTCAGTTCCGTCAGCGCGTTCACCAGCAACTCCGCCACCATCAGATTACGGTGGCGTTTCGAGTCGGAAGGCACGATATACCACGGGGCATATTCCGTCGAGGTCGCCGATAAAGCTGCCTCATAGGCCTTGGTGTATTGCGGCCAGAAGCTGCGTTCCTTGAGGTCGCCCAGCTCGAATTTCCAGTGTTTGTCGGGATCGTCGATGCGCTCCTGGAGCCGCTTGCGCTGTTCCTCGGCCGAGATGTGCAGGAAACACTTCACGATATGCGTGCTGTTATCGGCAAGCAGCCGCTCGAAGTTGTTGATGTGCGTGTAGCGGCGCTTGCACTCGTCGGCATCGATCCAGTCGTGCACGCGCGTAATGAGCACGTCTTCGTAATGGCTGCGATTGAAGATCGCCAGCTCGCCTGCGGCGGGCACGACCATGTGCACTCGCCAGAGGAAATCGCGCGCCAGTTCGATCGGCGTGGGCGACTTGAAGTTGGCCACGCGAATTCCCAGAGGATCGACGTTCTGAAACACCGCGCGAATCGTGCCGTCCTTGCCGCTGGTGTCCATGCCCTGAAGCACGAGCAGCACACGGTGGCGGCTGTTGGCATGCAGAATGGTCTGCAATTCGTCGAGCTTGAGCCCGAGTTCCGTCAGACGCGCCTTGTCGTCGTCTTTGCTGTCGCCGGAAAACGGCTTGTCGGCCGGATCGAAGGCCGAGAGGTCCAGCTTCTTGCCGAGCGGTACGCGGTATTTCTCGAACATCGCCAACTCCTGCGTGAAAAGCCAGTTGGGAGTATCGCCCAATTTGCGTAGGGCGCAAAAAAAGCGCCCGGCATAAGCGAATCGTGGCGGGAGATAACGAGCGATGTGCGTGGAAAGTGCGGCTCGGAAGGCGCCCAAAGCCGCTTAAATTCGCATTTTTATGGGAAATGACGCAAACCACGGGCCTTCAACAGAAAATTTCGACCCCAAAACAAAAAGCGCGGCGCCGACCTTCGGCAACCGCGCCTTTGGCTTCCGACGGCCCGGGTCGCCAGCGCGACCGGGGCCGTCGTTCATCGCTTCCCGTGCTCAGGCACCGAGCTTCTTCTTGAGCAACTCGTTGACCTGCGCCGGGTTGGCCTTGCCCTTCGTGGCTTTCATCGCCTGACCGACCAGCGCGTTGAACGCCTTCTCCTTGCCGGCCCGGAATTCTTCGACGGACTTGGCGTTGGCGGCCAGCACTTCGTCGATGATCTTCTCGATAGCGCCCGTGTCGGTGATCTGCTTCAGGCCCTTCTCCTCGATGATGCGGTCGGCGGCGCCGTCGTCGGTGGCGCGTGCTTCCCACATCAGTTGGAAGACTTCCTTGGCGATCTTGTTCGAGATCGTGTTGTCCGCAATGCGCGCGAGCAGGCCGGCGAGTTGAGCGCTGGAGACCGGGCTGGCGTCGATGGCGAGGTCTTCGCGGTTGAGCAGCGACGACAGTTCGCCCATGATCCAGTTGGCGGCGGGCTTGGCGTTGGCCTTGCCTGCCCTGGCGACCACGGCTTCGAAGTAAGCGGCTTGCGCCTTCGACTGCGTGAGCACGGCGGCGTCGTAATCCGACAGGCCGTACGACGCCACGAAACGGGCCTGCATGCCGGCCGGCAGCTCGGGCAATGCCGCGCGCACGCGCTCGATCCATTCGCTGTCGATCACGAGCGGCATCAGATCCGGGTCGGGGAAGTAGCGATAGTCGTGCGCGTCTTCCTTGCTGCGCATCGAACGCGTTTCCTTCTTGTCCGGATCGTACAGACGCGTTTCCTGCACCACGGTGCCGCCGTCTTCGATCAGTTCGATCTGACGGCGCACTTCATACTGAATCGCCTCTTCCAGGAAGCGGAACGAGTTCAGGTTCTTGATTTCGGCGCGCGTGCCGAATGCCTTCTGTCCGACCGGACGCACGGACACGTTGGCGTCGCAACGGAACGAGCCTTCCTGCATGTTGCCGTCGCAAATACCCAGCCACACCACCAGACCGTGCAGCGCCTTCGCATACGCCACGGCTTCGGCCGCGCTGCGCATTTCCGGCTCCGTCACGATTTCGAGCAGCGGCGTCCCCGCACGGTTCAGATCGATGCCGGTCATGCCGGCAAAGTCTTCGTGCAGCGACTTGCCTGCGTCCTCTTCGAGGTGGGCGCGCGTGAGCGTGACGACCTTCTCGTAGGCCTCACGGCCGGTCCGCGCGTCGGCTTCGACCTGAATTTTCAGCGAACCGCCCTGCACCACCGGGATTTCGTACTGGCTGATCTGGTAGCCCTTGGGCAGGTCCGGGTAGAAGTAATTCTTGCGCGCGAAGATGCTGCGCGGTGCGATCGTCGCACCGATGGCCAGACCGAACTCGATCGCGCGCTCGACGGCGCCGCGATTGAGCACCGGCAGCACCCCCGGCAGCGCCAGATCCACGGGGCACGCCTGCGTGTTGGGGGCCGCGCCGAACTGCGTCGATGCGCCCGAGAAAATTTTGGAAGCGGTGGAGAGCTGAGCGTGCGTCTCCAGACCAATAACGACTTCCCATTGCATAAGGTTCACCCTTGTCTCAACTTGTCGGCATGGCCGCTGGCCCGCCTTAGCTGCCGGTCGTGCCACACGGGCGACGCGCCGGCCTGTTCCTGTTAGTCGATGCTGGCCATGCTGGCCAATGCCTGTGCATACAGGCCAACCCTCGTCATCCGTGCTTAGCGGCGCGTATCCCGCGCGCAAACGCCCGACTGCGGATCGAAACTCACGGGCCACGCGTTCTCGTAAATGCCCGCCGAGCAATACGCCTCGCAATTCGCGTGCCCGATGGTCACGTTGCCCGGGTCCTGCCAGATCAGCAGCTTGCAGGCGCCGCGATTCGCTTGCAGCTCGATGCTCGGACGCCACTTCGTCTGGTGAAAATCCGCCAGATTGAAGTGGCAACTGCCGCGACTGCCGACCCACAGACGCCAGTCCAGCGACTGCACCTGATTGCCCTGCACCTTGAGCGTCGCCTGTTCGCGAAAGCCGTCTTCATCGGTCTGCGAGCAATAGCCCGACAAATTGATTTCACGGTATGCGATCGGTGTCGGACGCGAGAACGGCAGGGAGCACGACGCGAGCGTGAGCACCGTGCCGGCCAGCATCAGGCCCCGGGAAACCCATCGACGGGAGGCGGGCGCGGCAGCGCGCGCGCCGCCCGAGGCGACGGGTATCGTGTCGTGCTGCATGCGCAGGCGGCCCATGATCAGACGCCCGCCGGAGCGCGCTTGTGCCAGTCGGTCGCGCGCTGGAACGCGTCGGCCACTTGCAGCAGGCGGGCTTCGTCGAAGTAGTTGCCGATCATTTGCAGCCCGACCGGGCGCGCGTTGCGGCCCGGGCCGACCGGCAGGCTCATGCCCGGCAGGCCGGCCAGACTCACCGACAGCGTATAGATGTCGGCCAGATACATCTGCACCGGATCCGCGCTCTTCTCGCCGAGGTTCCACGCCACCGACGGCGCCACTGGCCCCATGATGACGTCGCACTGCGCGAACGCGTTCTGGAAGTCCTGCGCAATCAGGCGGCGGATCTTCTGCGCCTGCAAATAGTAGGCGTCGTAGTAACCGTGCGAGAGCACGTAAGTGCCCACGAGAATACGGCGCTTGACCTCGGTGCCGAAGCCTTCGGCACGCGACTTCTTGTACATGTCGAGCAGATCGCGGTACTCGGCGGCGCGATGACCGAAGCGCACGCCGTCGAAACGCGAGAGGTTCGACGAAGCTTCCGCCGGGGCCAGCACGTAGTACACCGGGATCGACAGTTCCGTCTTCGGCAGCGATACCGGCACGCGCACCGCGCCGAGCTTCTCGAATTCGGCCAGCGCGTTGTCGATGGATTCGCGCACGTCGGCCTCGAGCCCCTCGCCGAAGTATTCCGCAGGCAGACCGATGCGCAAACCGGCCAGCGGCTTGGCGGCCGTCGCCCCGTCGAGCGGCTTGCCCAGCCCGCGCGCGAAGTCTTCGTCTGCACGCTCGAGGCTGGTCGAATCGCGGGCGTCGAAGCCCGCCATGCCGCTCAGCAGCCACGCGCAATCCGCCGCGCTATGCCCGAACGGGCCGCCCTGATCGAGCGACGAGGCGAACGCGATCATGCCGTAACGCGATACGCGACCGTACGTCGGCTTGATGCCGGTCACACCGCAAAACGCCGCCGGCTGACGGATCGAGCCGCCGGTGTCGGTGCCGGTGGCGACCGGCGCGAGCCGTGCGGCCACCGCCGCCGCCGAACCGCCCGATGAGCCGCCCGGCACGGCCAGTTTGTCCCAGGGGTTCTTCACGGGGCCGTAGTAGGAGTTTTCGTTCGACGAGCCCATGGCGAACTCGTCCATGTTGGTCTTGCCCAGCGTGACCATGCCGGCGTCCGACAGACGCTCGACGACGGCCGCATCGAACGGGCTCTGATAGCCCTTGAGCATGCGCGAGCCGGCCGTGCTGTGCCAGCCGCGCGTGACGAATACGTCCTTGTGCGCGACGGGAATGCCCAGCAGCGGCTGGTTGGCGCCGTCGCCGGCGGCAATGCGTGCGTCGGCGGCGCGGGCCTGCGCGAGACTCGCTTCGGCGTCGACGTGCACGAAGGCGTTCAGATCGGCGGCGGCGTCGATGCGCGCCAGATAGTGCTGCGTCAGCTCGACGCTCGAGACGCGCTTGGCGTCGAGCGCGGCGCGCAAATCCTGCAAATGAATCAGATCGTGTTCCATGATGGCTGCGGTGCGGGGTAGCGCATGAAAAACCGGAAAAAGCGACCGGAAAAAGCGGCCGAAAAAACCGCCAGCGAGAGCAGCACTCACCAAGCCGTGACTCAGTGGCGGTACAGCATTGGCAATGAAGCAGCGGCAACGAGCCCGGTCACAAAAAACGCGTCGCGAAAACCGCGGGCGAGGGCCGTGGGCGCGTGCGCCGCGCCGGACTCATTCGATGACTTTCGGCACCAGATAGAGACCGTCCTGCACGGCCGGCGCCGGGCGCTGATTCGCCTCGCGGTCGACGAGCTCCGTCACCGCATCGGTGCGCAAACGCTGAGCGACTTCCTGAATTTGTTCGATCGGATGCGCGAGCGGAGCCACGCCATTCGTGTCGACCGACTGCATCTGTTCGACGAGCGCGAAGAAGCCGTTGAGCTCCTTTTCCATGTGAGCCGCCTCGTCATCGGCCAGCTCGAGACGCGCGAGATGCGCGATGCGTTTGACGTCGGAGAGATTCAAAGCCATGAAGAAATCCCGAAAAATTGCGCATTGGAGAGCAGCCGGATGCATGCCTGCCGCTGAAATTAGGGACAGAATGCGGAGAATGTGCGCACGACATCGAAGTCGTTCGTCGTTTTGCTCCGTGCATCGCGCCGCGCAGGAGGGTCGATACGCCGTGCCGCAAGGGTCCCGACGCAAATGCCGTGGGGGTCGAATGTGGCGTCAACGTGCTCGTTTTTCCTGCAAAACCTGCGAAATTATAAGGTATCATTGCGCATTAAATTTGCGTCGGAGCGTGTTTTTGCACCCTCCGCCGCTGTCGCGCAGGTGGGCCACGGCCAGTCCGGGGGGCGCGACAGACGATCGCGCAGTCCATTGGAAGACCCTGACGCGACGAATTTTTAACGGCAGCCCCGCCTCCTGCCCGGTACCGCATTCCTCGGTTTGTCCGCACGTTTCGCGAGCCGCCGCGTGGCGCCTGGCGATTTTTTTGCGAACAGGCCGGAACCCAGACGACAGGCAGCCGTCCCAGTCAAATTGAATTGGGCGGCCTCACGCAAACACAGGATTTTGCATGTTCGGTTTTCTTCGCAGCTATTTCTCCAACGACCTGGCCATCGACCTGGGCACGGCCAACACCCTGATCTACATGCGCGGCAAGGGCGTCGTTCTCGACGAACCGTCGGTCGTCGCCATCCGTCAGGAAGGTGGCCCGAGCGGTAAGAAGACGATTCAGGCCGTCGGTAAGGAAGCCAAGCAGATGCTCGGCAAGGTCCCGGGCAACATCGAAGCCATTCGTCCGATGAAGGACGGCGTGATCGCCGACTTCACCGTGACCGAACAGATGATCAAGCAGTTCATCAAGATGGCTCACGAATCGCGACTGTTCTCGCCGTCGCCGCGCATCATCATCTGCGTGCCGTGCGGTTCGACCCAGGTCGAGCGCCGCGCCATCAAGGAAGCCGCCCACGGGGCGGGCGCCTCGCAGGTGTATCTGATCGAAGAGCCGATGGCCGCTGCCATCGGCGCCGGTCTGCCGGTCTCGGAAGCCACGGGCTCGATGGTCGTCGACATCGGCGGCGGCACGACCGAAGTGGGCGTGATCTCGCTGGGCGGCATCGTCTACAAGGGCTCGGTGCGCGTGGGCGGCGACAAGTTCGACGAAGCGATCGTCAACTACATCCGCCGCAACTACGGCATGCTGATCGGCGAACAAACCGCCGAAGCGATCAAGAAGGAAATCGGCTCGGCCTTCCCGGGTTCGGAAGTCAAGGAAATGGAAGTCAAGGGCCGCAACCTCTCGGAAGGGATTCCGCGCGCCTTCACCATCTCCAGCAACGAAATCCTCGAAGCCCTGACCGATCCGCTCAACCAGATCGTGTCGTCGGTGAAGATCGCCCTGGAACAGACGCCGCCGGAACTCGGCGCCGACATCGCCGAGCGCGGCATGATGCTCACGGGCGGTGGCGCGCTGCTGCGCGATCTCGACCGTCTGCTCGCCGAAGAAACGGGCTTGCCCGTGCTCGTCGCCGAAGATCCGCTCACCTGCGTGGTGCGTGGTTCGGGCATGGCGCTCGAGCGCATGGACAAGCTCGGCAGCATCTTCTCCTACGAGTAAGCCAACGTGCGTGGTTCGTCGTCCGGCGCGGTGGGGTATGGCCTCCCACACCTCGCCCGGCACGGCCGGCCACGCAGCATGACCTTGCGCACGCAGCCGGGCGTCTCGCCGCTGCGTCGCGCCCGACTGACACCATTCGCGCACCGCGGCGTCTCGCTGCGCGTGCTTCCCTGAAGGGCCTACCATGCAGTACAGTCCGCCGCCACTGTTCAAACAGGGACCGTCGGCGTTGGCCCGGCTGATCTGTTTCGTCGCGCTCGCCATTGGCCTGCTCGTGGTCGACTCGCACTACAACACGCTGGAACGGTTGCGATCCGTTGCCGGCACCGCGCTCTATCCCGTGCAACGCATGATGCTGTTGCCTCGCGACGCGATTCTCGGCGTCGCCAGCTTCTTCTCGACCGAATCGCGACTCACTTCCGAGAACAGCACGCTGCGCGAGCGCAATCTCGAACTCTCCGTTCAGGCCCAGCGCAACAATCAACTCGCGGCAGAAAACGAACATCTGCGCCAGATGCTCGCCCTGCGCGAACGCCTGCCTGTGCCGAGCATTCCGGCAGAAATCGAATACGACACGCGCGACCCGTTCACGCAGCGTGTGGTCATCGATCGCGGCACGAAGCACGGCGTCAAGCTCGGCGCGCCTGTGGTCACCGAACAAGGCCTGCTCGGTCAGGTCTCGCGCGTCTTCCTGATGCAAAGCGAGGTGACGCTGCTGACCGACAAGGAACAGGCCGTGCCGGTTCAGGTCACACGCAGCGGTGTGCACAGCGTGATTTACGGCGGGCTGCGCGGCGACGTGCTCGACCTGCGCTTCATTCCGCTGTCCGCCGACGTGAAAGTCGGCGACGAGATCGCCACGAGCGGTCTGGACGGCGTCTACCCGGCCGGTTTGCCGGTCGCGCGCATCACCAAGGTCGATCGCGTCTCGGACACGGCATTCGCACGTATCTGGTGTCAGCCGGTGGCCAATCTGCGTAGCCAGCGTCAGGTGCTGGTCCTGCAATACACCACGCCGCTCGCCCTGCATCCGGACGCCGCCGCCGATCTCGCGCGCGCCTCCGATCCGTCGGCCAGCGGCGGCAAACCCGCGCCGAAGGGCGGCACGCGCGCCGATCCGAAACTCGCGCCGGGCGCCCGCAAGGGTCACTAAGGAATTCACATGTCACGACCGCAATACATTCTGCTGCCGGTCAATCCGTACTTCATCGCGCTCAGCCTCGTGGTGGCGTTTCTGGTGAACCTCATGCCGTGGGGGCATGCCCCCGCCATGCCCGACTTCGTCGCGCTGGTGCTGATGTTCTGGAACATCCACCAGCCGCGCAAGGTCGGCATGGGCGTGGCGTTTCTCGTCGGCCTGCTCATGGACGTGCACAACGCCGGTCTGCTCGGTGAACACGCCCTCGCGTATACGCTGCTCTCTTACGGCGCGATCATGATTCACCGCCGCGTGCTGTTTTTCACGCTGCTCGGTCAGGCGCTCACCGTACTGCCGCTGCTGCTGCTCGCGCATGTCGTGCCGTTCATCATTCGCCTGGCCACGGGCGCGGCGTTTCCGGGCTGGTGGCCGCTCGCCGCGAGCTTCGTGGAAGCCGTGCTCTGGCCGGTCATCAGTATCCTGCTGCTGGCGCCTCAGAAACGCGCCGTCGACCGCGACGATACGCGTCCGATCTGACGGCCAACCCGCCGTCGGATCGCACCTAAGAGCCCCGCCAAGCCAGCATGACCGAGTTCAAGAATCCCCAGCAACAGCTCCAGACGTTTCACCTGCGGGTAACGGCGGCCGCGCTTTTCGTGCTGATCTGCTTCAGCCTGCTCGCGGTGCGCTTCGTCTATCTGCAAGTCTTCCGTCATAACCAGTACGCCCTGCAAGCGGACGAAAACCGCGTCTCGCTGGCGCCAATCGTGCCCAATCGCGGCGTGATCATGGATCGCAACGGCGTGGTGCTCGCGCGCAACTATTCTGCCTATACGCTCGAAATCACACCATCGAAAATCGGCCGTCCGCTCGAAGACCTCGTGACCGATCTGTCGGACGTGATCGAGATCACGCCACGCGACCGCGCCCGCTTCAAGAAGTTGATGGACGACAGCAAGAGCTTCGAGAGCCTGCCGATCCGCACGCGCCTGACCGACGAGGAAGTCGCGCGCTTCACCGCGCAGCGTTTCCGGTTTCCCGGCGTCGACGTGCATGCCCGTCTGTTCCGTCAATATCCGCTCGGCGAGACCGCCGCGCACGTGATCGGCTACATCGGCCGCATCTCGCAGCGCGACCGTCAGCGCATCGACGCGATGAGCGAGGAGAACGACAGCGACAGCGCGAAGTACGACATCCGGCGCGACGCCAACAACTACAAGGGCACCGACTACATCGGCAAGATCGGCGTCGAGCAGAGCTACGAAACGCAGCTTCACGGCATCACCGGTTTCGAAGAAATCGAAGTGACGGCCGGCGGTCGTCCGGTGCGCACGATTTCGCGCACACCGGCCACGCCCGGCGACAACCTCGTGCTGTCCATCGACATCAAGCTCCAGCAAGTGGCCGAGCAGGCCTTCGCGGGACGCCGTGGCGCCGTGGTCGCCATCGAACCGAAGACGGGCGACGTGCTGGCCTTCGTGTCGGCGCCGAGCTTCGACCCGAACCTGTTCGTCGAAGGCATCGACCAGCAGAACTGGGACGCCCTGAACAACTCCCCCGACCGGCCGCTGCTCAACCGGCCGCTGCGCGGCACCTATCCGATCGGCTCGACGTACAAGCCGTTCATGGCGCTTGCCGGCCTCGAACTCGGCAAGCGTACGACGAACTGGGGCTTTCAGGACACGGGCTCGTTCACGCTGGGCAATCACACGTTCCGCAACGACGTGCGTAACGGTCAGGGCTGGATCGACATGTACCGCTCGATCGTGGTCTCGAACGACACGTATTACTACATGCTCGCGCACGATCTCGGCGTGAACGCCATCCACGACTTCATGGTGCCGCTCGGCTTCGGGCAGTTGACGGGCATCGACATCGAAGGCGAAGCGCGCGGCATACTGCCGTCGACCGAGTGGAAGCGCAAGGCGTACAAGAAGCCTGCGCAGCAGAAGTGGTACGACGGCGAGACGATCAGTCTTGGCATCGGTCAGGGCTACAACTCGTTCACGATTCTGCAACTCGCCCACGCCACCGCCACGCTCGCCAACAACGGCGTGGTGATGAAGCCTCACCTGGTGAAGGCCGTCGAGGATCCGGTCTCGCACTCGCGTCAGCTCACCGTGCCGCACGAGAGCGCGCGTCTGCCGTACAAGCAGGCGGACGTCGACTTCGTCAAACGCGCGATGGTCGGCGTCATCAAGGAAGGAACTGGACGTCAGGCTTTCGCCGGCGCGCCTTACGAGGCAGGCGGCAAGACCGGCACCGCGCAGGTGTACTCCCTCGGCAAGAACGAGAAGTACAACCACAACGCCGTTCCCGAGTTCAAACGCGATCACGCGCTGTTCATCGCTTTCGCACCGGCCGACGACCCGAAGATCGCCCTTGCGCTGATCGTCGAGAATGCGGGCTGGGGCGGCGCACAGGCCGCGCCGGTTGCCCGCAGCCTGCTCGATTACTACCTCATCACCGAACCGAAGGAGCGCGCTGCGGAAGCGGCCGCGTTGCAGGCGGCCGCGTCGGGCGCGTCATCGGCCGTCTCCGCCGCACCGGACGCCCCGCCTGCAAGCGCCGCCGAACTCGACCGCAACACCTCGGCGAACACCGCCGTCGCCACGACGACGGCGCCTCGCGTGGCCCCGAACGCTTCCGGTACATCCGGTGCATCCGGCGCCAACAGTCCGACACCGGCTGCCGGCATCGCCCGTGCACCGAGCGGCAAAGCTTCCGCCACCGCCGCCGAGCCGCCCGGACCCGCGCCCCAATCGCCGTCGAACAAACCGGCCGTAAGTCCGACCGTGGCCGACGAGGCTCGCCATCGCGCCGCTATCCGTGCACAAGGTCAGGGTGCGCGAAGCGCGCAAGGAGGAACACCATGATGGCGCTCGACAAACATACGTGGAAAGAACAGGTCAAGCGCCTGTTCGCCGCCTTCGACAAACCGCTCGCACTGATCGTCTTCCTGCTGCTGTGCGTGGGACTGGTGACGCTCTACAGCGCCAGCATCGACGTGCCGGGCCGCGTGGAAGACCAGATCCGCAACATCGTGCTGACGTTCATTCTGATGTGGGTGCTGGCGATGCTGCCGACGCAGACGCTGATGAAATTCGCGGTGCCGCTCTATACGGCGGGCGTCGCGCTGCTCATTGCGGTGGCGATGTTCGGCCTGACGAAGAAAGGGGCGAAGCGCTGGCTGAACGTCGGTATGGTGATCCAGCCGTCCGAGATCATGAAGATCGCCATGCCGCTCATGCTGGCGTGGTACTTCCAGAAGCGCGAAGGCAACATTCGCTGGTTCGACTATCTGGCCGCCCTCGCGCTGCTCGGTATTCCCGTCGGCCTGATCGCCAAGCAGCCCGACCTCGGCACCGGCCTGCTCGTGGCCGCGGCCGGGCTTTACGTCATCTATCTGGCGGGATTGTCGTGGAAGCTGATTCTGCCGGTGCTCATTGCCGGGGTGGTCGGCATCGGCACGATCCTCGCGCTCGAAGACCGGATCTGTCAGCCCGACGTCGAATGGCATGTGCTGCACGATTACCAGAAGCACCGCGTGTGCACGTTGCTCGATCCGACGTCCGATCCGCTGGGCAAGGGCTTCCACACGATTCAGTCGGTCATCGCCATCGGTTCGGGCGGCACGACAGGCAAAGGCTGGCTCAAGGGCACGCAGGCTCACCTCGAATTCATCCCCGAAAAGCACACCGACTTCATCTTTGCCGTGTTCGCGGAAGAGTTCGGTCTGATCGGCGAAGGCGTGCTGATCCTGTTGTACCTGCTGCTCGTCGCCCGCGGGCTGATGATCGCCGCGAGCGGTGCGACGCTGTTCGGACGCCTGCTCGCCGGGGCCGTCACGATGATCTTCTTCACCTACGCCTTCGTGAACATGGGCATGGTGAGCGGCATTCTGCCGGTCGTGGGCGTGCCGCTGCCCTTCATGAGCTATGGCGGCACCGCGCTGGTGACGCTCGGCCTCGGGGTCGGCATTCTCATGAGCGTGGCACGCGAAAAACGCCTCATGCAGAGTTAGCGCCCGCCCGACGCCGACATATCGCCATCGAAACGGCAGAGCAACCGCTCTGCCGTTTTTTTTCATTCGAAGGAATTTCCTATTTTGATGAGCGAAACATGGGATTCAGCTTAGTCCGGATTCGATAAAAACGAGACTTATACGAAACGCATGTGCGTTCGCCGAGTTCGCCGCAATCTGCGGCGAACGTGGTACGGCCTGCGTGATGCACACCCTCGAAGGAGAGCTTCGCGATGAGCATGAATCTTTCGCTGCAATCCGTGGCGACACGGTCGGCGGCCACGCTGTCAACGCTGGAAGAATCGAAGGATGCGTACGCCGTTCAAGGCAAGCGTATCGGTATCAACAAGAGCGGAGAGCTCGTCATCTTCAAGGGCAGCAAGTATCTGCTGCACCCCCATCAATGCCAGCGCGCCAAGGCGCTGATGACGCAGCACAACCTGTCCACCGAAACGCCGTCGTCGCTCATTGCCTCGCTCAAATTCACGGACCTGCGCATGGACCGCACACCCGTGGCCAATCTGCTGGCACAACTGACGTCGCTCAAGGCGCCGGGCGGCGCACAGACGCCGGCGGTGCTGGGCGCCAGCGAACCGGCAGTGTCGACGCCCCCGATGCTGACGCTGGACATGGTCGTCAGCGACACCGCCACCGAGACCACCACCGAGACCACCACCGATACGGCCCCTCAGGTCGTGCTGCGGAAAAAAGCCGCGCGCTCGTCGGACGACGGCTCCCCGTCCGACGCCTCGCAACGCTCGCTTCAGTTGAAACGGCAATCCGCGATGTTGCGGTGGGAGTTTGCCGCCTCCAGGATTCTGCGCGATCCCGATGCAGCGCTCTCCGACGTGCCGCCGGCACTACCGCGCAAGGAGAATCGTGCGTCGTTGATCGCCAGCGTGAACCAGGCGCAAACCGACGCGAAACACTCGATGTCGAGCGACACGGCCGACAACAGGCCGGTGCCGATGCCGCGCACGGTCGCACCGCAAACCGCCCCGCAGAAACCGCCTCGCACCTTCACCTTCGATCGTCGTGAGCCGCAACCGCCGGTGCTCAGCCGCTCGGGGTCGGAAAGCTCATCGGGCATGTCGGAAATGTCGGAATCGTCCGCGCAGCCGGCCTCTACCCAGTCGTCGACGCCGGTGTCTCGCACAACGAGCGTGCAGAGCGACGAAAGCGGGGCCGGCACTTCGGGGTCGTCCGGTGCGTCGGGCATCATCGACGATCTGCGCAATTCCGGCCGCGCCACGGATGCGTTGATCCAATCCATGCTGAGAACGCAGAACCTGCGGTAAAGCCCGCAACCCGAGCTCCCCGCCTGAGGACTTCAGGCGATGTCCGGCGCCGACTTCACGGTCGCGCCGGGCCTATACGTATACGATGAGCCAAACCTGCAAGCGGCTTCCCGCAGCGGACATGACCATTGCCTTTCGAACGTTCTGGATTCGGGAGGCATTTCAACGCATGGCATCGATCCACACCCAGATCAACGCCGCCACCATGACCAACCAGGAAGCCGAACAGCTTCATCGTCTGATCTGTCGGCACGCGGTCGACCCCGCGCGCACGACAGTCGGTGTGAACCGTGACGGCTATCTCGTTCTGCTTATCGGATGGAGCGCTTACCGGCACCCCCATCTGTGGCGTCGTGCCCGCGATATGGCGCTCACCTCGCATCCGAACACCCCGGCCGAGTGGCCGGACGCCTCACGCCCGGGAGTGCGCTCCATGCGGCTCGACCAACCTTTCGTCATCGTCTGGTTACTGCGCAACGCCACGGCGTGCGTGAAGCACCGGCTGTTGCAAGGCATCAAACGACAACTCGACTGGCGCGGCAATCCCGACCATTGCGCCATCGATATTTTCGAGCGCAGCCGTCCGCAAGACGCCCTGTGCGAACTGAAACACCGCATGGGATCGGCCGAGCAAGTCGTCGGCCACTACAAGCTGATTACGCAGAACGGCTCGCCGTTTCGCGACCATTACCACCGCGAGTTGTCGGCAAGCCGGCACCGCAAGCTGTGGGTTGCGCGCCAAACGGCGTTGCATGGCCGCGACGGCACGTTGCTGCCCGCCAGCGTCATTCATGTGGATCGGGAGCCGCTCGCCGTCATGTGTCAGACGCCGCAACCGCGCGCCATCGAAGGCTTTCTCGCGTTATTGATGCGAATACGTCCCTCCGTCGTCGTGTACCTCACGCCGCAGTGCGAGCCGCACGGCGCCGAGCGCCACGAAGGCGCGATCCGCGTGAGCCGGCGGCATGTGTCCACCAGCACCGCGGCGACCTTCGTCACCGACTTCAGCGTGTATGCCACGTCGCTTCGCTCGTCGGAGGGCGAGGTCACATTCTCCGTGCTGCATGCGCCCTACCGGCACACGCCGGACGTCTCGTCAGATCGCCTGTACGTCACGCAGACGTTGCAGTTCGTCGAAAACGCGTTGCGACACATGTCGCCGCCGGACGACGCCTGCACACGACATGCGAGCGGTTCGCCGTCCGGTTGTCCCGTCATCGTCTTCGACGATCCGGAGGGCATCGCCGGCATTCTGGTGACGGCGTTCGCCATGTCCCGCAGCACGCTCGAACATCTCAGCGTAGAGGAGATCATCACCGATATCAGACTCTCGGGATCGCCGCACCTCGTCGGTACGAATCATCAGTTGGACGTCATCGGCGCCTTCGCGGACGATCTGCGAAAGCCCCTGCTGATGCACCGATAGCGCGCACCGGTCGCGCGTGCATGCACCGCGCCGAACTGTCGTCGCATTTGCCCCATCTCGTCATCTCGCACATCCCTGTTCACGCGACGCCATCACACGACGCGATCACCTATAGGAGACTTGCCATGTCGTTCCCGGTCACCGTTACTCCCGCCCCCGGACGCGCCGCGACGATGGCATCCCGGCGTTCGGCAAGGACGGATCACGCCGCATCGGCGCTCGATGTCGACACCTCGCAACCCACGAGCACGGCAGGCGAAAAATCGCCGCGCGACTCGCAAATGCTGTCGCTCGCGAAAAGCATTCTTGCCGTACGCCGCGAGCCGCCCCGGGCGCCGGACATCGAACGCTACTTACGACGCTGGCTGACAGCGCCGCCTTCCGTGCTCATCACCCTCGCGTCCGACGACGAGTTACTCGCCCGCAACGCGGCATACCCGACGCTCTCGCCCACGAGCCGACGCTTCGGGGATATCGGCTACACCGCCTATCTGCTCGCGCAAGGAGAATGCGGGTGCCGCGGCACCTACCTGCGCACCTGCATCGTGTCGATCACGCAAGGGTGCGACGTAGTCACGTTCCCGGCCCTACAGGCATGGGCAGACGATGGCGAGGCGATCATTCGTGCCGACGCGCTTTCGTATCTGCATCAGACCGCCGAGCGGCTCAGAACGACGACCCCTGCGCAACGGGTGCGTCGTCAGGACTTCTATCACACGGAAACGCTATCGCCGCCGCCGCATCCGGCCGTCGTGCAAGCCACGCATCGCACGGCCCGGCTGGGCATGTGGCTCGCCGCCGCCGCCTTGCTGGAGCACGCCGGCACATCGCTCGACAACGTGCTTCGCGACATGCGGATCGGCTCGACGAAGTTCGATCCGACGTTTCGTCAACATCAGGAACTCGCGCGCATCGCGCGATCGCGGAATCGGCGCAACACCGCCAAGCCCTCGGGCGAGTCCGACATCGACGGCGAGCCGTCGGCGACTGACACGCCCGACGCGCACGAGACCGACATGGCTACCTCTTCACTTTCAAGGACTTTCCACGATGCAAGACCTTCACTCTTTTCACAACGTTGTCGGTGAGTTGTTGCACCACATCGGCTTTTTCGCCTTCGAGCCGGCGCCGGATCAGGAAGTCGTGAGTCTGGACGTCGAAGACCGCATGTCGGTGCACTTCGGTGCGATCGACAGCGCCTCGTGGTTCATGCTGGCCGAATTCAACGAGATGCCGTCGACCGATTCGCTGATGGCCGCACTGTCGGCCAATCATCTGCGCGCCGATTCCCGTCAGCCCGTCTTTTCCCTGAACGACAACGGCGCGCTCAATTGCTGGATGAAGATGCCGCTGGCCGGACAGGACAGAGCAACGCTCGCCGATGCCTTCGGCGAGTTGCTGGACGTCGCCCGGGCGTTACCGGCAACGAACTGATCCCCTTTCACCCATGGGAGGTATCGATGGCCAAGCTCATTTCGAGAGCTCGTTCCGCAAGTGTTGAGCAGTTGACGCAGCTTCCGCCGAATACGGAAATCGGCCACACGCGAACGGGCGACATCGTCAGTTACGGCGGTGCGACCTTTGCTTTCCGTCCGCAGCAGAATGCCCGATTACACGATTTCGTCCAGCCGGACGAACGGCACCATGCGAGCGGCAAACGCTGGAGCAAGTTCGTTTCCCGGATACGCGACGTTTTCGTCGGCGCGAAAGCGCCCGCCTCATCGAAAACACCGAACGACACGGCCGGGCGTCATGCCCGTCAACGACATTCGGCGGCGTCGGCATCGGCATCGGTGCCGGTGTATAACGACCTCCCGTGGTTCACCCCCGAGCGCCCCGAATCCATCGACCGCGATTTCGACAAGGTGGTCTACGCGATCCGGGCGAAACACGCCGAGAAAGCCGCCAGACTGGCCGCTGCGGCCACGCTTGCAACGCCGGTGAGTCCGGCGTCGGTCCGACGCACGTCCTGCGGGTCAAGTCCGCAACGCTCGATGCAGGACGCGGCCAATACAGCGCCTGCCGCACCGGCTGCACCGGCAGCACCTACGGCCCCTACCACCACCACGGCGGCAGCAACATCGACGGCGACGGCGGTAGCATCCGGCACGGCGACCGCAGCGACGCCAGCGACCAAGACGACCAAGACGACCAAGACGAACATGACGCCGCCGATGGCGACGCTGCCTTTCCGGCCCCGACTGCTCACGCCCAAAACGGCGAGCGCCTCGGCCTCGCCCGCATCCATCGGAATCCCACCGATCCCCGACTTGCTCCCACCGCCCCCGAAACCGGGGCCGACGGATGGCACGGTCAAACACTGACCGAAACGAAAAACGCGGGGACATTCCCCGCGTTTTTCATCGCCATGCAACGCGCTCGGATGGCTCAGGTGGATTAGGTGGATTAGGCAACTCAGGCAGCCATGGCATCCGACGGCGCCTGCGCGCCCCGACCGGCATGTGGCGTGTTCGATGCCGGGGCCACGGCCGGTTGTGTCGGATCGCGATAAGCGCCCGTTACCCGCTGTCCCGACACCGAAGGCTTCCATTTGCCGGAGACGCTTTCGCCGTAACCGCCTTTCACGTAGGCGAGCATGAACTCGGCCATCGCGTCGTTGGCGAGCGCCCTGTTTTGCGGCGTCGTCTCATCCGAGAACCGGATCGTGGCGTCTCTCAGCGCGTCGAGCAACCGACCGGTGGACGGCACCTCGCGCACGATGTGCTGAAGATCGGCTTCGAGCGTCGATCCCGGCGACGCGTCGGCGATCTTGAAATACATCCGGTCGAGCTCCGCTTTGTGCAGCGCCGAGAATTCGCTCCACCACGCCTCACCGCCGAATTTCGGGTTGGCATAGCGCATGCGCATCATCGGTGCGAGCAGGTCGAGGCAGTAACTTCCGATCGTCAGATGATCTGCCGTGTTGCTGCTCCATGTGAGGCCGGCGATCACCGATACCGGCGTCGGCAACTTCTTTTCCGCACCGAGCGTGCTCGTGGTGCCGCGAACCGAATGCATCAGCGCCACGCCGTTTTCCTTGAGCTTGAAACGCATCGATGTCATCACGCCAATGCCGACATCGAAGTCCGCCGACTTCAGCGCGGCTTCCATCTCGGCGACACCCCATACGCCACTGGCACTGACACCGGCGGATTCAAGCGCGCTGGCCACGGCGCCGGCCAGCAGCGCGGCGCCCGAGACGGTCACGTTGATGAAATGACCGCAGTAGTACGGATCCTCGTCCTGCGTCACATGCTCGTATGTCACGGTGGCGGTCACACTGTTTGGCAACACGAACGGCACGCCTGCTACCGCGCTGATCTCGGTTTGCCATTTGCTCTGGCGGCAACTTAGCTCATGCACCGCCAGCGCAGGGGGGCGCAGGATACGTTCGCGCGCTTTGAAAAGGTCCATGAAGATCTCCTCGACATCCGGATCCAGTTCGCCACTGAGCTTGAGCAGCGCGAATTGTTCGAGCAAATACCCCGCGCGCGTCTCCATATCCTTGACGGCGGATCCCGGCCGTTTCGACCGCAACTCGGCTGTAATCTCGGCGCTCGACTGCTTGACGTGCTCGCGCATGCTCTCCACCAATGTCTCGGCGGAACAGACGAGCGGCTTGCCTGCGAGCAGTTCTCTCGCCCATTCCGGTTTGTCGGTGGCAATGCTCAGAATATCGTGGCGCGCGCGTTTCATCGTCGCCAGCTTGCGCCCCGTGGCGGCGACGCTCGCCGTGACGCCGAAATCGACGCCTGCCTTCACCTTGAGCTCGCCGCTCAGCGTATCGTGCCGCTCGATGGCGCGCGTCATCGGCCCGTGTCGATGAATGTCCATGCCCTTGCCGCATAGCGCAATCAGGTCATACTCGAGACAATCGCTGCTGAAGTCGGCTCGCGCGCGAGTCGATTCATACGACGACGAGATCAGGAAGAGATCGCGAATCTTGGCGATCAACGCGATCGGCCCCAGCTTGATCCATGTCCGGAATTTGTGACTTTCACTGGTGACGTAGTCGGACAACGATGCATAAATGTCCGCGCGCGAGGACGCCGGAGACAACGACAGTTCGGTCTCGATGAAGTCGAACACTTCCGCGTCGGCAGACAAGGTGACTCTCTTGCCTGTCGAATCGACCAGCCATTCGGTCGGCGTGACCATCACGCTCGAATCCTGCCCGAAGCTGACATTGACCCCGACGCCCGGCACCACATCGACGCCACCGCCCGCTCTGAGTGCGAAAGTCTTGGTCGAACCGGGCTTCATGTTCGCCAGTCGTTCGCGCAAGCCCTTGTCCAAACGGCGTTTGACGCATTCGTCCGCGCTGGCCTTGAACTGCCATTTCAACCCGCGACTGACGTTCAGAGCACGGTCGAAATTCTCGACATGCTTTGCCCCCTTGTGCCGCTTCAGCCCCTCTTCCAGCGAGCTGAAGAGGCCGTGAATCTGCAACAGGTCGTTGCGTTTGAGCTTCGCGTCAGCCGACTGATGGAGAAACTTGTCCACGCGCGCCTTGAGGTTGTCGTGCGCCAGCCCTTTATCGGGCAAGCCAAGCGATGCGCGCGTTTTCTGATAGACATTCCACAGCGAGGACACCGCCGTGCGCGTGTCCTGGTGCGAGAGCGGCGTCGGCACCGGATCGCGCTTCAGACGTGTGACGCTCAGATCGTCGCTATCGTTGCTCGCGTTGAACAAGCTGTCGTCGTTGGCGATGCGGGAGTCGAATTCGTTCTGCGAGACCGTGACCTGAGACGCCGCTTGCGTTGCGCGTGCCGCGTGTCCACCCGAAGTCGATTGAATCATTTCTGCCATAGGCTGGGTTCCCTTAAAGTGTCGTCGTCGCGCCTCGCTTCGGGAGACGCGGACTAACATTGACGTCAGTGCGAAATCATCTCGAAATCATCTGAAGCAAGAACATGTCGACGCAGGCCACAATGTCGGCGCGCGTGCCTCGCACGGCACTGCCGTACATCAGCAACACGCGGCGCGATTCGAACAGGGCAGGCCCGCTCATCCAGGACTCGCACACCGCCGTTCGCTCACCGAATCGCACATCGGGTAGCGCCACGGTGCCGGCGGCCACCATGAACGTGAGATGGCCGTGCGAGTATTCGAGCAGCCAGAATGGCTCGACCCCGTCCGGCGATCTCGCCTGTACGAACGTGCCTACCGTTTCCGGCAGCGCCGCGTCGAGTCTGCGAAGAATGTTGCGCATCGCCATGGCCTCACCGCTTGCGCACCGCGTGTTTGATGCGCTCGGAGAGCACAAGAAAATCGCGAACACCGGTCATGCACGTCTCAAAGGTCTCCCACGGTGTGATATAGCGATGCAGCACCAGCACACCCTGCCTGACTCCGAAAGCGAAGGCTTGCCGGCACAGCGTCGGGTTCATCGCCAACGCGCGCGCGGCCGTCTCGTCATCCGCGTCGGCCATACGCCGTTCGATGTGCGTACCCGCCGGCTGATGAATCACGCAGGTATCCAGGTCGCGCGCTTCGAAGAAGATGGTGCCGCGACGCAATGTCGCATCGACCTGCCATCGATCGCGCATCGCGTCGCAGATCGATGCGATCGATGTCTGTGCCGCCGCAGCAACTGCGGCTTGCCCCGCCTGACTTACCGGGCGGTGGGCCGCGTGTCTCCGAAGTTCTGCTGACGAAATCGACCTGCCGAATCCAAAGGCTGTGTCCATGATTTCTTATAGGTTGGGGACATTCAGGAACGTGTCTTGCTTTCGGCCATCATCCCGGTCTTCTCCCGCCAGTGCATTTCATCTTTCGCCCAATTGGGGACTTCACGGAGAGGCACTTACGCAAAGTGACCGGGAATCGGCCTATTTATTTATGATCATCCCCCCGGAAACCGGCGTTCCTCGCATAGTCTCCTCGCTTTGAGGAACATGATTTCGCCGGTGCCCCCCGCGGCGATGTTTCAGCGCACGTATGTCCCACACGTCTTCGACTGATGGCGTGTCAAGTCGGCAATCGTCGTCGCTCGCGTCGAGCAGGGCTTGCTGGCAGGAGAGTCGGCACGTGAATCAGATCAACTCGCCGCAGAATGGAAAGATTTATCTGTTCGACGATTTTTCGTTGGACGCCAATGGAGTGCTGAAACAGGGAGACCGTCAGATCAGCCTGCCGCCCAAGGAAGTCGCCGTGTTACGCACGCTGCTCGAGGCCGCGGGCGAGAACGTCAGCAAGGACAAGCTGCTCTCGCTGGTGTGGCCGCATCAGGATGTCAGCGAGGAGTCGCTCACGCGCTGCATCTATGCCATCCGGCGTGTGTTGCGCGAGAAGAAGTCCGACCGGATCGTGGAGACGGTCTACGGCACCGGTTATCGCATTCGCCGCTCCGTGGCCATCGTATCGGCGGCCACGCGCGCCGCCTCGCTTTGCACGCTCGCGATCATGCCGTTCCGGTTGCGCAACTCGGCGCAGGCGCTCATGCTGCACGATCGTCTGGTCACACGGTTCTTCGAATTCACGGCTTACGGGCTGCGGGTGCTGCCGGCGTCGATCACCCGCACCGTGCTCGAATGCCACGACATCGCGAGATTCGTCGAGCGGTTCACCCCCGACTACTACCTCATCGGGCATGGTATCGACGGGGAACGCCGCGGCCACGGTGAGCGCGGAGATTGCGGTGAGAGGTTACGCATCGAACTCGTCAGTTCGGATAGTCACCAGCTCCTGTTCAGCGAAGACTTCGAACTGGCCGACACGGCCAACACACTGCCCCTCGAAACCCGCATCACGGAGATCGTGACGAAGCACGTGCCGGGGCTTTGCGCATCCGTTCACCTCTCGCACTCCTTCGACTCCCTCGACTGCGCCACGACTTTCCTGCACGCGCGCTTCAGGCTTCAGCAGCACACGCCGTCGAGCCTGCGTCAGTCGTTGCAACTCTTTCACCAGTGCGTGGGGCACGGCGCGTCGCGAACGGCGCCATATTGCGGGCAGGCCGAGTGCTATCTCGCGCTCGCGCATCTCGGCCTGTTCGACCAGAAAGCCGCGCTGCACGGTGCGCGGGCCGCCGTGGAGGCGGCGTTGGCGCTGGCGCCGAGAGACCCCCACGCCGTGAGTCTGCTGGCGCTGCTGCACAGCATGAAGTTCGAATCCAGCGTGGCGAATATCCTTTTCGACCGGGCCTTATGGTCCGCGCCCTCCAATCCTTACGTACGCTACCACCACGCATGGCACTGCATTCTCAAGGGAGAACTGAGGGCAGCGGAGATGGCGCTCGATATCGCGCTGGAGAACGACCCGAGCTTTGTCGCCGCCGTGATTCTCAAGACATGGGCCATGTTCTTCGACCGGCGTACCGACGACGCGATTGCCGTCGCGCAGGAGAATCTGCAACGTCTGGGGCAGCATCATCCTGTGCTCACCAGCGCGATGGCGGTCATGCTCTCGTATCAGGGCAGGCACGCGCAGGCCGAGGCGCTTGTCCGCTCGGTGTGCGAGACAGGGGAAGACACGGGCTTGTTGCGGATCAACCGACACTATGTGGAACTGGCGCGCGGCGGCCTGCCCGCGCGCCGGGAGGCCGAACAAGTGCTGGCGGCCGTCGATCCGCGTCAGGTCCGCGCAGGACTGTTGCCGCTGATCCTGCTCACGCACGGCGTGCCGGCCGCGCGCGACGCCTGGCGACGCATGCGCACCGACTGGTATCCATGGCAACGGTTATACCGTCTCGACCCGCGTCTGGAGGTGCTGTTCTCTCTGTGACGCGTCGAGGAAAAAACCCCGCCGTCACCGGCGGGGCATAACGGTCCGATGCGCATGTTATTGCAGCGTCGACAGTGTGGGCGGCGGCGCTTTCGGAAACAGGCCGAGTCCTGCCAGCATGGCCGCCACGAGCGGATTCCGCCGTATCTCTTCCGCCGGCTCCGAGTCGCGCAGGAACAGTTGCGCAGCAAACCCTCGCAACGCATCGCGCTGCGGGTGATCGACCAGCAAAGTGATCAGCAACCCCAGCGTATCGCCCAGCGACTTCGCCTCCCCCCGCGCGAAGCACTCGAGAATGGCCCGTTGCCGCATGGCGCCGCGCGGCAACACGGCGTCGCGCATCGCATTGCACTGACGCCGCAGCGGAATATCCTCCAGCATCGACGGGTCGAACGCATCGCGCATGACCATCATCAATGCCACCCCCAGCGACCGCGCGTCTCCGGTGGACAGCAACTCGGACAGATACGCCGGCGACGGCAGGTTGCGCAGCGGGCCGGGCCGGAAACGCGCACCGGGCAACAACGCAGGGGCAAAGCTCGGCACCGGTCGCGAGCGTGCGGCACTCAGCAAAATACCTTCTGTGCGCATCAGCGATTGAATCCCTTGAAGGCTTCGGCCATCGAGACGATCGATCCGCTCAGCAATTTGACGAGGGTCTCGTTCGTGGCGTTGGCTGTCGTGAAGCGCTGCGACATCGATTGCAGCGCCGTCTTCACCAGATTCTCCTGCCCGGTAAAGCCGGTGCGCCAGATTTCGAGTTGCTGAGTGGTCATCTTCGCCTTGCCGTTCTTGTCGTCCTTCGGCAACGTATCGATCATCTTCTGGATCGGCGTCGTATCGACTACGACCACATACTTGCCGCTGCCCGGCGGCTGCTCGACCACGCTGCTCTCCGGCAGGCCGAGTTCCTTGGCCCACTTCTGCGCATCCTCTTTGCTGCCGCCCTCGATCTCGCCGTCTTTGCCCTCTTTTTGCTTCGGCCACAGCACGGCGTCCTTGCTCGGGAGCTTGTACTTCGCCAGGAGCTTTTCGAGTTCTCCTCTGAGCGCACCGACGTCGAGCTCGACCTCTTTGCCGTCGCCTTTCGACGTGATCCACGAGGACAGCTTCGATATGATATCGGTGAGCGCCTTGCCGAAGTCCAGATATTTCGCCGCGGCTTCGCCGAAGATGTTGAGGAAGTTCTCCTTCACGTCGACAATCAGCTTGACGATGATCGCCCAGATTTCGCCATCGGTCAGCGGCGGCTTGTCCGGATCGTCCTCCGCGCCGTCCTCCTCATTGTCTTTCACCCCCGGGGACTGATCGTTATCCGGTGCAGGCTTGTTCTTTACTTCCGGCTTCTGGGGGTCGTTGCCCCGTTTTTCATCGGGTTTGTTCGCCGTCACGCCCAGCAATTCGTCTCGCATGTCCTGCGGCATCGGCGTATCGCTGTGCACCAGCCCGTTCACGCGAGCCACCAGATCATGCTCGGCAAGCCGGGCATCGTCACGCGACACGTCGCTCAGGTCCTGCGCGAATTTCGCACGCGCTTCCAGTAGTTTGGCGGCGCCCTGCACGACGCCGCGCACCCGTTGTTCATCGATCGAAGGGTCGTTGCCCGGCAGCTTCTCAGGCCCGCCGCTCCCGTCTACGTCGCCGGTTTCCGGCGTCACGCCGTCTGCGCCGTTCAGCAGAAACCAGGGAATAGTATTTTCGTCGCCGATTCTGGTCATCGTTTCATCCTGTCGTGTGTTCCGTGTTTCAGCCGCGCAAATTACCGGCAATCGCCGACGCTGCTGCGACCTTCGCCTGAGAGATGCTGTCGAGCGCGCGGATCATCTCGACGATGAGGGTGTTGTCCTTGTTCGCCTGATCCTGCATGTTGTTTACCCCGTCCTTGGTCAGTTGCGCGCCGCTGTCGGTCAGCTTCTGCTCCTGTTGCGCGAGCGACGCCGCGTATTGCCCCGTGCCGTTCACCAGTGCGCCGGTCGGCGCGGCGAGCATCGTCAGCGCCGAGCCTTGGGTGCTCTTTTGTCGCGCCATCAGATTCAACTCTTCCGCGCTCGGTCCGTCCGGCAACGTGTCGGGCGTGGTGTCGGGTGTGGTGTCGGGCACCGGATCGTTGGCCGATGCGGTCGGCGGGGCATCGGGCGTATCGTTGACCCCCGGCGTATCGTGGGACGCGTTCGGACGCGGCGGCGGCACATCCTCCGGCCCCTGAGCGTCGACGCTATTGCGTCGCGCCTGCGGCGCCGGTGCCTCCGGCGTGTTCGCGAGCGTCGGTGTGGGCGATACCTCGGGGGTCTCGGGCGTCACCTTGGGCGTTGCCGGTGGCGGTGGCGGCGCATCGGGCTTCGGCGCCTGCATCTTGAGCGCATCGCGTTCTCCCGAAATGCCCTTCATGCTCTGGAACGCCCCCATCCCTGCCATGCCGGCCTGCAAGGCGCCGGCGGAGATCGCGCCCATCATCTGGGCCAAACCCTGCTCCTTGACGGCATTGGCCGCGGCAATCACGGCTTGCGTGTTGACGCTCGCCAGGGTGTTGCGAAGCTTGATCGAGTTTTCGTAGGCCTTCTGATAGAACTCATAGAATTCCGACATGATCATCGCGTCGTTGGAGATCAGGCTGCCGATGAACGAGTCGTTGTCTTTGGTCCCCGGCTTATTGTTGTTGTTCTGCTCCTTGAGCCAGTCGGCGGCGTCTTTTCGATTGGCGTCGGGCGGCGGGTTCATGAGCGAGGGACGCTGATTCTCGTCGTCCTCCGGCTCCGGACTGAAAACGTTGTAAAGCAGCGCCGGAGGCGGAGACGGCTTCTTGGGGACTTCCAGCGAATCCGGCGTCAGAACGACAGGTTGATTGCGGACATCGAGAATATTCATGATGGACTCCTTGCCCTCAGGCGCGTACGTTGTTCAACACAAAGCGCTGCGTTTCCTGCTTCATTCGGCCGGCCTCGGACATCTGGGAAATCAGTCGGGTGACGATGTTCTGCATGGCCGCGAACTTGTCCGACGATTGCTTCACCGAATCCGTGATCTTTTCCAACGCATCCTGCGAAACCATCATGTCGGCCATCGTGTCGCTCGCCTGTTTCTCGTAAGTACCCGTCAGGACGTTACCCGTGGCCTGCGTGCCCGCCAGTCCGAGTTCGCCGGCCGACACGAACTGACGCAGCGTATTGGCCAGCATCTGCGCGTTACCTTCCTTGATGCCCACGCGAGACAGTAACGACGCCAGATTCTGAGAAAGCATCTTGCTGCCCGCCTTGGCCGCTTCGCGCAGCAGATCGGGCACCATCTTCTTCACGACGTCGCCCACCAGCGCGGCGAGTGTCTTGCCCAACTGCGTGGCAGCCGCAGCGCCGCCTGCCACCACCGCCACGGCCACGGCCGCGATCACGACGACGGCTGCGGCCGCGACACCGACGATGTTGCCGATCAGCTCGGCCTTCTCTTTGGGCACGCCAAGCTCTTCGAGCATGGACCCGACGAACTTGCCGATCTTCTCGGCGAGCGGTTGCACGACGTGGGTCATCAACGGCTTGAGCGCTTCGCCGATCAGCGAGAACCCCGTGGTGGCGCCCATGATCGAATCAGCCAGCAATCCCACGCCGATGACCGTCATGGTGGTGCTCAGACCGCCGGTGAAGACCGCGCCGACGACACCCACGACCGCCAGCACCGCGCCGAGAACCTTGCCGAAGATGCCGAAGATCTTGCTCATCTTCTCGGCCTTCCTGACCTGCGCTTCGTATTCCTGGTTCTTCTTGATGAGATCGGCTTCGCGGGCCTGGCGAATCTTCTCGAAGAACTTCATGTCCTCCTGAATCGCATCGTTCGCGGAGTCACCGAGCAACTTCGCCAGACGCGCCATCACGAAGATCAGCTCGGACATGTTCTTCGTGTGCTTGTCGCCCGCGCCATTGTTGTTGATGTTGCCCAACGGCTGCTCACCGAGGAACTTGACCAGCAGGTCGTCGGCTTTCTTGACGGCGTCTTTGGCGGCGTCGTTTGCCTTGGTCGCGTCGTTCTTGGCGCTGTCGTACTTGCCGCTCGCGGCGTCGTACTCGGCTTTCGCGGCGTCATAGGCCTGTTTGGCGGCATCGTATTCGGGGGTACCCGGCATCGCCGCATCGAGTGCGGCCTTGGCCGCGTCGAGCTTGCGCCTGGCCTGATCGAGCGCCTCCTTCGCTTGCGTGAGGGCGTCGAGCGCCGCTTCGTAGTTCGCGATCGCATCCGCCGCATCGGCGAGCGCCTTGTCGAACTCCGCCTGACTTTGCTCCGCCAACGCCTGTTTTTCCGCAGCCTCCACTTCCTTTTGCTTCAGATGATTCTGAAGATCGGCGAGCGACGATTCACTGAACAAGTCCTTCAGCCGGCTGAGCAAGTACGTAATGCTCATGCGCGTATCGTTCGGCGGCGACTTCAGATCGCGGCTGTCGGCCGGTCTCTCCGACGGCGCGTCTTTCTCGGACGTCATGTTCTCGATGATCTTCTTCACCACCGAATTCATATCGAGTTGTCCCGCCGGCGGCGGCTTGCCCGCGCCATCGGGACCGCCGACGCCGGGCTCGACATCGGGGCCCAGCAGCGACGGCAAAATGCCGGACGGAGAAATCGTCATCGTGCTCATGCGGCCTCCTTGTTGCCGGGCGCTTTTTCCTCGGCATCGTCTGCGCCGATCGCGTCGAGATACGCCTTGGCTTTCGTGCGAAGGTCGGCGTCGCAACTGCTCTCGCACACCAGCTCGAAGCACTCGCGCGCCATTGGCCGGTTGCGCATCATCATCTGGCACTGCCCCGCATAGAAGACGGGACGGTAATCGTTCTTGCCGACGGCGAACGCCATCGCGTAGAGGTCGATCGCTTTCTGATACTCCTCCTTGAGCTGGCACACCGCCGCGAGTCCGACGATATATTCGGGGTTGTAGAAATCGTAGATGCAGAGGAAGCGGAAGAAAGCTTCTGCCTGTGTCAACTGACCATTGCTGTAGAAGTCGTAGGCGTGTGCATATAGGCCGTCCATGGTTTCATTAGGAATGCCATGAATATCCTTGAGACTGGCGCCGGCGATTACGGCATTCCAGATTGCGCTTGTCACGCGACCCTCGTCCGTGTCTGTTTGCGTTGCCGCTTGTGTCATCGAATTACCTCCTTCCGATACCCGAAAACGGGTCAATCTTCTGTTTGCCAGTCGGGTGACTGGAATAAATGCGAGCCGTGATACCGCAGCGCGACGACATCCGGTCGCAGGGCGGCCCCAGAAGGAACGGTGTGCGCCCCGGCCGGGGTGCCCGGCGCGATCGCTGTGCAGCGCTGGCTCGGCCGACGGCGCCTGTGAGCCATCAGGCAGTTTCGCGAGATAGCGGATCCATGGATCGACGCCGTTCATGCGCATCGATCGATAGCCGTCGTCGGCTTGCGCGGCGGCTTCGCGCGCTTCGGCAAGTGCCAAGTGACGTTTCTTGCTGGCCCTCGCGTATTGCGGATCGCGCGGCGAGAGAATGTCGAGTACCAGTTGAATTTCGGCGACGACGAGATCGGCCTGCATCGCCCGCTCCTGATTGCGCTCGAACGCCTCCCGTGCACGACCGTGGGCGGCGAGCGCACGGCGCGCAGCATGACTCAGTCGCATGCGGGTGGCCCGGCGGCCGGTCCCTGCCGAGGCGTCCGAGGGCATCGCATCGGGAAACAGATCGCATTCGGACGGCAGTGCGGTTCCATCGGCACGCAGCGTCTCGCGCAGCCCCGAGAAGGCGTCTCGCGCCATCGAGCGCAGGCATCCCGGTTCCGGTGCGGCACCGCCGACTTCGATCAGATCCGTCGATGTGCCGACGTCGTGCAACCACCAGAGATGACGCATGTCCCGACGTACCATCATTCCTCCCGGAGGGTCGTGAAAGCGGGGTGCTGTGCCATGCCGCTCGTCGCCATTGCCGGCATCCCGATAACTAACATTTAAGCAACGCACCCCTTGGGAGACTTCCAAAAAGCGTTCTATCGAATACGGTCACTAATGTCGGATTTCGTGACGCCTTCCCCCCCGATTCCTAACGGGGGGCCATCACATCGACCGGCCCGCCGAGCGGGGCTTAGCCACCGTTTTCGATATCGGACGCCGCAGCGCCACGCAAATCAGCCTTTTCCTCACGCAGACCATTGCCGGAGTCGTCAACGCCTTCGTCAATCACGTCATCGGTCACGTCATTCGTCACACCCTTCGTCACACCATTCGTCACGTCATCGGTCGCTTCCTCCATCGCTGCTCTGCTCGCTTCATCGGCACCTTCCCCGGCCGCCTCGCCGTCTTCCTTCGCCGGCCCCTCGTTTGCACCGTCTCCGGTGTCTTCCTCGTCATCGTGCATACCGGCTCGCTCGACGTCCTCCAGCCAGAGGAGGAGTCGCATGATGGCGTCGATCTCTTCGAGGGAGACGAACGTATAGCGCCGGTGCGTGCGATGCAGACGACGCGCGAGCGCGACGTCGCCGATCACGGGAACGCCCTGCGACTCGGCGTAGCGACGCACCGCAAGCGCGCGCGCATTGGTTTCCATGACCGAGATGAACGGCGGCGCGACGATGTCGGCGTGGAAATAGATGCCCACGGCAATGTGCGTCGGGTTGGCGATAATCAGCCGCGAATCCCGGATATCGGACTTCACCGCTTCCGAGAGCAGCTCGGAGTGCATGCTGCGACGTCGCTGCTTGATCTCCGGATTGCCGTCAGAGTCCTTTTGCTCACGCTTGACCTCGTGCCGCTCCATGCGCTGCTCACGCATGAACAACCAGAACTCGACCATGGCGTCGAGCACGGCAATGGGCACCACGCAGATCAGCGAGATCCACACCAGCGTCATGACGAGTTCGACCCATGCGGCAGCCACGCCGGCAGGACTCATATGGATCTGTGCGAACAGCAGCCCTTTCGCGCGACTCCATAACGCCACCGTGATCGCCGCGAAACTGAGCAGATACAGCACCGATTTGACCGAGTCCTTGAGCGTTCGCATGCTGAAGATGCGCTTCGCGCCTTGCAGCGGGTTGACCGCACCGAGGTTGAGCTTGAGCGCCTGACTCGCCCAGAGGAATCCCGTCTGGACCAACGTGGGCAACACGGCGGCCGCAATGCACACGAGCAGCACCGGCAGGAACGCTTCGAGCCCATGCCTGAACAACCGGATGGCGTACGCCTGCGGATTGACGAATTTCCCGTCCGCCAGCACCTGACGGTATTCCTGCATCAGCCATAACAGCGGGTCGGTCGAGAGCACGTAGATCAGGCCGACGAAGACGAGCGTGACCATCGTCAGCTCTTTGCTCTTGAACGATTGCCCTTTCTTCGCGGCGTCCCGAAGCCGCTTCTGTGTCGGCTTCTCTGTCTTCTCGCCCATGCTGTCTACGACCTCGGCGGCGAGAGCCAGCGCACGACATCGTCGGGTCGCATGAATAGCGAGACCAATGCGTCGGGCAGCGTCGCGGAAAAGTAGATCAGCAATATCGTGAACGCGATCAGGCTCTTGATCGTCAGCGACAACGCAAACGCATTGACCTGCGGTGCGAAACGGGAGAGCAGCCCCAGGATGAGTTCGGACAGGAACAACGCACCGACGACCGGCGCCGACAGCGCGATCGCGTGGCCGACCAGCACGTCCAGAAACGCGTGCACGCGGGGGGCGGACAGTGTGCAGTTACCGAACGGCTCGCACACGCGATAGCTGCGCGCCAGCACTTCGAGCAATAGCGTCATGCCGCCGAGATGCAGATAGATCACCGCCCCGAACCACTGAAAGAACCCGGCCAGTTCCGAGGTGTCGATACCGTTTGCCGGGTCGATCACGCTGCTGAGCGTCGCGCCGCGCTGGTTGTCGATGTAAGCGCCCAGCGCATGGAACACCCAGAACGGAAACGCGACCGCCACGGCGATCAGAAGGCCCACGGCAGCCTCGCGAAGGAGGACCGCCCAGACGGGGGCGTCGAGCGCCAGCGGCGCGCCGTAGGGGTACGGCCAGACGCCCACGGCCATCCACATCGAGACCACCGTACGCACCACGCCAGCGAGCACGTTCCCGTTGAGAATCGGCAGCAGGAACACCGTGGGCGCCACGCGGGCGTAGGCGATCGCCGTGGCCAGTATGCCGTCGTGGTGCTCGAATATCAGCGTCGGGTCCATCTCAGGCTTTGCCCGCCATGGCGAGTTGCATCATCGACGCGCCGAACGCCACCAGCGTCTCGCCATACCAGTCGGCCAGCAGGAACAGGCTCAGCGACACGGCGAGCAGCTTCAGGCCGAACGGCAGCGTCTGTTCCTGCACTTGCGTGACGGTCTGAAGCAGACCGATGACGACGCCCACGAGCGTTGCCACGGCGACCGGCCCGGCCGACAGCACCAGCACCAGGTACAGCGCGCGGTTGCCCGCGAAGATCAGGTTATCCATGGCGTTGCGCCCTCATGGCAGGTACTGGCGAACCAGTCCCTGCGACTACAGCGACCATCCGTCCATCGCCACGAACAGAATCAGCTTGATCGGCACGGAGATGGTCACCGGGCTCATCATCATCATGCCCAGCGAGAGCAGCACGCTCGAGACCACCAGATCGACCACGACGAACGGCAAATAAAGATAAAAGCCGATGGTGAAAGCACTCTTGATCTCGGTGAGCGCGTAAGCGGGCAGCAAGGCGAAGATCGACGGGTCCGCCGTATCGGGGGGTGCGTCCGTGCCATCCCGGCTCAGTTCCTGGCGTGCGAAAAACTGAGTGAGTTGCGGATCGGCGTACTTCAGCAGATAGTCGCGATAGGGACTGAGTCCGTCGTCGAGAAAGCGCCGCACCGAGTTCGGATCGGCGAAGTTCACGGGGTTGGCCTGATAGGCGTCGAGCACCGCCGTAGTCACCGGCAGCATCACGAAAATCGAGATCAGCAACGCCGCGCCGTTCAAGGTCATGTTGCTCGGCACCTGTTGCAGACCGAGCGCGTTGCGAACCATCACGAACACGATGGAGAACTTGACGAAGCAGGTGCCCGAAGCCACCAGAAAAGGCAGCAACGTGAAGAAGCTGAGTATGCCGATCGCCGGCATATCACTCCACATGGTGCGACCCCGACATTCCTGACATGCGTGACGTCCCCGAGGCGCTGCCCCCCGATTGCGCATCGCCGTCTCGCGGCGCGCCCTTCGGCGCCATCAGCCAGTCGGTGATCTCGACACCGAGCCGCCCGTCGAGCTGCACCAGTTCCCCACGCGCGAGCAACGTGTCGTTGACGCGCACTTCCACGCGCTGCTCCGCACCGGCTTGCAGTTCGAGCACCCTCGCCTGACCGAGCTGCTGAAGCTCGGCCAGCGTCATGCGCTGACGTTGCAGCACGAACACCAGTTCGACCGGGAGCTGCTCGAAGGGCAGCGCGACCGCAGGTTGCTCACGCCGTTCGGATTGGCCGTAGCGGGCATCGCCGTAGGGATGTCCGCTTTCCGGCGCCAAATCGTCAATGTCGTCCATATCCATCATGTCGTTCATACCGTTGATCTCGTTCATGCCGCCCAAGTTGTCGATCGCGTCGTGCAGCCAGGTTTCGAGCATCGCGCTGCCCGGCGCCTGCCCATAGCCGCCGAGGATCCTGCCGGCGCAACTCAGCCGCCGCTGCACGTCGCGCACGATCAGCACGTCGCCACGCTGCACGCGTCGCAGCGTTTCGATCCGGGCGCGGCTGCGGCCCAGTTCCACATCGAGCGGGAAACGCACGCCGCGCAGGTCGAGCGGCAATGCCGCCTTCACCTCGGGCACACGCGTGAGCCATACGGGGCATTCCGTCGCACGCACCTTGAGCAGCGTGGCCTCGGGCAACGCGGCGCCGTCGACCGGTGCGCCGACATCGAGGATGTCGTAACGCAGTTCCGGCATCGGCAGATGCAACGGATTGGCGGTCACGGCGAACAGACGTGCGGCGAGCTGCTCCGAATCGGCGCAACAGGCGAGCGACGCGAGTTCATGGGCGACGCCTTCGAGCCACATGCCCGGCTCGACCCACCCCTGCCACGTGCGCGCCGTGTCCTGCACCAGCATCCACGACCCCATGCGCGGCAGGTGTTCGAGCGACGCATGCCAGCCGCACGCGCGCCACGCCCGGGCGGCGGCGTCGAGCCGGGACAGGTCTTCGTCGATACGGCGTAGCTTCAGCATGCGCAATCCTCACTCCTCGTCCGGGTTCTCGCCCGACCCGGGCACGGCCTCGACGACACGCACGCCCGCATCGCTCATACCGCGCGGCGTCGCGATGTCGCCCGACGCCGGTAAAGCAGATGCCAGTCGGCGCTGCACGATGGCGTCGGAGGCGCCCAGCAGGAAGTGCCTTCGTCCTTCCACCTGCATCACCTGCACATTCACGAAATGCCCCTTGCCCCAACTGCCGAACGCATAACGCATGCTGTCGCCGCTGCCCGGCGGGCGGACGTCGGCCTGCGCGGCATGGGATGACGCGTTTCGTCCCGATGCCCTCGCGGCGTCGCCATGCGACGACGGCGCAGGCGCTCTTTGCGCCGGCCGGTTCGGCGGCGCCCCTTGGACGATGGCCGGCATGCCGGAAGCCCCTCCGTCGCCATGCCCGTTGCGCGCATGCCGGCGCGCGTCGCCGCCCATCGCCGGCGCTGCCTCGCGCACCGTGAGCGCGTCTGCGGGCGAGGAAGCTTGCCCGCCGGGGCGATCCGTCAAACCGGTGTCCCGCTGCAACGCCAAGGGCTCGTCTGCGCGCGAAGCATCGACCCCGTCTCCCGGCGTCAACGGATGCCCGTTACCGCCGTCGCCCGCGCCCTGCGCAGCCGGAGAGCGCGCGGTGTCGTGTATCGAGGTTTTCGGCGCGCGCCGTGCCGTGGCTTCGGCCGCCGCCTGTCTGGCGGCGATCTCGGCATCGGCGCGACGCAGACCTGCGGCACTGTCCGCCGCGTTCGCGTTGTCCACGTCGGGCACCAGTGACGTCCACGCCGCCCCGTCGCCCGACGTCCCCGGCGTCTGTGCGAGAGAGAGAGACATCGGCGTTTCTTGCGGCGGTGGCGCCGGCATCAGCCAGACGGGCAGGCCGACCGGGACGACGTCCCGCTCCAGGCGGTCGGGCCGGCGTCGACGGAGTTCCTCGTCGAGCCGTTCCTTGATCGACATGTCGTCTCGCGACTGTGCGCCGGGGTCCACCGGATTCGTCGACGCGACGCCCCTCTCTGCTCCGCTCATGGATTCCATGACTGACGCTCCTCCAGTTCTACGCACTCGACGTGCACCTGACGTTTGCGGGCATCGTTACGCAACGTCCTTGTCAGGCGTGTGTACTTGGTTTCCTTTCGCCACCAGCGACGCCACTCGATTTCCGTCAGCTCGCGATCGGTCTCGAGCTGCTCACGCGACTCCGCCAGTGTCGACAGCTTCACTTCGATGTCGCGCACTTGCTGGCGCAACATGGCCGTGGTTCGCATGCCGCCACGTATGCCCGTCATATCGGACTCGAGTTGAGACGGCTTCGAAGAAGCGATCAACCGCTGGATTGCGTCGCGCTGGGCCGCGAGTTCGCCGTACTTTTGGGCAAGTTCCGCGTCCTTCATCGAGATGTCCTGCAATTCGCGCTCCTGCAATCGCTTCATCTGCAATGCGCCGCGACACAGACGGCGTGCGTCAGCCCACGATTTCATGCATCTTCTCCAACGTCTCGTCGGCGGACGACCATTCGCCCTTGCCCTGCTGCAAGAACGCGTCGATATGCGGCTTGGCGTCCATCGCCCGGTCGTCCTGCGCATTCGCGCCGGGCCGGTATTCGCCGAGATCGACGAGGGTCTGCAACGATTCGAGACGCGCCAGCCACGCGCGCAACGCGCCGGCGGCCCGAAGGTGCTCCGGCGTCGCGACACGCGTCGCCACCCGGCTCACGCTGCGCAGCACGTCGATGGCCGGGTAGTGACTGCGATGCGCGAGCTGCGCGCTCAGATGAATGTGCCCGTCGAGAATCGAGCGGATTTCTTCGACCATCGGGTCGGGCATCTCCTCGTCTTCCATCAGCACCGTGTAGAACGCGGTGATGCTGCCGCGCTTTGCCGCCCCCGCACGTTCGAGCAACTGCGGCAGGCTGCTGTAGACGGACGCCGGCACACCGGCGCGCATCGGCAACTCGCCGGTCGCCAGCGCGAGATCGCGGCACGCCCGCACGTAGCGCGTGAGCGAATCGACAAACAGCGCCACGCGATGCCCCTGATCCCGGAAATGCTCGGCGACGGTCGTGGCCAGCAGCGCGGCGTTGCGACGCGTGACCGCCGGCGCGTCCGACGTCGCGAAGATCACCACGCAGCGATGCGCGCCCGGCGACGCACGCAACTCGTTGACGATCTCCACCACTTCCCGCCCCCGCTCGCCGATCAGCGCGATGACGGTCGTGTCGACCTCGACGCCCGCCATCAATGCGCTGAGGAACGACGTCTTGCCACAGCCCGCCGGCGCGAAAATGCCGACGCGCTGGCCGATGCCGCAGGGCATGAGCGCGTCGATGGCGCGCAAGCCGGTATGCAGGCCGATGTCGACACCGACACGGTTTTCGTAAGGCAATGCCGGCGCGAGCAGCGGGCGTTCGCCCACCGTCGGGCGCATCGTCGTCACCTCTCGTGCGTCGATGCGATCCACGACGCCGCCACTGGCGTCGAGCACCGCACCGCGCCAGTCGTCATGAGGCCGACAGGTCGCCTGCCGGCCCGTGGGCAGCAACGCCGAATCGCACGACAGGCCCTGCGTCGCCGCGAACAGGCTGAGAATCGCCCGGTCGTCGTGCACGGCGATGACCTGCGCCTGCCCCACCACTTCGGCATCGCGCCACGTCCGGCGGATCTCACAGATCTCGCCGATCGACACTCCGGGAAGGTGTGCCTCCGCCGTATACCCGGCGATGCGCGAAATGAGCGCCAACTGCCTGACGAATGCCGGATGCGCCTTCTGCGATTCCATGGCGGAACGTTCCATGACCGAGCCTCACTCCCCTCAGATCGTGCTGATGACGTTGACGGACACGCCGTCGACCAATTCGCCGAACGACAGCACTTCAAGATCGCGAAAGCGCGTCTCGGCCAGCTTCTTCACGAAGCGCCGCACGTCGACGGACGCCAGCAGCACGATGTCCTTGTGGGCGCGCCCGGAGCTATCGAGGGCCAGCGCCACGCGATCGAGCAGCGTCTCGGCGTCCTTCGGGTCCATGTTCACGAACGCGCCACCCGCCGTCTGGCGAATCGAGCGACGTACGCTCTCCTCGACTTCGGCGGAAAGCATGACGACGCGCAACTCGCCGTTGCGCAGGAACTTGTTGCAGATGTAGCGGCCGAGCGCACCCCGAACATGCTCGATGAGATTGAGCACATCCTTCTCGCGTGGCGCCCACATGGCGAGCACTTCCATCACGAGCTTCATGTTGCGCACGGAGATGCGCTCCATCACCAGACGCTGAAGAATTTCCGAGACACGCTGCAACGCCACGTGGCGCAGCACTTCCTTGACCAGATCCGGGTAGTGCTGCTCGACCAGATCGAGCAGTTTTTTCGTCTCCTGAATGCCGAAGAACTCGTTGACATGGCGCGTGAGCAACACCGACAGACTCTGGTACAACTCGTCGGCCGGCAGATGCGTGACATGCCGCATCGCCTTGAGCGTCTCGCCCTGCTCCGGCGTGACCCATGCGCATCGGCCGCGCTCCGGTCCCGAGAAAACCGGCTGGAAATCCAGCGAAGCGATCTCGCTGGTGTAAGCATCGACGCGCACGCGGTCGTAGAAGATGACGAACTCGTCGGCCCGCACCTCGTTGATGTAGACGGCCGCACGCGAGGCGTCCAGCGCAGGCGAGCCCTGCAACAGCAGTTCCGGCAAATGCACGCCGAAGTCCGTGAAGAACTGGCTTCTCACCCGCTGCGTGAAGGTGGCAGCTTCGAACGCGGGCACCTGCGCGGACGGAATCACGATGGCCAGCGGCGCCGTCGATGGCGCCACATTGTCGAGGTCCTCGATCGATGTGAGTGAACTGTCCGCCCCCATCCCCGGTTTTTTCGCCTTGCCCGCCCCGTCGGCGACGGGGCCCGCCTTGCCTGCCACCGCCGCGCTGGAGCGGGCGTGCGCCGGCTTGGCGAAGTAGCAGGCGCACGCCAGCAGGCAGGCCAGCAGCGTGAACGTCAGGAATGGAAACCCCGGTAGCGTGCCGATGATCAGCGTGAGCAATGCCGTCGCCCCGAGCACGAAACGGTTGCCCATCAGTTGGCTGATGATCGTGCGTCCCATGTTGTCGGCCTCGCCGTTCACCCGCGTCACGACAAAGCCCGCCGCCACCGAGATGAGCAGCGCCGGAATCTGCGCAACGAGCCCGTCGCCGATAGTGAGCGTGGTGTACGTCGTGAGCGCGCCGCCCAGTTCCATGCCTCGTTGCATCATGCCGACGATGATGCCGCCGATCAGATTGACGAAGATGATGACGATGCCCGCAATGGCGTCGCCCTTGACGAACTTCATCGCGCCGTCGAACGAACCGTACAACTGACTCTCGCGCTCGAGCACACTGCGCCGCTCGCGTGCGCCGTCGTTATCGAGCGAGCCGGCTTTCACGTCGGCGTCGATACTCATCTGCTTGCCGGGCATGCCGTCGAGCGAGAAGCGCGCGGCCACTTCCGCCACGCGCTCCGAGCCCTTTGCGATCACGATGAACTGCACGACCGTCACGATGGCGAACACCACGAAACCGACGGCCAGACTGTCGCCGATCACGAACTGCCCGAACGAATCGATGATCTTGCCCGCGTCGGCGTCGATGAGGATCAGACGCGTGGTGCTGATCGACAAAGCGAGCCGGAACAGCGTGGTGATGAGCAGCATCGATGGGAACGACGAGAAGTTCAGGATCTTCTCGATGTGAAACGCCCCCAGAAAAAGCAGCACGGAAATGGCGATGTTGGTGCCGATGAGAAAGTCGACCAGATACGTCGGCAGGGGAATCACCAGCATGGCGATCACGCACGACATCAGTACCAGAATGACGATCTCGGGACGACCCCGCAGGTCGCTAAGCAGCGCCGCGGACATTACGCACTCCGGCGATTTCGCGACACCGGGTCTGCCGCGTGAGCGCTGCTCTCACGGGCATACGCCACGCCACCGAGGGCTTGAAGTCCTTCAAGGAGCAGATCGCGATTTTCCTGCGTCTGCAATGGCTCACCGGGCAACTGATGACACGCGAACAGCAGCAGATTAATGAGACGGGCGTGGTCGCGGTTGTCGTGCAAGAGGGCATTGACGCCCATGGTGTAACGCAGCGATTCGTCCAGCGCCATGGGATCGGTCAGCACGGCGAGCAGGAAATGCAGCCAGTCCTTCTCGTTCGCGTTGAACGGTGCGGCCAGTGCACTCCCGCTCACGCGAAGCACGAAGCTGCGTTCACAGGCGCGCAGGCGTCGCAGCGTGCCGAGCCGCGCCAGCGACGAGGCGAATTGCGGTGGCGTGCTGCTCGGGTCCTCCGCCCGCATGTCGTCGACGATCGCGCCTTCCATGAAGACGAGCACCTGCTCACGCCGCTCGGCGCCGAAACCGGAAATCCACGTCTGATAAATCTCGATATCCGACGACTCGGTCGTGAGAAAGCTGCGATACGCGGCGCGCAACATATTCGGTGCGAAATCGAGCGCCATGTGGTGCCCGACCAGCCGTGCCTTGATCGCGCAATGCACGCCGGCCTTGCGCTCGCGAATCTCTTCCGGGGGCGCCGCCTGCGCTTCGGCGATGACCGCCTCCAGCACGAGCTGCTGGTCCACGCGCAGGCTGGCGCGCTGCGTGGCGATGGCCTGCAAGGCGAGCCAGCGGTCGCTGACATCGTCGAACGCCCTGCGCAGCAAACGCGTCAGCTCCTCGGGCGTCACCCACGATGCGCCGAGAATTTCGCGGATTTTGTTCGGCGCGTCTTCTTCGAGAATGTAGTCATAGCTCTGGGCCATGCCACGGTTTTCTTCCTGGCGATTGGCGCGCAGGCGGAACTGCGCCATCGCGGACGACATTTCATCGCTCGACTCCGACGCACGGCGAATATCGGCGACGGGTCCGCCCGAGAGCAGACGCTGGGGACCGTCGTCATCGTCCGCCATTCTCGTGGCGCGCTGCCTGCCGGATGACGTCTTGGCAGTGCTCTCCGAGAATGAGGACGACGGCGACGACCGGATGACATCAAGACTGGCCACGGTCGACCTCCATGTTGTGAAGGGTGGAATCGTCGCGCGCCACCGGCTCGGCGCCGGCGCCCGACGAAGGGGGTAAAAGTGTCGCGTCCGGTGTCGCGTCCGGTGACGCGTTTGCCGACGGCGCGGCAGGCGTTGCGGGGGGCTGGGTCCCGGTCCCGTCGTCGCCCGGTGCAATCGGCGGTACATCGAGGCCGGTCGCGCGTCGCACGTCCTTAGACACACGCTCGATCGGATAAGGCAGGGTCGCAGCGGTATCGGCGGCGATATCGCTCGCGTCACGCGCCAGCGGGCCGTCGATCTCGCGCGGTTGAATCAGGAATACGCGCACGTCGTTGTTCTGCGTCGTGCTGTTGTAGCGAAACACGCGGCCGAGCCACGGAATGTCGCCGAGCAGCGGAATTTTTCTCTCGACGGTGTCGCCGCTGTCGCGCGTGAACCCGCCGATGAGCAGACTCTTGCCCTGCGGCACGCGCGCGATGGTGCTGATACGGGTACGCGACACCGTGGGCAATACCGTGTACTTGCTCTGCTCCTCCCCCTCTTTGCCTGGTACGGTCGTGCCGTCTTCGATGTTGAGCGTCATCTCGATCTCGTCGCGGCCGGCGAAGCGGGGCCACACGCTGATCATCGTGCCGTAGGTGACGCTGCGCAGGTCTGTCGTGCGCTCGCCTTCGAGGGGCACATAGAACGTCTGACTCCCGTCGAACAGGGCGGGAATGTTCTCCTGCGTAAGAATCACCGGACGCGACACGACCGTCGCCTTTCCGTTCGCCGCCATGGCCTGAATCCGCGCCAGAAAGCGCACGCCGTCGAGCGTGCTGACCGGCGTGGTCGTATTGAGCAGAAGGCCGACGCTCGACCCGAGGTTCATGCCCCCCGACCAGTCGACGCCCAGCGAATCGAGCGCCTCCTTGCGCACATCGATGATCCAGAGCGACAACTCGATGTGACGGCGCGGCGCGTCGAGCCGCGAAACGAGCCGCTCCACGCGTTCGACCTGTTCGGCCGTGCCGCGCACGAGCAAGCTGTTGCCCGCCGGATACGGCTCCACGACAACGCGACCGTACGACGGCGCACGCTCGCCCGACAGCGCCGCCGGCGGTAGGACCGGATTCGTCGACGAGGGCGTGCCGAGTCCCGGCAACGGCGGCGGCAACGGTGCGGGCCGCTCGCCGCTGCGGGGCTCCTGCGGCGACAGCGGCAGTTGCGTGGCTGGCGGCGAGCCGCTTGCGGAGGCGCCGCCGGGTTGTACCAATTGCGTAATCACCGACGCCATGCCGGGAATGACGATCCGCTCATCGCGCATCTGATACGTGCGGTCGGAAACGAACGCGTTGTCCATGCGCACCACGCCGATCCGATCGGGACCGGCCGCCGGGATCTCGCTGACCATGGCGCGGTCGATGGAGCGCGACGCAGCGAGCACCAGATCGACGAACACCGGCGGCCCGGAGACGTAGAACACCTTGCTGCCCGGCTTGCCGCGAATCGCATAGCGGCGGTCGTAAAGCCCTGCGCCGCGCAGATACGATTCCAGATCGCTCAACGACGCGTAATTCATCGAGACGGTCGCGCTGCGGATCTCGGACGCGTCGTACACGAAGATCGATTGCCCGTCGTGATACCAGATCAGCCCGAGCCGGGTGGCCATCGATTCAAGCAGCGTGCGGGCATTCGACATGTCGAAGTCTCCCGAGACCTGTTTCTTCGCTGCGAGATTGCTCACGATGACCGCACGGCCAAGATAGGGCGACAGCGCGGCGAAGAACTCGCGCAGATTGTCGTTGCGGGCCACATAACCGCCTTGCGTGGGCGTCCCCTGCGTCCCCGGCGTCCCCGGCGTCCCCTGTGGCGACGGCTTCGATGACGCCTGCGGCGCCGGCGCTTTCGTGCCGGCGTCCGCTTCGGTGTCCGGGTGGCGGCTGGTGCCTTCGACCGACATCGACTTGCCGTCCAGCGTGCCCGCTGAGGACAATGCCATGGCCCATGAAGCGACGGCCACGTTCGACACGCCTGCGGCCGCCATCGCGCAGGCGAAGTAATACGCTTTCTTCATCGAGCCAACGTTCGCAGTGCACCGGCGGCACTGGTCGGCGACATACCGATCAGTTCCTTGATTTCCGTTGAGAAATGCGACGACGAGGCATATCCGTTACGCAATGCGATTTCCGTAAAGCTATCGTTGCCCTGCGCGACTTCGAGCATCGAGCGCGCCATGCGCCAGTCGCGCAACGCAATCTTGGCCGACTCGCCGAGCGCGCCCCGACACAGGCGCCGGAAATGCGAATACGACACGCCGTACTTCGTACACATATGCCGCAACGTGCCGCCCGTGGGCGCCCGCGTGAGCAGAAAACGAATCAGATCGTAGGATTCGCATCGGCGCAGCATATCGAGCATCGTGCGAAAACCTTCGCCGGGCGCGGCGATCTGACTGAGGAACCACAATTCGCACTGACGGCGATCCGCCCACGACGCCTGCACCGGCACCCGGTGCAATCCCGGCACTGCGCCGCGCCGGTAGTTGTCGTGGGTGTCCGTGCCCGTGGCGTGCGCCTCGTCCATGAAGGCCAGCAGCTTGACCAGCACGTCGCAATGCATGCGGTGGTAGTGCAGCGTGCCGCCTCTGACCAGCAGGTTGCCCTTGCCGAACAGCAGCAGGCCGCAGTAGCCCGGTGGCAATTCCAGCCGTGTCGCGCCACCGGCGCCGCCATGACCGGCGGGTTGCAGTTCGAGCAACAGACTTCGCGTGGACGGCGGCGAGCAGACGAACCACACGCCGTCGCATGCCAATGCGATCGGCTGATTCGCCGCCAGTGCCTGCGCGTCTTCCATGATTTCCATACTTCTCATCGCCCACCTCGCTTCCCGTCGGCAACCGACGGTTTTTCTGTTTCGCCGCTATTCGGCGCTCGCATGCGGTGCGCCCTGCTTCAACTGTCACCGTCTCCGTTGTCAACCGTTGCTTCGGTGCGATCGAGCCATCCGTCGAACCACTCCATCACCATCAGTGTGTTGAAAAGCTTTTGCCACGCCTCGGAAGGGTCGACCTTGTCCTGCCCCTCGTCACTGCCCGTCTCCGGCTGCGGAGACGATCCCGGTGCGGGATCTCGCGCCGACGCATCGACGCCAGGGGGTCGCATCGACTGCACACGCAGCGCGAGCGAGATCGGCGCCATCGCATCGTCGGCGGGTGCCGGCGATAACGTCGTGGGTCCATCAATCGCGGTCGTCATCTTCACTCTCCTTGGCGAACGGCCCGTCGCCAGGCTGCGCCCATGCCCGGGCACGGTTCAGTTCGGCCCATTCATTCGATTCGTTCGATTCCCTCGACTCACTCGATTCGTTCATCGCGTTCAACTCGTCCACGCGTCGACGCAGCGACGCAAGCGCCGACGCGAGCATGGCGCTCAGATCCGCACGGGGCACGTGGGGATCGATGTCCAGCGCCGCTTCGGCTCGCGCCACATAGTCTTGCGGGTCGTACTCGATCACCGCGCCGCCACGCTGCACGCTGATACGATCGTGAGCCGCCCGAAATTCGAGCGTGAGCGGCGCGGCGCACACAGCGCCGATACGAGCCCGAATGTCGTCGCTTTGCGGTTTGAGCCGCGCCGGCAGCACGACGATGAGCGGGACACCGGGCGGCACGCACGACATCCCCGCAAACGTGTTCATCGCGTCGTCGAGCGCGGCGAGCAGCGCCTGAGGGTGCTGCGTCGCCGTGCTCAGCAACTCGCGCATCTGCGCGATCATTTCCGTGCGCCACCGGTCGCACATCTGTTCGGTGCGCATCAGGTGCGCCACCACGTCGCCAAGGGCCGCCGCCACACCGTCGCGATAGCCATCGCGCATCGCTTGTCGCCGCAGCGCGTCGATCTCGCGCTGCGAGCGAACGACGTACTGTCGGGCCCAGTGACGAATGTCGTTGTCCACGCGCATGCGCACCACACCGCGAGCCAGTTGATCCCGCGCGACGACGACACCGTCAATGACGGGTGTCTGGGGGGGGATGGGGATGCTTCTTGGCATATTGCAGCGCAGTCACGAACAGTCGGACGTCGAGCGCGTCGGGCACGTCTGCGGCGTACGAATCGATGGGAGGAAACAGCAACGGCAAACATTGGCGAAGCGGTTCGCGCAGCGTCGCGCCGAGCGCGATGAGGCGCACGAAGCCCTCGGCCATCAGATCTTCGTGCGACGGTGGCGCAACGCTCGCCGGCGGCAAGGCGTCGAGCACCGGCAACTTGGCGTAGGCATACGCCCACTCGGGCAGCCGCAGCAGTGCCGCACGCCGGCACAGACTCGCTTTGCGCGCCTGACATCCCATCAGGTACGCCACCTGAGGCAACAGACGCCAATTCAGTACCCACGGTCGCTCGACGATCCCGATCTGATCGAACGGCCAATGACTGTCGAGCCGAAACTCGGCAATGAGCATCTCGTTGATGACCGCACGCTGGCGCGGCGACGAGAACTGTGTCGGATACACGAAGCGTGCGGCATGGATGTACGACACCGGGTCGAACATCATCGCGCGCCAGCACACGGCGATGGGGCTTTGCGATTCATGCAAACCGGGCGTGGGCTTGAACGACACGGTCAGCCCTCCTTCGTCTCGGACTCGACGGCGCGGCGCGGCCATCCCGTGCGAGATGCCCTTGAGCGCGCACTCAGCGCACCGAAGACCAGAACGAACGCCATCAACCCGCCGCCCGCGAGATAAGGCCACACCGGGCGTTCGTCGTCGCCCGGTTTCACCGGTGGCATCGGCGTCTGCGTACCCAGCGTGGCAGGCTGCTGCGAGAGCACGACAGAAATGTTCTCGTACCGCAGGTCGTCCACGCTGTTCTTCAGGAACCGGCGGATGTCGTTGATCAGCTCGGAGCCGTTCACGCCGTCCTGATAGACCACCACGGCCGAGATGTGCGGACTGCCTTTCGACGGCTCGCCGTTCTGACCGTCGACGTCATAGCTCACGTGCACGCGCGCCGCCAGCACGCCCTGCATCATGCGTACCGATTGCTCCAGACGCTGCTCGATCGCGGAGTACAGACGCGCGCGCTCGGCCCGGGGGGAAGCCACAAGCGAATCGGGCGGAAACATCTGTGCGATTTCCATGCGCGGACGTGGCGGCAGATCGTATGTCTTGAGCCAGTCGACCGCCTGCGGAAAGTCCGCCGCGTCGACGGTGATCGAGTAGCCCGCCTTCCCTGCGTCGATCTTCTGCGCCGTAATGTTGTGGCGCAGCAGCACGGCGGCCACTTCGTTGGCCTGCTGCTGGTCGAGCGCGCTCAAGAGCGTCTCGGCCTTGCGACAGCCTGTCAGCAGCAACACCACGACGAGGGGAAAGACGTAACGGCGTTTCACCGCAGCAGCGCCTCCACCGCACCGACAGCCTTACGCGCCATCGTCGCCACCATCGACACGCCGACGCTGTAATCGGCCAGTCGCGTCTGCAACTCGACAGCGCTTGCGGCGTCCGTGGGATCGTAGTGCATCGCGGCGTTCGCAATGTCGCCGCGCTGCGTTTCGAAACCGGCAGACATGTTGGCCACCGCGCTCATGAAGCGCGACTCCAGCGACTCGCCCGCGCCCGGCTCGGAGGCCAGCACCGTGGGTGTCGTCTTAGACAATGCGGAGATCGAAGACAGCGAAGAATCGAATGACATGATGAGCTCGCTCGGTAGCAGGTGACGAAGGTGGCGACACCGTCGTCAGAATTTGGAGATGACGCCTTGCACAGCGTCTTTCAGCGACTTGATGGTGCCGGACTGTGCAGCGCGCAACGATGTGTAGGCGGCCATCGCCGCCTGGAAATCCGCCATCGACGCGGAATCCGTCGGATCCTCTTTGACCTTTTTCAGCGCGTCTTCCATGCGCTTCTTCAAATCGTTGACCGGCCCGTTGAACTCGCTGGAAGTTCGCTCCAGCATGGTTTTATCGCCAGCGAGCGTACGCGGTATGTCTGCCATTTTTGTTCTGTCTCCGAAGTTATTGTCGGTTGATGAATCGCCACTGATGTGGCCCTTCCTTCACGTAGGAAGCCGTGCCGTAGGCATACGACTGCTGAGCCGTCCAGTCGTCCTTCAGGTCGATGTTGAAATGCACGAGCCGCTTGCCCCAACGCTTCTCGAAGGTCTGCATGAAGCCGTAAAGGCGGCGCAACTGCACATCGTCGAGTTCGGTGCTGATGTGAAACGTCACGCCTTCCGGCGTATCGGTGCGCAAGAACGGCACCATCTGTCGCTTGAGGGCGTCTTCGGCCTCATTGCTCGCTTCGTTTTCGTCGTGCAACGTGATGCTCACGCGTTTGGCGTAAGGGATCTTCTCGAGCAGCGCCGCCCGGAAGCGCGTCATCTCCGCTTCCGCAATGCCGTTTTGCTTGCGGTTGATCCACAACTCCGGTGTCGCGGGATCTTCGAGCGAAAGCTTGAAATACAGCACGTCGGTGCGCGACGCGTCGATCCATTGCGTGATGCGGGCGTTCTCTTCGTCCAGCGCGAGCAGCACCAACCGCTCACGCTTGACGACATCGCCGCCGAGGGCGCGTGCGAGGGCGTTGCGCTCCTCGCGATCTGCGGTAAGCACATAGATGCGGCCGTCACCGCCCGGCAGCACGATCGCGCGTCCACCCAGCGATTCGAGATACTCCGAGACGCCGCGCGCCTGTCGTTGGGGCGCCGCTTGCCAGTAGTAGTAGAGGCCGCCCATGAGCAGGACGAAGACGGCGCACGACACGAGGGCGCGCGTCCAGCGGCGGCGGTGCCTGAGCCCTGGATGCACTGCGTCGTCCAGACGGGCATCGACACACAGGCTGCGCTGTACGTCGTCGGACCAGGGCTCGTCGATGCGCTTTACCGCGACGCGCACATCGCCCATTCTGGCGATCTGCGTAGCGTCGATGGCGACTTCCGCCCCCGCGCCGTCATTGAGCACACGGATGAACAGGCCTTCGCGCCCGGCGTCGTCCACCAGCACTTCGAAATTGTCGCCGCCGTCGCCGTCCATCGGTACGTAGATGGCGTTTGGCGGCATTTCCGTTTGCCAACCACGGTCGAATGCGGGATCGCTGGGGCCGACGACGAACAGCGTGATGCCGGATGCCAGGGAAAATTCGCAGCCGCGCATCGGTCCGGTCAACAGACGCAATACCGCACCGGTCGGGGGGCTGTCGAACGCGGCGGGTCGGTTGTCTGCTTCCATCATCTCTTCGCGAGCGTGTGATGCCGGCACGTCAATCTGCCCGGCAATGTTCGTCGTTCGCGCTCCTCAACAATGAATTCGTTGAGGTTGAGAATACCGACCGGCTATCGGCGATTCATGATGGGATTCTTCGCAATCGGAATAAGAGCGATCAAGATTTGCAAGGTGCGATGCGCTATTTAGCCGCCGCCGCGCCGGGCGTCGGCGAAGCACGCTGGGTGCGTTCCCGATTCATCGCATCGAGCTTGCCCTGTGCGGCGACATCGCCTTGCGCAGCGGCCTTCTCGTACCACAGCCGTGCGCGCTCGGGATCGGGGGTCACGACGCCGTAGCCCCGTTCGTAGTAGCTCGCCACGATGTATTGCGACGGCAGATCTCCGCCACGTGCGGCCTTTTCGTACCAACTGAACGCGGTCTTGTAATCCCTCGGAACGCCGCGTCCGATGAAGTACTCGTTGGCAATGGCCGCCTGCGCCTGAACATGTCCTTGCTTCGCGGCTTTCTCGTACCAGAGGTTCGCCTGCGCAATGGATTTGCCCACGACGTAACCGTCGTCGAACATCTTGGCGTAGACGTATTGGGCCTGCGTCATGCCCGCGCTGGCGGCACGCTCGAGCCAGTGCACCGCGCCGTCGGGATCGGCATTCGCGCCCTCGCCGTTGAGCAGCATCATGGCGTAATCGAATTGCGCGAGCCGGTTGCCTTGCTCTGCCGCGCGGCGGAATTCTTCCAACGCCTGCGTCCGCTGCCCGGCTTCGTAGTGATGCACGGCCTGATCGGTGAGCGCCTGCGCCGGGGCCTGCGCAGCAGCGAGCGCGTACAAGATCGGCCCGCACGTCACGCCGACGAGCGCGAGGGCGAGGACGGCAAGCCGCCGGGGCAGGGCGAAAGACGTTGGGACGGCAGATCGCATGGGGCATCTCCGTGAGCGAGCGTGCGCGTATTGTGCGCCAAACAAAAATGCCTTGCCGGGACGCAACATGCAAAAAACGCGCAATCGTGTGCAGCCCGACATCATCACTGCGCGCCGACCGGACCGTATCCGCCGCCTTCGGGCTCCTCAGTGGTTCGCGATGCGCCTTCGAAAGAAAAAAACCCCGGCGAAGGCCGGGGTTTCGGTTTGCGGCATGCGACGGGCTTACGGCTTGAGGTAAGCATAGCCCTTTTGCTGCAAGCGCGTGAGTTCCACCACGCCGGACGGCGTGAAATCCGCGTCGAGCACGAACTGATCCTTTTTCAGGTTGCGCTGCTTGAGGGTGATTTCACACACCTCGAACTTCACACCGCGTGCGTGCAATGCGGAAATCAGCGGCCCGACGGTCGCCGCGTCCTTGTAGTTCTCCATCAGAAAATCGACGCCCTGCGAATGCGCGACGACCACGATCTTGGTATCCGGCACGGTGTCGAGCTGGTTGCGGATGTTACGCAGGCCGGCCAGCGCCTGATGCTCCGCATCGTTGATGTGGTACACGACTTTGTCTTCTGCGAATGCCGACGTCGCCGGCACGGCAAAAACGGTGAACAGGAATGCGGTCAGCAGGCCGCGCAGCAGCGTCTTCATGGGTGTGTCCCCTTCGTGGTATCGGGTGTCTTATCGGACGATGGGATCGACCGATTGACGGATCGAGCGTGATGTTGCGCCAGCCGCATCATAGCGCGTCGCCCGGCGACGTGTGCTGTGGGGTCATTGTCGCCCCCGACGGCGCGGCGGCAGCGGGCCGGTCGCTCGCCATGGCTTCCTCGTACGAGGGCGTCGGATATCAGCGAAGGAGAAGGCAGCGAAGCCGTCCGGTTCGCCATCGTCGACAGTTCCTGTACCAGACGCCGGCGCCCCTCGAGCGGACGTGGTGTCGGCGGCAACGAAATGCACGCGTCGGACGGCAGCCCCTCCCGCGAAGGCCAGCGGGGCAATGGGAATCGGGTGTCGATGGGGTTGCGGATGGGCATGAGCGACTCCTGAGAGAGAAACGGGCTGGAGACCGTCTCCGGCGCGCGGAATATCGCTCAGACGGCGTCAGGCGGCTGTGGCATGGCGCCCGGTCGATATCGGATTCGACGCCCTGAGGGCCACGTCAAACCCGGCTGACCTGAGTGGGCCGCTGTCGGCTGCGTTCGACCTCCGGCAGATGAGCCGCCCTCGCATCAGACGTCCGAGCGCGGATAACCCTCGCGCAGATACCAGTCGAGCGACGGCTGCGAATAGGAGGGCGGCGGGTCGGGGAGCGACGGTGCGCCGGGCGGCACGACGCCACACGACACACAAGACGCATACGACGGCGGTGCGCACGGCGGCAAACCCTCGGGCACGCACCCCGGGGGTGCATAGGGAGGTGGCGGATCGCCAAACGCCGGTCCGGCGAATGTGCGCACGTCGGCGACGGCCTCGGGCGCGCTCGGTACGATGGCGGTCGTCCTGATGCCCCCCATACCCCCCATGCCCCCCATGCCGCCAGGCGCTCGCAGCGCGCGCACGCTCACGACGTCGGTCCGGAACGCCTCGTCGCCCTGCCGCACGCGGCGCGACGCTTCAGGGGCCACGGCACGCGCCTGCCGCCGATTGGCGACGTTATCGATCGAGCGCAGGTCTTCCTGCGAATCGATACGGCGCACCGAGAATAGTCTGATGCCGGTCTGGGCTTCTCTCGCCACCACGGCGGACGCTGAAATTCTTGTCATGACCTCTCCGAAAATGAAAAACCCGCCAGACACGGGGTCTGGCGGGTTGGCACTTTCGGTCATGCGCTCTGTGCTTGCCGTCGCATTCGCGGGCGAAGTATCGGATCCGTCTCACGTCGGGCGTCGTCCCAAAACCGCGAGATTGGACGGCGGCGTCGGCCAAGCCCGTGCATCCGGCGCCCGACAGGCTCAGGCCGTGACTTCCGACCAGCAGTTCGGCGTCTCGTACAAACGCAGACGCACCAGACGCAGGTCGCGGCCGTAGCGCGCGTCGAACACATGGCTCAGCTTGTCGAACGCCGCCGCGGCCAGATTCTCGACGGTGGGCACGCGGTCGAACACCACGGTCTTGTGATCGGGCATCGTCTCAAGGAAAGTGCGCACGGCGGTATCGCCCTCGTAGACGAGGAACGCGTGGTCCCACACGGACACGAGATGCTCATTGGCGAGCGACTTCACATCGGCGAAATCCATCACCATTCCGTTGTCGGACGCACCGCTCTCACGGCTCACTTCGCCGGCGAGCGTGATTTCGAGCACGTAACGATGCCCGTGCAGATTGCGGCACTGGCTTCGGTGATCGGGAATGCGGTGGCCCGCATCGAATTCGAGTTTCCGGGTAATCGTAATCACAGCAACGGCTCAGGGAATATTCAGATATTTGTGCGTCTGCATCGACAGCGACCAGCGCGGATGCGATTTGCAGTAGTCGATCGCCAACTTCGTGTTGGTATCGCGCAGCGGACCGTCCATCGGCTGGAGATAGAAGTGCGTGAAGTCGAGCGCTTCGTAATCGGCCAGACGCTGGCGATCCTGCGGCACGACGACCTTCAGTTCGTCGCCTCGCGTGACGACCATCTCGGCATCCGCCTTCGGGCTCACGCACACCCAATCGATGCCTTCCGGAACGACCTGTGTGCCGTTGGTTTCCACCGCGATGCGAAAACCCTCGGCGTGCAGCGCGTCGATAAGCGGCGCATCGAGCTGGAGCAACGGCTCGCCGCCCGTGCACACCACGAACCGGTGGGCGCGGTCTTCCTGCGGCCACAACGCCACGATCTGCGCGACCAGATCGGCAGGGGTGCGGTATTTGCCGCCGTTCTCACCGTCGGTGCCGACGAAATCCGTGTCGCAAAACTGGCAGACGGCCTCGGCACGATCTTCTTCGCGCCCCGTCCACAGGTTGCAACCCGCGAACCGGCAGAACACCGCCGGGCGGCCGGCGTTAGCGCCCTCGCCCTGCAATGTGTAGAAGATTTCCTTTACCGCGTACGTCATGATGCGCTCGACTCGACTCTCTCGATGAAATGGTTCGGTTTGAGACTCAACTTCAATGGGATCCGGTTATGCCGGCATCCGGAAATTCGTCACGGGACGCTACGGCGCACGCTCGCGCTCGCGCTCGCAATACGTTATTGTGCGCCACTTCGCGCGCGCCACGCCTCATAGCCGCGCTGGCGCAACTCACATGCCGGGCATTCGCCGCACCCGTAGCCCCAGGCGTGCAACACGCTGCGCTCACCGAGGTAGCAGGTGTGGGTATCTTCGCGCACCGTTTCGACGAGCACGTCGCCCCCCAGATCCTGCGCCATCTGCCATGTATCGGCCTTGTCGATCCACATGAGCGGCGTCTCGACCACGAAGCGTTGGTCCATGCCCAGATTGAGCGCAACCTGAAGCGCCTTCATGGTGTCGTCTCGGCAGTCCGGATAGCCCGAGAAATCCGTCTCGCACATCCCGCCGACCAGCACGCGCAGACCGCGCCGATAGGCAATGGTCGCACCAATCGTCAGGAAGAGCAGATTACGGCCCGGCACGAACGTATTCGGCAGGTTATTGGCCGCCATCGCGATCGTGGTCTCGCGCGTGAGCGACGTCTCGCTGATCTGGCCCAGAATCGCCAGATCGATCATGTGATCGTCGCCCAGACGCGGCGCCCACTGCGGGAAACGCTCACGCAGCTTGGCAAGCACATCGGTGCGGCACTCCAGCTCCACGCTGTGGCGCTGCCCGTAATCGAAACCCAGCGTCTCCACGCGCGCATAGCGCGAGAGCGCCCACGCGAGGCAGGTGGTCGAATCCTGTCCACCGGAGAACAGAACCAGAGCGGAATCGGTGCTTGTCGTCATGATCATGCGCTAGCAGTATCGCCCTCGCCGTCGCGGCGTCGAGACGCCAGGACAACATGACGTCGGGACCGCAAGACGATTCGGGCCGGGGCACGCGCTTGCGGCTGCCGTCGGATACCAAGCGATTCGGCCCTGCCGGACCCTCCGGGGCAACCCGCGTGCGGGATATGTCACGCGATTTTGAACCGCGTTGCCCCGCGTCGCTATCGCCGGGCCGTTATACCCATCATCGGGCAGCGTTTTGATTCAAACGCAAAAAGGGCTTGCGATATGCGCAAGCCCTTCGAATTTGGTGGCCTGGGTCGGAATCGAACCAACGACACGCGGATTTTCAATCCGCTGCTCTACCAACTGAGCTACCGGGCCAAGAGAAAAGCGATTATAGAGACTGAATGCGCTTTGCGCAAGCCCTTATCGTCACTTTACTGAAAAAATCTGCGCAAAAGCGGCATGACGCAGCACGGGGGCGCGTCGCGTCGCCATGGCGTCAGGTCTTGCTCTTGGACAGTTCGACGCCCAGTTGTTTGAGCTTGCGATACAGGTGCGTGCGCTCCAGCCCGGTTTTCTCGGCCACACGCGTCATGCTGCCGTGCTCCTTGGCCAGATGGTAGGCGAAGTAAGCGCGCTCGAAGGCGTCGCGCGCTTCGCGCAGCGGTACATCGAACGAGATGTCGGCAGACATGCCCGTGCCGGCCACGCCGCTCACGCCGTCGCTATCGTTCGCGCCGAGCGGCACGTGATGCGAGGCGGCGCCGTTCAATCCGGCCCCCGGATGGCGCGCCTCGCTCTCGCCGAACGCGCCGGTCTCGAGCGCGTCGTCATCGGCGTCGAAAGCCCCCGTCGCACCGCCGGCGGCCTCGCGCTTGCCGCGCGCCAGCCCCTGCTCCACGGCCTGCAACAGCTTTTGCAGGGCAATGGGCTTTTCCAGGAAGTTGAGGGCGCCGATCTTGGTCGCCTCGACGGCGGTGTCGATCGTGGCGTGTCCCGACATCATGATCACGGGCATGGTCAGCAGTTGCTGGGCCGCCCATTCCTTGAGCAAGGTCACGCCGTCGGTATCGGGCATCCAGATATCGAGCAGCACGAGGTCGGGCGTATGGGCGGCACGGAACACGCGCGCTTCATGCGCGTTCTCCGCCACCTCCACGACATGCCCCTCGTCGCTCAGAATCTCCGAGAGCAGCTCCCGGATCCCCATTTCGTCATCCACCACCAAAATGGTTGCCATTTACGCTACCTTCGTGTGTTCTGCCGGCTTGTTGCGCGGCAGTTCCTGGTCGTCAGCCAATTGAGTAAACAAGATCGAAATCTGTGCACCTGCACTGCCTTCACCCTCGGGCAATGGCCGGTTACGGAGATCGATGCGCGCCTGATGCTCATCGATGATCTTCTTGACCATCGCCAGCCCGAGGCCGGTGCCCTTCGCCTTGGTCGTCACGTAGGGTTCGAAGGCGCGGGTCAGAATGCGCGCCGGGAAACCCGGCCCGTTGTCCGTGATCGTCAGACGCACTGCCGTGCGCTTCGGTTCACCCGGATGCACATCCGTTCCTGCGTATTCTACTGTCTTCGTTTCCACCGTGATAAGAGGGTTTTCGGTTCCGCCGACGGCATCTTGAGCATTCTGCAGCAGATTATGGATAACCTGTCGCAATTGCGTCGAGTCGCCGCGAATCTCCGGCAGATCGGCATCGAGATACGGCCGAATCGCGCCACGCCCTTCATCCACCCCATATAACGTCAGCACTTCGCCGATCAGCTCGTTGATTTGCAGCGGATGCATGATGGCAGGCGGCAGGCGCGCGTAGTCCCGGAAATCGTCGACCATGCGCTTCATCGCCGCGACCTGATTGACGATGGTCGTCGCCCCCTTGCGCAACACCTCGGCGTCGGCCGGCGGCAGCTTGTCGGACAGTTTCATCTGCAACCGCTCCGCCGACAACTGAATCGGGGTGAGCGGATTTTTGATCTCATGAGCCAGCCGTCGCGCCACCTCGGCCCACGCCACCGAGCGCTGTGCCGAGATCACGTCGCTAATGTCGTCGAACACCACCACATATCCGCCACCCGCACGCGTGGGCACACCGGCCACCGCCATCATCGGTTCGGGCAGGTGCGAGCCGCGCACCAGCAACGTCACGCCATCGGTTTCGCCAGGCAGCGTCAAGCCGATCTGCTGCTGCCAGTGCCCCCCCGGGCCGAGGTCGGCGTTGGCGTCGCGATCCGCGAACGCACGGCGCAGCGTCTCACCGAACTCTACCAGCGCCGGGATATGGGCGGGCGAGCGATTCAGTTCACCCTGAAAACTTTGCTTGAAAATGCGTTCGGCGCCGGCGTTGGCCGTCGTCAGGCGGAAGTCGCGATCGAACACGAACACCCCGGCCGTCAGGCTCGACAGAATACTTTCCAGGTGCGCCTTCGAACTTTCGAGTGCGAGCCGATTGCGTTCGACGTTAGCCCGCGCGTCGGACAACTGGCGTGTCATCGCATTGAACGCCTGCGTGAGGAAGCCGAGTTCGTCGTTGGTGCGCACCTCCCCCTTCGGCGACAAGTCGCCCGCCGCCACTTCCTGTGTGCCGCGCGCGAGCAGGAACAGCGGTCGCGCCAGCTGGCTGCCGAGCGCCAGCGCCAGCATCATCGCCACGAAGGTGGCGAGGAACAGCGACAACGTGAGGGTGCCGATATACATCTTGCGCAACCCGGTGCGCCCGAGCGCCTTTTCCTGATATTCGCGATAGGCGTTCTGCACGGCCTCGGCGCTCTGCGCGAGATTGGCCGGCACCAGTTGCGTGACCTGCAGGAACCGTTCGTCGTCCTGCAACGACGAGGTATAGGTCGACGGAATCCGGATCACGACCCGCCAGCGAAGCTGATCATGCCCCTCGCGCTTGTCGTAGCCTTCGCTGCCGCCTTCGATCGCCGTGTAACCGCGCGACTGCGAGCGCGCCTGACGCAGCATGAGCGGCGTCGGCAAATCGGGCACCAGCGCATTGAAGTTGCTCGATGCGGAAGCCTGCACCCGTCCGTTGCCATCGACGATGGTCGCGTCCTGCAAGCCGAACTGGTCGCGCATGCGAAGCAGCGTGAGCGTGCCGCCCTTGTCGCCGCTCGACGCCAGATTGTCGGCCACCAGTTGCGCCTTCGCGCTCAGATCCGACAAACCGTTGTTCAGGATCGCACGGCCGAGTTCCAGCCCGGAATCGAGCGCGGTCTCCACACGCACGTCGAACCACGACTCGATGCTGCGCGAGACGAACTGCAACGACACCAGATAAATGATGCCGCCGGGCAGCACACCGACCAGTGCGAAGAAGATCGCGAGCTTGGCGAGCAAACGCGTACCGAAGCGTCGCTGACGCAACCGCACGAGAATGATCCAGACGAGCGCGCCGACGATGAAGATGAAGATGATCGCGACGGCAATGTTCGCCGTGTACAGCAGCGAGTAGTAACGATCGAAGAACTCGGTATTGGCCGACGCGAGCGCCAGCAGGCCGAACAGGCCGATGGCGACCAGCGCCATCGTGACGATCAGCGTGCGGATGACGATATGCTTGAGCAGGCCGCCGCCGTTATTTGACACGGGCAGCTCCGGGCGGCGCCGCCGCGTTGAAGGCGAGCGGCAGTTTGCCCGTCATCCGGGGCGCGCTGCTCGACATATCGGACGATGCCGTCGCTGTGAGCCCCGTCAGACCGATGCCCGTCGACGTGCTGGGCGGTGCCAGCGTCATCGAGAAGGGAGAGGCGGCGGCGGAAACCGTGGAAGCGGACGCGGCGGACGAGGCGGAGGCGGTAGAGGCGGTGGAGGGCGGCTGCGCCCCCGGTGCCGCAGCCATCGCGGGTATCGACAGGCTCGCGGCGGCCGGCGCTTGCGCCGGAGAGAACAGGAAGCGTGCCCAGTCCGAACTGAGGTTCCAGTCGCGGTTATTCACCGCGTCGATCTGAAACGGCTTGGGCATGAGGGCATTGTCGAGTCGCATGCGAACGGACGCCTGATACTGCGTGCCCGACTTGACCACGCCCTTTTCGATCACCCGCCAGCCGCTCACGTTGCGCACGAGCGCGAGCGCCTCGCGCAACGAACCGAAGCCGAGTTGCAGGCCACCGCTATTGCTGTTGCCGTTATTGCTCGAAACACGGTATTGCCGCGTGAGCGGCTGGAACCACAACCGCACGCTCTGCGACGTATTCACCACCTTCTCGTCGAACCAGTACCAGCGCGAGCGCGTGAGTTCGAAGTCCGTCGTGAAATAGAGGGAGACGCCGCGATTGACGGCATCTTCGAGGCTGTTGTTGAGCTCGAAAGCGAAGCGCGCGTCGAGCGACCAGCCGCCGTCGGACGGTTCGAGCCGTGCCTCGCGCACCTGGATGTCGTTGTCGGCGAGCGCGGGTGTCGCGTAGCCGAGCGCGAAGACGCTCAGCAGCAGCGGCAGCAGGCAGGCCAGTAGCCGTTGGGAGAATGTCACCGTTTCTGGAAACGAGCGTAGTAGAAACCGTCGTGGGCGCCGCCGGGAGTCATCAGCAGTTGCCCGGGAGCGTCCAATCGTACCGCATCTGTGCGAACCCGTTCAAACCATTGCGCTTGTCGTTCGTTTTCCGACGGAAAGACGGAACACGTCGCGTAAATCAGCTCGCCGCCCACGGCCAGCGTGTTCCAGAGCGCCAGCAGAATACGCCGTTGCTCCTCCACCAGCGCGGCGATATCGGCCTCGCGACGCAGCCAGCGAATGTCCGGGTGACGCCGCACGATGCCGGCGGCCGAGCACGGCACGTCGGCCAGAATCCGGTCGAACGGCACGCCGTCCCAGCCCCCGCCGGACCACTTCGACGGGTTGCCCGCGTCGCCGATGCGCACGTCGGCTTCCAGCCCGAGACGTTCGAGATTCTCGTAGATGCGCGGCACCCGCGTGCGATCCGATTCGAGCGCCGTGACGTGAACGTCCGCCATTTCCAGAAGGTGCCCGGTCTTGCCGCCGGGTGCGGCGCAGGCGTCCAGCACCCGCATGCCCGCACGCGGCGACTCGCCGAGCACGAGCGGCGCGGCCAGTTGCGCACCGGCGTCCTGCACCGAGACCCAGCCGTCTGCGAACCCCGGCAGACGATCCACCGGCACCGCCTGCGCAAGACGCAACGCCACCGGGCCGATGACCTCGGCGTCCATGCCGGCGGCGCCCAGGCTCGCCTGCATCTGCGCCACGCTCACGCGCCGGGTGTTCACACGCAGCGTCATCGGACCGCGGCTGTCGCCGGCGGCGAGCAACGTCTCCCATTGCTCGGGATAGGCGTCGCGCAAGGTGTCGATCCACCACGTCGGGTAGTTCCAGCGGGCTTCGGGTTGAGTGGCGATTTCCGCCATCAGTTCGGTGCGCTCGCGCAAGAAGCGCCGCAGGACCGCATTGGCCAGTCCCTTGGCGGCGACGGTGCGGCGTTGCGCGGCGATCGCCTCGACCGCCTGATCGACGACGGTAAATTCGGTGTACGCAGCACCTTCGGCATCGTCCTGTAGCAGGGCGAGCGCGCACAAAAGAATATCGCGCACGCGCGCCTGAAGCGTGGGCTTGACCAGCAGGGCGAGCAACGCTCGGCTGCTTCCCAGACGACGCACGGCGCGATAGGCGAGATCCTGGGCGGCAGCGCGCACGGTCGGCGCGCACTGAGTGGTCGCTTGCGCGAGTGCCTGCGGCAACGCGGTGCCCTTCTGGACGGATTCGAGGGCCTGAGCGGCGCGTTGCAGCGCGTAGGCCAGGGATTCGGTGGGCAGACTCGGTTGCGGCATGGGCATTCTACAAACGAACATGCCCGCGCGACGGCGGGCATGTGAGGCTATCAGACGGCTGTCGGGCGACAGGATAGCAGACTGACGCCCCCCCATTGCGCCCGACACTTGCCCCTGCCGCAGGGGCGACACCAAGCGCGTCAGCCCTCACTTCGCACCCGTCTGCGAGACACGACATCCCGGGCGCCCCGGCATTTCATCAGACGCCCGCTTCGCGCGACGAGCGCCGGCTTCGCATAGCGCGCCCGGGCCGTGAGGGTTGATGTCAGATTGGTCCACGACGTTCCGCCCTTCAATACCAACCTGCGTACTAACGCCCATCCCAACGCCCATCATGCGAAAACGCCATCTCCCAGCACTCTTGCTCAGTCTGCTCGTCGCCACCGCGGCCCAGGCGCAGAACCCGGACACCAGCACGCTGAACGATCAGGTCTTTGCCGCCTATCAGGGCTGGTTCCATTGCCCCGGCGACCCCGGCCCGGATAGCAACTGGTTCCACTGGTCGTACATCTCGCAGGTCGTGCCGGACGCGAACATGGTGAGCGTGCCGGGCTATCCGATCACCACCGAGTATCCGGTTCAGTCGCGTTGCGCCGTGCCCGGTCTGACGGTCAACGGCCAGCAGGCCTACTTCTTCACGTCGTTGTCGTCGGGCACTGCACAGACGCACTTCCGCTGGATGCGCGAATACGGCATCGACGGCGCGATGCTCCAGCGCTTTCTCGGCTCGCTGGACTCGTACTACGCCGAACGGGACATCGTCCTCACCAACGCTTTTCAGGCCGCGCGCGACAACGGACGCAGCATCATGATCGAGTACGACATGAGCGGCATGTTCAACGACACGCACAGTCAGGCGGAGGAAGATGCGCTCTTCAACAAGATCACGGCCGACTGGACCCATCTGGTCAACGACCTGCACATTCTCGACAACCCCGGCTACCAGAAGCACAATGGCAAGCCCGTCGTGTCGCTCTGGGGTATCGGACGTCCGGCCGACGAATTGTGGGGGGTGAAGCCGGCGCTCGCGCGGCGCGTGATCGCCTGGTTCAAGAACACGGCGCAAACGACGGTGATCGGCGGCGTGAGTCCGTTCTGGATGGAACTGCCGGAGTGGAAGGACACCCTCGCAATGCTCGACGTCATCCAGCCCTGGAACGTCGGCTCCTACAGCACCGAGGACGACCTCGACTGGCAACTGCGCAACCGCATCAAGCCGCAGCTCGACGCCACCCGGGCCTCGGGGCAGCTCTACATGCCGACCGTGCTGCCGGCTTCGTCGGGACGCGATCGCGCGAACGGCAACCGCCCGACCATCGGCGCGCATTCCCGAGGCGGCGCGTTCTTCTGGCATCAGGCTTACGACGACCGTAGCGCCGGCGTTCGCACGATCAAGATCGCCATGTTCGACGAAGTCGGCGAGGGCACGTCGTTGCTGAAGCTCGCGAGCAACGCCTCGGAGACGCCATCACAACTTCAGTGGGTCAACCTCGATCAGGACGGCCTGCGCTTGCCGCACGACTGGAACCTGCGCATGGCGCACGAGATCGGCAACCTCTTCCACGGGGTACCCGGCTACACGCGCACCACGCCGACAGATCCGGGGCCGTTCGATTCGAGCATTCCGGAGTGCGGCGTGCTCAAGCCGAATCAGGCGATCACAGGCACGGCGTCGGTGTCGTCGTGCGACGGCCACATGAGCCTGCGTCAGGAGAGCAACGGCACCGCCGGCCTGTACCGCGACGGCACGCTCGCCGCAACGATCGGCAAGCCGGCCAATGCCAGCGGCCGGTTGCTCATGCAGGGCGACGGCAATTTCGTCAGCTACGACACCACAGGCAAACCGCTCTGGGCGACCAGCACGGAGAACCATGCCGGTGCGTACCTGTATGTCGCCAACGACGGAACCGTTCGTGTGATCTATCAGGGCGAGGCGATCTGGACGTCGCCGCCGAAGCCCTGAGGCGACATCACTCGTAGCGCCCGGTACGCGCCATTTCCATCAACCGGGCAATACGCTCCTCGGTCGCGGGGTGGGTGCTGAACAAGTTCTGCAACCCACCCGCGCGCAGCGGATTCATGATCATCATCTGCGCCGTGGCCGGATGCTGCTCGGCCGTATCGAACGGAATGCCCTGCGCGTAACGGTGGATCTTGTCGAGCGCCATCGCGAGCGCCTGCGGGTCGCCGGAAATTTCCGCACCGCCCCGGTCCGCTTCGAACTCGCGCGCGCGCGAAATCGCCATCTGAATCAGCGATGCGGCCAGCGGCGCGAGAATCGCCACGGCAATGCTCGCGATCGGATTGGCCGGACGGCCGTTTTCGTCGCGGCCGCCGAAGATCATGGCGAAGTTGGCGAGCGCGGAGATCGCGCCGGCCATCGTCGCGGAAATCGTCGAGATGAGAATGTCGCGGTGCTTCACGTGCGCCAGCTCGTGCGCCATCACACCGCGCAACTCACGCTCGGAGAGGACACGCAGGATACCGGTCGTCGCCGCCACGGCAGCGTTCTCCGGATTGCGGCCGGTCGCGAATGCGTTCGGGGCATCCTCGTTGATGAGGAACACCTTCGGCATCGGCAGGCCGGCGCGCTGCGACAACTCGCGCACCATGTTGTAGAACTGCGGGGCGCTGGTTTCGTCGACCTGCTGCGCGTTGTACATGCGCAGCACCATCTTGTCCGAGAACCAGTACGAAAAGAAATTCATCGCGAGCGCAAACGCCAGCGCGAGCATCATGCCCTGCTTGCCGCCGATCATGCCGCCCACCACCATGAACAACGCGGTGATGGCCGCCATCAGCAGGGTGGTCTTCATCCAATTGAACATGGTGTTCTCCTCTGCAAATTCTTGATGACCTCATAGAGTCACGCACTTTGCGTGTCCTCGGGCGTTAGATGGCGACGCCTCTCGAAAATTCAACGTCCGGTGTGACTCCTGCGCACGTTTTTCAGACGTTCACCGCGATTCGGGGCGACTTCCGCGACGTTTTGCGTCATTTTCGTACTGTTTTGATGAACAGAACGCGTCGTCCCAAAAAGCTCAAGGCGTTTCGCCCGACGTCAATACGTCGCCCGGCGCCAAGGCAAAACCCGCGAGGAATTCGCGCACCGGCAAACGCTTGCCGCCCGGCTTCTGGCATTCGGTCACGCGCAGCGCGCCTTCGCCGCAGGCGATCACGATGGCGTCAGCGCTCACTTCGAGCACCGTACCGGGCGCGGCGCCCGATCGACCTGCGACGGGGCTGGCGCGCCACAGCTTCACGGGCGTGTCGTGCACCGTGCCCAGCGCGCCGGGGAACGGATCGAACGCCCGCACCTGACGGGCCAGCATTTCGGCCGGTTTGCCCCAGTCCAGCACCGCTTCATGCTTGGCGATCTTTTCGGCGTAAGTGACGCCCGCTTCGGGCTGAGGCTCGGACGGCAGGTGGCCATCGCGCGCCAGTTGACGCAACGCGTCGACGATCAGCTTGCCGCCCAGCGCCGCCATGCGGTCGTGCAGCGTGGCCGTCGTGTCCTGCGCACCGATGGGCTCGGCTTCACGCAGGATCATCGCGCCGGTGTCGAGACCGGCGTCCATCTGCATGATGGTGATGCCGGTCTCGGCGTCACCCGCTTCGATGGCGCGATGAATCGGCGCGGCGCCACGCCAGCGCGGCAGCAGCGAGCCGTGAATGTTCAGGCAGCCGTAGCGCGGCAGATCGAGGACTTCCTGCGGCAGGATCAGGCCGTAGGCGGCCACGACCATGACGTCCGGTGCGAGCGCACGCAGTTGTTCGATCGCGGCCGACGCTTCCTCGGGGGACTTGCCGTTGCGACGCAGCGACGGGGGCTGCGCCACCGGCATGCCATGCGACTGCGCATACCGCTTGACCGGGCTGGCTTGCAGCTTCATGCCCCGCCCGGCAGGACGATCCGGTTGAGTGAGCACCAACTCCACCGGGAAGCCAGCAGCATCGATAGCGGCAAGCGCGGTTTGTGCGAACTCCGGTGTGCCGGCGAAAACGATGCGAAGCGTCATGATGAACTTCCTCCTGCTGACCGCTTGGATGTGACTGGGTGTGACTGGGATGTGCGTCGACTTACCGGACGGCTGAGGCCGGTGCGGCGACCGTGGCTGTCGGGGCGGCAGCCGATGCCGTGGGCGCAGCGGATCGGACGAAGGCACGGAAGCGCTCGTTCGTATCGCCCGCGCGGCCGCCTTGCCAGATCTCCTGCCAGCCGTCGTCCGGCACGGCAATCCGTGCATTGGCCTTGTCCAGCACGAGCAACGTACCGCAGCGCGGCGCGTCTGCGAGGCTCGCCAGCTGCACCGGCCGGACATCGATGAAATAGTCGAGCATGCCCCGCTCCGACTCGCCCATGTTGAATGACCCGATGCAAGCGCTCACCCCCGAGGCGTCCGTCTTTGGCGCCTTCACCAGCGCAGCCTGGAGCGCGGCGAAAGGCGTGCGGTAGCTGCGTGCTTCGTTGACCCACGGCAGCAGCAACGTCGAGAGCGTTCCCCATACGAACAACAGGCCGGCAAACCCGAAAACCAGCGCGCCGAGTCGACGACGATGCACGATGGCCGCGCCCCACAGTGCGGCGATCACGAGCGCCGCCAGCACCAGTCCCGGCGAGAACGGCAATACATAGTCGAGCGGCAGCCATTTGCCGATGGGGCCGGCGGCGACATGTCCGTTTCCGGTCAGTTGCAGCCCCCACCGTACCCACAGGAAAAGCCCCAGCACGCTCATGAGGACCAGCGCCACGCCGGACCACGTCTTCTCCAGCCAGGACGGCAGACGCACCCCCGCCCCCAACACGGCGATCGCCGGGAAGAGCGACAACATATAGATATCGCGGATGGCCGACGAGACCACCAGCGTCAGCACGAACAGTCCGACGTACAGCCACAGCATGGCGAGTTCGGGACACGCGGCGGCGAAGCGTCGCACGCCGCCCTGTCGCAGTTGCGCGATCAGCGCGCCGAGCGCGAGCCAACCGGCGGGAAACGTGAGTCCGAGCAGGCTCGTCACGTCGTTCCAGTACGACTTGCGCTCGCCGCCGAGATGCACGAAACCGAAGAAGCGACCGAAGTTGTTATCCCAGAACCATTCGATGAACAACGGTTCGGAGGCGCGCCAGAACAGCACTGGCCAAACGATCAGCCACGGGAGCGACGCCAGCACCGCCCAACCGAGCGACGCCGCATAGCGTCGCGTGCGATAGGCCGGCAGCAGGAGTACGGCGAGCGCGGTGAGTCCGAGCACGCCCGGCACCAGCAGGCCCTTGCTGAGGAACGCGATGCCCGCGCCCGTGCCGAACAGCAGCCCCCAAAGCCGCGCGGAGTTTACCGCTCGGGCCTGGGCCAGACGCGCCAGCGCCGCCAGCGCGAGCGCCGCGCCCGCCAGTTGCGGCACGTCCGCCGTCAGCTTGTGGATGTTTTCGATGGCGCCGAAACTGCCGACCATGAGCATCGGCGCGAGCCAGTGGAACGTGTCGGCGCCATACAGGCGTTGCGCCAGCCGACCTACACAGATCACCGCGATCACGAGCCACGCGAGCACCGCGATTTGCGCACCCTGGAAGACCGGCAGCACGTCGGACGTAAGCCGCGCGAACAACGCCCCCGTCCAGTACATGACCGGCGGCTTCTCTACGAAGGGGTCGGCCGCCACGTGCGGCACGATCAGGTCGTGCCCCCGGAAGAAGTTCAGCACCATACCGACCGAATACGGCTCGTCGGCTTTCCACGGATCGCGATCGAACAGGCCCGCGAGCAGAAACGCGAACAGCAGCGCGGCGCTCAGCCAGTAGATCGTGCGAGCACGGGATGACGGCGACGCGGACGACGAAGCGGACGAGGGGGATGAGGCAGACGAGGCGGTCTTATGGGTGGCGATGGACATCTCGGTGAACAGTCGGGGTGTGGGTCCGACGGCAGACGTTCGAGACGCCCCGTCGCAGCGGCAGAAGGCTGGCGTGTAGCCCGCGAGCGCTGCAAGTATAGAGGACTTTACCGGGCGCGCCCACGGCGGGCGGCCCTCACGGCAGGAAGACGGGCGACGTTCAGGCGCGCTCGGCCTGCTTCTTCATCTTCGCCTTGATGCGGTTGCGCTTGAGCGGCGAGAGGTATTCGACGAACACGCGCCCCTTGAGGTGATCCATTTCATGCTGGATGCACACGGCGAGCAGGTCGTCGGCATCGATCACGAACGTCTCGCCCTTCTCGTTCAACGCTTCCACACGTACGCGGTCGGCACGCTCGACTTCGTCGTAGATGCCCGGCACGGAGAGGCAACCCTCTTCGTAGACCTTCTGCTCGTCGCTACGCCAGACGATCTTCGGGTTGATGAACACGCGCAACTCGTCGCGCGTTTCCGAGAGGTCCATCACGATGACTTGCTCGTGGACGTCGACCTGCGTGGCCGCGAGGCCGATGCCGGGGGCGTCGTACATGGTCTCGGCCATGTCCTTGACGAGTTGACGGATCCGGTCGTCCACCTCGGCGACCGGCTTGGCCACCTTGTGCAGACGCGGATCGGGATACTGAAGAATGGGTAGTAATGCCATGATAAAAACGGGAATTCGCCGCATTGCCACGCGGGCGAGCGCCGACGCACAATCGTGCGATGGCTGATGTGCATGGCGAGACGCTCGCCGCGCTCCGCCTGCCCTGGCCCCCCGGTCAATGCTTACCGGATGATGAAAAATTTTAGCATAGCGCTCCCGCCAGTGCTGGCGATCGAAACGCCCGCTGTCGCCGGCAACGCCCGCCCCACCTGCCTGACCGACGCCCCCTGCGCTGCGGGAGATGCCCCCGCCACGCACGTCGCCCACCTTGATCACCTCGCACCTGTGGCGTCGACACCGACCGCGGCGCCCCCTGCGCCGCAAGCACGGATCGGCGCCGATCGCGAGGAAATCGCGGACTGGCTGCGGCTATGCCACACGCCGGGCGTGCCCCCCGGTGCGGTGCGCCGTCTGCTGACCGCGTTCGGCCCGCCTGCCGCGATCTTCGGCGTCTCGCGCGCCGCATTGGCGGACGTGATTCCACGGGAAATCGCCACCCGTCTGCTGGCGCGGACATCGCCCGAACTGCACGCACGGATCGCCCTCACGCGCGAATGGGCCGATCGCCCGGGATGCGCCGTCGTCACCTTGTGCGAACCGGCCTATCCCCGCGCGCTGCTGACCCTTGGCGACCCACCGCCCATCCTCTACTGTCGGGGGGATGCCGGGCTCGCGAACCGCACCGGCAACGCCGGGGACATGGCCGCAGCGCTGGTCGGCAGCCGCCGCGCCACGCCGCAGGGACGCGACAACGCCCGGCACTTCGCCCGGGCCTTGGGAGACGCGGGCGTGACCGTCGTGTCGGGGCTCGCCGCCGGGATCGACGCGGCGGCGCACGAAGGCGCGCTCGAGACGGTGGGGGGCACGTGCGCGGTGATCGGCACCGGCGCAGACGTCGTCTATCCCGCACGCCACCGGGCGTTGGCCGAGCGCGTCGCGGCGCGCGGTCTGCTGCTCTCGGCGTTTCCCATCGGCACCCCGCCCCGGCCGGAGCACTTCCCGCGTCGCAACCGACTCATCGCTGCGTTGGCGCGATGCACCGTGGTCATGGAGGCCACGACGCACTCGGGCTCGCTCATCACGGCGCGTCTGGCGGGCGAACTCGGGCGCGACGTGCTCGCCGTGCCCGGCTCGATCCACGCGCCGCAGAGCCAGGGCTGCCATGTGCTGATACGGGACGGTGCGACGCTGGCGGGCTGCGTCGAGGATGTGTTCGAGGCCATGGGCATCGCCGCGCCGGTGACGTCGGCGAGCGCAGCGCGCGACACCGGCAGGCCGTGCAGCACCGCGCGGCGGCCCCGAACCCACAGCGGCGCTTCCCCGGCGGCGACACCGACCTGCGACGACGTGCCGCGTGGGCACGATGGATGGGACGGTGACCGGAACGACGATGGAAGCGACGGCGGAAGCAACGAGGGAAGCGATGTGGGGAACGCCACCCGCCCGGCGGCTGTCCACGCCACCATGCAGCGCGAATCGCCGACCTCCGGCGCATCGACCGCCCCGCCACCGGGCACGACAGCGATCCTGGAAGCGCTGGGGTATGATCCCGTCAGCGCGGACACCCTGCGCGAGCGCTCCGGCCTGAGCATCGCCGCCGTGCTCTCGCAGCTCGGCGCGCTCGAGCTCGACGGCCGCATCGCCCGGCTGCCCGGCGGCCGGTTCGTGCGTCGCGAGCCTCCTGAGCGTCGCTGAGCGCTACTGTTGTGTTTCACCAAGAGTGCCCTGCCCGTCCCCCAATCCCGAACCCGATATCACCGACACCATGCCCGTTTTCGATCCCGTCGCCGACCGTCCCGCGCTTGCCGCTGCGCTGGCCGAGGGCAACAAGCGTCTCGTGGCCTGTCTGTGCGCGGCGTGGTGCGGCACCTGCCGTGAATATGCGCAGACGTTCGAGCAACTGGCGGCAAAGCGTCCCGAGTTGTGCTTCGTCTGGGTGGATATCGAAACGCACGCCGACTGGCTCGACGATCACGACATCGAGAACTTCCCGACCCTGCTGGTTCAGGACGCGCCCCAGGCCGCAGGACAGGCCCGTTTCTTCGGCCCGGTGTTGCCGGCCATCGGCATTTTGGAGCGGATGCTCGACACCGGCGTGCTGGGCAACGCCACGGTCGTCGCGCCGGCGCTGCGCGAGCATCTGCTTGCCGATTGACGCCGGCCGCGCGCCGATCACACCTGCCGGAACGCGGCGGCGGCCCATTCGGAATCGCGTCGGTGCCGCGCCACAGCACCGCCACGGCCGGGCCGGCGCCACCCTTGCCGCCGGCTTGCGACGCGCTTATGATGTGCCGCTTTCAGGCACGCCTCGTGCCTGGCCCAACGGCAACGCCGGATTGGCTATATGTTATAAAGCCAACGAATGTCGCCTGGCGACACCCCCTCAACATTACTTAACGTCATGTCAAAAGCTCTGATCATTGCCGAGAAACCGTCTGTCGCGAATGACATCGCGCGGGCGCTGGGCGGCTTTACCAAGCATGACGAGTACTTCGAGAACGACGATTACGTCGTCTCCTCGGCGGTTGGCCACCTCGTCGAAATCGGCGCGCCGGAAGACTATGAAGTCAAACGCGGCAAGTGGAGCTTCGCCAACCTTCCCGTGATTCCCCCGCACTTCGACCTCAAGCCGATCGCCAAGAGCGAGTCGCGTCTGAAGGTGCTCACCCGTCTCATCAAGCGCAAGGACGTGGATGTCCTGATCAACGCCTGTGACGCGGGACGCGAAGGGGAATTGATTTTCCGTCTGATCGCGCAGCATGCGAAGGCGAAGCAGCCGGTCAAGCGTCTGTGGCTCCAGTCGATGACGCCGCAGTCGATCCGCGACGGCTTCAAGCGCCTGCGCACCGACGACGACATGTTGCCGCTGGCCGACGCCGCGCGCAGCCGTGCCGAGGCCGACTGGCTGGTCGGCATCAACGGCACGCGCGCCATGACCGCCTTCAACAGCAAGGGCGGCGGCTTCTTCCTGACGACGGTCGGGCGCGTGCAGACGCCCACGCTGTCGATCGTGGTCGAGCGCGAAGAGAAGATTCGCAAGTTCGTATCGCGCGATTACTGGGAAGTCAAAGCCGAGTTCGTGGCTGCCGCCGGTTTCTATGAAGGCCGCTGGTTCGACCCGAACTTCAAGCGCAACGAATTCGACCCCGAGCAGCGCGATTCGCGCCTGTGGAGTGTGGCGGCGGCCGAGTCGGTCGTGGCGGCGGTGCGCGGCAAGCACGGCACCGTCACGGAAGAATCCAAGCCGTCGAGCCAGCTCTCGCCGTTGCTGTTCGATCTGACGAGCCTGCAACGCGAAGCCAACAGCCGCTTCGGCTTCTCGGCGAAGAACACGCTCGGTCTGGCGCAGGCGCTGTACGAAAAGCACAAGGTGCTCACGTATCCGCGTACCGACGCCCGGGCGCTGCCGGAAGACTATCTGGCGACCGTCAAAGAAACGATGGCGGTGCTCAAAGAGAGCAACAACTACCACCAGTTCGCCAACCAGATCCTGAACAAGGATTGGGTGAAGCCGAACAAGCGGATCTTCGACAACAGCAAGATCAGCGATCACTTCGCCATCATCCCGACGCTTCAGGCGCCGAAGAACCTCTCCGAGCCGGAGCAGAAGCTGTACGACCTCGTGGTCAAGCGCTTCCTGGCGGTGTTCTTCCCGGCGGCCGAGTATCAGGTGACGACCCGCATCACGGAAGTGGTCGGTCATCACTTCAAGACCGAGGGCAAGGTTCTGGTGCAGGCCGGCTGGCTCGCCATTTACGGCAAGGAAGGCGCGGACGAAGGCAAGGACGGCAAGAACGCGAAGGAAGAACAACCGAACCTCGTGCCGGTTGCCAAGGACGAGAAGGTCGGCGTCGACAAGGTAGCGGCGGTCGGTCTGCAAACCAAGCCGCCCGCGCGATACAGCGAAGCCACGTTGCTCTCCGCGATGGAAGGCGCGGGCAAACTCGTCGAAGACGGCGAGTTGCGCGAGGCGATGGCCGGCAAGGGCCTCGGCACACCGGCCACGCGCGCGGCTATCATCGAAGGCCTGCTCACGGAAAAGTACCTCGTGCGCGAAGGCCGTGAACTGCATCCGACGGCCAAGGCGTTCCAGTTGATGACGCTGTTGCGCGGCCTCGGCGTGGACGAACTCACGCTGCCCGAACTCACGGGCGAATGGGAAGCCAAGCTCTCGCAAATCGAGCGCGGCGGTCTCAAGCGTGACGAATTCATGCACGAAATCGCGCAAATGACGCAGACCATCGTCAAGCGGGCGAAGGAATACGACTCCGACACCATCCCCGGCGATTACGCGACGCTCAGCACGCCGTGCCCGCATTGCGGCGGCGTGGTCAAGGAGAACTATCGACGCTTCGCCTGCACGAACTGCAACTTCTCGATCTCGAAGATTCCCGGCGGACGTCAATTCGAAATCCCGGAAGTCGAAGAACTGCTGCGCAACAAGACCATCGGTCCGCTCTCGGGCTTTCGCAGCAAGATGGGACGTCCGTTCTCGGCCATCATCAAGCTCTCGCCCGATGACGAAATGGGCTACAAGCTCGAATTCGACTTCGGTCAGGACAATGGCGACGAAGACGGCGAAGCCCCGGACTTCACGGGTCAGGAGCCGGTGGGGCATTGCCCGAAGTGCAACGGGCGTGTGTTCGAGCACGGCATGCGTTACGTCTGCGAGAACGCCGTCGCCAATCCGAAGACGTGCGACTTCACATCGGGCAAGGTGATTCTCCAGCAGGAAATTACGCGCGAGCAGATTCACAAACTGCTCACCGAAGGCAAGACGGATCTGCTGACGAACTTCAAGTCGTCGCGCACCGGCCGTACGTTCAAGGCCTATCTGGCCAAGCAGAAGGACGGCAAGATCGGCTTCGAATTCGAGGCGAAGGCCCCGAAGAAGACCGCCGCGAAGGCAGGCGCGGACGAAGGCGGGAAGGACAGCGAGAAGAGCGACGAAAAGGTGGCCCCGGCACGCAAGACCGCCGCCCGGACCGCTGCGGCCAAGGCGCCGGCCAAGAAGGCCGCCGCGAAGAAGACGACCGCGAAGGCCAAACCGGCGACCCGATCGGCCGCCGGCAAGTCCGACGACACCGCGTTCGACGAGGACGACGCGCCGTTCTGAGCGTCGGGCGTCTCGTGGCCGTGGTCTAGGCTTCACCGCATCGCCCCGCATCCCCGAGGCAATGAAAAACGGCCGCTTCCGTGAGGAAGCGGCCGTTTCGTCATCCAGCGCCTTGAAAACGTCGCAACGATCGTATCAAACCGGCATCTCGCTGGTCGGCGTGGCCGGTGCGCTCGACGACACCTTGGGCGGCACCCAGCGCTCGGCAGCAGAAATGCTCTCGTTCTGACGGAAATATTCGACCGTCAGATCGATGAAGCCACGCGTTTTCGCCGACAGATACTTGCGGCTCGGATAGACAAGCGAGACGTCGATGGGAGTCTGGGAATAATTGCGCATGAGCGCGACGAGATCGCCGTCGCGCACGTCGTTACCCACCAGATACGACGGCAGGAACGCAATGCCGTGCCCCAACAAGACCGACTGACGCAGCAACGCCGTGTTGTTGCAGATGAGCTTGTTCTGCACGCGCACCCTGACTTCGCCATCCGGCCCGGAGAACACACGGTCGTCGCTCCAGAATTCGCTCGGCAGGCCCAGCACGCCGTGCTCGCCCAGTTCCTGCGGCGTGACCGGCTCGCCATGTTCGGCGATATAGGCGGGCGAAGCGCACAGCATCACGCGCGTTTCGGCGAGCACGCGCGAGATCAGGCTTTCGCTGTTGATCATGCGCGTGAGCAGAATTCCGCAGTCGTACCCCTCTTCCACCAGATCGACCGCGCGGTCGGTCAGCGTGAGGTCCACCACGACTTTCGGGTGCAGTTCCTGATACTTCTTGACCAGTGGCGCGAGGTTACGCACACCGAACGACACCGGTGCCACGACCTTCAAGGTGCCTTTCGGATCGCGCGAAGCGCTGGAGATGAGGGCATCGGCTTCGTCGACTTCGTCGATGATCTGCCGGCAGCGTTCGAGATACACCTGACCGGCGCCGGTCAGCGACAGGCTACGGGTGGTGCGGTTGAGCAGACGAACGCCGAGATGCGATTCGAGTTCCGCGACGTGCCGCGTAACCACAGCGGCAGACAGATCCATCTGGGCGGCCGTACGGGCAAAACTCCCGTTATCGGCCACTTTGACGAAAACGCGCATCGATTGCAGACGGTCCATGTTGTTTCCAATCGTGATGTGCCGCGTCGTTTCGGCAACAACGAGTATGGGCGGACCGGCGAGTTACCGGCACTGCGGATACCCGCGGGCACCGGTCGGACCGCCGCCCCGGGGATTCCGGGGCGAGCCTCGCGCGTGCCGCCAGGGCTGTCGACACGGCGGGGGACTTCGATGAAGCAGTAGTGAAGCTGTATTTAGGGCGTAGCTTACCGTAGGCGACGAAAAATTGCCTGACGCGGCAACGATTTCGACGCACCGCAGCCGCCCCGTATGCGCGCGACGACGCACAAATGAGCTTTCAATGCGCGGTTTTGCGCAATGTCTCGACGATCGATCTCGCGCACACGCAGCATGCGTACTGCCAGCGGGGTGTTTGACGCAGGTCACGGCGCGGCGTTCAGGGCGCCGCTACAGTCGAATATCACCGATTGTTACAGGCCTCGTCATGAATCCCATTCCTATTTTGTCGACGCCTTGCGCCAGCGCGCCCGATGATCCGCACGGCGGCACACCGTGCCCCGGCTGCACGTCCTCCAGCGCCGGTGCCCAGCACCATGACCATGGATCCTCCCCCTGCAAGTCGCGCAAGGGACTGTCCCCCCGGTCGGCGCCGTACACACCGGTGCACGTCGACGCCCGCCTTCTTGGCCGTTACGACATCAACGGACCGCGTTACACGTCTTACCCCACGGCGCTCCAGTTTCGCGACGACTTCGGCGCTGGCGACTACGCACGCGCGGCCGCGCAATCCAAGCGCACCGGCCGACCGATCTCGCTATATCTGCACGTACCGTTCTGCGATACCGTGTGCTTTTACTGCGCATGCACCAAGATCGTCACGAACAATCGCGCGCATGCCGACGCTTACGTGGCGCGCCTGCATGCGGAGATCGCGAGACAGGCGTCGCTGCTCGGCGCCGGCCGCACGCTCTCCCAGATGCATTGGGGCGGCGGCACCCCGACGTTCCTCTCACTGGAGCAAATCGCGTCGCTCATCGACGCCATCGGCCGACAGTTCGTGATGACGCATGACGACAGCGCCGAGTACGCCATCGAGATCGACCCGCGTAGCGCCGGGCCGGCATCGATTCGCGCGCTGCGGGCGCTCGGGTTCAATCGACTGTCCATCGGCGTGCAGGACTTCGATCCGCGCGTTCAGGAAGCGATTCATCGCGTGCAGCCGCGCGCCCTGGTCGAGGCCACTCTCGACGCCGCGCGCAGTTGCGGCTTCAAGTCCGTCAACTTCGACTTGATCTATGGGTTGCCGCATCAGACCGCGGCATCCTTTTCGAACACGCTCGACGCCGTGATCGAGATGGCGCCCGAGCGGCTGTCGGTGTTCAGCTATGCGCATCTGCCGCAGCAATTCAAGATGCAGCGCTGCCTGCCGGAGACATTGCCCGACGCGCGGCAAAAACTCGCGCTGCTGCAAACGATCATCACGCGTCTGACCGATGCCGGTTACGTCTATATCGGGATGGATCACTTCGCTCGCCCGGACGACGAACTCGCGCTCGCGCAGACGGCGGGCACGCTGCACCGCAACTTCCAGGGCTACAGCACGCGGGCCGACTGCGATCTCATCGGCGTCGGCATGTCGGCCATCGGGCGCATCGGCGACAGTTACGCACAGAACGAGAAGACGCTGAAAGCGTATTACGAGGCCATCGACGCCGGCGGTCTGGCCATCGCGCGCGGCGTGCAACTCGACACGGACGACCACATCCGGCGCGATGTCATCTCGCGGCTGATGTGCCACATGGCGCTCGACTTCAGCGCCGTCGAGCGGGCTCACGGCATCGATTTCGTATCGTACTTCGCGACCGAACTGGGCGAGTTGGCCGATCTGTGCGCAGACGGCCTCGTCGCCATCGACGCCCACGGACTGCGCGTTCTGCCCGCCGGTCGCCTGCTGGTGCGGGTCGTGGCGCAAGTGTTCGACGGCTATCGTCGCAGCGCCGCCAACGACCGATGCGCGAAGGTGCTGTAACGGATCACACGCGGCGTCACATCGCATTACCAGACGGCAAAACGCCCGATGGGATCTCCACCGGGCGTTCTTGTATCGCCGACGTCATCGAAGGGTGATCGATCACATCGGCGAATCTGGCGATTCCGAGTCGGTCGTGCCGATCAGCAACAGCGGCCACCGCGCTTGCCGCTGTAACGGGCTTCCTGACGCTCACGGAAGAACGCTTCATAGCTCATGACCGGCTGATCCGGATGCGTGGCCTGCATGTGCGCCACGTACGTGTCGTAGTCGGGCAGACCGACCATCAGCCGCATGGCCTGCCCCAGATACCGTCCGACCTTGCCAACTTCGTCGAGCATGACGCCTCCTGTGCCTTGATGCGGGCGTCAGACCCGGGGGCCGGCCGGCATCGGTTCGAACGGGGTTTCCTTCGCCGTCGGCTTATTGGCGCGGCGTGCCACGACAATCGTGCGCACACCGAACACCGCCACCGACACCACGACGAACATGAATACACCGGCGAGCGTGGCATCGACATAATCGTTGAACACGATCTGCCGCATCTGCGCCACCGACTTGGCCGGTGCGAGCAGCTTGCCGTCGGCGAGTGCCGCCTGATACTTCGCGGCGTGGGCGAGGAAGCCGACCTTCGGGTCCGGATCGAACATCTTCTGCCAGCCGGCCGTGAGCGTACAGGCGAGCAACCAGAGGGTCGGCAGGACCGTGACCCAGGCGAAGCGCTCGCGCTTGAGCTTGAACAGCACGCACGTCGCCAGAATCAGCGCGATGGCGGCCAGCATCTGGTTCGAGATGCCGAACAGCGGCCACAGCGTGTTGATGCCGCCCAGCGGGTCGACCACGCCCTGGTAGAGGAAGTAGCCCCATGCCGCCACGCACAGTACCGTGGCGAGCAGGTTCGCGGGCAGCGACTCCGTGCGCTTGAGCGACGGCACGAACGTGCCCAGCAAGTCTTGCAGCATGAAGCGGCCGGCGCGCGTGCCTGCATCGACGGCCGTCAGAATGAACAGCGCCTCGAACAGAATCGCGAAGTGGTACCAGAACGCCATCATCGCTTCGCCGCCCACCACCTGATGGAGAATGTGCGCCATGCCGACGGCGAGCGTCGGTGCACCGCCGGCGCGCGAGATGATCGTGTGCTCGCCCACGGCCTGTGCGGTCGCGGTCAGCACGTCCGGCGTAATGGTGAAGCCCCAGCCCGAAACAACCTGTGCGACGGCTTCCGGCGTCGTGCCGATCACGGCGGCCGGGCTGTTCATCGCGAAGTAGACGCCCGGGTCGATCACCGACGCCGCCACCAGCGCCATGATGGCCACGAACGACTCCATGAGCATGCCACCGTAACCGATGAAACGCGCATTGACTTCGTTATCGAGCAGTTTGGGCGTGGTGCCCGAGGAGATCAGCGCGTGGAAGCCGGACACGGCGCCGCAGGCGATCGTGATGAAGAGGAACGGGAACAGCTTGCCCGACCAGACCGGGCCGCTGCCGTCGACGAACTGCGTGAGCGCCGGCATCTTCAGTTCGGGCGCGACGACCAGAATGCCGATGGCGAGCGCCAGAATCGTGCCGATCTTGAGGAACGTCGACAGGTAGTCGCGCGGTGCGAGCAACAGCCACACCGGCAGCACGGACGCCACGAAGCCGTAGCCGATCAGCATCCACGTGAGTTGCTTGCCGTCGAAAGTGAACAGCGGCGCGAGGGTTTCGCTGTCGTGCACGCTCTGGCCGAAGTAGATCGCGGCCATGAGCATCACGAAGCCGATGATCGACACCTCGCCGATACGGCCCGGACGAATGAAGCGCGTGTAGACGCCCATGAACAGCGCAATGGGAATCGTCAGCCCGACGGTGAACGTGCCCCATGGCGAACCCGTGAGCGCCTTGACCACGATCAGCGCCAGCACGGCGAGAATGATGATCATGATGAGGAACGCGCCGAACAGCGCGATCACGCCGGGAATCATGCCGAGTTCGGCCTTCACCAGATCGCCCAGCGAACGGCCGTCGCGACGCGTGGAGATGAACAGCACCATGAAGTCCTGCACCGCGCCGGCAAACACCACGCCTGCGAGAATCCACAGCATGCCGGGCAGATACCCCATCTGCGCGGCGAGCACCGGGCCGACGAGGGGGCCGGCGCCCGCGATCGCGGCGAAGTGGTGACCGAACAACACGTAGCGGTTGGTCGGCACGTAGTCCAGGCCGTCGTTGTGACGCCATGCGGGCGTCATGCGCGTGCCGTCGAGTTGTGCCACGCGTGTGGCGATGAACTTGCTGTAGAAGCGATACGCGATCAGATAGACGCAGATGGCTGCGATCACGATCCAAAGTGCGCTGACGGTTTCGCCGCGCGATAGGGCCACCGTGCCGAGCGCGCACGCGCCGACGACGGCCACCGCTGCCCAGGGCAGTTGTTGCCAGATGCGATTCATTGTCTCTCCTCGGAACTGCCTGCCTAAGTGGGCAGGGCAGCAACCCCGGGATCACGCCGTTTGAGCGCCATCCCGCCTCTTGGTGCGACGCCGTGTGAGCGTCAAGGACCCGTCGAAGGTCCGCTTCGAACCGCAGCGCACTGCGTCGACCCGCTGTGCACGCCCCTCTGCGGGGGTCTCATCACAGCGACACGCCGGCAACGTCGTACTCAAGCGCCGCATAGGGATATGCGAACCCGGCGAGCACTTGCCCGGCACCGGCATGGGGCTTACGCAACTTGTGCGAAACGCGCGACTTGTGCGCTACACTGCGCCCCGCAGCCCCGGCCACAATTCGGCGTGTAGTATTGGCGTTTGCCCGCCGTGCCACAAGCGCGGAACTACGCAGGCCCGCTACGTGCTATTACGTAGCGCAAACCCCTGAAATCAGCGGAACGCGGCATTGCAGGCGCCTCGAATGCCATGAATCTCCGACAGAAATTTTTCATCCTGTCGCTCCTGCCGGTCGCGTTGGCGATGATCGCCATCGCACTGGCCGTGCGACATCAAGGGAACGAGCTCTCACGCGCGCAGCACGACGCCGTGCAGACCACATCGCTGGCCAACAAGCGGGCCGAGCTGCTGCATTACGTGGGCCTCGCCCGCAACGCCATCGAGCCGCTGTACGACGGCCCCGACACCCCCGCCGCACGCGAAGCGGCACTCGCGACGCTCGCACGCATGGAGTTCGGCAAGGACGGCTACTTCTTCGTCTACGATCTCGAGGGCCGCAGCCTCATGCATCCGCGCCAGCCCGAACTGGTCGGCCACAATCTCTGGTCGCTCAGGGACGAATCGGGTGCGCTCACGATTCAGCGCCTGATCGCTGCGGCGCGCGCCGGCGGCGGGTATGTCCAGTACGCCTGGGAGAAACCTTCCCGTCAGCAAATGACGCCGAAACTCGGTTACGTCATCGCACTGCCGCGCTGGAACTGGATGATCGGCACAGGGATTTATCTCGACGATGTGGAAGCCACACTGCGTGAGTCCGACGATCGCGCGCAAGCGAACATCGACCGCACGCTGATCTGGATTACGCTCATCGCGTCGTCGTGCCTGGCCATCGTCGGGCTGTGCGGACTCGTCGTGAACATCACCGAACTCAAGACGGCCGACGCCAAGCTGCGTCAGCTCGCGCGGCAGGTCGTCGAATCGCAGGAGCTCGAACGCGCCCGGATTTCACGCGAGCTTCACGACGGCATCAGTCAGTTGCTCGTCTCCGTCAAACTGCTGCTCGAATCCGCATCGATGCGTTTGCCGGGATCCCCCGCCGCCGCCAGCAACACGCTCGGCGTCGCGATCGAGCGCCTGAACGGCACGCTCGGCGAGGTCCGTCGCATCTCGCAAGCGCTGCGGCCTGCGATGCTCGACGATCTGGGCCTTGCCGCCGCCATCGATCAGCTCGCACGCGAGTTCGGATCGCACGCAGGGCTGCCGGTCGAGATGAATGTCGAAGGCGAAGCGCCCGCACTCGACGACAACATCAAGACGATGCTGTATCGCATCGCACAGGAAGCGCTGACCAACATCGAGCGCCACGCCCACGCGTCACGCGTGTCGATCCTGCTCATCTTCAAACCCGACGGCATTCACCTGTCGATCGCCGACGACGGTCGCGGCTTCGACGTGAGCGACGTGCACCATGACCCGCGTCACGGTATCGGTTTGCGCAATATGCGAGAGCGTCTCGATGCCGTGGGCGGCGCACTCGGCATCCAGTCATGGCCCGGCCTCACCACCATCAGCGCGTGGGTACCGCTCACGCCCGCCGCCGTGAAAGCGGCGCTTCGTGCAACCTCCCGCAAATGATGCAAATCCATCCCATCCGTCTCCTGCTGATCGACGACCATCCACTCGTTCGCGACGGGCTGCGCGCCCGCTTCGACGCCTCGCCCAACTTGCAGGTGGTCGGCGAAGCCGGCAACGCTCAGGAGGCGCTCACGCGGGCGAAGACATCGTCGCCCGATCTCGCACTGATGGACATCAGCATGCGCGGCACAAACGGCATCGAATTGACGGCGCAGTTTCGCGAGCAGTTTCCGCACATCGCCGTACTGATTCTGTCGATGCACGACAACGCGGAATATGTGCGTCAGGCCGTGCGCGCCGGGGCTCGCGGTTACGTCCTCAAGGACGCCCCCGCTCATGAGATCGTGACCGCCATCGAACGCGTGGCACGAGGCGAGGCGTATTACAGCGCCGCGATTGCCGCGCGCGTCGTGCAGGCGTCGACCTCTCACGCCCCCATCGATTCGCTCACGCCGCGCGAGCGTGAAATCCTGACCCGTATCGCGCACGGCCTCTCGAACAAGCAAATCGCCATGGAGATGGATTTGTCCGTGCGCACCGTGGAAACCCATCGACTCAACATCAAACGCAAGCTCGGCATCGAGGGACAAGCGGAGCTGATCAAGTTCGCGGTGGAGAATCGACTGTAAACGCCTGCGTCGTGAATCCTGCTGCGCGAAGGGGTTGTGCGCCTCGACGCGGGCGCCGGAGAAATCCTTCACATGGCGCATAACGCCACCGCCGACGTGCCTTTCGGAAGGTTCACAAGGCAACAAAAAATCCCGCCGGGGTTTCCCCCGGCGGGATCGTGTTGCGCAATGCCGATGGCGAGCGCTCAGTCCGCCATCATGTCGACCTCGAACGCATCACGACTTCAGTCGACGCTCGATGTCGGCCTTCGTATCGAGCAGCGCTTGCGGCAAATGATGCTTGAGCGTGTCGAACAGCTCGGCGTGAAGTTTCAGCTCTTCATGCCACGCCGCATCGTCCATCGACGTCACGTCATCGAACTGCGCCGGCGTGAACGACAGCCCGCTCCAGTTCAGATCTTCGTAGCGCGGCGTGATGCCGAACGCGTTCTCCACGCCCTGCGCGGTCCCGTCGATGCGGCCAAGCATCCATGCGAGTACCCGCATGTTCTCACCGAAGCCCGGCCACACGAACTTGCCGTCGGCGCCTTTGCGGAACCAGTTCACGCAGTAGATCTTCGGCAGCTTCGCGCCGGTCTTGTCGAGATGCGCGCCGGTATCTAGCCAGTGCTGGAAGTAGTCGGCCATGTTGTAGCCGCAGAACGGCAACATCGCGAACGGATCGCGACGCACCACGCCCTGCTGACCGGCCGCCGCCGCCGTCGTCTCCGACCCCATCGTGGCAGCCATGTAAACGCCTTCGGTCCAGTCCCGCGCCTCCGTCACCAGCGGCACGGTGGTCGAGCGGCGACCGCCGAAGATGAACGCGTCGATCGCCACCCCGGCCGGGTTCTCCCAGTCGGCGTCGATGGACGGACATTGCGACGCCGGCGCCGTGAAACGCGAATTCGGATGCGCGGCCTTGCGACCGGTCTCCTTCGCGCTCTCCGGCGTCCAGTCCTTGCCCTGCCAGTCGATCAGGTGAGCCGGCGGCGTGTCGGTCAGGCCTTCCCACCACACGTCGCCGTCGTCCGTCAGCGCGACGTTCGTGAAAATGACGTTTTCGCCGAGGGTCGCCAGCGCGTTCGGGTTGGTCTTCTGGCTCGTGCCCGGGGCTACGCCGAAGAAGCCGGCTTCCGGATTGATCGCATACAGGCGACCGTCCTTGCCCGGCTTGATCCAGGCGATGTCGTCGCCAATGGTCTCGACCTTCCAGCCTTCGAAGCCCTTGGGCGGAATCAGCATCGCAAAATTGGTCTTGCCGCAAGCCGACGGGAACGCCGCCGCCACGTGATACTTTTTGCCCTGCGGCGACGTCACGCCGAGGATCAGCATGTGCTCGGCGAGCCAGCCTTCATCGCGCCCCATCGTCGATGCGATGCGCAGCGCGAAGCATTTCTTGCCCAGCAGCGCATTGCCGCCGTAGCCCGAGCCGTAGCTCCAGATCTCGCGCGTTTCCGGGAAGTGGACGATGTACTTCGTGCTGTTGCACGGCCACGCCACGTCCTTCTCGCCGGCGGCCAGCGGCTTGCCGACGGTGTGCACGCAGGGCACGAACTCGCCGTCGTCGCCCAGCACGTCGTACACGGCACGGCCCATGCGCGTCATGATGCGCATGTTCACCGCCACGTACGGGGTGTCGGACAGCTCCACACCGATGTGGGCGATCGGCGAACCGAGCGGGCCCATCGAGAACGGTACGACGTACATCGTGCGACCGCGCATGCAGCCCTCGAACAGCCCGTCGAGCGTGGTGCGCATCTCGCGCGGATCGATCCAGTGATTGGTCGGGCCGGCGTCTTCACGCTTCTCGCTACAGATGAACGTGCGGTCTTCCACACGCGCCACGTCCGAGGGATCGGACAGCGCGAGAAACGAATTGGGACGCTTGGCGGGGTTGAGCCGCTTCATCGTGCCTGCGGCAACCATCTGTTCGCACAGACGGTCGTATTCCTCCTGCGAGCCGTCGCACCAGACGACACGCTCGGGCTGCGTGATCGCCGCGATGTGCGACACCCAGTCGATCAGCTTGCGGTGACGCACCCAGCCGGGCAGATCACGGGTGGCGACAGTGGACGAGGAGGAGGCGTTGAGCGTATTCGCGCTCACACTGGCTTGCGTCATGGGGGTTGTCTCCATGCAGAGTCGGAAAATCGAAGCGGACGTTCAAGCGCCGGTGGGTGCGAACACCGGCCGTCCTTTTATGGGGGCACCATGCGGGCGCCTTGCGTCGCCGGGCAGCCAATCCGGTCGGGGATACCGGACAAGCCTCACTGCCCCGGCGCCCGTCGCCGGTGCATATCGCTTGCGCGCATGCAGGCTCGGGCCGCGGGAGATACGGAACGTGGCGCATGCCGTGCCCATCCGGAACACCGGACAAGGGCCACGGCGGCACACGCGAAGCGGCAGGGGGCAACACGCGCACCGATACGTGCGCATCAAGCGTCTCGCTCACCAGGTCCGACTTGCTTTTGCGGGGTGGGTTCGATTTTTCGCCATCGTATTTAGGCGGTTTCGCCATGGTTGCCAGGACACCTGCCATACTATGCAAAACGAGGCGTCAGCATACCACCGCATAAAATGCGCCGGTGCTGCGTCGCAACAAGGCCGGCGCGGGGCTTGCCCGGGCTGACGCCGCCACGTCAAGAACAAGCAGGCTCGCCCATCGAGGCGGGCTCCGACAATTGTTCCGTCTGCACAGAACGCCGTCGTTCTGTGCCGAATCGATTACGTTTTGCCATGAAAATTGCCATTCTCGACGACTACCAGGACGCCGTTCGCAAACTCGATTGCTTCTCTCTATTGGCCGGTCATGACGTCAAGGTCTTCAACAATACGGTGAAAGGCGTCGGGCAACTCGCCGCCCGGGTCGGCGAAGCCGAGGTGCTGGTGCTGATCCGCGAACGCACGGCCATCACCGCGCAGCTCATCGACAAGCTGCCCCGGTTGCGGGTGATCAGCCAGACCGGGCGCGCCGGCAATCACATCGATATCGACGCCTGTACCGCCCGCGGCGTGGTCGTGCTCGAAGGCGTCGGCTCCCCCATCGCACCGGCCGAACTCACATGGGCGCTGATCATGGCCGCCCAGCGCCGCATTCCCCAGTACGTCTCCAGCCTCAAGCACGGCGCATGGCAGCAGTCGGGGCTGAAATCGTCGAGCATGCCGCAGAACTTCGGTCTCGGTCAGGTGCTGCGCGCTCAGACGCTCGGCCTCTGGGGCTACGGCAAGATCGGCCGGCTCATCGCCGGATACGGCAAGGCGTTCGGCATGGAAGTCATGGTGTGGGGTCGCGAAGGCTCGCGCGAAGCCGCAGCCGCCGACGGCCTGCGCGTGGCGAACAGCAAGGAAGAACTCTTCACGCAAAGCGATGTGCTCTCGCTTCATCTGCGCCTGAACGACGAAACACGCCATCTCGTCAAACTGGAAGACCTGCTTCAAATGAAGCCGACCGCGCTGTTCGTGAACACGAGTCGTGCGGAACTGGTGGAAGAAAACGCGCTGATTACGGCGCTGAACCGCGGACGTCCCGGCATGGCGGCCATCGACGTCTTCGAGAGCGAACCGATTCTGCAAGGCAACCCGTTGCTGCGTCTGGAGAACTGCGTCTGCACGCCGCACATCGGCTACGTCGAACACGAAAGCTACGAGTTGTACTTCCGTGTGGCCTTCGAGAACATCGTCAATTTCCTGAACGGCGACCGCACGCACGTGGCCAACCCGGCAGCGTTACTCGGCTTCGGGCGCTGAGCCCGCTGTCGGCTCCGCCAGATCCTGATCGCGCCTGATCGGCCACGGGTCGGCGCGGAATCGGCCCGCGCCGGTGCTGCGCCGGCGGCATGCCTACCGCATCGACGCCAGATGCCGCAGGAAAGTCTCGCCGTCCTTGCGCCCCAGCGCGAACGCCGGCGCCATCCTCTCGGGCCGCGTGTAATCCCAACTGGAAATCGGCACGGGCTCGGACGGCTGCACATATAGCCGATCCTGCCCGCCGTGATGCTGCGTGAAGATCTGCGGTCGCGGATAACGCCGCGTGACCAGCACCAACACCTGCCCCGGCGTGGTGTCGAGCGCATCGACGGGCACGTTGTCGACCATGCCGCCGTCGAGCACCGCGCGTCCGTCGCGTCGCAGGATCGGCGTGAACGGCGGCGTACATGACGATTGCAGCATCAGATCGGCCAGTTCCGCCGTCGTCCGGCAATCCTGCGCCCGCACGAATTCGGGACGAAATCCAAGGCTGCGCGCGAGCGTCGGATGCAGCGTGCGGCGCCAGTGCTTGTCGATGTTGTAAGCGACCAGCCCGGCTGCCGTTGCGGTACGAGGCCCGAGCCAGCGCGGGATGTGCGACACGCCCACGCGAATCTCCGGCCCCGTGGCGAGTTTCTCCAACTGACCGTCGTAGATGTCGAGCAGCGCCTGCCGATAGATGCGGTAGTGCGGAAACACCCGCTCGCGCCGCAACAGGTTGCCCCAGTAAGCGTTCTTGCGATTGTTCGCGAGCGCCTGCCGGTAGTAATCCATCACCCACTCGGAAGCCCGCATGTGCAGCATGCATGCGGTGGCCGCGCCCGCCGAAATGCCGGTGATGACGCGTGGACGCAGCGGCACGTCGCGCGTGACCCGCTCCCAGAATCCCGCCTGCCACCAGCAACGATTCCCGCCGCCGGCAAATACGATCTGATCGAACACCTGGTCCCCCCGCTTCTGTCTTGCCATGTCGCTTTGCCGTCAACAACTCGCTGCCGCATGAGCGATTGGCCGCCTGGCCATCAAAGCAACGCGTAGGTCGTCGTCGCGTGCACGGCCATCTTGCCCTGCGCGTCGAAAATCTCGATCTCGCCGAACACCAGATTCTTGCCACGACGCAGAATCCGTGCGATCACGCGCAGATCGCCTTCCGTGACGGGCCGCATGAACTGCGTGTTGAGCGTGACGGTCGTCATCGGCTGGAAGCCACCGAGCGCAGCGCAAAGCGCCACCACCATCGCGGTATCGGCCACCGCCATGAACGTCTGGCCGCAGATAACGCCCCCGCCGTGCCGGAAAGCGGCATCGAACGGCAACCGCAACTCGCTCTGCTCGGGCCCGACCGCCTCGACCTGCAAATTCAACTGCCGCACCCACGGCGAGACGAGGGCTTCAAGCATCTCCTGCGCTTGCACCAGTTCCATCCTGAGTCATCCTCCATCGTTCCGACGTCATCGTTGCATGTCGCGCGCGCCACCGGCACACACCAGCGGTATCCCCGGCGCACGGCGTTCAGACGCTGATGATAGCCGCAAAACAACAGCGCCACCCGCTCGGCGGGTGACGCTGGGGACTACGAAGGAATGTCGAACGTTAACCGCTTATCCGCTGGTCTTCTCTTGACGGATACGCTGGCTCTGCTTGTTCTCGCGATGCTGCACGCCTGCCTGCTCGCCTGCGCTCACGTGCCCGTTCTTCGCTGCGCTGGCTTCGGCGGCGTCGACATGGGCTTGCCCCTTCTCCAGACCGCCGACCTGCTTGTTATTGAGCGTACCGGCCACCTGACCTTGCGCGATGCGCTTTTCCTGATTGACGTTGCGCTGTACATCGGACTGCAAACGCTCGGACGACTTCGACGTCGGATTCGCCACGCGATCGTTGTGTTTGAGCTGCTCGATCTTCGCGCTTTCCTTGTTCTGCGCGCTGGCGATGCGCGCCTTTTGCGCCGCAGTATCGCCGGTCTTGTCGGCGTGCGCCTGCAACTTGTCGACCTTCGCTTCGCCCTTCTCGAGGCCCGACGCCTCCCGGGCCGTCAACTGACCGCTCTTCAGACCGTTCTCGATGCGCTGCTGCTGATTGATGTCGCGCGACGTCTCGGTCGCGGTGCTCTGCGCGAACGCCTGCGAGGCGAACACACCACCGAAGGCCAGGGTCACAGCGCTCAGAATCAGAGTTTTACGGACGTTCATGATGGAATCCTTATGCCTTTTAGCGTTTAAGCGTCGTCGAAAATTTGACGGGGGACGGAGCCTGCCGGCGGGATTGCCGGCGAACTTGCTGCGTCCTTATGCGGATTAACGAGGCCCGCGCGCCGCCCGCCGACAGGCATCGTGTAACGCGGCAGTCCGAAAAGTAACGGCTTGTAATCGGACTGTCATGTCCGCCTGACGCTATGTCCATGAAATCGTTGGGACACCCGCAGACAGCGCCGTAACGATTTGATACAGTGGTGCCCATTTGGCCGGCACGCCCTGTCCGTCTGAACCGGAAAGCGCGCCACTCCGTTATCTTTTAGCCCCCTTACGCGAACAAGCGAGTCAAGAAGGAGCCTTCACCATGCAGAGCACCAGAGACGATCTCGGCAAACTGATCCTGCGTCTTACCCTCGGTATCCTGCTGCTGTTTCACGGCGTCAGCAAAGTCATCAACGGTGTGGGCTTTATCGAGGGCATGATCACGTCGCACGGTCTGCCGTCGTTTCTCGCCTACGGCGCCTATCTGGGTGAAGTGCTCGCCCCGGTCCTGCTGATTCTCGGTGTGCTGACTCGCCTCGGAGGACTGCTTGTGGTGGGCAACATGATCGTCGCCTTCGCCCTGGTTCACCTGAGTCAACTCGGCGATCTGTCGAAGACCGGCGGCTGGGCGCTGGAACTCCAGGGCTTCTATCTGTTCACGGGCCTGTGCGTGATCCTCTTCGGCGCGGGCCGTTACAGCGTGTCGGGTGGACGCGGCGCCTGGGACTGATCGGCAAGACACGTGTGTCGAGCCACCGGCCATCGCACGCCCTATCGCGCGATGGTCATGCGGCCCGCCCTGCCGGATTCCGGCAGAAGGCGGGCCGAGTCGTTTCGGAATGTTGCCAATACGGGCGCTGGTAACGTTGGGTAATACAGCCGTTGCACTTTGCAACTTGTTAGGCTGACTGATGACTTACTCTGAAGCTGCCAATTCCGGCAGTATCGAAAGGAGTCACACCATGCGCAAACTGAAGATCGCCGCCGCGTCGGCCGTCGTTGCCGCCACCGCGATGTTCGGCCTCGCCCATGCCGCAGACACCCCTGCGCCGGCCACCGGACCGCACGCTGCCATGCACCATATGCGCGGCGACCACGGCCCCTGGGGGCTGGGGAACATCAGCAAACTGCACGATCAACTCAAGCTCAACGCCCAGCAGGAGCAAGCCTGGCAACAGGCGCTCGCGACCTCGCAGCGCAATCGTGACGCCATGCGCCAGAACGGCGAGCAATTCCGTCAGATGATCGCGCAGACGAAGGACCAGCAAGTGCTGGATCTGGCCGGCATGCGTGCCGCGCGCGAGAAGGTCTTCGATCAGAACCGCCAGCTCCGCAGCCAGACCGAAGATGCGTGGCTGAACGTGTATAACGGTTTGAACAACGATCAGAAGACGATCGTGAGCAATGCCATCAAGGCGCGCTGGGCCAAGATGAAGGCGTGGCACGACAAGGCGATGCAGCATCGTGGCCAGATGCACAAGGGCGCTCCGGCACCCGCACCGACACCGACCCCGGCGCCTGCCGGTCAGGCCCAATAAGCGCGAGGTGAGCGCCGCCGGGCGGAAGGGCCCGGCTGCCGTGCAACGCCCGTCCCGTTAGCCGGGGCCGGGCGTTTTTTCGTTCAGGTCTCGCTCCAGACGCGCAGCAGGTTGTGATAGCAGCCCACGAGCGTGCGGCGTGCGGTCTCGTCGGCGTCGGTCGAATTCAGTCGCTGGATCGCGTTGTCCATGTCGAAGAGCAACGTGCGCTGCGTGTCGTCACGCACGAGGCTCTGCACCCAGAAAAAGCACCCGACGCGTACGCCGCGCGTGATCGGATTGACCCGGTGCAGACTCGTCGCCGGATACACCACCATGTCACCCGCCGTCAGCTTCACCTGATGCGCGCCGTACTGGTCTTCGATCACAAGTTCACCGCCGTCGTACTCCTCGGGAGACGCGAGAAACAGCGTCGCCGAGATGTCCGTACGAATGCGCATGCCGCTGCCCGGTTGCAGACGGATCGCCCCGTCCACATGGTTGCCGAAGTGCATGCCTGCGCCGTAGCGGTTGAACATCGGCGCATAGACCTTGTTCGGCAACGCGGCGCTGATGAACAGCGGATTGCGCTCCAGCGCGCCGAGGATCACGTCGCCCAACTCCCGGGCCACGCTCGAGCGCTCGTCGATTTGCTGATTCTGCTTGACGGGCGCGCCCTGATAGCCCGCCGTCGCCAGTCCGTCGACCCAGGCGTCCCCGGCGTTGTCGAGTGTCGTGCGAACCCAGCGCACTTGTTCGGCGGTGAGCACGTTAGGTATACGGAGCAGCATCGGTGGATGTCCTTCGGGATCAGGGCGGCGACACAAACCGTGTCGGAAACAGTATCGACGGCAGTGTCGGCGCCGGTATCAGAAGCGGTAGGTGCCCGTAAGCAATGCCGTGCGTCCGATCCCCGGCGTGGCGCGACCGCCGTCCGACTGAATCAGCCCGTCCCAATATGTCTTGTTGAAGACGTTGAGCAGGTTGAAACGGATGTCGTACTTGGGCTGATGATACGCCACGGTTGCGTCCCAGCGCGTGTAGCCGCCCACACGAATCAGGTTCGTGTTGGCTGCGTAACGCATCGACATGTAGTTCATCCCGCCGCCCACTTCCCAATGCCCCAGCGTGTACGTCGACCACAGCGTGAGCGAGTGGCGCGGCGTGTTCGCGAGCACGTTGCCCTGCGTGCCGTCGTTCGCCTGCAAGACCTGCGAGTTCAGGAACATGTAGCCGCCCATCACCTGCCAGTTCGACGTGATGTGCCCCGTGGCGCTCACTTCCGCACCGCGAATGCGGACCTTGCCCTGGTTCGAATAGTCGCCCGACGTGCCGGTCTGCGTCCGTGCATTGTTCTTGGTCACCTGGAACAGGGCGGTGTTGATCGAGAGGTTGTCGTCGAACAGATTCCACTTGCTGCCGACTTCGAACGACTTGTTCGTCTCCGGCGCCAACGCCTGTGTGTTGTTCGTGACGGTCAACGCTTCGAGCGAAGGATTGAACGACGTGCCATACGAGAAGTAATACGACTGCGCCTCGGTCGGCTGATAAATCACGCCCGTGCGCACGCTCGTGTAGTTGACCGTCTGCGTGGCATATCCCGGCGAACTGACGGTGTTCGAGATCTGCGCCTTGTAGCGATCCCAGCGCAGCCCGCCCACGACCTTCCATTGCTTATTGAGTTCGAGCGTGTCGTTCGCATAGAACGCCACCGTCTCTGCCGAGCCTTTCGCGAAGTTGCCGGTGGAGGTCGTGACGTTCGGCAGATTCGAGTAGTACGCCGTACTGTTGGCGGGAATCCAGCCGAGGAAGCTCTGCGACTGGCCCGCGCCCGTGCGCAGATATGTCTGGTTCTCGTACGTGTCGCGCCCGAGTTCTGCCCCGGCGATCAGCGTGTGCTTGAACGGCCCGGTATCGAACTTTTTCACGACATCGGTCTGATTGAACAACGCCGTGTCGGTGATCTGACGGTCGTGACTTTGCAGTTGTACGAACAACTGGTCGAGCGAATACGACGGAATGCCTGCCGTGGGCGCGACCGGCAGCGCCGTGAAGCCGCCTCTGCCGTTGGAGATACCGACCGCGTGTGCCGATGTCTCGATGGCGTCGATGACGTACCGGCTGTATTGCGTCTGGTTCGTGATCGTCAGGCTGTCGTCGACCTTGTGCTTGACCTTGGCCGAGAAGCTCATCACGTCCTGCACCGTGCGATCGGTCGTCAGGCCGTAGAACTGGTTTTTCGAGACGGGCAGCGGATTGCCGTTGTAGCCGACGATGCCGTAGTCCGGCATGTCGCGGTTGTGTTCGATCAGCGCGGAAAGCGTGATTTCCGTGGGCGTGCCGATGCCGAGCTTGAGCGTCGGCGCGACACCCCAGTCCTTGTTGTACATCACGTCGCGCGTGGTGTGGATGTCCTGCGCGAAGCCGTTGATGCGGAAGGCCGCGGTATCCGAGAGCGGACGATTGAAGTCGAACGAGCCGCGATACCGGTCGTTCGTGCCGATGGTGCCGGAGACTTCGTTGAGCGGCTTGAGGTTGGCCTGCTTGCTCACCTGATTGATCACGCCGCCCGTCGAGCCGCGACCGAAGAGCATCGACGACGGGCCTTCGAGCACCTCGATGGCGTCGAGATAGAACGTGTCGCGATAATACTGGCCGCGATCGCGGAAGCCGTCGAGATAAATATCGGTACGTGCCGAGAAACCACGCAGGTTGATGTTGTTGCCGATCTGACCGCCTTCGGCCCCGCCGAGCGTGATCGCCGGCGAGTTGCGCAGCGCGTCGGAGAACGACGTGGCGCCCTGTGCCTGCATGACCGCTTTGTCGATGACCGTGACCGATTGCGGGATGTCGCGAATCGCCGTAGGCACCTTGCCGCCGACGCTCGACACGTCGCGCTGATATTCCTCACGAATCGATGCACCGGAGACATCCGTCTGCGGCAGCGCGGCGGCTGGCGTCGACGGTACGGCAGCCGCCGCGGTCGGCGCGGTCGTGGCGTTCGGAGCGGCGCTCTGCGCCATTGCGGGCGAGGCATAAGTGACGGCGATCGGCGCGGCGAACAGCGCCATCATTGCGAGAGCCAGCGGCTTGCGTTGCATCATGATGTTCAGGTGCGTCTTAACTAAGTGAGCGGAATATGCAGAAATGCACAGGAGACGATCCGGGGCGCGAATATAAATAAGAATGATTTGCATTACAAGATGCCGGTGTGGCGCTAAACCGATGAATTCTCAAGACTTTCTGTAATACGCCGTAATACTTAGGCACCAAAACAGGGCGGATTGTCGGTAAGGCAATGAAAGCATTCGAATTACTTTGCCGACATGGAATCGCTATTGACGGAATCGCGCGTCGTCATACAAGGGTTTACCCTAATAAAAGAGGCGTTGCGGCCGGGGAACTTCCGGCCGAATTGGCAACTTTCTGCACCTTATGTTGGTTTCGTCTGGCGATATTTGGCGCAGTGACCAGCGTCGGGAGGGTTGCGAGGGCGGCGTTGGACGGTGCGAGGGCAGTAAGGCGCGCAGCATATGGATATGCCGGCGATGACGCTAAGCAAAGTCGAATCGCTTATTGGCGTCACGACAGGACATCGCGATACAAGGCGGGATAGCGTCCGGGCGCCGTGCGCCCTTTCCTTGCCTTTCCTTGCCTTTCCTTGCCTCGCATGGCCCGTCGCTTTCGCTGACTTTTCGAACCCCTTCGGCCCTCGCCGCTTCTTCGCTTCGCTCATGACCCGCCAGCCCGACTCCATCTCGTCCGCTCAGCAGAGCGCCCCGGTCGATGCCGATCCCCAATATCCTGACCGTCGCCACTTCCTCCGGCACACCGGCGCCGCCATGCTCGCCGGCGGCGCGCTCAATCTGCTCGGCGTGGCGGGTGCATTGACACATAGCGGCGACGTCCGCGCGGCGGGTGCGCCGCTCACGCTGCGCATCGGATATCAGAAGTCGTCGACATTGATCGTGCTTGCCAAGGCGCGCGGCACACTCGCGCAAGCGCTCGCCCCGCACAACGTCACGCTCACGTGGCACGAGTTCACGAGTGGGCTGCCGTTGCTGGAAGCGCTCAACGTGGGCAGCATCGACTTCTCGGCAGACGTCGCCGACACGGTACCGGTGTTCGCGCAGGCCGCCGGTGCGCGCATCGCCTACGTCGCACGCGAGACACCGTCGCCGGACGCCGAGGCGATTCTGTTGCCGCAGAATTCACCCATCAAAACGCTCGCGGATCTCAAGGGCAAACGCATCGCCGTGACGAAGGGCGCCGGCGTGCACTATTTGCTCATCGCCGCGTTGCAAAGTGTCGGGCTGCGAATCAACGACGTGCAGCCCGCGTATCTCACGCCGGCCGACGGGCGCGCCGCCTTCGCAAGCGGTAACGTCGACGCCTGGGTGACGTGGGATCCGTTCGTGGCGAGCGTGGAGCGTCAGGACAAGGTGCGCACGCTCACCACGGCTCGGGGCCTCGCGGGCTACCAGCGCTACTACCTCGCCACGCCCGCCTTCGCACGCGATCACGACGCCGTGCTGCGTGAGGTCTATCGCGTGCTGCGCGAGACCGGTCAGTGGGTGCGCACCAACCCGCGCGACGCCGCCGCGCAGCTCGCGCCGGTATGGGGGCTGGACGCCGCCACCGTCGAAGCCGCCAACAAGCGACGCAGCTACGATGTGCAACCGGTCGTGCGCGACGCCATCGCCGAACAGCAACGCATCGCCGACGTCTTCACGCAAGCGGGGTTGCTGCCCAAACGCGTCGACGCGGCCGATGCAACGATCTGGCAGGCGCCCGCCTGACGTCGCAACCGCTTTCCCTGCGGGTCATCACGAATGTTTTTTAAAGGTATTGCCGACGGATTTCATACTCCTGTTTATACTTCCGTCTGTAATACCTGAAGCATTCGGCCGGAGCCCCCCCGGAACGGCCTTGGCGTCGCGCCAGCTTGGCCGCAGTCCGACCCCGATGGCAGCATCGACTGCCCGGCGTGCGCTTCGGACGCGTCGATCTGACGCGATGACATCATGAAATTCGCAGCACCGGCGAACGCCCACGAGGCTCGCCGGTGTTGCTTATTCGCCGTCCAGGGACAATGCAAGCCACCAGATCGCTCTACCTGCTCGGACCGATGCGGGTCGAACAAGGCAAACAGGCCTGCGCCGTGAAGTACACGAAAGCGCGCGGCCTGCTCGCCTATCTCGCCCTGCAGCCGGGCTATCACACGCGCGGCGCGCTGGCCGACCTGTTCTGGCCCGACGAAGACGGCCAGGGCGGCCGCGACAAACTCAAGCGCATGCTGTTCCACCTGCGCGACACCCTCGGCGACGAACTCTTCGAATCCGACCGTCAGGTCGTGCGACTGCGCCCCGAGACCGGTCTCTGGATCGACGCACACGTGTTCGCCAGCATGATCGAGCAGGCCAGCCGCACGCTCGATGCCGTCACCGGTCTCGATCTCGCCGCGCATCTGCAACATCTGGCCGATGCCGTGGCACTGTATCAAGGTCCGTTCCTCCACGGTCTGTCCGTGCGCGACACGCCCGATCTCGAACAATGGATCGAGTTGCAGCGCGACGAATATCAGCGCCGCCGTGTTTTCGGCGAGCGTTTGCTAGCCGACGGTTATGCACGGCTCGGCGACCTCGATCAGGCTCTCGCGCACGCGCGTCAGCTCGTGGCGCTCGCCCCGTTCGACGAAGCCGGCTGGCATTGCCTGATCGCCCTGCTGTTGCGCGCCGGACGCCGCGACGACGCCGAAACCGAGTACCGGCGGCTGTGCGACATCCTTCACGAAGAACTCGGCGAGTTGCCCGGCGAGGCGCTCACGCAATTGCTGGAGACGCCGCCCGCTCGCATCGAGCAACGCGCCACCGGTCCGGAGCGTCGTCAGCTCACGGTCGTCGCCGTCGAGTTCGCACCGACCGGCGTGGACGATCCGGATCAGCTCGTCGCGATGATGCGCCCGCCCCTCGTGCAGTGCGAGACGATCCTGCGCCAGTCGTGGGGCTACACGCTGCGCACGCCGACCGGCGGTCTGCTGGGCTACTTCGGGTATCCGACCGCCCTGGAAGGCGCGGGCCGCCACGCCGTCGAGGCGGCCATGCGCTGCGTGCAGGCGAGCACCGTACGGGTGGGCATCGGTGTAGGCGTTCACACCGGACTCGTCATCAGTTCCGCGGCAGACGACAGTCCCGACACCGGCGGACGTGTTTCGCGCTCCGCCACGCAACTCGCCGACATGGCGCTGCCCGGCGAGGTCGTGATCTGCGATGCGACGCAGCGCCTGATCGGCGTTGCCATCGCGACCACAGCGCACGGCAGCGTGCGCGAGCGTCACGGCAATCGCGAGATCCCGGTGTTTCGCGTCAACCCCGATCCCACGCCGGAGCGCCGTTCGCGCCGTCGTGCGGCCATGCTCTTCGGACGCGACGCCGCCCTCGCCGAACTCGCCGCCGCGCATGCGGCGATGCGCGACGCCAGCACCGGTCACGGCGTGCTCGCCCTCGTGATCGGCGAGGCCGGCATCGGCAAGACGGCGCTGGTGCGTCACTTCGTCGAGGCGCGCGGACTGCGCTCCATCGATCTTGCCTGCGCGCAGGACGGCGCCGGCACGCCGTTTCACCCGATCGCGCGCTGGCTGCGTTCGCAATCGATGGCGGAGGCCGCGCAGCTTCCGCAACCCGCCCGGCTCGCCCATCGTCGCCTGCACGCGCTGTTCGATATGCACGCCGACGGCAATATGCCGCATGCCTGGAAGCAGGCCGTCCTCAACGAAGCGCCGACATTGCTCGCGTCGCTGTTGCCGGACGGCGGCGTCATCGTGCTCGACGACGCCCACTGGGCCGATCCGTCCACGCAGGAATTGCTTGCGGTGATGGCGGAGAACGCGCCCGGCGGACGCCTTCTGATCGTGGGTGCGCGCCCCGAATTCGAATTGCCGTGGCGTCACACCGTAGGGATGCGGCGCATCGATCTCGCTCCGCTCGACGCGGGCGCTGCGGCGTCCATCGTGCGGGCGGCCACGCCGCGCGTCGCGCTGCCGGCGGCCATGCGCGAGCGCATCGTGCATCTGGCGGAAGGCGTGCCGCTGTTCCTTCAGGAGTTAGCGCGCGCCACCGCCGCGCAGCAAGGCGCTCGCAATGTGGTATCGGCCATGCCGATGCCCGCGAGTCTTCAGGAACTGATGATGGCGCGCATCGACGCGGCGGGCAGTGCCAAGCCGGTCGCGCACTTCGCGTCGTGTCTCGGCCACGAATTCCATGCCGAGCTGCTCGCCGCCGCAAGCGGCCGTTCGATGGCGCTGGTGGAGCGGGCGCTCGATACGCTCGTCGCTTGCGCCCTCGTACAACGTCAGGACCTCGGCCGCTACGTCTTCCGTCACGCGTTGCTGCACAAAGCCGCTTACGACGCCCAACCGCAAGAGCGCCGACAGGACGCGCATCGCCGCATCGCGCTGGCGATGCGCGATCACGAATCGCTACAGACCGAACCCGAAGTGCTCGCATGGCACTTCCGCCAGGCAGACGAACCGGACGCCGCCATCGAGCACTATCGCCTCGCAGGCCAGTACGCGACCGGGCGTCAGGCGTTCCGCGAAGCATGCGCGCATTATCAGAGCGCGCTCGACGTGCTGCGCCAGACCGGCACCAGCGCCCAGACCGCGCCGCGCGAGTTGCAACTGCGCATGGCGATGGGCGTGCCGCTCGTCTCGCTGCACGGCTACGGGTCGGAACCCGCGCGTCACAACTTCGAGACGGCGCTGGCGCTCGCGCAGCCGATGGGTGACGACATCACCCTCTTCCCGGTCTATTGGGGACTGTGGCTCGGCTCCAGCTCGTGGAGTGACTTCGAGCGCAGCATCGATCTCGCGCGCAAGCTCATCCTCATTGCGGAACAGGCAGGCTCGTCGCCTCTGCTCGCGCATGCGTATTACGCGCTGGGCAACAGCCTGTGCTGTCACGGCGACTTCGGCGGCGCCATCGCGGCGCTCGAGCGCGGCCTCGCCCACTATCGTCCCGAACGGGCGGACACGGGCCTGGGCGAAGACGCCCGCATCACCGGCCTGTCGTTCCTGTCCTGGGCGTACTGGTTCACGGGACGCCACGACGCTTCGCTCGCCGCCAGCGAAGAAGCACTCGCGATGGGACGCCAGCAAGGCCGCCGCTACTCCTTCGCCTTCGCCCTGGTGTTCGCAGCGATGTTGCGGCGCCTGCGTCGCGAAGTCGCGCCGGCCGAGGCGCTGGCGAGCGAGGCCACCGAAGTCGCTTCGGAGACCGGCGTGGCGCTGTGGGCGCTCGCGGGGCAGACGATTCGCGGCTGGGCGCTCGCCTCGCGCGGCGACGTGAACGGGCTCGAGCGCATCACCGACAGCGTCGGTCGTCTGAGCGAAATCATGGGCGGGGTCGAAGGCATGTTCTTCGGCCTGCTCGTCGAAGCCTGCGCGGGCACGGGCGACATTGCCCTGGGGCTGCACGCGGCGGAGCGCGGCGCGCATTTGTCTGCGCGTCGCAACGACGGTCACTGGCAGGCCGAGTTTCTGCGCCAGAAGGGAGACTTCCTGCGCGCAGGCCATCATCCCGACGACGCCGTGCGTCCATGGCTCGAACACGCCTTGCAGGTCGCGCGTGCGCAGGCGTCGCCGATGCTCACGCTGCGCGCCGCGCACAGCCTGTTGCGTCTGGGCGGCGGCAACACACCGGACAGCCTGAGCGACGCCGAATGCATGTCGCTACTGCGCGACGCCCTCGACGCCCTGCAAGGCGGCGAAACGCTCGCAGACGTTCAGGAAGCGCGCGCCACGCTGGCCGAGGTGGCCGCCCGCAACACCCGTACGGCGCGCTACGGCAGCTAGACGCAACGCATGCAGGCTTGCCGTAAGCCCGGCAGGTCCTGCGACCCGCGCATGGGCAAAACCGTCTCAGGACGCGTGAATAGCCGCTATCAGGCACTTCGTATGTCCGCATGGAGGCCGGCCGCTATATTGAGGCGACCGGCACCCCCAGGCCGACACACCGAACCCACCATGCCCATCGCTCCACGGCGTGCGCAGAACGCACACCTCACCACCGCCCTCACCACCGCGCTCACGGTCGCTCCCACCGCCGACGATGCGCCGTTCACCCGCGGCGGCCCGGCCACGTCGTCGGCACCGCTACCGCTCACGTCGCGCGAGGTCGTCGTGTCCGGTGCCGTCAAACGCCGGCATTCCTTCGACCTTTGCGCCCTCATGCGTTTGCCGACGCAACTGACCGGACCGCTGGACGTCGTCTGCCTGTCCGGACGCAAGGTGCGAGGCGCAAGCGATTACAAGGGCGTGCGGCTCACGGCGCTGCTCGACGTCGTGCAGTGGCGACTGCCGCAGGCGCGCGATTTCACGCGCGCGTATGTGTTGGCGCAGGGGGCGGACGGCTACACCGTCATGTTCTCGTGGCACGAGTTGTACAACACCCCGATCGGCGTCGGTGCGCTGATCGTCTACGAGCGCGACGCACAGCCGCTGAGCGACGAAGAGGGAGGCATCGGCCTAATTTCGACATGGGATCTGAGGGTGGCGCTGCGTCAGGTGCGTGCACTCAAGCGGCTTACCGTCCATCTGGCGGAACCGCCCGCGCGCTGACGCCATCCGCGACTGCCGTGCGCCGCCTACACTGGCGGCATTTTTCACACGGTAGCGCGACTCATGACGGCACCTTCTCAAAAGCCCCTCGCGACAAGCACAACCGCCATCGGCCACTGGCGCATGCCGCCGGAGTGGCACCCCCATGCGGCCTGCTGGATGGCATGGCCGGGCAACACCGTGATCGACGGAACCCGACGCACGAACGTGCTCATGGAACTGGCTCACGTGGCACACGCCGTCGCCCGGTTCGAGCCGCTTCACGTCGCCGTCGATCCCGGCTACGTCGACGAGGCGCGCAGCGCCCTGCCCGCCAACGCCACGCTGCACCCCATGCCGGTCGACGATCACTGGATGCGCGACACCGCGCCGACATTTCTGCTCGACGACGCGCTCACGTCGCACGCGCTGTGCTGGAACTTCAACGGATGGGGGAAGCCCGCGCTTCAGGCCATCGGCGCCGATGCGAGAGTCGCCGAACGTGTCGCACGGGCGATCGGCGCCAACAGGCCCATGGGTCATTCGAAGGCCCCCATCGTGGCCGAAGGCGGATCGTTGCTCGTCGACGGCGCAGGCACGCTGATCGTGACGGAGACGTCGATCCTCAACGAGAACCGGAATCCGGGACTCACCCGTCGTGAAGCGGAAGCGGTCTTCCATCATTGGCTCGGCGTGACGCACGTGGTCTGGCTGCCGGGATCGGCGCTCGATACGATCACCGACGGGCATGTCGACGGCATCGCCTGCGTCGTGCGGCCCGGCGTATTGCTCGCCACGGGCGCGGACGGCGATCACGCGTGGGCGCGCGAAGCGCGCGAGAATCTGCGCGCCCTGCTGCTCGCACGCGACGCCAGAGGGCGGCACTTCGACATCGGCCTGCTACGTGCGCCCGACTTCGACGCCCTGCCCGCCGACCTCGCCAACGATGCCGACTTCGCGCCCGAGTACGTGAACTTCTATTTGCCGAACGGCGGTGTGGTGATGGCGTCGTTCGGCGACGCGGTAGCCGACGCGCACGCGCGCGATATCGTGCAGCAGGCGTTTGCCGATCGACGCGTCGTGCAGTTGCCGCTGCGCGCGATTGCGCGACGCGGCGGCGGCATTCACTGCTGCACGCAGCAACAGCCCGCGGCCGTGTTGCCCTGAGTCACTGGACGGGGGCGTCGATGAGAGTCTGAGAGACGGGATCAGTCCGGCGCGACACGTCGTTTGCGAGGCGCGACAGACCGTTTTGCCCCACCGGCCTCACCAGCGGGCGGCGTTGCCTTCGCCTTGACGGGCGCCTTCGCTGCGACCTTCGATGCAACCTTCGCGGCGACCTTCGCGGCGACCTTCTTACGCGGACCCGGCGCAGCATTCGCACCGAGTTGCGAGCGCACGCGCTGCTGCATGTCGGCGATATCCGAATCGAGAATCAGCCGGCCGCGCAATTTCCCGTTCATGCGCTTGATGTAGGTGCGCGCCTCTTTCATGTGAAAGTGCATGAGCTCGCGCACGCGTTCGGCGTCGCCCGCACGCGCGGCGTCGGTGATCTGGCGATGAATGTTGACGTTGGCCGTGCCGAACTTCTCGTGTTCGCGACGCGGTGTCTCATTGCCGAACACGATCAGTTGACGAATCATCTCGTTGACGAGTTCGCAAGTGAAGCGCAGAAAGCTGTTGGGATTGGCTGCCGCCAGAATGTCGTGAAAGTCGACGTCGGCCTGCCGCTGGCGCAGCAGTTCGCGACGATCGTGCGACGCCGGTGTGCAACACGACATGTTGTTCTCGAGCGCAGCGAAGTCCGCCTCGGTCAGATGCGGCACCGCACCGGCGGCGAGTTCCGGCTCCAGCAACTGACGCACCGTATAGATGTCGTCGATGCTGACTTCCTTGAAGAAAAGATAGTTCTGCATGAGCTGGAACGTGCGCTCAAGCGGCACCTCCACGACCATGCCACCACCGGACGGCCCGGTGCTCACCTTGATGAGCCCCTGCACTTCGAGCGACTTGAGCGCTTCGCGAATCGTGCTCTTGGACACGCCGAACATCTGCTGCAACTCGACTTCGCGCGGCAGCCGATCGCCGGGCAACAGGTTGCCTTCCGTGATCAGGCGTTTGATGGCTTCGGCAACCAGATCGCCACGCTTTTGTTGTTTGATTTCCAACGGCTCTCGCACCGTTTGCGCATCCAATGCCATGTGGCGCCTCAGAAGTCGGTTCGGACGTGTATCGCGCGAAGTGCGTCGAAGTGCGCGTAAACCCGCGTAATACAACGATGTCACAACGATTTCACAACGAAGTGCGGGACGAGCCCGCTCGGAATTTTTTCCGATTGACACGAAAAAGCATTATACCTACGATCAAATCCATCCTATTTATCATAATAAATATGACGGATAGGAATAAGGCCCCGGACGTTGCAAGTCGCTGCTGTAAGGTCACTGCCTCGGATCGCTTCTTCAGGTCAATGACCGCTCATCGTGTGACGCGTGGACGTTTGCACCCCATGAACGATTGCTCCCCTGCATGGAGATCCAATTGAATCGTCGTGAACTGTTGAAGCTCGCCGCCGCGGCGTCTCTGCCTGGCTCCCTATTCACCGCTCGCGACGCGTTCGCGCAAGGCTCCGGGGCTATTCAGCTGGCCTGTCCGGTGCCCATGTCGGGGCCGTTCGCCGCCAACGGCAAGTTCGCCGATCTCGGCATGAAACTCATCGTCGAGCAGTATGGCAAGGTACTCGGCCGCCCGCTCGCCTACACCACGCTCGACACCGAAGGCAAGCCGGCCACGGCGATTCGCCGCGTGCAGGAAATCGCGCAGCAAAAGGGGGCACGCTTCTTCGCCGGCGGCATTCTGTCGTCCGAGGCGCTTGCGATGGGCAAGGAAGCGGAGAAGGCCGGCGGCATCTTCATCACCACGGCCGGCGCCGACGAAATCACGGGCAAGGACTGCAATCCGGCCACGTTCCGCTGGTCCGTGCCGACCTTCGGCGCGATCGAGCAGACGGTGCGTCCGCTGATCGAATCGATGCCTAAAGCCAAACGCTGGTACACCATCACGCCGCAATACGTATTCGGCGAAGGGCTGCTCACCGCCGCGAAGAACATCTTCAAGGAAAAGGGCATCGAGCACGTGGGCAACAGCTATCACTCGCTCACGGAAAAGGAATTCTCGGGCTATCTCACGAACGCCGCCGCCGCGAAACCGGACGTGCTGCTGATCCTGAACTTCGGCTCGCAATCGTCCGACACGCTGCGTCAGGCGGTGAGCTTCGGCATGAAGAAGAATTGCACGATCCTGATGGCGTGGGCCTCGGGTCTGGAGCAATTCGAGACACTCGGCGCCGACCTGTGCGACGGCGTGTACTTCGGCGCGCAGTACTGGCACGCGGTGGCTTCGCCGCTGAACCTCGATCTGGTCAAGCGCACGCAGGACCGCTTCAAGCAGAACCCGAACTACAGCCTCGCCGGCTCCTACATCTGCACCAAGCTCATGCTCGACGGTATGGTCAAGGCGGGCAGCGCGGATCCGAAGGCGGTCATCGCGGCGATGGAAGGCATGAAATACGACGGCCTGACCGGACCGGAAGAGATTCGCAAGGGCGATCACCAGGTGCTCAAGAACTACTATCTGCTCAAGGGCAAGGCGAAGGCGAAGATGAAGAATGCCGACGACTACGCCGATATCGTGAGCGCCGGAAAGTCGTTCCTGCCACTCGACAAGACCGAGTGCAAGATGGCCTGACGGCGCGCCAATACCGTCGTCGTCACCGGTCCTGCGTCATCACAGCCCACACACGGGGTCATACACGGGGCAGTAAGCGGGGCAGCGGGTCATGACGCGGCGCAACGCTCACCCGTGCGCGCCGCAGATCGCCCGGCGACGGTATCCGAAGTCTGCCGCCTGGGGGGACCCGTATCGTGGTCCCCGCAGGTGTCGTCCGTGCCGCTCGGCGACCGCCGGGCGGCGCAAGGTGTTCCACGTCTGCACCCAAGCTCTCCGGCACGCGCATGAACGTCTATTTGCTGCAAATCATCAACGGCGTAGGGATCGGGATGTTGTACTTCCTGCTCGCCGTCGGCTTATCGATCATCTTCGGCCTGCTGCGCTTCGTGAACTTCGCGCACGGCGCCTTCTATCTTCTCGGCGCGTACTTCTGCTATCAGGCGTTGCAATGGGGCATGTCTTTCTGGCTTGCGCTCATCGTGTGCCCGATCGTCGTCGGCGCGCTCGCATGGATCGCGGAAAAAACCCTGCTCTCGCACATTTACGAGAAGGCGCACGAGTTCCACATCCTCGTGACGGTCGGTCTCGCTCTCGTCGTGCAGGAACTCGTCATCATCGTCTGGGGACCACTGGGCGATAACGTCGCGGTGCCGGAAGCGCTCGACGGCGTGGTGATGTGGGGCAGCTTCATCTATCCGAAATACCGGCTCTTTCTCATCGGCTTTACGGCGGTCTTCGCCGCCGTGCTGTGGTGGCTGCTCGAAGGCACGCGGCTTGGCAGTGCGGTGCGCGCCGGCAGCGAATCGTCGGAGATGGTGTCGTTGCTCGGCATCAACGTGTTCCGTGTGTTCAGTTTCGCGTTCGCACTGGGCGCGGGCACGGCAGCGCTTGCCGGCGTGCTGGCGGCGCCTGTGCGCGGCGTCGAACCGTTCATGGGCATCGAAGCACTGGGCATTGCGTTCGTCGTCGTGGTCATCGGCGGCATGGGCAGCTTCGCCGGGGCGCTCGTGGGCGGTCTCGTGATCGGCATCGTGCAGAGTCTGATGAGCACGATCTGGCCGGAAGGCGCACGACTGATGATTTACGTGGCGATGGCGGCGGTGCTCCTCATGCGTCCGCACGGCCTGCTCGGGAGGGGATGATGCTGGTACGTTACCGTTTTTGGCTGCTCGCCGCCGCCGTCACACTGATGCTGCCGGCCACACTCTCGTCGGGCACGCTCGCCACCGAAGTGCTGATCTATGCGCTCGCGGCGCTCGGTTGCAATCTGCTGCTCGGCTACACCGGTCTGCTGTCGTTCGGGCAGGGGATCTTCTTCGGTCTGGGCAGCTACACGCTCGGCATTCTGCTCACACGCGGGTCGCTGCCCATGCCGGCCGCCATCGTCGCGTCGATCGTGCTCGGCGCGGCCATCGCGGCCATCGTCGGCAGCTTTGCGATCCGGCAGAAAGGCACCTACTTCGTGATGCTCACGCTCGCCTGCGCGCAGATGTTCTACTTTCTCGCGTACACGGCCACCGACTGGACCGGCGGCGACAACGGTCTGCTCGACATTCCGCGCAAGTCGCTGGCCATCGGCGGCAAGACACTGATCCCGCTGGACACGCCCTGGCAGTACTACACCTTCGTGGCGGTCATCTTCCTGATCGTCTTCGCGTGGTTGCTGCGCGTGGCGGACTCGGTGTTCGGACGCACGCTGCTCGCCATTCGCGACAACGAAACGCGCGCGGCGGCCATCGGCTATCACGTCAAGACGTTCAAGCTCGTCGCGTTCGCCATCTCCGGCGCGGTCACGGCGCTTGCCGGCGCCCTGCACGCCTTGATGACGGGCATCGCGCCGCTGTCGAACATCGAGTACCACACGAGCGAGATGATCCTCGTGATGACGGTGATCGGCGGCACGGGCAATCTTTTCGCATCGGTCCTGGGGGCGGCGTTCTATGTGCTCGCCGCCGACTGGCTCTCGACGCTCTGGCCGCGCTGGCTGCTGTTGCTCGGGCTGCTGCTCATCGCGGTGAGTCTGTTCATGCATCGCGGGCTATGGGGGGTGGGCGAATCGCTGTGGCAGCGCGTTAGCGGCAAACCCCGTGCGGCCGACGGCAAACCGGATACACAGCGTTCACAGCGTACGCAAGGAGACCCGACATGAGCGACGCGCTTATCGAAGCCTCGGGCATCGTCAAACGTTACGGCAAGTTCACGGCGCTGCACGGGGTGGACCTGCGTGTCGCGCCACGCACGGTGCATTCCGTCATCGGTCCGAACGGGGCGGGCAAGACAACGCTGTTTCACATGCTCACGGGCACCGTGCCGGTCTCGGGTGGACGCATCGTGTTCGACGGCCACGACGTCACTACCGAAGCGGACCATCGCCGCGTGCAGCGTGGCATCGCCCGTTCGTTTCAGGTGACGGCGCTGTTCCAGAACCTGTCGGTACGGGAGAACCTGCGGCTGGCAGCGCTCGGCGTCACGCCACGCCACGCCCTCTCGTGCTGGCGCAAGGCGGACGGCCCGCGTGCGTGCGCTGCCGTCGTCGACGACGTGCTCACACGACTCGCGCTCACGCGTCACGCCGAGACTGCCGCCGGCTCGCTCTCGCATGGCCAGCAGCGTCGCCTCGAAGTCGGCATGGCGCTCGCGGCACGTCCCAAGGCAATCTTTCTGGACGAACCCACGTCCGGCATGGGTATCGACGATCTCGACGACATGAAGCAACTCATCCGGGGTCTGCGCGACGACCACACCGTCGTGCTGATCGAGCACAACATGAATATCGTGATGGACATCTCCGACACGATCACCGTCATGCAACAGGGTCGCGTGCTCGTCGAAGGCAAACCGGACGCCATTCGCGCCGACGACCGCGTGCGCGCCGCTTATCTCGGCAACATGATCACCGGAGGCCGCGCATGATCCTCGACGTTGCGGGCATTCACAGCTATTACGGCAAGAGTCATATCCTGCAAGGGGTGTCGCTCGATATCGGCGACGGCGAACTCGTCACGTTGCTGGGCCGTAACGGCGCGGGCAAGTCCACCACGCTCAAGACCATTGCGGGCGTGGTCGCCCCCAGGGCGGGCAGCATCACGTTCATGGGCAAGCCGGTGGCCGGGCAGCCCGCACACCGCATTGCGGCACGCGGCGTGTGCTTCGTGCCGGAGCATCGCGGCATCTTCAAGCTCCTCACGGTCGAGGAGAACCTGAAGCTCGGCGCGCGACGCGATTCGCCGTGGCAACTGGCCGACATCTACCGCATCTTTCCGCGCTTGCAGGAGCGGCGCAAGAACGGCGGGGCGCAACTGTCCGGCGGCGAACAGCAAATGCTCGCCATCGGGCGCGCGCTGATGAACCACCCGCGCCTGCTCATGCTCGACGAACCGGTCGAAGGGCTGGCGCCGGTGATCGTCGAAGAGATCGTGGCGCAGTTGAAGCTCATCAAACAGGCGGGTGTGGCGATCCTGCTCGTCGAACAGAATCTGGAAGTCTGCACGCAGCTTGCCGACCGGCATTACATCGTCGAGCAGGGCGTGATCGTGTACGGCGCGGACAACGCTGCGTTTCTCGCCGACGAGGTCGTCAAGGACCGTTATCTCGGCGTGGGCGTGGCGTAGGGCGTAAGCGACGTAAGGCGCAACTCTCAAGGATCAGTAGAACATGGAACGTCTCGACCAACCGGCTGCCGCAGTGCGCATCGACGGTGCGCGCCTCTGGGGCAGCCTAATGCAACTCGCGCGGATCGGCGCAACGCAAAAAGGCGGCGTGTGCCGTCTGGCGCTGACGGATCTCGACCGGCAGGGCCGCGACCTGTTCGTCGCGTGGGCGAAGGAGATCGGCTGCACGGTGCGCATCGACGCCATCGGCAACATCTTCGCGCGCCGCGCGGGGCGCAACGATACGCTGCCGCCCGTGATGACCGGCAGCCACATCGACACGCAGCCGACCGGCGGCAAGTTCGACGGCAACTACGGCGTACTCGCCGGGCTGGAGGTGTTGCGCACGCTCAACGACAACCACATCGTGACGCAGGCTCCGCTCGAAGTCGCGGTCTGGACCAACGAGGAGGGCTCGCGCTTCGTGCCGGTGATGATGGGCTCCGGGGTCTACGCGGGGGCTTTCTCGCTCGACCACGCGCTCGCCCAGAAGGACCATGACGGTGTGAGCGTCGCCGAAGCGCTCCGCAGCATCGGGTACGCGGGGTCGGCGTCTGCCGTGGGCCAGCCCGGGGCAGTCGGCGCGTACTTCGAAGCGCACATCGAACAAGGCCCGGTGCTGGAAGCGCACGACAAGACGATCGGCGTGGTGCAGGGCGCCCTCGGCCAGCGCTGGTACGACGTGACCCTCACCGGCATGGAAGCGCACGCCGGCCCCACGCCGATGGAATTGCGTCGTGACGCGCTGCTCGCCGCAGCCCGGTTGATTCAGGCCGTCAATCGCATCGCATGCGCGCATGCGCCGCACGCGCGCGGCACGGTCGGCTGGGTCGACAACTATCCGAACTCGCGCAACGTCATTCCGGGGCGCGTGAAGCTTTCCGTCGATCTTCGCGCGGCAGATGACGCCACGCTCGACGCCCTGAATACCGAGCTGCACGCCGAGTGCGCGGCCCTGCGTACGCAAGGCATCGACGTGGCCATCGAACAGGTCGTGTATTTCCCGCCGCAACCGTTCGCGCCGGAACTGGTCGACGCGATACGCACCGGCGCGCAGACGCTGGGCTATTCGTCGATGGATGCGATCAGCGGCGCGGGACACGATGCGGTGTATCTCGCGCGTGTCGCACCGACGGCGATGATCTTCGTGCCGTGCAAGGACGGCATCAGCCACAACGAAATCGAAGACGCCGATCCGGCGCATCTCGAAGCCGGATGCAACGTGCTGCTGCAAGCGATGCTGCAACGCGCGGGAGGTGCCGCATGAAGGTGATGATTGCGCGCATGAACCACGAGACGAACACGTTCTCGCCGGTGCCCACGCCGCTCGACGCCTTCGGCAATCACGGGCCGACGTACGACGCCGACGCCTATCGCGACAACAAGGGCATGCGCACGGCGATGGCCGCGTTCATCGATCTGGCCGAGGCGGCGGGCGCACAGATGGTCACGCCGGTATCGGCGGGCGCGAACCCCAGCGGGCCCGTGGCGGCGAGCGCCTATGACGAACTGTGTCGTCGCATCGTGGCCGCTGCGAGTGGCGTCGACGCGATCCTGCTCGACCTGCACGGCGCGATGGTCGCCGAGAACAGCGACGACGGGGAGGGCGATCTGCTCGAACGTGTGCGCGCCGCCGCGCCCGACACGCCGATTGCCGTGGCGCTCGACCTGCATGCGAACGTTACGCGCAAGATTGTGCGCAACGCCGACATCGTGGTCGGCTTCAAGACGTATCCGCACGTCGATATGTATGAGACGGGCGAGCATGCCGGGCGTCTGCTGTTCGAGATGCTGGCGGGCAAACGTCGCCCGACGGTCGTGTGGCAGCAACCGCCGTTGATGGTGCATTCACTGCGCAGCACGAGCCACGGCGGTGCGATGAAGCGCGCGCTGGACGCCGCGCGAAAGGCCGAAGCCGAGGAGGGTGTGGCAGCGGTGTCGGTGTTCTCCGGCTTCTCGCTCGCGGACATTCCGGCGCCGTGCATCAGCGTCGTGGTGACGGCGGAAGACGGTGCGGAGGGTGTCGCGCGTGCGCAAGCCGTGGCGGATCGTATCGCTGCGCAGGCGTGGGAAGAGCGCGACGGTTTCGTTTATCGCAGTGCGCCGCTGGCCGCGTCGATTGCCGAGGCGAAGCAATTGGCCGAGGGTGCCGACAAGCCGGTGCTGCTGCTCGACCACAGCGACAACTGCATGTCGGGCGGCACGTGCGACACGATGGACGTGCTGGAGGCCGCGCTGGCGGGCGGACTGACGGGCATCGGCGTCGGCCCGCTGTGCGACCCGGAAGCCGTGGCGACGTTGATCGCCGCGGGCGAGGGCGCAGAGGTCACGCTGGCGGTGGGCAACAAGCGTGCGCTCACGCAACTGGGTATTACCAAGACGCCGCCGGTGCTGACAGGCATCGTGCGTAAGATCAGTGACGGCGAGTATGTCGTGACGGGGCCGACGTACACGGGTCAGCGTTGCTACATGGGACGCACCGTGCTGTTCGACATCGGCCCGGCGCGCATCGTCGTGACTGAGCGCACGCATGAGCCATGGGATCACGGCGTGTTCACGTGCGTGGGGCTCGATCCCCGCAGCGAGCGCTTCCTGCTGCTCAAATCGCGCATGTACTGCCGCCCGGTCTTCGTGCCGATCTCGGCGGGGCTGGTCGAGTGCGACAGCGACGGCGTGACGAGTTCGAACTATGCGCTGTTCCCGTTCTCACGCGTGAACCGTCCGGTATATCCGTTGGATAGCGAGGTCAGGTTCGGCGGGTAAGCGGTGACGAGCGAACGGGGCGACGGCAGGGTCGCCCGCCGTTCGTTGTTCGTTGTTCGTTGTTCGTAGAGCATTCAGTCCCGGGCGTCGTTAGCCGTTCACGAATCGCCGTGTCACCCTGTCAACGTTGTCAGGTGATGCGCTCGACGTTGCGTCCTAAGCTACCACAACCGTCCTAAGTGCATGCCGTCGTTCCGCAAGCACTCACAGGACGTTGTTCATTGGAGCGACCGATGCAGCGCGCCTTCAGAGTCTTTCCTTATCTCCTGGCCGTATGGCTGCTCGTTCATGCGTTCGCCGCGTGGGCGTTGAGCGGTTCGGATGTCGCATACCTCGTCAATCAGCGTTATCAAAAGACACCCGCGAAGTGCTTCGTCAACAGCGCCGTACAGGAATGCTCCGGTGTGCTCATGCGCGTGCCGCCGACTGTCGACGGCGATCTGTTCGCGCTCACGCCTGCCGAAACGGCTTCGGGATCAGCGCGCGTCGATTACGTACGACGCGATATCGAGACCTCACGTCTAGGCTACTCCGCCGGCTTCATCCTCGAAGATCGACCGACGGCAGCCGGAAACGGACGGCCGTACGACTTGCTCTGCGGATGTCCGCCGCCGGGGTCCGTCGGTGGACCGCCGTGCAACGACTGCCCGGGTCAGCCCAACACCGTCGGCATCATTCCGTGGAATCCGGCAACGCCCGGTAACGTCGCCGCGCAAGCCATCTTCTATGACGTGGGCAATGGCGGGCAGCTATCCACGGCGTTGGCGTATCAACGTACCTACTTCAACCGCACGCGCCAATGGCTGCCGATTCTGCGCGTCGTTTTCGGGCCGCAAGGCGCTACCGTATTCGGTTACGACGAACGCGATCAACTCGACTACGGATACACGACCGTCTCGAACCTCAATGCACGTTATGCGGATACGCGCAGAGTCTGTCCGGACGGGCGCTCGGCATATTTTTGTAGTGGCGTGATCATTCGCGTTACGGGTTGGGGGCAGACATTCAAGTCATGGAATCCCAGCCCGGGATCGGTCGCCGCGCAGGGCGTCCCGTTCTCATACGTCCGGGCCGATGCACGTGTCGATAGGTTGTACTGGCACGCGAACGACGCGGGCATCATCATGAACGAGTTCGCGGTCCCGGTGCAGCGGCCGATGGTAATGCGATGCATCTATGCGCAAGACGCGGGCACATCTGTGCCGGATCGATGCGCACGGCTTCAATCATGCGTCGCTGCCGGCGTGAACAGCGTGGCGACATTCAGAGCACGCGGGCTTTGCCGCTTCGGCGTCGATCCCGAAGCCTTTCAGCTAAGTATCGACGTCAGACCCTACCTGTCGCCCAACTATCCCTATCCGTGGAACGAGGCCATCCTCGCTTTGTGGCCGCAGGACGTTCCGCTTCAGATCGGTATCGAGGCCTTCTTCTTCATCGACAACGATATGGGTGGCGCACAGTTCGTGCAGCGCGACTACATGACGACGACCGGGCGGTTCATGCCAATCGTAAGAGTCAACTTGACGGCTGGGGTCGGTAACGTATTTCAATACGACCCGGCATGGCAATCGTTTGCGCTGGCGGGCCCGCGCGCCTTGTCGCCGGTGCCGATGGATCCCACGGACATTCCGCAATAATTCCGCAATAAGGGAGCGTCACAACGCTGAGAGTGTGCGCGAGCAATCCGCAATCGCGGGGGCGGGGGCACTAGTGTTGGGGGGGCGGGTGCGCGTGGCTGCCTCACTGAGCAACGCCAACCTCACCGCACGCCATCCCCCTGTCAACGTTGTCAGGTGATGCGAAAGGGCGTGCATCCTAAGCTACCGGAACTGTCCTGCATCCGACGCCGACGTGCGCGTCGGCGGGACGTCGTTCGAAGGAGCGACCGATGCGACACGTTCTCCTGGATCTTTTCCGATTCGTTCGCCCGCTGCTCGCGGGCTGGCTCGTCGCTCATTCGCTCGGCGCATGGGCGTTGAGCGGTGCAGACGTCGCCTACCTCGTCAATCAGCGTTACCGCAATACCCCGGCAAAATGCTTCGTCAACAGCCCCGCACAGGAGTGCTCGGGCGTGCTCATGCGGGTGCCGCCCACCGCCGGTGGCGACCTTTTCGCGCTGAGTGCCGCGGAGACGGCAGCCGGCACCGCGCGCTTCGATTATGTGCGCAGCGATATCGAGACCACTCGTCTGGCGAACTCCGTCGGCTTCATTCTCGCCGACCGGCCAACGGCGGCCGGCGCCGGACAGGCCTACGATCTGAGGTGCGGCTGCCCGCCGCCGGGGGCGTCCGGCGGGCCGCCCTGCGTCGAGTGCCCGGGTCAGCCCAACAGCGCCGGTGTCAGCCTGTGGAATCCGGCAACGCCGGACCGGCTGGCGGTGCAAGCCATCTTCTATGACGTCGGCAATGGCGGACAATTGGCGACCGCCCTGGAGTATCAGCGGCAGTTCTACAACAAAACGCGCCAATGGCTGCCGATCCTTCAGGTGCTGTTCCGACCCAACGGCGGAACGTCGTTCGGATACGACGATCAGGATCAGCTCGACATCGGCTACGCGACGCTCGCGAGCCTCAATGCACGCTACGCCGACACACGGCGGGTGTGCGCCGACGGGCGCAGCGCCTACTACTGCAACGGCGTGCTGGTCCGTGTGACGGGATGGGGCGCGGGGTTCAAGTCGTGGAATCCCAGCCCGGGATCGGTCTCCGCGCAAGGGGTCTCGTTTTCATTCCTGAGGGCAGACGCGGGCGTCAACACGCTTTACTGGAAGGGCAACGACGCGGGCATCGTCATGCGCGAACTGGCCGCACCGGCACGATACCCGCTTCGCATGCGCTGCATCTACGCGCAGGATGCCGGCACGAGCACGCCCGATCGCTGCCACAAGACCTATCCGGTGCTGTGTAACGCGATGAACATCACCACGCCCGCCGCGTTTCGCGCCCATTACCGGGCGTATTCGATGTGCGCGTTCGACGTCGATCCGGTCTCGTTCCAGTTGAGCATCGATTCACGCCCGGGTCTGCCAATGAACCTCGGACACATGTGGAACGAAGCGATCATCGCGATCTGGCCGCAGAACGTTCCACTGGGCATCGGCATCGAGGCGTTTTTCTTTATGGCGAACGACGCGAGCGGCGGGCAATTCGTGCAGCGCGATTACATGGCGACGACCGGCCGCTTCATGCCGCTGATCAAGATCGACTTCAACGCCGCCAGCGGGAGGATCTTCTCCTACGACCCCGCGCTTCAATCGTTTGCGCTCTCCGGCCCGCGCACGTTACCTCCTGTGCCGATGGATCCGGCCGACATTCCGGAGTAGCAATGCAACGCGCCCCTTTCATCACGCTTCGATGCATTCGCCTGCTGCTCGCGGGATGGATCGTCGTTCATTCATTCACCGCATGGGCGTTGAGCGGCGCCGACATCGCTTACGTCGTCAATCAACCCTACCAGAAGACGCCCGCGAAGTGCTTCGTCAACAGCCCCGTGCAGGACTGCTCGGGGGTGCTGATGCGCGTTCCCCCATCGATCGGCGGTGATCTCTTTGCGCTGAGCCCAACGGAGACAGCGAACGGTACCGCGCGTCTCGATTACGTGAGACGCGATATCGACCCCCCCCGGCTTGCGCTCCCCGTCGGCTTCATCCTCGCGGACAGACCGACAGCGCTCGGTACCGGGCAGCCCTACGACCTGAAGTGCGGATGTCCGCCGCCAGGCGCGTCGGGCGGGCCGCCTTGCGTCGAGTGTCCGGGGCAGCCCAACAGCGTCGGCGTCAGCCTGTGGAATCCCGCGGCCCCCGACAAGCTCGCCGTGCAAGCCATCTTCTACGACATCGGCAATGGCGGCCAACTGTCGACTGCGCTGGAGTATCAGCGGCAGTACTACAACAAGACGAGGCAGTGGCTGCCGATCCTTCAGGTGCTGTTCAGGCCCAACGGGGGAACGTCGTTCGGCTACGACGAACGCGATCAACTGGATTACGGCTACACCACCGCTGCGATTCTCAACGCGCGCTATGCAGACACCCGGCGAGTGTGTCCCGATGGTCGCTCCGCTTACTACTGCAACGGCGTCATCGTTCGAACCACGGGCTGGGGAACCACGTTCAAGGCGTGGAACCCTAGCCCCGGATCGGTGGCAGCGCAAGGTGTCTCATTCTCTTATCTCCGTGCCGATGCGGGCGTCAATGTTCTGTATTGGAAAGGTAATGACTCCGGGATAGTCATGAGCGAGTTCGCAGCCCCCGTGCAGCACCCGATGGTCATGCGCTGCATTTACTCACAGGATGCAAGCACCGGCATACCCGACCGATGCTCGCGTTACGTCCGATGCAAGGATGTCGGGGTGAACAGCGTGGCAACGTTCAATGCTTACCGAATGACTCGCGGCTACTGCGTGTGGAATGTCGATCCCGAGTCGTTCCAACTCAGTCTCGAAGTCCGTCCGTATCTCTCGGCGGGTTACCCATGGCCATGGAATGAAGCGATTCTCGCTCCGTGGCCCCAAAACGCACCACTGGAAATCGGCATCGACGCGTTTTTCTACATGAACGGCAGCTTAAGTGGACCGCAGTATGTCCAGCGAGATTACATGACCACGACGGGCCGCTTCATGCCCATTGTCGAAATCAATCTGTCGGCAAACAACGGCGGTGTTGTCTTCCGTTACGATCCCGCACTTCAATCGTTCGCCTTGTCCGGCCCGCGCGCTTTACCCCCGGTACCGATGGATCCCGCTGACATTCCTCAATAGTCGATCTCCCCCCTGGAGGCCGCAACCATGAACCACGACATTGTCATCATCGACGCCGTACGCACGGCCATTGGCGAATTCGGCGGCGCGTTGCGGGAGAAGACGCCGGCCGACCTCGGCAGCGCCGTCGTTCAGGCATTGCTGGATCGCTCTGGCACCGCAGGCGACACGGTCGATCAGGTTGTCTTCGGTAACGTTCACCAGACATCGGCGAGCGACATGTACCTTGCACGTCGTGTCGCCATCGGCGGCGGCGTCGCACCGCGCGCCGGCGCATTGACCGTCAACCGCCTGTGCGGCTCAGGGCTGGAAGCCGTGCTCCTCGCCGCTCAGTTCATTGATTCCGGAGAAGCCGAGACCGCCATCGGCGGCGGGGCCGAAACCATGAGTCTCGCGCCCTACCTGCTGCCTGCGAATCGCTTCGGCTCGCGCCCCGGCGATGTCGTCGCCACCGACACGCTCATGGGCGGTCTCACCGATCCGATGACCGGTGTCCATATGGGTGAGTTGGGCGAACGCATCGCCGAGCACTTCGACATCGACCGCGCGCAACAGGACGCCATCGCGCTGGCGTCACACCAACGCGCGGTGCATGCCATCGACGCGGGCTACTTCGATGCGCAGATCGTGCCGGTCGAGGTCGGCACCGCACGCAAGCCTGCCAGCTTTGCGCGCGACGAGCGCGTGCGGGTCGCGTCGTGCAGTGACGATTTCGCGCACCTCAAGCCCGTCTTTCGTCGTGAAAACGGCACCATTACCGCTGCCAACGCCTCCGGCATCAACGATGGGGCGTCGGCAGTGCTCATGACAACCGTTCGCAATGCACAAACGCGACGATTGCGCCCGCTTGCACGTCTCATCGCACATGCACGGGTAGGCGTCTTGCCGGAAGAGATGGGCATCGGTCCGATCGTGGCAACGCGCGAAGTGCTCAAGCGCGCGGACCTTCGCCTCACGCACATGGGCGTGATCGAAGTCAATGAAGCGTTTGCATCGGTCATCGGTGCGTTTCTGAAGGAGATGTCGCTCGACACCCCGCGCGTCAACGCGAACGGCGGGGCGATTGCGCTCGGGCATCCCGTCGGCGCGACCGGCGCGGTCATGGTGACGAAAGCGGTCCACGAGTTGCAACGCACCGGCGCTCGCTACGCGCTCGTCACGACTTGCATCGGTGGCGGACAAGGCATTGCCGCCGTCTTCGAACGACTCTGACGGCAACGCCCCGGGCCATAGTCATTCACGCAAACAAAAAAGCGGCCCCTTACGGGAGCCGCCTTCTCGTTGCGCTGCCGGGTGGAGTGACGCGTTACTCGTCCAACACCTTGTTCCCGGTCTCTTCGAACATCGACACGGCAATGAGCGACACGCGCATGTCACGACTTGCAAAGACAAGACGACCATTGCATTTGGTGGTTAGCGCGTTAAGAGCGATTCAATCCTCGGGATCGCCCGGGCTAAACTCGGCGCTCGTCCGGCGGCTCGCCCAACGCTCCAGTACTTCTGTACGAACTCTCTCATGTGGATGTTGTAACCCAGTCCTACAGGAGACGTCGCCCCCTTGAGCGGCAGCATTTCCTCGCGAAGCTCTCGCCGCTTGCATCGCCGCACAATTCCAAGAAGCGTTTGCTTCGGGTCAATCTCTGCCTCGGGTCGTGTCGGGAATACATCCTTGCTCACGTTTGCAAACTTCGAGAAACCAACGTGATCCGCCAAAACCCATGCTTCCGCCTCTCGTACCGCTAAGCGCATTGCGAGACGCATACTGGGATTGCGGGGGAGCCACAGGTTTCGTTGCTCGACGACGCATGCTGCCTGATCGGCATCTGCAATCATCAGTACCGGCATCACATTCTCCGCGACATTGTTCATCGCGGGAATCTTCTGCCGAAACTTGCTTTCGCCGCCCGAGACAAGACGTTGCTTGATCTCAAATGGCACTCCCACATGTGAGAGAAGCGCTTCTGCGATAACGCAACACAGTTCGTCTTCACCGACGACAAGAACGGTCGTCATTCAAACAGTCCAAGTTGATTGATGCCTTCCGGATGGGTTTTGGGAAGCAAGACATCCGCCGGCGTCAACCCCGCCTCCATTAAGCCAAGCTCCTGCTCGTCCGCTACGCGGGCCAGGGTGCCGTCACTTGCAGGCTCCAGCAGAATTATTGCTCTGCCATCAAGAGGATTGCTAAGAAGCGCTTCACTATGCGTTGTGATAATCACCTGTCGACCAAATGCCTTTTGCTTCCTAAGCACCCGATCAATCATGAGTGGGATGTGCGTCACTATCGCGTCATTGAGTGACAGCTCCGGCTCTTCAAGCAGCAACAATGAGTTGTTCTCCTGCAACATCCAGAGGAGTCCGAGAAGTCTCAAAGTACCGTCGGAAAATTGATCTTCTCGCTGCCAAGCTCCATGCGTCCGCCAATGCTGATAGGACGCCATCAAGTGAGGAAGGCCCGTGATCTTGTCTTGCTCGAACTTGAGTTGATTGAACTGCGGCACCGCCTTTTCCAAGGACTGTTGGATCCGTCGCAAGCGGGCGTCCCGTGTCTTTTGTGGTGTTTTCGCAATTCGTTGCAGCAACCCTTGTCCAAATGGATCGCCCTCCGCAATACGTGAAGAGATCTCGGTATGCCTCAACAGTTGGGGGACGAGATGAAGATAAGTGGTCTCGCGGAAGAAGTCAGCAATGTCGCGGAAGTCAGTATTTGAGTTGATCTGCTCGATTGCAGTTTGCGTTCGACGCAACTCGTCCGACTTATCCTCTTTATCAGGGCGATTCAGTATCGACTTCCCGGCACGAGAAACTGTTTCTCGAGTTACTAAGACCCGATGTAGACCTTTGCCTTCCGGCTTGAAAGCAAGTGTGTACTCCCATATCGGCGCGGAATCTATGTCGTCAGCGATCGCAACGAAGATTTCAACCTCGTTGTCGGTTCGAGCCTGCAAACAGCGCAGTTTCTTTAATCCCCCTCGGTCTTCGATAGCCTTCTGAAGCCCGCCGCCAGCGGGTCGACAGATGTCTCGGAGAAACCGAAACACGTCCAGAAGGTTTGATTTCCCCGAAGCATTCGCACCGATGATGTACGTTCGACTCCCGAGCGGAACATCGAGGTGTTTGAAGTTACGCCAATTTTTCAGTCTGAGTCGAGTAATTAGCATGTCTGGAGCCGGAAGTCGCTTCGGTGTATCGAACGGGTAGAGGTGGCTACCTTTAGGCAGGGCCTAGCGTGGTAAGTATAGCGTGAGGTCGACTTGCATCCATCGGGCACGCAGCATCTCAACCTGCCAAGTAATGCGCTTGTAGGGTTGAGGCAAATGGACGTGCATACCGAATCTGAGACTCTTCACATATAGCGGGTGGGGGGATCGCAGATTGACTAGTGAAAGGTGCTCCGCATGACGCTTGATCCTCCCTCACCGGCCTTCGCCCACACGTCCATCGACAAACTCAACACGCCTCCGAGCGCGTCCTTGCGCTCACGACGCGTAATTGTTCGCTCGGCAACTCATCCGACTGCGTCGGCCGTGCGCCATTGCAGGCTCCGGTTTTCGCCTCGACGTCGCGCGGATTCGATCTTCCAAATAACAAACGCCACGCATGAGTGCGCGGCGTTTGTATGAGTGCATCACGGGGCAAGCAAGGGATCACACACTAGTGCGGCTCCCCGACAATTACTCGTCCAACACCTTGTTCCCGGTCTCTTCGAACATCGACACGGCGATGAGCGACACGACCACACAGGCGATCATGTACCACGCCGGGGTCATCTTGTTGCCGGTCACGCGAATCAGCCAGCCTGCGACGAGCTGGGCCGTGCCGCCGAACACCGACACCGAAATCGCATACGCGCTCGACATGTAGCCCGCACGCAAATGCTTCGGGAAGTTCTCGGGCATCAGCGCATAGGCAGGCGCCGAACCCATCGTGTAGCAGAACATCAGCACGATCAGCGCGGCGAGCACTACCGGCAGCGACGGGTAATGCGTCATGATCCAGAACGCCGGGTACAGCAGGACGATGAGCGCCACGCGTCCGAACATCGTAAGCGGCTTGCGCTTGCCCATCTTGTCCGACCACGCGCCGTAAATCGGGCACATCACCAAGGAGATCGTGCTCGCGGCAACGCCGGCGAGCATCGACATCTTCGGCGGCAGACCCAGGTACTGAATGCAGTACGTCGGCATGTAGTACATCATCACATACGTCGACACGGACATGCCCGCGATCGAGAAGATCGTGAGGAACCAGTTGCGCACGTACACGCCGCGCTTCGGGTCGTCGCGACCGGCAATGGCCTTCGCCTTCGGCGGCTCTTCCTGGATGTGGCGACGCAGATAGATCCCGACCGGGGCGATCAGCGTGCCCAGCAGGAACGGGATACGCCAGCCCCAGCTATGCATGGTGTCGTCCGAGAGCAGAAAGCCGAGGCTCGCCGCCAGCCCCGAACCGAGCAGGGCCGCAGCGCCCTGACTGGCCAACTGCCAGCTCGCACGGAAACCGCGACTCTTGGCGCCGCCCACTTCCAACAGCGTCGCCGTCGCCGCGCCGAATTCACCGCCTTGCGCGAAACCTTGCAGCAAACGCGCGCTCACGATCAGCAGCGGGGCCGCGAGACCGATCTGCGCATACGTCGGCGCAAGCCCGATGGCGGCCGAGCCGAGCGCCATCAGCAAGATGGTGAGCGTGAGCGCCGGCTTGCGACCGGCGCGGTCGGCGTAGCGACCCAGCACGATACCGCCGAGCGGGCGCATCACGAAGCCCACCGCGAACACTGCGAAGGCGAGCAGCGACGACGTGATGGGATCGTCCGCCGGGAAGAACTGCTTGCCGATCGTCAGCGCGAAATAGCTGTAGACCGTGAAATCGAAGAACTCCAGCAAGTTGCCGATGACGGCGGCGAAAACGATCTTGCGCTGCTGCGCGGACGACATTTGCGACGACGATGCGCCGTCAGCCGCGAACGACGGCGGTTGGGTTTGCGTTGCAATGCTCATGCGCGGTCCTTGGCGAGAAAGCGTTCGACCAGACGCGTCCAGAAGGCCGCACCGATGGTCAGATTGTCGTCGTTGAAGTCGTATTTGGCGTTGTGCAGCATCGGCTTGCCTTCGCCGTTACCGAGGCGAATGAAACAGCCCGGCACCTTTTGCAGGTAGTACGCGAAGTCCTCGCTGCCCGCGATAGGCGGGAACGGCGCGATGATGTGCTCCGCGCCGACCAGCTCCTGCGCCACGCTGCGGGCGAACTCGGTCTCGGCTTCACTATTCACGAGCACCGGATAGCCACGGATGTATTCGATGTCGGCGCTCGCACCGTACCCTTCGGTGTGCGACTTCACCAGCGCACAGATGCGCGCTTCGAGCGTGGCGCGCACCTGCGCCGAGAACGAGCGCACGCTCAGTTCCAGCGTTGCATCCTCGGGAATCACGTTCGGAGCGAAGCCCGAATGGAACGTGCCCACAGTGACCACCGCAGCTTCCGTGGGGTCGACGTTGCGGGCGACGACCGTTTGCAGCGCCATGACGAGGCTGCTGCCGATCATCACCGGATCGATCGCGAGATGCGGACGCGCAGCATGGCCGCCACGGCCATGAATGCGGATCTTCACGGTGTCGCACGCCGCCATGAGCGGGCCGGCGCGAAAACCGAACGTGCCGGTGGCCACGCCCGGATGATTATGCAAACCGAAGATCGCTTCGCACGGGAAGCGCTCGAACAGGCCGTCGGCAATCATCTGCTCCGCACCGCTGTTCGAACCGGCTTCCTCCGCCGGTTGGAAGATCAGGTTGACGGTGCCGTCGAAATTGCGCGTCTTGGCGAGTTGCTGGGCCGCGCCGAGCAAGACGGTCGTGTGACCGTCGTGGCCGCAGGCGTGCATCTTGCCATCGTGCACGCTGGCGTAAGCCAGCCCCGTCTGTTCATGAATCGGCAAGGCGTCCATGTCGGCACGCACCCCGACCGTTCGCGCACTCGTGCCTACGGTGAGCGAGGCCACCACGCCGTGACCGCCGACGTTACGCGTGACGCGATATCCCCAGCTTTCCAGCTTCTCGGCCACGTAACGCGACGTGTCGACTTCCTCGAAGGACAGCTCGGGGTGTTGGTGGATGTGGTGTCGAATGTCGGCCAACTGCTCGCGCGCGTCGGCCAGATCGCTCACCTCGCAATAGCGAATCTCGCTCATCGGGGCTCCTCTCTTTTTGAATACCGCGGAGTATTGCACCGACGAAATTTCGCACCCATGACGCAAAGCACGTCAAAATGTTGCTTTTAAGGCAACAATCAGACACTTTCCAAAGTCTGCACGATGCCGGTGTCGACAGCAAAAACCAACGTCGATTCAATGACTTGGCAATGCCCGCCGCCGCTTTGGTCCGACGGTTGTCGGCGACCTTGCCCGGCAGGCGTCAGACCGGCGCGTTCACGCAAACGTAACAGGGAAACAAGATGATGACCGGCGATTCCTGGATGGACGACATCGGCGAACGTTCGCTCAAATACCTGGCCGAAATTGCCGCGACCGGCGGGGTGCGCATGGCCGCAGAATCGCTTGGCGTGAACCCGTCGGTGGTCAGCCGGCAGATCGCGGCGCTGGAGCGGCGTCTACGCTTCCCGCTCATCGAGCGCCGCGGACGCAACGTGATCGTCACCGAAATCGGTCAGGTACTTATCGACTATTACCGCGACGGCCAGCGACGTCAGCGCGATCTGTCGGCACGCCTCGAGGAATACCGGCATCTGAAGCGCGGACGGGTGGCGATCGGCGTGGGCGAGGGCTTCATCGGGCGCCTGATCGCACAGGCGTTGCAGCGCTTTTCGATGAGCTATCCCGACATTCTCGTCGAGATCCGCTCCGGTCCTACGCCGGCCGTGCTCGCGCTCGTGCGCGACGACGTGGTCGACATCGGCCTGTGCGCCCGCTCCGAAGACGATCCCGCGATGCGTATCCACCCCTTCGCGGCGAAGGCGCTGTGCGCGGTGGTCGCACCCACGCACCGATTCGCGAAGATGACCAGCGTGCCGCCCTCGGAACTGGTGCACGAGCGGCTCATCTTCATGACGGAAACGCACGGCGTGCAACAATTCGTGCACTCGGTGCTCGATACGGCGCGCCTGAACGTGACGCCCGCCTATCGCGTCGATCTGTTCAATACGGCGCAAACGCTCGCCGCCGCCGGCCTCGGCGTGGCGTTCATGTCGGCGATCACGGCGCGGCGCGGCATCGAACTCGGCGAACTGGTCGCGGTGCCCATCGATCATCCGATCGCCGCCGGCTTTTCCAGCCAGATGATGACCCGCGTCGGACGCCGCCTTTCGCCCGCCGCCGACCACCTCTGGAAGCAACTCGCGCAGAGCCTCGCCAATCGCTGAGTGAAAATGAGCAACGCAGATGGCGTATGATCGGCCGGGTGTTGGACAAGCCCGCCTGATCGCGCCCGATCGACTGATGACGACTGACCCGAACCCACCCGCCCACCGGCGACTCCGTGCGCGCTTCGTCGCGATTTCCTGGCGCGATCTCGCCGTCTCCTTCGGCCCTGTGGTCCTTGTCGCGATAGCGGCCATCTGGCTTGCCGTGTGGCTCGTGCAACCAGCCCCGCCGCGCACTGTCACGCTGAGCGCCGGGCCGGAAGGCAGTTCGTTCTGGAATGCGGCGCAGCGCTACAAAACGATCCTCGCGCGCGATGGGATAACACTCAATGTGTTGCCATCGGAAGGCTCGCGTCAGAACATCGAACGTCTCGCCGACGATCGTCAGAACGTCGACCTCGGGCTCGTGCAGGGCGGCGTGTCGCAGGGTCTCGACACCGACGGCCTCGTGTCGCTCGGCAGCATGTTCTACGCGCCGATTTCGGTGTTCTATCGCGGCGCGCGCGTCACCAAACTCTCCGACTTTACCGGCAAGCGCATCGCTATCGGCCGCGAAGGCAGTGGCGCGCGTGCGCTCGCGCTGACGTTGCTCAAGGCCAACGGTATCGAGCCGGGCGGCCCGACCACACTCACGGCCTACGACGGACAGGAAGCCGCGCAGGCGCTCATCGACGGCCGCGTCGACGCGGCGATGCTCACCGGCGACACGGCCACCGGCCCCACGATGGGCAAGCTCATCCGCACGCCCGGCGTTCGCCTGATGGACTTTGCGCAAGCCGACGCCTACACGCGGCGCTTCACGTATCTCAATCAGTTGACGCTACCGCGCGGCGTGTTCGATCTCGGACGCAATCTGCCCGCACAACCCGTGCACGTCATCAGCCCGACGGTCGAACTTGTCGCACGAGAAAGCCTGCACCCGGCGCTCTCCGATCTGCTGATCGAAGCCGCCCGCGAGGTGCACGGCAAGGCAAATCTGCTGCAACGCGCGGACGAATTCCCGTCGGCGCAGGTGCACGAGTTCCCGATTTCCGACGACGCCGCCCGCTACTACAAATCGGGCAAGGGCTTCCTGTACCGGCATCTGCCGTTCTGGATCGCGAGCCTTGCCGACCGGATCGTCGTGTTGCTCGTGCCGATCATCGTGGTGCTGATTCCGGCGTTCCGGCTGGTGCCGTCGCTGTACAGCTGGCGCGTGAAGTCGCGGCTGTATCGCTGGTACGGCGCGCTCATCGCGCTGGAGCGCGAGGCGCTGGCGGATAACGCCCACTCGGAATATCAAAGCCTGCGTCACCGGCTCGATGCCGTTGAGGCCGCCGTCAACCGGCTGAAAATTCCGCTCGCCTACGCCGATCAGTTCTACGTGCTGCGCGAGCATATCGGCTTCGTGCGTCAACGGCTCGACGCCATGAATGCCGAACCGGCGGTAGTGGACGGCAATGCCGTTCAGCGCGCCGGCGGCGTGCCGCCAGCCGACGCTATCTCCCAAGGCGAGCCGAAGACGACCGACGCATGACCCCCATCTCAAAGCGAAGCTTATGCAATTTATAATTAACACAAGCTTTTCTTATGATGGAAGACGGCGCACACTACTGACATTCGCGGACCGGAAGGCCGGTCCGCTGTGAAATCCAACGTTCCACTTCGTTAGCATGTCGTCGTCCGACTCGCCCCACGCGCCACACGCGCCACACTCGTCAGACCCCTCGCATTCGTCTTCGTCCACGGCGGCGCCCGCGACGCAGACGCCTCACCTCGCCAGCACCGAACGCGCACACGGCGCTTGCACCGTGCGTCCCGTGCGTGACGACGACTTGCCGGCCATCACCGCCATTTACGCCCATCACGTGCTCACCGGATCGGCGTCGTTCGAGGAAGTCCCGCCCGACGAAGCGGAGATGCGCGCGCGCTGCAAGCGGATCGGCGACGCCGGTCTGCCGTATCTCGTCGCCGAACGCAACGGCAACGTGCTCGGCTACGCCTACGCCACGTATTACCGCCCGCGCTCGGCGTATCGATTCACGCTGGAAGACTCGGTGTACATCGCGGCGGACGCCACCGGACAAGGCGTCGGGCGCGCCCTGCTGCGCACGCTCATCGCACACTGCGAAGGCGGCCCGTGGCGGCAATTGATCGCGAATGTGGGCGATAGCGGCAATCAGGCGTCGCTCGCGCTGCACGCCGCGTGCGGCTTCGAGCACGTCGGCGTGCTCAAGTCCGTCGGCTTCAAGTTCGGACGGTGGATCGACACCGTGCTCATGCAACGTGCGCTGAACGCCGGCGATAAGGCGCTCCCCGCGTGATGGGGAGCGATAAAGCGCGCGCGATGGCGCCTCAGAACGGCGAGGCGCGATCCAGTGCCTTGTAATGCCGGAAGATGCCGGTGGTATTGAACGGAATACGCCGGGACGACTTCAGATAGGCCGCAACAAGCGGTTCGCCGGCGACCGCATCGCGCACTGCCCGACACCGGGGGAATGCCTTCGCGAAGCCCGACATCGCACGCGGGAAGGCGTAATACAGCCCCTCGATCACCTGAAACAGCGACAGATCGGCGTACGACATCGCCCCCTCGGACAGCCATCCGCCCGCATGCGGATTGTTCGCCAGCACGCGTTCGAAATAGCCGAAGAATTTGGGCAAACGGAAGTCGATCAGATCCGCCGTACGCTTACGCGCTTCCGCGCGCTGGTTGCTGTAGTACAGACGGCTGGCAATGGGATGGTGGCCATCGTGCACTTCGGCCACGAGATCGGAAAGCGTCAATTGCAACTGATTGACCCAGCGGCGCGCGCGGGGCGATTCGCCGACGAGCCCCAGCAACGGCCCGAGATAGGCGAGGATGTTCGCAGTCTGCCCGATCAGTTCGTCGCCCGAGGCATGGCGGATGCGTAGAAAGGGCGGCGCGAAAGGGGGATCGGCGCAAACGGGATCGTCCATCGTGTGCAGAAGCCCGTCCATGCCCTGACCGGGTTCGTCCCCCCGGATGATCTCCACATACGGGGTACCGGTTGCCTCGAAGGCGAGGCGGACAAACTCGCCGCGCCCTTGCAGGCCCGGCCAATAGAACAGCTCGAAGGTCATGCACCCTCCTCAGGCTCAGGAAGCGCCTGGCTGCATCTCCACGCGATTCTTGCCCTGTTGCTTGGCGCGATACAGCGCCAGATCCGCCGACTCGATCAACGAGGTCGACGCCATGTGCGTGCGCGGCACCAACGCCGCGCCGCCGAGACTGATCGTCACATGCCGGCCGTTGGCCGAGCCTACGTGCGGAATCGCCATCGCTTCGATCTGCGCGCGCACCTTCTCCGCGATCGCCGCCGCCCCGTTGGCCGAGGTGTTCGGCAACACCATCACAAACTCCTCGCCGCCGAAGCGCGCCGCCAGATCTGCGGGACGCGATGCGGCATCCGCCATCGTGCTCGCCACGCGACGCAACACGTCGTCACCGGCAATGTGGCCGTAGGTGTCGTTGTAGATCTTGAAGTTGTCGACGTCGATCATCAGCAGCGCCATTTCACGCTGCTCGCGCAAGGCGCGACGCCACTCCGCGCCGAAATACTCGTCGAAGTATCGACGGTTCGCGAGGCCGGTAAGCCCGTCGGAATGCGTGAGACGTTGCAACTCCAGATTCGTCTCCAGCAACTGCTGCTGACTCTCGCGCAACGCCCGGTAGGCCTCGTCGCGTTGCAGCAGGTTCATGTAGGAGCGCGAGTGGTAGCGAATGCGGGCGACCAGCTCGATGGTGTCGGGCAGCTTGACCAGATAGTCGTTCGCTCCGGCGGAAAAAGCTTCGCGCTTGATCGTCGGCTCTTCCTTCGTCGACAGTACAATGATTGGAATGTCACGCGTGAGCGGGCTGGCGCGGTACTGGCGCACGAGCGAGAGGCCGTCGGTCCCCGGCATGACCAGATCCTGGAGGATGACCGTGGGACGCGTCTGCTCGGCTACGCGCAGCGCGTCTTCCGGATTCGAGCAGTAGTGGAAGTCGATGTTCGGCTCGCCGCTGAGCGCGCGTCGGATCGCCTCGCCGACCATTGCCTGATCGTCGACCAGCAATACCATTGCCGACGATTCGCTCAGGTTGGTCTCGCTGCCGATAGGCTGCGGATCGGATTTGGGTTGGCGCGGGATTGTCGTCATCGTTGTTCGTCCCTCTGATCCTCTGATTTCATCATTCTGCTTATACGGTGCCGAACAGCGTCACTAACTGAGGCGCAATGATCGACAGCGGCAGAATCTGCGAGGCCGCACCCGCCTCGGCTGCCGCTTTGGGCATGCCGTACACCGCGCTGGTCGCGCGGTCCTGCGCAATCGTCATAAAGCCCTGCGTGCGCATTGCGCCGAGCCCGGCGGCCCCATCGCGGCCCATGCCGGTCAGCAGCACGCCGACCGCCCGTGTACGCCAGTTCTCGGCGACGCTGCGCAGAAAAACGTCGATGGACGGACGATACACCGCATCTCTGGGTTCGTCGGTATACACGCAGCGACCACTCGCGTCCACTCGTAAATGCCGATTACCGCCCGCGAGCAACACCGTGCCGGCGGTAGGGCACTCGCCTGCCTCGACCAGCCGCACCGTGAGCGGCGTCTGCTGGTCGAGCCACGCCGCCATGCCGGGGGCGAATGCGTCATCCACATGCTGTACGACGATCACGCCCGCGCCGAAGTTCGCAGGCAAGCGCCCCAGCAACGTCGCCAACGCCGCCGGGCCGCCTGCGGACGCGCCGATGGCCACCAGCGCGTCGGTGCCGGTCGTGGCGCGCACCGGCGCACTCGGCTGGGGAACGCGTGCATCGGCCTGCTGCGCCGCAATCGCCTCGATCTTGGCGAGCAACGACGACGCCGGGCGCGCGAGGTCAGAGACGCCCAGCACCGGCGTATCGACGGCATCGACCGCGCCGGCGCCCATCGCGTCGTACACGAGGCTCGCGTGATGCCCCACGTCCGACGTGACGATCAGCACAGGACACGGCGTGCGGCGCATGATCTCGCGCGTGGCCGCCACGCCGTCCATGACCGGCATGACAAGGTCCATCAACACGAGATCGGGCGGCACGGGCGAGCACATGCGTACCGCCTGCTCACCGTCGTGCGCCACCCATACGACATCCAGACCCGGCCGCTGCGCGAGCGTGCGACGCAGGGCTTCTACCGCGATGACCGAATCGTTGACGATACCGATTCTCATGACCCCGACTCCCCGATGAGATCCACGACCGCGCGCAACAACGCGTCGTCGTGGAAGCTGCCCTTCGCGAGGTAATAATCGGCACCCGCATCGAGTCCGCGCTGCCGATCTTCCTCGCGATCCTTGTATGAAACGATCATGACCGGCAGTTCTGCCGTGCGCGCATCGCGCTTGATGAGCGTGACCAGCTCGATGCCGTCCATGCGTGGCATGTCGACATCGGTAATCACCATATCGAACGATTCGCTGCGCACGGCATTCCACCCGTCCATCCCATCGACGGCCACACTCACGTCGTAGCCGCGCGCGGCGAGCAGCTTGCGTTCGAGTTCGCGCACGGTCAGGGAATCGTCCACGACCAGTACGCGCTTGCGGCCGCGGCCGCTTACCTGCGCGGCGCGCATCGGCAAACGTTCCAGCGACCCGATCTCCACCGCCTTGACGATCGAGCGCACCAGATCGGCCGTATCGATGATGAGTAACGGCGAGCCGTCTTCCGCGAGCGCACCGGCGGCGATGTTGGGCACTTTGCCGAGCCGCGCGTCCAGCGGCTGCACGACCAGCATACGCTCACCGAGGAATTTATCGACGGCCAGCCCGTAACGCGCCTCGCCTTCGCCGAAGACCACCACCGGCTGATCGCCGGATACGCCCATCGGCTCGGTGCCGCAAAGCACCTGCTGCGCGCTGACGAGGCCGATCTGTCTGCCGTCCAGCGTGAAATGCGGACGCCCCTCGAGCATATCGATCTGTTCCTGCGGCAACGCCAGCGTGCGCGACAGGTTCGCAAGCGGCAGCGCGTAGGGCTCGCCGGCAATCTCCACGAGCAGACTGCGCACCACCGAGAGCGTGAGCGGCAATTGCAGAATGAACTTCGTGCCGCGCCCCGGCGTGTGTTCGATGCGCACCGTGCCGCGCACCATCGCCACCATCGCGCGCACGGCATCGAGGCCGACACCGCGCCCGGAAACATCCGTCACCGTGTCGCGCAGCGTGAAGCCCGGCAGCATCAGGAATTCGAGCAACTCGTTGTCGTCCAGACGCTGCGCCGTATCCGTCGTCACCAGTCCGCGCTTGACGACGGCATCGCGCACGCGCGCCAGGTCGATGCCCGCGCCATCGTCGGCCACGCTCACGAGGAGCAGGCCCGCGCTGTGGCGCGCACTGAGGGTGATGACCCCTTCGGACGGTTTGCCCGCCGCCGCGCGCACCGCCGGGCTTTCCAACCCATGATCGACGGCGTTGCGCAGCAAATGCCCGAGCGGCGCTTCGAGTTGATCGAGGATATCGCGGTCGACCTGCGTATCGGCACCGCGAATTTCGAGGCGCGCCGGTTTGCCGAGCGAGCGGCCCAGATCGCGCACCATGCGAGCGAAGCCGCCGAGCCGGTCGTCGATCGGCCGCATGCGGCATGCGAGCGCTTCGTCGTACAAACGCTGCGAGAGTTGTGTCGAGCGTCGGTCGAAGTCGTCGAGTTCGTGAATCTGCTCCGCGAGCAACTGGGCACCGACACCGAGCGCACGACGCAGATCCGCCAGCGCCGAGAGCAGCACCTGGCGATCGTCGTCCGAACGATCCGCGACCTGCGCAAGCGCCGAACTCACACGGTCGAGCGCATCGCCTGCGTCGTGCTGATGACGTTTGAGCCGCTGCAACGATTGTGCGAACGGCTGCGACCAGCGCGACGCGACCAATGCCTCGCTGGACAGCCGCAACAGGCGATCGAGATTTTCCGCCGAGACGCGCAACGCCCGCGTGGCGCCGTCCGTCACCTCGGACTTGCGTTGCGGATCGGCGCCGCGCAAGTCATCGAGCCTATCGAGCCTATCGCGCGCGCCGTCGACTTCGGGCAACGCACGCATCGCCGCCGGCATCGATCCCGACAGCCCCCCCGCCTCCGACGAAGCCGGTATCGGCGCTGGTGCCGGCATCGATATGTTTTGCGGCGCCGGAACGGGCATTGCGGCGGGCGTCTGCGTGCCGGTGTCGCCGGCGGTCGTGCCGTAGCTGGCGTACTCGAAGGCCGTCGGTTCATTCGGCGAGGCCGCACCTTGCGCCTCGCCCTCGACGAGCGACGCCAGCGTTTGCGTAAACGTGTCGACGAAGGTGTCGATCTCCGCCTTGCCTGCACCCTGCGCCCAATTCGGGTCGCGCCCCGGCGGATGCGCGAGGCGCATGAGCAGATCCACGCCCTGCAACAGACGGTCGATGAGCGGCACGTCCAGCACGAGCGCACCGCGCTGCGCGGCAACGAAGGCGTCTTCGAGCACGTGCGCAAGCGACACCCCCGCCTCTACGCCGACGATTCGCGCCGCCCCCTTGAGCGAGTGCGCCGCCCGCATGCAGGCTTCGAGCCGGGAGGCGTCCGTCGGGGCGCGTTCGAGGGCCAGCAGTCCGTCGCCGAGCACCTGTGCCTGCGTCTCCGTCTCCATGCGGAACAGGTCGAGCAGCGTGGCGTTTTGCAGATCGTCGCTCATGCGAGACTCCGGTCGAACGCCGCGCCTACGCGCAACGGGTCGAGCACACCGACGATATGCTCGCGCCAGGGCAACACCGCGACGGAAAAACCGTCCGAGGCCCCCAGCGCCGTTGCCGGCACCGGCCCGAATGCCGAACTGGCAGGCGAGATCGTGCCGTGCACTTCCGTCACAGGGAAAGCGCTCAGGTGATGGCCGTGACGCAGCGCGAGCAAGCGCGCCGTACTCGCGCGCAGCGCATTCGTCGGCGTACCCTGCGTCTGGGGCGCAGGTTGCACCCCGAGCAGTTCCCCGAGCGACAGGCACGGCACGAGCGCACCGCGCAAATTGACGAGCCCCAGCAATGCGCGCTGACGATGTCCCGGCACCGAGTGCCAGCCCCGCATCGGCGCGACTTCTTCGATCGCGGCAGCGGGCAGCGCGAGCCATTCGTCGGCCAGACGGAAGAGCAACAACGAAGCGCCCCGCACCGTTTCATGCCCGCTGGGCACCGCACGCCAGGGCGACGGGTCGGCCGGCACGACGGGCAGGCGGTCGAGCAGTTCCGCCGCCTTGCGGTGCAGCGAGCCGCTCTCCGGTTTGGCGGTTTGCGTCGCGGCACTCTGGCGATCGCCGGACACGGGACCGGTCTCAGGCGCGAATTCGTGATCGGTCATCGATGTCGTGTCCCGTGGCGATGCGTCTGGTCATGCGATTCGGATGTCGTCGTGTGATTGCGCTCGGCACGGTCCGCTCTGTCGGCCCGGTCGAGCAACCGCTTCGCGCCGACGGCGTCGCCGCGCGCATCGAGCAACGCAGCGCAGTGCACCAGGGCCTCATAGTGCCCCGGGTCGAGATACAGTGCGCGACGGTAATGCATGAGGGCGCCGGATGCGTCGCCGCTCGCGTCTTCGACCAGTCCGAGCAGATACTCCGCCTGTGCGTTGGCGCGGTCCGTCGCGAGCACCGCGCGACACAACGACACGGCCTGCACGAAGTCGCCGGCGTCGGCAGCGGCACCCGCCTGCGCCAATTGCCCGGCAATCGCGTCGATGGCGGCAGGGGGTGTCGTATCGGGCTCGCGTGCGGCGGCGGTCTCGACCGGTTCCCTCGCCGCGACGACCGGCGGCGCAAAAGTTCGGACGCCGTCCACGTGCGCCACATGCTGCGACGGAGTGCGCTGCTGCGTAACGGCCTCGATGGGGCTCACCGGCGGCGCCACATGGAAGGTCGCGAGCGTGCCCGTCGGGCGCGTCGACCCTGCCGGCGGCACCGTCACGTCGCGCACCGGCCCGGCAATGCGAAACGAAAACGCCTGCACATGCCCGGTCGGCGCCAGCCCGTTGCTGGTGAGCGTGCCACCCTCGGCGGGGCCGGCGAACAGCGTCGCCCCCATACGCATGAGTTGCTCCAGCGCAGCGATGGCGCGACGCTGCCCGTCGCGATCGAAATAGATCAGCACGTTACGGAAAAACACGAAGTCGAACGTGCCCAGCCGGTCGACGAGCGTTGCATCGAAGAGGTTTCCTGCATGCCACCGCACCTGCGGGCGCAGCGCGTCCACGACGCGGTAGTTCTCCTGCTCCGCCGTGAAATAGCGATCCCGGAACACCATCGTGTCCGGCGGGCCGCGAAAGGAATTGCGACCGTACAGTCCAGCTCGCGCCACCGCGAGCGCGCGCTCGCTGATGTCGAGCGCATCGATGGTGAAGTCGTTCGCCGCGAATCCCGCGTCGAACATCGTCATCGCCATCGAGTACGGCTCCTCGCCGGTCGAACACGGCAGGCTCAGCAATCGGATGGGCTGCGCCTCGCGCGGCGTGCCACAACGCGACACGCGGGCTTCCTGCGCCATCTGCGCGAGCGCCGTGAACGCGTCGCGATGCCGGTAGAACCACGTTTCCGGCACCACGACCGCCTCGATCAGCGCCTGAAGCTCCTGCGGCGACTGTTGCAGTCGCTGCCAATAGCGCGAGTACGGTGGGGTGTCCTGCATCGCGGCGGAAAGCGTGCAAAGGACGGCAAGACGCGCACGCACCGCACGTTCGATAGCGTTGACGCCGAGCGTCTCGGCGTCGAGCCCCATCGTGTCGCGCAGCAAACGTTCGATGTCTTGCACGTGGCTCATGACGAGGCCCTCGCTTCGTCGATATCGTCGGATCCACCGGATCCACCGAGTCCACTGGGTCCGCTGGGTCCGTTAGCTTCCCCGGCTTCGTCGCTCAGGGCGCGCTTCGCGGCGTCGAACAGCAACGCACGCGCTTCGTCGCTCAGCAGCCGGTCGATGTGCACCCACTGCACGAGCCCGTCTTCCGTATCGAGCACGGGGCCGAGATAGCGCCCCTCGGGCAGTTCGATGCCGCTCGGCTTGAACGCGGCAGCGTCCGCACGCAAGGTATCGGTGGCGCGCTCGACGAGCACGCCCAGCCGCCGCGCCTGCGGGCCGGGTGCGGGATAGTGGACGAGCACCAGCCGTGTCGAGCGTCGCTCGGGCGCACCGCACCCCGTCGCCAGACACGTCAGATCGATGACCGGCACGGACTCGCCCCGGTAACTGAATGCCCCGGCCACCCAGGCGGGCGCCGCAGGTAGTCGCTTGAGCGCGAGCCACGGCAATACCTCGGCCACATGGCCGGCTTCGATGACGTAGTGATCGGTCGCGATAGCAAAACGCAAGAACAGCATGTCGGTATCCGCGAATGACGACGAGCGTGCCGGCGCCCTCAAACCAGGCCCGTCGGGAGCGCCTGCACCTTGAAGCGCGACACCCCGCTCTTGAGCCCGTTGGCGACGTGATTGAGTTCTTCGATAGCCTGACTGGACTGCTGCAACGACTCGGCCGTCTGCTGCGCAGCTTCGGACAGTTGCACCAGCGCCTGATTGATCTGCTCCGCCCCGGTTGCCTGTGCCTGCATGCCTTCGTTGACGACCTGGAAGCGCGGCGGCAGCGTCTGCACTTGCGTAATGATCTGCGCGAGCTGATCGCCGACCTGACGCATCTCGTCCATGCCGCGGCGCACTTCCTCGGCAAATTTGTCCATGCCCATGACACCGGCCGACACTGCCGACTGGATTTCCTTGATCATCTGTTCGATGTCATAGGTCGCCACGGCTGTCTGGTCGGCAAGACGACGAATTTCCGTCGCCACCACCGCGAAGCCGCGCCCGTACTCGCCCGCCTTCTCGGCCTCGATCGCCGCGTTGAGCGAAAGCAGGTTGGTCTGATCGGCCACCTTCGTGATCGTGGTCACGACCTGATTGATGTTGCCGGCCTTCTCGTTGAGGATGCCGAGCTTGCCGTTCACGGAGCCCGCCGCCTCCACCACGTGACGCATCGCCTCTTCCATGCGCGTCAGCCCGACGTGTCCCGTGCCGGCGAGCGTCGCCGCGTGTTCGGCCACGCCCGCGACTTCGGTCATGGTGCGCGCCAGATCGCGCGAGGTCGCGAAAATCTCGCGCGAGGTGGCGCCGATTTCCGTGGTCGTCGCCGCCGTCTCCGATGCCGTGGCCTGTTGCTGACGCGATGTCGCCGCAATCTCGGTCACGGACGTTGTCACTTGCAGCGCCGATTTCTGCGCCTGCCCGACGAGGCCGGTCAGTTCGTCCGTCATCCGGTTGAAGCCCGACTCCAGCGCACCGAATTCGTCACGTCGCTCCAGATCGAGACGCTTGGTCAGATCGCCCGCGCGCATGACTTCCAGAATCTGCATCACGCTCGCGAGCGGCACGCTGATCGCGCGGAACAGCAGCCAGCCGGCCAGTATCGCCACGGCCAGCGTCACGACCAGCGTGATGAGCAACGTGGCCTTGGCGGCCGTCACCGCTTCGCTGATGTTATGCGTGGCTTCGTCCGCGTAAGTCTTGTTGGTATCGACCAGACGCTGGATAGCGGAGCGTCCGCGCCCCCACTCCGGGTAAAGCTGTTCGGTGAGCATGGCGCGCGCCGCCGGCATCTGGCCATCGACGACAAGCTTGATGACCTGCGTGCTGATACGACCGTACTGGTTGCGCGTGCCGCGCACTTCGTCGTATTGCATCTTGTCCGTCGGGCGATTGACCGTCGTGCCGTAATCCTTGATCCAGCTGTCGATGCGGGCGTCGGCCGCGCGCAGGGCGTCGAGGTCGACCGCGCGCGTGCGGTCGTTATCGTCGATGGCGACGACCTGCTGGAGCAACTGGTAGCTTTCGAACCAAGCGCCACGCAGCATCGTGCTGTAGTAAAGCCCCGGCGCGGAATCGTCTTCCACGCTGCGAGCCTCCGCTTCTATGGCGGACAGCCGCGTGTAAGCAACGCCTGCCATCAGGGCCATCAAGGCAAGGATCAGGCCAAAACTGGCCAGAATGCGATGTCGGATCGACCAGTGTTTCACGCCGCGCTCCCGTTCGGGTTCATGCCCGGCGCCGAAAGGGCAGCGCGGGGCTTTTTGAGGTTACGCCGATTCTATTACAGCGGCCCGGGAGGGCAACGTCGGTCAAGCCGTGTATTTGGGTTTATTTCTGATTCGTCGCGCACTCCCGGGCACGGGGTGTGCCCGAGGGACCGCTGTCCCGATGTCGGCCGGCGAGCCTCAGCGGGTAAGCTCGCGCAGGGCGTCCGCCGTCATGGGCGCGAGCGCCAACGGCGCGGCTGCGGACGTCAGGGCGCCGAGCGACGCCGTATTGTCCGGGGAAACGCTGCCATCCGGCAGGTAGAGATTGTTCTCGAAACCGATTCGGGCGTGGCCGCCTTGCAACACTGCGGCCAGCGCGCATTCGGCCTCGCGCGGTCCGAAGGCGCACATCGCCCATGGCGTGGCGTCCGACGCTTCGCCCAGCGCGTCCGCCCCGGTCTTCCACGCATGCAGGAACGGCAGAAGATCGGTGGGCGAGGACAACTGGCCCTTGCTGTATCGACCCAGCACGAACAGCACCCAGTGACGGCCCGGCGCAATCGCGCCGCGCGCGCGCAGCCGCCAGTAATGTGCGACGTCGTCGGTGTCGTACAGGATGTACTGCGTGGCGATCTGCGTTTGCCATAGCCACGCGAAGAACGCTTCGGCGGCAGGCGCATGGGCCGCATCGGGCAGGACCTCGCGCAACGCCACCGAGATCGCCTCGGGACGCAACGCCTGCACCGTCGCGATCTGCTGCGCCGGTGTGTAAATGCCAACGGCTTCGGTCGTCACCTGCAACACAAGCGCGTTGCCCACGGCACGCCGCACGGCGGCGATCCCGGCTTCGTAATCCGGCACTTCGAGACTGTGCGTACCGTCCGCCTTGCGCACGTGCAGGTGGATCATGGCCGCGCCCGCGTCCAGACAGGCCTTGGCGCATGCGCCCAATTCGTCCGGCGTGATCGGCAGCGCCGGGTGATCGGCGTGCGTTCGGCGGGCGCCGTTAGGTGCGACGGCCAGCGCGTAAGCCCGCGTCATGCCACGCCCCCGACCTTCACGCCGGTGACATCGGCGACCGACAACGCCAGACGCTCCACGATGCGCTCGATGTCGTCCGACCGGCAGATGAACGGCGGCGCAATCAATGCGTGATCCCCATGCACGCCATCGACCGTCCCGCCCATCGGATAGATCAGCAGACCGCGCGCCTTGGCGGCAGACTTCAAACGGGCGTGTGTCTTGTCGGCCGTCGGCAGCGTCTGCTTCGTCGCACGGTCGGCCACGAATTCGACGCCGACGAACAACCCGCGCCCACGCACATCGCCCACGTTCGGGTGATCGGCGAAGACCTCGCGCAAACGTGCGCGCAACTGCGCGCCGCGCGCCTTCACGTTGTCCAACAAATGCTCCTCGGCGATCGTGCGCTGCACGGCCAGCGCTGCGGCGCACGCCATCGCGTGACCGAGGTACGTGTGCCCGTGCTGGAAGAAACCGGAGCCGCCGACCACGGCGTCGAAAATCCTGTCGGAACATAGCATCGCGCCGATCGGCTGGTACCCCGCGCCCAACCCCTTGGCGATGACCAGAATGTCCGGCGTGACGCCGTCTTCCTCGCACGCGAACAGGTGGCCGGTGCGGCCCATGCCCGACATGACTTCGTCGAGCAGCAACAATACGCCGTACTTGTCACACACGGCGCGCATGCGCTTGAGGTAGTCGCCGACCGGCGGCACCGCGCCCGCCGTGGCGCCGACCACGGTCTCCGCAACGAATGCAATCACCGTGTCGCCGCCCAGTGCCAGAATCTTCGCTTCGAGTTCGTCCGCCAGACGCTGCACGTACGCCGCATCGCTCTCGCCGTCGAGACGTTCGCGATAGGCGAAGCAGGGCGAGACGTGATGCGCCGGCACCAGCAGCGGCAGGAACGGTTCGCGCCGCCACGCATTGCCGCCGATGGCCAGCGCGCCGAGCGTGTTGCCGTGATAGCTCTGGCGACGCGCGATGAAGTACTGACGCTGCGGCTGACCGATCTCGACGAAATACTGACGCGCCAGTTTGAGCGCCGCCTCCACGCCTTCGGAGCCGCCGCTGACGAAGTACACATGGTTCAGGTCGCCGGGCGCGCTCGCCGCGAGCGTGTCGGCCAGTTGCTCGGCGACTTCCGTCGTGAAGAACGACGTATGCGCATAGGCCAGTTGCGCGGCTTGCCGTTGCATCGCCTCGATCACGCGCGGATGTCCATGACCCAGACAGGAAACGGCCGCGCCGCCGCACGCATCGAGATAGCGCCTGCCGTCGCTGTCGATCAACTCGATTCCCTGACCGCCGACCGCGACGGGCAACGTCTGACGCGGATTGCGGTGAAACACGTGAGTCATGCCTGAACCTCTGACGAAAAGATGCTGAGAGACGGGTGAATGTCGTTGGGCATGCTGCCGGAAACGACGACGATGCAGCCATCGTGGCGCGTAGCCATGGCGCTCAGTGTAGGCGTATCGCCCATCGTTTGCAACATATGTTTCACGTTCTTTGTATTCGCAACACTTCGCGCAACCCGGTACCACACTCGGTGTTTCATCACAGCCTAAGTCCCCCGGGGAAAGCGCGTGCGCGATGACGGCTTTTCATGCAACAATCGTTACATTCTTTCGTCGCCGTGTTGCCATCCCCAATGACACAAGCCACCGCGCTGCCAAAGACGCTCAACCAACTGAACGCATTGTTGCGTGAGCGCTATTCCCAACTCAGTCCGCAATTTCAGGCGGGCGCGCGGTTCCTGCTCGATCATCCGCAACGCGTGCCGATCAGTTCCATGCGCGCCATTGCCGCCGAGGCGGGCGTGCAACCGGCCACGTTCGTGCGGCTCGCGCAGCATCTCGGGTTCGACGGATGGCACGGACTGCGCGAGCTCTTTCTGGAATCGATTCGACTCGGGCCGCAGCCCTATGCGAGCCGTGCGCGGCAAGTGATTCGCGAAGGCGACGCCGCGCGCATGGTGCCCGAAATGTTCCGCGTGCAGCACAACAACCTCGATCTGACGGAAGCCGGCGCGAATGCGTCGCTGGGGGCGGCGGTCGAGTTGCTCGCCAATGCCGGGACGGTCCATGTGGCGGGGTTTCGCGCATGTTTTCCCATCGCCTTCACGTTTCAGTACGTCTACCGTCTGTTCCGGCCGACGGTGCATCTGATTCGCGGCGAGGCGGGCACGCTGGAGATGGAGCTGCGCGCGCTGTCGGCGCGCGACGTGGTGGTGGTCATCAGCTTCGCGCCTTATTCGAACGAAGCGCTGATCGTCGCCCGGGCTGCACGCGCGGCCGGCGCGCGGGTGCTCGCCCTCACGGACTCGACCGTCTCGCCGCTCGCGCTCGACGCCGACGTCACGGTGCTGTTCTCGCATGAAAGTCCGTCGTTCTTCCCGTCGATCACGGCGGGCATTGCCGTGGTGGAGACGCTCATCGAAATGCTGCTCGCCCGTAAGGGACGCGGGGCGGTGCGCGCGCTGGAACTGGCTGAAGACCAGTTGCACGGCACCGGTGCTTACGTCAGCCCGGCAGGCGGCAACGTCGCCAGGGGAAGCACGCGGCGTGTCAAACCCGACGCCTGAGCGTCGCAGACGTCGGGCGCTCGCGGCGCAGCGCCACTCCGAGCGCCGCGCTGCCCGCAATCAGTGCGGCCGCCAATAGCGCGAGCGCGACGGACATGCCGAAGCGGTCGGCAAGCCATCCGCTGGTCACGACGGGCACGGAAAAGCCGAAGTACGCGAACAGAAAATACCCTGCCGCCGCCCTCGCGCGCATCGCCGGGTCGACCGCTGCGTTGACGGCGGCCAACCCGCCGAGATACGTGAATCCATAGCACGCCGAACTCGCGACGACCGCGCCGGCGAGCAACACCGGCAGATTGACATACACCACCCCGAGCGCCAGCACCACGAAACCGAGCGGCACGATCACGAGACCGACGCGCACCGCCCGCACCGGCGCCATACGCCTTGCGGCCGGCTGAAACAGCAACCCCGTCGAGACGACGAAGAACGTCGCGAAGCCCGCCCACGCCGCATGCCCGTGCGCCGCCAGCGCCGAAGGCACCACGCCGATCACCACGCCCACGGCCGCCCACGCAAGCAGAATCGCCACGCCCAGCGGCGCCGTGCCGGGCGCAAGTACCGGCCAGCGCAACCAGGGCACGTTCGGGCGACGCGCAGGCGCAGGCAGCACCGCCACCGCGAGCGCCGCCACGAACGCGAACGGCAGATACGCCCACAGACTCGCAGGCGGCAGCGTCGACGGCGCGACGATCAGACACACCCCCGTGGCCAGCGCGCCCGAGCCGAAGCCAAGCGACGTCGACGCTGCCACCAACGCCGCGCCACGTGTCGCGGCGTCCTCCCGATCACCGTACAACTCCGTCATATAGGCCGTGCCGCTGCCCGCGACCAACCCCGTCGCCAGTCCGTAGCAGGCGCGGGCACCGCCCAGGGCGACGAGCGTCGGCCAGCGCAGTGTCAGCCATGTCCCGACGAGCCCCAGCAGCAATGCAACGGCCAGCGGCAGGCGGCGTCCCACCCGATCGGACAATCCCGCCAGGAACAACAGCGCCGGCACGAGCGCACCGACATAGCACGCGAACGCCAGCGCCTGCGCGCCCGCGCCGTGGCCGCTCGCCGCCGCATAGTGCGGCACCAGCGGGGCTTGCAGATTGACGGAGAACGTCACGAGAAAGAGTTGCAGCGCGAGTAACGCGATGGGCCACCGGCGGGGATTCGGGGAGGGAATTCGGTGCGGCATGAGCTCAGCGGAGGAAGGGATCGCCATCAGGGGCACGGCGTGACCGGAACGAAGGGACGACCCGGTCGTCAGGCGATGCCGCGGGCACGGCCGGCCGCACAGCATCCCGCTCAGTATTGCCATGCCATTCATCCAGTGCAATTATTGAATTGTCCTGAGATCAATATCGGTCCGGCATCGCTTCCGAATCTTCTTCCCACCTATTTCATGGCCGCCCCCGCCCGCTATCTCGATCACGTCGAACGTCTCGCTGCGGCCATCGCGGCCGGCGAACTCGCCTCGGGGACTCGCCTGCCGCCACAACGCGACTACGCCGATACGCATGGCCTCGCGATCTCCACCGTCACACGCATCTACGCGGAACTCGCGCGACGTGGACTGGCGGTGGGCGAAGTCGGACGAGGCACTTTCGTGCGCGCTCCGGCTGTGGGTGCGGCGGCGGCCTTCGCGCAATGGGCGCCGGCGCCGGGGGTGCTCGAGGGCGTCGATCTGGCGTTCAACTATCCGGTGTTGCCCGAGCAGACGGAAGCCCTTCGGCAAGCGTTGCGCGACTTGGCGGCCGGCGGAGACCTGAGCGCGTGGCTCGCCCATACGCCGCACGACGGCCATCTGTCGGACCGGCGCGCGGCGGCAAGATGGCTCGCGCGTCGCGACGGCGTCGCCGTCCGCCCGGAGACGGTGGTGGTTTGCGCCGGCGGCCAGCATGCGCTCGACGTCCTGCAACTGGCGCTGTGCCGTGCTGGCGAGCCCGTCGCGGTCGAAGCGCTGACGTACCCCGGCTGGAAAGCGCTGGCGGCGATGCGCGACGTGCCGCTCGTCGCCCTCCCGATGACGCAGGACGGCCTCGACCCGCTGGCGCTGGACAAGCTTTGCCGCACGCATGCGGGGCGTCTGCGGGTCGTCTACACGATGCCGACGCTGCATAACCCGCTGGGCAGTGTCATGCCGCTCGCCCGACGCCTGGCGCTGGTGGATGTGGCGCGCCGCCACGATCTGCTGCTGATCGAAGACAGCGCTTACGGCTTTCTCGTGGCCGACGCCCCGCCGCCGCTGCGCCTGCTCGCGCCCGAGCGCACCTTCGAGGTGTGCAGTCTTTCGAAACCGGGCGCGCCGGGGCTGCGGATCGCGTATCTCGTCGCACCGTCCGAATGGCAGCCGCGCGTGCACGCCGCGATGCGGGCCAGTGTCTGGAGTGCCGCTCCGTTGATGGCCCAGTTGGCGTCGCGCTGGCTGAACGACGGTACGATAGACGGCTGGATCGCGCGTAAGCGGGCGGTGGCGGCGCAGCGTCAGGCGATCGCCCGGCAATGTCTGGCGGGACTGGGATCGACGGGCTATGCCGGGGCGTTTCACCGCCTGTTGCCCGTGCCCGCGCCGATGCGCTGCGACAATGTCGTGGCCGCCCTTCAGGCGCGAGGCATTGCGGTCACGCCCGTCGATGCCTTTGCCGCGCCGGGGCAACCCGCGCCGTCGGCCATTCGTGTCGCGCTCGGCTCACCGGGCAGCGACGCCGCGCTGCACGCTGCACTCGTTCAGGTGGCCGAGGTGGTGTCGGGGCGCGGTGCCGGGTGAGGCGTGAGGTGTGAGGCGGGAAAGGCGGGAAAGGCGGGAACGACGGGAACGACGATGAGTGAGGGAAAGGGCAAAAGCATGAAGGGGGCCCGGCGAAGCCCGCGCATGGCGCAACGACACCCGCCTTGCCGAGATGACGCCGCCGCCGGATTCTTTTATGATCGTCGTGCCCCCCTGCGGCCGCTCGCCCGGTGCACGCCCTGAAGGCATCGCCCGGCACGGCATCGCGCAGGCTTCGTCCCCTGTCGACAATATCAAGGACTCCGAATGTCGCTTATCCGCTCCTCTCGCGCCCGCTCGCTGGTGCTGGGCACCGCGCTCGTCATCGGCGCCGGCGTGGCCGCGCCCGCGTTCGCCGCGTCGAATCTCTCGTTCATGAGCAACTCGCCGCTGGCTTATCTGCGCAAGGCCGACAACGAGTCGTTCGCCAAAACCGCCCGCACCGTCCTCGACGACAAACAAGACAACGACACCACCGAATGGACCAACAAGGGCACGGGCAACCCCGTCGCCATTGCCGCACAGATCACGCCGACCAACACCCAGAAAGACGGCGACAAGACGTGTCGCGATCTGGTGGTGCTGCTCACCGCCAAGGGTCAGGAAGTCACGCTCAAGTTGCCCGCGTGCAGGGCGAACGAGAAAGCCCGCTGGGAATTGCAGAAGCGCGGCACGCCCTGATCTCCTCGCTGATTTCGCCGCTGATCGCGCACTGATCGTGCATTGCCTGCCGTCGTCCGTGACGTCGCCGCACGTGCTTCGGGCGTCATCCGGATAAAAACCGCCGACCCCGCGATGTGAACTGCCCCCCAAGCGTTGGACATAACCTCAACCCTTGGGGGTTGTTCATCCGGCGTTTCCCGATTGGCGCGCACTGAACTCGCGCCCGCGACCGCTCACGCGGCAGACGTTTTCTTGTGTCCTTCGACGTCCGGCAGCAGGATCGTCACGATCCCCAGCAGCGGCAGGAACGCACACACGTGATAGACGAAGTCGATGCTCGTCGAGTCGGCCAGCTGACCGAGTACGGCGGCGCCCACGCCCCCCATCCCGAACGCGAAGCCGAAGAATAGCCCCGACACGGTGCCGACCTTGCCCGGCATCAATTCCTGCGCATAGACCAGAATGGCCGAGAACGCGGAGGCGAGGATCAGACCGATCAGCACGGTCAGAATGCCGGTCCAGAACAGGTTGGCGTACGGCAGCATCAGCGTGAACGGCGCAGCCCCGAGAATCGATCCCCAGATCACATATTTACGGCCGATCTTGTCACCCAGCGGGCCACCGATCATCGTGCCCGCCGCCACCGCGAACAGGAACACGAACAGATGCACCTGCGCGCTTTGCACCGACACCTGGAATTTGCTGATGAGGTAGAACGTGAAGTAGCTGCTGATGCTCGCGAGATAGAAGTACTTCGAGAAGATCAGCACCAGCAGAATGCCGATGGCGAACAGCACCTTGCCCTGCGACAACTGGACGTTGCCGCCCCGACGCGCCGCCGGCTTGCCCGTGCTCGCCGCACGTTGCACTGCATACCACCGGCTCACGTGAAACAGCACGAAGATCGCGATGAGCGCCGCCACCGAGAACCACGCCACGCTGCCACGGCCGTTCGGCACGATGATCAGAGCGGCCAGCAAGGGGCCGAGCGACGAGCCGACGTTACCGCCGACCTGGAAGAAGGACTGCGCCATGCCGTGACGCCCGCCCGAGGCCATACGCGCCACGCGCGACGACTCCGGGTGGAACACCGACGAGCCCATGCCCACGAGCGCCGCCGCCACGAGCAGCATGCCGAAGTTCGGGGCCACCGCCAGCAACAACAACCCGACGAGCGTGAAACCCATCCCGACCGGCAGCGAATACGGTTTGGGATGCTTATCCGTGTAAAGACCGACGACCGGTTGCAGCAACGAGGCCGTGACCTGGTACGTCAGCGTAATCAGACCCACCTGCCCGAAGCTCAGATGAAAGCCGGACTTGAGCAGCGGGTAGATGGCGAGGATCAACGACTGAATCATGTCGTTGAGCAAGTGGGAGAAGCTGATGGCAGACAGCACGCGGAACGCCGTGCCCTGCGCGCCCGACGCGCTGGCGCCGGGGAGGGACGTTGCAGGTTGACTCGACATGGGTTGGGTAAATTGACGTCAAAGGCTTGGAAAAACGGGGGCTCTCCGGTCTGTTTCGGGCGCCTCGGCCCATTGATAAGAGAAAGTTGGGATTAATCCCAATTTCCACCGGAAAGTTAATGAGTGAAGTGTAGAGCATGCGTAAATCGCCGTTACGCCAAGTTTTGTCGCGATCACGCCATCCAAGTGCCACGCTGAATGCGGCCTCAGTAACCTTCTGACGCGTCGTCGGAAGGTCGCGGGGTGGCCATTTCGCACAAACGGGGCGCGCGCCGTTCATGCACGTCAGCCGGGCATTGCGCTGGTCGTTGTGCGGGTCGTTGTGCGGGTTTATCGGGGGTCGGACGCCGTCGGGGATTCGTGTAGAGTCAAAAGACGCGTTGTGCCATGCAACACGCGATGCATCGCCGTTGACGTAGGGCCCCCACGTCTTCCTTGGTTGGCAGCAAACATGATTCAACACTCCAGAGTCGTGCAGTGGCTGGTGACCGGACTTGTGGTGGCGGTCACGCTGGCTGTCGTCCTGTTTCTGGGCTGGCTGCGCATCTATCATCTGTCGCAGTCGGTGCTTCAGGAAGAGGCGCAGCGTCAGCGCGATGCGCTCGAGCGCATCGTCGCGCAAGCCGAGAGCACGCTGCGTGGCGCCACCCTATGGGTCGGACGGTCGTGCGGCGAAGTCAGCACCGCCCTTCAGGCCACCGGTACGCTCAGCCCCTACTTCCGCTCCATCTGGCTCGTCTCGCGCGGGCAACTCTATTGCTCGTCCGTCACTCGCTCCGACACCGCGCTGAACATGCCGCTGCCGGCCGACCTCGTGCCGATGCTCACGGGCACGCGCACGCTGCTCGTGGGCGGCACGCCATACGTGCGCGACACGCCCGCGCTGGCGCTCTATGTACCGACATCGGCGACCGACGGCGTGCTGGGCTTCGTCGACGGCATCTATCTCACCGAGACCCTGCACAGCGTCAAAAACAGCGATCTGGCTTGGACGGCGATGACCGTGGGCAACGTGTCGCTCACGTCGGAAGGGCCGCGACTGGAATCGGCGGGCATTGCGACGCGCGGCGCGCAAGTCTCGCTGACCTCGGCGCATTTCACGACATCGCTGGCAGGCAGTCCGTCGCTGATGCAGTCGCTGGCAACGCAGCAGGCGCCGATTTTTCTGGCGTTCGGCGGCATCGTGGCATTTTTGCTCGGCGTCCTCACGTTCCGTCATCTCGGTCCGGCGCAATTCATGAAGCGGCAGATCGCACACGGCATCAGGCGCAACGAATTCAAGGTGTACTACCAGCCGGTCATGGAACTCGCCACCGGGCGGTGTGCCGGCGCCGAGGCCCTGATGCGCTGGCATCATCCCGTGGCAGGGCTGGTGCGACCGGACGCTTTCATCCCGATAGCCGAGGACAACGGACTGATCGTCGAGCTCACGCGCGCCTTGCTGCGTCAGATTCGTAACGACGTCGCCCGGGGGGCCCTGCCGCAGGGCTTCCATATCGGCATCAATCTTGCCGAACGGCATTTGCGCGACACGACCATCCTCCACGATATCGAGCGGTACTACGGATCGCTCAACAATACGTATCCGATGGTCGCCGAAATCACCGAGCGGTATGTGATTCGCGACACTGCGGCCGCGCGCAACGTGATGGCGGAGCTTCAGCGGCGCGGCATCGAAACGGCGCTGGACGACTTCGGCGCCGAGAACAACTCCATCGGTTATCTCAAGCGCTATGACTTCAACTATCTGAAGATCGACAAGGAGTTCCTACCCGTAACCGAAGACGACGTGGTCACGCGCAATATCTGCGACTCCATCATCCATCTGGCCGAGCGGCTGGACATGACCATCGTGGCGGAAGGCGTCGAGAACGAGATGCAGGCGAATTACCTGCGCGGGCGCAACGTCACTTATGCGCAGGGGTACCTGTTTGCGCGGCCGATCGCGTTCGACGAACTGGTGCAATTCGCCATCGCCCATGCAGGCATGGGGCTCACGGCAGTGAAGAAGGGCTCGTCGGGAACGGCGCCCGTCACGTCGCTCACGTCGCCCACGCCGCGCAAGGCGGGCTGACAGGCCGACGGGCGAGGGAGTACGGACACTTACGGACGCGAAAAAAGCGCCGGACCTGTGAAAACACCGGTCCGGCGCTTGTCCGGCGACACCACGGTCGGATCAGAAGACCAACTGCGGCATGTTGCTGCGTGGCGCGGGCGCAGCCGCCGCCCGTGTACTGTCCCGCATTTCGGCGCGCAGCAGCCACAAACGCTGCGCGACGAAACTTCTGAAGCGCATTTCACCCGCGGAGAAAGAGATTTGCATCTGATGTCGCTTGCCGTTTGGCAGCGTGCGAACCAGACGATAGTATCGAGCCCCGTCAACCGTTTCCTTGATATTCCTGACGCGCATCATTTCACCCCGTTTCTGTTGTGTCAGGTGAGTGGGCACTTCGGCAAACGTCGCATTCCCGGTCAAGCCGCGTAAAACTTGAGAATTGCAAGTCCGACGCAACACGATCCGGCATTGGGGGGGCATGCGGCAAATTCAATGTAGAGGAGAAACGTCCCCCATTCGTCCCCCAAACGGACGTTCGAAGCGCGCTTCGTTGGTGCGCCGCAACAGTTCCCCTGCCAGCGTCTGTACCTGCTGGTCCGCCCACCCCCTACAATGCGGCCACCTGCTGTGTTTGATCAAAAAAATCATTATGGTTTCCGAACCTTTCTCAACGCCAGAAAATTTTTCGCGCAACGAACCGAATGACACCTTGCAAGTGAGCGGTTCGCTATGGCTGCATCGCGGGGCCTCGTCGCTTGGCGGACAGGCTCGGATCGCGTTGCTCGAACACATCGCTTCGCATGGGTCGATCACCGCCGCCGCCAAGGCCGCAGGCATGAGCTACAAAGCCGCGTGGGACGCCGTAGACGCCATGAACCAGCTCGCAGGCGAGCCGCTCGTCGCCCGCAGCACGGGCGGACGCGGCGGCGGCGGCACGCGCCTCACCGCACGCGGCGCGAAGCTCGTCGCCGCGTTTCGGGCCGTGGAGGCCGCGCAGCAACAATTCCTCGCGCGCGTGGCCAACGATCTCGAACACTTCGACGAGCAGTGGCCGGTCATTGCGCGGCTCGGGCTTCAGACCAGTGCGCGCAATCAGTTGCACGGCACGATCACGCAGATCCGGCACTGCGGGGTGAACGACGAAGTGACGCTGACGCTGCCCGGTGGTGAAGCGATCACCGCGTCGCTCACGCATCACAGCACGCAATCGCTCGGGCTGGCGGTGGGCGGGCAGGCGTTCGCGCTCATCAAGGCGCCATGGATCGAAATCGCGCGCGGGGCCGACCTCGCGGGATTGCCCACGGCCAATCGTTTGTCCGGGGTCGTCGACGCCATCGCCGACGACGCGGGTCAGGCGGAAGTGATACTGGCGCTGCCCGGCGGCACGCGGCTGGCGGCGGTCATGCCGCAGCGCACGCTCACGGCGCGCGGACTGACGCTTGGGATCGGCGCGACGGCCGCCTTCACGGCCGTCAGCGTCATCATGGGGGTGATGGCTTAACGGCAAGCCGCCCGATGCGTCCCGACGGCATGTCATGCCACGTCGGGGTGCATCGGGCGGCCGAACGTTTTATGTCGCGGGCGTCTCGCAGACCGGCGCCGGCGAACGCGCCGCGTCGCGACGGTCCAGACGCAGGCTGAGCAACGCGACGCCCACCCCGGCGAGCGGCACGAGCGCGGCCACCCAGGGCACGGCCGTCAGCCCCGGCCCGTGGCCGATCACGAATCCGCCGAGCCACGCCCCGATGGCGTTCCCCAGGTTGAACGCGGCGATGTTGAAACTCGACGCCAGACTCTCGCCCGCACCGGACGCCTTCTCCATCACCCAGAGTTGCAGCGGCGCCACCGTCGCGAAAGCGGTCACGCCGAGCAGCGCTACGAATACGATGGCCAGCCAGTGCGAGTGCAGTGCGAACGTCATCAGGCCGAGTACGACGGACAGCGCCAGCAGACTGCCCAGCACCGTCGGCACGACACGGCGGTCCGCAAGCTTTCCGCCCAGCAAATTGCCGACGACCAGACCGCCGCCGAAGATCAGCAGAATCGGCGAGACCGCGCCTTCGGAAAACCCCGTGACTTCGGTCAGCAGCGGCGCGATGTAAGTGAACACACCGAATACGCCGACCCAGCCCAGCACCGTCGTCAGCAAGCCGAGCAAGACGGGACGACGCGCCAGCGCCCGCAGATCGGCACGCCAGTCGCCGGCATCCTTCGGGGCGTCGATCTTCGGCACGAACGCGGCGATCACGAGCAGGGCGAGGGCGCCGATCAGCGTGACGGCCCAGAAGCTGGCGCGCCAGCCGAAGTGTTGCCCGAGCCACGTGCCGAACGGCACGCCGAGAATGTTGGCGACCGTCAGGCCGGTGAACATGATGGCAATGGCCGATGCACGACGCTCGCGCGAGACCAGTCCGGTGGCCACGACCGAACCGACGCCGAAGAACGTACCGTGCGCGAACGACGTCAGCACCCGAGCGGCCATCAGCGCGCCGTAGCTCGGCGCAAGCGCACAAGCGGCGTTACCGACGGTGAAAATCGCCATTAGCACGAGCAGCACGGTCTTGCGCGGCCAGCGGGCCGTGGCCGTAGTCATCACCGGCGCGCCGACCACGACGCCCAGCGCGTAACCGGAAATGAGCAGGCCTGCGGCTGCGATCGACACGCCGAAATCGGCGCCGACGTTCAGCAACAGCCCCATGATGACGAACTCCGTCACGCCGATGCCAAAGGCGCCGGCCGTGAGGGCGTAGAGAGCGATAGGCACGGAAAACTCCTGTCTGATCCTGTCTGAAAATGTGGAATGGCCGCCGCGCCCCGACCGACACGTGCGACATGCATCGTTAGCCCGGGCCGGGCGGCAACGACCCGATGTGCGGAATATAGACGCCCTCGCATTGATGAAATAGACTGCGCGAAGGAAAATCATTTGTGACTTCACGTCACAAGACGACGCGAACGCCGTCACCAGCACACACCGAGAACGAGGACACCTCCGATGGGGCGACAGGACGTCAACCGCTCAGGCGACATGGAAGTCTTCGCGCGGGTCGTGGAACTGGGTGGTTTTTCGGCGGCGGCGCGCGCGTTGCACATGACGCCATCGGCCGTCAGCAAGCTGGTGGCGCGACTCGAAGGGCGTCTGGGGGCACGGCTGTTCAATCGTTCCACCCGGCGCCTGCAACTCACCCCCGAGGGCACCGCGTTTCACGAGCGCGCGCTGCGGGTGCTGGCCGACATCGACGCGGCCGAACGCGAGGCCGCCGCCGGAGCGGTGCCGCACGGCCTGCTGCGCGTGAATTCGAGTGTGCCCATCGGCACGCTCTACCTGCTGCCGGTCATCCCGGCGTTCCTCGCGAAGTACCCTGAGATCCGCCTCGATCTGACGCTTACCGACACGGTGGTCGACTTGCTCTCGCAGCGCGCCGACGTCGCCGTGCGCGCGGGGCCGTTGCGCGACTCCCGACTCGTCGCCCGTAAGCTCGGCGAGAGCCGCGTGCACGTGGTGGCGTCGCCCGACTATCTGGCGCGAAGTGCGCCCCTGCAAACGCCGGCCGACCTGATCCGTCACAACGTCATGGCGTTCAACTTCGAGCGCCACATCGAAGGCCTGCCGTTTCGCGACGGCGCAGGCGGCGTGACGTTGTACCCTCCTGCGGGCAATGTACTCGCGAGCGATGGCGAGACCATGCGCAAGCTCGCGCTTCTCGGGGTCGGCATCGCACGTCACTCGCGATATCACATCGATGCCGACTTGCGCGACGGACGCCTCGTCACTGTCCTGGAAGACTACAACCCCGGCGATCTGGAACCGGTGCACGCCGTGTACGTTGGGCAGGGCGGCCATCTGCCCGCGCGGGTGCGCGCGTTTCTCGACTTCCTCGTGGAGCACGTGCACCTGCCTTGTTGACGTTCCGGCAAGCGCGTGACCGTCGGACTCACGTCGGCGTGCGGTCGCGGTGCGACCAGACGAAGAGCGGCCATGCCAGCGCGGCACAAATCAGGCCGCCCGCCCAGACGAGTCCCCATCCGCCAATCGAGAGCAGCAGCGGGATCGTCAGCGGCGTGAGGAACATCGTGAGGAAAACGCCCGTGTTGCCGATACCCAACGCGGTCCCGGCCCGAGAGGCCCCGGCGAGCGTCGCCAGTTCCGTAAAGGCGACACCATGCCACGCCGACGCCACCACGCCGCCCGCAATCAGCAACGCGATCATCAGCGGCGTGCCATGCGCGAGCCAGTCGGGACGCATCGAGAGCATCGCAACGAGCCCCCCCAGTATCGCGAACACGACGCCCACGGCTATCGCACATGCGCGTAGATATGCGGGACGATTGCGACGCTTGTCGGTGAAGCGTCCGCTCCACACGCGGGTCACGGCAGCGCCCGTCTGTACGGCCCCCAGCGTGAGCGAGATGGTCAGCACGCTCACGTGCGCGAAGTCGTGAAGAAACACCGTCCCGAATGTCAGCACGGCGACTTGCGGCATGCATAGCACGGCCATTCCCAAGGCGGTGCTCAGCAGTCGCGCGTCGCGCAGCGGCGAGTAGCCGGTCGCCCGGAGCGTGCCCGGCGTGCCCCGCACGCCCCGCGTGCCTGTTGCGGCCCCCGTCGTTCTTGCCGGTTCCTGCGGCGCTTCTGGCGCTTCGGGCGGTTCGAGCAACCACAGCCACGCCATGCCTGCCGCCGCGACACACGCGACAGCCAGACCGATGAACACCGCGCCGAAGCCGAAGTGCAGGGCAGCGCCGGGCAGCACCAACGCACCGATGCCGCCGCCCATGGGCACGGCGCACTGCCGCACGCTCATCGCCAATCCGCGCTCGTCGTCGTGGAACCAGCGCATGACGGCGCGTCCGCTCGACCCGTTCACGCTGCCGCCGAGCACACCGATGGTCAGCATGCCGGTCGCGAGCGCCGGCATCGACGGGATGAAATGCGCAGTCGGCACGCCCCACCGCCCGAGGCCCAGCAGCGCTGCGGCCGTCACCAGCAATCCGACGAGCAGTACCCTGCGGTCGCCCCAGCGGTCGGTCAGCATGCCCCAGGGCAATTCGGACACGGCGATGCCCAAACCGATCATGCCCAGCACGAGGCCGAGATCGCCGGTGCCCAGTGCGTAATCGTTGCGCATCTGTACCGCCGTGGCGGGAATGCCGCCCATCGCGGCGGCGAAGCTGCCATTGGCCGCAACGCCCACGCCGAGCACCTTCCAGCGATGCCGGCGGTCAGGGCGCGACGCGGCGCGGTAGACAGACGCCGCCGCGCCGGTCGCGGGGCAGACGTTCGCCCCAGCGTTCGCTGAAGCGGTAGGGCCAGGGCCAGGGGCAGGGGCAGCGGCAGGACAGAGACGCTCATTCATAAGTGACACGGTGCGCGGCCTGCGGGGTCGCGACGCAGAGAGGAGGACGGTGGCGTCCAGCCTCGCGGTTACGCGTGAGCCCGGACACCATGCTCCGCATGCTACGGATGTACAATCCATCGGAAAAGCGGGAAAATTCGATGACTTATATCGTGTTTTCCGAATTAAATCGCCCCGACAGTGCCGCATTCCGTGGGGCGGACCGATGCCCGACCGGCTGACGCCGCGATCCGGGCCGCCGGGCGACATCGCCCGCAGCATGACCGCAGGCGTGCCTTACCGTCGGCACGTCACGTCCGGAGAATCGTCACCATGAATGCCCGCGCCTTCGATCTCACGCAATTACGCACCTTCATCGCCATTCACGACGCGGGCAGCATTTCGGCGGCGGCGCAGCAGATCTACCTGTCTCAATCGACCGTGAGCGAGCAACTCAAGAAGCTCGAAGCGCGCGCCGGGCAACCGTTGCTGGTGCGCTCGCGTAAAGGCATGCGGCCGACGCCCGCCGGCACGCGGCTGGTCGGCTACGCGCGACAGATCGCGGCACTCTCCGAGGCCGCGTTCGAGGACCTTCAGGGCGTGCTGCTGGACGGTGAGTTGCGCATCGCCATCACCGACTACTACCGACCGCACGACGTGGGCCGGGTGCTGAAGCGGTTCACGAGGCTTTATCCTCGTCTGCGATTGCACGTGAGCGCGATGCAAAGCTCGCAGATCGAGCGCACCGCGCTCACGGGCGAGCATTTCGACGTGGGGCTGGCGTTGCGTCTGATGAATGAGGATGTCGGCACGAACGACGACGCGATGGGAGACGCCGACACGGCCGGCACATCGGCCACGCTGGTGCGTCGCGAGCGCCTCGTGTGGGCCATGTCGTCGACGCTGGCCGAACCCGTCGATACCCCGCTGCCGCTCGTCACGTTACCGCGCCCGTGTGCGCTGCAAACGCTGATCGCCAACGTGCTGGAACGACACAAGGTGCCGTATCGCGTTTCGCACTCGGCGGCCGGTGTGGCCGGCCTCCAGTTGGCGCTCGGCGCGGGGCTGGGCATCTCGTGTCTGAACGAATCGGCGCTCACGCCCGAGTTGATCGTGTGCCCGCCGTCGCTCGGCCTGCCGCCGTTGCCCCGCGCGGAATTCCACCTGCTGCCGGGAAGCGCCGACGAAACCGACCTGATTCGTCATGCGCGCAACGCGCTGCTGCGGCTCTTCGCGTGATACCTTTGCCGCTGTTTTCCTCTGCTGTTGTCCTCTGCCGCTTTCATCCCCCATTTTTTGTCCGCTAATTGCGGGTGCCGTCATGCCGGAAGCCACACCTAATCAACCGATTCGTCTGAATTTCAATACTCGCCGCGCGCTGTTGTTCGCGCTGACGGCCGAGCGCCTGTCGGCGTTCTACGAGCATGGGCAATGGATGACGGACAAGCAGGGAGCGACCCTCGCGCAGATGTGGCTGTCTCGCTCGAAGCTGCAACTGCCCCTCGACGAGCGGCGTTTGCTGTCGTCGCTGAGCGACGACTTCGCGCGCGAGCTGGCCGGCACGCTCTCACGCGAGGCCGGCCTTTATACCGCACATGAAATGACGGAATCGCTCGACGCGGACTATGCCTACGCGTCGGTCGTGGCGCAGGACTTGCTCGAAGACTGCACGCGACGCCTCGTCGAAGCGGGAATTACCGAATAATTCACGGCGTCGCCGACGCAGTAACACGCGAAGTTACGCTCGGCATACCTCGCGAATCACCGTGCGAATCACCATGCGAAGCGTCAGACGAAATTTCGAAAAAAATCGGAACCGAACGCGCGTATCGCATCGGTTTCACGCGGCGATACCGCGCTCCTGCACGAGCACCCACGGCGCGACGACGACGGCCCATAACTCCGGTGCGCGTGCGGCGAAATCGGCGGCTTGCCCGGCTTGCATGCGTTGCACCATGCCGGACGTCAGCCATTGCGTAACGGTCGCCTTGTCGTCGTTGGCGACGGCCTCGGCAACCGACACGAGGTCGACGCCGGGCGAGACGAACAGCAGGACCCCGCGTGCAAAGAACGATTCCAGATCCTTCCAGTCGATTTTGGCGGTTTCGCCTAGCAGGCGCAGATAGACGTCGCTGGCCTGCGCGGCCTTATCTGCGTTGGCGGTCGGGGCGGAATCGGTGGGTTTGGAAGAATCCATGACGGCGGGCTTCGGGACGAAACAAAAACCCGCATTGTAATGCGCCCCCGGCGAGCACGACGGTGGTAGCATCGGAACCCCGCGGGTGGGCCGATGTCGCAGTGGCATGGCACGGTCGCCGCGAGGTGGCTAACGTTTTACCGAGGAACCGCATGTCCAAACAAAAAACCGACCCCAAACTGGAACAAGCCCTGACGCGTGGCGATCTTGCCATGCGTCAGATCAACTCCGCCCGTGCGACGGCGCTGCTGCGTGCGCTTGGCGAGATGATCGTGGCGGCGTCGGCGACGATCGGCGTCGAGGCGGTGGTAGACGTGCCGAACGGCGACAAGGTCTACGATCCGGAAGACGGCGTGTGGCCGCAGGCGCTCGTGCTGTCGTTCGACGGCCCCATCGAAGACGCGGAAGAAGAGGAGTTGCGCACCGTGCAACTGATCGCGGACAAGCATCCCGAGACGTTCCGGGTCGTGTGGCACCGCGCAGACGGCAAGATGGGCCGCCATGAAGCGCGTCCGCTTGCGATGGTCGCCTTCCTGACCGATGTCGAAGTGCCCTGGCTCGACGACGACGCCTGATCGCGCGACGTCACCGGCAGCCGCGAGGCGCCAAGCGACACCAAACGACACCAAACGACACCAAACGACACCAGGCGGCAGAGCGAGCAAATGGCCTGATTGCTGCGCCTCACGCCGTCGACGCCAGTCCCAAAACCGCCACCCGAGACTCACGTCCGGGTGGCGGTTTTCGTTGGATTTTTCGTTGCATTCTTCGTTCGATGCTTCGTTCGATTTTCCGTGGGTCGCCAGACCGAGACAATGAGTCCGATGGCGATGCACGCCGCGCCCGGCGTTCCCCATTGCCAGCCGTCGGGTACCGCGACGCGCCACAACAAATCAGATCGACGCCAACGCGAACGTGCTGCCCGTCGCAATCTTGTCGACGGCGCCGCCTTGCCTGAAATGCAGCGCGTCGAACTCGCCGAGCACCGTTGCGCTGTCGCCGTGCACGTGTAACGCCACCCCCTCCGGAATCGCGACCACGCTCTCGTCCGGATTGATCGCCAGATACTCGGCCAGTCGCTCCTCGCGCGATTCCCCGTTGTGCCCCGCCGGCTTGCCGCTGATGAAGTGCGGGTTCACCTGGAACGGCACCGCACCCAGCGCCTTGAGCGTCGGTGGCTCGACGATCGGCATGTCGTTGGTCGTGCGGATGGTCGGACACACGACGTTCGCCCCCGCACTCCACCCAACGTAAGGCATGCCCGCATTCACGCGCTCACGCAGCAATCCCACGATGCCCGCGTTGTACATGCGATCGAGCAGCACGAACGTATTCCCGCCGCCAACCACGACCGCTTCCGCCTGTTCGATGGCCGCCCGTGCGTCCCGGTATCGATGGATCGACGCCAGCTCGTAGCCGAAACGCTCGAAAGACGGCTTCACGCGCGACTCGTATTCGTCGAAGCTAAACGTGATGCCGCCCGCATACGGCACGAACAGCACTCGCTTCGCGCGGCCCTTGAGCACGGCATTCACCTGATCCTCGGCATGTTCCAGATACGCCGACTGCCCCTTGCGGGAACTGCTCATCATCAAGATCTGTTTCACGACGTTTGCCTCCTTGGGCGGATGGTCTTGGGGGTTGTGCGCACTCGGCGAAAACATCGAGTGTACCCGGCGCTCGAACGGACAACATCCCGCAGCCATCGCCGTCCCCGCACTTCCGCCGTTCATCCGCCGCATTTCTCATAAAGTGAAACGCCATACCGAATGCTGCAACTGCACACGAAAATTCGGCGACCGGGCGCAAAGCCTCGCGGCGTCGATGTCATACGCAAACCCTTATGCCACCTATAAGCTGCGGGGGCGCCGGCACGCGAAATACCGGGTTTCCGAGTGACCGGAGAAGGATTACACTCAGACTCTTATATAAGACTGCCCCTTAACGTCCGTTCTCCTGACGACCTGACGACCTGACGATCGGTCCGACGCGAAATGCGTCGGGCATGTCGGCGGGAAGATGGACGGAGTCGCGTCAACCTGGTTTTCAAACTCGAGTACAGCATCATGACTTCCACTTCCCAGCGTGGCGGCCTGACGGTCGCAGACAATCTGATCGCGTTCATCGAAAAGGAAGCCCTGCCGGGCACCGGTGTCGATGTCGACGCGTTCTGGAAAGGCTTCGACGCCATCGTCCATGACCTCGCCCCGAAGAACCGTGCACTGCTCGCCGAGCGCGACCGTCTGCAAGGCGAACTCGACCACTGGCACCGCGCCAACCCCGGCCCGATCGCCGACGCCGCCGCCTACCGCGCCTTCCTCGAAAAGATCGGCTACCTGCTGCCCGCACCGGCGAGCGTGCAAGCCACCACGGCGAACGTCGATGACGAAATCGCCGAGCAGGCCGGCCCGCAGCTGGTCGTGCCCCTGTCGAACGCCCGCTACGCCCTGAACGCCGCCAACGCGCGCTGGGGCAGCCTGTACGACGCCCTGTACGGCACCGATGCCATCCCCGAGACCGGCGGCGCCGAGAAGGGCACCGGCTACAACCCGAAGCGCGGCGAACTCGTGATCGCCTTCGCGCGCGGCTTCCTCGATCAGGCCGCACCGCTGGCCGTGGGCTCGCATAAGGACGCCACGGGGTACCGCGTCGAGAGCGGCAAGCTTGTCGTGGCGACCGCAAACGGCGAGACGGGCCTTGCCACGCCGGCCCTGTTCGTCGGCTTCCAGGGCGACGCCGCCGCGCCCACGGCCGTACTGCTCAAGCACAACGGCCTGCATTTCGAAATCCAGTTCGACGCGAATCATCCGATCGGCAAGACCGACGCCGCCCATATCAAGGACGTGCTCGTCGAAGCCGCCGTCACGACCATCATCGACTGCGAAGACTCGGTCGCCGCCGTGGACGCCAGCGACAAGGTCGAGCTGTATCGCAACTGGCTGGGGCTGATGCAGGGCACGCTGACGGAAGACGTGTCCAAGGGCGGCAAGACCTTCACGCGCCGCCTGAATGCCGACCGCGAATACACCGGCGCCGACGGCAAGCCCTTGAAACTGCACGGCCGCTCGCTGCTGTTCATCCGCAATGTCGGCCACCTGATGACGAACCCCGCCATCACCGATCGCGAAGGCCGCGAAATTCCGGAAGGCATTCTCGACGGCGTGGTCACCGTGCTCGCCTCGCTGCACGACCGCAAGCATCGGCTGAACTCGCGCACCGGTTCGATCTATATCGTCAAGCCGAAGATGCACGGTCCGGCCGAAGTGGCCTTCGCCGACGAACTGTTCGGTCGCATCGAAGCCCTGTACGACCTGCCGCGCAACACGCTCAAGATGGGCATCATGGACGAGGAGCGTCGCACCAGCGTCAACCTCTCGGCCTGTATCGCAGCCGCCGCTGCGCGCGTGGCGTTCATCAACACGGGCTTCCTCGACCGCACGGGCGACGAGATGCACACCGCGATGGAAGCCGGCCCGATGATGCGCAAGGGCGACATGAAGTCCTCCGCGTGGATCACCGCCTACGAAAAGAGCAACGTGCTCGTGGGTCTGGCCGCAGGCCTGCGCGGGCGCGCGCAGATCGGCAAGGGCATGTGGGCCATGCCGGACCTGATGCACGCCATGCTGGAACAGAAGATTGCGCATCCGAAGGCCGGTGCGAACACGGCGTGGGTGCCGTCGCCGACCGCCGCCACGCTGCACGCGTTGCACTATCACATCGTCGATGTGCAGGCGGTGCAGCAGGAACTCGAAAAGATCGACTACGCGAAGGAGCGCGACGCACTGCTCACCGGTCTGCTGACGGTGCCGGTCGTCGCTAAGGCCGAATGGAGCGCCGAGGAGATCCGCAAGGAAATCGAGAACAACGCGCAGGGCATTCTGGGTTACGTCGTGCGCTGGATCGATCAGGGCGTGGGCTGCTCGAAGGTGCCGGACATCCACGACATCGGCCTGATGGAAGACCGCGCGACGCTGCGCATTTCGAGCCAGCATCTGGCGAACTGGTTGCGTCACGGCGTCATCACGCGAGAGCAGGTCGAAGAGACGATGAAGCGCATGGCGGCGGTGGTCGACAAGCAGAATGCCGGTGACAAGCACTATGTGCCGATGGCCCCGAACTTCGACAGTTCGCTGGCGTTCAAGGCCGCAAGCGCACTGGTGTTCGAAGGGCTGACGCAACCGAATGGCTACACCGAACCGCTGCTGCATAAGTACCGCCTGGAACTGAAGGCGCAGCAACGCGGTTGATGGACGAAGCCGATCCCGCCATGCAACACGGCAGGATCGGCGCATGGAACACGGCGCCCGGCGGCTCTCCACCGCCGGGCGTTTTTTATCAGCCGTCAATCACCTCGAACCCCCGCTGCCGCATGGTATCGACCGTGCGCTCGTAGAATCTGCGTTCGTCGGCGTCCGCCGGCGGGTGATCTTTGAAGATTTTGACCTCATACCCGGCATTCTTGACGTCGCCCGCCAGAAGGGAGACCCCCGAGTCCGCACCGAAACACAACAGGCTGCCTCCGCAGCCACCGGGGCGATTGGCGATCTCCAGTGCGTAGAGAAAGAGGTTTTTGCCCGACTGCGGCATGACCAGCTTGCGTGCGTATTTGTCGCGGCTCCATTCGCCGTCCCTCGTATCGACCACAAAGGTGTGATGACACGGTGAGTTGAACTCATCGTCTTCCGCAACGATACATCCCGTGCTCATCCCGAGATCTCTGGCGATGTCGTAGACCACGCCGATATTCTCGGTGGTCCCCCGGCTGACAACGACGATCTGCTGCCCATGCTGGCTATCGCGCTGCGCCTCCAACTCCCGTCGCATCGACTGCTTCAATCCTTGGGTATCTGCGTACGAGCTCCAGTGAAAGCCCTGAACCACAATGAGATGCGTACCGCAGAGCATGCGAATGAATTCGCGTTCGTAATCAGCGTCGGTTTTCCGACCCGCTGGCGCCGGTGCCGACAACGTCAAAGGCGGCGATACCGTTTGTTGACCGATGGGATCCATAGGCGACTCCTTTCAAGTGTTACGAAGGTCATCCAGAAGGCAGCCCGACACGACAGGTGTCAGTTGACGAGACCGCCCGGTGCGCGAAGGCGTTGGACAAAAGCGATCACGGTCATCGCGCGAGCCCAGTGTGAGCGCGTACGCATTGCAAGGCCTTTCAATAATGGCTCCGCGCCGTGCCCGTATTCGCCCAACGCCTGGGGACGAAAGCGATCGGCGATCGATGGTCGGCGAGCCGAACGCGTCTCGTCGGGACTTATCACCGCTCGCCTGACGGGGTAACCTGTCAGGCGTCTTCGTTTTTGTGAGGAGCCGGCTGCGCATGGATGCCATCGATCCCGCCATCGCCCTGCAACGCGCCGAACGGCGCGCACTCTCGTTGCTTCTCGTCGCGCTGGCGATCTTCATCGCCACGCTCTTCATGCCGGTGCATTTCGTCACCGGATGGATTCGCGCGGCGGCCGAAGCGGCCATGGTCGGCGGGCTCGCGGACTGGTTCGCCGTCGAAGCGCTGTTCCGGCGCATTCCGATCCCCGGCCTCTCGCGGCACACGAACATCCTCATCCGCAAGAAAGACGCGCTCGGCGACGGTCTCGCCCGCTTCGTGCGCGAGAAGTTTCTCGATACGCCGTCGGTGGTGCGTCTCATCGAACAGCAGAATCCGGCGGACGCCCTCACGCGCTGGCTCGGGTCGTACGAGAACACGCGTCAGTTGAGCGCCGTGCTCGTGAAGGTCACGAGCGGTGTGCTCGACGTGATGGACGAGCGCAACGTGCAGGCCTTCATTCGCCGCGCACTCGACACGATGATCGACCGGCTTGATCTGTCGCAGTCGGCCGCAGCGATTCTCGACATGCTCACGCGCGATGGACGTCATCAGGCCCTGCTCGACGAGACGCTCGACTATCTCGTCGAGTTGCTCAACGAGCCGCAGACGCGCGAGTTCATCTCAGCGCGCATCGTCGAATGGCTCAAGGCCGATCATCCGAAGAAGGAAAAGGTGTTGCCCTCGGAATGGATCGGCAACAAGGGCTCCGACATGATCTCGGCGGCAGTCACGCGCCTGCTCGCGCAGATGGAGGCGGACGAGTCGCATCAGTTGCGTCAGGCCTTCGATCGCGCGGTGGCGGGGCTGATCGAGCGACTGAAGCACGATGCCGAATTTCAGGCGAAGCTCGACGGCTTCAAGACGCAGTTGAAAGGCGACACCGCGCTGAACGCCTATGTGGGCGGCCTGTGGAACGAATGGCGCAGTTGGGTGAAGCGGGATCTGGCACGCGACGACTCGGTGATCGGCGCGAAGATCACGGGCGCGGCGGCGTGGATCGGGCAGGAACTCGCACGCAGCGAGTCGTTACGAAAGGCGCTCGACGCGCAACTCCGAGATGCGGCCGAGCGCATGGCCCCTGGCTTCGCCGACTTCGTGACGGAACATATCCGCGCGACGGTGCATGGCTGGAACGCCGAGCATTTGTCGCGGCAAATTCGTCTGAGCGTGGGACAGGACCTGCAATACATCCGCATCAACGGCACGCTCGTGGGTGGCCTGATCGGCGCCGCGCTGTATCTGGTGGCGCAGGCGCCGGTGCTGTTGGGCCGCGCTTAGCCGGTCGTGCGGACGACGTGAAAGGCGCCGTCATGGGCCAGAATCTCTTCCTCTTCGACGGTGCGCACGGCCCCAGCGTCGAGAACGACGGACCTGCTGAAGGATTTCACCGGCGTTTCAAACGTTGCCGCGTGACCGCCGGCGACTTTTTTGAGCGACCGGCAGCCCACTGTCTGCCCGGCGCAACGCCCTCGACCCCACCCCCGTTTGAGGCATTCTCCCGGGCTTCCCAGCACCCACGCGGCCCGCGCGCTTATATCGATTCAACTTATCGATATATAAAAAATCAAAATTATATTTATACAACCCCCTTCCCTATAGTTCCGTCCGAACCGCGCCAACTCTCGCAAGCGCGCGGACAGACCTTAGAGAAAGCCACACCTCATGAAGACCACGATTCTGGCCCGTCTGGGCTTTGCCGGCTTTGCCGCAGCAATGGGACTCGGCGCCACCGCCGCGCACGCACAAAGCAACGTCACCATTTACGGCCTGATTTCGGGCGGCGTGGGTTACGTGAGTAATCAGGGCGGCAACAAGACCTGGCAGGCACTCTCGGGCACCAATCAGAATCCGCGCTGGGGCTTCCGTGGTTCGGAAGACCTCGGTAACGGCACCAAGGCCATCTTCACGCTCGAAGCCGGCTTCAACCTCATGAACGGCACGGGCTCGCAGAACGGCCGCGCCTTCGGCCGTCAGTCGTTCGTCGGCCTGTCGGACAAGACCTGGGGAACGTTCACGCTCGGTCGTCAGTACGACACCGTTCACGATTACGTCGGCCCGATCATCATTTCGAGCAATGGTGTGAACATCGGCGATAACGACAACGGATACAACGACATCCGTATGCAGAACTCGGTGAAGTGGGTCAGCCCGACTGTCGGCGGCTTCCACGGCACGGCGCAATACGGCTTCTCGAACTCGGCCACCGGGTTCCGCAACAACAACGCGTACAGCTTCGGCCTCGGCTACAAGTACGGCAACTTCGACTGGAACGCGGCGTACGCGCAATACAACCACCCGTTCAGCGGCACCAACAACGACGGCGCCATCGCCAACGACTACGCCAGCCCGCTGCTGATTTTCTCGAAGAGCGCGACGCGTGCGAACGTCTTCGCCAGCCAGCAACGCATCTTCGCCACGGGCGGCTTCTATCGCTGGGGCCCGGCCCTCATCGGCGCGATGTTCTCGGACGTGCACTACACGTACCTCGACAACTCGCACCTGCACCTCCAGAACTACAACCTGACGCTGAACTACAACCTCACGCCGGCGCTCGTGCTGGGCGCCGCGTACGGCTTCACCGCAGGCAAGTACGATGTGATCAACACGCGTCCGCAATGGCATCAGGTCAACCTGCAAGCCGACTACTGGTTGTCCAAGCGCACGGACGTTGCGCTCACGCTGAACGCCCAGCAAGCCGCCGGCGACGCAAAATACGCCCAGCTTTTCGGCTACGCCGCATCGAGCACCAAGCGTCAGATGGCCGTAACGCTCGGCATGCGCCACACGTTCTGACAGCGGCAGACGTGATGTCGCAGGCCGCGCGCCTGCGACATCACGAGCGTCGATCGATGCGTCGGTCGACAGCCTTCACAAGTTCGACGACATCACGACAATGAACGAACCGAACCCCACACCCGACTTCGCCGCCACGACCGACGACGGCGAGACCCGCCACCACAGCCGTCGCAGTTTCCTGCGCACGTCGCTGGCTGCCTCGCTCGCCACGCTCGGCACGACCGGCGCCGGCGCCGCTTTCGCCAGGATGACGTCGACCGAGGGCGCGTCGGCGCTCACGGCGGACGACGCAACGCGTCGCACCGTGATCATCGATTGCGACCCGGGTCAGGACGACGCCATCGCCATTCTCTTCGCGCTCGGCGCACGCGAGCAGATCGACCTCAAGGCGCTCACCGTCGTCGGCGGCAACGTGCCGCTGAGCCTGACCGAGCGCAACGCCCGGATCGTGCGCGACTGGGCCGACAAGACCCGCTCGCTGCCCGTGTACGCCGGCTGCCCCAAGCCGCTCATGCGCGAACTGGTGACGGCGGCGAACGTGATGGGCCGCTCGGGCCTGGATGGTGTGGAACTGCACGAGCCGCGCGGCCCGCTGGAAAAGCCGCACGCCGTGACGTACCTCATCGACACCCTGCGCGCCGCAGCACCCGGTAGCGTGACGCTCGTGGGCATCGGCCCGCTCACCAACATCGCGACGGCGCTGACGGCCGCTCCCGAAGGCGCCAAGGCCATCCGCGAGATCGTGCTGATGGGCGGCGCCTGGTTCGAGCGAGGCAATTACACGCCGGCCGCCGAGTTCAACATCTTCGTGGACCCGGAAGCCGCCAGCATCGTGCTCGGCGCAGGCGTGCCCGTCACCGTGGTGCCGCGCGACGTGAGCCTGAAGGCGCTTATCACGCCGGCGCGCATCGTGCCGTTCCGTGCGCTGAAAAATCGCTGCGGTCCGATCGTCGCGGACATCCTCGCGGCAGAAGTCGCGTATCAGAAGCGTCGCCGTGGTGTGGAAGAAGCGCCGATGTACGACCCGTGCACCATCGGCTATCTGCTCGACCCGACGATGTACGGCGGCCGTCGTGTGAACGTGACCGTCGAGACGACGGGCCAGCTCACGCTGGGCGAAACGGTGGTGGACTGGAACGGCCGCACGAAGCGTCCGGCAAACGCGATGTGGCTCACCGACATCGACGCCGACCGTTTCTACGACGCGCTGCTCGAACGCATCGCGCGCCTGCCGTAATCACGCAGAACGACGTTTGACGAGGCAAAACGCGGTGACCGTTGCCGGCCGCCGCGTTTTGCATGCGGGGTAAGACGCGCAAGCCTTCGCGTCGCCGATGACTGCCGTCGCCGGCGCACGGGATCGTGTGGCACAGGGCGCGTCATGTCGCGAGATGTTCCGCGATCCAGTCGCGGCAAGCACTCACTTGCGGACCACGCTCCTTGCCCACGAGCGACATCAATGCCACCGTGCGGGTCACGCGCGGGGCGACGACGTCGAGCGCGACGAGCACCGGATCGTGCAAATGCAGGGTATAGAGCTTGGGCAGGATCGCCAGCGCGAGGCCGCTGCGCACCAGCGCATAGAGCGGTTCGGTGTACTCCATGCGGTACTTCGGTTCGAGCCGCAGATTTTGCGAACCTCCGGTGCGCTGGAGCGAATCGCTGACATTGCCGCGCACGAACACGGCGAGATCCCGCTCGGTGAGCTGTGACCAGTTGACGGACGCCGCCGAGGCGAGCGGATCGTCTCGGCGGGCAACGAGCACGATCTCGTCGTCGAACAGATCGTCACAACGAAAGCCTTCGGTATTGGCCACGTGACCGGCCTCGTCCGCCTCGTCGCGAATCCCGACGCCGAGGTCGATTTCGCCTCGGGCGAGGGCCGCGACCAGTTCGCTATTGGGCAAATCGGAGAGTGCGAACCGCACGTTCGGATACGCCTCGCGCAAGCTGCCGAGCACCGGCAGCAGCCGTGCGGCGACCGAAGGGATGAAGCCGATGCGCACCGTCTGCGCTTGCAGCGCGAAGGTGCTCGTCATGTCGTCGAATGTGCCGCGTGCGGCGTTGAGCAGACGCTCCGCCAGCGGCAGGATGGTCGTGCCGGCCTCCGTCAGCGTCAGACGATGCGCGGAGCGCTCGAACAGCCGCCCGCCGAGCAGGAACTCGATTTGACGGATCGCTGCGGTAAGCGCGGGTTGCGTGACCGAGAGCGCCTGCGCCGCCTGCGTGAAGCTGCGCGAGTGCGCCAGCGCCACGAAGTACTGCACCTGACGCAGCGTCAGTGCGGGCAGCGGCGGCACGTGTGGCGTGGGTGCCGCCGGGAGCGCACCGGGGACTGGCACCGGGACGGGAACTGGAACGGGGACCGCTGCCGTGTTGGCGGCAGCCGTCGCGTCGGCCCTGGCCTTAGTGTTCTCGGTACGACGGGACGAAGTCGCCATGGCGCGCTCCTGAAGTTGCGTCTCGGGTGGTGTCGTTGCCTGCCTGCCACTGCTGTACACCGCAATCATGCACTTGTGCACGCCTCGCACTTTGCGAGGCATGTGACGGCAAGACAACACGCTTGCGACGCTGACGGAGACCGGCAGGGGCCAGGAATCCAGGCACGCCGCGAAGAATAGATTCGAATTATCGAATCATAAGTAATTTCATTTTTTATTTATAGTCGCACGCACGTAAAGTGCCACGCAAAGACCTTCTATCCTTGGCTTATGCAGACCTCATCTCCTGAGCGCAATACGGCACACGCGACACCCGTGACAACCCCGACACAGGCAGCGTCCTCCACGGCCCCCGCCGGCTGGCTGGAGCGCCGCTTCGCCATCGGCCGTCGCGGTTCCAGCGTTCGCACCGAAGTGCTCGCCGGCATCACGACGTTCCTTGCCGCCGCCTATCTGATGGTCGTCATCCCGTCGCTGCTCGCCACCGGCGGCATGGATCGCGGCGCGGCCACCACCGCAGTCATGCTGGTGTTCGTGCTGTTCTCGCTGCTCATGGGTTTCTACGCGAACTTGCCGTTCGTCGTCGGCCCCGGTATCGGCGGCTCGGTCATCGTGGGTGTGACGCTCGCCGCGACCGAACACGTGGCCTGGCAGACGGGCATCGCCATCGCGTTCCTCTCGGGCGTGCTGTTCCTGCTGCTGACCGTGATCGGCGCACGCAGTGTGGTAGCGCGCCTGATTCCGACAGCCATCAAGCTCGGTCTGGGCGCCTCCATCGGCCTGTTCATCGCCGTGCTCGGCGTGCGCAACGCCGGCATGGTCGTCGCCAACGCCAAGACGAACGCCTTCGCGCTGGGCGACTTCAGCAAGCCGGGCACGATCGTCGCCCTGATCGGTCTGGGCGCGGCGGTGCTGCTGCAAGGCCGCAAAGTGCCGGGTGCGATCCTCTGGTCGATCCTGATCGCCGCACTCGCCGGGGTACCGCTCGGCGTGACGAAGGTGCCCGAGTCGTTCGTCTCGTTGCCGCACAGCATCGCCCCCGTGGCGTTCCAGCTCGACCTGAAGAGCGCGCTGACGATTTCCGCGTTGCCGTATCTGTTCGCGTTCTTCGCGGCGGAATTTTTCTCCACGCTCGGCACGACGCTCGCTGTGGGCGGCAAGGCCGGCCTGCTCGACGAGCACGGCAACATGGAGAACATCAACCGTCCGTTCCTCGTCGATTCCATAGCCGCGACCGGCGGTGCGCTGCTGGGCATTCCGGCCCTCACCGCGCTGGTCGAGTCGGCGGCGGGCGTGGAAGCGGGTGGCCGCACCGGCCTGACGTCGGTGGCGGCGGCCGTGATGTTCGCCCTGGTGTGCTTCTTCGTGCCGGTGGCGCTCGCCATTCCGAAGGAAGCTACGGCCCCGGCGCTGATCCTGATCGGTCTGTCGATGTTCAGCACGATCCGCCATGTGCCGTTCGACGATTTCAGCGACGCCTTCCCCGTGCTGGCGATGGTGCTGCTCACGCTGCTCTCGAACAGCTTCGGCACCGGCATCGCCGGCGGTCTGCTGTGTTACGTGCTGGTCAAGGCGCTGATGGGCCGCTTCAAGGAATTGCCGTGGGGCCTGTACGTGCTGGCCCTGCCGCTGGCGTACTACTTCTGGACGGTCGTGGGGCGTCACTGACCGACCTGCCGGCACCTCGCTTTACCGACGCCATCAACAACATCAGACGTTATGACAGAGACACCGGGCTTCGTTCCCGCCGCACGCACGGGCGTGCAGATTCAGGAGGCGCATCGCACGTTCTTCCGCGCGATGCCGAAAGTCGAATTGCATTGCCATTTGCTGGGCGCGGTGCGTCACGACACGTTCGTGGCGCTCGCGCAGAAGTCGAACGCACCGCTCGAACGCGCCGAGATCGACGCCTTCTACACCCGTGGCGAAAAGCCCATCGGCGTGCTGCGGGTGTTGCGCGCGCTCGATGCGCATTTGCTCACGTCGCCGGATGATTTGCACCGCATCGCCTACGAATATCTGGCCGACGCCGCCGCGCACAACGTGCGTTACAGCGAATTTTTCTGGAACCCGACGGGGACCGTGCGCACGTCCGGCATCCCGTACGCGAGCGCGCAGGACAGCATCGTCGCCGCCATTCGCGACGCCGAACGCGACCACGGCATCGTCGGCCGTCTGATTCCGAGCATCGACCGCGAAGCCGATCCGCGCGAAGCCGTCGAAATGGTCGAATGGATGGCGGCACATCGCGCCGACGAAGTGATCGGCATCGGCATCGACTATCGCGAGAACGATCGTCCGCCGGAGCTTTTCTGGAAGGCGTATCGCAATGCGCGTCTGGCCGGATTCAGGACGACGGCGCACGCAGGCGAATTCGGGATGCCCTGGACGAACGTCGAGACCGCCGTCGAGCTGCTCAAGTGCGATCGTATCGATCATGGCTATACCATTGTCGACTCGCCCGAACTTGCGCGCGAATGCGCGGAGCGCGGCATCGTGTTCACGATCGTGCCGACGAATTCGTATTACCTGCGCACGCTGACGCCGGAGCGCTGGGCCGAAGATCATCCGATCCGCCGCATGCCGGGTCTCGGCCTGAAGGTGCATCCGAATACCGACGACCCGACGCTGCACAAGGTCAATCCGGCGCAGGCATGGGAGTTGATGTACAGCCACTTCGGGTTCTCGCTCGACGACCTGCGCGGCTTCATGCACAACGGCCTCGACGGCGCATGGATCGACGAGGGTACGCGACACGACTGGCGCCGCAGTTTCGCGGCGGACTTCGACACGGCACGCAACGTGCTCACCGAATCGCTGGCGGTCTGACAACCGCCGCAACGGAGCTTTTCCTTGGTCTCACCCGACCTTCAGCCGCCTTCGGGCGGCTTTTTTTTCGCCATCGTCAGAGCATTCCGCATTCGCAGGAAATAGAAGATTCCAATACGAATTGCGCGAATGCCACAGCCGGGAAATATCGGCAGCAATTCACATGATTGGCCCCAAAACCCGAACCCTGTCTATTCGAGGTAACGGCGACCGGATAACATGCGCCGCTCTTATCACCACGACCGGACAAGCGCCACATGCATCGAAGTTTCCGCACGCCGTTTGACGCAACGAATCACGTCGACGAATCGACCGCGCATGCATTCGACGGGGGCATGTCGCAACGTCGCCTGAACGATTTTCTTGACGTCATGGGGCGCCGCTTCGGACTGCCGCGCCTGCAATCACAAGCGTCTCCAGGCGCAGGCATCACGCTGGAGAATGGCGATGCGGTCTACTTCCGATCCAACGGCACGCTTGACTCGTTCGACCTTTACTTCCGTATCGACGTCCCCCCGTCGATGCTGAATCAGCCCGATCTGATTCACTTGATAATCAAAAATTGCTTTTCAGGAGATAAGCCGCCCCCCGTGCTCTTCATTCAGGAGCGGGAGGGGTTTTTGTTGTTTGGATTAACGGATATCGAATATGGAGAATCGCCTGAAACCTCGGAGCACCGGATCAATGTCTGTTTTTCCGAATACATCACATTGATCGAGTTTTTGAGAAACGAGGTTCACTGAATCACTATGTTGAGAGTGCAGTCTGACATTTCGCGCGTCCGTTCCGTGGACAATCTGCTGGAACTGGCATTGGGCGCCCGCTTTCTGAGCCGGGCGAGCGTGGCAAGCGAATTCGACAACCGAACGCTGGAGCGGCACGTACAGATGGCGCCCGAGCATCCCATCCCGGCGCTGCGCCTGCACGCCGGTCTGCGAGCCCGTACCGATTCGCTGGAGTCGTTGCCCGACAGTGCGACATTCGAGGGTTATCGAAACGTCGAGGTCGGCCGGAATCTGTTCGATTGCGAGCCGTACTATCCCAAGGCCGCCGCACGCGTGGAGTTCGAGCGCAAGCTGGGCCAGGCATTGTGCGACGAACCGAAAATTCGGGATCTCGCGCGACGTATTCGTGAGCTGACCGGCACGCCCATGCGTTTCGAGGATTTCGACGGCCCCGCGCAAGCCAAGATTCTGGCCGAGCGCGTGGGGATCGGCGGCGCCGACGAATGCCTCAGATCCGAGAACACGCTGGACGCGCACGTTCTGGCCACGCTGATCAAGGCCGAAGCGCCGCACTACGACGACCCCGGTGCGCCGAACCCCAAGCGCCGCCGCAACATGTTCAACGCGGCGCCGCACCCCGACAATCCCATGCATCCGTGGAACCTGCGCGAGTTCGACGTGCCGATCGCCGAGATCAAATCGCCCAAACAACTGCCGAACCGTATCCGGCACGTTATGCAAACGCGATGGGACAGCGTTCGCAACCACGTCGGCGGCGAGACCACGTTCGCCACGCTCGTCGAACGCGCCGGTGTCGCGCGCGTCTATCGTGACATCGGGTTCGCCGCAACCGGCGACGCCGTCGCGTACATGTTCCAGTGCACCCCGGAAGAGCGCCCACGGTTGCTGCACGATCTGCTCGACATTACATGGAGCACGGCGGAGTACACCGGTGACGAAGCGAACGGCCGTGATCTGAACCCGATCGGCTCGCAGGTGCGCCAGCACCGCACTGGCGACCGCTCGAACATGGTCAGGACTTCCGATCGCAACGATCCGCAGATCGCGAAATTCGCGCTCGGCGCCATCGTTCACGACAAGCCGGTCATCTCGGGGCCGAGCGGGCATACCCTGCGATATCTGAATCACTACGCGCAGTGCCGGGAGATGGCGGCTTACTCAGGCAACGTGTCCGATTGGCCGTCGCTCGCCGAAGCCCGCATGGTGATGATGGCGAACCTGATGCCGCCCAAGAATCACCATTCGTATCACGAGATAATGTCCGCATCGATCGGCGTGACCGACGGGAGCGAAATGCTGCATTACCGCGAGCGTGCGTCCTATGCCGATCTGAACGACACCCCGCTCGGGGCGGCCATGCTCGCGCGACTCAAGGACGACGCACGTCGCATCGCCCCTTCGGACCACGGCGACTAACCCGCCCCGTCTACACCACCGTTCGGGCAACCGTCGTCGACGCGCAGGCGCGCTCAAGCCTCATTGCCCGAGCTTTCGCTCTCGGTGTCCAGCGAATAATCCAGCACGACCGGTTTCCCGTACGCCCGCAGCGATTGCGGCGCGTGCACGAACCGGTCTGCAATCGTTTGCGCGCGCCTCGCCGCCTCGGCAGGCGCTTCGGCCAGGGTGGATTGTGCAATGTGCTGAACCTCGTTCGCGAATGCCATGCCGATACGCCGGCTGCTGCGATGAAGCACGAATCGTTCGTTGGCCGGATCGAACAAGCCGCCGTGCGTACGACTCTCGGCTTCCACTTCGGCACATGCGGCGCACGGCACGAAACGGCCCGCCATCGGCACGACGATCAGCGCGTCAGGCGAGAGCAGCAATCGCGCCACGGCTTCGCGATGCCAGACGTCGGCGTTCTGCGCGATAGCCGACTCGATGCACTGTTCGGCGTGCATTGTCTCCGTGACCCCGGGCGGCAACGGCGTGAGCTTCGGTGTGTCGCGCATTGGCGTGTGCACGACCAGGTCGTCGAATGTCGGGGAGGCGCCGGCGGCATCTTGCAGCACCCGGCGCAACGTGTCGAACGCATCGTCGAGCTGACGAAGCGCGCTGTGCGCGCAGGACACGCCGTCCTGCGGCAATCCGATTCCCCTCGCCACTTCCGCGCGCGCTGCCGTGCGAATACGCTCGAAGCCGTAGCCGTGCACGTAGTGATGCCGGAGCTTGGCGATATCGCGCACACGGCGGGACATCACCATCGCGTGCCAGTTGCGCTCGTCGCCCGGCGCGGGACGTCGCGGCGCGCCTTTCATGAGCGCGTCGTCCGTCAGGGCGAGGTGCAGCGCTTCGCGAATGCGATCCGCATGAAAATTCGACGCGATATGCAAACGTCCGCCAAAGACACTGACCTGAACTTCCAGCGGGTCGACCTGCAAGCGCGCGCGCATCGTCATGTTCACCGCGATGGCGATATGCCGCAGCGACTGTGCCACGCGATCGAAGCCGAGATAACGCTTGGGCGGCGGCGGATCGATGGGCCGACGCGCGATTCGGGACACTTCGGACGGCGACAGGCAGTAGTACCGCGCCGGTGCGGGCGCGGCGCGTGTGTCGCGCCGCGCAATCGCGGTCTCCAGTGCCCGTTCGTCATGCAGCGTAAGGGGGCGTGCACCGCGCAACGCGAGCGCGACGGCATGGCCGGTGCCACTGCCGCTGTGCGAAATGCGGCGGGAATCAGTGAGGGAGCGACAGCGAACGTCATGTGGCAATGACGCGGGCGAGAAGATACGAGGCATTTGGGGGGAGGGCCGAAGGAGGAGAGTGGGTCGGACGGCATGCGATACCGCCCATGGTGCCGGGCGTGCGATCGAAGGCGGGGAATTCTACGAACCCGCCGTCGGCGACGCTTCTGTATTTCACAGCGCGGCTGTCGCGCCCCGTCGCATTCGTCGCATTCGTCGCATTCGTCGCCGGACCCTGGCGATACGCCCATAAAAAAGCCGCCGGCCCTTTCAGGTCGGCGGCTTCGCATCGCCGGGGGACGATGCGGGGTGCTGCGGTGCTGCGGTACTGCTGTACTACCGGGGAGGTTCTGTGAAGCGTGCCGATTACGAACGGCTGTCCTGGGCGAACACGTTGCGCTCGCTCAGTTGAGCGCGCACTTCGGCGCGGGTCGCCGGGGCGACTGCCGGGACCGTCTGGGCTTGCGCTGCCGTGACCAGCGGTGCGCCGGTTTCGGTCTGATTCAGTTGGCCGCTGGCGGCTGCCTGCGCCAGCTCGGCACGTACTTCGGCGCGGCTGACCTGGCTTTGCGTCGCGACCTGGAGGTCGGGGGTGTTGTCGTTATAACGGGCGTCGGCGAAAGCGGAAGCCGAGACAAACGAAGCGGCGGCGACAACGGCGGCAAGGATACGGGTGTTCATGGTGAGACTCCTGTCAATTGATTGAAAACTTCGGATTCAGCTAGCGTTCGGGGCATCATCAGCGTCGAGGCCGGGGGGCACTTCGTTTTGCTGCGTTGCGGTGTCCGTCGCGTTGGCATGACTGAATCTTAGGGAAAACCCGTGGTTTTTTCGCAACTGAACGTCTACGAAATGCAACCGATCGTCCGATTCGTAAAAACTATTGAAAATCAAACACTTAATGCCGTTGAAGTGGGTATATGAGTCACATTCGGGGGGGTTGGCGAGGGTTTCGGCGAGCAATGGCGCCGTGCGCAACAGCCTGTTTAACCGGATGGGGTTTATCGCGAAGTGCGTCAGCAGTAGAGTGACAACATGATGAAGTCAGCCGACATCGTGGCTCGCAGGGTGCGCCGCACCGCGGACGATGCCGGTCGTAAGTCACAGGAGCATTACCATGGCTGTCCTCGGTTCTTTCCTTTTGTTGGCGAGCGCCTCGTTGCTCACCGCGTCCTATCTGCGCAGCCGTGCCGCACGTTCGCGCCGTGCACAGGAAGCGCTCGTGCGGGTGAAATCCCGCTGAGCGTCGCCGGACGTCATTGATTCGTCGGGCATAAAAAAGGCCGGCCAGAGGTCTTCCGCCGGCCGGCCGTAGTCCCGTATCAAGGGATCTCATCCCCCAAAATGTCGATCGCGTCCATAGCACCGATGAAATTGCGCCCGCGCGGACCGTCCAGCGCGGCGGCAATCATCTGCGCGGACTCCGGTTCGCTCACGCCGTAAGCGGAGAACTCGGTCGCCACGCCCAGATCGTTCAGGAACGCCGTGAGCGCGTCGGGCGCACCGTCGATATCGCCACCGAAGATTTGCGCCAGCACGGCGTCGCGGTCGGCCCGTTTGCCGATGGCCAGACGCATCACCGCAGGCAACGTGAACGAGCACGCAATGCCGTGCGGCAAGCCGTGTCGAATCGTCATGTCGTACGACATCGCGTGGGCGAGAGCCGTCTTCGTGTTCGAAAACGCCATGCCTGCCTGAAGCGCGGCGAGCGCGGCTTGTGTGCGCAACACCATGTCGTCCGGCGACGCCATGAGTTTCGGCAACACGCGCATCATCTCGCGCGCGGCGGTCACGGCGAACGTATCGGAGACGGGGTTGGCATTGACGTTCCAGATCGCTTCGAACGCATGCGAGAGCGCGTCGAGACCGCTTTGCAACGTGACGGCGCGCGACAACGAGCGCGTGAGGCAAGGATCGACGATGGCCACCTCCGGCCACGTCTCGGGCAGATGCAGCGAGTATTTCCTGCGCTTGCCGTGACGGTCCCACAGCGTGGCCCAGGGCGTGACTTCGCTGCCGGTGCCTGCCGTCGTGGGAATGGCGATGAGCCGCTTGGTGCGCGTCGGCTTGAAGGCACCGCCCGGATCAGACGCATCGAGCGCATCGACCAGCGTGGCGAACTCGTTCTCGTCGCCCGCGACCATCAACAGCTTGGCGGTATCGAGCGCACTGCCACCGCCGAGCGCCACGATCACCTCACACTCCCCGTAACGCCGCCAGAAATCGCCATAGATCGGTGCAAGTTCGCGCACGTCCGGATTCGGACTCACCTGATCGATCACCCCGGCAAGACGCGGCCCGAGCATGGCTTCGATTTGCCCGGTCATGCCGAGCGCACGCGCCTCAGGCATGGTGACGAGCACTGTACGACGATTGCCGACGACCGCGGGCAAATCGGCGAGGCTTCCGACACCGAAGCGGACGTCGACCGGATTATGGAAACGTGAACGTGCAGTCATGGTGAGACGATTGCCGCCGCGTGCCAAGACGCTGCGATCGAGTGACGAAGATTGCGCTGGATTATGGTGAGCGTCGCTCTATACTTCCAATTCACATTTTTTCGCCAATCTATTGGCAAAACCTATACCTCGTGATGGGAGCGTCACCATGCGGATCACGCAGTTGCGTTCGTTTCATGCCGTCGCGCGTCACGGCAGCGTCACGCGCGCTGCGCAGGCGTTGCACGTGAGTCAGCCCACGATGACGACGCAGATCCGTGCGCTCGAAGACAGCTACGGCGTTGAATTGTTCTACCGGCACGGGCGCGGGCTGACGCTCACGCCAACGGGAAAAGCGCTTTACGCGGTGAGTCTGCGCATCTTCTCGGACGAAGCCGAGGCGCTCGGCCTGCTCAAGGAACACGGCGGCCTTCGCACGGGAGAATTGCGGCTGGGCGCGGTCGGCCCGCATCACGCGATGGAGATCGTCGCGGCCTTCCAGCCGCGCTATCCCGGCATTCGCATCTCCATGCGGCCGGGCAATTCGGAGGAGATGATCGAGGGCTTGCTGGCGTATCGCACCGACGTCGCCGTACTGGCGCGGTATCACGACGACGTGCGTCTGCATGCGGTGCCGTATCGCACGCATCCGGTGGTGTTGCTCGTGCCGCGCACGCACCGGTTCGCGCGACATCGCAGCGTGAGGCTCGCGGCGCTGGATGGCGAACCCATGCTCATGCGCGAGCCGGGCTCGACCACGCGTCACGCGCTGGAGACGGCGATGCAGGACGCAGGCGTGTCGCCCACGGTGGCGATAGAGATCGGCAGCCGCGAGGCGATTCGCGAAGCGGTAATCCTGGGCTTGGGGATAGCGGCAGTTTCGGCGCGTGAGCACACGCCCGATGCGCGGCTCGCCACCGTTGCGATCGGCGACGCGCGCGTGGAAACCACGACCGTCGTAGTCTGCCTCGCGCAGCGACGCGAGTCACGCGCCATCGCGGCATTCATGGATGTCGTTGCGGAATTGGCGTAACGCGGGCCCGCGCCTTCGCGCCAGGCACTCCGCCAGACATGCCGCGCGGCAATGCGACCTGAGCGGGGCGGCCATGACGGTCGCCCTCCGAAGCCCTCGGCTTACAGGTACTGGCTGGCGGCAAGCACCAGGGCGGACGCCACGAGGCAATAGATGCCGAACAGGTACCACCGGCCGTGTTCGAGCCAGCGCGACAGCCAGCGCAGCGCCACGAGCCCGGCAAGGAAGCTGAACACCATGCCGACGAGGCTCGGCGTGAGGACTGCCGTGAAGTGGCTCGAGAGTGTCTGTGCGCCGCCCGATTTGTACAGGCGGTACGCCTCCTTGGCGATCACCGGCGGCGTGAGCACGACGGCCAGCGCGAAACTGAATTCTTCCACGCGCAACTTGTCGAGCCCGCGCAGCATGCCCGTCGAGATGGTCGAGCCCGAGCGCGAAAAACCACGGAAGGGCAGGCAGATACCCTGCACCGCGCCGATCCATGCGGAATCCGCGCCGCGGATCGGGCGATCGCCCATCGGCGGCCGCTTGCTCCCCGAAATCAGAATCAGCACGCCCGCCATCGCGAGGCCGGCCGAGATGATATAGAGATTGCCGAACAGGTGCTCGATTTCGGCATGCTCGGCGCCGCGCATCAGCACCTTCTCGATGAAGACCATCAGCGCCAGACCGATCACACCGGTGAACGCCGTCGCAATGATCACCTGCTTCGCGTTATGGATGAAATCGTGCTTCCACGAAAAGTAGCGCTCGCGCCACGACTTCCAGAAGTAGACGATGACGGCGAGCATCGTGCCGGTGTGCAGCATGACGAGCAACAACGTCATGGCGGGCGTGGACGGGTCGAGACCCATGAGTTTCTCGGCCATGATGACGTGGGCCGAACTCGACACCGGGAGCAGTTCCGCCACGCCTTGAACGATGGCGAGTACGAGCACTTGCAGATAGTCCATGCGCAATCCTTGAAAAATGGGCAAGGACATTACGCCGTCATTGTGACGATGGTGTGACGCTCATATGACGGCGGCACCGGTCGCCTGCCCACGACCGAATGCCGCGCATGATACGCCGACAGACTTGGCAGGAAATGAGGTTGAGGATTGGCCCGGTCATTCGGGGCCTGCGCCGGCATGGCAGGCCCGGCGCCGTGTTTCCCCAGTCGAAACAGACCCCGGGCAGTTCACCGGCCGACGGGCTGACGCAGCGTCTCACTGCGCTTCGGCGTGGCGGCGTGCGGCGGCCGTATCGATGGAGGCGCCCGCCGCACGATCCGTCGGCTGACTCACTTGCGCAGCGCCTGATCGAGATCCGCGAGCAGGTCGTCGATGTGTTCGATGCCGATGGACAGACGCACCGTCTCCTCGCTCACACCGGCCTTGCGCAGTTCGTCCGGCGAGAGCTGACGGTGCGTGGTTGACGCCGGGTGCGTGGCGAGCGACTTGGCGTCGCCGATGTTGACCAGACGCGTGAAGAGTTGCAGCGCGTCCTGAAACGCTGCGCCGGCCGCGCGTCCCCCCTTCACGCCGAAGGTCAGGATGCCCGGCCCGCGTCCCGACAGGTATTTCTCCACGAGCGCGTGATCGGGATGCTCCGGCAAACCGGCGTAGTTCACCCACTCCACCTTCGGATGCGTCTTCAGGAATTGCGCGATCTTCAGGGCATTCTCGGTAATGCGGTCGAGGCGCAGCGCGAGCGTCTCGATGCCCTGAAGAATCTGGAACGCGTTGAACGGCGAGATGGCGGCGCCGGTATTGCGCAGCGGCACTACGCGCGCGCGACCGATGTAGGCCGCAGGCCCGAACGCTTCGGTGTAGACGACACCGTGATAACTCACGTCGGGTTCGTTCAGGCGCTTGAAACGTGTCTTGTGCTCGGCCCAGGGGAATTTGCCCGAATCGACGATCGCGCCGCCGAGACTGGTGCCATGTCCGCCGAGATACTTGGTGAGCGAATGCACGACGATGTCCGCGCCGTGTTCGAACGGCCGCAGCAGATAGGGCGAGGGCACGGTGTTGTCGATGATGAGCGGAATGCCGTGACGATGCGCGATCTCCGCGAGCTTTGCGATGTCGGTGATGTTGCCCAACGGGTTGCCGACCGATTCGGCGAAGATCGCCTTGGTCTTCTCGTCGATCAGCGGCTCGAACGATTCCGGCTCGCGCGGATCGGCAAAGCGCGTGGTGATGCCCGAGAGCGGCAGCGTGTGCGCGAGCAGGTTGTAGGTGCCGCCATAGAGCGTGCTTGCCGCCACGATGTTGTCGCCCGCCTCGGCGATCGTCTGGATGGCGTAAGTCACGGCTGCCTGCCCCGAGGCAAGCGCCAGTGCCGCCACGCCGCCTTCGAGCGCGGCAACGCGCTGCTCCAGCACGTCCTGCGTCGGATTCATGATGCGGGTGTAGATGTTGCCCGGCACCTTCAGGTCGAACAGATCCGCGCCATGCTGTGTGTCGTCGAATGCGTAGGCGACCGTCTGATAAATCGGCACCGCCACGGCGCGCGTCGTCGGATCCGGACGGTAGCCGCCGTGTACGGCCAGCGTCTCGCGACGCCATTGCGGCACCTGGGCGCCCGGGGAGGTAGCGCTATGCGTGCCGTTCGTATCATGCGTATCGTGGGTGCCGCTCATGTCGACTGTCTCCGGATAGACGTTGCGTTCCTGTGACGGAACGGATCTGACGATTTGATTAGGTCTCCGAGGGCATTCTAAACGCAGGCCTGCACACGCCTTATCTTCGATTCGCAGATGCTTAGCGCACGATGCGCAATGACCGTGGGCCAGCGGACAAGCTCGCACGGCAAAGCCACCGATGGCCACGGAGGCCGACACGACGGGGCTTTGGGACTGACAGCGGAAAAGTTACTCACCGCTCATCCACAGCTTAATCACAGAAAATCCCGAGATTTCCACAGGAAATCCACGCGCTTATCCCCCGGTGATGCATGGGATATCCACCACATATCCACGAGATATTCACCGGTTATCCCCGCTGTTTTCCGCATTTTTCCCGTACTTTTCCCCGCGCTTTCCACAGGCTACCCCCCGACAATCCACAGGGTTGCCCACATCCTCGACACAGCTTGTTCACAACCTTATCTACAGGGTTATTCACAGTCTCGGATGGCGGCGTCGCGCGGCAACGGTCACGGACCCTACGGTTGTTTTCGAGTCCGGCCAGCAGGGGGAAGACTGCACCGGCGACCCGTGAGGGGGGCGAGCGAGCCCACAAAAACAAAATCGGCCGCGACTGAGGCGGCCGATTGGGTATCGGAGACTGCGTCCCGGCGTCACGATGCGCAAGATTTGCGCAGGCTCGCGGGGTCGAGCCAGTCCAACGATTTGCGAACGCGATTAGTTGCCGAAGTAGGTGCTACCGGCGCGTTGAGCGTTGCCCACCGAACCCGGCGTGACGGTCGACACCGCACCGCCCACCGTCGCGACGGCCTTCGGGTACACCGTGTCGTGTTGTTGCAGCAGGCCGGCCTTTTGCGCTTGCACCAGTTCTTCACGAACTTGTGCGCGAGTCAGCACGCTGGTCTGCGGCACCCACGAGAATTCCGACGGACCGTCGAACGCGTCGCTGGCGAAAGCCGAACCGGCCGACACGGCCAGCATTGCAGAAACCAGAGCCGAGGTAATAAGGGTGCGCTTCATGATGATTCTCCTGTCTGTTTGAAAAAGGCGATGTTCAATTCATCGTCGACAGTTGCAGTCTATTGCCGTCATCAATCGCAATAAAGATGATAATTGTCTATTTTTAATTGTGGAATTAGAAATAATTAGAAACATTTCTGACGGAGGGCTCATGAAGACGCCACCTAGGAAGTGAATGCACACTCTCGATGATTACGCCGAATGGCGGGGGTGTTTTGAGTGCTCTTTTGATATATTTAAAAATATATTATTAGGGTCGAGAGCAGTTTCTGCTGTCGTGCGCCGACCTGCCGTCACCTGAGGTTGACCGCCCCGGACCGCCGCGTTTCACTCGCGTGCGCGGGGCGTTCGATCCCGGCGTGTCCTTGTCCGTGCCTGCGAACACGCTTCGACTTCGGCCCGAGGCGCGAGCAGAAATGAAAACGGGACGCCGTACTCGGGCGTCCCGTCACAGTCGCGAATCCTCAGGGGCAACACGGGGCAGCGTCACAGTCACCGCGCCCAGCGTCGCTTCGTCGCTTCGTCGCTTCGTCGCTTCGTCGCTTCGTCGCTTCGTCGCTTCGTCGCTTCGTCGCTTCGTCGCCAACGAGCCTACTTCGCCGTGGCGGCTTCCGGTGCCGTCGTGGTCACGGCGCCGGCGACCGCCGTCTGTGCGAGCACGGGCTTGAGCGCAATACCGGTGTGGCTCGCCTTGACCGTCGCCAGGGCTTCCGGGGACGTGGCGGCAACGACCGTCCCGCCGTCCTTACCGCCTTCCGGCCCCATGTCGACGATCCAGTCGGCCTCGGCGATCACGTCGAGGTTGTGCTCGATGACGATCACCGTATGCCCCCCGTTCACCAGCCGGTGCAGCACGTTGATCAGACGCGCCACGTCCGCCATGTGCAGACCGACGGTCGGCTCATCGAGCACGTACAGCGTGTGCGGCGACTTCTGACCGCGACGCGTGATGTCGTCGCGCACCTTGGTCAATTCCGTCACCAGCTTGATACGTTGCGCTTCGCCGCCCGACAACGTCGGCGACGGCTGCCCCAGCGTGAGATAACCGAGCCCGACGTCCTGCATCAGTTGCAGCGGGTGCGCAATGCTCGGCATCGACGCGAAGAACTCGACGGCTTCGTCCACCTCCATCGTCAGCACGTCACCAATGCTCTTGCCGCGCCATGTCACGGCCAGCGTCTCGGCATTGAAGCGCTGTCCGTGGCAGACATCGCACAGCACCTTCACGTCGGCGAGGAAGCTCATGCCGATGGTCCGTACCCCTTGTCCTTCGCACGCCGGACAACGCCCCTCACCCGTATTGAACGAGAAGCGCGATGCCGAATAGCCGCGCGCGCGCGCTTCGAGGGTGTCGGCAAACAAGCGCCGGATCGTGTCCCAGAAGCCGATGTACGTCGCGGGGCACGAACGTGGTGTCTTGCCGATCGGCGTCTGATCGACTTCCAGCACGCGATCGATCGTCTCCCAGCCCGTCACCGACTCGCAGCCATGCCACGCGTGCACGACCGGACGCCTGACCTCGGCCGGCGCTTCCGATTTGGCGCGCGGTTTGCCGTCGGCCTTCACGGCATGACGCACCGTACCCTTGCGCGCACGACGCTCCGCCGGCGACGACAGCACCGAGCGCCCCACGGCATCGAGCAGATTCGTCATGAGCACGTCGCGTGCGAGCGTCGATTTGCCCGACCCCGAAACGCCGGTGATCGCCGTAAGCCGTGAGAGCGGCAGCGATGCCGTCACGTGCTTCAGGTTGTGCAGCGTTGCGCCGTGCACCGTAAGCCAGTTCGGCGGCACCGGCTCAACGTCCTTCGCTCCCTTGGCTGCCCCCGTTGTCTTCGTTGCCTTCATCACCTCAGCCGGTGCGACCACCTCCCGGCGCGGCTGAATCGGATGTTGCAACGGTTGCGCGAGGAACTTGCCCGTCAGCGAATCGGGATGCGACGCGAGATCCGCCACATTGCCCTGCGCCACGAGCGTGCCGCCCCGCTTGCCCGCGCCCGGCCCGATATCGATGATGTGATCGGCGCGGCGGATCGTGTCTTCATCGTGTTCGACGACGACCAGCGTGTTGCCCTGATCGCCGAGCTTGCGCAGCGCGCTGAGCAGAATGCCGTTATCGCGCGGATGCAAACCGATGGTCGGCTCGTCCAGCACGTAGCACACGCCCTGCAAGTTGCTGCCGAGTTGCGCCGCGAGGCGAATCCGCTGCGACTCGCCGCCCGAGAGCGTCGGGGCGGCACGATCGAGCGTGAGGTACCCGAGGCCGACCTCTTCCAGAAACGCCAGACGCCCCTGAATCTCGCTGATCAGATCGCGTGCAATGCTCGCATCGCGCCCCGTCAGTTCGAGGCCCTGAATCCACTCACGCACATCCGTCACGGTCCATTGGGCGACGTCGGAAATAGCGTGTTCGTCGAACGTCACCGCGCGCGCCACGCCATTGAGCCGCGCACCATGACAATCCGGACACGGCTGATCGCCCACGCCCTCCGGTTCCTGATCCTGCGACGGCAGCGAGTGTTCGCGCCCGCGATTGTCCTGATTGAGCACGGTATCGTCGAACGCTTCCCGCTGCTCGCGCGTAAGCGCCAGCCCGGTGCCCACGCAAGTGGTGCACCAGCCGTGTTTGCTATTGAACGAGAACATGCGCGGATCGAGATCCGGGTAACTCGTGCCGCACACCGGGCAGGCGCGCTTGACCGAGAACACCTCGATCTCGCCGATGCCTTCGCCTGGCTGCTCGCCGGACATGGTGTCGCCGAGGCCGTCGAGCGGCGCGAGCAGATGCATCACGCCCTTGCCCAATTCCAGCGCCGCCGCGAGCAGCGTTCGCAGCAGTCCCTCGTTCTCCGGCGTGATCACCACATCGCCGACCGGCAATTCGATGGTGTGCTCGCGGAAGCGGTCGAGCTTCGGCCACGGATCGACGGGCAGGAAAACACCGTCGACACGCAGATGCGAATGCCCGCGCGCCTTGGCCCACTTCGCCAGATCGGTGTAGATCCCTTTGCGTCCGACGACCAGCGGCGCGAGCAGGCCCACATGCTGGCCGCGACGGTCGCGCATCAGTTGCGCGACGATGGAATCGGGGCTTTGCGCGGTGACCGGCGCGCCGTCGTGAATGCAATGCTGAACGCCGAGCTTCACGTACAACAGACGCAAGAAGTGCCAGACCTCGGTCGTCGTCGCCACGGTACTCTTGCGCCCGCCGCGCGAGAGCCGCTGCTCGATGGCGACCGTCGGCGGAATGCCGTACACGGCATCGACCTCCGGACGTCCCGCCGGCTGCACGATGGAACGCGCATAAGCGTTGAGCGATTCGAGATAACGGCGTTGTCCCTCGTTGAACAGAATGTCGAACGCGAGCGTCGATTTACCGGACCCGGAAACCCCGGTGATCACGCTGAACTTGCCGCGCGGAATCGCGACGTCGAGCGATTTGAGGTTGTGCTCGCGCGCGTTGACGATACGAATATCGTCGCCGCCCGCAGGCTTGCGATGCGCGCGTGCGGCGCGCAACGCCGTTTGCAGCGGCACGCCCGACCCGCCCGCCGTGTCGGCGTTGCCCGTCGCTGCGGCCAGCGCCGGCGCGACCACGGTGCGCTCATAGTCGGCAAGCGCACGGCCGGTGTGCGACCCATCGCACGCCACGACCTGCACGAGCGTGCCTGCGCACAGCACTTCGCCACCGCCTTCGCCGCCCTCGGGCCCCAGATCGATGATCCAGTCGGCGGCGCGCACCACATCCAGGTTGTGTTCGATGACGAGCAGTGAGTTGCCGCTGTCGAGCAACTTGCCGAACGCGCGCATGAGCTTCGCGATGTCGTCGAAGTGAAGGCCGGTCGTCGGCTCGTCGAAGATGAAAAGACGCCCGCGATGCGCCACCTTCTGGCCGCTGGCCGTCTTCTTCTGGGCCGCTTCCGCGAGGAACCCTGCAAGCTTCAGACGTTGCGCCTCGCCGCCCGAGAGCGTGGGCACCGGCTGACCGAGCTTCACGTATTCCAGACCGACGTCCACGATCGGCTGCAACACGCGCAGCACGTCGCGATCGGACGAGAACAGCTTGACGGCCTCATTGACGGTGAGTTCGAGCACGTCCGACACGCTCAGCGCACGCATCGCCTCGCCCGGCACGGCGCGCTGAATCTTCACGTCGAGCACTTCGGCGCGGTAGCGTTTGCCGTCGCAGTCCGGGCAGCGCAGATACACGTCGCTCAGGAACTGCATCTCCACGTGCTCGAAGCCCGAGCCGCCGCAAGTCGGGCAGCGGCCGTTACCGGAGTTGAAGCTGAACGTGCTCGCGTTGTAGCCGCGTTGCAGCGCCACCGGCTCGGCGGCGAACAGTTTGCGGATTTCGTCGAACGCCCCGACATAGCTCGCCGGGTTCGAGCGCGCCGTCTTGCCGATGGGCGACTGATCGACGAACACCACGCCAGACAGTTGTTCGGCGCCGATGAGTTCGTCGTGTGCGCCCGGGGCTTCGGTCGGGTCGCCGAAGTGACGCGCCAGCGCCGGGCTGAGAATGTCCTGCACCAGCGTCGATTTGCCGGAGCCGGACACGCCGGTCACGCACACGAGGCGTCCCAGCGGAATGTCCACGCTCACATGCTTGAGGTTGTGTTCGCGCGCGCCAGTGAGCGTCAGGCGCGGCGTGGCGTCGTCCACCGGACGCGCTTTCCAGTTCGACGCGTTCGCCACATGCTTGCGTCCGCCGAGGTAGCTGCCGGTCAGCGTATCGGCGCGGCGGACTTCCTCGGGCGTGCCGTCGAACACGATCTGGCCGCCGCGCTCGCCCGGTCCCGGCCCCATGTCGATGACACGATCGGCCGCGAGCATTACGGCGGGATCGTGCTCGACGACCACGAGCGTATTGCCCGCGTCGCGCAGACGATGCATGGCCGCCACGATGCGGTCCATATCGCGCGGGTGGAGCCCGATACTGGGCTCATCGAGCACGAAAAGCGTGTTGACGAGCGACGTGCCGAGCGCCGTCGTCAGGTTGATCCGTTGCACCTCGCCGCCCGAGAGCGTACGGCTCTGACGATCGAGCGTGAGATAGCCGATGCCGACGTCGCACAGATACTTCAGACGCGTGCCCACTTCCTCCTGCAGGAGCTTGAGCGCATCGTCGAGCAGGCTGGAGGGGAACGTGAGCGAATCGAAGAACTGACGCACGCGCGTGATCGGCATGAGCATCAGATCGTGCATGGTCAGGCCCGGCAGCGCTTCGAGCTGCTCACGCGACCACGATACGCCACGCGGCATGAAGCGCTGCGCGGGCGGCAGCACGGCGTCGGCATTCTCTTTCGAGCCCAGCCGCCACAGCAGGCCCTCTGTCTTCAGACGCGCCCCGCCACAGGTCTCGCATGTGGTGTAGCTGCGGTACTTCGAGAGCAGCACGCGGATGTGCATCTTGTACGCCTTCGACTCCAGATAGCCGAAGAAGCGACGAATGCCGTACCACTGCTTGTTCCACTCGCCCTGCCAGTCGGGATCGCCCTCGATGACCCACTCGCGGTGTTCCGGCGACAGCTTCGACCATGGCGTATCGCGGGGAATGCCCGCTTTGCCCGCATATTCCAGCAAGTCGTCCTGAATCTCTTTCCACGCCGGCGTCTGGATGGTCTTGATCGCACCGCCGCGCAGCGTTTTGCGCTCGTCCGGAATCACCAGCCCGAGATCGACGCCGATCACGCGGCCGAATCCGCGACAGGCCTCGCATGCGCCATAGGCGGAGTTGAACGAGAAAAGCGCCGGTTGCGGATCGGCGTAATGCAGATCGCTGTCAGGGCAATGCAGGTCTTGCGAGTAACGCCAGATTTCCGGCTCGCCGTCCTCGGTGAGCACATAGACGTTCACGCGCGCGCGGCCGCGTTTGAGCGACGATTCGATCGCCTCCATCGCGCGCGCCTTTTCGGTGTTTTGCAAACGGAAGCGGTCGGCAACGACATCGAGCACCTTGCGCGTGCCTTCGGCGGTCGTGACTTCGCGCTCGGCCTGCACGCGTGTGTAGCCGGAGGCCGAGAGCCATTGCTCGACCTCGTCGGCCGTGACACTGCCCGGCAGTTCGACCGGGAACGTGACGACCAGCCGCGGATCGTTCTGCGCGGTGCGCGCCATGAGATCGGCGTAGATCGTCTCGGGGGTGTCGTGACGCACCGGCTGCGCGGTCTCGCGATCGAACAGCGCCGCCGCGCGCGCGAAGAGGAGCTTGAGGTGGTCGTTGAGCTCGGTCATCGTGCCGACCGTCGAGCGCGAACTGCGCACGGGGTTGGTCTGATCGATGGCGATGGCCGGTGGCACCCCCTCCACATGGTCGACTTGCGGACGATCCATGCGATCCAGGAACTGACGGGCGTAGGCGCTGAAGGTCTCGACATAGCGCCGCTGGCCTTCGGCGAACAGCGTGTCGAACACCAGGCTCGACTTGCCGGAGCCGGACGGTCCGGTCACGACAGTCATCTCGCCGGTCTGGAGATCGATGTCGAGGTTCTTGAGGTTGTGCTGGCGGGCGCCACGGATACGGATGGCGTGGCTGGCCGACGGGACGGGTTTCGAGGAGGACTTATCCACTTGGTCTCTGGGCAGGCGAGAAAGCGCATACGCGCCTTGGGGTGACTACTCTATCAGGCCGATACGACAGTCGCTGGCAGCATCTACGCGTCGCCCGGCACGCTGGGATTGTACTGTATGTTTGTACAGCACCCATCGATTCCCGCGTTGGCGGTGGTCTTAATCCGGCAGAAGGCGCGCGTCCCTCTCCGGGACGCCCCCCCGAATCCGTCGCACAACGCCTTGCGCCGTGCGGCGCGGGTGATCTCGCGATGTCGGCCACTTCAGCCATCTCGGCCACAGCCACGGGATCGGTCCCTCGACATTCCGATTTGCTTTCCATCCGTCACCGCGCGATGGGTCATGATATGATGCGAATGATTATCATTAACCTCAGAAGCTGCTAAATCAGCGACGGTTGCGGATTTCCGCCGCCAAGCCAACACCATGATGCGTGACGACAACGGGGGACGCCAAGACCACGCACGCGCCGACGCGGCCGGCGTGGCCGCGCTCTATCACGATCATCACGGCTGGCTGCGCAACTGGCTGCACCGCAAGCTCGGCAACCACGGCGACGCCGCCGACCTCGCACACGACACCTTCGTGCGTCTGCTGAGCAAGGACACGCCGGTCTGCCCGCGCGAACCGCGCGCTTTCCTGACCGTCGTCGCCCAGGGACTCGTCGCCAACCTCCACCGGCGTCGCAAGATCGAGGCCGCTTACCTCGAAGCGCTCGCCGCACAGCCCGAGGCCGTCGCGCCCGATCCGGAGACCCGCGCGATCCTGCTTCAGACGCTCATCGACATCGACCGGCGTCTCGACGGCCTGCCGCCGGTCGTGCGACGGGTTTTCCTGATGTCCCAACTCGACGGCCTCGCCCAGCGCGACATCGCCGACGCCGTCGGCATCTCCATCGCCACGGTGCAACGCCATATCGTCAAGGCGCTTCACGCCTGCTGCTTCGGCGGGACGCACGCATTAGTGCACGCGCGCCATCCGGTCAAAGCGCCGCCGCAACGACCCCGCTGCCCGAAGCGATCACCCTCGCGGCCACGCAGTGGTTCGTGCGCCTGCAAGCGACGGACGTCGACACCGACGCCGACACGCAAGCGGCCTGGCGGCACTGGCACGATGCCGATGCACGTCACGCACTCGCGTGGCAACGCCTTGTCGACTTCGGTGCGCATCTTCGGACGATTCCCCCGCTTGTCGCGCACAACACGCTCGTGCGTGCCCGGGTGCCGCAACCCCATCAGGGACGACGGCGTGCTCTCGGTCTGCTCGTGGTCGCGGGCGCGACGGGCGCCGTCTGGTCGGTCGGCGACTCGAACGCCATGCGCGCCTGGCGCGCGGACCTGAGTACAGGCGTCGGCGAGAGACGCACCGTGCAACTCGCCGACGGCACCTTGCTCGCGCTCAATACCGACACCGCTGTGGACGTGCATTTCTCGCAGGATGTCCGGCGTCTGCGCCTGGTGCGCGGCGAGATCGCCGTCTCGACCGGTGCGGATGCCGACCATGGTCATCGCCCGTTCTTCGTCGACACCGCGCAAGGCAGCCTTCAGGCGCTTGGCACGCGTTTTACCGTTCGTCAGCACGAGAACAGCGCCACGGTGGCGGTGCTCGAAGGCGCGGTACGCGTCGTGCCTGCGAATGCACTAGGCGCCGCAAACGGTGGTGCGATCCTCACCGCCGGGCAGGGCGCAAACTTCGACGCCACCACTGTGCGCTCGCGCTTCGACGACGCCGCAATCGCCAGCGCCGCCGCCGCATGGACGCAGGGCATGCTCGTCGTGCACGCGATGCCGCTCGGCGACTTCCTCACGGAACTCGGCCGCTACCGGCGCGGCCACCTCGGTTGTGCGCCGGAAGTCGCGGGCCTGCGCGTCTCCGGCATCTATCCGGTTGACGACACGGACCGCGTGCTCGATATGCTCGCGCGCGCGTTGCCCGTCGAGGTACAGCGGTTCACGCGCTGGTTCGTGCGCGTGCAACCCGGCGACCCCGCGAACAACCGCGCCGGCAAATCGCCGGACAGTCCGCCCACGTTGCGCGCCATCGGCGGCGATCGCAACCACACATGAAGTGCCGCAAGCAAAAATTTTGACGTCGGATGAGGGGTTTTCGCATCTCGCGGGGCATAGACAGGAAAGCCCGTTTCGATGTTTCGATGCTCCAACGAAAGGAATCCGCCGTCATGCCTTCTCACGTCAGCCCCACGCACCCGCGTGTTGCCCGTGTCCGCACGCCCGTCCGTGCTGAAACCGCCCGAACCCGAGAACTCACCCAACGCGCCATCACGCTGGCCACCGGGGCGCTGTTCGCGCTGAGCGCCATCGTGGCCATCGGGGCGCTCACCGCGTCGAACGCCCACGCCCAATCGACGCCGCCGTCCTCATCGGCCGCCACGACCGCGCGCGCCGCACAGTCGCTGCATATCCCCGCCGGCTCGCTGCAACAAGGGCTCGTCGCCTTCGCTCAGCAGACCGGGTTGATGATTTCGTACGACGCCACCCAGATCGCCGACAAGCGCACGGCGGGCGTGTCCGGTACCTACACCCCCTCGCTCGCACTGGCGATCCTGATCGAGGGCACCGGCCTGCAAGCGAGCGGCCAGCCCAATGGCGGCTATATCGTTGCGCCCGGTCAGAACGCGGCCGCCGGTCCGGCCGTCGCCCTGCCGCAAACGAACGTCAACGCCCGCGCCGAGCGCGACGTGGCGCGCGGGCCGGTGGTCGGCTACGTGGCGACCCGCAGCGACACGGCGACGAAGTCGGACACGTCGATCATGCAGACGTCGCAGTCGATCAGCGTGATCCCGCGCGACCAGATGAACGATCAGGCCGTGCAGACCGTGACGGACGCGCTCAAGTACGCCGCCGGGATCAACGCCGACCCGTATGGCAGCGACACCCGCGCCGACTGGTTCTACATTCGCGGCTTCAACGCCGACGTCTACTGGGACGGCCTGCGCCTGCCGCAGATCGCCAACCGTCCGGGCAGTTACGCCGCCGTACGCGTCGACCCGTACACGCTGGAGCGCGTGGAAGTCCTGCGCGGTCCCAGCTCGATCCTCTACGGTGCCGGCAACCTCGGCGGCCTGGTCAATCTCGTGAGCAAGGCGCCGAGCGCCGAGCCGTATCGCGAGATCGGCATCGACTACGGTACCTTCGACCGCCGCCAGCTTCGCGTCGACATGACGGGCCCGGCCAACGAAGACGGCACGCTGCTGTATCGCATTACGGGGCTGGGCCGCATGTCGAATGCGCAAACGGACAATGTGAGCGACGACCGCATCATGATCCAGCCGGCGATCACCTGGCGTCCGAACGCGCGCACCAGCTTCACGTGGTTCGTCAACTACACGCAGGACAACATGGGTTCGTCGGTCAGCTACGGCCCGGCGCTCGGCATGGTGAACCCGTCGCGCTGGGGGCGTATCGACCGCGAACGGCTCACCGGCGACCCCGCGTTCGACCGCTATCGCAAAACGCAGGTCGCGACCGGCTACCGTTTCGAGCATCGCGTGAGCGACGCCCTGCAAATCCGCTCGACGGCGCGTTTCACGCACATGGATCTCGACTACAAGTCGATCTACGGCACCCGACTGCTGGCCGATCAACGCACCTATGAACGCACCGCGTATCAGGCCGAACCGATCCTGAACGGCTGGCAGCTCGACAACAACGTGCAGTACGACACGACCACCGGCGCGGTCGCACACAAGGTGGTCGGCGGCGTGGACTTCCAGACGCAGCGCTTCCTGAACCGCGTATGGTCGGGCACCGCGCCGTCGCTCGATCTCTACGCCCCCGTGTACGGTGTGAAGGGGGTGTTGCCCGCCAATCCGACGACCAGCACCGACCAGACGCAAACGCAGCTCGGCCTTTACCTTCAGGATCAGATGCGCTGGGACCGCTGGTATCTCACGCTCGGCGGGCGCGAAGACTTCACATGGTCGACGACGGACAACAACATCGCGAAAACCTCGGTGAAGCAAACGCCGAACAAGTTCACGTGGCGCGCCGGTCTCTTGTACGAATCGGCGCTTGGCCTGTCGCCGTACTTCAGCTATTCGACGTCTTTCCTGCCCACGCTCTCGACCAACCTCGCGGGCACGCCGCTGCAACCGACGACCGGTCAGCAGTATGAGATCGGCCTGAAGTATCAGCCGGTCAACACCGATGCCATCTTCACGGCGTCGCTCTTCAACCTGACGCAGCAGAACGTCTCCACCGCCGATCCGGCCAACACGCGCAACACCATCCAGACGGGCGAAGTGCGCTCGCGCGGCGTGGAACTCGAAGCGCGCATGAGCCTGACGTCGCGGCTCAACATGGTGGCGAGCTACACCTATCAGGACGTGGAGGTCACGCGCAGCAACAATGCCGATCTGGGTAAGCGCCCCTATGGGGTGCCGCGCAACATGGCGTCGCTGTGGGCGGACTACAACTTCGGCAGCGTGGGCGATGCCAGGCTCGGTGCGGGCGCCGGCATCCGCTATCTCGGACAGACGGCCGGCGATATGGCGAACACTTTCTCCGTGGCGAGCACGACGCTCGTCGATGCCTCGCTGCATGCGGACATCGGCTGGCGCTGGCGTTTGCAACTCAACGCAAGCAATCTGTTCGACCGCACTTACGTCGCTGGCTGCAACAGCACCGTGCAGTGCTACTACGGCACGGGACGCACGGTAATCGGCAGCGTCACGGCGCGCTGGTGAGCGACCTGAAGACGTGATCCGGAACGCCGGGGCGAATTGGGCATCGACCCAGCATTGCGCCCCGGCCGACGCGCGCGGATGGAGTAGGATGACGAGATTCCGGCTCTCTCCTGCACGACATGGGTGCACTTCACGCGGCGCGTGGCGCAATGCGACGCCTCCTCCCGCCGACTTCGGTCGATGCCTCGGACGTCGCATCGATCCACGACCGGATCGACGTGCCGACCGACGTCGTGCGGCACATGCCGCGATCGCGCCGCACATCGCGCACCTGCCGCATTTCCCGCATTTCCCGCATTTCCCTCATTGACCGCATGTCCGGACGCATCGCGCATCTGGCGATCCTCCTGCCCCTCGTCATGCTCGCCGCGTGTGCCGGCGCACCGCAGACGCCATCGACGTCGCAACCACACGCGACGTCGATCCCGGCCGGACGCGACAACGTCGGCCGCTTCCCCATCGAGCATTACGATCAGGACGTCGATCACTGGATTCGACCCGACGCCCCCGGCTACGATCGGCCGCTGCTTTCCGCATCGGAACAGAACCGGCGATTCGAGGCGTTTCGCGCACGATACTTCGGCACAGCCCCCCGCGATCCGTCGCCCTGGAACGGCACGTGGCTGTCAACGTCGTTACTCAATGCGGCCGGTATGTCGCTCCTCGCGGACGCCCAGGCACGCCGCGTGCGGCGCTTCGACAACGGCCGCGCCGGTGTGCGCAAAACGTACGGGGAGAACTTCCAGCCGCACACGTCAGCATGGAACCGCGCCATCGAAACGAACATGGCGCTCGCACAACTCGACGCCGATCACGCAAGCGGGTCCTACGATGCGCGGCGTCGCGGCATCACCGTGGACAATGCGTTGGTGCGTCTGCTGCCGACCCGCGATCCCGCGTTCTACGATTTCCGCGAAGCCGGCGAGGGCTATCCGTTCGACGCCCTGCAAGACTCCGCGCTGCGCCCCGGCACGCCCGTCTACACGCTGGCGCGCAGTCGCGACGGTGCATGGCTGCTCGTCTATTCGCCCGATCTGACCGGCTGGGTCGAGGCGCGCACGGTGGCGGCAGTCGACGAACGCTTCGTCGCCGTGTGGCGCGCGGCGGCGCAGCGTGAACTCGGCGCTATCGTGCAAGCCGACGTCCCGCTGGCGGACACCGTGCCGGGCACGGCGAGCGCGATCTACCGGACGTTCGCGCCGATCGGCACGGTGTTGCCCATGGCGCGCCCGCGTGACGGGCGTCCGATGGCGATGATTCCCGTGGCCGACGCACAGCGTCGCGCGCAGATCCGCATGGCCGCGCTCGACGCGTCGAGCCTCGTGCCGATGCCGTGGACGCTGACGCCGCGTCACATGGCGCAGGTAATGAAGCAACAGATCGGACGCCCCTACGGCTGGGGCAACACGCTGTTCTACAACGACTGCTCCGCCGAGACGCGCAGTCTTTTCGCACCGTTCGGCGTGTGGCTGCCGCGTCATTCGTCCCACCAGTTGCAAGCGGGCAAACGCACCGATTTGCGCCAGGCCGATATCGATACGCGCTTGCGCACGCTGGCCGAGCAGGGACGCCCGCTCATGACACTGATTCACATCAACGGGCACATCATGCTGTACCTGGGCAATGCCGAGTCAGCCGGGCGCGATGGCGCGCGCGTGCCGATGACCTATCAAAATGTTTGGGGCCTGTCGCCCGCGGATAACAGCCGTCGCAACGTCATCGGCGGTTCGGTCATCCTGCCGTTGCTCAAGACGTATCCCGAAGACCCTGAGGCGCGCTCGCTGGCCGGCAAGCCGCTATTCGAGATCAGTGTGATCGGCGGCGATGCCGCAGATGCCGCAGATGCCAGTGAAGCGACGCACGCGCCCGACGTCGAGTCCGAGGCAGAAATGCCGCAATGAGTGCACCCTCAGAAACGTTGCGCACGGAAAAGCGACGGATCGATGATCGTCGTCTCGCCGGTCATCATCTCGGCGACGAGACGGCCCGTCACCGGCCCGAGCGTCAGACCGTGATGCGCGTGACCGAACGCGAACCACAGATCGCGATGATCGGGGGCCGGGCCGATAATCGGCTTCATGTCGGGCGTGCAGGGCCGGCGCCCGAGCCACGGCGTCGGATCGACGCGCTCGCCCAGCGGGAATGTCTCGCGCGCCAGCGGTTCGACGGCCGCCAGTTGCACCGGCGTCGGCGGTGTGTCGCGAAGCCCGAGTTCGACGCCTGTCGTCAGACGGATGCCGCGCGTCATCGGCGTGATGAGAAAGCCGTGCTCCGCATCGAGCACCGGCTGATGCAGCGTGGCGCCTGGCTGCGCGCGGTAGTGCATGTGATAGCCGCGTTTGACGGCCAGCGGGAAGCGGTAGCCCAGCGCACGCGTGACGGTGTCGGCCCACGGCCCGAGCGCCACGACTGCACGACGCCCTTCGATGCGGCCCGCTTCCGTTCGTACCGACCAGTGCGGCTGTAGCGACGTTGCGTCGCCGGTGAACACGCGACCGCCCAGCGATTCGAAATATCGCGCGTAGGCGGCAACGAGCGCCCCCGGATCGCTGACGGACTCCGATGCCGTGTAGCGCAACCCGCCGACGAGGGCGTGCGTGAGCGAGGGCTCTGCATCGCGCAACCGCGACGCGTCGAGTCGCTCGAACGGCACGTCGTACTCGTCGCGCCAACGCTGCGCGTCGCGCTGCGCAGCCTGCATCGCAGCGCCGGTGCGAAACACCTTCACCCAGCCGCCTTCGCGCAGCAGATGTTCTGCCCCCGACGCGGCGATCAGTTCGCGGTGCTCCGTCACGCAATGTGCGATCAACGTACTGTAATGACGCGCAATCGCCGCGTGGCGCGCGGGTTCCGAGTGATACCAGTAGCGCGCGAGAAAGGGCGCGACGGTCCCCATCGCCGACGGGTGGTAACGCACATCGGTGGAGCGATTGCGGGCGAAGCGGAGCAGGGTGCCGAAATCGCGCGGGAACGCATAGGGGTAGACGCCTTCGCGTTGAATCAGCCCGGCGTTGCCGAACGACGTTTCGTTGCCGGGCGATTTACGGTCGACGAGCGCGACCGACATGCCGCGTCGCTGCAAATGGACCGCGACGGAAACACCAACGATACCGGCACCAAGCACAAGCGCGTCGAACGTCATGGGCGTGCGCCTGACGAGTCGTCAGACGATCAGGAGAAAGCGAGGAAGGGGGGTGGGCTCACGCGCGACACACACAACACACACGACACTCGCGGCAGCGAGCCCGGGAAGTACCCACCGGCGATGACATCCGGTGCGACGCGTTACGCCAGCGCGGTCACGGCGATTTCGACTTCGAGACCGGCGCGCATGAGCGGCGACTGCACACAGGCACGGGTCGGGGCGTGGCCTTCGGGCACCCAGGCGTCCCACACGGCGTTGAATTCGGCAAAGTGCTTGGCGTCCGACAGCCAGATGTTGGCGGTGAGCAGACGCGACTTGTCGACGCCCGCTTCGGCAAGCAGCGAATCGATGCGGGTGAGGATTTCGGTAGTTTGCTGCGTAACCGACACGTTAGCCGTATCGGGGACCTGACCGGCCAGATACACCACACCGTTGGCGATCACGATCTGGCTCATGCGAGCGTTGGTGTGCAGACGTTTGATTTCGTTCGACATAGGGGGCATCGAAAAAATAAGACGGGCCGGGAGTCGGCCCGAGTGCCGCTATCTTATACGACGCTTGCGTAGTATTCCGTATCGGTGCCGGATCGACGTCAGATCGACCTCAAAACGACAAACGGCATCGGCACGAGACTACCGGCGCATCACTGCCGGATCAGCGCCATCGCGCAATCGAGCACGGTGCGTTTGAGATCGGCCATGCCTTCGGGCGGCAGGAACGGCCCCATCATGTGGCGATACGACACCGTCTTGCTGATGGCGGACGTGAGCATGAAGAACATGACGTCGGCGTCAGACACCGGACGCTTCTGCGCTTCGAGCCAGTCCGCGACGAGCGGGACCATGGCATCGCGATACGGGCGCACGAGCCGTTGCGTCAGGATATCGAGCCGCTCGCCTTCTTCAGTCGCCGCGGTCGAGAAGAACATGCCGATGTCCGGGTTCTCGAACACGGCCTCGACGAACAGGCACACGGCGTGCTCGATACGCTCGAACGGCGCCATCGGTGCGTCGCGCAGCGCGTTCGTCTGCTCGACCATCGAATGCGTGAGTCCCGCGATCTGATCGACGACCGCGACCCACAGGGCCTCTTTCGAGCCGAAATGATGCGAAATCAACGCAGCATCGACACCGGATGCCTCGGCGATCTGCCGCACGCTACTCGCATAGAACCCGCGCTGCGCAAAGATGCGACGGGCGTTGAGCAGCAACGCGTCGGCCCCATGCGTGCAATCGCACGTGGGACGCCCGCGCGTGCGTTTGCGAGGCGGATCGGGTTGCGAGACGGCTTTGGTCGGAGTCATTGAGTGATGCGTGAGTGGAATTCGCGAGAACAATGCGTCAAGTCTACCCGACCCGAACGCGCCTGCCTGCCCAGACACTTCCTATTTGACATGCCGGGTACACGCTCGCTATTATGCGCTTATTCATCACTTGTTGAATTGACATTTCCCCCCAAATGTCTCGCGCAAACCGAATCGTGATCGTCGGTGGCGGTATCGCCGGCCTGATGCTGGCCACTCGTCTGGGCAAAACGCTCGGCCGTGCCGGCGCTGCGCGCGTGACACTTGTCGACAGTCATCCCACCCATCTCTGGAAGCCGATGCTGCATACCGTTGCGGCAGGCACGTGCGACGTGGCTCACACGCAGGTGGCCTACCTCGCGCATGCGTGCGGCAATGGTTTCACGTATCAGGCGGGGCGCATGATCGGGCTCGACCGCATGCGTCGGGAGATTGTGCTGGAGGAGATGGACGGGCACGACGGCAAGCGCCTGCTCGGCGAGCGCCGGGTGCCTTACGACGCGCTGGTGCTCGCGCTCGGTTCACAGGCCGACGACGCGTGCCTGCCAGGCGTTCGTGACGTCTGTCACTTCATCGACAGCCGCCCCCAGGCGGAAGCGTTCAACGCCGCATTGCAATGCGAGGCGCTGCGCAGCGCCGTGAACGACGACGCATTGCGCGTGGTGATTGCGGGTGGCGGCACGACGGGCGTAGCGCTCGCTGCCGAGCTGAGCCACTCGTTCGCGCTCGCAGCGGGATATGGCGATCCGCAGATTCGCGAGCGTCTGAAGCTCACGCTCGTGGAGCGCGGAGCACGTGTGCTCGGCGCGTTCCCGCCGGACGTTTCGGCGTCGACGCAAGCAAGGCTCGAACGGTTGGGCTTTCGTGTGCTGACGCAAACGCGCGTCGTGTGTGCGGATCGCGACGGTTTTTACCGCGACGACGGTCAGTTGATTCCCGGCGATCTGCTGGTGTGGGCGGCGGGCGTGAAGGCGCCGGATTGTCTGCGCGGCATTGGCGGCTTGACGACCAACGAAGCGAATCAGATCGTGGTTCGCGCCACGTTGCAGACGGCGCAGGACGAACGCATCTTTGCCATTGGCGATTGTGCATCGCTGAGCATGGGGCAGGGGGCGTGTGCATTGCCGCCGACGGCACAGGTGGCGACACAACAGGCGGCGCATCTGGGCCGCCATCTCGGCGCGTGGCTCGAAGGCCGCGCAATTCCGCCGTTCGCTTATCGCGATCCTGGCGCGTCGTTGTCGCTCTCGGGCTACAACGCGTTCGGGGCGCTCGGGCGATTCGGCTTCTTCAAAGGTGGCATCGTGCGCGGACGCTTTGCGCAGTGGAGCCACGCCATGTTGTACCGACGTCATCAGCATGCACTGCACGGATTTGCGCGTGCGACGATATTGATGAGCGCGGAAAAACTCGGCGGCCTTCGCGGGCCGCGCATCCGGCTGGCCTGATCATGCGAAGCGACCGAACCAATTGCCCGAACCGAAGCGGCACCCGCCGCGCCTCTGGAACGTCCTCTGCGGCGTCCTCGTCTTCAGCCTCGTCCAAGACGTCCCGTGCGTCACGCGCATCGCGTGCGGCACGCGATCAGGGCGGGACTTATTCCCCATGGCAACACACCGTGGCAATGCTCGATGCCGAGCCGGTCGTGTGTCAGCCGGTGATTCCGTACACACGGCGCGCGCCCATCGTGCGCGTGCTGGAAATATCGAGCGAGTTGACGATTACGGTGTCGTGGAACGACGCGACCGGCGGCAATTACGGTGCGCAGATCTGGCGCATCCGCAAAGCGCCGCATCCGGGCATATGTGCGCTCACGAACGAGACCATCGACGCGGGCGATTTCGTCTACCGTCCGCTGTTCGGCGATGTGCCGCCGCTCAACGCCGACGCGATGATTTCGGCCGACGCCATTCGCGTGATGCGCGAATCGGACAATCGCGAACTCGAACCGGCCTGATCGCCAAGTCACTTCACGACGTGCGAAGTCGCATCTCAAACACCGCGACATCCATCGACCACATACCCACGCGCTGAAAAGCTGTCCCCCTCCCCCCGTGTTGTTTCAGCGTGTTGCCGCCCCTTGAGGGCGGTTTTTTTTGTCTCGGGACTTCGCGGCATCCAGTGCGTCCGGACGCCAAAACGTTGAGCCATATCAAGAAGTTGAATTAGCACAAACGCTTTAGATTTTTCGGCTGTTTCTGCGCCTGGCGTGTCGTCGCTCATTCAACTTTTGCAATGCCAACAACGAAAACAAGAACGCTTTTACTGGCGTGCTCGCTGTACGTCACGGGGACGCAATGTCGCTCCAGATCTCCGGCGAGTTCGACAATGCTTCCGGCGGCACGCTGCAAACGAATAGCGCTGACCTTGCGTTATCGCCCGTCCGAATCAACAACAACGGCGGCACCATCACTCATGCAGGCAACGGCACGCTCACGCTTGATGCCCATGGCGGACCTGGCGAAATTCTCAACGTTGGCGGCACCGTGCGCAGCAATGGCGACACGATCATCCGCGCAGACGATCTCGACAACTCAGCGGGTTCGATCAGTAGCAAAGGCGGACTCAGTGCAACGCTCCGAGGCGCATTGGCCAACGCGGGCGGCAAGTGGCTCACTAACGGCGACGTCACACTTGTCAGCAAGACGCTGACGAACACGGACGGTGTCATCACCGGGGGCGCGAAATCGACGATACACGTCGACGCGCTGACCAATCGCGGCGGCGCCATCGTCTCGCCCGACCTTGAGGTGACAAGCCGCACCACACTTGACAACGACCACGGCACGCTCAAAGCGAACCAACTCTCATTGACGGCGACCGACCTTCTGAACCGGGGCGGGACGATCACGCATTACGGCGCAAGTCCGATGCGGATCGACGTCAACGGTTTGCTGGACAACGCTGCGGGCGGCGTGCTGCAAAGCAAGGGGTCCGACCTCACGTTGACGCCATCGTCGCTCAACAACAACGGCGGGAAGATTCTGTCCGCCAGTGCGGGGAAGCTGACCATCGCGCCGGGAGGGGGGATGGGAACGCTAACGAATGTCGGCGGCGAGATTGTGGCAGGCGGTGCGTTATCGGTGCTCGCGGCGCATCTCGATAACACGCAAGGCGCGCTGTCCGCACGCGGTGCCTTTCAGGCCAATACGCTTGGCAACCTCATCAATTCACATGGCCTGATTCGCTCGCTGGGGCCCATCTCGCTCGACACCGACGGCGACTTGCGCAACGCCGGGGGGCGGATTCAGTCCGGCACCGAGGGCGGCAGTCACTCACTCTCGGCTCGCGCAGCGACGATTGACAACGCTGAAGGCCTCGTCGGCAATCTGGGGAAGGGTGACACCGCGATGCGAAGCCTGGGCGGAATCGTCAATCGTGGCGGCGTCGTCACCGGAAGCGGTCGTGTGGCTGTGACGGCCGCCACCATCGACAATACCGACGGCGCGCAGTTAAGCGGTGCGAGCATCAGCGCCAGCGCCGACACACTCGACAACACCGGCGGCAACATCGGCAATATCGCCGGCTTGCCCGGGGATATCTCGCTTGCGGCAACGGGCGTCCTCACCAACGCCGGCGGTGAGATCGGTGCCACTCGCGATCTCGACGTCCGTGCCGCCTCGCTCGTTGGTGGCGGCGGATATCGTGCGACTCAGGATGTCGTCATCGACGTCGGCGGAGACTTCACCCACCAGCCGACGTTTCAATTCTCTGCGGGCCGCCATCTGTCGATCACGCTGCCGGGCACGTTCACCAACGGCAACGCATTCTCGGCGATCCGTCATTTGACGGTGAGCGCTGGCGACATCACAAACTACGGCTCGATCACGGCAGGCGGCACCTTGGCAACGCGTTCGCGCACGTTGCGAAATGTCGGCTCGCTCGTGGGTGGCGATGTCTCGTTCACCGCCACATCGCGGTTGTCGAACATCGGGGCGAGCGCCCTGATTGGCGCGACGAATGCCGACGGAACGCTGGCGTTGCTCGCACCGGTCATCGACAACGTCGACGACACGACCGGTACCGATTCACAGGCGACGACGGCCATCTATGGTTTGGGCCGTGTCGTGATTGCCGGTCTCAAGGATGTAAGCGGTCGCTACCTGAACGCGAGCCGGATTCAAAACCACTCGGCCCTCATTCAGTCCGGTAAGGACATGGCGCTTCACGCGGATCAGGTGACTAACACCCGACGCTCGATGCAAACCTCGGGATTCAGCACTTCGGTCGATCCCGAGCTGATTACGCGTCTCGGCATCAGCCTGAGCGGACGCACGGGAGAGGTGAATACCCGGAATCCGAACGCGATTGGCGGCGTCTACATCGAGCAACCGCATGGCGGGGAATGGAACAGCGATTACATATTCACATCGTATTGGGGCGTGGCGACGGCCAACACCGTGACGTCGATCAGCCCGCAGGCGCAGATCATGTCGGGCGCGAACCTGAACGCGTCGGCGGTGGGCCTGTTCCAGAACTACTGGAGCGCGGTTTCCGCGACGGGTGACATTGCGATGCCCGCGACACTGGATCAGAACAGCTGGCGGGATCAGACCGCCCCTGCGGTCAGCGTCAGATACTCAGGACACTACCACTACAACAATTACGACAACAGCAAGCATGACTGGCAGCTTCCCTTCGGCGACGCAACCTTCACGACTCACCGCCCCGGTGGGTATTCGCAGGTCGCGCCTGCGGACGTTCGTACTTATGCGCTTCCCGCCTATGAATCGAGCTTTGTCGCCAATGGCACGCTGTCGGGCTCGGGTGTCAGCATTGAGAACACCGCAGGGAACGCGGGTACGCCGTCGCTTGGGTTACTGCCAGGACAGAATGCGACGGGTGTAAACGTCGGGACTTTCGACGGGCATGCGAGCGGCGCAAACACCGGCGTCGCTTCGTTCCAGCACGACGGCATACTCATCGATCCGGTCATCGCCAGCGCCGTCGCGCTCGACGTGATCGCGAACCTGACGATCCCGCAAGGCGGCCTGTTCCGACCGACGACCGCGCCGGGCGCCACCTACGTCATCGAATCGAATCCCGCCTTTACCAACGCGAAGACGTTTATCTCCAGCGACTACTACCTCAAGCAGATCGGCGTCGATCCGCAAACGGTCATCAAACGTTTGGGCGACGGTATGTACGAGCAGCAGTTGGTCCGAAATCAGATCACCGCGCTCACCGGACGCCCCGTGCCCGGTCCCTTCGGCGATACGGAGCGCATGTTCGAGGCGATGATGGCGTCCGGCGCTGCGCTCTCCAGGTCGCTGAACTTGTCGCTTGGCATGAGCCTGTCGGCCGAACAGGTCGCCGCGCTAACGAGCGATGTGATCGTAATGCAAACGCAGGTAGTCGACGGACAGACGGTGCTGGTACCGGTCGTCTACCTCGCGCAGACGGGGCGGCAAACCCTGAACGGCCCACTGATTGCGGCACGCGACGTCGATCTGAAAGACACGCAGCGACTCACCAATAGCGGGACGCTTAGCGCAGAGCGAACGCTCGCCGTCGACGGCAAGGCCATCGACAACGCCTTCGGCGCGTTGCAGAGCGGCGGACTCATGACGTTGTCTACCGTCGGTGACGTCGATCTGAGTTCAGCGACGGTCAACGCCGGTAGCCTCGCTCTGAAAGCGGGCGGCGATCTGACACTCGATACCACGGTCAACCGTGTCGATCAGGTCAGCGACACGGGCGCGACGCGCACCTCGACCACGCTCGGTCCCGTCGCGACGCTTAACGTCACAGGCGACGCGGTGATCGCCACGGGTGGCAACTTCGAGCAAAACGCCGGCGCGTTGAACGTCGGCGGAAATCTCGGCATGGCGATCGGTGGCGACTGGGAACTGAACACCGTGCAGACGGGCGAGCAGAAGGTCGTCTCCCGGGCGAACGGCGTATCCGATACCAACATCAACGCCGCGACGGGCAGCGCAGCGACTGTGGGGGGTGTTTCCGATATCGGCGTGGGCGGCAATCTGAGCGCGACCGGGGCGGACATCAATCTCAAGGGAGGCGGCGCGATTGCGGCCCGTGGCAACGTCACGTTGCAGGCGGCGGTGACGACGTCCACGGTGCGAAGCCGTAGCGCGGACAGCGATTACTCGGAGTCGTCGTATCGGTCCGATGACACCATCATGGGTACCACCGTGCGAGCGGGGGACACTCTCACGATTGCGTCCGGCAACGACATCGCCTTGCGAGGCAGCGGCGTCACACTGGAAAGTGGGACGGCAACGCTCGCGGCCGCGCGGGATGTGATCGTCGGCGAGGTCGCCGAGACGCATGAGTATCGTAGCCGTCATGAAGGCAGTCGCAGTGGCTTCGCCAGTAGCAAGCGCACAACGCGCACGATGGATTCGAAGGCGGAACAAGCCAACGGCAGCATGATCTCCGCCGATGCCGTCGCCATCGTTGCGGGTAACGATCTGAGCGTACGCGGCAGCACGATTGTCGGGGGTGAGGGCGTCGCGCTTCAGGCGGGGCGCGATCTCACGATTCAATCGACGGATAACCAGAGCGAAAGCCATTCCTTCTATGAGGCGAAGCGGTCGGGATTCGGTACCTCCGGCGGGGTGGGCATCTCTTACGGCGCGAGCGAACAGCGCGACCGGACGAACGAGAGCCGCGTGACGCAAACCAGGAGTCTCGTGGGTGCACTCGATGGCAACGTCAGCAGGATTGCCGGCAACGAGTTGCTGGTTCGCGGAAGCGATATCGTTGCGAACGGTGACGTCACGGGGATTGGCCAGAACGTGACAGTGGAATCGTCCGTCAATCGTCAGCAGCAGGACGAGACGCACGAGATGAAGCGCTCCGGCTTCACGCTGGCGATCAAGTCGCCGGTCATCGACGCTGTGCAGAACGTCGCGAATCAGACCCGCGCAGTGGTGGACAACGGCGGCGACGCCCGCGTGTCGGCACTACGCGGCTATGCGGCGGGGAGCGGCGCATACAGCGCGTATGGCGAAGGCAAGGCGGCGATCGATGCGCTGAAGAAGGGCGAAGTTCCTGAAGGCAAGATCGAGTTGAGCTGGGGGTCATCGAGCAGCAAATCGACGTCGTCGATGGATATGGCGCAGAACGATGCCAGCCACATCAGAGCGGGTGGCGCCGTCGCGCTAATCGCCACTGGCGATGCCGCCTCGGGCAAGGGCGACGTCAACGTCACAGGTTCGGATGTCGACGCCCGGGACGTTCTCCTTCAGGCGACCCATCAAGTCAACTTGCGCAACAGCACCAACACCGAGTCGACGCGTAGCGATAACCAATCGAAGAATCTCGGCTTCGGCGTGTCATACGGGACCAGCGGGTTCGGCGTTTCGGCATCCATGTCGAAGGCGAACGGCGACGCCAATACGGACTCGACATTCCAGAACAACACGCACATCAACGCGAGCAACGCCGCAGTGATTGTCAGCGGTGGGGATACGAACATCGTCGGTGCGGTTGTCGATGCGAAGACTGTCGTGGCGCGCGTGGGTGGAGGCCTGAACGTGGCGAGCGCGCAGGACACGACCGAAGGATCCGCGCATCAACAAAGCATGGGCGGCGGCGTGAACCTCAGCATGGCCGGGGCTTCTGGAAGCGCCAGCTATGCACGCGGCAATGCGAGTGGAAATTACGCAGGCGTGGTGGAGCAATCGGGATTGCAGGCCGGCGGGGGCGGCTTCGACATCGCCGTCGCCGGGAATACGGATCTGAAGGGCGCATACATCGAGAGTACGGCGGACGCCTCGCAGAACCACCTGACGACGGGCACGCTGACGTTCAGCGACATCGAAAACCACTCCGACTACAGCGCCAACAGTTTCGGCTTCGGCGGCGGGTTCACCGTCGGCAACGGGGGCGCTAACGAACGTACCACTGGCAAGACGTCGGGCAAGAACAAGGGTGGGATTTCTCCGATGTTGCCGCAAATGGAGAGCGGCAGCGAGCGCGCGACGACACGCACCGGCGTGAGCGAAGGGACGATTGTCATCACCGACACAGCGAACCAGACGCAGGATTTGGCAAATCTCAGCAGAGATACTGAAGACCTGAACGGAACGGTCACGCGGACGCCAGATTTGCAGAATCTTCTCAGCGATCAGTCACGTTTGATGCAAGCGGCGACGGCTGCGGGCGAGGCGGTGGCGCGTGATATTGGAACGTACGCGAACAAGAAGGCGGACGAGGCGAAGAAGCTGGCCGAGAAAACCAATGATCCCGCGCTGAAAGCGCAGTACTTGGAAGAAGCGAAACAATGGTCTGAAGGCGGCGACTATCGCGCCACGATGCATGCGGCAGGCGGCGCGCTCGTTGCGGGATTGGGTGGAGGAAATGCATTGGGAGGCGCATTGGGTGCCGGCCTGACATCCAAGCTTGGCGGCGTCCTCAACGACGTCAGTGACGACATCCGGAAGAAACGCCCCACAGGAAACGCCGACATGGACGAAGCCCTCGGACAGATCGTCGCAACGGGCTTAGGTACTGCCGTCGGTGCGGTAGCCGGTGGTAGCTCGGGCGCGTTCACTGGGTTTAATACGGATCGGTTTAATCGGCAGTTGCATCCGGATGAGAAGAAGTGGGCGAAACGTAATGCACGAGAGTTTGCTGAACTGTATTTGCACGAGACTGGAAAAAATCTGACATTCGAACAAGCCAACGTCATGCTGTTGGAAACCGGATATCGGATGGTTGATGAGTTAGCCAGCAGAAGTCTTAAAGGAGACTCAATAGCTGAGGCCTACATTCGAGCAAACGCAGGCATGTTGTTCACAGCTTCAGTCGCCGAATATCACGATCTATTCTCACTGGGGCGTAAGGAGGGACTTCCTGCGCCAGAACAATTCGCACGCCCCCTATCACGCTCACTCTTCGAGGCGGACTATGTTAGCGCCAACAAAACCGGTCTCGGCCTGGCGGGAAACGTCGCAATGAACCTTCACGATGGCACGGTGTATTTAGGTGGGGGTGGGGCCGTTCCTGTATCACCTGCAAGAAGCGTCGTATATGGATTCGTTCTTAATAAGCAGGGCTCCTCAGTTTTCGCCACAAACGAATTCTTGGATGGGGCGTCTTACGTGGCTGGGGGGTGCTTTGGGATTTGTGTGAACATTAACAAGTCAGTCGGTGGTAAATATGCCATTGAAATAGGCATGGGCACTGTCGGAGTATCCGCAGGGACTGGAGTGAGCAAACCTATTAGAGGTGGGTTTTGAAAAATGGTGGCGGATTTCTTTTTTCAATAGTTTTCTTTATTGCAATTTCAGCGGGCATGGTCTATTCATGCGCGACCGGGCCGTCAATCTATGAAATTAGGGCAGCGCGAGCGATGATGAGGGAAGACATGAAAATTATCCGTGAAAATTCTTACGGAATAATTGATTTCAATGATGATCAAAAAACGAAAATTGGTAGCGCGAGTATTTCAATAGAAATATCTCCTGATTATTGGAATTTTACTTCGTTTGATAAATACAAATCCCTTTTGGGGTCGCTCGGGTGGCGTTATTCTAGATCCCAGGAGGGGGAGGATTTTTTTTGCAAAGATGGCGCTTCAACATCAATTTTGCAAATTGAAAAAAACAACAGATTCCATGGTTATTTATATATGTTCTACCCAGCAGAATCCAGAGCTAGATGCTAAATGAATAATGCGCTTTGCCACTTGGTTCCTACTAATTAATTGCGGCGACGACGGCCGGAGAAGCGATGGCGCAATCATCGCGGGGTTTGGGTGGTGGTAATACGTTGGGTGGTGCTTTGGGCGCAGGCCTGACGTCGAAGCTCGGTCCGGTACTCAACGGCGTGAGCGATGACATTCGCAAGTAACGTCCCGCCGGAAACGCCGACATGGACGAAGCCCTCGGACAGATCGTCGCAACGGGCTTAGGTACTGCAGTCGGTGCGGTGGTCGGTGGTAGTTCGGGCGCGTTCACTGGGTTTAATACGGATCGGTTTAATCGGCAGTTGGGCGCCCCGGATAGAACGCTCGCTGAACACATCGCAAACCGGAGTAATGGCAAATACCGCAAAGAACAGGTTGAAGATCAGTTGCGGCTTATGGGCGTTGAATACTCTGATGGCTCGTCTGTACCACCTAACACGGCGGAGGAATTGAACGAACGTACGCCTTCGGACCCTGGAGCACGGTGGATTAATACCGGCGTAGAAAACGCGCAAGGAAATCCATTGATCGTTCAATCGATGCCGTTGATGGATAGAGAACTGCAGGCGCTCATCATGTCGACTTACGAATCCGCAATTCCGGGCCAGGTTCCCCTCAACTTCACCTGCGTGCCGACCCCGGTTGAAACCGACCTGAAAGTGACAGTCGCAAATGTTGCCGATGGCATGTCAACTTCTGCGGGTCGATTTGGTGCCATCACTGCTGCGGGAGCCACTTTGCCGACCCCATACGCACCTGCGCTCGCTACGGCATCTTACCTTGCCACAGCGACTGGACTTGTCGCCGGCGCGGTGGTTCAAATTATGAAGCCTGATGTTGGTGAGTACGCGGTCAACGGTGCCGTCAGTGTCGTTGTGAAACGCCTATCTGACCGAGTGCCTGTTCTCAGTCCCGCGATTAATGAAACCGCCAACGCCGTCAACAACAGCTCGGCTGCGAAGGAAGCTCAAGCAAAAGTTAATGAAATTTGGTCAAAATTTTTAAATCCTAGAGGAGGCGGCAGTGAAAATAACGATAATTAAGAATGGGAATTTCTCCCCTTGGGTACTTGATGCTCTGGTAATTAGCGGAATATCCATCATGGTGATCACCGTGAAGTACGTGCCACCAGCCACGTTTGGTGGGTGGCTTTTACTTCTCGGATTTGGCGTTGCCGCTCTAGGAGGCCTAGCGAGTAACGCACACATGCTAGGCATAAAACCATTCGACAATGAATACAAGAAAGCCAGAAAAACCTACACCTCATCCGATAAAGACGAGGACCGCTAGTTTGAAATGGCTTCTATATATTTTTGCTCCGACTATCGGAGCAACCGTTGTCTGTCTGATAGCGCTACTTCCAACCCTAATGCGAAATTTTAAGTTGTGGTACATGAATCGCAAAAAAACTCCCTCATGGGCATTTGGCAAAGAGGTGAGACTTGAAAAGCATTTTGATAATTCCGTGGGCGACGATAGTTTCGCGTTTGCAGAGGTTGCGTGTTACTTGCTGGCGATGTTGAGTATTTTGGACGCGCTTATCTTGTTGGCAGGTGCCAGTCCATACTCTCTGGCCCCAGGTCTTTCCTTTGAGCAGCGAGCGATCGTCCTAACCGTTGCCTTGATTTTTGAAATATTCTCAGCCGTCGTCTATTACGCTTTGGCAAGGCGTCTCTCAAATTGCTCCATGCTGGCATGGAGAGTGACGCTAGGCGTCTTCTTGCTAAATCTGATCTGGAGCTCGCAGTTGATGACCGTCAAACCCGGGCCGCTTCCGATGCTGCTGAGCATCCTCTCAATGGGAGGGGTAATTTCGATCATTCGTGGGCGGAAGTCGATGCGGGGCCGGAATACTGCCGCGGCGAAGTCCGGAGTCTGATTGATAAGAGTGAATGTTTGATGGAAAAGAAATCCCTAAAAGACAATTTTCTGATTGCCCAAGTTGCGTTTTGTTATTTTGCTGTATTCAACGCATTTGTTCTTGTACTGGCGTTGATCGGAACCGACTATTCTTTGAACGGCGCACCATTACTTCAAAGAATATCGATTTTGGCGAGCACCATCGCGAACGTATTTCTGATAACGCTCGGATTCTCAGTCATGGCCATGAGCCTGGAGCGGTGTACGAAAGTCGTTTGGCGGATAGCGTTGATCGTCCTTGGGGTGGCTGTGATCGTCAATGTGCTAGCGATGCTTGCGCAACTGTCCATCATGCCGATTTTGAGCACCGTGGTTTCGGTCGCGGGTATTGCATCATTGATCTATGAGCGAAACGCGGTTTTCGGGAAGTCAAAGAGCGATACTTCGGGCGTCGTGCATGGCTGATACCCGGCTCTCCTTAAGCACCGAGATGAAACCCCGCTTCAACGGACTTCGCGGATGAGATTGCGCAATTTACATCGTTTCATTGGGTGTCCCGATCAGGAAGCTTCGCGCAATGTCGATTGCGCGCTTCATTTGATTTATGTCATGTAAGTTGCAACCGTTACAACAGTTACATACAACCACCCAAAACCTACTCCCCTTTGGGTTTACGCTTCGTCCACAGCTCACGGCGATGCAGAATGTACGTCCCGGTGAGCCCTCATACGGAGACGAGCGTCGATGACCAAACCCCATATCACTCTGTTTGCCGCCCTTGCGGCCACCGCCGCTATTAGCTGGATGGCTTTCAGTGCGCGCAGTTATGCCGCCGAGTCCGGCGCGCAGGTTCAGACGAATCCCCGTCAGGAACAGATCAAATCGCTCGTCGATGAAACCATCACGCCGCTCATGGCGCGTCAGGACATTCCGGGCATGGCCGTCGGTGTCGTCGTCGACGGACAGTCTTATGTCTTCGATTACGGTGTCGCCGACAAAGCCGCCAACAAACCCGTCACCCCCAACACGCTGTTCGAAATCGGCTCCGTCAGCAAGACCTTCACCGCCACACTCGCGACCTACGCGCAAGCCGCCGGTGTGTTCGCGCTCACCGACAAGGTCAGCCGCTTCGCCCCCGAGTTCACAGACACGCCGTTCGGGGACGTCAAACTCCTCAATCTCGCCACGCACACCACGGGCGGCATGCCGCTTCAAGTCCCGGACAACGTCACGAATACCGACGAAATCACGCAGTACCTCAAGGCATGGAAACCCGCGAAGCCCACAGGCACCGTGCGCACGTATTCCAATGTGAGCATCGGTGCGCTCGGCTGGATCACCGCCCGCGCGATGCATGGCGATTTTGCCTCGCTCATGACCGAGCATGTCTTGCGACCGCTCAACCTTGCACACACGTATCTCCGTGTGCCGGAAGATCAGCAGGCGAACTACGCATGGGGGTATAAGGACGGGAAGCCGGTGCGCGTGAATCCGGGCGTCTTCGAACAAGAGGCCTATGGTGTGAAGACGACCGCAAGCGATCTGCTGCGCTTCGTGCAAGCCAACCTCGGTGACACCGTGCACGACCGTCGTCTGCGCCACGCGTTGTACGCCACGCGCACGAGCTATTTCTTCGACGCGCCGATGACGCAGGACGTCATCTGGGAGCAGTACCCGTATCCGGTGACGGTCGACACACTACTCGACGGCAACTCGTCGCGCATGGCGTACGAACCGACGCCGGTGCGCGAACTCGCGCCACCGATGGCGCCGTCACCGGTCGCCTGGGTGAACAAGACCGGATCGACCAATGGCTTCGGCACGTACGTGGCGTTCGTGCCGTCGAAACAGATGGGTATCGTGCTCCTCGCCAACAAGAACTATGCGATGGACGAGCGCATCCGTGCCGCGCACCGCATTCTCACCACTCTCGACGGCCTGCGCCCGAAGGCTGAACCGGCCAAATAACGGCGAACCGCCATCCGGCACGGTCCGACGTCGACACCGGACAAAAGCCGCGGCAGCGTCGGGTACGCCCACTGTGTCGAACGCCCCCGCGTCGCCTCGTCAGGCAATCGTCCGGCCATCAGCCGCCGAAAACCGTCTCGAACGCCGCCGCAAGATCGTCGATCAGATCCTGCGGATCTTCCAGTCCGATGTGCAGACGCACGATCGGCCCGGCACTCGACCAGTCCTCGCACGTGCGTGTGCCGGCGACGTTCGACACGGTCGCCAGACTCTCGAAGCCGCCCCAAGACGCGCCGATGCCGAACAGCGTCAGCGAGTCGACGAACCGGTCGGCTTGGGCCGGCGTTGCGTTCGCGAACTCGAACGACACCAGCCCGTTCGTGCCGAGGCAATCGCGTCGCCACAACTCGTGCCCCGGGTCCGTGGGCAACGCGAGGCAGAACACACGCGCCACATCCGGCAGGCCATTGAGCCAATGCACGACCTCCATCGCGTGACATTCGTGCATCTGCAAACGCGCCGACAGTGTGCGCGTGCCCCGCAGCACCAGATACGCGTCGTCCGGACTCACGGCAGCCCCTTGCGCATCGGCCATCGTCGATAGCGTCTGCCAGACGTCCTGGGTCGTGGTGACGGTGCCCATCATCACGTCGGAGTGACCGCTGAGGTACTTCGTCGCGGCCATCACCGAAATATCCGCTCCCAGCATCAGCGGACGGCATTGCACGCCCGATCCCCACGTGTTGTCCGCCACGAGCAACGCGCCATGACGATGCGCCAGATCGGCCAGCGCCGGAATGTCGCACATCTCATAGACGAGCGATCCCGGGGCTTCGATATAAATCATTTTGGTGCGCGCGGTGATGTGCGCGTCGGCGTCACTGCCGTCCGCGCGGAAAAACGTGACGTGCACGCCCCACGGCTTCAGGAACGTCTCCACGAAATGACGCACCGGTTGATACACGCAGTCGGCAATCAACACGTGATCGCCCGGGCGCACGTAAGCCAGAAACACCATCGAGATCGCCGCGAGCCCCGTCGGGAACAAACGCGTGCGATAGCCCCCCTCCAGCCCTGCGACCACATCCTCAAGCGCAAAGCCCGTGGGATTGCCGCGAGCGCCGTAAGTGAACATGCGCTCGGTTGCGCGCCGCCGGCGTGCCTCGTTCAAGTCGCCCATGGTGTCGAACAGAACGGTGGACGCCCGTACTACGGGCGGATTCACGGCGCGCCCGCCAACGACGACGGCGTCGACACCGCCTTTCGCGAGACGGGTGGCAAGGCGAGAATGACGAGGAGGGGGGGCTTGTCGGGACATGGTCTGCGTAGAAGAGGGTTCGAGCGGGTCCGAGCGGGTCCGAGCGGGTCCGAGCGGGTCCGAGCGGGTCCGAGCGGGTTCGAGCGAATCAAGTCGAGTCAGGTCATGCGTCTCAGGCGTGCGCGACGCGTTCGAACGGAAATCGCGCACGCCAGGGCCACAGCTTACCCGGTGACGGCGGCATCACCAATACGGAAAGCACTTCGCTCCTGCTCGTCCAGTTGCGCGAGCAAGCCCGTCTCCCAGGCCAGATACTGACGCGCCGCCGCCTTGTTCCCGTCGTGACGGTCATGCACGAAGAACAGGTAGTCGATGCACTGCGCATCGGGCGGCGAATCCGGTGTCGTCTGCACGGGCAATCCGGCGTCGGTCCACGCCTTGAAGCCCCCCGCGAGCCGCGAGAACGTACGCGTGTCCTGCACATTTTCACGACGCCAGTCGGCCGCGAACAACTCGGCGACACCGTGCTCGTCGGCAATCAGCACCACGTCGCCGGTCGCAGGCAGCTTCGGCAGACGCGGACGAATCGCCCACTGCGCCCCCGGCACATGCGCACGGCGGAAACTCATGCTCGGGCGCACGTCGACGACCGTCACGCGAGCGTCGGCCACCGCGGCGGCGAGCGCCCCGGCATCGATTTCCGGGAGTGTCGTGGCCACACCGCTCGCCAGCGCAGGCAACGACGCGCCGCTGGCAAGACCGTCACGCAGCACGTAGGCCTCGTGACCGAGTTGACGCAACCAGCTCGCGACGATCGGGGCACGCACGCCGTCGCTATCGAACAACACCACGCGCGCGTGACGTACGCCCACATACTGATCCGTCGCCTGAATCAACTGCCCGCCCGGCGCATGCTGCGCGCCCGGCAGCGTGCCTGCGGCAAACTCTTCCGGGGTGCGCACGTCGCACAGGAACAGCGTGCGAGACGGGTCGTTCGACCACTGTGCAAAGGTCGACGCATCCACTTCCGGCACCGCGAAACGCTCGGCCAGCGCGACGCTTGCTTCGCGCATCTGCGCGAGACTCGACGGCGTCACCACGTCGGGATAGCGACGCGTGCTGCCGTGCTCCAGCGGCAGGTCTTCCAGATACCAGCCCTGCGTGCCGTTCTCCAGCGCCATCACCGGGTTGGGAATGCCGAGATTGATCAGCGTTTGTGCGCCGATGATGCTGCGCGTGCGACCCGCGCAATTCACCACGATGGGCGTGCTGGTATCGGGCACCAGTTCGCGAATGCGATAGCCGAGTTCGCCGTTCGGGCAGCAGATCGACGACGGGATCGTCATCTTCAGATACTCGCTCACCGGGCGGCCGTCGAGAATCACCACGTTGTCGCCACGCTCACGCATCGCGGCAAGCTCACGTGCCGTCACACGTGGCGTGTGATACGCCATCTCGACCAGTTCGCCGAACGTCTTCGACGGGACGTTCACGCCCGCGAACAACGTAAAACCCGCTTGCTGCCACGCGTCGGTGCCGCCCTCGAGGACGGACACATCGGTGTAGCCGAGCGCGTGCAGACGCTGCGCCGCCAACACGGCCACGCTCTGGTCGGTGTCGTACACGACCACGCGCGCATCGTGGCGCGGCGCCAGACGCACGACGTCGATTTCCAGACGGCTATAAGGCAGCGTCACGCCGTAAAAGAGGTGCGCCTCGCCGTACTGGCCGTGCTCGCGCACGTCGAACACGGCGATCTCGGCGCCGTCGTGCAGCCATGCCTTGAGTCGGGCAGGCGGCACAAAATGAGGAGTGAACGAAGTCATAACGTTGCGTCGGTTGTCGGTTTCCGCCCGGCCGAAGCCAAAGCGTAGGGATGAGCAGGCCCGCACCGCCGGCAAGGGCGGTGTAATGCGGGCGGCGCGACGGCTCGCGCCTTCAGGCAGATCGGTCGCCGCCCGAGACTGGCGACATGCGTCTCGGCAGTCCGTGCGGCGGGCGAATCAGGGAATCAGCGGCGTGTCTTCACACCGATGTCCATCACCTGATAGGTGCCTTTGGCCAGATCGAAGGTGATGCGCTCGGTGAGCGTCTCCAGCGCGCGGCCATACATATGCAGGTGGCGGATCGGCGCCTCGCCCCTGATCTCGACCGCGTGAATGTCGTCCGAAGCAAGCGCAATGCCGTTGCCCGGATCGACGACGACGGTATCGCTCACTTCCAGCGTGCCCACGCCGGGCGTCTTGCCGTCATCGGTACGACGGTAAACGTAGTTGTATTCCACGCCGTCGACCGCCGCGATGCATGCCCACGTCGTATGGTTGTGCGGCGTGATCTTCTTGCCGGGACGCATGACGTTGAGGTACAGCGCGTAGGTCTTGTCGGCGTCTTCGTGAATCAGATAGCGCGCTTGCAGTTCGCCGTCGGTCGGCGGCGGGAAGTCGGCTTCGCTCCACAGCGCGGTGCGCGCGGCGAGCGACTTGACCTGTTCGAGCACGGCGGCCAGTGCAGGGCGCGTCTCGCCAGCCGGCGCCAGCGCGGCTTTCATGGCGGCGATGGCCTCGCCGACGGCAGCCTGCCGTTGTTCGGGGAGTGGGGACGTGGACATGATGAAAGTCTTCTCCGTAGTGCTTGGTGATGCGGCGTTGTGATGCAGCGGTGTAATACAGCGGTGTATGCAGCGATGTGAGGCGACGTCGCCGTGTTGTCGTGTGTCGAGTGGTTATCCGGTCTGGGGACGGCGGTGTCACGCACCGGTCGTCAGGCGGGCACGGCTTCGCCGCGCGGCACGCTGATCATCGGCGACGGACGCAACACGTCCTGCAAGAATCGCTGCGCCCGGGCGTGCTTCGGCTGGCTGAAGAACTCGGTGGGCGGCGCGTCTTCGAGCAACTGCCCCTGATCCATGAACCAGACACGGCTCGATACGTCGCGCGCGAACCCCATCTCGTGCGTCACGATCATCATGGTGAGCCCGTCGTCCGCGAGCGAGCGCATGACTTGCAGCACTTCCTGCACCATCTCGGGATCGAGCGCACTCGTCGGTTCGTCGAACAGCATGAGCGGCGGCTTCATCGCCAACGCGCGGGCAATCGCCACACGCTGCTGCTGGCCGCCCGACAGGTTCGCCGGCATGGCGTCGATCTTGTGGGCAAGGCCGACTTTGGCGAGCAACGATTCCGCTTGTGCGACGGCTTCGTCGCGCGACATGCCGAGCACCTTCGTCGGCCCGAGCATCAGGTTCTGACGCACCGACAGGTTCTGAAACAGGTTGAAACTCTGGAAGACGAAACCGATGCGCGCACGTAGCTGATTGAGCTTCACATCGCGCGAGGCGACGTCGCGGCCTTCGAAAAGAATGCGTCCCTTCTGAATGGCTTCGAGCCGCGTAACGGTGCGAATCAGCGTCGACTTACCCGAGCCTGACGGTCCGCACACGACGACGACTTCACCGCGCCCGATGCTGGCGTCGATGCCTTTGAGGACATGGTGATCGCCGTAATACTTATCGACTTTCTCGAATGCGAGCATGGTCATGAGCGTGCTCTCCTGCTTGATGCCTGAATGCTTCGGGACTTTCGGTCACAAAAGTCCCAAAATCCCAAAGGTCCCCAAAGTCCCCACAGTCCCAATGCCCCCACGTCTTGAATGCCTCGGGACCAGCCTTGCGTGCTTCGATGCGCGCCGCCTCACGCCAGCCCTGCACGCTGGCGGGCAATGCGCCGCTCCAGCCACCCGGCGAAGCGCGAGATGGCGAAACACAGCACGAAATAGAAAGCGGCGAGAACAAGGAACGTCTGCAACGGTTTGGTCAGCGTGATCGTGTTGACCTGCGCCGCCGAGTAAGTCAGCTCGGGCACACCGATCACGTAAGCGAGCGACGTCGCCTTGATGATCGACACGAACTGATTGACGATGGACGGCAGCATGTTCGCAAGCGCCTGCGGCAATTGCACGTAGCGCATGCTTTGCAGCCACGACAGACCATTCGAGCGGGCCGCTTCCATCTGGCCGCGCGGCAGGCCTTCGAGCCCGGCGCGCACGATCTGCGACAGGAAAGCGCTTTCGTAGACGATGATCGCGCACACGGCCGTCGTGAAGGCCGACACCTCGGCGCCCACGAGCAACGGCACCGCGAAGTACGCCCAGAAGATGATCATCAGCAACGGAATGCCGCGCACGAGCCGTGTCCAGACGCCGGCGATACGCCGCATCCAGCGCCACGGCGAGACCTGTGCCAGGCCGATCAGCACCGAAATCGGAAACGAGATCACCAGCCCGAGCGCCGACAGAATCAATGTGACGGCGACACCGCCGAGCGGACCGTTCGGCCAGCTGCCGACGAGGAACAGCGCGAGATGATCGTGAAGAATCTCGTACATCGTCAGACTCCCGAGGGCGCCGTGCGGCGTTTGGCGAAGTGCTCGGAGAGCGCCATCAGGGCCAGCGTGCCGATCAGGTAGAGGATCGTCGCCACGAGAAACACATCGAACGTGCGGAACGTCAGGTTATCGATCTGGCGCGTGCGATACAGCAATTCGTGCACGCCGATCGCCATCGCCAGCGAACTGTTCTTGAAAAGCAGCAGCGACTGGTTGAGCAGCGCGGGCAGCGCCACGCGAATGCCTTGCGGCAGGATGACGTAGCGAAACGTCTGCAAGTACGTGAGGCCGATGGACCACGCAGCTTCTTGCTGCGTGTGCGGAATCGAGCGCAGGCCCGAGCGCAGGTCTTCCGAGATGAACGCGCCGGCATTGAGGGCGAGCGCCACCGTCGCGAAGAAGAACTCGGTGTTGCCCGCGTTGATCCAGTCACGCACGCCGTCAGGCAGCAGCTGCGGCACACCGAAGTACCACACGAGGATCTGCACCAACACCGGCACGTTGCGGTGATACTCCACCACCACGATCACGAAGCCCTTGAAGAGCTTCACCGGCATCGCACGCAACGTGGTGAGCGCCACGCCCACCACGATGGCCAGCAACCCCGAGACCACGAACAGCCGGAGCGTGGTCAGTACCCCGTCGCGGAACAGTTTCAGGTAGCCGTCTTCCAGCAGGAACGAGAGATCGAACATTGCGCGACGTCTCGCTCACTGCACCTTGATCGGCTCGACCTTGTAGTCGCGCGTGAATTTGTAGACCGACTTGCTGCCGAGCCACTTCTCGAAGCTGTCCTGCAAGCCGTTGGACTTGTCGTAGTCGCCGAGGATCTTGTTCACGGCCTCGCGCAACGCCGGCTCGCCCTTGTTCATCACCACGCCCCAGCGTTCTTCGAACACCGACTTGGGGAGCATGCGATATTGCTGGCCGCCCTTGGTGGCCGCTTCGTTGGCGAAACGCGCCAGGATCAGTTGCCCTGCCACGAGTCCTTCCACCTTGCCTTGTTGCAACGCGAGAAACGCCGACGAAATGTCATGGAAGGTCAGCAGATTGGAATCGGGCAGGCGCGTGACGGACACCGCCGCCGAGCTGGACCCCTCGGACGCCGCGATCTTCTTGCCCGCGAGTTGTTCGAGCGTTTGCACCGGCGAATCGGCGCGCACCAGCACGCGAATCGGCGCCACGAAGTACTGATCGCTGAAGTCGACCTGCGCGGCGCGCGCGGGCATCCACGCAACCGCAGCGGCGAGCAGATCGACGCGACGGGTCTTGAGTTCGGGAATGCGGGCATCGGTCGACAGCGCACGGTGCTCGAGCTTCACACCGAGCCCCTTGGCGAGCGCGTTGCAAACGTCGACATCGAAGCCGACGATCTTGCGCGTGGCGGCGTCCGGAAAGGCATAGGGCTCGCTGGCGTTTTGCGTGCCGCACACGAGTGTGCCGCGCGCCTTGATGTCGGCCAGTTGATCGGCGTGCGCCATGCCCGTCATCGCAAGTGTCGCGAACAGCGCAGCTGCCAGGTGTCGTTGCCACATGATGCTGAGTCTCCTTGGGGGGTTCGACCGAAGGGTGCATCGATTTACGGGAAAGCTTATGACGTAAATCGATTAGCGGGGGACAAGTCAGCGCTGGCTTCCACCCCCAGTCACATAAATATTGCTTGAGTGTCAGGCAGGTTATCCACCAAAATCCTCAAGAACAATTTAATTTTTATCTTGGAAACATTAACGTCTCTGAAGTGTTTATCCGGACGATCATGCGAAATCTCGATATCGATCTGCTGCGGACTTTGGTGGCGATTGCGCAGCATGAGACCTTTGCCGCCGCCGCTACGCGCGTAGGTCGCACGCAGTCCGCCATCACGCAGCAAATGCAACGGCTCGAACAGGAAATGGGGTGTGCGCTGTTCGAAAAGCAGGGGCGGCAGAAGACGATGACGACCGACGGCGTGCGTCTGGTCGCGTACGCGAACAAGATCCTCGCGCTCAACGATCAGGCGGTGCAGGTCATGCAGACGAGGGGCCCGGCGGAGAAGCTGCGCATCGGCTCGCCGCACGACGTCGCCGAGTCGATCCTGCCGAGCATGCTGCGGCGGCTCTCGAAGCTTTCGGCGGAATTGCAGTTGGAAATCATCGTGGGACGCAGCCCGCATCTGATGGACGCGCTACGCGACAACGAACTCGACCTGGCGATCTCGACGCGTTACGACGAGGGCTTTCCCGGCATCAAGTTGCGCACGTCGCCCATGGTGTGGATCTGCGCGGACGACTTCATTTTCAACGCGGCGGCCCCCGTGCCGCTCGTCATGGCCGACGAACTGAGCCTGTTCCGGCGCTTGTCCATCGAACGGCTCAACGCGGCCGGCATCGCGTGGCGCACGAGCTTCATCTCACCCACGCTCACCGGCATCAAGGCCGCGATCAGTGCGGGCCTCGGCGTGACGGCGCGCACGACCGAACTCCTCGACGCGAACATGCGCGTGCTGTCCGAAGCGGACGGCTTGCCGCGTTTGCCGGACGTCGCGTTTTATCTCTACGTGCAACCCACATGTACGAGTCAGGTGTTGCGCGAGTTGTTCGAGTCGACGGAACACATCGCCACGCGCTTCGGGCCGCCGTTTCTGATGGGGGAGTGAGGCGCGGGCCGGACGACCGGCGCGCGAGTCCCGTTCGTCGTCGACATCACGCCGTCGGCAACGATCCCGGACGCACGTAGGCGAGCGCATGCGCGACGTACTCGGCCTTGCCCAGCGCGACACCGTGCTGACGCAGGATGCTGTAAGCGGTGTTGGTGTGGAAGTAGAACTGCGCGAGCGCCCAGTCGCGCGCGTATTGCTCGCCGGTCATGTCGAAGATCACACCGTTGGGCAGCTTGAGTGCGATGTCGATGTATTCGCCAGCATCGAGCGCGTTGTCCGGCAACGCTTCGAGAAACGCGATCGCATGGGCGAGACACGCCTTCGCTTCGTTGAACGTGCCCGGATGCTGCCCGCTGTTCCAGCCCTCGCGCTGAATCGCCTGCGCGGCTTCCGGGATCGCTTCGCTACGCAGCCGGTACACCGGCTCCATCGACAGATAGCTTGCGAAGCGCGCCTGTGCGGCGAGCGGGTACATGTCGGGCGAAAGACGCAATGTCATCAGGGCATCCGGGTCCTTGCCCTGCGTTTTCTCGTAGGCGGCGGCTTGGTCGAGCCACGCCGAATGGTTGCGCAGCATCTGCACGAATGTGGGGATAAGAAGTTCGGTCAGCGTCATATGGTCCCTCCGGTGGACTTTTCTGAATATGGGCGGCGAACCGCACCGCCCGGGGAGCTTATCGCGATCTCGCACATTTCGCAGTACAGAACGAGCACTCGAAGCCGGGCCGAGCGACGTCCGCAGTTCGCAGCCGTCGCGCTGCCGAACCTGCGGGCTTTCAAAACGCTGACGCGTCGATCACGCGGCGACACCAACGTGCGACATCCCCTGATACAGCACATACAGGCCAACGAGGATGATCAGCGCACTGGAGAAATAGGGGGCTTTGCGCGCGAACTCGCCGAAGCCGGTCCACCGACGCGACACCTGCCGCACACTGAGCGCCGCCAGCGCGCCGGACGCCACCATGGTCAGCGCCAGTCCGATGCTGAAGCACAGCACCAGCCCCGCCCCCAGCGCGAAGCGCTTGAGTTGCAGACACAGCAGGAGCACGGTGATCGACGCGGGACACGGCACCAGTCCGCCGGTCAGCCCGAACATCACGATCTGCCCCGTCGTGACCTGACGTCCGACGAAGCGCTTTTCGATGTCGCGGGCATGCTCGCGCTCGTGAGCGTCCTGATACTCGCCGGAGGACGCGATGGTGTGGTCGTGGATATGCGGCGCCGCATGCGACGGTTGCGCGTATTCATGGCGATGACCGTGCGCGTGGCCATGCGCAGGGCCGTCGTCGTGACGATGTTCGTGGTCGTGATGATGGTGCGTGTGTGCGCCCGCATGCGCCTTCGCGCGCACGTTGTCGCGCCATGTGCGCCACAGCATCCATGTCGCGATAACGAGAATCAACACCCCCGACGCGATCTGAAAATACGATTCGGTCGCTTCCGCATTCCAGTTACGGCCGAAGTACAAGCCTGCCATGGCAACGAGCCACACGACCGCCGTGTGCGAGGCCGTTGCTGACAATCCGAGCAATATCGCCTGCCCGACGGTGCCGCGCACCGCGACGATGAACGCCGCCATCATCGTCTTGGAATGCCCCGGCTCAAGTCCGTGCAGCGCGCCGAGCAAGATCGCGCTCGGAATGAACAGCCAGGCATTGCCCTGCTGAAGAAGGGTCGAAAACTCGGTCATGGCACATCGCTCGATAAGGGGAATGTCGTTCGCGCAATATACTCCCCCTTAGTATATTTGTGTTAGGATTTTTTCCATCTAATTTGTGACAGACAGGAGCGCGACCGACCGTGCACACGATCCGGGACAAGAACAAATTGCTGGCACGCGTGCGTCGCATTCAGGGGCAGACGCAGGCGCTGGAGCGTCAGTTGAGCGAGGAGGACGACTGCGTCGAGATCCTTCAGCAGATCGCGGCCATTCGTGGCGCGATCAATGGCCTGATGGGCGCGGTCATCGAAAGTCATCTGGTCGATCACGTCATCAACGAGCCCGATCAGGCGAACCGCGATGCCGAACTGGCGCCCGTACTTCACGTCATCAAGGCTTACCTGAAATGAGTGAGATGAGTGTCATGAGCGAAGCCATGTCTCGAACGCCGCTGCTTCGCTTCGAAGGGCTCACCCGGCGTTTCGACGATTTCATACTTTTCGAGAATCTCGGTTTGTGCGCCGACGCCGGTTGCTTCGCATTGCGCGATGAAGGCGGCGGCGGCAAAACCACGCTGCTCGGCATGCTCGCGGGCACGATCGATGCCGGGGACGGCAAGGTGTGGATCGACGGCCATTCGATGCAGAGCGCCCGCGAGGCGGCGAGAGCCGCGCTGGCGGTCGTACCTTTCGATTGCCTGACGGAGCCGTCGCAAACGGGGCGGGGGTTTCTTCAACAGCGCGCCGCGCAGCGTGGCGCCGAAGTGGGCGCCGACGTCCTTGCATTGGCCGAACGCTTCAGCCTGATGCCGCACATGGAGAAGCGCTTCGACCAAATGTCGACGGGCACACGCCGCAAGTTCTATCTGAGCGCGCTCCTGTTCGGCGCGCCACGTGTCATCCTGGCGGACGAACCGAGCGCGGGCCTCGACGGTCCCTCGCGGGCGGTGCTCATCGACCTTTTCGCTGCGCTGGGCAAAGACCGCTGCGTGCTTTTCTCGACGCACGACGACGAACTGGCCGAGGGCTGTGGGGCGACAGCCCTCGGTTTTCCCGCGCTGGCGGGGAACAGCGCAGGTTGATTTCGATCCGCGCTCAGGAACGGATGGTCATTCCTTTAAGCGCGTCTCGTACCTCAACCCGCACATCTTCCGCAAAGTTTTCCAGCCACGTGTCAGTGGCGATGGCACCGAACCGGCCGCTATTGTCGGCCGGGTCCGAGTTCCTGAACGCATTGAACGCACCGAATCTCACCGATGATTCGAGGCAATTGATGTTCGTTAGTAAAGCTACCGATACATCGTTTGGCAAACAATCTTGCTGACACGCCAGCGCTTCGACCAGCTCATCGAAGCTTCTGCCATCCTGGGATTCGTGCATGGAAGCCCACTTCGAATAGGCCCAATCGGGTAACGACAACGATGAGTTAGCGCGGATCGACACCGATGTCGGTGCGGATTGCGCCTTGTCGAGATCTGCGGCGATGGGAGCATTGGGCTGCGGCGACGACGACTCGGGCAAGCTGATCGACTGCAATCCGGTGGTTCCGGCTGCGTTGATGTTGTCCATGACCTTTGACTCCTTGAGTGAATGGAGTCTTCATCTTGTCACTCACGTAGCGCCACCTTTTGCGATACCCCCCCTGTCTTTGCTATTCGGGATGCGCGTGGCGCGATCCCACACAAAGCGATAGGAAAGCGCTTATCGGCACTCTACGCTTGCCAACGTTCGTTATCACTAACGTTGGCGGAACGCTCGACAGGGGAGCGATGCAAGAGGTCTGCCGGATGAAAACCCCATCGCCCCCATGCTCTGACTCACTTACTAAACATTCCAAGTTGCCCAATCCTTTCGCGGACATACCACAACGGCGGCTTGCCGTGAGGGACAATACGTGAGCAATAACTGTTCACATCACAATAAATTCGCCTAGATACGGTTCCTTTTAAATATGGTTTGACTTCCTCATTTCCTATCAACCTATTAAACCATTTTTCACAGCCAGGATTGACAGGACTGAACACCCACTCGACCGTCAGCTTGGCAACCCTCTTCTTTTCGCTTTCATCCAGCAACATGAACGAAGCCGGCATGATCATGTCGTGTGAATTATTCACGCCATCTCGAATCGATTGCCACATCTCCTGTTTCGCGCTTTCGACCCGCGCCTCGCTGTCCTCACCCGTTACCGAACTTAACGCGATATTAATAGGTGACACCAAACGTGTCGCCATGCTGTCGCTCGACCTTCCGCGAAACATATCGTAGTAATCAATGCCACCGAGAACACTTTTCAATTCAGCGAATTTTTTTACCTCATTTTTGATTTCCTCTGAAACCGTATCTTTCAGATATTCCCTGATCATCTCATTTTCCGTCAGGCAATCGAACCATTTTCCCGTATCACTATTGACAGGAGAAAATACCCAATCGACGGTCAGCTTGGTTATTCGCTTCCGCCCCGCCTCATCCAGCGCAATAAACGAGTACGGCATGATCATGTCATGTCCTGCGGACACTCCATCACGAATCATTTGCCACATCTCTTGTTTTGCAGTTTCGACCTTCGCCTCACTATCCACGCGACCTACCGAGCACACCGCGATATTGGTGTGTGATGAGGCAAGCGTAGACTCGGACGTAGGCAACGACGAATCGGCAGGCGCCTGAGCGGCGGCATGCAGGTCACGACTCAGCGCGACGGTAAGGTCCTCTATCGCTTCCTCGGGAACGACATTTGATACGGCGGCTGTCGCCACGTTCGCCTTTGAAATCGAATCCATGTTCCCACTCCTTCAAATTCCGTTGATCGGAGTTCCAGAGTGGCACCGATGGCGCGGCGCACTTGCGCTTTTCGACCCGCAGCTTTGGCACCGTGAATCAACGCGATGGCACTTGGGACGTTCGCGACACAACCGCCTGGGGAATGGTCTTGATCGGTAGCGAATCTCCTCCGGCAACGCCTGTGCCATCATCGGTCTATCGTTTCAACAATGGGAGACGGTCATGAACGGCAAATGGTTTTCGAAGTTCTCGAGCTACCTTTCCACGCTGACCGGACGTCCGGTCTCGTTCGTGCTGGCGGTCGCGCTGGTCCTGATCTGGGCGCTGACCGGACCGCTGTTCGGTTACAGCGACACATGGCAGTTGGTCATCAACACCTCGACCACCATCGTCACCTTCCTGATGGTCTTCCTCATCCAGAACACGCAGAACCGCGACACCGCGGCCATGCACATCAAGCTCGATGAACTGATCCGCGCCATGGAAGGTGCGCACAACGCGTTGCTCGATCTGGAAGAACTCGACGAGAAGGAACTGGCGCGCTTTCGCAAACGCTACGAAGCGCTTGCCGACGCGGCGCGTCTGGCGTTGCGGCAGGGCAATCCCGATACCGATTCACCCTTCATCGACGACTCGAATGGCGAGCGTCGCTGAAGACGTCGATGAAAACGACGGGCGGCGAAAAGCGCAGCGCGAAAGCCCGTCAGTTTCACCCAACCAAACAGGAATCCCGCGAGCGTTGTGCTGTGTTGAAGGGGATGGCGACTTGCGTTGAAGTGCGACGCACGAGTATTCATCTGCGCTCACTAAAGTTACTGCTGCGTTGAGCCGTAAGTCCAGAGAGTATGGCTGCCATGGCATCAATGTTTCGCTGCAAGGGCATCGGCAGTCATGCCCGCGCAGTGGCTCCCCCCTGTCAACGGCTCGCCCGCGAGCCTACCGATGAAAGCTCATGAAAGTCACTTCGTTGCGAACCCGGATTCTGCTCATCACGTCTCTGACAGTGATCGGCGCGTTGATCCTTTCAGGCATCACGACTTACGTGGTCGTGCGCGACAGCATGATGTCCAGCATCGAGCAAACGCTCTCCGCCGTGGCCGATGGTAGCGCCGGCACCATCGAGCGCTGGTCCGCCGACAAGGCACAGGCCGTCGTCGCCACGTCGCAGGTCGTCGAGAAAGGCGACCCGGCAGGTCTCGTGAAGCTCATGGGCAAGACCAACGACTTCCCGATCACGAGCATCGGCTGGTCGGACAAGACGTTCTTCTCCACCGCCCCCACGCCACCGGACTACGACCCGACCGCGCGCCCCTGGTACAAGAGTGCGGTAGCCGCCGGCAAGCTGACGCTCACCAAGCCGTATGGCGATTCGTCGACGGGCATTCCTTACGTAGCATTCACCACACCGCTCGTACGCGACGGGCAGACCATCGGCGCCCTCAGCGGCGCCGTGGCGCTCACGGGCGTGCAGGACATCATCAAGGCCGTGCACCCGACGCCGTCGAGCCTCGCGCTCGTGGTCTCCGGCGACGGTCAGGTGATCGCCCACCCCGATAGCAAGTACTCGCTCAAGCCGTCTACCGATGTGTCGGCCACCCTCACCGCCGATTCGCTGGTCGCGATGAGCGCCGACGGCGCCAAGCCGGTGTCGATGGAGTTGTCCGGCACGACCAAGCTGCTCAGGGCCAAGCGCATTCCGGGCACCGACTGGTATCTGGTCGTCGCTCTCGACCGCGCCGAAGCCACCGCCGGTCTCACGCATGTGCTCACGGCCACCGTCGTCACGCTCGTCGTGCTCACGCTGGCTGCGCTGCTGATCGCGTCGATCTTCACATCCCGCGCGTTCAAGCGTCTGTCGATGGTGCGCGATGCGATGGACACCATCGGTTCGGGCGACGGCGACATGACGCGGCGTCTGGACGTCTCCGGTCAGGACGAAGTGGCGCAGATCTCGAAGTCGTTCAATGCCTTCGTCGACAAGATCAGCACGGTCATGGTGGACGTACGCACCGGCGTGTCGTCGATGACCTCGGCCACGAGCGAGATCGAAATGGGCAACCGCGATCTGTCGCAACGCACGGAGGCGTCGGCGGGGTCGTTGCAGGAGACGTCCTCGGCCCTCACGCAGCTGACGTCCAGCGTCAAGCAGACCGCCGACACCGCCGAGCATGCGACGCGTCTGGCCAACGATGCGAGCGCCGCCGCCGCACGCGGCGGTCAGGTCGTGACCGACGCCGTGGGCACCATGGCCGCCATCACCCAGTCGTCGGAGCGCATCACCGAGATCATCAGCGTGATCGACGGCATTGCCTTCCAGACCAACATCCTCGCGCTCAACGCGGCAGTGGAAGCCGCTCGCGCCGGCGAGCAGGGTCGCGGCTTCGCCGTGGTGGCGGGCGAAGTCCGTACGCTGGCGCAGCGCAGTGCGGCGGCGGCGCAGGAGATCAAGGCGCTGATCGAGACGTCGGTGCAGAACGTGAAGAGCGGGACCGAACGCGTGCAGGCGGCGGGCACAACGATGAACGAGATCGTCGATGGCATCACCCGCGTGCAGCGTCTGGTGAGCGAGATTCACGGGGCGATGACGGAGCAGAGCGCGGGCATCAGCCAGATCGACCGCTCGGTGTCGGAGATGGATCAGGCCACACAGCAGAACGCCGCGCTGGTGGAAGAGTCGGCGGCCGCGTCGGCCATGCTCAGCGAACAGGCCCGCGTGCTCGCGGAGACGGTCGCGCGCTTCCGTCTGCGTGAAGGCCATGCCATCGACGCTCACGGCTTTGGCGGCGGCCACGCATCGTCGCTGTCGCTGGTCGGCGGTTCGCAGCGGCTTGCGGCGTGACGCCAGGGACCGGGGCACGGCACAGATAGAGATAGAGACAAAGACCGAGACAAACCACGTTGGCACGGGCGCGAGCGGCGAGTACGCGCTTTCCGATGAACACGGACGACGAGGGCGGGGCGGTTTCGTGAGCGAAGCATTCACAAAACTTAATTTTCCCGTTACAATCGCGCTCCCTTGCAGGACAAAGCCGACGTGGTGAAATTGGTAGACACGCTATCTTGAGGGGGTAGTGGCGAAAGCTGTGCGAGTTCGAGTCTCGCCGTCGGCACCAAGGTTTCAGAAGGCAGAAGATCGAAAGGTCTTCTGCCTTTTTCGTTTGCCTTGCCCGCTCTTTCTACCCTTTCTGCTTTTTCTACTTTTTGCCGCCTTCGCCCGTTCGTCTCGACGTGAGACGCGCGCCGGCGGCCCGTGCCGCCGACTCATCGCAGCATGCCGGCCTCACGCAGCAGCCGCTGCACCGACGGCCACTGTTCCCGCGAAAACGCCCCCAGCCCGATCCGCTTCCAGTTGCGCTTGACCGCATCGCGCCCGTCGGAACCGTCCGTAAGAAAGCACGCAAGCGCCGCAAGCCGCAACTGCGGCTCCAGACGGCCGAAGTGGAAGATCAGCAGGTGGAACAGCGCGTAACGCGTGTGATCGCCGGACATCCTCGCCTGCCATCGTGCGACGAACGCCCGCCACTCCAGCGTTGCGCCGCCGCGCCGCACGGCCCGGCGCCAATCCGACAAGATGTCCTCGGACGCCGCCTCGCCGAACCCGAGGAATTCCGACTGAAACTGAAACGCCGTATCCGGGTCCGGGGGGACTGGCGGAAACGGCAATAGCCCGGGCGCTTCGGGAATGTTGGCGACGCCCTGAATCTCCTGCGCGACATCGGGCGTCGCGCTCGCGCGTGACGCCTCCTCCATGTCGGACGGCGCGACGAGACTGATATCCGGAATCGGGGACGACATCATGAAGGCACCTCCACAGCAATGGATCGACCAAGATGCCACGCAAAACGCGCCGCCTTTTGCGGTTCGGCGAACCGGCTTCGCAAATCCGGCGGGTTCGGGAATCGGCATGCGGATCGGCGAGGGAAAGGGCGCAAAGCGACGGCGAGCGCACGGATGCTTGGCGGGAACAGTTCCGTTTTCGCGAGCATATGCACCGACGTGAAGCCCGAGAGCATGACCAGACCGGCGAACGACAAGGCGAACGCCACCAGCGGATCCCTGGTGTGGCTCAGTGCGGTAAAGAGCGGTACGGAAAAGAGTGTGGTGCTCACCCCGAAAATCATCAGCACCTTGCGGCGGCCGATCACGTCCGACAGCAGCCCGAACAACGGTTGCAGCGGGACGTCGGCAATGCTTTGCTACCGGTGAAAAGCGGCAACGCGCCGTGCGGCACATTGCCGTCCTGCGTGCTTCCGAAGGGTTGCGGTCACGACGTTCGCGAACCGCTCAATCGGCCGCGTATTGCTTGTCGAGGGCGTCGTAGAACGGCTTGTTCACGAGACGCTGGCGTTCGGCGAACGGCACCACCAGCGACGGGTCTTCGTCCAGCCGACCGCTGTCGCGCAACGTGCCCAGCGCCTTCTGCATGCCGAGCACGGCGCTTTGCAGCGCGGCGTTCGCGTAAAGCACGATGCCGTAACCCAGTTCGGCCAGGCGCGACTGCGATTGCGTCGGCGTCTTCCCGCCGATGACGATGTTGATCAGTTGCGGACGCTCGAAGAGCGCCGGCAGACGTTCGATATCGGCGAGGGTTTCCGTCGCTTCTATGAAGAGAATGTCCGCGCCCGCTTCGATGAAGCGGTGGCCGCGCTCGATGGCGGCGTCGATGCCGTGTACGGCGGCCGCATCGGTGCGGGCGATGATTTGCAGATTGCCGTCTTCACGCGCATCGACGGCGGCCCGGAGCTTGCCGACCATCTCGTCGGCACCGATCACGGCCTTGCCGTTGAAATGGCCGCACTTCTTGGGCAGCACCTGATCTTCGAACTGGATGGCGTCGGCGCCGCTGCGTTCGAGCACGCGGACCGTATGGCGCACGTTCAGCGCGTTGCCGAAGCCGGTGTCGGCATCGACGACGATCGGCAGCGAGACGGCGTCTCGCACGCGCGCGGTGTGCTCGGCGATTTCCGACAGCCCGATGAACGCCAGATCGGGCAGGCCGAGCGACATGTTGGTGACGCCGGCTCCCGTGAGGTACAGCGCCTCGAACCCGGCGTCTTCGATGACGCGCGCCGAGAGGGCGTTAAAGGCGCCGGGCACGAGCAAGCCCCGGCGAGCGTCGACCTTGCGGCGGAATTCGGCGCGGCGTTGTGCGGTCGCGGTTGTCATGATGGCGGTCTCCGTGTGGTGGATCGGTAAATGGAGACAGCTTCCGCAATCTGTGTGCCAGACGATCGGCAACTTGAGAACGAAGAAAAAACAGTCGACAAATCATGAGCTTGTGCTGTGCGGCCCGTTTGCCGCGGCTGTGGCAGAATTCGCGAACGCGACTTGAAACGTTTCATGAAACGCCGGTAAAACACTTCGAGAACAGCGATGTGAAACGCTTCGCAGCGCCATCGGCGCTATCAGCCCCGCCGCCAGCAAACTTCGGAGACAACCGTCATGCCCCCCAGCCTTTCCGATGCGGAGCCGTCGCCCCTCGCCGCATCGCTGCCTGGCGACCCCCGTGCCCGTCGTCCGGGCATCGCTCTCGTGAGCATCAGCCGCTTGCAGACCCTTTGCGAGACGGTCGCCCCGCGTTACACCGATCGCGCGCGTTTTTATGCGGTGCGCGAGGGGTACGGCGCGGCCGTGGCGGCGTTGCAGTCGTACGTGGAATCGGGGGCGGTCGACGTGGTGCTCGCAGCCGGCTCGAACGGCGCGTATCTGCGCGAGAACCTCTGCGTGCCGGTGGTGACGGTGAAGGTCAACGGCTTCGACGTACTCAGTGCAATCACCCGCGCCACGACCACGTGGCCCGACCAGCCGTTGGGGCTGGTGTTGCATGAGACGGTATCGCGCGAACTGGACGACCTCGGCCAGTTGCTGAAGATTCAGATTCGCCAGCGCGCCTACCGCTCGGTGGACGAAGTTCAGAACGCCGTCGACACGCTCGCCGCACAAGGCTGCAAGGTCATCATCGGTCCGGGCATGGCATGCGACTTCGCTCAGCAGGCAGGACTCGAACACGTCTTCCTGTACTCGCTCGGCGCGGTGGAGGAGGCCTTCGAGCGGTCTGTCGAGCTGGCTCGCGTGAGCCGCGAGAAAGAATCGAAGCGCATGCGCCTGAACACCATCGTGGCGCACATGCGCGACGGGGTGGCGGCCTTCGACGAGAACGGGCAACTGGAAGCGGTGAATCCGGCGATGTTCACGCTACTGGATGTGGACGCGGAGCGAATCGCGACCCATGGCGCACGGCAGTTCGAGCTCACGCGCAAACTCGGCCCGATGCTGCGGGAGCTGTCGCAGAATGGCGTGGCCATCGAGGAGCGACTGGAGCATATCGACGGTCGTGCGTTCATCACGAGTTGCGTGCCGATCTACGAGCACGGCATGCGCTCCGGTGCAGTCGTCACGGTGCAGGACGCGCAAATGGCGCAGCGCATCGATCGTTCGTTACGCACGACACAGCGTCCGAAGCATCTCGTGGCGAAGCATGAGCTTACCGACCTGGTCGGTGACTCGCCGCAGATCGAGAAGGTAAGACGTCTCGCACGCGCGGGCGCATCGCACGACGCCACCGTGTTACTGACGGGCGAGAGCGGCACCGGCAAGGAACTGGTTGCGCAGGGCATTCACAACGCGAGTGCGCGACGCGGCAATCCGTTCGTCGCCTTCAACTGTGCGGCATTGCCGGAAGGGTTGATCGAAAGCGAGCTGTTCGGGCATGACGAGGGGGCGTTCACAGGCGCGCGGCGTGGCGGAAAAGCGGGCTTGTTCGAGATCGCCCACACGGGGACGATCTTCCTCGACGAGATCGGCGAGATGCCCGCGGCGATGCAAAGCCGGCTGCTGCGCGTGTTGCAGGAGCGAGAGGTGATGCGGCTCGGCTCGGGGCGTGCGGTGCCGGTCGATGTGCGGGTGATCGCGGCGACGCATCGGGATCTGAATGCGCTGGTCGCCGAGGGACGCTTCCGTGCCGATCTCTACTTCCGTCTGAATTTGCTGCAAGTGACGCTACCGGCGCTGCGCGAGCGGCGCGACGACATTCGTCGGCTCGCACAGACGTTGCTGGCGAGAAACGCGGTGCAGTACGGCCTGGATGCGCGCATGTCGACCTCCATCCTCGACATGCTATCGCCGCTCTTCGCGCGCTATGACTGGCCGGGGAACGTGCGTGAGTTGGATAATCTGCTCGTGCGTGCGGCGATCTATCTCGATCACGATGCCGTCCGACATGGGCAGACATTGCCCGAGGTCTTTCCGGAGTTGCAGCGATTGGGCGCGGGGCATGCATCGGGACCCGCTGCGCAGCGGGCGGCAACGAGCGACGACGACGCACGCCCTCCCGCCGTCACGCGCGAGACCGCCCTTGCGGCGTTGCGGGCGGCGGGTGGCAATCGCGCGTCTGCGGCGCGGTCGCTGGGCATCAGCCGCACCACGTTCTGGCGCCTGATGAAAGCCGGGTAGCGAATGACACGCCCGGCGCAGGCGGTGTCATCGCGTGTGCCGGGCGTCATCCGATATCGGAGAATCCCGTCGAAAGAAAAATGCACTGCCGCTCCAGGCAGCGCATCGTCATCGACGCGATGCAACGGTAAGCGGTGGCGCTCAGATGACGCCTTGCGCGAGCATCGCGTCGGCGACCTTCACGAAGCCCGCAACGTTCGCGCCGTTGACGTAGCTCACCGAACCGTCTGCGCGACGGCCATGCCGGACACAGACCTCGTGGATGCTGCGCATGATGTCGTGCAACCGCGCATCGACTTCCTCGCGCGGCCAGGAGAGGCGCATGGCGTTCTGGCTCATTTCCAGCCCCGATGTTGCGACCCCGCCCGCGTTGCTGGCCTTGCCCGGGGCGTACAGAATGCCTTGGCTTTCGAAGCGCTTCGCGGCTTCGTTGGTCGACGGCATGTTGGCGCCCTCCGCGACGCAGATCACGCCGTTGCGGATCAGCGTTTCGGCGTCGTCGGCGTCGAGTTCGTTTTGCGTGGCGCACGGCAGTGCGACGTCCACCGGGATCTGCCACGGGCGTTCCCCCGCAAGGAACCTGACGCCGGTACGTTTGGCGTAGTCGCTGACGCGGCCGTAGTGATGGTTCTTCACGTCCATCAACTCGGCGAGCTTTTCGGTGGTGAAACCGTCTTCGTCGACGATGGTGCCGCTCGAATCGGAAACGGTGACCACCTTCGCGCCGAGCGCCATCGCTTTCTCGACAGCGTACTGCGCGACGTTGCCCGAACCGGAAACGCTGACGCGCAGACCGTCGAAACTGCGGCCGGCCTGCCTGAGCATCTCTTCGGCGAAGTACACCGTGCCGTAGCCGGTCGCCTCGGGACGAATCAGCGAGCCGCCGAAGGACAGCCCCTTGCCGGTGAAAACGCAATCGGCGCGATTGGAGAGTTTTTTCATCATGCCGGCCATGAAGCCGACTTCACGGCCACCGACGCCGATATCACCGGCGGGCACATCGGTGTCGCTGCCCACATGGCGGAAAAGTTCGCTGACGAACGCCTGACAAAAGCGCATGACTTCGCCGGGACTTTTGCCCTTCGGATCGAAGTCGGCGCCGCCTTTGCCACCGCCCATCGGAAGCGTGGTGAGCGCGTTCTTGAATGTCTGCTCGAAGGCGAGGAATTTGAGGATCGACAGGTTCACCGACGGATGGAAGCGCAGCCCGCCCTTGTACGGTCCGATGGCCGAACTGTGCTGGATGCGATAGCCGCGATTGACCTGCACGTCGCCATGATCGTCGACCCACGAGACGCGGAACATGACGGTGCGCTCCGGTTCGACGAGACGGTCGAGCAAACCGTGTTCGGCATATCTGGGATGCTGCGATATGAACGGCCAAAGGCTCTCCATCACCTCCGTGACAGCTTGCAGGAACTCCGGTTGGCCAGGATTGCGCTCGCGAGTGGCGCGCAGGAAATCGTCAAGTGATTGATATTTCATCTCGGATGCCCATCAATGGTGCTTATTCTTATGCAGAAAAAGCATTTTGCACCATTTAGGATCGCGACATGATCGAAAAAAGAAAAAATCAGGGGAAATACGGTGGTTTGTGCTGTGATCCAATGTAGTGCCAATCAGTTGTGCTGCACTGTTTCGCAGAAGATTTCCCTACATTGCACTTACATTCGATCGAGCACTTTTACCGCGAGTGCCGCAGCCGTGGCGCGGGTTTCCACATGCAGCTTGCGAAACAGATGTTCGAGGTGCTTGTTGACCGTGCGCGGCGCCATGCCGAGGATATCGCCGATGTCGCGATTGGCCTTGCCGCGCGACACCCACAGCAGGACTTCCGCTTCCCGTGCGGTCAGGCCGAAACGCAAGGCGAGTGCATTGCAATGCGCCGTGTCGTCGGCCTCCGTCAGCGTGACGATCCACTCACCTGCCTTCGTCGTGGGTGCGGCCGTGGCCGACCGCCTGACGTTACCCAGCGCGAATTCGTACACGACGTCAGGTGGTGCGCCGTGTGCGAGCCATTCGACGAACCAATGCAGCAAGGGTGCGGGTAATCGCGGGTTGGCCTCGCCTCCCCGCGTATCGCCGCAACTTTCGCGCTCGGTGTCGCCAACCGTGTTTCCGTACGCGGCGATCTGTCGCGCGGCCTGCGGACTCTGCCAGCAAATCGTGCCGTCCCCCGCGACGATGAGCGATGCGCGCGCATCGTGCGACAGCGCCGCTTGCGCGTATGACTGCGCGCGCGAGCGCACCACGTGCGCGCCGATGCGGGCGCATACCTCTTCCGGGCGCACCGGCTTCGTCACATAATCGATCCCCCCCACGCGAAAGCCCCTGACGACATGCTCGCTTTCGGTCAGCGACGTCATGAAAATGATCGGCAGATGCTCATGGCGCGGATCCCGCTTGATCAGCATGCAGGTTTCGAATCCATCCATTGCCGGCATCATCGCGTCGAGCAGCACCACATCGGGCGTGACGCGCGACAGACACTTCAACGCGGCCTCGCCGCTGAGTGCGACGAGCACGGCATAACCGTTCGCTTGCAGGGTATCGGAGAGGAACGCGAGATTGTCGGGCGTATCGTCCACGATAAGCACGACAGGGCGGTTTCCCAGCCACTCGGACGGGTCGCTCGTCGTCGCCCGGACATCAGGCGCGAGTGGCACGGGACAGGCTGGCCAGTTCATTCTCGAATTCCCTTAACTTAAAGCGCTCGGCAAGGGCACGTAGCGTGTCGATCCGCGCGGACAAGGCAGGATGCGCAGCGCGCGCCGCGTCGAGTTGTTCGATCACCCCCTGCACATAACCGACATCGAGATGCTCGCGAATGCGCAGCAAGAACGGCGCCAACAAGGCAGTGCCGGTCGATGCCGACAGGGTGGCGGCATCGGCAGCATCGGATGGAATGGCGGTGGCATCGCTGGCATCGGTGGTGGCGGGGAGCACCGGTGCGTCGGCGGCAATCCACTCGAGCGAGAGCAGTTGCGCGAGCTTATCCAGCAACAGATTCACCCGCAGCGGCTTGGCCAGATAGCCGGCGCAACCTGTCGCGCTGGCGCGTTCCCGGTCGTCGGCGAAAGCATTCGCGGAGAGCAGCACGACGGGCGCATCGGACAACTGGTTCTCGCGAATCAGACGACTCGTTTCATAGCCGTCCATCAACGGCATCGAGATATCCATGATGATCGCGTCGGCGGTATGGGTGCCCAGCCACCTCAGCGCATCCGGCCCGCTGCCGACCTCCGTCACATCGAAACCCAGCGGGGTGAGCAATTGCACCACGATGCCGCGCTGGTCGGCGAGATCGTCGACGACCAGAATCGCGCGGCGAGGCCCCGTGTATCCGCGAATCGCCGCCAACTCGGTGTAGACATCGGGGGCGCTTTGCACGGCCGGCGCAAAGAGCTTGACGACGAAGTGCGTGCCGCGTCCGACCTCGCTGTGCACGTCGAGACTGCCACCGAGCGCGTGGGTGAGCAAGCGGCAGATCGTCAGCCCCAGCCCCGCGCCGTGATCGTCCGCATGCGCCGCGTCGCCACGCTCGAACGGCAGGAAAAGACGCGCCATCTCTTCGGAGGGAATACCGGGGCCCGTATCGATCACTTCGAATTTCAGCGTGTCGAGCGCGTGACTCACACGCAACGTCACCGTTCCGGCCGCCGTGAAGCGAATCGCATTGCCGATCAGATTGGTGAGAATCTGCCCGAGGTACTTCTGATCGCATTTCACCGTCGCAGGAATTCGACCGACCACCTGCACGTCGAAGGCGAGTGCCTTTTCCATCGCCAACGGACTCATCATCGACGACACATGCGACACGAAATCGGTGAGCGACACTTTCGTGATGTTCAGTTGCAGCTTGCCCGCTTCGATGCGCGCCACGTCGAGCAGTCCGTCCACCAGCGCGAGCAAATGCTCGCCACTTCGGTGAATCGTGCGCACGGCGTTGTAACGCGTTGGCGATAATTCGTCCCGGGCTTGCATCAGCAGTTGTGCATAACCGAGGATACTGTTGAGCGGCGTGCGAAGTTCATGGCTGAGTCCGGAGACGTAGCGACTCTTGGCCTGATTCGCCGATTCGGCGGCGGCGGTTGCCCGCTTGAGCGCTTCGTCGGTTTTCTGGTGCGCGTCGATCTCCTGGATCAGCAACTCGTTTTGTCGCTGCGACTCCTCTTCCGTGACGCGCCGGCTCTCGCGCTCCAGCACGAACCACCACGCGGCAATGCAGCCCACCAGCGCGAGTGAGAAGAATATCTTCAGGAAGCTGCTCGCGATGATCCCGCCTTCGGCGTCGCTGATCGACGCCATGCTTTGCGTCCAGATCAGATAGAGCACGCCGGCCAGCACCGCCAGTATCGCGAGCACGAGGCTGGCGTAGCGAATCAGCCGCAACGCCGCCGGCCCGAGGCGCAGGCGCGGAAACACACGGTGCAGCGCCCGGTCGGCCTGCACCGAAAAGCGCGCATGCGGCTTGCAGCGATCGTGGCAACGCGAGTCAAGCGAACAGCACAACGAGCAGATCGTGCCGCCGTAGGCCGGGCAGTGCGCCGTGTCCTCCGGCTCGAAGGCATGCTCGCAGATCGCACACTTGAGCGACCGCGCATCGCCGGTCGATTGCGGTTTGCGGGCGAGGTAATACTCGCCGCGCGTGGCGATGGCGATGCCCGGCGCGCAAACGAACGCCACACCGAAGGCGAGAAACAGCGACATCGCTTCGCCAAGCTCACCGAAGACACCCGCGCGAGCCGTCAGCGCCGCCACGACACCGAGCAACATCGCGCCCAGACCGACGGGATTCACATCGTAGAGATGGGCACGCTTGAATTCGATATGACGCGGACTGTAGCCGAGCGGCTTGTTGATGACGAGGTCCGCACACAGCGCGCCGACCCACGCAACGGCGACGTTCGCATAAAGCGAAAGCACTTTGCCGATGACCTCGAAGACGCCGATCTCGACGAGCAACAACGCGATCATCACGTTGAAGACGAGCCAAACCACGCGTCCCGGATGGCTGTGCGTGAGACGCGCAAAGAAGTTCGACCAGGCGAGCGAGCCCGCATAGGCATTCGTCACGTTGATCTTGAGTTGCGAGACGATGACGAACAGTGTCATCACCGGCAGCGCCCAGCTCGCCAGGCCCGCCGGATCGAGCAGGATGTGATACGCGACGAGGTACATCTGCGTGGGCTGCGCCGCCTGCGCGACATCCACCTCGTTCTGAATGGCAACGAACGCGAGAAATGCGCCGCCGAGCATCTTCAGCGCACCGGGCACGATCCAGCCCGGGCCGGCCGATAACAGCGCCAGCCACCATCGCTTCCGATTTCGGGACGTCAGCGGCGGCAGGAACCGCAGATAGTCCACCTGCTCGCCGATCTGGACGATCAGCGCGAACACGACCGTCGACGCCTGCCCGAATGCAATCAGGCTGAACGCCCGGCCTTGGGGCGCAAAGCCCGCGAAGGTGGTCCACTCGCCGACCAGCCCGGGGTGATGCCACAGGAGCGCCGCGTAAGGCAGCACGAACAGCACGATCCACAGCGGCTGTGTCCAGCTTTGCAAGCGGTTGATCAGCGTGATGCCGAACATCACCAGCGGAATGACGACGAGCGAACTCACGACATACGCGATCGCCAGCGAAATGTGGAAATACAGCTGCAACGCGAGCGCCATGATGGCCGCTTCGAGCGCGAAGAAAAGAAACGTGAAGATCGCGTAAAGAAACGACGTCACCGTCGAGCCGATGTAGCCGAATCCCGCACCGCGCGTGAGCAGATCCATGTCCACGCCGTACCGCGCCGCGTAGTAGCTGATCGGCAGGCTCGTCAGAAAAATCAGGATCGAGACGGCGGCGATCGCCCAGACCGCATTCGTGAAGCCGTAATTGATGACAAGGCTGCCGCCGATCGCCTCGAGCACCAGAAACGACACGCCGCCGATCGCGGTACTGGCGACGCGCGCTTCCGACCAGCGCCGAAACGAACGTGGCGTAAAGCGCAGGGCGTAGTCCTCCAGCGTCTCGTCGCCGACCCATGCGTTGTAATCGCGCCGCACCTTGACGATGCGCTGGGTACTGGGCGCGGTTACTGAACTTTGGTGCATCTTGGCCATGAAGACGTGCAGACGATCCGGATTGGTGCAAAAACGTCGTAGACAACGCGGGTGTAAGGCCCGAAGCAAATTACATTCCACCGCTCCCCTCGGGGAATACGTCAATCGACGTATTTCGATCGCCAAATTGGCTCCCTACATTGCGTTCAAACCCGTGTAACCCGCCCGACGCGCCTTCGCACAGGGCCTAAGACCAGGAGAACGTGATGTCCGCAGACGATCGATTCGAAGATGACGAGCGCATGGCTTCGCCGTTGCGCAGGCGACTGCTCGGCGGGCTCGCCGCTGCGCCGCTCATGGCGCTGGGCTTGCCGCGCACGTCATTCGCTCAGGTGCCCCCGACGGCCAAGGTGAACACGACGGGCCTCGCCGTCACCGACACCACCGTCACCGTCGGCCAGTTGCACTCGGCGACCGGCACGATGGCGATCTCGGAAACGGGCTCGATTCAGGCAGAACGGCTCGCGATCGAACAGATCAACGCCATGGGCGGCGTGCTCGGCCGCAAGATCAACGTCATTCAGGAAGACGGTGCGTCCGACTGGCCGACCTACGCCGAAAAGTCCAAGAAGCTGCTCGAAAACGACCATGTCGCTGCGGTGTTCGGTTGCTGGACATCGGCCTCGCGCAAGGCCGTGCTGCCCGTGTTCGAGAAAGACAACGGCTTGCTTTACTACCCCACGTTCTACGAGGGCCTGGAGCAATCGAAGAACGTCTTCTATACCGGCCAGGAAGCCACGCAGCAGATTCTCTGGGCGCTCGACTGGGCGTCGAACACGAAGAAGGCGAAGACCTTCTTCCTGATCGGCTCCGATTACATCTGGCCGCGCACGTCGAACAAGATCGCGCGTCGCCATATCGAGCAGCATCTCAAGGCGAAGGTCGTCGGCGAGGAGTATTACCCGCTCGGCACAACCGAATTCAATTCGCTGATGAACAAGATCAAGCTCGCACGCCCCGACTGCATTTTCGCAACGGTGGTGGGCGGGTCTAACGTCGCGTTCTACAAGCAACTCAAGGCCGCCGGCATTACGCCGCAAAAGCAGTTCCTCCTCACGCTGTCCGTCACGGAAGACGAAGTGCTGGGCATCGGCGGCGAGAACTTCGCGGGCTTCTATTCCTCGATGAAGTACTTCCAGTCGCTCGATAACGACAACAACAAGAAGTTCGTGTCCGCCTTCAAGGCGCGCTACGGCGCGAAGTCGGTGATCGGCGACGTGACGCAGGCTGCCTACCTCGGGCCGTGGATCTGGAAAGCCGCGTGCGAGCGTGCCGGCAGCTTCGACGTGAACAAGGTCGTCGCCGCGTCGGCCGGCATCGAGCTGGCCAATGCGCCGCAGGGCTACGCGAAGGTCGACCCGAACCATCACCTGTGGAGCCGTTCACTGATCGGCGAGGGACAGGCCGACGGCCAGTTCAAGGTCGTGGCGAGTTCGCCGGAGCCGATCCATCCGGATCCGTTCCCGAAGGGCTACATGTAATCCGTCAACCCGCACAGGCGCGATGACCGCACGGTCGTCGCGCGAGGAGCGTCAGATGTCCGCCAACGACATTTTCAATATCACGCTGATGCAGGGCTTTGCGGGACTGAGCCTGTTCAGCGTTTTGCTACTGATGGGACTCGGGCTCGCCGTCATCTTCGGGCAGATGGGCGTGATCAACATGGCGCACGGCGAGTTCATGACCATCGGCGCCTATACGGTCTACATGTTCTCGTGGGTGACGCAGAACGTCTGGCCGGTGTTCGCGCCGGTGTACTTCTTCTTCGCCATCGTCGCCGCCTTCGTGTTCGCCTTCGCGGCGGGATGGCTCGCGGAATGGGCGCTGATCCGGCATCTGTACCGACGACCGCTCGACACGCTCCTCGCGACCTGGGGCCTGAGCCTCGGCATGCAGCAAGTGTTTCGTTCGACGTTCGGACCGAAGGAAGTCAGCCCGGCGCTGCCCGACTGGCTGATGGGATCGTGGGAGCCGGCGCCGGGTCTCGACATTCCCATCAGCGGCATGTTCGTGATGGCGCTCGCGCTCGTCATGACGGGCGGCCTCCTGCTCGCGCTGTATCGCTCCCGCTGGGGCCTGCGCGTGCGAGCCACGGTCGCTAATCGCCCCATGGCGAACGCCGCAGGGATCAACACGCGTCGCACCGATCGCATGACGTTCGCCATCGGGTGCGGCATCGCCGGTGTGGCCGGGGCGGCCTTCACCGCCATCGGCTCGACGGGCCCCACCAGCGGTTCGCTCTACATCGTCGATTCGTTCCTGGTGGTGACCTTCGGCGGCGCCGCAAGTCTGCTCGGTACGGTCGCGTCGGCGTTCGGCATCGCACAAATGCAGTCGATCAGCGAATTCTTCCTTTCCGGCTCGATTGCCCGTGTGCTCACGCTGCTGACCGTCGTGGTCATTCTGATGATGCGCCCGCAAGGTCTGTTCGCCTCGAAAGTCCGGCGCGTATGACCGAGCCGCATGACACGGCTTCACGGCACAGCGTCTTGCGGCGCAGGTGTCGGCCGTGAACCGACGACCGGCGCTTCCGGGCGCCGGTCGTCTACCGAATCTTCTGTATGGAGAGATGTATATGGAACCCATCCAAACCGCGGCGGGCGGCGTCTCCCTCCGACCGGAGCCGCAGGCGGCGTCCAGCGGCTGGCGCGCAACGCTCGCGCGCTTCGACGCGTCGGGTTACGCGGGCATCGTGATACTTGCTGCGCTCATCGTCGTGGTGTTTCCGCTCGCGCTCGATACCTTCCGTCTGAATCTCATGGGCAAGTATCTGACCTACGCATTCGTGGCGATCGGTCTGGTCATCGCGTGGGGTTATGGCGGCGTGCTCAGTCTCGGACAAGGGGTTTTCTTCGGGCTCGGCGGTTACGCGATGGCCATGTTTCTCAAGCTCGAAGCGTCGAGCCCGGCCGCCACGAGCACGCAGACCACCCCCGGCATTCCGGATTTCATGGACTGGAACCAGCTCACCGCGTTGCCGGATTGGTGGAAGCCGTTTCACTACCTGCCGGTCTCGATTCTCGCGGTACTGATCGTTCCGACGGTGCTCGCGTTCGTGATCGGTTACGCGATGTTCAAGCGGCGAGTCGGCGGGGTGTACTTCGCCATCATCACGCAGGCGGTCGCGCTGATTTTGTCGGTGCTCATCATCGGGCAGCAGGGATACACCGGCGGGGTGAACGGTATCACCGACCTGCGCACGTTGCTCGGCTGGGACATTCGTACGGACCACGCGAAGCTCATTCTTTACTTCGTCAACGCGGCATTGCTGATCGTCGCGTTGCTGGTGTGCCGCTGGGTGCAGCGCGGCAAGCTGGGCACGTTGCTGCTGGCGATGCGCGACAAGGAAGATCGCGTGCGCTTCTCCGGCTACGACGTCTCGATGTTCAAGGTGTTCTCGTTCTGCTTCGCGGCGTTGCTCGCCGCCGTGGGGGGCGCGATGTTCACGCTTCAGGTCGGCTTCATGTCGCCGTCGTTCGTCGGCATCGTGCCGTCCATCGAAATGGTGATCTATGCGGCGGTTGGCGGACGCATGTCGCTTGTCGGTGCGGTGTACGGCGCGATCCTCGTGAATCTGGGCAAGAGCTGGTTCTCGGAGAGTTTCCCCAACCTCTGGCTGTATCTGATGGCAGCGATGTTCATCGGTGTTGTGATGGCTTTCCCGAACGGACTGGCCGGTCTCTACGAGGCGCATGTGCGTCCGCGCATTCGCCGTTTCCTGGGCGCCGAGAACAAAGGAGCATGACGCATGAGCAACACCGACTTTCTGTTGGCGGTCGAGGACCTGAGCGTGTCGTTCGACGGTTTCAAGGCCATCGATTCGCTGAATCTGTATCTGGAGCGCGGCGAACTGCGAGTGGTGATCGGACCGAACGGCGCTGGCAAGACCACGCTGCTCGATCTCATCTGCGGCAAGACGAAAGAGACGGCCGGCAGCATCAAGTTTCGCAACGAGGAAATTACGAGGCTGGCTGAATTCCGGCGCGTACACAAAGGGATCGGTCGCAAATTCCAGACACCGTCGATCTATGAAAACCTGAGCGTCGCGCAAAACCTCGAAGTGTCGTTCCCGAGAGGCCGTGGCGTGTTCGGCGCGTTGCTCTACCGCACCGATTCCGAGGTGGCGGACCGCGTGCGTGCCGTCGCGGACGAAATCGGACTGTCGGCGTCGCTGGACTTCGAAGCCGGCCTGCTGTCGCACGGGCAGAAGCAGTGGTTGGAAATTGGTATGCTGCTTATGCAGGATCCCGAACTGTTGATGCTCGACGAGCCGATTGCCGGCATGAGTGTGCGCGAGCGCGAATTGACGGCGGAGCTGCTCGACCGAATCTGTCGGAACCGTTCGATGATCGTTATCGAGCACGATATGGCGTTCGTCGAGCGGATCGCACACAAAGTCACCGTGATGCATCAGGGGAAGATTCTCGCCGAGGGCCCGATGGCCAAGGTGCAGTCCGATCCCCGGGTGATCGATGTTTATCTCGGACACTGATCGGAGGACACATCATGTTGGAAGTCGATGATCTCGTCGTCAGCTATGGTCAGAGCGAGGTGCTTCACGGTATCGGGTTTTCCGTCGCCAGTGGCGAGAGCGTTGCCGTGATGGGACGCAATGGCATGGGCAAGACGACGCTGTTCAAATCGTTGATCGGCATGTTGCCCGCCAATCGCGGCACCGTTCGCGTGGGCGGTGTCGATGTGTCGAAGGACGAGAGTTTTCGTCGGGTGGCCAAAGGGATCGGTTACGTGCCGCAGGGGCGTCAGATCTTTGCCTCGCTCACCGTCGAGGAGAACATTCAGACGGGTCTCGAAAACGCCGCGAGTCAGTCCGTTCCCGACGATCTCTACGCGCTGTTCCCCGTGTTGTTCGACATGCGCCGTCGCAAGGGCGGCAACCTCTCGGGCGGGCAGCAACAGCAACTCGCCATTGCACGCGCGCTGGCCACCAATCCCAAGGTATTGCTGCTCGACGAGCCCACGGAGGGGATTCAGCCGTCCGTCATCAAGGATATTGCCCGAGCGCTCAACCAGATACGTGCGACGCGCAACATCGCGGTCGTTGTGTCCGAACAGGTGCTGAGTTTCGCGATGGACGTGGCCGACCGGCTGTTCGTCATCGAGGGCGGACGCTTCGTGCATCAAAGCACGCGCGACGCCAGCGACACCGAGCGTATCCGCGAATACCTGTCTGTGTAACCCGGCGCCACGAGGCGTCATTTGATCGCTGGTGTCTGGCACCGGCATTTAAAACCAGGAGCGAGGGCAATGACTGACACTCTCATCAAGGTCGACCTGAACCAATCCGCCTACGAAAACGAGCAAGTGCACAACCGTTGGCATCCGGACATTCCGATGGCGTGCTGGGTCAATCCGGGCGACGACTTCATTCTCGAGACGTACGACTGGACCGGCGGCTTCATCAAGAACAACGACAGCGCGGACGACGTGCGCGACATCGACTTGTCCATCGTGCACTTTCTTTCGGGGCCGGTCGGCGTGCATGGTGCGGAGCCCGGCGATCTGCTGGTCGTCGACCTGCTCGACATCGGTGCGAAGCAGGATAGTCAGTGGGGCTTCAACGGCTTTTTCTCGAAGATGAACGGCGGCGGGTTTCTGACCGATCATTTCCCGCACGCACAGAAATCGATCTGGGATTTCCACGGTCTTTACACGAGTTCTCGCCATATCCCGGGGGTGAATTTCGCGGGGTTGATTCACCCGGGACTGATCGGTTGTCTTCCCGATCCGAAGTTGCTCGAGACATGGAACGAGCGTGAAGTCGGCCTCATTGCGACGCAGCCGGATCGTGTGCCGCCGTTGGCGAATCCGCCGTTTGCGGCCACGGCTCACATGGGCAAGCTCACGGGCGATGCGCGCAACAAGGCGGCCGCCGAGGGCGCGCGCACGGTTCCGCCGCGCGAGCACGGCGGGAACTGCGACATCAAGGATCTTTCGCGCGGCTCCAAGGTGTTTTTCCCGGTGTATGTGGACGGGGCAGGATTGTCCGTCGGCGATCTTCACTTCAGTCAGGGCGACGGCGAGATCACCTTCTGCGGCGCCATCGAGATGGCCGGCTGGGTGCATATGCGCGTAAACGTCATCAAGGGTGGCATGGCGAAGTACGGCATTCGCAATCCGGTGTTCCAGCCGAGTCCGATCACGCCGGCGTACAACGACTATCTGATTTTCGAGGGCATTTCGGTCGACGAGCAGGGCGGGCAGCACTATCTGGACGTAACGGTCGCTTATCGCCAGGCGTGTCTGAACGCCATCGAGTATCTGAAGAAGTTCGGTTACTCGGGGGCGCAGGCGTACTCGTTGTTGGGTTGTGCGCCGGTGCAGGGGCACATCAGCGGCGTGGTCGACATTCCGAATGCGTGTGCGACGTTGTGGTTGCCGACGCAGATTTTCGACTTCGACATCCGGCCGAATGCCGACGGGCCGATTCGTCATGTGAAGGGTGGCGTCGACATGCCGTGTTCGCCGGATCTGGTGAAAGCCTGACGCAGCGAACGTCACGAACACCGCAACGCGTTAAGACATCAGGAGGCAGACATGCCGATTTACGACTTCGAATGTGCGACGTGCGGGCCGTTCACCGTGATGCGGCGGATCGCGGATCGCGACACGCCGTGTCACTGTCCCGATTGCGGCAGCGAGGGCACGCGCGTGATGACGGCGCCGGCGCTGGCATTGATGGGAAATGCGAATCGCGCGGCGCATGCCACGAACGAGCGCGCGGCGCATGCGCCGCGACATTCGGGTGACGGGCCGTCGTCGCGTCACCGGCCCGGATGCAGTTGCTGCGCCGGCGGCAAGGTGTCGTTGGCGGGGGTGAGTGCGCCGACGTCGGACGCGACAGGTGGGCTGAAGCGGCCGGCAGGGCGGCCCTGGATGATCAGCCATTGATTCGTTGAATGGGTCAGGGGCGGCCCGACTATGCGGGGCCGTGCGACCGGACGATGTGTTTTGAAGGAGAAGGGATTCATGCGACATGGGGATATTTCGAGTAGCCGCGACGGCGTGGGGGTTGCGGTCGTCAACTACAAGATGCCGCGCCTGCATACGAAAGCGGAAGTGTTGGAGAACGCGCGCAAGATCGCGGACATGGTGGTCGGCATGAAGCAGGGACTACCTGGCATGGATCTCGTGATCTTTCCCGAGTATTCCACGCACGGGATCATGTACGACCGTCAGGAGATGTTCGATACTGCGGCGACGGTGCCGGGTGAGGAGACGGATATCTTTGCGGCGGCGTGTCGAAAGGCGAACGTGTGGGGCGTGTTTTCGCTGACGGGCGAGCGGCATGAGGAGCATCCGAACAAGGTCCCTTACAACACGCTGGTGCTGATCGACAATCGCGGGGAGATCGTACAGAAGTACCGCAAGATCATGCCGTGGACGCCGATCGAGGGTTGGTACCCTGGCGATCGGACTTATGTGACGGAGGGGCCGAAGGGGCTGAAGATCAGTCTGATCATTTGCGACGACGGCAACTATCCGGAGATTTGGCGCGACTGCACGATGAACGGTGCGGAGTTGGTCGTGCGTTGTCAGGGGTACATGTATCCCGCCAAGGATCAGCAGGTGCTCGTAGCGAAGGCGATGGCGTGGATGAACAACACGTATGTCGCCGTGGCGAACGCCACGGGCTGGGACGGTGTGTATTCGTACTTCGGCCACTCGGCCATCGTGGGCTTCGACGGCCGCACGCTCGGCGAGTGCGGTGAGGAGGAGATGGGCGTGCAGTACGCCGAGCTTTCCGTGAGCGCGATCCGCGACGCCCGCAAGAACATGCAGTCGCAGAACCATCTTTACAAGCTACTCCACCGTGGCTACACCGGGACGATCCATTCCGGCGAAAGCGTGAACGGCGTGGCCGACTGCCCGTTCGGCTTCTACCGGGATTGGGTGACGGATCCCCAAGCGACGCAGAAAAAGGTCGAGGCCATCACCCGGTCGACACCCGGCACCCCGGAATGCCCGATTGACGGGATTCCCTGCGGGGAAGGGTGAGAAGGAAAAAGCCCCGTAGGTCTTTTGACTTATGGGGCTTTTTGGGGGGATGCGCGCGACGACGTAATATCTGTAGGCTCTCAAAATACTTGACCAACCGCATCTAGAAAAATCAAGGCGTTGTCGATCTTATGTGAAAACACCCTCCACAGATCTCTCAAAAAAGCTGGCACTGCCTAGCTAGATTCTCAAAAAAGTTGACTGCGCACCTCAAGGCTGCCGCAGTCAGCGATTAAATAATTCTTACGCACTCTCGTGACATGCCCCCTTCAATCGGGCCAATGGGCTTCTAGCAAAGTCCCTTTAAACCAACTCCTGGAAAGCGGTAGGAGCGTCCGCGGTTGCTCGATGTTTCGCCGCAAACTCTGACGGCGCAAGGTAGTTCAGTGCGCTGTGCGGCCTTT